>JAFSGE010000030.1 GCA_017434885.1 Lachnospiraceae bacterium | reverse complement strand
TACAAAAAGAAATGGTTTCGATATTATCTAACACTTTCTTTTCAATTTCATCATACGCAGATGGATGGTGCTCACGCAGGTAGATTTTTGGCGAATTTACAAAATGAAATTAGTAGTCTGAAATAGATAGATTGGAGTAATACAGAGAGTAAACTTTCAGTTTCGTGGAGAGTTTGGAAGTAATTGTAAATGTATAAATATTTTTTCGGTAGTGAATGGAAGAAAATATGAATATAAAATTACTCATTTTTGATTTTGATGGAACTATAATGGATACAAGAAAGACAATTGTAATTGCAAAACAAGAAACAATGAGACGAATGGGACTTGCTATTGCAGATGAACAAACTTGTGCAGAAACTATTGGGTTATCTGCAAAAATTGGATTTAAGAATATTTATCCTGAATTGTCAGATGAAATGTTGGATTTGTGTGTTCAAAATTATAGAAAGATTTTTGATGATACAAAAGAAAAAGTACCGCCAACATTATTTGTAGATATGGTAGATACATTGAACAAATTGAAAGATAAAGGAATTGTCTGTACAATTGCCACTTCAAGAAACGGAAAATCTCTTAAAGAATTTCTTGATAAGATGAATATTACTAATTTTTTTTCTTATTTGTTAGCGGCGGAAGATACAACATTATTGAAGCCTAATGCAGAACCGGTAATAAAAACATTGAATGATTTATCATATTGTCCGGAACAGACACTTGTTGTTGGGGACATGCCTATTGATATTCTTATGGGCAAAAATGCAGGTGTTTATACATGTGGTGTAACATATGGCAATTCAGATAAAGATAGCTTATTAGAAGCAGGAGCAGACTATGTGATTGATGGCATAAGTGAATTGCTTGATATTTTATCAATCTAAGAAATTTGACGAGGTAAGATAAAAATGAAGTTTAATCCTATACAAAGAACAGATAAACTCGGTCGGAAAATTATTTTACGAAGTGCGGAAGTATCTGATGCCACTGCTTTAATTGATTATCTTAGAATTACTGCTGGTGAAACTCCATATTTAATAAGAGAGCCGGAGGAAGTTACGATAACATTTGAACAGGAAAAACAATTTATAGAAAGCAAATTAAACGCCGAAAGAGAATTAATGCTTGTTGCAACGATAGACGGAAAGCATGTAGGAAATTGTTCGCTTATGAGTATTGCACCATACAAGAGATATAAACACCGATGTGAGATTGCTATTGCGCTATATCAAGAGTATTGCGGATGTGGTATTGGTAAGTTGATGATGCAGACAGTTCTGGATGTGGCAAAAAATTTAGGGTATGAGCAGGCTGAATTAGAAGTGATTTCCAATAATAAGGGTGCAATTGAACTGTATAAGAAGTTAGGCTTCGAAAAATACGGCTCTTTTCCCAATAATATAAAATATTCGGATGGTACTTATGCAGAAGCCGAATGGATGATGAAAAAGCTATAAAGGCGATAATGGTGTGTGAATCTGAAGTTGATGGTGCAAAATTATGGACAATAACAAAAGTTATTTACGAGTGATTGAAAAGAGGGGATATTGATTATGGAGAATGCACCTAACATTATTTTGTTTTGGTATTTTATAATAGTAATCTTTGTATTTGTGATTGCCTTGATGATAGCGGCAAATATTTTAATAAAAAAGAGAAGAGAACAAAATGCTGATAAACTGCAGCTATTAGGGAAAATATGTTTGGGTTTAGACCTAGTGTGTGCTATTCCCATAATTTTAGTGGTTGGATACATTCTGTATCTCCGCATAGGGTAACAGCATGTAAAGCTTTGAATTTTTGCGAGAAATAATAAAACCGTCTCATTGCATGAGTATGTTTATTGGGGTATGATTGGCTTGGAGGTGATTACAATGGCAAATGAAGATAAAAAGGATTTTAATGCTATGCTTATGGATAGCAAGGATATGCCTAAAGTTCAAATAATCACAGATGAAAAGAGCATTGAAAAATATGGTGGAGATAAAATGTACTTTGCACCACCTATCGACTATGACAAAGTAATGCGACTTGTTCCTTGTGGTAAATTGCTTACAGTAGGTACAATAAGAGATTATTTTGCTAAACAAAGTGGTGCTGATTTTACAGAGCCTATCACAGCCGGAATTTTTGTATCAATAGTTGCATGGGCGAGTTATCAGCGGGTAGAGGATAAAACCCCTTATTGGAGAACATTAAAAGCAAATGGAGAATTAAATGCAAAATATCCCGGAGGAATTGAGGTACAAAAGGAGATGCTTGAAAATGAGGGACATACTGTAGTGCAAAAAGGAAGAACTAATATTAAGTATTATGTTAAGGATTACGAAAAAGCGTTATTTTCATTGTAGTAGATAATGTGAAAATTTCAGTCTTATGAAGAAGAATAAGAATTTTAACATATATATTTCAAATATATGGTCTGTATAGCTGATGGGGCTTGATTTTTTATTCATTTTAGGACAGATAGATTTTGTATATAAGGTACATATAGATGATTTTGCTGAAAAAAATAGAATATCTGAATTAAGAAAGGCATAGGATTACAATGAACTTTCATGTACTTACTTTATTTCCCGATATGATTATACAGGGATTAAACACCAGCATTACGGGGCGTTCCATTGAAAACGGAACCATTAGTTTAAATGCTGTTAATATCAGGGATTATACGTTGAATAAACATAAAAAAGTGGATGATTATCCTTATGGAGGCGGTGCAGGCATGCTGATGCAGGCACAGCCTGTTTATGACGCATATAGAGCTGTTACACAGGAAATAGCAACAAGAAAACAGAAAGAGTGTGTGCACGGTACAGATGTGCAGCATACAACGCAAATGTTGCAAGTAAAGCCGCGTGTCATTTATCTGACACCACAGGGACAAGTGTTTAAACAGTCCATGGCAAAAGAACTTGCTTTAGAGGAAGATCTGATTTTCTTATGCGGACATTATGAGGGCGTTGATGAGAGAGTGCTAGAGGAAATTGTAACAGATTATATATCCATCGGAGATTATGTCCTTACAGGTGGGGAACTGCCTGCCATGGTACTGATGGATGCAATTTCCCGCATGGTGCCGGGGGTGCTTGGCAATCAAGAGTCAGGAGATAGTGAAAGCCACAGTAATTATTTACTTGAATATCCCCAGTATTCAAGACCGGAGGAATGGATGGGCAAAAAAGTACCGGAGGTGTTACTTTCCGGTGATCATGCCAAGGTAGATGAGTGGAGGCTGGAACAATCTTTGCAGAGAACAAAAGAGTTGCGACCTGATTTGTACGAAAAATGGGCATCTGAAAATGAGGAATACTTTATCAAAAAGGCAAAGAAAGAAGAACGCAAACGCAGGAATGAACTTCGAAAACAAAAGAGGTTGAAAGATGCAGTGAAAATAGCACAAGAGACAAAAAATACAGAAAAATAACACTTGCATTTTCCCCAAACATATGGTAAATTATTAACGTTGTGATAAATGAGATGGTCCTCTGTTACTTATGTATTAAGAACATCCAAATATTTTACAGCGCACAAAGCGCAGAAATGAGGAAACATGAACGATATTATTAAAAACATCGAAGCTGCTCAGTTGAAGGCAGAAGTAACAGAATTCAACGTTGGTGATACTGTAAAAGTTTACGGTAAAATCAAAGAAGGTAACCGTGAAAGAATTCAGGTGTTTGAAGGTACTGTTTTAAAGAGACAGGGAACCGGCGCAAGAGAAACTTTCACAGTAAGAAAGTCTTCTAACGGTGTAGGCGTAGAAAAGACATGGCCTGTACATTCTCCTAACGTAGAGAAGATTGAAGTAGTAAGAAGAGGTAAAGTAAGAAGAGCAAAACTTAACTACTTAAGAGAACGTGTAGGTAAGAAGGCAAAAGTAAAAGAACTTGTAAGATAATGAAAAAAGCGTCCGCATGTCGGGCGCTTTCTTTTTAAATAATACTTTCTATTGTTTTTGAAGTGTGATAAAATGAGTAGTGTTTTACGATATTTACGTTAGGTGATAAAATGGCAAGAAAAAAGGGACTGACTTTCTACGAAAAGGAAAAGAAAATAAGCAAAGCCACAATCAAAGAAATATTGTGGATGATTTTCTATTCTTTTGCTGCTGTGTTGCTTGCATTTGTACTTGTTTTTTCTGTGGGAATGAAGGTTAGCATGATAGGAGTTTCCATGGAACCGGGGCTGTACAATGGGCAGGAGGTTTTGGTAAACCGTCTTGTATACAGATTTTCTTCTCCGAATCGGGGAGATATTGTTGTATTTTTACCTAACGGCAATGAAAACTCACACTATTACATTAAGCGTGTAGTAGGTCTTCCCGGAGAAACCATTCAGATTATAGACGGTTATGTTTATATTGACGGCAGGTTTTATGCTGAGGACGAAAGCTATGATAAGATTGCGGATGCAGGGATTGCATCTACAGAGTTGAAGTTAGGTGAAAATGAATATTTTGTGCTTGGTGATAACCGAAATAACAGTGAGGACAGCCGTTCGGGAAATATCGGTGCTGTCCATGAGGACACTATTTTCGGAAAAGCCTGGTTTGCATTTGCGTGTGATGAATCTGAAATGAAAATGATTGAATAGAAGAGGTAAGCGATGAATTATCAATGGTATCCGGGGCATATGACAAAAGCCAAGCGGATGATGCAGGAAAATATAAAGTTAATTGATCTGGTGATAGAGCTTGTAGATGCCCGTATCCCCATGAGCAGCAGAAATCCCGATATTGATGAACTGGCAAAAGGAAAATCAAGAATTATATTATTGAATAAATCTGATTTGGCAGATGCTTCTTATAATGATAAATGGACAGATTATTTCAAAGAAAAAGGATTTCATGTTCTTTTGATTAACTCAAAAACAGGTGCCGGAATCAAATCTATTCAGGGACTTGTGCAGGAAGCCTGTAAAGAAAAGATAGAACGTGACAGAAAACGCGGAATTATCAACAGGCCGGTCCGTGCCATGGTAGTAGGAATCCCCAATGTAGGAAAATCTACATTTATCAATTCTTTTGCAGGGCGTGCCTGTGCCAAAACAGGGAATAAGCCGGGCGTTACCAAGGGAAAACAGTGGATTCGTCTGAATAAGGGATTAGAACTTTTAGATACTCCCGGAATTTTATGGCCCAGATTTGAGCACCAACAGGTGGGTGAGAGACTTGCCATGATTGGTTCTATCAATGATGAAATTTTGCATATGGATGAATTGGCACTTGCCACCATCAATTATATTGCAAAGCAGTATCCCGATTTGTTGCAAAAACGCTACAATATTGAAAGTATACAGGATGGATATGATGCTCTCAAAAAAATAGCCAAAAGCAGAGGTTGTTTCTTAAAAGGGGAAGAACTTGATTTGCTTCGGGCATCCCATCTTGTAATGGAAGATTTCAGAAGCGGCAAAATCGGCAGAATTACATTAGAATGTCCGGAGGATTGGCAGTGAAAAAAGCACTAAAAGAGATTATGGGCACCAGCCTGTATCTGTTAATTGTATTGGTATTAACCTTTTTGGTGGTAACATATGTAGGTCAGAGAACCAAGGTAAGCGGCAGTTCCATGGAGCCTATGTTAAGTGACGGCGATAATTTGATTGTAGACAAATTATCTTATCGTTTTTCGGAGCCGGAACGGTTTGATATTATCGTATTCCCTTTCCGCTATGCAGAGAAAACATACTATATCAAGCGTATTATCGGACTTCCCGGTGAAACGGTATATATTGATGAAGAGGGAAGTATTTTTATTAACGGGGAACTTTTGAAAGAATATTACGGTATGGAAACAATTGTTGATCCGGGACGGGCGTTTGAGCCGATTACTTTAGGTGAAGATGAATAATTTGTACTGGGGGATAACAGAAACAACAGTTCCGACAGCCGTGACCCGGTGGTAGGAAATATTCACCGTGATGAATTTATCGGGAAGGCGTGGATGAGAATTTTTCCTTTTAACAAAATAGGAATGATAAAGCATCAGTAAAGGGTGGTTTTTTATGGAACAGAAGATAAGTGAAATCAAAAATAATTTACAGGCAGCCGATTTTAGCAGGCTGCCTGAACTTATAAAAATGTATGAATCGGATGAGCGGAGCGGTGTACAGAATCTTCTTGTAAAAGCAAGAAAGCGTATTGCGGATTACGAAAAAGAAGTGGCGCGTACGGAGCAAATGAAAACATATGAAAAGGAATATGCTTCTTATGCCTACATATGTGGGATTGACGAGGTTGGAAGAGGTCCCCTTGCAGGTCCTGTAGTGGCAGGTGCCGTTATTTTACCAAAAGATTGTGATATCTTATATCTTAATGATTCAAAGCAGTTGTCCGAAAAAAAGAGAGAAGAGCTTTATGACGTGATTATGGAAAAAGCAGTGTCGGTAGGTCTTGGATATGTGGCTCCTGAGCGTATTGACGAAATCAATATTTTGCAGGCAACTTATGAGGCGATGAGAGAAGCGATTTCCAAGCTGTCACCTCAGCCGGATTTGCTTTTAAATGATGCGGTTACCATTCCGAAGGTAGCAATAAAACAGGTGCCGATTATTAAAGGAGATGCTAAGAGTATTTCCATTGCCGCAGCAAGTATTGTGGCCAAGGTTACCAGAGACCGTCTGATGGTGGATTATGACAGTATTTTTCCTGAGTATGGATTTGCTTCAAACAAAGGATACGGTGCAGCAGTGCATTTGGAAGCGCTTCGCAAGTACGGACCCACTCCCATACATCGCAAAAGCTTTATTAAGAATCTGATATAGCAAGTTACGGATTGTAAGAGATTGGAAAGGCAGATTTTATGAAACTTTCTTCGTTTTTTTCACAGACAAATCAAGTACAGACGCAGAACGTTACGCAGGATACTTCTGCCATGGAGCAGAATATCCGAAACGGGATGCAGCAAATTACAGGCAAGATGCCGGGAGAAACAATAAACGGCACTATTGTGGACAAAAACGGCAATGAAATACTGATTTCCATTGGTAAAAATCAGCTTTTACAGGCAAAATTAGAAGGGGGCGCCCAGATTGATATCGGGCAACAGTTAACCTTTGCAATTAAAAGTGCAATGGGAAGTAAAGTAACCTTAAGTCCTTTGTTTACCAACATGGCGACAGACCCTAATATTTCAAAGGCATTGCAGATGGCCGGAATACCGGAAACAGAAACTTCCGTTGCGGTAGTGAAAAGCATGATGCAGGAAGGGATGTCTATTGACAAAAATTCTCTGCAACAGATGATGCGGACTGTGAATTTAAATCCGCAAGCAAATTTAGATACCATACTTGGACTTGTGAAATTACAGATTCCGGTAACGGAAGAAAGTATTTTTCAGTTTGAAGCATACAAAAATTATGAACATCAAATTTCTGACGGAATTATGAATGTTGCGGATACATTACCAAAGTCGTTGCAGAATCTCAGTGCACAAGGGAATCTTGCAGAGGGAATTGCTTTGTACAAGGAAGTGATTTCCATGCTGGGTGAGCAGAATTTGACAGCCGGAGGAGACGGTGCTGCGCAGGCAACTCCGACAGCCAATGTGTTTTCGGATATTACTTTAAATTTGTCTGAATCAGGGGCACAAAATCCTCAAGTGGTAGGAAATGAGGCAGGTGGTGCTTTAACTGCGAATTTGGGCGAAAACGAGCTTTCACAGCTTGGTCTTACCAAAAATGAGACGGAAAATCTGGCAAACAGCTTAAAACAGGCAGGTTTTACACAGCTTAGTGATGCTGTGCTTAACAATCAGGCTACCAAAGATACTTTCTTTTCGCAGTTTGGGAAATTGCTATCTTCACAGAATTTTTTACCGGAGGCGATGGAGCATATCGGAAAATTGTTAGAGGGTGATGAACTGAATAAGCTGGTAAAGCAGGAGTTTAAAAATCAGTTTATGCTTTCGCCGGAGGATGTGGCTGATGGTGAAAAAGTAGAAGATTTATATGAACGATTAAACAACAACATGAACCGTTTGAGTCAGGTGGTGGAACAGGCTGCGTCGCAGACTCCATTCGCAAAGGCTGTTACCAATATGGCGGGAAACATTGATTTTATGAATCAGTTAAATCAGATGTTTACTTATGTACAGATACCTCTGAAATTGCAGGGACAGGAAGCAAACGGGGAATTGTATGTTTATACCAATAAAAGAAATCTTGCCAAGGAAGACGGCGAAGTAAGTGCCCTTTTACATCTTGATATGGAGCATTTGGGAAGTGTGAATGTTCATGTCAGTATGAAGGAGATGAAGGTTGCCACCAAATTTTATTTAGAGGATGACAAAGCCCTTGATTTAATTGCCGATAATATCCATATTTTGAACGAACGGTTGGAAAAACGAGGCTATCAGATGAATGCTTCATTTATTCATCAGGAAAAAGAACAGAACGTGATAGATGAAATTCTGGAGCAGGATAAAAATGTATCTGTTCTGGCAGGATATTCTTTTGATGCCAGAGCATAATGAAGAAAGGAACCGGCTATGGAACAAAAAAAAGACAAACCAAAACAGGCCATAGCTCTGGCCTATAATCCTGAGGAAGATGCGCCCAGGGTTATTGCATCGGGAAAGGGTGAACTTGCAGAGCGTATTATTGAAAAGGCAAAAGAAGTGGACGTTCCGGTTCATAGGGATGATAAGCTTGCAGATACCTTGTCACGACTGGAAATCGGTGATATGATTCCGCCGGAGCTTTATGAAGTTGTAGCGGAAATCTTAATCTTTGTGGATGCTATGGACAAAATCAAAGCAAAGATGGATGGCAGCAAAAAATAAAACCGGAGGATTTTCTTGAATAAAGTTATAACAGGAAGAACATATGAAGAGAAGGCGGCAGAATATCTAAAACAACAGGGCGTTCGCCTGATTGCAAGCAATTTCAGATGCAGGCAGGGAGAAATTGACCTTATAGGGCTTCACGAGAATTGCCTTGTCTTTTTTGAAGTAAAATATAGGAAGGACGGCAGATGCGGAATGCCGGAGGAAGCAGTCGGAGTAAGTAAGCAGAGAAAAATCTGCCGGACCTCCGATTATTTTCGTGTTAGCAATAAACAATATCAGCATATGCAGGTACGCTTTGATGTGATTGCTGTTTTGGGCGAAGTGATTACCTGGTATAAAAATGCATTTTCCTATCGGGGAGCAGCAATGGGCTGGTAAAAGAACAAGATTAAGGAATGTATAGTATGAATGAAAAACAGGAAATGACAACTATAAAAAGAAAACCGGGCAAAGCAGTTTTGGAGCGTAGGATAGCGGGAGAGCTGGAATATCTGACGTTTCCGGGACTTAGAGCGTGCGGACTGGTAAATCATTTGTTTACCACCAGAAAAGGCGGAGTCAGCAAAGGAATTTATTCTTCCATGAATGTCAGTTATACCAGAGGGGATGAGAAAGAAGCTGTAGATGAAAATTACAGAAGGATTGCGGCTGTGTTTGGCAGTGATGTTTCGAAGATTGTCTGTTCGGACCAAACCCATACTACCAATGTCCGTCTTGTTACAAAAAAGGATTGCGGTAAGGGTGTGATAACGCCCAAAGACTACACAGATGTGGACGGACTAATCACAGATGAGCCTGGAATCATACTGGCAACCTTTTATGCGGATTGTGTACCTCTTTATTTTGTGGATACGGAACATAAGGCAATCGGACTTAGTCATTCCGGCTGGAAAGGTACTGTTAATAAGATGGGAGAGTGCACCTTGCAGGCAATGAAAGAAGCCTTTGGAACGAGACCGGAGATGGTAAAGGCGGCCATCGGACCTTCCATTTGTCAGGAATGCTATGAGGTCAGCCGGGATGTGGCAGAACAGTTTATGCTTTTGTTTAAGGATTGTCCGAAAGAGATTTTGTATCCGGGAAAAGAAGAAGGAAAGTATCAGTTGAATTTGTGGGAAGCAAACAAAAAAATTCTGCTTGATGCCGGAATTTTGCCGGAGAATCTGGAAGTGACGGATATTTGCACCTGTTGTAATCCGGAGTATCTTTTTTCTCACCGGGCAAGCAACGGCAAGCGAGGAAATCTGGGTGCTTTTATGGAATTAAGAAAGTCTTAATTTTTTTCCTAACAAACACTTAAAAATTATATGTTTTACTGATAGTATCAAACAGCAGAGAAAAACCAAAAGATGTAGGAGAAAGGCGTATAAGGATATGGTAAACATACTTGTTTGTGATGATGACAAAGAAATTGTGGATGCGATTGAAATTTATTTAAATCAGGAAGGTTATCAGGTACATAAAGCCTATGACGGTGAGCAGGCGATTAAGATGCTCAAGGAACTGAATATTCAGCTTCTTATCATTGATATTATGATGCCTAAGCTTGACGGTATTCGTGCCACAATGAAAATCAGGGAATACAGCAGTATTCCGATTATCTTTCTTTCTGCAAAATCGGAAGATGCAGATAAGATACTGGGACTTAATATCGGAGCTGATGATTATGTGACCAAGCCTTTTAATCCATTGGAACTGGTTGCAAGGGTAAAGTCAAATTTGCGCCGTTATACTCAGCTTGGGAATTTGAATGTAGAGAACAATGCGCTGTTTACAGTAGGCGGTCTTTGTATCAATGACGATACCAAGGAAGTGACGGTGGACGGTGAAAATGTAAAGCTGACTCCTATTGAATATAATATTTTACTGCTGCTTGTAAAGAATCAGGGACGTGTTTTTTCCATCGACCAAATTTATGAAAGTATTTGGAACGAAGAGGCCATTGGTGCGGATAATACGGTAGCAGTGCATATCAGACATATCCGGGAAAAAATCGAAATTAATCCGAAAGAACCAAGATACCTTAAGGTTGTTTGGGGAGTAGGATACAAGATTGAAAAGCAATAAGAAATTACCGGAGGATAAGAAATGAAAAAAGGAAGCAATGTGATTATGCATCTATTGCAACATGTTTGCCTGGTTGGCGGTGTTGCAGCGTTGATAGCAGTATTTTTCGGGGCATTTGTCTATGTGGACGGCAAGGACGGAACAGAGTATTATGAGATATCGGCAAAAGAAAGCGGAATAGAATTTGAGGATTCTGAACTTTTTAATCAGCTTTTGGGAAATAGTGTGACGGATATTATCTGTTTTGGGGCAATCAGGGGACAGATGGAGACGGACGGACAGTATGACCCTGTAAAGCCTGTTGATGTCACTGCATTTGCAGACAGATATACCGGTCTTAAGACAGAATATATTACAGCGGAATATTTTTTGGAAGATTTGATTAAATGGGACCGCTATGGGTTTGAAACGGAAGAAATTTATATGACCGGAAAGGAAGTGGATGATTTTCTTTCCCGTAAAAGGACGGTAACTGTTGTAGATTTTTCTGACGGAAATTACGGCGGCGGAACAGTAAGCTACTTAAATTCCGATGTGGAAAAAATGACGCAGGTAAAAGATGTATCAGGGAATGTCCTTTTGGAAGACGGACAGTCACTTAGGGATAATGCTCTTGCTAATGTAATGAAAAACCGTTATCTGACGACAGGAGGAAAAACTATTGAAAGCCATGTTTCTTCCTGGGATGAATACTATGAACTTTGTGCCAATGTGCAAAAGGCGGCAGAAGATTTAAATATTAATTATGAAGAATATTTAAAGTATAAAGAATATTATGATGCTGATAATTCCAATGTGGTTTATTTTATCAGAAAAACAATCGGAAATGACGTAGAAGTATACAGTAACCAAAAAGTAACCGATGAAAAAGCAAGTGCCGTTGAAAAGCAGCTTAAGGAACTTTGCGGCAGTTATATTATTTACGATCCGGAAAATATGGTATATGAAACAAATACCAGAATCGAAGAAGATACTCTTCGGTACGTATTAAATGGTTATGAATATGCGTATCCGGATAATACACAGGTTTACATTGGTGTGGTGAAGGATTTTCATGCATCTGATGCTTTTTCACAGGCGCGTAAGGGATACAATAACTATTCACCTAATTTCTGGCAGTATTTGATTGGAGGTATCGTTGCCATACTGTTATATCTGCTTTTGCTTGTTGTTCTGACCATAGAAGAAGGAAAAGTAAAGATAAAGTCAACAGGTGAAACAGTGATTCGCTTAAAACGCGAGGACAAAATTCCTACAGAAATGATGCTGATACTGGCGATTGCTGCGGCTGCTGTAATTGTTTTTACAGGAAAACTGGTTTTGGGAAGCAGTCTGTTCAGAAGAATGTATGGCTCAGAAGCAGAAATTATTGTAATTGCATGCCTTGGTGTGCTGTGCATCAGCCTTGCCTTTTCTTTCTTCTATTACAGTCTGGTAAGAAGAATTAAGGCACGTACTTTGTGGAAAAACAGCTTGCTCAGACGTTTATATAAATGGATAAAAGTAAGCCTGCTTCATATCTATGATAATGCGGCGGTAGTACTTCGGGTATGGGTTCCTTTTTGCGTATTTATATTGATAAATGTTCTGTTGATTGGCTTGTTTGAAGTGCAGGGCGTTGTGATAGCAGGAATCATCGATGTTCTGATAGGGGTATTTCTTTATAAATCTGCTCAGGACAGACAGAGGATTCTGCGCGGGATTGAAAAAATCAACAGTGGAGATATGGAACATCAGATTGATGAAACAGGACTTCACGGAGACAATTTGATATTGGCAAATGCGGTAAACGGTATCGGTGAGAGTATCCGAGTTGCAGTTGCCACCAGTATGAAGGATGAGAGAATGAAGGCAGACCTGATTACCAATGTTTCTCACGATATCAAGACGCCTTTAACCTCCATTATCAATTATGTTGATTTGATAAAGAGAGAAAATGTAGATAATCCCAAGGTAAAAGAATACATTGAAATTCTTGATGTGAAATCTCAAAGACTGAAGCAGCTTACGGATGATTTGGTAGAAGCCTCCAAAATATCCTCCGGCAACATTGTTCTTTCATGGGAAAAGATTAATCTTGTAGAATTGCTCAATCAGACAATTGGCGAGTTTTCTGAAAAATTTGAGGAAAAATCATTGACACCGGTTCTTCGGACCGCAAAAAACAGTATGCTGATTGAGGCAGACAGCAGAAGAATCTGGAGAGTGATTGAGAATTTGTTTAACAACATTTTCAAATATGCCCTTGCAGGTACCAGAGTATATATTGATTTGCAGGAAATGCAGACAGAAGGCGGCAGATTCGTGACACTTTCAATCCTCAATATTTCAACTAATCCGATTAAGGTTAACACGGAGGAACTGACAGAACGTTTTATCAGAGGTGATGAGTCCCGAACTACGGAAGGAAGCGGACTGGGATTATCCATTGCCAAGAACCTGACAGAGGTGCAGAAAGGTAAATTTGAAATTATGGTAGACGGTGATTTGTTTAAGGTTGTTCTTACCTTCCCGTTGCTGGAGAATCAATAACTGTTGTGCAGAAAAGAAATGTAAACGAGAAACAATAAGAAATGAACGCCCGTTGCGTGATGGCAACGGGCGTTTTGTGCGGTAAAATAATTTAAAACCGTGTTGAAGTAAATTATGCAGGATCGTCCTGAATCAGACCGATTTCGCGGTTATTATACTTTGCAAGAATTTCATGAATCTTCTCTGTAGGAGTATAAACGTTTGCCATGGAAGAATCGTGATTCATAAAGTCAATAATGGAAGCAAGGAATTTACTCATGTCAGCTTCTACATAGTAAGGTCTGTCTTTTAATTCGGGAATCTGATAAGTGAGGTTTGTGGTGATAACCTTATCAAAATAACACTTTTCATAAGCTTCGTCAAATTTGGATAAGCCTTCCGTAAATAAACCGAAGGTACAGCAAATATAAACGCGTTTTGCATTCATTGCCTTTAACTGCTTAGCGGTATCAATCATACTTCCGCCGGAAGCAATCATATCATCGATGATGATAACATCCTTTCCGTCAATGTTGTCACCCAAAAACTCATGTGCAACGATTGGATTTTTGCCGTTTACAATGGTAGAGTAATCACGACGCTTATAAAACATACCGGTATCCACACCGAGAACGTTAGCAAAATAAACAGCGCGGTCAAGTGCGCCTTCATCGGGACTGATAACAATTAAATGATCCTTATCCACCAGGAGATGTTCCTCTGTATGAAGAAGAGCACGGATAAACTGGTAAGGCGGAATGAAGTTATCAAAACCGCAAAGAGGTGCTGCATTCATGACTCTGGGGTCATGGGCATCAAAGGTGATAAAGTTGTGAACGCCCATATTGCGAAGTTCTGTAATGGCATAAGCACAGTCTAAAGATTCACGGCCGGTTCTTTTGTGCTGTCTGCCTTCGTAGAGGAAGGGCATAATTACGTTGATACGATGCGCCTTTCCGTTTACGGCAGCAATAATTCTTTTTAAATCCTGATAATGGTCGTCAGGAGATTTGTAATTGGTGTAACCGTTCATTTTGTAAGAAATACTGTGGTTACACACATCAACGAGAATAAATAAATCCTTACCTCTTACAGATTCGGCGATAGAGCCTTTTGCTTCGCCGGAACCAAAACGGGGGCAAGAGGAATCTACAATAAAATTGTCGGAAACGTAACCTTCAAAAGCAGGTTCGTTTTTGGCAACATTTTTGACATCTCTTCTGAAATTAACCAGATAATTGTTGACGCTGTTGCCAAGCTTTATGGCAGAGTCGAGAACAATCAGTTTTAAGGGGGCAACCGGAAGGGCTGCTTCAAGCTCACGTAAATTAGGCATGATAACCTCCAAAAATATCGTAATTTTCAAATAAACTTCCATATAATTTATAACATTATGCTAGTGACACGTCAAGGAATTTCTAGTACAATAATATATCGGAAGGAAGTAAGAAACGATATGAAACATTTGATAAAAGAAGTGGTGCCGGGCAGTATTGCCGAAGAACTGGAAATTGAATCCGGTGACTATCTGCTGGCAATCAACAATCAGGAAATTGAAGATATTTTTGACTATCAGTACTATGTTGAAGATACTTATATTGAAATATTAATAGAAAAAAGTGATGGAGAACAGTGGATTTTAGAAGTTGACAAGGAAGAGGATGAAGATATTGGCATTGTGTTTGACAACGGACTGATGGATGATTACCGTTCCTGTCACAATAAATGTATTTTCTGTTTTATTGACCAGATGCCGAAAGGGATGAGGGAGACTTTATATTTTAAGGATGATGATTCCAGACTTTCCTTTTTGCAGGGAAATTATGTGACGCTGACCAATATGTCGGAACATGATATTGAACGAATCATCAAATATCACTTATCACCGATTAATATTTCTTTTCAGACCATGAATCCGGATCTTCGCTGCAAAATGCTGAATAACCGTTTTGCAGGAGATGCCCTGAAGAAAGTTGACAGACTGTTTGAGACAGGAATTACCATGAACGGACAGATTGTTCTTTGTAAGGGTGTGAATGACGGTGACGAGCTACGCTTTAGCATTAAGGAAATGATGAAATATCTGCCTCATTTAGAGAGTGTTTCCGTGGTTCCGGTAGGTCTTTCCAAGTATCGTGACGGACTGTATCCGTTAGAACCGTTTACAAAGGCAGATGCAGCGGAAGTATTGGAAATTATTCACGGATTTCAGAAGGAAGCCTATGAAAAGCATGGAACACATTTTATTCATGCCAGTGACGAGTGGTATATTCTCGCCGATCAGGAATTGCCGGCGGAGGAGACATATGACGGTTACTTGCAACTTGAGAACGGTGTAGGAATGATTCGTCTTTTATTGGAAGAATTTCAGGACGCTGTTAACGGATTAAAGAAAAATGCGGCTGCCGGAAATGTAGTTTCACGTAATGCCCGGACTATATCCATGGCAACGGGAAAGCTGGCATATCCTTATATCAAACAGATGGCGGAAGAACTGATGACGATTATTTCCGGACTGCAGATTGAAGTTTATGCAATTAGGAATGATTTCTTTGGAGAAATGATTACGGTTTCCGGTCTTTTGACAGGTAGGGATATTATCGGGCAGTTAAAAGACAAGCCTTTGGGAGAGAGGTTATTGCTTCCTCAGAATATGCTTCGAAGCGGCGAGGAAGTTTTTCTGGATGATGTAACTCTTGCGGAAATGGAAAAGGCTTTACAAGTGCCGATAGATATTGTAAAATCAAGCGGATATGACTTTGTGAACACAATTCTTAAATTGTAATATTGAAAGAGGTTTAAGTTATGAGTAAAAGAAGAGGAAAGCCCATTGTAGCAGTTGTAGGACGCCCTAACGTTGGAAAGTCTACCTTGTTCAATGCATTGGCAGGAGAGAGAATTTCAATTGTAAAAGACACACCGGGAATTACCAGGGACAGAATCTATGCTGACGTGACATGGCTTGACCGTTCCTTTACCCTGATTGATACAGGCGGTATTGAGCCGGACAGCAAAGATGTGATTTTGTCCCAGATGAGGGAACAGGCTGAAATTGCCATGAATACGGCAGATGTCATTATGTTTATGGTAGATGTAAAGCAGGGACTTCAGGATTCAGACGCGAAGGTAGCGGATATGCTTCGCCGCTCCCACAAGCCGGTGGTGCTTGTTGTCAACAAGGTAGATAATTTTGAAAAATACATGGCAGATGTATATGAATTCTATAATTTGGGAATTGGAGAGCCGCATGCTATTTCTGCGGCCAATCAGCTGGGTATCGGTGATATGCTGGATGAGGTTATCAGCTATTTTGGTGATGCAGGAACAGAAGAGGAAGAAGATGACCGTATCCGGGTAGCTATCGTCGGAAAACCCAATGTGGGAAAATCTTCCCTGATAAACAAGATGCTGGGTGAAAACAGACTGATTGTATCCGACATTGCCGGAACTACCAGAGATGCGGTAGATACTCCCGTAAAGCACAACGGCAAAGAATATATTTTTATTGACACGGCTGGTCTTCGTCGTAAAAACAAGATTAAAGAAGAACTGGAGCGTTTTATGATTGTGCGTACCGTCAGTGCGGTGGAACGTGCAGATATTGTTGTGCTTGTCATTGATGCGGTGGAAGGCGTCGCCGAACAAGATGCTAAAATTGCAGGAATTGCTCATGAGAGAGGCAAGGCCGTTATTATTGCGGTGAATAAATGGGATGCCGTAGAGAAAGATAACAAGACGGTGAATCAGTATACAGACCGAATCAGAAATATTCTTTCTTACATGCCTTATGCGGAAATTACTTTTATTTCTGCGGCTACGGGTCAGAGACTACCCAAGCTCTTTGATTTGATTGATATGGTAGCAGAAAATCATGCAATGCGTGTGGGAACCGGCGTGCTGAATGAGATTATGGCAGAAGCGGTAGCACTGCAACAGCCCCCTTCAGACAAAGGAAAGAGACTGCGTCTTTACTATATTACCCAGGCAGCCGTTAAGCCGCCGACCTTTGTTATTTTTGTAAATGATAAGGAATTAATGCATTTTTCTTATACCAGATATATTGAAAATAAAATAAGAGAGGCTTTTGGCTTTAAAGGAACACCTCTTAAATTTATCATAAGAGAAAGAAAGGAAAATAAGTAACGTGGAACGTATTATTTGTATTATAATCGGTTATGTGTTCGGTCTGTTTCAGACAGCATTTATTTACGGAAAGATGCATGGCATTGACATCAGGGAGCATGGAAGCGGAAACGCCGGAACCACCAATGCACTTCGTGTACTTGGAACCAAAGCGGGACTGATTGTTTTTGCAGGAGATGTGATTAAGTGTATTCTTGCAATGGTAGTATGTAGTGCGATTTTTGCGTCATCTCATCCGGAGGAAGCATATCTTTTGAGACTATATGGTGCTGCCGGTGCCATTTTGGGACATAATTTTCCTTTTTATTTACATTTCCGCGGAGGAAAAGGAATTGCGGCAACAGCAGGTCTGATTCTTGCCTTCCATCCTTATTTTATTCCGATGGGGGTTATTCTGTTTTTTGGTGCTTTTTTAACAACACATTATGTATCATTAGGTTCTCTGCTTGTTTATGCAGGTCTTATGATTGAAATGGTTATCTGTGGACAACTTGGTGTATTTGGAGCAGCATCCCAGGCAGTTCTTATTGAAATGTATATAATTACTGCATTTTTGACAATTATGGCGTATTATAAACATAGAGAAAATATCGGACGCCTCTTAAAAGGCAACGAGCGTAAAACTTATTTATTCAAAAAAAATAAAGTAGACTAATCGGAGATAAAGGAAGGGACAGATTATGGCAAGAATCGGAATTATCGGCGCCGGAAGCTGGGGAATCGCACTTTCTGTTTTATTACATAAAAACGGAAATGAAATTACAATTTGGTCAGCACTGGAAGATGAAATTACCATGCTGAAAGAAGAACATGAACAGAAAGATAAACTGCCCGGAGTAAAATTACCGGAAGATATGATATTTACTACTGATTTGCAGGAAGCAGTTGTAGATAAAGAGGTGTTGGTTCTGGCAGTACCGTCACCTTTTACCAGAAAGACTTCCGCGCAGATGAAGCCTTTTGTTGCAGAAGGTCAAAAAATCGTGAATGTTGCCAAGGGAATTGAAGAAGCAACATTAATGACCCTTTCTGAAATTATAGAAGAAGAAATTCCGCAGGCAGACGTTGCGGTTCTTTCCGGACCTTCCCATGCAGAAGAGGTTGGAAGAGGAATTCCTACAACCATTGTGGTAGGTTCTAAGAAAAAAGAGACTGCAGAATACTTACAGAACCTGTTTATGAACGAAGTGTTCCGTGTTTATATCAGCTCTGACGTGCTTGGCATTGAACTTGGTGCCGCCCTGAAAAATGTGGTGGCGCTTGCGGCAGGTATTGCGGACGGGCTTGGCTATGGTGATAATACCAAAGCGGCACTGATTACCAGAGGAATTGCAGAAATTACAAGATTGGGCGTTAAAATGGGATGCAGAATTGAAACCTTCTGCGGTCTTACCGGAATTGGTGATTTGATAGTAACCTGTGCTTCCATGCATTCGAGAAACAGAAGAGCCGGTATTTTAATCGGCAAGGGTGCTACCATGGAAGAGGCCATGGCGGAAGTGAAGATGGTGGTAGAAGGGGTTTATTCCGCAAAGGCAGGCTATGCACTTGCCAAGAAATATGATGTCAGCATGCCTATTGTAGAGCATGTGAATAAAGTGTTGTTTGAAAATATGCCTGCGTCGGAAGCAGTAAAAGAGCTGATGCTTCGTGACAAAAAAATAGAAAATTTTGACTTAAGACAGTTTGGAGAAAATGCAGAAGAAACTGATTGGTAGGAAGAAGTATGGCTGAAAGAAATAACGATAATTTTTGGGAATCTAACGATGATGATTTTTGGAGTAAGCCGGTAGCTTCCGATGACTGGCTTAAGAGTGATAAGCAAAGTGCGGAAACAGTTTCCGATTCTTTCAGTTATCAATATGAGGCAAATACTGCAGTGCGAGAAGAAGCGGTAAATCCCTATCTGAATCGGGATGTAAGTTCCTATTCTTATGAAACGCAGCAATCGCAGCAGCCTGTGAGGGAGACTGTTTTAAACGGACAAGTACTTGAGAAACCCAAAAAGAAAATACATGTACATACAATTATCTGCTTAACATTTATTACCATTGCAATATTCAGTATTATAGGAGCTTTTGCATCATATTCCATGGCCAAGAAAAGTGCCATTAAGACTGCCAATCAGGTAAGCTATGCAGAAAAAGAAGCGGACCATGTATTTTTCTTTGATGAATATAATGAGGTGGCATTTGCAGAGAATGCGGTTTCCTATGTCAGTGAAGAGAATTTCACCGGTTTTCCGAAAGAACAAAAGCTGATAGGAATCTATCTTGAGGTCAACAGCAGTAAATACATAACCGGTGCCAATGTGCTTCATGATATTTATTTGGGATATGAAATAGACGGCAGACCTTATTATCAGGAAATTCCCAGACGGGATGTGATTTATCCTTATGCGTCAAGTCAGGGCTTTGCAAGAGAAGAAATTTTGGAGAGCTATGGTTTAGGGAACGGAATCGATGATGAGGGGTATTTGTTCTTCTTTGTACCTATGCAGGTAGAGGAAGTAACCTTATATATGCCAAAGACAGTCAAAGAAAATTATATTGATGTGATTGAAACGGTTTATTATGTGTCTTTTCCTGTTATAGAAGACAGTAAGGAGGCAGAATAATGAAAGTTGTTAAAATAGTTATCACGGTGTTTGTGGCAATGATGAGTTTGTTTATCTGTCTGCTGTCTGCAGCTATTTTTTTCAGTGAAACCGATTACCTGAAATATGAAGCGGACGGACATACAGAGCCAATTATTACTTCTGCGGAAATAGAATATTTAGGTGATGAATACCATGGGGAATCGGAAGATGGATTTTCCTATTATCGCCTTTATGTAACCATAGAAAATCACAGCAACTACAATCATAATACAAGCAGTGTTTATCTTCATTATGACAGCTCCGCCTACGGAGGGAATGACTGGGAATACTACAGCGTTATGCCGATAGAAGAGGAGGCTTTCGGTTCTGATGAAGCGAATTGCATTCCGGCAGGAAAGGAAGCAACCTGCAGTGAAGTGCTTTGTATTGAAGATGGGTGCAGGGGATTTACTGTGACATATAACAATTACAGAACAGATAGTGAGCAGACAATAGAGATTGATTTATAAAGGGAGGAAGGATTATGCAGCAGTTTGAAAGTACACAGGAATATGTGGCATCCGAGCAGCTTATGGCAAGCGTAAATGTTGCCATCGCTTTAAAGAAGCCTCTTTTAATAAAGGGGGAACCGGGAACAGGTAAGACTATGCTTGCACAGGCTGTAGCAAAGTCTCTCGGCAAAAAGTTAATTATTTGGAATATTAAGTCTACCACCAAGGCACAAGACGGTCTTTATATGTATGATACCATTCAGAGATTGTACGACGGACAGTTTGGGGAAGAGGGAGTGGATGACATTGCCAGATACATTAAACTGGGTAAGCTTGGTGAGGCTTTTGACAGCGATGAACAGGTCATTCTTCTGATTGATGAAATTGACAAAGCGGATCTTGAATTTCCCAATGACCTTCTTTGGGAGCTTGATCAGATGGAATTCTATATTCATGAGACAAAGAGAACTGTGAAAGCAAAACAGCGTCCCATTGTAATTATTACCTCTAATGCGGAAAAGGAGCTTCCGGATGCATTTCTGAGAAGATGTATCTTTCATTACATTGATTTCCCGGATGAAGCGTTGATGGAAGAAATCGTAAGAACCCATCATCCGGACGTTGAGGAAAATCTCCTCAAAAATGCTATGGATGTGTTCTATCGGATTCGTTCCTTAAAGGATATCCGTAAAAAGCCCAGCACATCAGAACTGATTGACTGGATTAATGCACTGCAAATCGGCGGTATTCCCGCAAATAAGATTAAGGCGGAACTTCCTTTTGTAGGGGTGATTGTTAAGAAGGATGAAGACTTGGAAGGCTTACAGCAAAGACTAAACTAGTGATTGTGAGCAGGCTTTACGATTGCGCTGTGAAACACCTGCGGAAAGGAATGGTATCAGCATGTTTACCAAGTTCTTTTACACCTGTAGGGCAAAAGGACTTCGCATTGCCTTGACCGAGTGGCTTGCGTTGCAGGAGGCTTTAGAGAAAGGGCTTGCCGGAAGCAGCCTTACAGAGTTTTATTATCTTGCCAGAATGATTTTGGTAAAAAGCGAAACTGATTTTGATAAATTTGATATGGCCTTTGAAGAGGTCTTTAAAGGCGTGCAGTCAGAAAATGAAATTTCCAAGAACATGCTGCGTTGGTTGGATAAGTCTGAACTGATTGATATGGTTGATGAAGAAGACAGATTCCGGATGAATGAGCAGGACGGAATCTTTACCGATCTTGATAAAGACGAGGTTGAAGCAAAGTTTAAAGAGCGTTTGCGGGATCAGGACAGTGAACACAACGGCGGTAGCTTTTGGATCGGAAGTATGGGTAAAACCTCATTTGGTAATGCCGGTGGCAATATGGGCGGTATCCGTGTAGGCGGTCAAACAGGTTATCAAAGTGCTTTTCAGGTAATTGGCGCCCGTAAGTACCGTGATTTCCGTGATGACAGAGTATTGGAAAACAGACAATTCCAGTTGGCACTTCGTAAATTACGTCAGTTTTCTACGAAGCTCGACATACCAAAGACGGAACTTGACATTAACGGAACTGTTGATAAGACCTGTAATAATGGTGGTTGTCTGCAGATTGTGATGGAACGTCCCAGGAAGAACGCGGTGAAGCTTCTTCTTTTGATGGATTCAGGCGGAACCATGATTCCCTACAGTTCATTGCTGAATGATTTGTTCCAGTCGGTTAACAAATCCAACCATTACAAGGATGTAAAGGTGTATTATTTTCATAACTGTATTTATTCCAAGCTATATAAAACACCTGAATGTGAAAACGGAGAATGGATTGATACTGAGTGGATGTTCAGGAATCTTGACAGTGATTACAAAGTGATCATTGTAGGTGATGCGGCTATGGCACCTGAGGAGCTTTATTCCACTACCGGAAATTACAGAGGACCTAATGGCGGTCTTTCGGGATATGAGTGGCTACAGCTTATGAAAAGGCATTATAGGAAAATTGTATGGCTGAATCCTAAGATGGCTCCCGGTCATGCACCGTGGAGAGAAGCAGAAACGGCAGTGAAGGCTATGTTTCCCATGTATAAGCTGACAGTGGACGGACTCAATCAGGCAATGATGAAGCTGATTAGTAATAAATAGTGATTGACAAAGATTTTTAAGCTTTGTATAATGATGACAATTAAAAAAGAAAAAGCAATGATGAGAAGAGTACCTTTGTTTAAAGACTGACAGAGAGTTGCCGGTTGGTGAGAGGCGCGGGGAAGAACAATGGGAAGTACATCTCGGAGCAGTAAACCGAACAAATTATATTTTAGTAGGCTTTACCGGCAGGCACCGATATCCGCCATAGTATTTTGATACTTACTAAGCTATAGAGCGTGAGCTTTATGGGAACATTAGGTGGTAACACGAGTGATAACTCGTCCTTTTGATAAGGGCGAGTTTTTTTATGGAAAAGGAGAGAAAACCATGACAATTTTTGACGAATTAAAAGCCAGAGGGCTTCTTGCACAGCTCACTGACGAAGAAGAAATTAAAGAACTGATTAATAACGGAAAGGCAACCTTCTATATCGGTTTTGACCCTACAGCAGATTCCCTTCACGTAGGACACTTCATGGCACTTTGCCTGATGAAACGTCTGCAGATGGCAGGTAATAAACCAATTGCCTTAATCGGTGGAGGTACAGCCATGATTGGTGATCCTTCCGGAAGAACCGACATGCGTTCCATGATGACTACAGAAACCATTCAGCACAACTGTGACTGCTTTAAGGAGCAGATGAGTAAGTTTATTGACTTCTCCGATGGTAAAGCACTGATGGTAAATAATGCTGACTGGCTCCTTGGCAAAAATTACATTGAATTTTTGAGAGAAGTAGGTCCTCATTTTTCCGTAAACAACATGCTTCGTGCAGAGTGCTACAAGCAGAGAATGGAAAAAGGATTGAGCTTCCTTGAATTTAACTACATGATTATGCAGAGCTATGACTTCTATGAGTTATTCCAGAAATACGGCTGTAACATGCAGTTCGGTGGAGATGATCAGTGGAGTAATATGCTTGGTGGTACCGAATTAATCAGACGTAAATTAGGAAAAGATGCTTACGCAATGACTATCACATTGCTGCTTAACTCAGAAGGTAAGAAGATGGGTAAGACCCAGAAGGGGGCTGTATGGCTTGATCCCAATAAGACATCTCCTTTTGAGTTCTACCAGTACTGGAGAAACGTAGCGGATGCAGATGTTCTCAAATGTATCCGTATGTTGACATTCCTTCCCTTGGAAGAAATTGAAAAGATGGATGCATGGGAAGGCAGTCAGTTAAATCAGGCAAAGGAAATTCTTGCTTACGAGTTGACCAAGCTTGTACATGGTGAAGAAGAGGCAGTAAGAGCTCAGGAAAGTGCAAAAGCATTGTTCAGTGCCGGTGTTGCAGCTGATATGCCTACCGCAGAACTGACAGATGAAGATTTTGCAGACGGAAGCATTGATTTAATCAGTGTACTTTGCAAATCCGGTCTGGTAGCTTCCCGTTCCGAGGGAAGACGTGCCATTGAACAGGGCGGTGTTACTGTAGGAAATGACAAAGTAAATGATATTAAAGCAGCATATGATAAAGATACCTTTATGGGAGACGGCGTTGTTATTAAACGTGGTAAAAAGAATTTCCGTAAAGTAGTGCTGAAATAAGAAAACAATGGTATAATGTAATAGTGCAAACAATCTGCAAAGCAGGTGAAAAACGTAATTGCTTGTTTGCGCGTGTAAGAAAAATAGTTGCGCTTCCGAAGTTTAACTTCGGGAGCGTTACTTGCATAAGCAAAAGGAGAATGGTATGAGAGAGGTTTCGTATAGCTACAAAAATTTACAAATTCCGGGCGGTGGTTACGTGACCGGTTTTTTATTTCATCCACAGGAAAAAGATGTCTTGTATATCAGAACGGATATCGGCGGAAGTTATAAATTTGATTATAAAGAAAACAAATGGCATAGCCTGACCGAGTCGGTCAGCATGTTTGACCTGCGGGAAACATATCCGATTGCACTTGCAACAGATGAAAAGCGCCCTGAAAGGCTGATGATTGTCAGTGGGGTAAACCGTGAGGATGCAGCAGGTAAGTTCAGTCTTTCAAATGACTATGGAAAAACCTTTATTCATTATGATATGCCTTGCTTTGTGCATGGTAATTTGAACGGCAGGGGAACCGGCTACCGATTGATTAGTGACCCTGTCAAAAACGGCGGTATTTACTTTGCAAGCCAGAAGGACGGATTATTCTATTCTCCTGATTTAGGAAAAACGTGGGAAAAGAGAAAGACAGGAGAGGAAACTTACATGACCTGTGTATGGGCATCTCCTGACGGAGAAACCGTTGTGGCAGGAACCGCAGGTGTTGCTACGGGAACTAAAGAAATGCGCGGACACAGTCTTTATGTTTCTTATGACAGTGGCATGACATTTGAACAATTAATGATGCCGGAAAGTATTCTGATAGAAGACTCCAAGTGGAGTGGTTACGTGGCACACCGCTACGATTATGACGGCAAGTATCTTTATGTTACTTTGGTAAATACCGGGGATCGTGCTTATGTGACGGAGATGGGGTACAGCTGTGACTGCGGCAATGTGCTTGGCGGTCGTATTATCCGATATTCCTTTGACGAACAGGGGAAAATCTGTGAGTATACTGATATCACGCCTACTTGTCTTTGGAACGAAAATGGTGGCTATGAAGCGGACAAGAACAGCGTATATCGGTTCGGTTTCGGTGGTATCAGCAGTTGCAAGGCAAAACCGGGACTTCTTGCCGCCAGCAGTCTTTGCAAGGATGACGGGGATATGATATTTATTTCCTACGATTATGGTGAGAGCTGGGAAGCGGCACTTTATGATTTGGAATTGGGCAATCTTCATTTTGAAACACCATATATGAAGCCTTGTTATAACGGTGGTCACAGCCTAATTCACTGGCTCAGTGATGTTAAAATAAATCCTTTTAACCCGGATGAAGTGTGGTTTAACAGCGGAACCGGTGTGTTCAGAAGCGAATTATTTACCACAAAGAACAGAAACTTTGTGGATTGCTGTAAAGGAATTGAAGAGACCGTTCATCTGAATGTTTACGGTATGCCAAAGGGGCCTGTGCAGGCACTTGATATCGTGGGAGATTTGGGAGGATTTGCATTTACGGATTTAGACACTCCCTGCGAAAATTCATTTGCAGATGCGGAGGGTAACCGTTATATTACCTGTATTAATGCAGATTTCCCGGATGAAAAGGCAGAAATTGTTGTGGTAACCCCAAGAGGAAACTGGAAAGGAAAAACAAAAGGCGGTTTGATTCTTTCACATGATTACGGACAGTCTTTTAACAGAATTCCCTTGCCTTTTGGTATTTCCGATTATTTGGATGAACGGTTCAGACAGATTGAATGTCCTAATGTAAATGCGGGATGGGTGGCAATCAACAGTTCTGCGGATACCATTGTATATTGTGTTGCGGAAGGAATTGACCTTTTTATGAAGGGCGTGATTGTCAGCAATGACCTTGGCAAGTCTTTCCGAAAAGTTAGTGTTTTTGATAAACAGGGAAAAGATATTTCGGACTTAGGGTTACATATGAAAGTATTTTCCGACAGAGTAAATCCCGATGTATTCTACGGATTTGGGGATGACTTTACACTTTATCTCAGCACAGATAAGGGAAATCATTTCTGTCAAATGGAAACAGAAGGTTTTCCGGCAGGAGAAATGGTATTCGGCCTGATTGACTGTGCCAATAAAACGGAAATTCGTGGTGAAGCAGGAAAAAAAGGTATTTTCTATGCAGCAGTTTCGGCTTACGGACTTTTTAAGATTTCTATGGATATTGCAAATAAAAAGGCAGTGGCAAAACGTCTGACCAAAGAGGGCGAAAAGGTATTCCGCGCAGGTCTTGGCTTAATTGGGGAGGGTGCTGATTATCTGAAAGAAAACAAAGCCTTGTATATTTGCGGCGAAATTGACGGTATATACGGATTTTTCCGTTCCTTTGATGACGGGGCAAGCTGGGAAAAAATCAACAACGATACACAGCAATTTGGTGATATTAACAGTATCGACGGTGATTGCCGTCATTTCGGAAGATATTATATTGCAACAGGTTCCTTTGGACTAAAATACGGAGAAATGGCAGAAGAATAAAATGCAATATGAACTGATACGAAGCAAAAGAAAAACCATTTCCATTTCGTTTGACAAGAATGCAAATGTGGTGGTAAAAGCGCCAGGATGGGTCGGCAAAAAACAGATTGATGCCTTTGTGGAAGAAAAAGAAGAATGGATTACAGCCACCAGAATCCGCTTATTAAATGCAAAAGAGCGTGAACAAAAAGAACGTCTTGCTTTAAACAGTGGTGATGTGCTTACATTACTGGGGGATGAACTGACACTGACAGTGATTCGGGAAGAACGAAAAACAGGAAGAGTCAAACAGATCCAAAACCGTCTTTTGCTATGGATTCCTTATGATGCGGACTATGAATTCAGACGGCTTCTGGTCGAGAAATGGTACCGCAAAATGGCATCAGAACTGCTGCCTCAAAAAGCAGAGCGATTTGCAAAGACTCTGGGTGTGCATTATGAAGGGATTTCCGTGAAAGACCAGAAAAGCCGATGGGGAAGTTGTAGCAGCAAGGGAAATATGAATTTTAATTTCCGCATTCTGATGGCACCGAAAGAGGTGTGTGATTATGTGATTTGGCACGAATTGTGTCATCTGGTGCATATGAATCACTCGGAAGAATTTTGGAATCTGGTAGGTAGCGTCTGTCCCCGATATAAAAGTTGTAAAAAATGGCTTAAGGAAAATTCTGCGAGGCTGTATCAGATATAGCAGCGGAAAGAGAAGGTAGGGTGAAATTATGAAAATTGGTGTGGATTATTACCCGGAGCATTGGGATAAGGCGCTTTGGGAAAAGGATGCGGACCTGATGCAAAAAACAGGTGTAGAAGTAGTCCGCATGGGAGAATTTGCATGGTGCAGATTTGAACCTGCGGAGGGAGAATATGACTTTACGTGGTTAGATGAGATAATGGATATTTTTGCAGAGCGCAAAATAGATGTGGTTCTTTGTACACCGACCAATTGTCCGCCTCTCTGGCTTTATGAAAAGTATCCGGATGCCGTTATGACAGGCAGGGACGGACACAAAATAGCGACGGGAATCCGAGGTCACAGATGCTACAACAATCCGGACTTTATCAGACATTCCAAACAAATCATCGAAAAGATGACAAGACGGTATGCAAATCATAAGTCGGTTATAGCATGGCAGATTGATAATGAACTGGAGGCTAATTTTTGTCATTGTGAAATCTGTATCGGAGAGTTCCGTCAATGGCTAAAAGAAAAGTATGGCAGTATAGAAGCGGTAAATAAGGCTTACGGTAACAATATGTGGAGCGGCGAATACTCTGCATGGGAACAGATTAAACCGGCATACGGCAGTCATCCTTATGCGTGGTTTAATCCTTCGTTTATGTTGGATTTTAACAGATATGCGTCGGACAATATGATAAAATATGTGAAAATGCAAGCTGAAATTATACGCAAAAACTGTCCGGGAACCATGATTACCACCAATACCTGGTTTTGTGAAAATATGCCTGATTTTTATAAGACTTTTCAGGATTTGGATTTCGTATCTTATGATAATTACCCAATCACTAAGATTCCTGAAAATTCGGAAGAGTATTATAGCCATGCATTTCATTTGGATTTGATGCGCGGCATTAAAAGACAAAACTTCTGGATTATGGAACAGCTCAGCGGCGGTATGGGATGTTGGATGCCTATGGTGCATACCCCAAGACCCAGAATGATAAAAGGATATTCTTTACAGGCGCTGGCT
Source organism: Lachnospiraceae bacterium (assembly GCA_017434885.1). Lineage (GTDB taxonomy): Bacteria > Bacillota > Clostridia > Lachnospirales > Lachnospiraceae > Suilimivivens. The sequence goes on along the minus strand of JAFSGE010000030.1, from coordinate 317,727 downwards.
CACGGTGCCGATACTGTGGTACATTTCCGATGGAGAACAGCCGTTAGCGGTGCTGAAATGTTCTGGCATGGTCTGATTGACCATTCCAATGTGCCCGGCAGACGTTTTGATGAGTTTGCTCAGCTTTGCAAGCAGGCAAAAGAACTGGATTTTATCGATGGAACAGAGATAAAGTCACAGGTTGCAATTTTGTATTCATCTGACAATGAATATGCTTTCAAAATTCAACCGCAGACACGCGGAATGTATTATTTGGAACAAATGAAACTTTTTCATGCAGCATTTTCCCGATATGGTATAAATGTAGATATTATAGGACAACATGAAGCCTTTGACGGATACAAAATCATTGTGGCACCACAGATGTATGTGACAGACGAAGATGTAGTAAAACGTCTTTATGAATTTACGAAGACAGGCGGCAGTGTGATTCTGACTAACAGAAGCGGTGTAAAGGATGAGAATAACAAATGTATTATGTCTCCTTTGCCTACTGTTTTTAAGAATTTGGCAGGAGTCTGTGTGGAAGAATATGACCCTATCGGAGAAGATACCGTAGCGTTGCGGTTTGCAGATGGTTCTGAATACAAAGGAAGACAGTGGTGTGATGTGCTTTGTGCAGAAAATGCAAAAGTGCTTGCCACCTATGACAGTCAGTTTTACAAAGGAAAAGCAGCTATTACCGAGAATGTCTATGGGGAAGGTTTGGCATATTATGTAGGCACAGTAGGGGAAAAGAAGTTATATAATAAACTGGTAAAAGAGATTCTGTTAAAGAGCAAAGTGGATTTTATTGATGGGCTTCCTGAAAATGTTGAGGTGACTATAAGGGAAGGAAACGGCAAAAAAGTACGGTTTATATTTAATGATACCGATAATATGCAGACGTTTAGCCTGAAAGGAAAAGAACTGTGTCTTGCACCTTTTGAGATGCAAATTGAATTATTAGATAAATGACAGATAATATAGGGAAGGTATTAAGGAGAACGTGCAATGATAATTAAGGATTTACAAGGGGTATGGGAACTATATCTGGATGCTGATAAACAATATGATAAACCGCCAAAAGGAAATGATACTATTGTGTTGCCGGACAGCACAGCCCATGCAAAAAAAGGAACACTAAATGAAACACCTACTACAGACTATATGACCGACAGATATTATTTTGAAGGGTATGCATGGTATACCAGAAGAATTCAGGTGGAGAAAGAGTGGTGTGATAAGGAGATTACACTGTTTTTGGAACGTACCAGAATTTCTACAGTATACATAGATGGGGAAGAAATTAATACGGAAAACAGTCTTTGCGGATTTCACAGGCACAACCTGACAGGGAAACTGACGGCAGGTGAACATCAGCTTACAGTCAGGGTTAATAATACAGATTATCCTACAAGAGGAGGACATATGACATCCCCGGATACGCAGACCAACTGGAATGGTATTGTGGGAAGAATAGAGCTGCAAATCAGAGAGAAGTGTTATCCTGACAATTTACAAATCGCGGCAGAAACGCCGGGAAAAATCTGTGTAACTGCAAATATTTACGGAAACAGCGATGGCCTTGCCGAAATCAAAATTTCCAAAAAGAGTGGCGAAGTGCTATATCAAGATAGTTGTGTTTATTCAGAAGGAAAGTTACAAGCAGAAGTTTCTTTGGATGGAGAAAATTTGCTTTGGGATGAATATCATACCAATTTATTGCAGACAGAGGTGACGGTAGGTGCGGAAACCGTATCCGCTACCTTTGGTATCCGTAAGTTATCCCATGATGTACGCCGTCTGCTTGTCAATGATAAGGAAGTATTCTGGCGGGGAAAACATGACGGATTAGTATTTCCCAAGACCGGCTATGCACCGATGACAGTAGATGAGTGGAAAGAAGTGTTTGCCACGGTGAAGGAATACGGCATCAATCATTATCGTTTTCATACCTGTTGCCCACCGGATGCAGCATTTACGGCGGCAGATGAGATGGGAATTTATATGGAGCCGGAACTTCCTTTCTGGGGAACCATTCAGGCACCGGGTGAGGAAGGCTATAACGAAGAAGAACAATCATATTTAATTGATGAAGGTTACCGAATACTGAAAGATTTCGGAAATCATCCGTCTTTCGTTATGCTTTCCATGGGAAATGAGCTTTGGGGCAGTATGGAGAGAATCAACAGCTTCCTTCATGAGTACAAAAAAGTCGATAAGAGACATATGTACACACAAGGTTCCAATAACTTCCAATTTTGTCCGGCAGTACTGCCTGATGAGGATGTCTTTTGCGGAGTCCGACTTGCAAGTGACAGACTGTTCAGAGGCTCTTATGCAATGTGTGATGCACCACAGGGACATTTACAGACAAAAGCACCGAACTCTTCGCACAGTTATGATGACATCATTGCTCCTGTGCAGGTGGCAGAAGGCGAAAGCGGAAAAGACGGTTATATTGAAATTCAGTACGGAACAGGGACAAAGAAGGTGAAAGCAGTCAGTACAGAACAGGCTCTGATACCGCAAATTCCTGTAGTTTCCCATGAAATCGGACAATATGATTTCTTTCCGGATTTTAATGAACTTGATAAATATGAAGGTTCCCAGCAACCGCTGTATCTGAAAATTTACAGGGAGCGTATGGAAAAGAGCGATACCTATAAACAGTGGAAAGATTTTTATAAGGCAACGGGAACCTTTGCGGTGGATTGTTATCGCAGAGAAATCGAAACAGCTCTTCGATGCAAAGAACTGAGTGGTTTTCAGCTTTTGGATTTACAGGATTTCCCCGGACAATGTGTGGCACTTGTGGGAGTATTGAACGCATGGCTTGAAAATAAAGGACTGATTAGTGAAAAAGAATGGCGACGTTTTTGTGGCGACACCGTTATCCTTGCAGAGCTTGAAAGTTTTGTAGTAACTGCAGGACAGAATATTCAAATGCCTGTTAAGCTGTCGGTATGCGATAGAGAATCCTTTACGGGAACAGCATTAACATGCAAAGTGATATTTGATAATGATGTGATTGGGGAAACCATACTTCCTATTACGAAATGCGATTCCAGATTACAGGAAATCGGTACAGTCAACTTTGTGATTCCGGAAATAACACATTCGGGGCAGGTTAAAATCAGCTTGCAGGTGGAAGGAACAGAATGTGAAAATGAATATGTTCTTTGGGCATATCCCAATTATGATGTGACAATTTCCGAGACAGAAATCAATAGCAACGGCAGAACATTGCATATTGCACGTTCTATAGATGCAATAAATGAATTTGAGACTGCAAAAATACCGTATATTTACATACCGGAGCCGGCAGAAGGAGATGTAGAGGGAACCTATTGTACCGATTTTTGGAATTATCCTATGTTCCGTTCCATTTCCGAGAGTGTGAAGCGTAAGGTTCCGGTAGGAACGCTTGGTTTGTATATTGATAAAGAAAATGAACTGTTGAAAAATTTCCCTTGTGAAACATATTCCACACCCCAGTGGTATCATATGGTAATGCACAGTCATTGCAGTGTATTGGACAATAAGGAAGCTGTCAAAACGATTGTACAGCCTATTGATAACGTTGAACGCTGTCATAAGCTTGGTATGCTTTATTATGAAAAGGATATGCTTGTGTGCACGGCAAGACTTTGGGAAATCGCAGAATATCCCGAGGTAAAAGCATTTGCAAAGTCTTTGGTGGAAACGCTTGTTCCTTAGAATTTTAAACAAGTAATAAAGGTTATATTTTCCTTCTTTTTGCATATATTGTAACAGCATATGCAGGAGGATTGACTATGGAAAATGTAAGCGGTAATACATACGATTTATACAAAGATATACAGCTGCGCTGCGGCGGAGAAATTTATATCGGAGTGGTAGGACCGGTACGGACCGGAAAATCAACCTTTATCAAACGGTTTATGGACTTGATGGTATTACCTAATATGGAGGATGCGTTCGAAAAAGAGCGTGTGACAGATGAACTTCCCCAAAGTGCCAAAGGAACTACCATTACCACAACGGAGCCGAAATTCATTCCAAAGGAAGCGGCACAGATTACCATGGCGGAAGGTCTGGATGCAAAGGTCCGGCTGATTGATTGTGTAGGGTATATGGTAGACGGTGCCGGCGGTCATCTGGAAAACGGACAGGAACGAATGGTAAAAACCCCCTGGTCGAAGGAAGAAATTCCATTTACCATGGCGGCGGAAATGGGAACCAGAAAGGTAATTAACGACCATTCCACCATCGGAATTGTTGTAACCTGTGACGGCAGTTTTGGAGATATTCCTGCCGAGAATTATTTTGCTGCACAGGAAAGAACCATTAAAGAACTGAAAAAATTAAAAAAGCCTTTTGTGGTGCTGCTTAATACCATAAGGCCTTACAGTGACGAGGCACAGAAGGCGGCTGCAGAGCTTGCCGAAAAATATGATGTGACGGTTATGCCTGTAAACTGCGAGCAACTGAAAAAAGATGATATTCATCAGATTTTAGAAAAAGTATTATACGAGTTTCCCCTTACCATGATTGAATTTTATATGCCTAAATGGGTGGAAATGCTTCCTGCTGACCATAAGATGAAGCAGGAAATTGTTGGTAAGGTTAAGGAACTGATGAGTGACTACCGGTGTATCCGAGATGTGATGAATCATCCGATTGCCATGGAAAGCGAGTATATTAAACGGTGCAAAACAGACAGCATTAACATGGCGGACGGATGTATCAAAATCTGGCTTGAAGTAGATGATGCTTATTACTATGAAATGCTCAGTGAACTGGTAGGAGAACCCATTAACGGAGAATATCAGCTTTTGCATGTTCTTAGGGAAATGTCGGCCATGAAAAATGAGTATGTCAGAGTACTTCATGCGGTGAATTCCGTACGAAGCAAAGGATATGGTGTGGTTACTCCCAATAGAGAAGAAATCAGATTGGAAAAGCCGGAACTGATTAAACACGGTAATAAATTCGGTGTCAAGATTAAGGCAGAGAGTCCCAGTATTCATATGATAAAAGCAAATATTGAAACAGAAATTTCGCCTATTGTAGGAAGTGAGGAACAGGCACAGGATTTGATTCGTTACATTTCCGATTCCGGTAACAGGGATGAAGGTATCTGGGAGACCAATATTTTCGGAAAAACTGTGGAACAACTTGTGAACGACGGTATTACGGGAAAGCTTACCATGATAGGAGAAGAAAGTCAGCTTAAATTACAGGAGACCATGCAGAAAATAGTCAATGACAGTAATGGCGGTATGGTTTGTATTATTATCTGAGAAAGAAAAGATGGTTGTAGGAAACTTGTGTTTCTGCAATCATCTTTTTTTGATGACGGTAAGGAATCATGTCTTGTTGGAAAGTTAAGAATGTGGTAACATAAAATAATGAATATAAGTAAGTTTTATCAATAAATGATAACAGGAGGTTTTTATGAATCAGGTATATCAAAAAGTGACAGATTGTTATGAAAGCATTAAGGACAGAATTCCCTTTACTCCCAAGGTGGCATTGGTTCTTGGTTCAGGACTTGGCAACTATGCAGATTCCATGGATGTAAAGGCTGAAATTGATTATAGTGAAGTGAAGGATTTTCCTGTATCTACCGTACCCGGACATGCAGGCAAGTTTATTTTCGGATATGTAGGCGAAGTTCCGGTGGTATGTATGAAGGGACGTGTACATTACTACGAAGGATATCCTATTTCAGATGTGGTATTACCTGCCAGACTGATGCATATGATGGGAGCGGAAATATTATTTTTGACAAATGCATCCGGCGGTATTAACCCTTCTTTCGGCGCAGGAGATTTTATGTTGATTACTGACCATATTTCCTGCTTTGCACCGAATCCTTTGATTGGACAAAATATCGATGAACTGGGCGTGCGATTCCCTGATATGAGTCATGTTTATGATATTGAATTACAGCAAAAAATCAGAAAAGCAGCTGCAGACGAAAATATTTTGTTGAAAGAAGGGATTTATGTACAGCTTACAGGTCCTTCCTTTGAATCACCGGCAGAAATTAAAATGCTCCGTACCTTAGGAGCAGATGCTGTGGGGATGAGTACTGTTGTGGAAGCCATTGCTGCAAATCATATGGGAATGAAAATCTGCGGTATTTCCTGTGTGGCAAACTTAGCGGCAGGTATGACAAAGAACCCGCTTACCCATGAAGAAGTGCAGGCTGCAGCAGATGAAGCAGCACCGCTCTTCAAAAAATTGATTACACAGTCAATTATTTCATTTTAAGTCAATATGATTTTGAGCGGCATCGGAAAGACGGATTCGGTGCCGTGAACTTTTTGGAACGGAGGATGATTACCATGACGGATATTCCGGTAAAAGAGTTGATTACTTCTGCCATAGAGGCAAGAAAAAAAGCCTATACCCCATATTCACATTTTAAAGTCGGTGCAGCAGTTCTTACGGGTGAACTTCGCATTTATACCGGTTGTAATATTGAAAATGCAGCTTACAGTCCCGGAATCTGTGCGGAAAGAAACGCGATATACAAAGCAGTCAGTGAAGGAGCAAGAAAGTTAAAAGCAATTGCTGTTGTAGGAGATAAAGAGGGAGATGCAATTACTCAGTATGCTTTTCCGTGTGGTGTATGCAGGCAGGTAATGAGGGAGTTTTGTAACCCTGACGAAATGATGGTGATTGTAGCAAAAAGCTGTGAAGAATATCAGACTTATACATTAAACCAACTGCTTCCGGAAAGCTTTGGACCGGACCATCTAAAATAAGCAAAGGAAGGAAATGACATGAAGATTCGTTTATATAATGCAAGAATTTTAACTATGGAAGAAGAAAAAAATATTTTCTTTGGAGAAATCCGAATTCTAAATGAAAAGATTGTTTATGTTGGAGACGGAAGTGATGCCGACAAGATTTGCAAAGAAAAGGGGATGACTGAAATAACATGGGATGAAGAAATCGACTGTGAAGGAAATCTTCTGATGCCCGGATTTAAAAATGCCCATACCCATTCAGGCATGACACTGCTTCGTTCCTATGCTGATGACCTTCCGCTTAATGACTGGCTAAACACACAGGTATTTCCTGTGGAAGCCAAAATGACGAAAGAAGATATTTACGAACTTACGAAACTGGCAATTTTGGAATATTTAACAAGTGGTATTACTGCAATTTTTGACATGTATCTGACACCGGAAACCATTGCAGACGCCTGTGATCACATGGGAATGCGCTGTGTACAGGTAGGGGCGGTAAATAATTTCAGTCAGTCTCCGGAACTTGTGGAAGAGATGTATTTGAAATTAAATAACAAGAGTCCGTTGCAATCTTATATTTTGGGATTCCATGCAGAATATACCTGCTCCAAAGAACTGCTTGAAAAGATAGCCGCACTTTCAAAAAAGTATCAGGCACCGGTATTTACCCATATTTGTGAAACAGAAGGGGAAGTTGCGGGTTGCATGGAACGTTATGGCATGACACCCATTGCTTTTCTTAATTCCCTGGGAATGTTTGAATATGGCGGTGGCGGTTATCACTGTGTACATGTGACGGATGAGGAAATTGCCATTATGAAAGAAAAAGGATTATATGTTGTTTCCAATCCTGCATCCAACGCCAAACTGGCAAGCGGAATTGCGCCCATCGGGAAATATTTAAAAGCAGGCATTCCTGTTGCCCTGGGAACAGACGGACCGGCAAGCAATAACTGCCTTGATATGTTCCGTGAAATGTTCCTTGTAACGGCTCTTGCTAAATTGAAAGAACAGGATGCTTCTGCAGTAGATGCTACCGAAGTGTTAAAAATGGCTACCGTAAACGGTGCTCTTGCCATGGGGCTTAAGGATGCGGATGTACTCGCAGAAGGAAAACTGGCAGATTTGATTATGATTGACTTAAACCAACCTAATATGCAACCGGTGAACAACATTGTTAAAAATATTGTTTACAGTGGTAGTAAGCAGAATGTAAAAATGACCATGATTCACGGAAAAATTCTTTATAATGACGGCAAATTTCTGACGAAAGATAAACCGGAAACAATTTACAGAAAGGCAAATGACATTATTAATAAATATCGTTAAATTTCGGAATAAGTGACGATGCGAAAGGGGAAACAATGGAATACGTCATTTTTGCGGTAGCAGTTGTCTTATTTATTATTGTTATCATGATAAAAGGCTATATTGACTACCGGAACGAATTAAAAAAATTTAAAGAAAAACGGTATAAGGATTATGGCATTATTCCTCAAAGGGAGTATAAGCCGGAACAGTTTGCCAATATTGCAAAATACTTTCAAAAACATAAAGACGGTTTTTTTATTGATGACATTACATGGAATGACCTGAATATGGATGAAGTGTTTAAGTCAATGAATGACACTTATTCGGCAGCCGGTGAGGAATACTTATATTATATGCTCAGAACCCCTTCTTTTGATAAGCAGGAACTGATACGGAAGGAAGAAATCATTTCTTTCTTCCGTACCCATGCGGATGAAAGAGTTCTCTGTCAGCTTTTATTTAAGAAGTTAGGCAGAACCGGCAAGTTCTCCATTTATGATTATTTAGATTATCTGGATGGTCTTGGTGAACGCAGCAATTTGAAACATTATCTTGCACTTGTCATGGTATTGGCAGCAATCGGTTTTATGTTTTTCAATTTACCGATGGGACTTCTTTTATTAGTGCTTGTTCTCGTGATAAACATTTTGAGTTATTTTAAAATTAAAAGTGAAATTGATCCGTATATTACAAGTTTTTCTTATATATTCAAATTACTTGATATGTCGGCAGAACTAACAAAAGTAAAAATACCGGTTTTAAAAGAGGAACTTGATGAACTAAAAAGCACAGCCAAGAAATTTTCCGGATTTAAAAGAGGTTCTTATCTATTGATGTCATCAGGACGAATGTCGGCATCCGGTAATCCGATAGAAATCGTTCTTGATTATATGAGAATGGCATGGCATCTTGATTTGATACAGTTTAACCATATGCTTTCAGAGGTACGCAAACATATCAGTGAAATTGATATTATGCTTACCCTTGTAGGAAAAATTGAGGCAATGATTTCCATTGGTGCTTTCCGTGAAGGAAACCCTGAACATTGCATTCCCTCATTTGGTCAGGAAAAAAAGCTGGTTGCAGAAGGAATTTATCATCCGCTTTTAAGAGAACCGGTTAAAAACGGTATTGATACACAAAAGAGCGTATTAATAACAGGCTCCAACGCTTCCGGTAAGTCTACATTTTTGAAGACGGTGGCTTTAAACCAGATTTTGGCACAGACTATAAATACCTGTATGGCTGCTTCTTATGAAACTACTTTTTTCAGGGTATGTTCTTCCATGGCGCTTCGGGATGATATTCAGGGCGGCGACAGCTACTATATGGTAGAAATTAAGGCACTAAAGCGAATCATGGATGAACTGAAAACGCCGGGAGTACCGGTACTTTGCTTTGTGGATGAAGTGCTTCGAGGAACCAATACAGTAGAGCGAATTGCGGCATCCGTACAGATATTGCAGAGCTTATGCATGGGAAACTGTCTTTGCTTTGCAGCGACCCATGATATTGAACTGACCCATTTACTGGAAAAAGAATATAATAATTACCATTTTGAAGAACAAATAGAAGATAATGATATTACTTTTAGTTACAAAATTATGCATGGACGTGCTCAGAGCAGAAATGCTATCAGACTTTTGGGAATTATGGGATATGAAGAAAGTCTGATTCAAAAAGCAGAAGAGATGGCGGCCGCTTTTATCAGGACAGGTAACTGGGGCGAAAACGCCTGATGGCTTGACGGATGTTTTCTCAAATGGTATGATAAGAGACAGAAAAGTTGCGATTGTAAGAAAGGCTTGGTGTCAGCATGAATAATGCAATTTTATTTGCGAATTCTCTTATGTCATATTTGCTTTTAATGGCAGTAATCGTTGTACTGGCAGGAATTGGTGTTTTTATCGGAATTAAAATGAGAAAGAATAAAAATGCCAAAGAAGAGCAGATTGCGCAGACAACAGAAACAGAGTAAACGAATAGGTTTTCATGATAGAGTTCCCTGTGCGGAACTCTATTTTTGTAGGAGAGTATTTGTAATGAAGAAATATAGTGTGATTTTATGGGATATAGATGATACACTGCTTGATTTTGGTTTGTCTCAGGATTATGCACTTAAACATGCATTTAGGAAACATGGAAGAACGATTGATAATGAGACGGTTTTGCTGTATGCCGGAATTAATGAATCTTATTGGAAACGTCTTGAAAAGGGAGAAATCAGTAAGAAGGAGGTTCTTTACGGAAGGTTTAAAAGCCTGTTTGAAGCAATGAATATTACGGATATTGATGTACAGGACTTTATGCCCGTCTATCAGACCGCTTTGGGAAGTGTATATTATTACAGAGACGATTCATTCACTCTTTGCAAAGAACTGAAAAAAGATTTTAAACAATATGTTGTGACCAACGGCGTGACATGGACGCAGGAGAATAAGTTGTCGTTATCAGGATTTGATAAACTGATGGACGGAATTTTTATTTCCGAACAAATCGGAAGTCCCAAACCGAAAGCTGATTTTTTTGATGCCTGCTTTGGAAAGATTCCCGGTTTTGAAAGAGAAAAAACCATTATTATAGGCGATTCCTTAACCAGTGATATGAAGGGCGGAAATAATGCAGGAATCACTTGTTGCTGGTATAATCCAAATAAACTGCAAAACAACACAGATGTTAGAATTGATTATGAAATTCAGAATTTATGGGAAGTAAAGGATATACTGTATGGCTAAGTCATCCAATCAAAAGTTAAAACTTTTGTATCTGATAAAGATACTCAGCGAAAAAACAGACGAAAATCATTGTATGTCAGCACAGATGCTGATTGATGAACTTGCGCGGTATGATATCAAAGCGGAAAGGAAAAGTATTTATGATGATATGGACTGTCTGATATCCTTTGGCTATGATATCGTTTATATTAAGGCAAGGTGTAACGGTGGTTATTATTTGGCAAGCCGCGAATTTGAATTACCGGAATTGAAGCTTTTGGTGGATGCGGTACAGGCTTCGCGATTTATTACTCAGAAAAAATCGAGAGAGCTGATTGCCAAGATTGAAAAACTGGCAGGACCTTATGAAGCAAAAAAATTGCAAAGACAAGTGCTTGTGGCGGGACGAATCAAAGCTGATAATGAAAGTATCTATTATAATGTGGATGAAATTCATAAGGCCATTCAGGAAAATGTTGCTATCACCTTTATTTATCTGGAGTGGAATATCAGCAAGAAATTACAACCACGAAGGGACGGGGAACGGTATGAAGCAAGTCCCCTTGCACTTACCTGGAAAGATGAAAATTATTATCTGATTGCCTATGATAACAAAGAGGAGAAAATCAAGCATTTCAGAGTTGATAAAATGAACCATATTTGCTGTCTCGAAGGACAGAGTCGTAAAGGACTTGAAGAATTTGGAAAAATTGACATTGCGGAATATACCAACAAAACATTTGGTATGTTTGGCGGCAAAACTATCGATGTAACGATTTTGTTGCCGGATGCCATGATAGGAATTATTATGGACCGTTTTGGCAAGGATGTGACTGTCAGAAGACGGGAAGAAGGACTTGTCAGTGCCAGAATTAAGGTTGCGGTAAGTAATCAGTTCTACGGATGGCTTACGGGACTTGGCGGTAGTGTAACGATTCTATCCCCTGAACAGACCAAAAAGGAATACCAAAGTTATTTAAAGGGAATTTTATCCCAATATGAATAGAAAAGAAGGATGTTAAAATGGAATTACAAGTTGCAGATCGAATGAAAGATTATCAGGAAGGAATTTTTCAGGTATTAAACGAAAAAAAAGAACAGGTAGAAAAAAGCGGACGTAAGGTGTACAACCTTTCTGTAGGAACACCGGATTTTAAGCCGGCGGAGCATATTATGCAGGCGGTAACAGAAGCTTCAAAAGACCCTGACAATTACAAATATGCATTAAAAGATATTCCCGAACTGATACAGGCGGTAATCAACCGTTTTCAGAAGCGTTATGGTGTGGCACTGCAGGAAAATGAGATTACTTCCGTATATGGTTCCCAGGAAGGGATTGCCCATATCGGACTATCTCTTTGTAATCCGGGAGATATAGTGCTTGTGCCGGACCCGGGATATCCGATTTTTGCTATCGGTCCTTCTCTTGCAAATGCTGAAATTGTGACCTATCATTTGACGGAAGAAAATCATTATTTGCCGGATTTAAAGGGACTTGACAAAGAACTCTGCAAAAAAACTAAATTTATGATAGTATCTTATCCTTTAAACCCTGTATGTAAGACAGCTCCTGATAGCTTTTACCGCGAACTGATTGTATGGGCCAAAGAAAATAATATCATTATTCTTCATGATAATGCTTATTCCGATATTATTTTTGACGGTAAAGTCGGAAAATCCATTCTTTCGTTTGAAGGCGCAAAGGAAGTCTGTGTTGAATTTTATTCTCTGTCAAAGAGCTATAATTATACAGGCGCCAGAATGGGATTTTTGGTGGGAAATGAATTTTTGGTACAGAATTTCAAAAAACTGCGTTCCCAGATTGATTACGGAACATTTCTGCCGGTTCAGTACGGTGCGATTGCGGCGTTAAACGGCCCTGACGATATGATTATTGAGCAGTGCGGTGAATATCAGAAGAGAAGAGATGCGCTTTGCGGTGGTCTTCGCAGTATCGGATGGGAAATTCCCGACAGTGAAGGCACCATGTTTGCCTGGGGAAAAATTCCGGAAGGGTATACAGACGACGTGGCATTTGTTATGGAACTTTTGGAAAAATCAGGTGTTCTTTGTACACCGGGAAGCAGTTTTGGGGAATTGGGAAAAGGACATGTCCGCTTTGCTCTTACCATGCCGGTTGAGAAAATTGAAGAAGCGGTGCTGGCTGTCAAAAATTCAGGTATGATAAAATAAGAAAATTATAAAATTTATCATTATATCATTATGTGGTACTAAAGTACGGGTGGAAAATTACAACAAATTTTTCACCCTCTTTTTGTATATTTTTTTGTACAGAGAATGCGTTGACATAAACAGGTTCATTCTTTATACTAGAAGTTACCACAATATATAGATTGTATTAACATAATATATCACTAGATTTGGTGTTTATATATTTGCTTGGGGGAATGTGGAATGATGAAAAATATTCGAGAACATGGTTGTTTTTCATCATTTAAAAATGAAACGGAGGAAAGAAGATGAGTTGTAATAATGAAGTACAAAGCGATATGATTGCCTATGGTGAAATCTTTAAGCCTATTCGTGATGTAAAGGTTATTAAGAAAGATGGCAGTCTTGAATTATTTAATGTGCAGAAAGTAATTGATGCAGTAGGAAAAAGTGCTTACCGTGCACTGACCAAATTTACAGAAGAAGAAAAGAAACATATTTGTCAATATGTTGTAGAAAAAGTAAATGAACTGGAACAGGATCAGATTCCCATTCCGATTATGCATAATATCGTAGAAAGTGCACTGGAAGATGTAAAGCCTATTGTGGCAAAAAGTTATCGTGATTACCGTAACTACAAGCAGGATTTCGTGCGAATGATGGACGATGTGTACAAGAAGAGCCAGTCCATTATGTATGTAGGCGATAAGGAAAATGCCAATACCGACAGTGCCCTTGTATCTACCAAGAGAAGTCTTATTTTTAACCAGTTTAACAAAGAGTTATATCAAAAGTTCTTTATGACTACAGAAGAAATCCAGGCATGCCGTGACGGCTATATTTATGTTCATGATATGTCCGCAAGACGTGATACCATGAACTGTTGTCTGTTTAATGTATCTAACGTACTTTCCGGCGGATTTGAGATGGGTAACATCTGGTATAACGAACCAAAGACACTTGATGTTGCATTTGATGTTATCGGTGATATTGTTTTAAGTGCGGCAAGTCAGCAGTATGGTGGTTTTACTGTGCCGGAAGTTGATAAGATATTAGAGCCTTATGCTGAAAAAACTTATCAAAAGAGCCTTGAAAAATATGCCCGTCTCGGTATTGATAAGGAAACAGCGGAAGCAGAAGCTTATGCAGATGTAAAAAGAGAATTTGAGCAGGGATTTCAGGGCTGGGAGTACAAATTCAATACTGTAGCTTCCAGTAGAGGGGATTATCCTTTTATCACTGTAACAGCAGGTATCGGTACCGGCCGTTTTGCGCGTCTTGCAACTATTTCCCTTCTTAATGTCCGCAGAAGAGGACAGGGGAAGAAAGATTGTAAGAAACCGGTATTATTCCCCAAAATAGTGTTCCTGTATGACGAAAATCTTCATGGACCCGGAAAGGACTTGGAAGACGTATTTGATGCAGGGGTAAAGTGTTCTGCAAAGACTATGTATCCCGACTGGCTTTCCTTGACAGGTAAGGGATATATTGCAAGTATGTATAAGCAATACGGAAAAGTAATTTCTCCTATGGGATGCCGTGCTTTTCTGTCTCCCTGGTATGAAAGAGGCGGCATGTATCCTGCGGACGAAAATGATTCCCCAATTTTTGTTGGGCGTTTTAACATTGGTGCAGTATCCTTGCATTTACCCATGATTCTGGCAAAATCCAGACAGGAAAGTAAGGATTTTTATGAAGTGCTTGATTATTACTTGAATCTGATTCGTCAGCTGCATATCAGAACGTATGCATATCTTGGTGAAATGCGTGCTTCCACGAACCCGCTTGCGTATTGTGAAGGTGGTTTCCTTGGCGGCAACTTAAAGCTGACTGACAAGATTAAGCCTATTTTAAAAGCAGCAACTGCAAGCTTTGGTATTACAGCTTTTAACGAACTTCAGGAACTTTATAACGGTAAGTCTTTGGTGGAGGACGGACAGTTTGCCCTTGAAGTTCTTGAGCATATTAATAAGAAAATTGAAGAATTTAAGCAGGAAGACGGAAATCTTTATGCTATTTACGGAACACCGGCAGAGAGTCTTTGCGGTTTGCAGGTAAAACAGTTTAGAGCAAAATACGGTATTATTGAAGGTGTATCCGACAGGGATTATGTTTCCAACAGCTTCCATTGCCACGTTTCCGAGGATATTACACCAATTGAAAAACAGGATTTGGAATATCGTTTCTGGGAACTTTCAAACGGCGGTAAAATTCAATATGTAAAATATCCGATAGATTACAATATTGAAGCAATTAAGACTTTAATCAGAAGAGCAATGGACATGGGATTTTATGAAGGAGTAAACCTTTCTCTGGCATACTGTGACGACTGTGGTCATCAGGAGCTTGAAATGGATGTATGTCCGAAATGCGGCAGTAAAAATCTGACGAAGATTGAGCGTATGAACGGTTATCTGTCTTATTCAAGAGTACATGGTGATACCAGACTAAATGAAGCAAAAATGGCAGAAATTGCAGAAAGGAAGAGTATGTAATAAATGAGGTACCATAATATAACCAAAGATGATATGTTAAACGGAGACGGACTTCGTGTTGTGCTTTGGGTTGCAGGCTGCTCTCATTGTTGCAAAGAATGCCAGAATCCCATTACCTGGGATCCTAACGGCGGACTTCCTTTTGATGAAGATGCAAAGCAGGAAATTTTTGAACAGCTTGACAAACCTTATATTTCAGGAATTACCTTTTCCGGGGGAGATCCGCTTCACTCTGCAAACCGGTTTGAAGTTCGGAATTTAATGGCAGAAATCAAAGAAAAATATCCGAACAAGACAATTTGGATGTATACCGGTGATACCTGGGAAAACATTATGCATTATGCCATTATGCAATATGTGGATGTACTTGTGGACGGAGAATTTGAAGTAGCCAAGAAGGATATCAAGCTTCTGTGGAAGGGCAGCTCTAACCAAAGAGTCATTGATGTTCAGAAATCCTTAAAGCAGACAGATCCTTCCGTTCCGGTATTACACTGTGGAGATTATGCATAATATTAGGAGAAAAGCAAACTATGGAAACCATTAAAATTAAATATTTTACAGATAAAATTGATAAACTGACATACATAGACGGTAAGTCTGATTGGATTGATCTTCGCGCGGCAGAGGATGTGGATTTAAAACAGGGAGAATTCAAATTGATTCCCCTTGGCATTGCCATGCAGCTTCCTGCCGGCTACGAGGCACATATTGTTCCCAGAAGTTCTACCTTTAAGAACTTTGGCATTATTCAGACTAATCATCAGGGCGTAGTTGATTGTTCCTACTGCGGTGATAATGACCAGTGGTTTATGCCGGTTCTTGCAGTAAGAGATACTCATATATCCTGTAATGACAGAATTTGCCAGTTCCGTATTATGGAAAATCAGCCTAAAATTGTATTTGATGAAGTAACATCGCTTGAAGGAACCGACAGAGGCGGTTTCGGAAGCACCGGAAAACAATAGTGTATAAAAATACTCCTTCTTCCACATAATGGTTTTATCACCATTTTGTGAACGGAAGGAGTTTTTTGATGGATATAAATAGCAGAAACAATCAAACGCCGTTAAATACTGAAGTAAATGCCGTTATGACATCTTCCTTGGATGAAAATATGAAATATTTGAATCAGAAATTGGCAGTAAATGAAAGTTTTGATTTGGTATACCGGGTAATCAGAGTCGGGGAGAGGAATGCCTGTATTTATTTTATTGACGGATTTTGTAAAGACGAACTGATGCAAAAAATGCTCCAATATTTTATGGCATTAAAAGAAGATGAACTTCCTGAAAATGCTCATGAAATGTCAAAACGCTGTATGCCTTATGTGGAAGTGGATTTACAGGATAAATGGGAACAGATTGAATATTTTATTCTGTCAGGGGTTTTTGCACTATTTATTGACGGATATGACAGATGTCTTTTGATTGATTCCAGAACATATCCTGCCAGAAGTGTGTCCGAACCGGAAAAAGACAAAGCGCTTCGCGGCTCTAAAGACGGTTTTGTGGAAACAGTTGTTTTTAACACAGCGCTTATCAGGAGAAGAATCAGAAGCAATGAACTGCGCATGGAAATGTTCCATGCGGGAAACAGCTCTCAGACAGATATTGTTCTTTGCTATATGAATAACAGGGTTGACCATGAATATTTGGAAGCTATCAAAGAGCGAATCAAAAATATACAGGTGGATGCACTTACCATGAATCAGGAAAGTCTTGCAGAATGTCTCTACAAAAAGAAATGGTACAACCCTTTTCCCAAATTCAAGTTTACAGAGCGTCCCGATACGGCAGCGGCTCAGATTTTAGAAGGAGATGTTGTAATTCTGGTAGACAATTCACCATCGGCAATGATAACTCCGACATCTATATTTGACATAATTGAAGAAGCAGATGACTATTATTTTCCTCCTATTACAGGGACTTATTTAAGATTATCCAGAATGTTTATTGCAATTTTGATGTACTTTTTAACACCGACTTTCCTGCTTTTGATGCAACGACCTGAATGGATACCACCGGGATTTGAATTTATTATTATCAAAGAACCCTCCAATGTTCCGATTATCTGGCAATTTTTGATTTTAGAGCTTGCCATAGACGGACTGCGACTTGCAGCGGTTAATACCCCTAATATGTTAAGTACACCGTTAAGTATCATGGCGGCATTGGTACTTGGAGAATTCTCCGTAAACAGTGGATGGTTTAATTCTGAAATTATGTTGTATATGGCGTTTGTTGCTCTGTCCAGTTATACACAGGCAAATTATGAACTTGGTTATGCCATTAAATTTATGAGAATTTTAAATCTGATTTTGACAGCAATTTTCGGTATTTGGGGATATATTGGTGCAGTAATTATTTTAATTGTTTCAGTGATTGCCAACAAAACAATATCGGGAAAAAGCTATGTATATCCGTTGTTTCCTTTTAATTTCAGACAATGTTCCAAACGCTTTTTACGATTACGCCTTCCGGGGGCAAGAGAATAAACGGAATACAAGCTTACTGTGGAAATTTGTGTTAAAAGATGCAGCTACCCAAAATAGCTGCATCTTTTTGTAGCAATAATAATCATTTAGTGGTACACTATAAATACTGCAGTAAAATTTTGGAATAATTTTGACACAACAGGAGAACAAAAATGGATAAGGAAATCCGGTGGAGACAGAAAAATTTTATATTACTTTTTATGTGTATGCTCTTATCAATAGCATTTTTGTTCGGCTGTGGTGATAAAAATGTTGCTGAAGAAGCAACCGCTATGTCTTTAAGCGAAGATGCAGAAGCGGCTGAAGAAGAACGGAAGAGACAAGAAGAATTACAGAAGCTTACAAACGGCGATATTGAAATAAAAACAAAAGAACTGACCGGGTATGCAACGGATGCAATGCTTACTTATCAGGAAGATAATGAGCAATTGATGTATTCCTGCAAAATGGAGCAGATACCGAAAAGTGATGACGCATATATCTATTTATTTAGCAAAGAAACTTTTGAAAATGAATATAAACTGTTTGGAGAACCTGTTGCATCAGCCTTGAAGGGAACAGATTGCGAAATTACCTTTGAATATGAAAATGAATTTCTTTTTGCGCGTTTTGTACCTTCCTTACTGATTAATGGGAAATATGTTCCGTTATGCGGAGGGGTTTATTTGTCCAATCCGGAAGCATTGGCAGAAAATACGCAGGCGTATCCTCAGACAGAATCTAAGAAAGGGCTTTTGCTTGACCCAACTATCGTTGGAACGGAAAAAACAATCGACCTTGGTGTCAAACATGCAATCTATAATATTCCTTTGTCTATTATTATGGGTGAAACCACAGATGAGGAGGTTCCGACCATTGTTTATAATTATAAAGGAAAAGATTACCTTTTTAACGGAGCAGCACTGAGAGGCTATGATGGTTTATTCAGTTATTTAAATCACATGGGAATGAGTTGTACAGCTATTATTTTAAATGACTGGAACGATGACCATATTGAAATGATTCATCCCAAGGCAAGAAAAAAGAGTAACGAAGCATATTATTATATGTTTAATGCGACAGAGCAAGGCGGAGCCAGAGAACTGGAAGCCATAGCAAGTTTTTTGACAGAACGTTATTCCGGTGGGGAATACGGACTGGTACACAGCTGGGTAATTGCCAATGAAATTAATCAGCAAAATATCTGGAACTATATGAATACCGAAGACGTAGAGTATTATGCACAGGAATTTGAAAAAGCATTCCGAATTTTTTATCAGGCAGCCAAAAGTCAGTATGCAAATTCGCAGGTGTATTTCAGCATTGACCATGACTGGAACAGTAATGGTGGCAAAAACTCGAAGTTTTTTAACGGAAAAGATTTGATAGTTGCATTTAATGACATGGCAGAAAAGCATGGAAATTATGATTGGGGAATTGCCATACATCCTTATCCGAATCCGATTTCTGAAGTGGAATACTGGAAGCAGGAGTATGACAAAACACAGGATGCCGAAGTGTTAACTATTATGAATCTGAATGTTTTGACGGATTTTTTAAAACAGGATGAATATTTGAATGCTGACGGAAAAGTGAGAAATATTACCATTACAGAGCTTGGATTTACTTCCCGCGAGGGAGAGAAGCTACAGGCTGCCGCGTTTGCTTATTGTTATTATATTTTAGAAGCAAATCCATATATCAAGGCCTTTATTATGAACCGTCAGACCGATGCACCGGAAGAAATGGAACAGGGACTTGCCTTTGGAATCTATAATTGTGATAAAAGTGAAAAATATATAAAAGATGTTTTTAAATACATAGATACTGATGAAGCCGAAGAATATACAGAGTTTATGTTGGACATTTTAGAGGTGGAAACGTTAGAGGAAGCTCTCGAATGGGCAGAATAAATGTGTAATAAAGCTTAAGAAAACCGGGCCTGCTATGAGGAAATCATAGAAGACCCGGTTTGTATTTTATCCAAAAGACAGATAGTTAGTTTTTACATTTGTCAAATCCGGGGTTGAAGGCGTAGAAGTTCTTGGAATCCAATTTATCCTGGGTAATTCGCAGCGCTTCACCGAACCGCTGGAAATGAACAACTTCACGGGCTCTTAAGAATTTGATGGGTTCATATACATCAGGATAATCACGTACCAGTCTTAAGATGTTATCGTAAGTGCTGCGTGCCTTTTGTTCAGCTGCCATATCTTCAAATAAATCGGTAACAACATCCCCTTTAGATTGGAAAACACAAGCGTTGAAGGGGATACCGCCTGCAGCCTGAGGCCAAAGTCCTGCAGTGTGGTCTACATAGTATTTATCAAAGCCACTGTCTACAATTTCGTCCATAGACAAATCTTTGGTCAGCTGATAAATAATAGCAGAAACCATTTCCATATGGGCAAGTTCCTCGGTACCGATATCAGTCAGCGTTCCTGCAACTTCACGGTAAGGAGTTGCATATCGCTGAGACAGATACCGTTGGCTGGCAGCTAATTCCCCGTCCGGACCACCGAACTGACTCATAATGACCTGTGCCAATTTAGCATTTGGTTCTTTAATATTGACAGGAAACTGTAATCTTTTTTCATAGCACCACATATATTAACATCCTCCTTCCCAGGGCCAAGGCTGTGTAACCCATTTCCATTCATTTTGCAGACATCCGTCGGCATCAGAAATACGAAGCGGACCGAATTTCATGGCATATTCTCGCATTGCCTGATTTTTCATGCGTACATAATGACTTAAGTAATCCATTGCTTCCTTGTCAGTGGGATGCGTGTTAAGATATAATTGCATTTCTACAATCACAAAATCAATTACACCAATATCATGAAAAAGACGGCTTTTTTCATCATTCATTTTATTCATTTCATGCATCTCCTTCCTGTGAAAGGCTTTTCAAGTTCAGGGAAAATGGTACCTGTGCAATATGCTTCATCTAAATTTTCAAAAATTTTGTCAAGGTGTTGCCAGGGTACATAGCCCATAGCAATCGGAAAACGGTCAAAATATTCGTTAAAACTGTAATCCTGCATAAATTCCTCTCATAAATAAATCTTTGTTTTAATATTATATTATGATAAGTAAAATTTATGGTGCATAAAGTCCTTGATTTCCTTTCGTGTTTGTGTAAAAATAACATAAGGTGCTTAGAATGAGAAACGGAAAGGAAACGTAGATTATGAGCATGCGTGGAATTGATACACAGGTACGTAAGGACAGAAGACGTATTTTCAAAGAAGTGGCAAATCTTGCCTATACATCCACTAACTTGAAGGATGATATTGAGGCATTACCCTATAAAATTGTAGATTATGATGAATCCGAATATGAAAGTATCTACAGACAACGTTCCATCACAAGAGAACGTATTCGTTTGGCAATGGGACTTTCCCTCAGGCCGGAAAATATTCCTGTGCATTTGACTCAGGGGCTTGAGGAAAGTAATATTGATGAAAAATATTATGAACCGCCGCTTATGCAGGTAATCCCTTCTGCCTGTAATGCATGTCCCGAAAACCGCTATGAAGTAACGGATAAATGCATGGGCTGCGTGGCACACCCTTGTAGGGAAGTATGCCCGAAGGGTGCCATTACCATGAAAAACGGAAAGTCAATTATTGATCAGGAAAAATGTATCAAATGCGGTAAGTGTAAGACAGTCTGCCCATATGATGCCATTTCCCATCAGGTAAGACCCTGCCTTGATCATTGCGGCGTAAATGCTATTAAGAGCGATTCCAAAGGAAGAGCCTATATTGATACGGATTTATGCGTATCCTGCGGACAGTGTATGGTAAGCTGTCCCTTTGGTGCCATTGCGGATAAATCCCAGATATTCCAGTTAATTCGTGCCATTCAGTCCGGGCGTAAAATTATTGCTCAGGTAGCACCTGCTTTTGTAGGACAGTTTGGCAAAAATGTAACTCCCGATATGATTAAACAGGCTCTTAAAGAGCTTGGTTTTTATGATGTTTATGAAACTGCAATCGGTGCAGACCTGGGTGCCATCGCTGAGGCAGAACATTATGTCAAAGAAGTGGCTACGGGAGAAGTTCCCTTTTTATTGACAAGCTGTTGCCCTTCCTGGTCTGTGCTTGCCAAAAAGTTTTTCCCGGAAACCATTGATAAGATTTCCAATGCACTGACACCTATGGTTGCAACCGCCCGCGAAATCAAAAAAGAACACCCTGATGCCAGTGTGGTATTCATCGGTCCTTGTGCATCTAAAAAGCTTGAGGCCTCCAGAAGAACCATCCGTTCCGATGTGGACTTTGTCATTACATTTGAAGAACTTGCCGGTATGTTTGAAGCAAAAGGCATTAATCTGGAGGAAACGCAAGCAGGGGATGCGTTAAACGATGCGACCGCAGCCGGAAGAGGATATGGTGTGGCCGGTGGTGTAGCCAGTGCCATTGAAGACTGTATTAGGGAATATTATCCGGATGTAGAGGTAAATATCGAGCATGCAGAAAGTCTTACGGAATGTAAAAAGATGCTGATGCTTGCAAAAGCCGGAAAAAAGAACGGCTGTCTGATTGAAGGTATGGCATGTCCCGGTGGTTGTATTGCCGGTGCAGGAACGAATATTCCGATTCCGCAGGCAATGAAAGAAGTTGCCGGATTCAAAGCCACAGCTGATAAAAAACTTCCTGATTTGGAAGGTTAAAAATAAGAGAGGAAACTATGAGTAAGATTAGAACAAGATTTGCACCCAGTCCTACGGGAAGAATGCATGTAGGAAATTTAAGAACAGCACTTTATGCCTATTTAATTGCCAAGCATGAAGGCGGCGATTTTATTCTTCGTATTGAGGATACCGACCAGGAGCGTTTGGTAGAAGGAGCAGTTGATATTATTTACAGAACCCTCGCAAAGACCGGTCTTATCCACGATGAAGGTCCCGACATTGATAAAGGCGTTGGTCCTTATGTTCAGTCAGAAAGACAGGCACAGGGGATTTATTTGGAATATGCTAAGCAGCTTGTTGAAAAAGGTGAAGCATATTATTGCTTCTGTGACAAAGACAGACTGGCTACATTAAACCGGGAAGTAGCGGGCAAAGAAATTAATGTATATGACAAGCACTGTCTGTCACTTTCTAAAGCAGAAGTGGAAGCAAAGCTTGCTGCAGGAATTCCTTATGTAATCAGACAGAATAATCCTACAGAAGGAACAACTACCTTCCATGATGAAATTTACGGAGATATTTCCGTAGATAATGCAGAGCTTGATGATATGATTCTGATTAAATCAGACGGATATCCTACTTATAACTTTGCAAACGTAGTGGATGATCATTTGATGGGGATTACCCATGTAGTAAGAGGAAATGAATATCTTTCTTCTTCTCCCAAGTATAACCGTTTGTATGATGCTTTTGGATGGGATGTACCTGTTTATGTGCATTGTCCGCTTATCACAGATGAAAATCATCAGAAGTTAAGTAAAAGATGCGGTCATTCTTCTTATGAAGATTTGATTGATCAGGGATTTTTGACAGAAGCGATTGTAAACTTTGTTGCACTCCTTGGATGGAGTCCCAGCAATAACGAAGAAATTTTCAGCTTAGAGGGACTTACAAAAGAATTTGACTATCGTCATATGTCTAAGTCTCCCGCAGTGTTTGATTATACCAAATTAAAATGGATGAATGGTGAATATATCAAAGCCATGGATGATGATAAATTCTATGAAATGGCAGAGCCTTATTTAAAGAAGGCTTTAAGCCGTAATATTGATTTGAAAAAGATTGCATCCATGGTAAAAACAAGAATCGAGATTTTCCCCGATATTTGTGAGTTGGTAGATTTCCTCGAAGAGTTACCGGAGTACGATACAGCTATGTATGAGCACAAAAAGATGAAGACCACCAAGGAATCATCTTTGGAAGTATTACAGGAACTTTTACCTAAATTAGAGGCACAGGAAGATTATTCCAACGATGCACTGTATCAGCTTTTATTAGCATATGTAGAAGAAAAAGGCTGTAAGAACGGTTATGCTATGTGGCCTGTTCGAACCGCAGTGTCCGGCAAACAGATGACACCTGCCGGTGCAACGGAAATCATGGAGCTTCTTGGCAAGGAAGAATCGATTCGTCGTATCAAAAAAGGAATTGAACTGCTTCAGAATGCCTAAGCATCAGAATGAAAAGCAAGGCACCATGCAAACAGGTGCCAGCAAAATACAGCAAAAAGCAATTTGCCATACTATAGGGCCTGCCAGAGTTCTTGCAGGCCCCGGTAGCGGCAAAACATTCACCATAATCCAAAGACTGCAATATCTGGTAAACACTATGTCTGTTTCACCTGATAAAATTCTGTGTATTACTTTTACCAAAGCGGCTGCACTTGAAATGCAGGAACGTTATCTCAAACAATACCATGAAACGAGATTAGCTTATGGGAAAGTCTGTTTTTCAACGATTCACAGTATCTGTTTTCACATGTTAAAAGAATCCGGCGAATTTCGTCAATACTCTTTAATCAAAGAATCCCAAAAAAGAAAATTAATGGAAATGCAGCTTAAGGAAGTTTACCATACGAATAGCTACCTGAACGAAAAATATTCTTTATCCGAATTGGTAAACTATTCCATGATTTCTGAAATACTTGATGCAGTAGGAAAAGAGAAAAACGGACTTATTTATGAATCGGATGAGCTTCCCAGGTCTTGTTTTAAACAAATTTTTACGAAGTATCAGGATGCTTTGCAAGAAAGAAAGCTTCTTGATTTTGATGATATGACAGGCTGTGCTTTAAAACTGCTTTTACAAAATATAACCATCCGGGAAAAGTGGCAAAGACAGTTTGAACACATTCTTGTGGATGAATTTCAAGATGTAAATGATGTACAATATCAACTGATAAAATTACTTGCACTTCCTCAGAATAATTTATTTGTTGTTGGAGACGATGACCAGGCAATTTACGGCTTTCGCGGCGCACTGCCTAATATAATGAAACAATTTTCAAAGGATTACCCTGATGCAAATTTATTATTTTTAGCTGAAAACTATCGAAGCAGAGAAAATATTGTCCGGTTTGCCAATCAGATAATATCAGAAAATACCGAGCGTATTGAAAAAAATGCTGATAGTAAGAAAAAAGAAGGAACAATATGCATTATCTGCAAAGAAAGCTACACCGCGGAAGCAGATTGCTTACTGCAGGATATTCAAAAATTGTCCAGGGAAGAGTTGTCGCAAAGTGCGATAATCGTAAGAACCAACAGGGAAGCGGAGCATTATGCAAAATTACTCAGAAATCATTACATACCTGTCAGAGAAAGCCAAAAAACATCACCTTCTGTAAATAGACCAATACTCCAAAGCTTTATCAAAGAAGACTTCTGCGCATTTCTTCAATTTTGCATGGAAGGAGAAAAGCGTAGCCATTTTTTGAAAATTATGAATAAACCGGAGCGGTACTTATCGCGACATGCGCTCAAGGGTGAAACGGTAAGGGAGAATGATTTTTTGGAATATTACAAGAATAATCCTTCCATGCTTGAAACTGTAAAAAACTTTTTTGCTCATATCAGACGAGTAAAAGAGTTGTCTTTTTCCATGGCAATCAGATATTACAGAAATGTAATGAAATATGATGATTATCTGCGAGAAAAAGCCGGAAATAAAGAGACGGAAGCAGAGTATCTTAAAACAGCAGATGAATTATTGATGTTATTGAAAAAACACAAAAGTAATGAAGATTGTATGGCTTTTTGGAACAGAATAGAAGAAGAGATGCTTACAGTAACTTCTCAAAAAGCAGATAGTACATCAAGTGTGGATGGAATCAGTGTACTTACCATGCACAGTGCAAAAGGACTTGAATTTTTTCATGTTTTTCTGCCGGATGTAAATGAGGGAATCATTCCGCCAAAGCAGTGTAAAACAAAGGATGGATTGGAAGAAGAAAGAAGGCTCCTGTATGTTGCCATAACAAGAGCCGTGGATTATCTGACCATTTATTATACCAAAGAGAGAGGGCAAAATCCCTCCCGCTTTATCAGGAGATTTATTCCCCGTCAATAATTTCGTCAAATTCTACATTGTCAAGATACTCATCAAAGGCATCCGCAACCATGTCATATTCTTCATCATCTTCAATATATGCAAGTTCGGGTTCTTCGTTGGGATCGTTTTCGTTTTCGCTATAGCGATAAAACCATACCATACCATCATGATTTTCCCCGTCTTCTTCGAGGGGAAGAAGTACAATATAGTCCTGTCCGTTTACAGTCAAAATCGTAACGATGGCACAAGTAACGCTTGTTCCGTCCTCCAAATCCAGAGTGACGGTCATTTCTTCGTCATCAGTTTCCAGTGTTTCAAAATTTTTCATATTATCTTTTGCCATAATTTGCCTCCTCATAGATACAAATATAAATAACGTCTTCTGTTTATATTTTACTAATAGTTGTGACATTAATCAATATTTTTTGCACACTTTACCTGTTTTATGATATCATAGACAAGTAGATAATTATGAAAAAATAAAATGTTGTAAGTGTGGCAGGAGGCCGAATGGAATCAAAACTGAAAATTACTTACTATCAGCCGGATAAAGCCGGAGTATATTCTGCCGAAAAAGGATACTTTTTTGCGACGGAGACAGAAAGTGACAAAGAAATCGGTGTATTGCTTTACGATAAGAACGGTCGTGAAGTTAAAATTCCGTTTTCCGATAAAGGAAAATGCGGAATTTTGTACGGGGTATTGCTTGAATCGGATGAAAAGGAATTTCCTTTTGAAACATATAATTTTTATGATGGGGAAACCGTTTTTACGGACCCTTATGCAAAACTTGTAAACGGACTGAATATTTGGGGCAATTTTGAAAAAGAAAAAAGAAAGACTTATGGTGTCTTAACCCGTTCCGAATATGATTGGGAAGGTGACAAACCGTTAGAGTTACCGGTGGAAGATACGATAATTTACGGTTTGAACGTAAGAGCCTTTACCATGGACAAAAGTGCAAAAGTTAGAAAAAAAGGTACTTTTGAAGGTGTCTGCGAAAAAATTCCCCATTTAAAAAAGCTGGGGATAACCGCAGTTGAATTGATGCCGGCATATGAATATGACGAATGTATGGAAGATAAGACGGACAAGCTGAAAAACCGTGTCAATTGCTGGGGATTTCAGGAAGCATATTATTTTGCACCAAAAGCTTCTTACAGTATGGAACGACCGGATATCTCCTTCAAAAACATGGTAAAAGAATTGCATAAAAACCAAATTGAAGTTTTGATGCACTTTTATTTTCCGCCCACAGCAAAAGCTTCCTACATTATGGATGTGTTGAGATATTGGGTACGGGAATATCACATTGACGGAATAAGACTTAGCGGATTTAAGATTCCCTTTATCCAGATTGCGGAAGATGCCATATTAAAAAGAACAAAAATACGGAGTACCTATTTCCCTCTTGAAGATATTTACGGGAATAAAATACCCTTATACAAAAATCTTCTTTCAGATAACGGTAATTTCAGAAATGATATGAGAAGATTTTTAAAGGGAGATGAAAATCTGATTAATCAGGTAATACATTATCAAAAAAACAATTCTGATTTTTGCGTGTATGTCAATTACATGGCAGATTATGATGGTTTTACTCTTTATGATATGGTTTCTTATGAACAAAAGCACAATGAGGCAAATCATGAAGATAATCATGACGGAACAGATTTGAATTATAGCTGGAACTGCGGAACAGAGGGTGAAAGCCGTAAAAAGGCAGTTTTAGAACTGCGAAAGAAGCAGATAAAAAATGCATTTTCTTTTCTGTTTTTATCACAGGGGATACCGTATCTGTTCAGCGGTGATGAATTCGGTAATACCAGATTCGGAAATAACAACGCTTATTGTCAGGATAATGAAATTGGTTACGTGAAATGGAGTAACGGACGTTTTGCAACAGATTTGTTTGCTTTTGCCTGTGAATTGATTGCGCTACGCAAAAAGTATAAAATTCTCCATCAAAAGCAGGAATTGAAAGGAATTGACGCCACATCCTGCGGTTATCCTGATATTTCTTATCACGGAACAGAGGCCTGGAGACCGGATGTTTCTTACATTAGCCGTATGACAGGGATTATGCTTTGCCAAAATGATGAAAGAGAGCAGACGCAGGCTCTTTACCTTGCGTACAATATGCATTGGGAAGCCCACAGACTGGCATTACCCAAATTGCCCAAAGGACAGAAATGGCAACGGATATTTTCCACATCCGGGCAAATTGAAGAAGAAAGAACTATGCCGGAGCATCTGATTTTGGCAGAAGGCCGCAGTGTATGCCTTTACAGTGCAGTACCTGATGAATCCTTTTTGAAAGAAAAGAAGACAGCAACGCAAAAAAAGAAAGCTCCATCAGTAAAAGAAAACGGAGATCGTAACAAACATGAAAGCATGGAAACATTTTAAAACCATTACACGTCATAAATGGCAGGTAATGAAAGGCTGTTTTAAAGTAGGATTGTATAAACAGGGATTATTTCATGATATGTCAAAGTACGGACTCACAGAATTTCTTGTAGGCGTAAAATATTATCAAGGAAATCGCAGTCCCAATAACGCCGAAAGAGAAGCTATCGGGTATTCTTCTGCATGGCTTCATCACAAAGGAAGAAATAAACATCATTATGAATATTGGATTGATTACAGTACCAAAGATATTACCGGAGGAATGGCACCGGCACCAATGCCGCATAAATATGTGGTTGAAATGTTAATGGACCGTATTGCTGCCTGCAAAATTTATAACGGAGAAACATATACCCAGAAAGACCCTTTGAATTATTATTTGAAAGGAAAAGAAAAAGCACCTATTCATGAAGAAACCAAAGCTTTACTGGAAAAATTTCTGTACATGCTGGCCGAAGAAGGAGAAGAAGCTACTTTTTCTTATATCCGAAAAAATATTTTAAATAAAAAGGCATAATTCAATAACTTTTTGTTTCTGTGCAACATATGATAAAGCATAGAAATAAGGAGTGATAAGGTTATGAATTGTATATGGTTAATTATTTTACTTTGCTGTTGCAAAGATAACGGTATTTGCGGCGGTGACAGAAGAATCGGCAATAGCAGTTGCGGATGCGGAAATGACCATTCGTACGAAAGAAATCACGAATGTCGATTAAAAGACCGTGACAGAAACGATAATTGTGACTGTGAGTGTGATAACAATAGTCGTCGTAACAGCGGTGATGACTGTGAGTGTAACAGAAGCAGTAGAAACAATAACGACATGGATTGCGGATGCGGTGATAACCGGTCTGATGTACGTTTAGAACCTAAAACATTTAACAGTTTCGGTAATTTTTAAAAATTTTATATTTCAAAATAAGAATGTCATGTTATAATAGCCTATGCATGGCATTCTTTTTTTGCCTGCAAAAGGAAAAGATAGGAGCAACAATATGAAAAATTTAATCGAACAGATTCTTAAGTTTGGTGTAGTCGGTTTTATTTGCTTTTTTATTGATTTCGGAATCACAATTGTACTTACCAATATTTTGGGTGTACATTATCTGGTTTCCAAGTTTTTTGGATTTGTAATCTCTGCCGTTATCAATTATATCCTGAGTATTAAATTTGTATTTACTCAGAAAAAAGAAATGAACAAAAACAAAGAATTTATTGGTTTTTTTGTTCTTTCCGTAATCGGACTTTTGATTAATGAAGTGGTTATGTTTATCTGTATTGACGTCATTTATATGCATATGGCAGTGCTGCAGGAATTGCTTTCTTATGAATGGATGGTTTCTGTTGCATCAATCATTGCAACGGGAGTTGTTATGGTTTACAACTTTATTTCCAGAAAGATTTTTTTAGAGAGAAAATAAAACAGTTTGCGGATATTATCTATGGATAAAAAGCGGTTTGAAGAATGCAAAAATAACTTTATATCTACCGCCAGAAAGCGTTACGGAATCGGAACCTTACAGGAAAAGACGGTTCACGGTATATTGAAGGACTATTATGCCCCTGATAAAGAAATGCAGGAAATTCCCATAAACGGATATGTTGCCGACATTTTTACGGGAAAAGAAATTATTGAAATTCAGACGGCTAATTTTAATAAAATGCGGGACAAGCTGGACAGCTTTTTGCCGGAGTATCCTGTCACTATCGTTTATCCGATTCCTCATATTAAATGGCTGTCATGGATGGATGAAGAAACGGGGGAGTGTTCTGCGCTCCGTAAAAGTCCTGTGAAGGGAAATGTTTATAAGGCTTTTTTTGAACTTTACAAAATTAAACCCTATTTAAGCAATCCGAATTTAAAATTATGTTTTCCGCTTCTTGATATCGAAGAATACCGCCTCTTAAACGGATACAGCAAGGACCGAAAAAAAGGGTCATGCCGTTTTGACAGAATCCCGATTGCTATGGTGGACGAGGTGCGATTTGACAGAATAGAGGATTACCTGCAACTGATTCCCTATGATATAAAAGAGCCGTTTACGGTTGCAGATTTTGCAAAAGCCGTAAAGATTAAAAACCATGAAGCCGGAAAAGTACTTCATATATTAAATTATTTAAATATCATTGACCGATGCGGTAAAGAAGGAAGGGCATATGCTTACCGCGTTGTAGAATAAAGGAAAATTATGAGTCAGAAAATAAGTCAGATTACAGAAAAAATAAACGGCGCAGAAGAAACAAAACGCCAGTTTCTCTTTATTGAGAAAGCAAAAGAATATGTTCAGACACTTAGCAAAGAACTTGGCAGAAAGCCTACTTGCTGTGTAACTACCTTTGGGTGTCAGATGAATGCCAGAGATTCCGAAAAACTTGCCGGTATTTTGGAACTTGCAGGTTATGAACTGATTGAGGACGAAGATGCGGACTTTGTCATTTATAATACCTGTACCGTACGTGATAATGCCAATCAGCGTGTTTACGGTCGCTTGGGACATTTGAACAGTCTGAAAAAGAAAAATCCTCACAAGAAAATTGCATTGTGCGGTTGTATGATGCAGGAACCGTCTGTGATTGAAAAAATTAAAAAGAGTTACCGGTTTGTTGATTTGATTTTCGGTACACACAATATTTACAAATTTGCAGAGCTTTTAGTTGCCATGTTTGAACAGGAAGGCATGGTGATTGATATTTGGGAAGACACCGACCAAATTGTGGAAGACTTACCCGTTGAAAGAAAATATGCTTTTAAGTCCGGCATTAACATTATGTTTGGCTGTAATAATTTCTGCAGCTATTGTATTGTTCCCTATGTAAGAGGGCGGGAGCGAAGCCGTAATCCCAAAGATATTATCCGTGAAATTGAACGCCTTGTAGCAGATGGTGTGGTAGAAATCATGTTGCTGGGGCAAAACGTGAACTCTTACGGAAAGAATTTGGAAGAACCCATTACGTTTGCACAGCTTCTTGAAGAGATTGAGAAGATAGAAGGGCTTGAGAGGATTCGTTTTATGACTTCCCATCCCAAGGATTTGTCGGATGAACTGATTCAGGTGATGAAAAAGTCAAAGAAAATCTGTCGCCATTTACATTTGCCGTTGCAATCCGGTTCTACCCGTATTTTGAAGGAGATGAACCGCAGATATACCAAGGAGCAATATCTGGAACTGGCAAATAAAATCAGAACGGAAATCCCGGACATCGCATTGACTACCGATATTATTGTGGGCTTTCCGGGCGAAACACCGGAAGATGTTGAAGAAACCATTGATGTAATAAATAAAGTAAAATATGAAAACGCATTTACTTTTATTTATTCCAAACGTACAGGAACACCTGCGGCAGCCATGGAAAATCAAGTGCCGGAAGATGTTGTGAAAATAGGGTTTGACAAGGTGTTGAAAACTGTACAGGATACCGCAAGAGAGAGAGTTGCTTTGCTTGAAGGAAAAATCTTAGATGCGCTTGTTGAGGAAGTAAATGAGCAGGACGCCTCTCTTTTGACCGGAAGACTGTCTAATAACACCATTGTCCATTTCAAAGGCGGAAAAGAACTGATTGGTAAAATTGTTTCCGTATATTTAAAAGAATGTCACGGCTTTTACTATTTGGGAGAAATCGTGGAATAAACGAACTTATGAATTGCGATAGGTAGGAAATTCTTACCTGTCGCATTATTTTTTCCTTGCAATCTGATTCAATTGGGTATATTATCAAAACTGTTGGTTTTTTAACAATTTATTAACGAGGGAAAAAGAGATGGAAAAGTTACAACCGAAACTGTTTTATGTATTAAAACATTATTCCAAAGAACAATTTATCAAAGATCTTGTGGCAGGTATTATTGTGGCAATCATTGCATTGCCGTTATCAATTGCCCTTGCCCTTGCTTCCGGCGTAAGTCCTGAAAAAGGCTTATACACCGCCATTGTGGCAGGTTTTGTTATTTCTTTTTTAGGCGGAAGCCGTGTACAGATTTCCGGTCCCACCGCAGCATTTGCAACTATCGTTGCAGGTATTGTGGCAACCGATGGTATGGAAGGTCTTGCAGTAGCAACAGTAATGGCCGGTATTCTGCTGATTCTAATGGGTGTTCTCCGCCTGGGAAATCTGATTCGTTTTATTCCCTATACCATTACCACAGGATTTACGGCAGGTATAGCGGTAACCATCGCCATCGGACAGATAAAAGATTTTCTCGGACTTACTTATCCTCAGGGATTAAGTCCTGTTGAAACCATGGAAAAGGCAGAAGCAGTGATTGCCCATATCGGAACAATTAATATACAGGCATTACTGGTTGGTGCTGTATGTTTATTTATTTTGATTGCATGGCCTTATGTATCTAAAGTACTTCCCGGTAAAGCCGGTAAAATAGCAGGAAGCATACCCCCTTCCTTACTTGCGGTTTTTGCAGGAATTGCCATGGTGAGCGGTCTTGGTATGAAAGTTAACACCATTGGAACCTTATATGAAATTTCCAATAAGCCGCCGACTTTTCAGTTGCCGGTTATCAATTTTGAATTAATCAGCGGCCAGTTTAGTAACGCCCTTACCATTGCAATTTTAGCGGCGGTAGAGTCCTTACTTTCCTGTGTGGTGTCTGACAGTATGATTAACTCCAAGCACAATTCCAACATGGAACTGGTAGCCCAGGGTGCCGGTAACGTGGCAAGTGCTTTGTTCGGAGGTATTCCTGCAACAGGTGCCATTGCCAGAACAGCGGCAAATGTAAAGAATGGCGGACGTTCTCCCATATCCGGTATGGTACATGCAGTGGTACTACTTTTGGTTTTGGTATTGTTTATGCCTTATGCAGCACTGATTCCCATGCCTGCCATTGCGGCAATCTTATTTATGGTAGCATACAACATGTGCGGCTGGAGAGAATTTGTTTATCTTGTCAAGACATCACCTAAGAGTGACATTGCCGTTTTAATAGTTACTTTCGTTCTGACAGTAGTATTTGACCTTGTTGTTGCCATTGAGGTAGGCATTCTGTTTGCAGCCATTCTCTTTATGAAACGAATGAGCGATGTGACACAGGTGGAAGGCTGGAAATATATTCAGAATGAGAATGATCCCGATGCCATAGAGCTTCGTATGGTGCCCGAAGGAACACTTGTATACGAAATCAGTGGCCCCATGTTCTTTGCGGCAGCCGATAAACTTCTCAAGATTTCCGTGCCCGAAAGCACAAAGAGCCTGATTATCCGAATGAGAAGCGTAAACGCCATTGACGCAACAGCAATGCATAATTTGGAGCAATTATTCGAAACATGCAGGAAGAAAAATGTGCAGATGATTTTTTCTCATGTCAATGAACAGCCTATGCAGGTAATGCATAAAGCCGGTTTTGATAAGCTTGTAGGAGAAAATAATTTCTGTGCTCATATTGATGATGCTTTAAAGAGAGCAGAAGATTTACAATAAATTAAAATTATGATATATTTAAGCGGGTATGCCTTTTGATGCATATCCGCTTTCTTATCGAATAATATGACGCAGAGTGTATAAATTTTATATAACGCAAATGAGAAAGCGATTGAAATACGGACGGTGAAAAAATGGCTGAATTAACTCCTATGATGCAACAGTATCTGGAAACCAAAAAAGAATATTCGGATTGTATTTTATTTTACAGACTGGGCGATTTCTACGAAATGTTCTACGATGATGCCTTGACTGCTTCCAAAGAGTTGGAGATTACCCTTACCGGTAAAAGCTGTGGTCTGGAAGAACGCGCCCCCATGTGCGGAGTCCCCCATCATGCCGTAGAGGGCTATTTAAACAAACTGGTTTCAAAAGGATATAAAGTAGCCATATGCGAGCAGGTAGAAGATCCGAAACTGACAAAAGGAATTGTAAAACGTGAAGTTGTCCGTATTGTAACCCCCGGTACAAATTTAAATGTACAGGCCATGGACAGTGCAAAAAACAACTATCTCATGAGCGTTGCATATTTTGAAGGGAAAACGGGAATTTCCATAGCAGACGTTACCACAGGTGATTACTATTTGACGGAAACAGATGATGACAGAAAGCTTTTAGATGAAATCAATAAATATCATCCCAGTGAAATTATTTGTAATGATGCTTTTTTAGTCAGTGGTTTGGATATACAGGATTTAAGAAACAGATTAAGCATAACTGTATATTCTTTGGAACCTCATTTTTTTGATGATGACAGATGCAGAAAATGTCTTTTGAAACATTTTCATGTGACGACTCTTCAAGGCATGGGAATTGAGGATTTCCCTGCAGGATTAATTGCTGCGGGAGCGTTAATGCAGTATCTTTATGATACACAGAAAAGCTCCCTGTCACATTTCACTCATTTGTATCCTTACTTAACCAGTAAATATATGCTTCTTGACAGTTCTACAAGAAGAAATTTGGAACTTACGGAAACCTTACGCGAGAAGCAGAAGAAAGGTTCCCTTTTATGGGTACTTGACAAGACCAAAACGGCTATGGGTGCCAGATGTATGCGCCAGTATATTGAACAGCCATTGATTGATAAAACACAAATCGAAAAAAGACTGGATGCAGTATCCGCTTTAAGTAAAAATCCCATGATTCGGGAGGAAATTCGGGAATACTTAAATCCCATTTATGACTTAGAACGTCTTTTAGGAAAAGTAAGCTATAAAACAGCAAATCCAAGAGATTTAATTGCTTTTCGTAATTCCCTGCGGATGCTTCCTCACATCAAAACACTGCTTGCAGATTTTGATGCGGAATATCTGGTTGAAATTAACCGGCAGATGGATGATTTGGAAGATATTTTTGCCTTGATAGACAGTTCTATTACGGAAGAACCTCCCATTGCCATCAAAGAGGGCGGTATTATCAAAGAAGGCTTTGACGATACCATAGATTCCCTCAGGAATGCCAAAACAGAGGGAAAAACCTGGCTTGCGCAGCTGGAAGAAGAGGACCGGGCAAGAACCGGAATTAAAAACTTGAAAATCAAATATAACAAAGTGTTTGGTTATTATTTTGAGGTGACAAACTCCTATCAGAATCTGGTGCCGGAAGATTATATCCGCAAGCAGACCCTTGCCAATGCAGAGCGTTATACCAATGCCAGATTAAAGGAACTTGAGGATTCCATTTTAAATGCAGAAGATAAGCTGTTTACTTTGGAATATGACATGTTCTGCAGGATACGCGATGCCATTGCGGATGAAATAGAACGTATCCAGCAGACCGCAAAAGCTATTGCTAAGCTGGATGTTTTTGCATCCTTTTCCGTGGTAGCGGAGCGGAACCGCTTTGTACGCCCCCATATGAATGAAAAGGGTATTATTGATATTAAAGCAGGTCGTCATCCTGTTGTGGAACAGATGATTGAAAGTGATATGTTTATATCCAATGACACCTATTTGGACAACAATAAATATTGTGTTTCCATTATCACCGGTCCCAATATGGCAGGTAAATCCACTTATATGCGACAGGTGGCATTGATTGTCCTGATGGCGCAAATCGGCTCATTTGTCCCCGCGGACAGTGCCAATATCAGTATTGTTGACCGCATTTTTACCAGAGTGGGAGCTTCCGATGATTTAGCCAGCGGGCAAAGTACTTTTATGGTGGAAATGAATGAAGTTGCAAACATATTAAGAAATGCCACTTCAAACAGTCTGCTTGTTCTGGATGAAATCGGAAGAGGAACCTCAACCTTTGACGGACTTAGTATTGCATGGGCAGTAATCGAACACATCAGCAATAAGAAGCTGCTTGGTGCAAAGACACTGTTTGCAACTCATTATCATGAGCTGACCGAACTGGAAGGCAAAATGAACAATGTAAACAATTATTGTATTGCCGTGAAGGAAAAAGGCGATGACATCGTATTTCTTCGCAAAATCATCAAAGGCGGTGCCGACAAAAGCTACGGTATTCAGGTGGCAAAACTTGCAGGTGTACCGGATATGGTAATTGATAGGGCAAAAGAAATTGTGGAACAGCTTTGTGACAATGATATTTTGGAAAAAGTACAGAGTATTGTGATTGAGCAGAAGGAATCAAAAAAGAAACCTGTCAAATACGATGAGGTGGATTTAAGTCAGATGTCACTTTTTGACACCGTAAAGGATGAAGATATTATTGAAGAATTAAAAGAAATCGACATTTCAAATTTAACACCTTTAGATGCTTTAAATACATTATACCGGTTACAGAACAAGTTGAAAAACCGGTGGTAAAAGAAAGGATATTATATGCCTACAATAAATCTTTTGAGCCAAAGCACTATTGACAAAATTGCGGCAGGAGAGGTTGTTGAGCGGCCTGCAAGCGTGGTAAAGGAGCTTTTGGAAAATGCCATAGATGCAGGGGCAAGTGCCGTAACAGTGGAATTAAAGGAAGGCGGTATTTCCTTAATCCGTGTGACCGACAATGGATGCGGAATTGAAAAAGAACAGGTGAAAAAGGCATTTCTGCGCCACGCAACCAGCAAAATCACTTCCATTGAAGATTTGACTTATGTGGAAAGTCTTGGTTTTCGGGGCGAAGCACTTTCCAGTATTGCGGCAGTAGCCCAGGTAGAAGTAATTACCAAGACAAAAGAAGATTTAACAGGGGTAAAGTATTCCATTGCAGGCGGCATGGAAGAAGATTTCGAAGAAATCGGAGCTCCTTCGGGAACCACATTTCTGATTCATAATCTGTTTTATAATACACCTGCCAGAAAAAAGTTTTTAAAACAACCCCAAACCGAGGCCGGCTACGTTGCTGATTTAATGGAGCATATCGCGCTTTCCAAGCCTGAAATCTCCGTAAAATTTGTCAATAACGGACAAGTTCGGTTTCATACATCGGGAAACGGTGATTTGAAAGAGGTTATTTACCGAATTTACGGAAAAGAGATGGCGGATGCCGTTATTCCTTTTGAAGCTGACAATGAATTTTGTCATGTAAAAGGCTATATCGGGAAACCGGAAATCAACCGTTCCAATCGTAACTTTGAAATTTATTTTATGAACGGAAGATTTATCAAAGACGATATCATATCAAAAGCAATAGAGGAAGGCTATCGGCAATACGTAATGCAGCATAAATTTCCGTTTGTTGTATTGCACATTGAAATGCAGCCGCAGGAAATTGATGTCAATGTTCATCCTTCCAAAATGCAGATTCGGATTCATAAAGGAAATGAGGTGTATCAGTTTTTATCTGAGGCTATCAAGGAACGTCTTAGCCGAATCGAAATGATACCCCGGGTGGTTCTTACAGAAGAAAAAGAAACTCAGAAAGACCCCTTAAAAACGCCGGAGCCCTTTGAAGTAAAACGAATTGAAAACATGGTAAAAGAAGAAATACCCGTTTATGATATATCCGGCGGCAGAAAGCTTGAAAAATCAGACGTAGTACAGGCATCAACGCAGCAAATTCCTCAAATAAAGGATTCCTTGCAAAAAGTAGTTACCAGCAGGGTTTTTGGTGCTGAAACAAATGATAAATCTTACAAAAATGAAGGAATTCATGCAAATGTAATTAAAGCAGGTGAACATATTCTTGTAGAACGTCCTGCGCAGCTTAATTTATTTGAAGAAAAAATTCTGTCAAAAGATGCAAGAAATGAATATCGTATTATGGGACAAATTTTTGATACTTACTGGCTGATAGCATTTCAGGACAAATTATTGATTATCGACCAGCATGCTGCCCATGAAAAAGTAAAATACGAACGTTTAGTAAAAGAATTGAAAGAAAAACAGGTTTCTTCCCAAATGTTGAATCCTCCGCTTATTCTTTCCCTGACCGGAAAAGAAACTCAACTTTTAAAAGATTGTATGCCTCATTTTGAAACGATGGGATTCGAAATAGAGGAATTCGGAAGTGATGCCTATGCAGTCCGAAGTATGCCTGTTGACTTGTATGGTCACAACGAAAAAGAGCTGTTTACGGAAATTTTGGATGAATTATCGGAAAATCCCTTAAAAGGTACACCGGATGTAATTCTTGACAAGCTGGCATCCATGGCATGTAAAGCTGCCGTAAAAGGAAATAACAGTATGTCTACGGAAGAAATGGAATCGCTGATAGACGAGCTTCTTACTTTGGACAATCCTTATCATTGTCCGCATGGAAGACCGACCATCATTTCCATGAGCAAATATGAGATTGAAAAGAAGTTCAAACGAATTATCTGACAAATCAAAGGACTATAATATGAATACAAAAAAACCGTTAGTAATATTGACAGGACCCACTGCCGTTGGGAAAACGGCACTTTCCGTAAAACTTGCAAAACAAATTGGCGGAGAAATTATTTCAGCAGATTCCATGCAGGTTTATCAATATATGGATATCGGTTCTGCTAAAATAATGCCGGAAGAGACCGAAGGGATTCCCCATCATCTGATTGATGTGCTTGACCCTTCCGAGGAATGTAATGTAGTGACATTTCAGCGTATGGCCAAGGAATGTCTTAAGGGAATTTATGAACGTGGC
The DNA here is from genome assembly GCA_017434885.1 of Lachnospiraceae bacterium. Lineage (GTDB taxonomy): Bacteria > Bacillota > Clostridia > Lachnospirales > Lachnospiraceae > Suilimivivens. The sequence goes on along the minus strand of JAFSGE010000030.1, from coordinate 278,923 downwards.
AAGATTCCCGTTGTGGTAGGCGGTACCGGATTTTATATTCAGGCACTGTTATATGATATTGATTTTGAAGCAGAAGAAGATAACACCGAAATTCGTTCCTTGCTGGAGCAGACGTCTAAAGAAAAAGGCGTTCATTTTCTGCATGAACAATTGAAAGCGGTAGACCCTGTAGCAGCAGAAGAGATTCATGAAAATAATGTAAAACGTGTTATCCGTGCTTTAGAATTTTATCAGTTAAACGGCTTTCCGATATCACAACACAATCAAGAGCAACGCGAAAAAGAGACTGCTTATTCTTCCTGTTATTTTGTATTAAATGATGATCGTGCCAAATTATATGAACGGATTGACCTAAGGGTAGATAAAATGCTTTCACAGGGACTTTTGGAGGAAGTGAAAAAATTAAAAGCTATGGGCTACCACAAAAATATGGTATCCATGCAAGGACTTGGATATAAGGAAATCCTTTCCTATCTGGACGGAGAACTTTCCCTTGAGGAAGCAATTTATCTGATCAAGCGCGATTCCCGCCATTTTGCCAAGAGGCAGATTACATGGTTTAAACGGGAAAAAGAGGTTGTCTGGATTGAAAAGCCTTTGTTTGACTATGATGATGACAAAATACTTACATTTATACTGGAAACGTTAAACGAGAAAGGAATACTGCAACAATGAATTTATCACGTGATATGTATTTGAAAATGGGAATCAGCAATCAGGTTTATGACTTTTGTGAAGCCATCTGGCAGTCTCTGGAAAAAAGATTTGATGAGATTGACAACATCTCTGAATACAATCAGATGAAAGTAATTGAGGCCATGCAGAAAAACCGTGTCAGTGAAGCCTGTCTTTTGGGAACTACCGGATATGGCTATAACGACCTTGGAAGAGAAACACTGGAAGCGGTTTATGCAGATGTGTTTCATACCGAAGATGCGCTCGTCCGTCCTCAGATTACCTGCGGAACACATGCCCTTGCCCTTGCCCTTATGAGCAATCTGCGTCCCGGTGATGAATTGTTATCTCCGGTTGGAAAGCCCTATGATACATTAGAAGAGGTAATCGGCATCAGACCTTCAAAGGGTTCCTTAAAGGAATACGGAATCAGTTACAGTCAGGTGGATTTATTGCCTGATGGCAGTTTTGACTTTGAAGGAATCCGAAAAGCAATTAACGACAAGACAAAAATGATCACAATCCAGCGTTCCAAAGGCTACCAGACAAGACCTACTTTGTCGGTTGGCAAAATCGGCGAGCTGATTCGATTTATCAAAGAAATCAAATCTGATGTCATCTGTATGGTTGATAACTGTTACGGGGAATTTACGGAAACAATAGAACCCACCGATGTTGGTGCAGATATGGTAGTAGGTTCTCTGATAAAAAACCCCGGCGGCGGACTTGCCCCTATCGGCGGTTATCTTGCCGGCAAAAAAGAATGCGTTGAAAATGCGGCATACCGGCTGACTTCTCCGGGACTCGGAAAAGAAGTTGGCGCTTCCCTTCAGGTAATGAATTCTTTTTATCAGGGATTGTTTTTAGCACCTTCCGTAACTGCTAACGCTTTAAAAAGCGCTATTTTTGCCGCTAATATTTATGAAAAACTGGGGTTTGCGGTGATTCCTGACGGCAAAGAGAGCAGACACGACATTATTCAGGCAGTTACCTTCGGAAATCCTGAAGGTGTGATTGCTTTCTGTCAGGGTATCCAACAGGCCGCTGCAGTGGACGGACACGTGACTCCCGAACCGTGGGATATGCCCGGATATGACAGCCCTGTTATTATGGCTGCAGGTGCCTTTGTTTCAGGTTCCTCCATTGAACTGAGTGCAGACGGTCCCATCAAACCTCCCTATGCAGTTTATTTTCAGGGTGGACTTACCTGGCAACATGGTAAATTCGGTATCATGAAAACCTTGCAGAGATTAACAGAAAAAGGAATTGTTTCGTCGAATTTCCATGAAATAAACAGATAACAGGCGGCGGAAAACCTATAAAATTTCTATGGAATCGGTGTACATAAAACTTTTTTTGTGATAATATATTTTCATATGCGAAAGAGGAGTGAATAAACAGATGCGAAAAAATAGTTGGGCATGTTTCCTGATGATTCTTGCAGGAATTGTTATCGGCGGATTTATCGGAAATCTTGTCCCTGTTTCATGGTTAAACTACGGACAAACATTCGGATTATCCAGTCCGATTGTACTTGACCTGGGAATTTTATGTATCACCTTCGGACTTACAATTAAAATTACGGTTGCCAGCATCATCGGCATAATTGTCGGAATTGTGATTTATCGTTTCCTTTAAGTAACGTTCCTTAGATACAGAAAAATTCTTTCTGACCTGATGAGAGAAAGGGCAGAAAGGAAAGAATGAAAACAACACAAAACAGACACGATTCTGAAATGCCTTATGAAAAGTTTATCAGGCAGGGCGGCGGCGCATTGTCGGAAGCAGAACTTTTAGCCGTTATTTTAAGGACAGGCACTGTCAATTGTCCGGCGCTGGCGCTGGCAGAACAGGTCCTTTCCCTTTCTAACGGAAAAGAACGCGGGTTAAATGCCATTCATCATCTTAGCCTGCAGGAGCTGAAAAGTATTCCCGGAATCGGAGAAGTAAAAGCAGTCAAAATTAAATGCATTGCGGAACTTGCAACCCGGATGGCACAGCAGAAAGCGAAAAGCAGCCTGCGCTTTGACAGACCGGAAACTGTGGCGGCATACTTTATGGAAGAACTCCGCCATGAAGAAAAAGAAAATGTTTTGCTCATCTCACTGGATAATAAATTACAATTAATCGAAAAATATTTATTATCTGTAGGGACAGGAAATGCTTCCATTTTATCGCCCAGAGAAGTTTATTTACGGGCCTTAAAAAATCAGGCAGCATCCATTATGATTCTGCACAATCATCCAAGCGGCGATCCGGTCCCGAGCAAAGAAGATATTATGATTACCAATAAGATAAAAGAAGCCGGAGAACTGATAGAAATACATCTCCTTGACCATATTATTATCGGGGATAGATGTTTTGTCAGCTTCGCACAGGAAGGCTTACTACAGAAAGGGGTATCAACTTGTTAAATAACGCATTCGGTATTGATTTAGGTACCAGTAACATTAAAATTTATAACAAAGCAGAGGATGCTATTCTTGTAGAAAAGAATATGATTGCCATTGAAAACAAAAAGAATTTGTTTGCCTATGGTGACTCTGCATTCGAAATGTATGAAAAAGCACCTGCCAACATTAATATTTCTTATCCGCTTTCAAACGGTGTCATTGCGGATATCAAAAATATGGAGCTTTTAATTAAATATTTTGTAAATGATTTGACTAAGGGAAATATACGTCCTGCAGATTATTATATTGCAGTCCCTTCCGATATCACGGAAGTAGAGAAGAGAGCATTTTATGACCTGATTAAAGAAGCCGGCGTAAAAGCAAAAAGAATTTTTGTGGTGGAAAAAGCCGTGGCAGACGGACTCGGAATGGACATTGATGTCAAAAACTCTCAGGGCGTGCTTGTTGTCAACGTAGGTTATGACACTACAGAAGTTTCTATTTTGTCATTAGGCGGTATTGTGCTCAGCAGACTGATTAAAGTAGGCGGACTTAAATTTGACGATGCTATCCGTGCAGCCGTGAGAAAGCAGTTCAGTCTTATCATTGGCGGCAAAACAGCCGAAAATGTTAAAATGTCTCTGTGTGACCTCGAAAAAGAGGGTAAAGGAGCTGTTGTTTACGGAAGAGATATTGTAACCGGTCTTCCCGTTGAAAGAGAACTTCCTACCCAGATGATTGACGAGTGCCTTATTGAACATTTCCACACCATTATCGACAGCGTAAAAGTGATTTTGGAAAGAACTCCTCCCGAACTTGCTGCAGATATTTACAGACATGGAATTTATCTTACCGGAGGTGCTTCTCAGGTTAACCATTTGGCAGAGCTTCTTCATCGCGGAACAGGACTGAATGTTAACGTTTCCGAAAATCCCGTAACAAGCGTTGCACTCGGTCTTGCCAAGATTATTAAGGATGATAATTATAAATCAGTTGCTTATACTATTGAAGGAATGAGTAGATGAGTCCCATAGTAAAAAGAAAAGGAGAGAAGTTTACACTACCCGGTAAATATCTCCTTTTTATTTTAACAATTCTTTGTACGGGTTTGATTGTATTGACATTTCATACGGATATTTTGAGTGCGCCTGCAAGTACAATAGGAGGCTTTTTTGTGACACCCTTACAGGAAGGAATCAGTAAAGCCGGAAGTTGGATGCATACCCGCTCTGAAGAACTGGTGCAAATCCGTTCCCTGTTAAAGGAAAACGAAGAACTCAAAGCACAGATTGATGAACTGACCATGGAAAACATCCGTCTGCAACAGGACAGATATGAGCTTACCAATTTGCGGGAACTATATGAGCTGGATGCCCAATATGATGAATATGATAAAGTTGGTGCACGTATTATTGCCAAGGATACCGGTAACTGGTTTCATTCCTTTGTCATAGATAAAGGCTATGATGACGGACTTGCCATAGATATGAACGTAATGGCAGGAAGCGGTCTTGTGGGACGTATCACTGATGTAGGACCTAATTGGGCAAAAGTAATGTCCATTATTGCCGATAATTCCAACACCAGCGGCATGGTACTCTCTACATCGGATAATCTGATTGTAAGCGGAGATTTAGAGCTTTATGCGGAAGGTGTTATCAGCTTTGAAAAACTGGTAGACAGTGCAGACAGAGTTGTAGAAGGAGATAAAATTGTTACTTCCAACGTTAGTGACAAGTATCTTCCCGGCATTTTAATCGGATACATATCCAGCATCAATGTTGATTCCAACAACCTTACAAAATCAGGTCTGATTACACCGGCTGTTGATTTTGAACATTTGGAAGAAGTGCTTGTAGTAACACAATTAAAACAGACAGTGGGAGATTCATAACTTATGAGACGTTTTTTGTTATCTGCCGCACTGGTTATTTTTAGCTTTATTATGCAAAGCACTGTTTTTAAAGAACTGGAATTCGGTGGAATTGTACCTAACTTAATGATCGTCCTGACTGCTTCCTTTGGCTTTATGCGTGGTGAAAAGACAGGACTGATTATCGGTTTCTTTTGCGGATTACTTGTAGATATTTTCTTTGGAGGTGTCCTTGGATTATACGCTATGATTTATATGTATATTGGCTATTTAAACGGTAAATTTAACGGCATATTTTATCCTGAAGATATTAAACTGCCATTGGGTCTGATTTTAGGCAGTGATTTATTATACGGAATGCTTTGTTATATTACCATGTTTTTGTTAAGGGGAAGATTCCACTTTTCCTATTATTTTTTAAACATTATTCTTCCCGAAATGGTATATACCATTTTGGTGACGCTTTTCCTTTATCCTGCAATATTATGGATAAACAGAAAACTTGAAGACAAAGAACAAAGGAGTGCCCGGAAATTTGTTTGAGGATTTCAAAGAAAATTTTTTGAATATGGTATCTTCCAGAATATTCGTTATGATTCTGGTAATGTGTACACTTGCGGCTATTATTATCAACAAATTGTTTGATTTGCAGATAGTAAGCGGAGAAGCATATTTGGATTCTTTTGAAACCAAAATTATGAAAGAGCGTACCATTTCAGGAAGCCGTGGCTGTATTTACGACAGAAACGGTAACCTTCTTGCCTATAACGAACTGGCACATTCCGTTGCCATAGAAGATGTTTATGAAAGTGGAAAGATGAAAAATTACAATTTAAATTCCACCATTTATGAATTGATTCAGATATTGGAATCCAACGGAGATAAAACAGTCAGCGATTTTAAGATTGTTTTGGACAAAAACCGCCAGTATGCTTTTGCGGTGGAAGGAACCCAATTGTCCCGTTTTCTTGCCGATGTATACGGACATACCACCATTGACAAGCTGGAAGAAAAAGAAAAAACCGCTACTGCACAGGACGTGATTGATTATCTTTGCGGTTGGGACAGATTCCGTATCGGAGAATACACCTCAGAAGATACAGAAGATACCTTTGTTGCAGGAAAAGGTTACACCAAAGAAGATGTGCTGAAAATTCTTACCATTCGATATGATATGAACAACAACAGCTATCAGAAATATATTGCAACCACAGTTGCCACGGATGTCAGTGAAGCATCTGTTGCTGTTGTTATGGAAAATTGTAATGAATTGCAGGGCGTGTCCATTGTGGAAGATACCGTCAGAAAATATGTTGACAGTATTTATTTTTCACAAATTATCGGTTACACCGGTAAAATTTCGCAGGAAGAATTACAGACACTCAATGAAGAAAACGGTAAAGATTCCTATGATATGAATGATACGGTAGGTAAACTTGGAATTGAAAAGTCCATGGAAAGTTATCTCCAAGGACAAAAGGGCAGTGAAACCGTTTTTGTAAACAGTGTAGGAAAAGTCATTGAAACCAGTAACTATGTAGAACCTGTTGCAGGTAATGACGTTTATTTATCCATTGATAAGGATTTACAAATTGCCGCTTACAAAATTTTGGAAGAAAAGCTGGCAAGTATTTTATATACCAATATTATCAATGTCAAAGAATTTAACACGGAAGATGTCAGTAGCAGTAAAATTAAAATACCGATTTATGATGTGTATTTTGCATTAATTAACAACAACATTATTGATACGGAACATTTCTCTGACAGCAATGCCGGTGAAACGGAAAAAGCTGTACAGGAAGCGTTTATACAAAGACAGGAATCTGTCTTTACAAAATTACGGGAAGAACTGGAAAGTACATGTACCCCATACAATAAGTTAAAACAGGAATATCAGGTGTATGAAAGCTTCATTGCCGAAATGCTTTACTCAAACGGCATTATTATGCGAAGCGAAGTAGATACTTCCGATGCCACATATATTGCATGGACCAAAGAAGAAGTCATCAGTTTGAATGAGTATTTGAATTATGCAATTGCCATGAACTGGATTGATGTAACAAAACTTGACCTTAGCAACAAATATTCCGATTCTGAAGAAATTTATAACAAAATCATTGATTACATTTTCCTTCATTTGGAAGATAATTTGGATTTTTCAAAGAAGATGTATAAATATATGATAAAAGACGACACCGTTACCGGGAAACAAATTTGCCGTCTTTTGCTTGAGCAGAACATTGTCGTTGTAGAGGAAGATGAACTCGAAAAATTTGAAAGCGGCAGAATCTCTGCCTATACCTTTATCATGAACCGCATCCAGAATCTGGATATTACGCCGGCGCAGCTTGCTCTTGACCCGCATAGCGGTTCTATGGTCATTACGGATGTCAATACGGGAGAAGTCCTGGCACTGGTATCTTATCCCGGATATGATAATAATAAAATGGCAAACGGTGTTGATGCAGAATACTTCTCAGAATTATTAAACGATTTATCAACACCAATGATTAATTATGCTACCCAGCAAAAAACAGCTCCCGGTTCCACCTTTAAAATGGTTTCATCCACAGCAGGCTTGAAAGAAGGAGTTATTACAACAACATCTACATTCAGATGTGATGGACAGTTTACCTTAATCGAGCCACCACCAAGATGTTGGATTTACGGGCAGGGAAGTCACGGTATGCTTAATGTAACCGGAGCCATTAAAGAGTCCTGTAACGTATACTTTTATGAATTGGGATACCGGCTTGGCCTTACAGGAGACAGTTATTCCCCTGATCTTGGTCTTCAAAAGCTTGCTTATTATGCAGGCCAATACGGTCTTGATGAAGCATCCGGTATTGAAATTGAGGAATCGACTCCGCAAACATCCGATACGGACGCAGTTCGTTCCGCAATCGGTCAGGGTACTAACAGTTATACCACAGTGGGTCTAGCACGTTATGTCACTACAGTAGCAAACAGCGGAACCTGTTATAACCTCACATTGGTCAGCAAAATTACCGACCACAGCGGCAATTTACTTGAAGAAAATCAGGCTACCGTGAGAAACGAAGTGAATTTAGAGCCTTCCGAATGGAAAGCCATTCAATCCGGTATGCGTAAAGTAGTAGAATCAAAATATTATTTTAACAATATCGGTGTAGATGTTGCCGGTAAAACCGGTACCGCCGAAGAAAATAAAAATCGTGCCAACCATGCATTGTTTGTAGGATATGCACCTTATGATGCACCTGAAATTGCCATTGCAACCAGAATTGCCAACGGCTATACATCCACCTACGCGGCACAGCTTTCCAAGGATGTCATCAGATATTACTATGAATTGGAAGATGAAGAAAAACTGATTACCGGTACAGCAACCAAGATGACAGACAGTACCGCCGTAACCGATTAAAAAAACAAGGAGCAGTTACCATGAAAAATTCAGTTATTATCAAGAGCTTTCAAAACGGAATCGTTCTTCATTTAGACCCTGCAATTCCCTTTGAAGAGCTTCTTGCGGATATTGTGGTAAAATTCAAAGAATCCAGCAGTTTTTTCAAAGATGCCAAAATGGCACTTTCCTTAAAAGGACGAAGTCTTACAGAGGAAGAAGAAAAACAAATTGCGGATGCTGTTTGTGAGAATTCCGACATCAGACTCATGTGTCTTGTGGGTGAAGATGAAGAAACCGAAAAACAGTTTGTAAAAGCATTGAAACGGACAGATTCCTCCTGGGAAGACTCCTTAAGCGGAGAAGGGCAATTTTTCAGAGGAACATTAAAAAACGGCGAAGTACTGGAAACAGAGTCAAGTATTGTAATTTTGGGCGATGTCTATCCCGGATGTGCCGTTATTTCCTCAAGAGACATTATTGTTTTGGGCGGTCTTTACGGAGAAGCCTATGCAGGCGGAAACGGAGATGAAAGACATTATGTTGCAGCGCTTGAAATGTCACCGGAAAGATTAAAAATCGGTGATTTCAAATATCATTCCAAAGAAAAAACAAACAAGTGGTCCATCAAACCAAAGGTACAGCCGAAAATCGCTTACGTAAAAAATGAGAAAATCGTAATGGATTCCCTTACAAAAGAATTACTGAGTGAATTACCCGTATAAGGGACTCAGGGGACGAAAATTAATTCATTTAGGAGGATAACGTATGAGTGAAGTAATTGTCGTCACGTCAGGGAAAGGCGGTGTGGGCAAAACAACCACATCCGCAAATGTAGGAACAGGCCTTGCGGCCATGGGCAAAAAAGTTGTGCTGATTGATGCGGATATCGGACTTCGTAATCTGGATGTTGTAATGGGACTGGAAAACAGAATCGTATACAATCTGGTAGATGTAGTAGAAAACAAATGCCGTATCAAGCAGGCGCTAATCAGGGACAAAAGACATCCAAGTCTTTACCTGATGCCCTCGGCACAAACCAAAGATAAAACTGCAGTCACACCGGAACAGATGGTAAAAATGATAAATCAGCTCAGGGAAAGCTTTGATTATATTATTCTTGACTGTCCGGCAGGAATTGAGCAGGGATTTAAAAATGCCATTGCAGGAGCAGACCGTGCACTTGTGGTAACCACACCGGAAGTATCTGCAATCAGGGATGCGGACAGAATCATCGGTCTTTTGGAAGCAAATGAATTCAAACAGATTGATTTGATTATCAACCGCTTGCGTCAGGATATGGTAAGACGCGGAGAAATGATGAGTTCCTCAGATGTGGTGGATATTTTATCCATTCCCTTAATCGGTATTGTGCCGGATGATGAAAACGTAGTCATTGCAACCAATCAGGGAGAGCCTCTGGTCGGAAACAATACACTGGCAGGAAAAGCATATCAGAATATATGTTATCGTGTAGTAGGAAAAGAAACACCTTTCATTGAATTTGATAAAGGTATTTCTTTTTGGACAAGAGTGTCAGGTATTTTCCACAAAAATTAGGGAGGGTGACTATATGGGAATCAAACATTTTTTCAGCAGAAAAAAATCAAGAGAAATTGCGAAAGACAGACTTAAAATTTTACTTATTTCCGACAGAGTCAACTGTTCTCCTGAAATGATGGAAATGATTAAGAACGATATTGCAAAAGTAATATCAAAATACATGAAAATAGATACACAGACTATGGAAATACAAATCAGCAAAACAGGAAACAAAGGACATGAAGGGAAAACACCGATGTTGTATGCCAATATTCCTATTTTGGATATACACGGTAAATAAACGTTGAAAGGTTAATTTATGTTAAAGCAGTATAGAATACGGGACTACAATTTCAAACTTGCGATTATGGTAATTGCTTTAGCAATCATCGGAATCATCGCCGTAGGCAGTGCGCAGGAATCGTTACAGTCAAAGCAGATTCTGGGCTTTGTCTTCGGTGTGTTTCTGATGTTGGTATTATCGTTATTTGACTATTCTGTCATATTGAATTTATATTGGCTTATTTACATTTTTAATGCATGTCTGCTGGTTCTTGTTATTGTTATGGGTGATGATGCCGGTGGTGCGCAAAGATGGCTTGAACTGGGAGGCATCAGGTTTCAGCCATCCGAAATTGCCAAAATATTTATTATTTTATTTTTTGCACAGTTTATTCACAAACATCAGGAAAAATTAAATACATTTCAATATATTACGGCTTGTGTAGTTTTATTCGCGATTCCGGCCATTTTGGTATTTAAACAGCCTGATTTATCAACCACAATTATTATTTGTTTGATTTTTTGTACCATTATGTTTGTAGGCGGTGTAAGCTGGAAGATTATTATCGGTATTCTGGCAGTTTTCATTCCGACAGCAATTATAGCCATCACGCTTATTCTCCAGCCGGATCAACAATTGATTAACGATTACCAGCGGAACAGAATCATTGCTTTCTTTAATAAAGAAGACTATGCCAATGCCGAAGGATATCAGCAGGAGTATTCCGTCATGGCAATCGGTTCCGGACAGCTTACCGGAAAAGGATACAAAAATAACCAGATCAGCTCCGTAAAAAATGCAGATTTTATTGCTGAACAGCAGACAGACTTTATCTTTGCGGTTATCGGCGAAGAATTCGGATTTATCGGCACTTGTACTGTTGTTCTGTTATTCTTGTTTATCAGTGTGGAATGTTTTCTGATTGCACGGCGGGCAAAGGATATTGCGGGAACGATTATAGCGGCAAGTATCGGCGCACAGCTTGGTTTTCAGGGTTTTGTCAATATCGGGGTAGTGACTTACCTCTTGCCCAATACCGGGTTGCCGCTTCCGTTTGTCAGTTATGGATTAACATCCTTAATCAGTTCCTTTATCGGAATCGGATTTGTTTTAAATGTGGGGTTACAATGTAAGCAAAAATGATGTATAATAATAAGTGCAAACCGTCTGCGCAGCAGACAAAGAAGCGCGTCAGCGCAAGTTTGCGAGTATATAAGGGTATTATTTTGGAGGGGTATATATGAACATTGCATTTATAGCACATGATGCCAAAAAGAAACTGATGCAGAATTTCTGCATTGCATACAGAGGCATCTTATCAAGAAACGAACTATATGCAACAGGAACAACAGGACGTCTGATTGAAGAAGTTACCAACTTAAATATTCACAAGTATCTTGCAGGTCATTTGGGCGGAGAGCAGCAGCTTTGTGCGCAGATTGAACACAACCAGCTTGACCTTGTTATCTTCCTTCGCGACCCTGTAACCAAAAAAATTCATGAACCGGACGTAAACAATGTTGTCCGTTTTTGTGATATGTATAATATTCCGCTTGCAACAAATCTTGCAACAGCGGAATTGCTCATCAAGTCCTTAGACAGAGGAGATTTGGAGTGGCGTGAAAATTATAAGTAAACCACCAAAGAAAGTTCAAAAGTTTATAGCATTACTTACCGCATTTGGATGTGCCTTTTGTATAACAGGCTGTGGTGCAGGATATGAGATACCTTACACTGTAAATGCATCCAGTAGCAGTTTTCGAATTGTAAACAGGGAAGAAGCCGTTTCAGCGGCAGTGCCCTTTGCTTCAGACTTATGTGTGGTTTCTGAGAATGTTGCGGCAGACAGCATAACAATGAATGCTTCCGGCGCAGCGTTGTTTGATATTAACACAAAAGAAACTGTCTATGCAAAAAATGTACATGAAAAGCTTTATCCGGCCAGTCTGACCAAGGTAATGACTGCTTTGGTTGCGTTAAAGCACGGTTCAACAGATATGCTTCTGACCGCCTCAGAGAATGTAACAAATTTGGAATCTGATGCACAAACCTGTGGGATAAAACCGGGAGATCAAATGACTCTTACACAGGCTTTACATGTTCTTCTGATTAATTCCGCAAATGATGCCGCAATAATGATTGCAGAGGGTATTGGCGGTTCTGTGGAAGGTTTTGCGGAACTGATGAATCAGGAGGCATTGGCTCTTGGGGCAACCAACACTCATTTTGTGAATCCCCACGGTTTATCGGATGACAATCATTACACCACCGTATATGACATATATCTGATTATGAACGAAGCCATCAAATACGATATGTTCAACAACATCATCGGTATGTCGTCATACTCAACCGTTTATTCTGACAAAGAAGGTAATTCCAAAGAATTAAATGTAAAGAGTACTAATTTGTTTTTGCATGGTGAAAAGGAATCCCCTGCAGGTGTTACCGTGTATGGCGGCAAAACAGGAACAACAAATGCTGCCGGACATTGTTTGGTACTTCTTTCCAGAGATACTTCCGGCAATCCTTATATTTCTGTTATTTTACGCGCGGACAGCAGAGATGAGTTGTATACACAAATGTCAGAATTATTAAACAAAATAAACAATTAACAGTTGTTTTTTATGCCATAATATTTTATAATAAATACATGTTATATAGAGTCTGCTTTAGGCGATATATATATAGTGAATATACTTCAGGAGGGATTACCAATGGTTCAATTAATTATCGGAAAAAAGGGAAAAGGCAAAACGAAACATTTGTTAGATAAAGTTAATACTGAAGTACAGAATGTATCCGGCAACATCGTATATCTGGACAAGAGTACCAAACACATGTATGAGCTGAATAACAAAATCAGACTGATTGATGTTTCAGATTACATGATTACCAGTGCAGACGCATTTGTTGGATTTATTTGTGGAATCATTTCACAGGATCATGATTTACAGCAGATGTATTTTGACAGCTTTTTAAAGATTGCATGCAAGGAAGACGGCGATATCGAAGGAATCGTAAACCAGATAGAAGCAATCAGTGAGAAATTCGGAGTAAACTTTGTTTTAAGTGTATCACTTGATGAAGATGAACTTCCGGCTTCATTAAAAGAGAAAGTTATCGTTTCTTTATAAGAAGTTTCGTTATTACATAAACCCCGGAGTCTTTCTGGGGTTTTTTTATGAAAAAAGGAAAATGCAGTAAGGAGTAATTATTTTGAGAGCAAACGGCGACGATAATGTAGTTAAATACAGAAAACCGCTTAATATCAATATCGGCATGGTGATATTTGCGGCTATTTTTGTTTATATTGTTGTCTGTGTATTCGGCTATTTTACGGAAAAACACATTGTTCCTTATGAGGTAAAAGAAGGTTCCTTATCTTCCAATAATGTATATCAGGGCATTGCACTTCGCTCGGAGGAAATTGTGACAGCTTCCCAGGCCGGCTATATCAATTACTATGCACGTGAAGGAGAGAGAGTTGGAGTAGGTAATCTTGTATATACCTTGGATGAATCCGGAAAGCTTTCCGAATATCTGACTGATGAGGGAAGCGGTGAAAATTCCCTGTCAGACAAAGACTTATCAGAACTCAAAACAGAAATTTTAGGATTTACTTCTAACTTTGATGAAACAGAATTTGCTCAAACCTATGACTTTAAATACAGTGTAAAAGGTACAGTTCTTAAGCTGGCAAATGCCAACGTTCTTGAAAATATTGATAAAATCAACAGTTCCGGCATTTCCGAATTAGTTGCTTTTTGCCCTGCTCCTAAGTCCGGAATTGTTATTTACTCTGTAGACGGATATGAAGATTTAACTATAGAGCAGTTTACAAGCGATTTGTTTGAAAATGATGAATATGAAAAAAAACAGCTTATCAGCAATGAACTGATTGCAAACGGCGACCCTGTTTATAAGCTTTCGACAAACGAAGACTGGTCTATTGTCATACAGACAGATGAAGAAAAGGCTGCGGAACTGGTTGAACTGGAATATGTGAAAGTAAAATTTCTCAAAAACCAAAACACTTCCTGGGGAGAAGTATCTACCTATACCAATCCGGACGGAGAGGTGTTTATCGAGTTAAAGTTCAACAACTCCATGGTTACTTTTTGTACTGACCGTTTTATTGATATAGAACTGATTACAGAAGACGAAACGGGACTGAAAATTCCTAATTCCTCCATTGTGGAGAAAGAATTTTTTATTGTTCCGAAGGAATATGTTACACAGAGCGGTGTAAACGGCAATACCGGTGTCATGAGAGAAGCCTTTGACGAAAACGGTACTGCAACCACGGAATTTGTAGAAACAACAATTTACAATGAAACAGAAACAGAATATTATCTGGACGATTCCCAGCTTAGAATCGGTGATTACATTATTAAACCGGAGTCTACGCAAAAACAATCCATCAGTAAACGCGGAACCTTAATCGGCGTGTACAATATCAATAAAGGATATGCTGACTTTAAACAAATTAATATTCTGTATCAGAACGAGGAATATTCAATTGTAAAATCTAATACACAGTATGGTCTGAATGTTTATGACTACATCGTTTTAGATGCTGCATCTGTTGAAGAAGATGAAATCATCAATGAATAACCGAGGTGAACTATGATTGCCCAAAATATCAGCAATGTAAAAAAAATTATGAACTTGGCCGCGGAAAAAGCCGGGCGTAATACAGAGGATATCACCTTAATTTCTGTAAGTAAGACCAAACCGGTATCCATGTTACTTGAAGCTTATGAAGCAGGAAGCCGCGATTTTGGTGAAAATAAAGTGCAGGAACTGATTGACAAGTATGAAGTAATGCCACAGGATATCAGATGGCATATGATTGGACATCTGCAGCGCAATAAAGTAAAATATATCGTTGGTAAAGTGGCATTAATTCATAGCGTGGATTCGCTAAAACTTGCAGAAGAAATCAGTAAGGAAGCTCTAAAAAAAGAAGTAACGGTATCTGTTCTTATTGAAGTTAATGTAGCGGGAGAGGAGTCAAAATACGGTGTATCACCGCAGGAGGCGGAAGAATTAATCCGTCAAATTGCAATTTTACCCGGCATTAAAATTGAAGGACTTATGACAATTGCACCATATGTTGATAATTCGGAAGATAATCGACAATATTTTGCGAAGCTGAGACAATTACTTGTTGACATAAATAGCAAAAACATTGATAATGTTAATATGAATGTTTTGTCAATGGGCATGACAGGAGATTATGCAGTTGCCATAGAGGAAGGTGCCACCTATGTCCGTGTTGGGACAGGCATTTTCGGAGACAGGCAATATACAGTATAAAAGGAGTGTACTAACATGGGAGTAATGGATAAATTTCTTAATTACATGAAATTGAATGAAGATGATGACGATTTTTACGATGACGACTATTATGATGATGAACCCATAGAAGAAAAACCCAAAAAGGTAACACCCGTAAAAGAACCTGCAATGGAGACATTGGAAGAAGAAAAAGCGGTCATAAAGAAAACTGCTCCAAAGATTACTCCTATGCGTCAGACCAAGAAAACAGGAAACGGAATGGAAGTATGCGTGATTAAACCTACTTCAATTGAAGATGCAAGAGAAATTACGGAAACACTTCTTGCAAATCGTACCGTAGTATTAAACTTGGAAGGACTTGATGTAGATATTGCACAGAGAATTATTGATTTCACCTCAGGTTCCTGCTTTGCAATCAGTGGAAATCTGCAGAAAATATCTCATTACATATTTATCATTACACCGGCTATTGTTGATATATCCGGAGATTTTCAGGAAATTTTATCTGGATCATTTGATGTTCCTATTAATAACGGATTATAAAAAAGACTTCCTGTTTCGGCAGGAAGTTTTTTCTTCATAGCAAATACATTATTCGGAGGAATTATTTATGGCTGAAAGAATTACTATTAACTACGAGAAAAAACCTTGCTACGATATCGTATTTACCGACTCCTTTGATTTATTATGGGAAGAACTGGAAAAATTAAATGCGGCAGAACGGAAGATATGTATTATTACTGATTCAAAAGTAAACAATTTATATGGTGAACAGGTAATGCAGGCTTTAGAGGGAAAATGTAAAAAAAATGTTCTTTTTTCCTTCCCTTCAGGTGAAGAAAACAAAACACTTGACACTGTAAAAAGTGCTTACAAATTTTTAATAGAAGAAAAATTTGACCGTAAAGATTTGTTGATTGCTTTGGGTGGCGGTGTAACCGGTGATATAACGGGATTTATTGCAGCTACCTACTTAAGAGGTGTTGATTTTGTTCAGATTCCGACAACATTATTAGCACAGAGTGATTCCAGTATCGGTGGGAAAACAGGTGTAGACTTTGACGGATACAAGAACATGGTAGGCGCATTTTATATGCCAAAACTTGTTTATATGAATATATCGACCCTTAAAACCTTAGATGACAGACAGTTTTACAGCGGATTTGCAGAGGTTATGAAGCATGGCCTGATTAAAGACGGCATGTTTTATGAATGGCTTCTTGAAAATATGTATGAAATCTGTGACCGTGATGTGGAAACATTGATTGAAATGGTCATGAAAAGCTGTACCATCAAGAAACTTGTTGTGGAAAAAGACCCTACGGAAAAAGGAGACCGTGCCCTTCTTAATTTCGGTCACACCATTGGTCATGCCATTGAAAAAGCAAAAAACTTCACCATGAGCCACGGTGAGTGTGTTGCTCTCGGTGCGGTTGCCGCAGCATTCATTTCCTGGAAGCATCAGTGGTTGTCCATGGAAGAGTATTATGAAGTCAGAGACATGTTTGTTCCCTTTAACCTTCCTATTTCCATTGAAGATATTGACCCGGAAGAAATTTTGGCATTAACCAAATCTGATAAAAAAATGGAAGGCGATACTATTAAATTTGTGCTTCTGAAAAAAGTAGGTAAAGCAGTAATTGACAGAACCGTAACCGATGAAGACATCTTAAATGCCCTTAAGGAAATCCATTATGTGGAAGACGGAGAATAAGGATAACTGACAGTACAAAACTCAGAAAGGCAGACAATATGAAAATAAAGAAAAAATGGCTGTTAATCATTGATTTGATTGTTTTGCTGGTGCTCGTAGCAATCGACCAGTATACCAAGCATCTGGCAGTCATCAAATTAAAAGACCAGCCGGCATTTAATATTATTGACGGCGTTTTGGAATTCAATTATCTGGAGAACCGAGGCGCAGCATTCGGTATGCTCCAAAATCAAAAAATCTTTTTTGTATTCGTGGCAGTAATATTTTTAGGTGTGATTATTTATGTTCTTTTTAAAACCCCCGAAGACAAAAAGTATTTAAGCTTGCATGTTCTTCTTACCATGATTGCCGGTGGCGCCATAGGAAATATGATTGACAGACTTAGGTTTGATTATGTAGTTGACTTTATTTATTTTGTATTGATTAATTTTCCGATTTTTAACATGGCGGATATTTATGTGACCGTTGCTACTTTTATACTGGTTATTCAGGTACTTTTTATTTACAGTGATAATGATTTTTATTTTTTAAGTTTTAAACAGAAAAAATTCAGGGAAATCAAATAAAGAATGTCAGAAGAATTACAGGAATTTATTTTTATTATAACAGAAGAAGGAGAAGGGGAGCGAATAGACAAATATTTGAATCTGCTTATGGAGTCCTTGTCACGCTCATACCTTCAAAAATTGCTTACCGAACAGCGTGTTACGGTAAACGGCAAACAAGTGAAAGCCAATTACCGTCTCAAAACAGAGGATAAAATTATTTTGCAATTACCACCTGCCGTTACACCTGATATTGAACCTGAAGCAATTCCTTTGTCAATTTTATATGAAGATGATGATGTCATTGTCATTAATAAGCCGAAAGGAATGGTAGTTCACCCTGCAGCAGGACATTACAGCGGTACACTGGTAAACGCATTACTATATCATTGTGCAGGAAACTTAAGCGGAATTAACGGTATTTTACGTCCCGGAATTGTACACCGGATAGATAAGGATACTACCGGCTCCGTTATCGCCTGTAAAAACGATTTTGCACATGCCTCCATTGCAGCACAGCTCAAAGAGCATACCATTGTCCGGAAGTATCACGCTATCGTATGTGGAAATTTAAAAGAAGATCAGGGAACCATCAGAACCTTGATTGGCAGGCACCCAAATGACCGCAAAAAAATGGCAGTAGTAAGCACCGGTGGCAAAGAAGCGGTAACTCATTATCGCGTCATTGAGCGATTCGGAAAATATACTTATGTGGAATGTCAGCTCGAAACCGGCCGTACCCACCAAATAAGAGTGCATATGTCACATTTGGGTTATCCGTTACTCGGAGATGAGGTTTACGGCAGGAGAGATGTAGTACACCACTTACAGGGGCAGACATTACATGCTAAGATATTAGGCTTTAAGCATCCTGTTACAGGTGAATATATTGAGACAGATGCACCACTTCCGGAATACTTTAAGAAATTGGTAAATATTATCTAATTTCGTATTTTTTGTTGAAAAATGTTGTAAATCGTGATATTATTTTTACTGGTTATTTATTTTTTTAATAAAAATTTAAGATTATATGAACTAAAAAATAATATCATAACATAATTATAGTACAAAGAGGTAATTGATATGGAAACGGCAAGATATCTTGACAGCCTTTTGCTACATTACTCAGGCAGTTTTAATATATATCAGCCGTATGTAATAAAAAACAAAGAATATCCGGCATATGGATTATTCTATTCAATGGTTGAAAAATACGTACTTGTCAGAGAAGTAAATATGTGGTCTACCATTTGTTATGACCATGTTCTGTTTATAGAAACAGATACTTGTACCGAGGAAACATTTGCAGAAGCCAAAGCAGTTATCGAAGAATATATGGAACCTGTTCTGGTTCGCAAAGGGGAAAAGTATCCCGAAAAGAACCATATGTACAGTTATCTGAATGTTGTAATTGTTTCTAAGAATCCCATATCGGAACAGATGTCCAAAAAAATCAAAAAGTATAAGTTTGATAAAGGATATCTTTTCAATTTCCGGGGATATTCCAAAGGAAGTATTCTTTGTATTTCTTTGGAGGATAAGCAATTTTTCAGTAACTACCACAGCCGGGATAAAAAGAAAATGTTTCTGCAGGTATTTGATGATATTGAAAAAGGAAAACCTACCTTTTCCCAGATAATGGAAGAGAGAGGCTTACAACCTTTCAAACAGGAAGATACCGGAACAAACCTTACATAAAGGCTTATATACAAGTGCTAAGCATTTGTTTTATATAAGATGCTCAAACATAAGAAAAAAATTTTAATAGGAGGAGATTGTTGTGAGCGCATTATTATTAATCTTATTAGCGATTGTAATTTTCGTAGTTGCATATCTTACATACGGACGTTACCTTGCTAAGACATGGGGTATTGATCCCTCAAGAAAGACACCCGCTATCGAATTAGAAGACGGTGTTGACTATTGTCCTGCTAAGACACCTGTTTTAATGGGACATCACTTCTCATCCATCGCTGGTGCAGGCCCTATTAACGGACCTATTCAGGCAGCATTTTTCGGATGGGTTCCTTGTTTCTTATGGATTGTTATCGGTGGTATTTTCTTCGGTGCAGTTCAGGACTTCGGTGCATTATTCGTATCCATTCGTCATAAAGGTTTATCCTTAGGTGAAGTTATCGAAGAAAACATCGGACGCAGAACAAGAATTCTGTTTACAGTATTCGCATGGTTAGTTTTGTTACTGGTTATCGCTGCATTCGGTGATATCGTAGCAAACAGCTTTGTTGGTGCAAGCCACGGCGGAAGTGCAAGTAACGGATCTGTTGCAACAGCATCCTTACTGTTCATCCCTCTTGCAATTTGTTTTGGTTTCATCGTTTACAGAAAGAATGCTCCTATGGCAATCGCTTCTGTAGTTGGTGTTGCCCTGCTTGCTGCATGTGTTGCTATCGGTCTTGCTTGTCCTCTGGATCTTCCTAAGAACTTCTGGATTGGATTTGTATTCCTTTACATCATCATTGCATCTGTAACACCTGTATGGATTCTGTTACAGCCCAGAGATTACTTAAGCTCATTCTTACTTTACTTTATGATGGGCGCTGCAGTTATCGGTATCATTGGTGCAACTATTGTAAATCCTGCATCAACAACATTCAGCACACCTGCTTTTGTTGGTTTCAACGTAGGTGGAAGCACAATGTTCCCTGTATTGTTCATTACAATCGCTTGTGGTGCTATTTCCGGTTTCCATTCACTGATTGCTTCCGGTACAACATCCAAGCAGCTTGAAAATGAAAAAGATGCATTACTTGTTGGTTACGGTTCCATGTTAATCGAATGTGTACTTGCAGTTATTTCCTTAATTGCTATCGGTACACTTTCCGCTGACGGTTCCCAGGCTGCAGTAAAAGAAGCGTTAGGATTAGAAAATATTTCTCCTACCATTATCTTTGCAAAGGCTATTTCCAACTTCTTCGCTACAATGGGATTTGGTGAAACAGCAGTAGCTGCTACAAACACCATCATCATGTTAGCAGTAAGCTGCTTCTGTCTGACATCCCTTGATACCGGTACAAGACTTGGACGTTTCATGTTCCAGGAATTATTTGCAGGTTCCAAGGTTGGAAAACAGTTAAAGCTTGAAAATATGTACATTGCAACCGTTATTACAGCATTCTTTGGTTTTGTACTCTGCCTTGCAGGTTACTCCAAAGTATGGCCTTTATTCGGTGCAGCAAACCAGTTAGTAGCAGTACCCGCATTCCTTGCACTTGCTGCTTACTTAAAGAGACAGGGCAGAAACAACAAGATGCTTTACATCCCTATTGTATTCATGTCCATCGCTACAATTACATCTTTGATTATCTCTTTCAAGAACAATATTACATCCATCATGGGTGGTCTTGAAGGAACAGCAATGTTCACAGCAGTTCTTCAGAGCGTAATCATTGTTCCTTTGGTAGTACTTGCTGTAATCCTCATCATTGATGGTGGTAAAGTATTATTAGGAAAAGAAACAAAATAATTGAATATCACTATTTGATAGTTCAATAAACAGATAACATTAGGAGTATGTTAAGATTTTTCTTGGCATGCTCCTTTTTTCTGACAATAGATTGAATTTTAGACGAATTTTGTGTATAATATAAAGGTAGATGGATAAAAAATATCTGCTTACAATCCGTAAGGAAAAGGGAGGGTTTCTATGAATACAGTAATTACAATCGGAAGACAATTTGGTTCTGCGGGACGTGAAATAGGACAGAAGGTAGCTGCTCATTTCAATATTCAGTGTTATGACAAAGAACTTCTTTCAAGAGCAGCAAAAGAAAGTGGTTTTTGTGAAGAAATGTTAGAAAATCATGATGAGCGTCCGACTAATTCCTTCCTTTACAATCTTGTAATGGATACCTATTCATTCGGATATAACGCATCACATTTTGTTGATATGCCTATCAGTCATAAAGTATTTCTTGCACAATTTGATACCATCAAGAATATTGCAAACGAAGGGCCTTGCGTTATCGTTGGACGTTGTGCCGATTATGCATTAAACGATATGAAAAACTGCCTTCATATCTTTATTTACGGTGATGAAGAAGTCAAAACAAAACGTATAATGGAAAAATACGATTTAGATGCATCTAAAGCACGTGATATGTGCATTAAGAAAGATAAACAACGTCAAAGCTATTACAACTATTATTCCTCCAAAAAGTGGGGACGTGCGGACAGCTATGACTTATGTATCAACAGCAGTGTTCTCGGTGTAGAGGGAACTGCAAAACTGATTATCCAGTATATTGAAGATTTTGAAAGTAAAAACAATTAATATTAGTAATTACCGGAATCCCATCACGCAGGTAGGATTCCGGTTTATTGTATGCTTCTTATGGCTGTTTATGCCTTTGCCGGATAAACCTTCCGACTTCATTATTACAGAAACTTCACAAATTTGCCGCAAGGAAGCCTTCCAAGCGGTAGCGCGGAGAAATAGCCTTGCAGAGCCAACTATTCGCAAAACACAAGTTTAACGAATAGTCATTAGTGAAAAGTTAACATAATAATATTATGTAACCCAATGTGTTTATAAATCCTCTTTGCTGATATAATCCAAGGAACTATTATATTTTGTAATATATTTTTTATAATTTGAATCATTATTTTGTGATGTATTAAGTTCTTTCTTTTTGTGATACATTTTATGAAATTCTGCCACGGTACTTTTAGAATTTGCACGTTTTCTTTTACGTATTTTTACAAAAGTATATATATATACAACTATCAGAAAAGCTACCAGTAAAATTATCATCAATTTCATAAATCATCACCCGAATCGTTCTTAGATTATAATCAAATTATTTTATGATTTCATTACTTCAAAATTTCGTCTGAATCAAGCACAATGGTGAACGGACCATTATTAACCAGGGAAACCTCCATATGTGCACCAAATTCTCCGTGTGCAACCTTTTTGATTTCTTCCCGGCATTTTTGAATAACATATTCATATAATTGCTTAGCATATTCCGGATTACCTGCATTGGTAAACGAAGGTCTGTTACCTTTGTGGCAATCGGCATACAATGTGAATTGTGAAATAATTAACAATTCTCCATCAACATTTTTTATATCAAGATTTGTTTTTCCGTTTTCATCTTCAAAAATACGCAAATTCAAGAGTTTCCGCACCATTTTATCTGCGATTTCCTTTGTATCGTTATTACTGACTCCCAAAAGAATCATATAACCTTGTTCTATCTGCCCGATTATACTATTTTCCACCGATACAGCTGCCTTCTTTACCCGCTGAATCACCATTTTCATACTGCTACTGCTCCTTTTTTCCTTCACTTTCCTTTTCTTCTGCCGGCACATCATCTTCCACGATTTCTTCTAATTTATTTGCTTTGTCCATTGGATTTTTGCTGAAAGAAAGCTTAAAAAACCGCTTATGCTCATTGGTGTTTCTGGGAATAAAAACATCTCCTTCAATTTTTTTCACGTTTAAGTATTTTTCAGACTCAATCGGCAATCCTTTTTTCTTTAATTTTCTCTCAGTATGCCGTTTTGTCATGGCATAAATCACTGCAAAGAAAGGAACACCGATAATCATACCGGGAACTCCCCAAATTCCACCAAAAATGGTAATGGAAAATATAACCCAAAAACCTGACAATCCGGTAGACTCACCTAAAATCTTGGGACCGATAACATTACCATCCAGCTGCTGCAGCAGAAAAACAAAAATCACAAAGTACAAACATTTTATCGGATTCTCCATTAATATTAAAAGTGCACATGGAATTGCTCCAAGATAAGGACCAAAAAAAGGAATCACATTAGTTACGCCAACAATCACACTAATCAGAAGCGGATATGGTAAATTCAAAATATTTGTTCCTGCAAAACATAAAAAACCGATAATAATAGAATCCACTATTTTACCGCTGACAAAACCGATAAATGTTTCACTGATAAATCTGGTGTCGGATATAATCTGATTTGCATTTTTGGTAGAAAACAATGCATACATAATTTTCTTGGCTTGTCCGGCAAATGTCTCTTTGCTGAAAAGCACGTAAATTGCAATAACCACACCAATAATAAAGTTCCAAAGGAATTTCAGCACACTGATCAAACTTAAGGAAACGGTTTTCACCAGAGATTCTACCTGCGGAATAATACTATTATTCAAATAATCATTAAACTCACCGGAATACATATTAAGGAACTGCACTACCCAAAGTTCAAGTTCCGGATAATTATCAAAAAATTTGTTACTCCAATATTTCAGTGTTTGTACATACGATGAAAATTGCGCAGAAATATTTTTTATACTGGTTACTACATTAGGGATTACAATTGAAAAGAATCCATAAAAGAAAATAGCAACAACAACCATCGTCATTGTAACAGAAATCATTCTCATATATTTCTTTTTACGCGGGGTCATGTCCCCTTTTTGTGTAAAAAGCGCTTCCAATAACTTCTTTTCAAAATAATTTACAATAGGTGTCAAAAGATAGGCTACAATAATACCATATAAAACCGGACTTGCAATCACAAAAACTGCATTCAGTTTTTCGGAAAAGCTTTCGCTGTGAAAAATCAAATAATAAAAACAAATTGATGCTGCCACTACAAAAAAAGATGTAATTCCTATAGTAATATATTTTTTATCAATATTAAATTTCATAATATTGCAGTTCTCCTTTGCACGTAAAAATATTTATGCTGTATACATAAATAAGTATAGCATTTTTTATCTAATTATACTATGGATTATTTACGAAATATGTTAAAATTAAGTTAATTTATTTCTTAACAATAGCGGAGGCATCATGAAGTTACAACAATTAATGAGTTATATCAGACGCGCTGTAGATGACTATCACATGATTGAGGAAAATGACCGAATTGCAGTCGGTATATCCGGTGGTAAAGACAGTTTGGCATTATTGTATGGTTTACACGGACTTATGCGTTTTTATCCCAAAAAGTTTGAAATACATGCCGTAACGGTGGATTTAGGATTTGATAATCTGAATCTTGATAAAATAAAAGAACTGTGTAATCAATTAGAAGTTCCTTATACCATTGTCAAGACAGATATTGCAGACGTTATTTTTCATCAGCGCAAGGAAACCAATCCCTGTTCCCTTTGTGCAAAAATGCGAAAAGGTGCTTTAAACGAAGCAATTAAGACTACCGGCTGTAACAAAGTAGCATATGCCCACCACAAAGATGATGTCATAGAAACTATGCTGATGTCGCTTATATATGAAGGACGCTTTCATACCTTCTCTCCCGTCACTTACTTGGACCGAATGGATTTGACGGCAATCAGGCCTCTTATGTATATGCAGGAAGCCGATGTCATCGGCTTTATTAACAAATATGACGTACCTGTTGTAAAGAGTCCATGCCCTGCAGACGGACATACCAAACGCGAATATATCAAACAACTTCTCAGACAACTAAACTTGGAAAATCCCGGTGTAAAAGAGCGGATGTTTGCTGCAATACAAACCGGAATTGAAAAATACAAAACGGAGTAAACTACTTTGGAAAACAGCAAAAACTATCATGACGAACAGAACAATATCAATACATTAAAAATGCGGGAAGTTTTAAATACCCTCCCCTCTTTCTGCAAGCAATTTTTTAGAGGAATTCAGGAATATACATCTTCACGTACGCGTCTGGCATATGCTTACGACTTGCGCGTATTTTTTGAATTTATCCATTCACACAACAGTATTTGTGCCAAAACAGAAATTGAAAGCTTTCCCCTTTCTTTATTGGATCAGATTACACGGGAAGACATTGAAGAATATATGGAATATATCTCTTATTATGTGAAAGACGGCAAAGAATACACTAACAATGAGCGTGGTAAAAAAAGAAAGCTGTCTGCTCTAAAAAGCTTTTATAATTATTTTTTCTGTTCAGAACTGATTCAAACAAACCCTGCTGCACTTGTTCCGCTTCCGAAACAACATGAAAAGGAAATTATCCGTCTTGATGCGGACGAAGTAGCCATATTACTTGATCAGGTTGAAGACGGAACCAAACTGACAAAAAACCAATTACGATATCATGATAAAACTAAGCTACGCGATGTTGCAATGTTAACACTACTTCTCGGTACCGGTATTCGTGTTTCCGAATGTGTCGGACTGGATATTCACGATGTAGATTTTAAAAATAACGGAATAAAAATCCGCCGAAAAGGCGGCTATGAAACGGTTGTTTATTTTGGTGATGAAGTTGCGGATGCACTTCATGATTATTTGGAAAAGCGCCATCATATTATACCGCTTGAAGGTCATGAAAACGCACTGTTTCTGTCGATGCAGAACAGACGGATTACGGTTCGTGCCGTAGAAAATCTTGTAAAAAAATATGCATCAACGGTAACTACCTTAAAAAAGATAACACCTCATAAACTGCGAAGTACATACGGCACTTCTCTTTATCAGGAAACCGGTGATATCTATCTGGTGGCGGATGTACTCGGTCACAAAGATGTAAATACCACCAGAAAGCATTACGCGGCTCAGGAAGACAGCAGACGACGTCAGGCTGCCAAAGCAGTACGTTTACGTGAAAATCTCTGATTCAAGCTAAATGCATACCATATGAATACAGTTAAAATGCAAGATATATTATAAAATAATTATCCCACAAATTCATAGCTGTAATAAGGGATAATAATATACTGTCCTGACTGAATGGAGTCATCCGATAATGAATTGATTCGGATGACTTCTTTGATATAGCAATCATAAGAATCATAATATTCGCTATCAGCATACTTCTCTGCATAGTCCCAAATGGTATCGCCATTCTCTACGGTAATGCTTTTATAATATTTGTAAGCAATTTCTTCAGAGCCGGACTGCGCCTTGGCTTTAAAGCTGAAAAAGCAAACGGAAAAACATGAAATTAACAATACCGTAGTTATAAACATTACAATGTGATGCTTTAATTGACGTCTTCTTCTGATTCTATTATTTCTGATTCTTCTCTCGCTTACACTGTAATTCATCATATGCACCTCCGAAGTTTTCGAACAAGTGTTACGAACAACTGTTCTGTATGTTTGAATTATACCGAACAAACATTCTGTTGTCAATAGATTATTCAAGAAAAATCGAACAAATATTTGGAATATATGTTTGCTTTTCAATAAATGATGTGTTATACTTGATTCAAACATATCAGAAACGGAGGATTTTCAATGGCATACGGCAAAATAACCGCTAAGCAACAGGAAATTTTAAATTATATTAAAGACGAAATTTTAAAAAGAGGATATCCGCCGGCTGTTCGTGAAATTTGCGAAGCCGTTAATTTAAAGTCAACCTCTTCCGTACATTCACATCTCGAAACCTTGGAGAAAAACGGCTACATAAGAAGAGACCCTACCAAGCCAAGAGCAATTGAAATCTGTGACGACAGTTTTCAGATGGTTCGAACAGAAACAGTCAGTCTTCCCGTTGTTGGTCAGGTTGCTGCCGGACAGCCGATTCTTGCAGAGGAAAACATTGACAGTTATTTCCCTGTTCCTGCAGAATTTGTTCCAAGGGGTGAGTCTTTCATCCTAAATGTAAAGGGTGATTCCATGATTAATGCCGGAATTTTCAGTGGTGATCAGATTTTTGTAAATTCCTGCAACACCGCCAGAAACGGAGAAATTGTTGTAGCATTGATTGACGATTCTGCTACTGTTAAGACATTTTACAAAGAAGACGGACATATCAGGTTACAGCCTGAAAATGATTCTATGGATCCCATTATTGTTGATGATTGCCAAATCATAGGGAAAGTATTCGGCGTATTTCGTGTTCTTCATTAAAATAAACAATACAAAACAAAAATTTTTGTAAAAGCTGTTCTGAAATGAACGGCTTTTATTATTTTAATCTTTTGTATATTTTATATAAAAACGGAAACAATATGGTTGTGACAAAAAATTGTCCAAGGAGGTGTCAAAATGAATAATAAATATCTGGACTGCACAGCGCTTACCATTGCAATTATCGGCGCTGTCAACTGGGGATTAATAGGTCTTTTTTCACTTGACCTTGTTGCACTAATTTTTGGAAACATGTCTCTGATTTCCAGAATTATTTATGCATTGGTCGGCATCAGTGGTTTATATTTGATTACTTTTTATATGTATACTGACAGAGGAACCGACAAGCACGAATAATACCAAATGCTACACGTTTCCGTGTTGTATAATGGGAAAAATAAGACGCATCTCTTATAGAAATGCGTCTTACTTTTACTTAAATTCTTCTAAATCAATTTTTTTACCGTCTCTCCAGATTCGTTCCAAATCATAGAACAAACGGTTTTCACGGTCAAAAACATGAACAATAATGTCGCCAAAATCAAGCAGAATCCAATTGGCACTCTGGTATCCTTCAATCTGTTTCAGGGGATATCCCGCTTTTCCCAGTTTTTCATCTACTGCATCGGAAAGAGCCTGAATCTGACTGGTATTGTTACCTCCTGCAATAATAAAATAATCGGCAAGCACTGATACTTCACTGATATCAATCACACAGATATCTTCTGCTTTTTTATCTTCTAATGCCTGAATGGCAAGGGTTGCCATTTCTTTTACCTTCACATCTTTCATTTGATAAACTCCTTATAATAGTCATATGTTTGTTGCGTCATGGGATCAATATCCGTATTTGTGGTTTTGAGATAATCAAGTGTATCGCTTAATATCTTTACCAGAGCTAAATCCAAATCCTGAAATGCCAATTTTCGGATTTCTGCCAGATTTGGGGCTTGTTTTCTCCCCGGTTCAATATAATCTGCAATATAAATAATCTTCTCAAGGGAGGACATTCCCGGTCTTCCTGTTGTATGATTTAATATCGCATTGATAACATCTTTGTCATGAATTTGAAATTTTTTCATGGCAATATAGCTGCCAACTTTTGCATGCAGCAAAAACGGATTATTATGTTCAATTTCATTCATCTGTATATTGTGTTTTTCACAAATGGAAAGTCTTTTTTCATCACTTAAGCATTTCGCGCAATCATGCAACAGTCCAGCAGTCTGTGCTTTCAGAATGTCCACTTCATAACGCATAGCCAGTGCTGCCGCCGTATAAGCAACGCCAAGTGTATGCTCAAACCGTTTATGATCCAAATTCTTTTCCATACTTTTCCGTATTTTTTTAATATCTGCCGATTTCACATACGCTCCAATCCTCTGCTTTTGCAGAATCTACTTTTGGTATAACCGGTGTTCCCGAATATAGGAACACACATCTTCCGGTGTCATATAACGGACAGATTTACCTGCCTGTAAATGTTCTCTGATTTCCGTAGATGAAAGATCAATCTTTTTTTCGGGCAATAGCAGAATTTTTGCATGATATCGCTCACGAAGCCTTTCGACCTGTCTTATAATTTCATCTTCTGTTTTTTTCCCTCTTGCCGCTGCAATTAAAGTACATCCCGAAAAAATTTTATCGGAATATTTCCAATTTTCTATGGAAAAAAGATTATCAGCACCTATCATAAAATAAAATACTGCATTAGGATTTTTTTCTTTTAATTCTTCCAGCGTTTCATAGGTATATGTGTTTCCGTTACGTTTAATCTCAATATCAGAAACAGAAAAATAAGGATTAGACAATATGGCAAGACTTGCCATGGCAAGTCTGTGTACTCCGTCTTCAATTTCCTCCGAATCCTTCATATAGGGATTACCGCTTGGAATAAAAATCACTTCATCAAGTCCGGCAAACTCTCTTGCTGCTTCTGCAAGCAACAAATGCCCGTAATGAATCGGATTAAAAGTACCGCCCATAATACCGATTTTCTTTTCTTTTTTCATAATTTTAGTATGCCCTTATAACGGAAGATTTATCTTTTTATGATCCTTATTTTCTTTATAGAGAACTATTTTTTTCCCAATAACCTGAACCACCTGAGAATGAGTTCTGTCACCAAGTACAGCTGCGATTTCCCTTGCATCTTCCATGCAATTTTTCAAAACTGCCAGTTTAATCAATTCTCTTGTATTAAAGGCTTCGTTTACCGCCTCTGTAACTTCCGGTGTCAGTCCCGATTTACCAATTTGGAAAATAGGGTCGATATTCATCGCAAGTCCTTTTAAATAGGCACGCTGTTTGCTTGTCATAAGTGTTTACCACGCCTTTCTCATCCCTGTTTCAAACAGGCTTATTTATAATAGTCAAAAGCAAGACCATACATACGTACAGTATCACCTTCCTGGATTCCCAATTCTTCAAGCTGCTCCAAAATACCATTAAGTTTCAAGAAATTCTGGAAGAAAGTAAAGCCTTTCTCAGATTCCAAGTTAGTGTATCCGAGCATCTTTTCAATACGTGGACCTTCCACCACATAAACATTTTCTTTTTCGTCATACGTAACAGTATATGGTTCGTCGCCACTTGCCAGCATATATTCCGGGAAAAACTCCTGTTCAAAGATAACAGGCTTATCATCAATGGTATCAAGAAGGTTTCTCATATGATAAAGAAGCTCTCTGATGCCTTTTCCGCTGATAGCTGAAATCGGAAATACTTTGATTCCTTTGGGCTCAAACTCTTTCTTAAGAAGTTCAACAGGATCGTTTCCCGAACCATCGTCAAATATCATATCTATCTTATTTGCTGCAATCACCTGCGGTCTGGATGCAATATCTGCATTGTAGGTTTCCAATTCCTTATTAATGGCATAAATATCCGCAATAGGATCACGTCCCTCAGTAGATGCCGCATCTACAATATGAATAATTGCTTTGGTTCTTTCAATATGACGCAAAAATTCAAATCCAAGGCCAACCCCTTCAGAAGCACCTTCAATCAGACCCGGAATATCTGCAATAACAAATCCCTTTGCATCCTGCAAATCCACCACGCCTAAATGAGGATTCAAGGTGGTAAAATGATAATTTGCCACCTTCGGTCTTGCATTACTTACCTGAGTTAAAAAGGTAGATTTTCCCACATTAGGAAATCCTACAAGCCCCACATCAGCAATCACCTTAAGTTCAAGCTGTAATTCCAGTTCCTTTGCCGGCTGTCCAGGCTGGGCATATTTGGGCGCCTGCATGGTACTTGTGGCATAATGCTGGTTACCGTTACCGCCTCTGCCGCCTTCTAACAGTACAAAACGTCTGTTATCACCGGATAAGTCAGTAATTACCTTACCACTTTCAAATTCTTTTACAACAGTTCCTGCCGGCATTTTTAAAATCAGATCTTCCCCGTTTTTGCCACGGCAGTTACGCTTACCGCCGTTTTCACCGTCCTGCGCTTTATATTTTCTGACATGTCTGTAATCGGTCAAAGTATTTAAACCGTCATCCACTTCCAAAATAACGCTGCCGCCGTGACCGCCGTCACCACCGTCCGGCCCGCCGTTTGGAACATATTTTTCACGTCTGAAAGACACATGTCCATCACCGCCTTTGCCGCTTCTGACATATATCTTTGCTCTATCTGCAAACATAATTGTTTTCCTTTCACATTCAAAAAAGGACTTCAAACAATCAAGATGTTTGAAGCCCGATTCATCGTACTATTTTTCTACAGGATATACGGAAGCTTGCTTTTTGTCTCTTCCTTTTCTTTCGAATTTAAGTACACCGTCAACTAATGCAAACAAAGTGTCATCACCACCACGACCTACGTTTACGCCGGGATGAATCTTTGTTCCACGCTGTCTGTATAAAATATTTCCTGCTTTTACGAATTGTCCGTCAGCTCTTTTCGCACCTAATCTCTTGGACTCGGAATCTCTACCGTTCTTAGTAGAACCAACACCCTTTTTATGAGCGAAAAATTGAAGGTTCATCTTTAACATGGTTTACACCTCCTTGAATTTAAGTTCCAAATACTTCTTACCGTAATCACTTACGATACCTTTCAATCCTAATATCAGAGAATCCATAAGAAGTCTGCTCTGTGAGGAAATCTCACCGCAAAACCTGCAATCAATCAAACCTTTCTTTTCATTGGTAGTAATCTCCATCTTTTCATGAACCAATTCATCCATGGAATTAATGGTATTAATTACCAAGCAGGAAACGGATGCACATACAATGTCTTTGCCGTAATCGGCATAGCCTGCATGCCCGTCGCAAGTAAACCTCTTATAGGTTCCGTTTTCGGATTTATAAATTGTAATGGTTGTCATAACCTTTTCCTACATACTAAGCGTTAATCTTTTCAATTTTAACCTGTGTGTATGCTTGTCTATGACCATTTTTCTTGTGGTAACCGGTTTTTCTCTTGTATTTGTAAACAATAACTTTACGATACTTACCCTGCTCCATAACTGTTGCAGTTACAGTAGAGTTAGCTACATCTCCGGCAACCTTCAGTTCTTTATCGCTGATAGCGACAACCTGATCAAATGTCACAGTAGCTCCGGGTTCTGCGTTAAGCTTTTCAACTTTGATTACATCACCTTCGGAAACCTTATACTGCTTTCCACCTGTTGCAATGATTGCGTACATATGGGATACCTCCTTCTCACCGGTCCTGAACCGATGTTTCTCGCTAATTACGGTGGCGTTTTAAACGCACTTAGACCTCGTTATGCGGCATACTCATAAAATATAACATTTAGACCATGTTATGTCAAGCACTTTTTTGAAGAAACATATGATAAAAACATACTATTATTCATCTATTCCTCTGATAATCGCATATTGCTCATTAACAGTATCCAGCAACATCACTACTTTCTGCTCCCCACTGCTGCATCGAATGATATTTAATTCCCCTCCTGCAAGCATGCTGACAGAATTCATATCAATATTCCATTCTATATCATTCTCTGCATGTTCCCTCAACAGATAATGATTCATCGCATAAACTACATCAGTTTCAAATGAATATAAACCATGTTCATTCACCTGATATGGCTGTGCTATATTAATCTTTGCCTGCTCTTTATAAGAAATCATCCTAAGATGCGTATCATAGGAATTCTGAACCAACGGATAAGTTGCCTGATCGCCTTCCCTGATGTCGGCAGCCATCACATAACGTGTATTCTCTTCCAATCCAAGCAAAACAGAATCCCGGTGTACAATAAAACAAATATCTCGTTCATCAAAGCTACACGCCTCTAAGGTAATACTGTACAAATATTCATCCAAAGGCTCAGCATGAATAATGTTAAACGTTTTGTCTTCTATTTGCTGCTTATTACAATAATCGGCAACAACAGCATTTAGTGCATAATTCCAATTATAATGCAATGCCATTGACGACTGGATAAAGTAACCGCCTTTTATCTGTGAACAGAGTGTCCAACTGTCATTTAACGCCTTTTTCTGCTTTTGCTCCCGATCACGCTCAGATTGTAAATCATTATACTTAATATCATCCCGATAACACTTATTTTCTACAATACTCCATTCAGGATTATCTGTTTGCATCCATTTTTCCTGCACGCCAAGACTGTTTTGCCGTTTCAAAATCAGTTTATCCATTTCATCCGGCGTAGTAAGTTTCCCATACTTTTCTTCATAAGCAGCGCAAAACGCTTCGCCGTTTTCGATTTCTTTCACATATTCATCCATGACATGATATGTTTTATCATTAATAACATAAGTCTGATGAAAAATCTCTAATGTAACATCATCCAATGTAAGCTCTTCATAAGTGTATACTGATTCATAAACAGAATGAGCCTTGCCGTCTGTCCCAATCAGATATTCTTCACAACTGCCTGTAAAAGCGCCGCCACTCCCTTCAGTATATACATAACCGAAATATGTCATAACAACACTGTTCCTTGACCATTCTTCAAAAGCATGTCTTAAAAACAGTCTGTCTTCTTCCTGAACAATAATCATTGTCAGTTTCATGTCATCCGCTGACATAAGACCGCTGAATCTTAATGCCAGTTCCGGTTTATTGTCATTACAGCAGTCCAGATAAGCATATTCCATATATTCCATTCTTGGGTCATCCTCATCTAAATATGCTGCATTTACTTTTTGTATTAATTCTGACAGATTTACACAGGTATATGCATCCTCACCGGATAACTTTTCTCCGTAAGAAAGGTCTGCCAAAATCTCATTCATTTCTTTGTCAATATACAGTTCCAGTTCATTATCCAAAAACTCTTCATATAACCGGACATCCGTTTCCTTACCGGAATTGTTTTTTCTCTCCAAACAGTTTCCGTTTAAAGTGACTTGAACCCACACAACTAATATAATTGCAAGAAGAACTGCCGGAATAATAACAACTTTTTGTTTCATGATTGTCCCCCTCTTTCCCTTTATACATACGATAACAGGGAAACACATCAAATCTGCATCATAAATGCATCATTTTTGCATCATTTCACGCACAATAAATCTGCAAGCGGTTTATTTGTTTTTTTACGTGTAATCTCTACAATTCCAAGAGCAGTCATGTCAATCAGTCTTGTTCTCACCTTGTCTTCCTTTAAATAACCGTCAAGTTTTTTCAAAAGCAACTGCTTATCCTCTTCACACTCCATATTGATAAAATCAACCATAATCATTCCGGAATAATTGCGAAGCCGTAACTGTCTTGCCACTTCCTTTGCTGCCTCTAAATTCACGGAGAGAATATATTGTTCATACTTTCTTCCGCGCCCCTGTGTCTTGCCGGAATTCACATCAATCACAATCATTGCCTCAGTAGGCTCTATCACCAGATAACCGCCTCCCGGAAGCCATACACGCTTTCCGAGAACTTCTCTTAAATGAGTCTCAATACTGTAGAGTTTTGCAAGGGAAAGCATTTCATCCCGGTAAAGTCGCAGTTCTTTACTTGTTCCGTCATCCATCATAAGGTTCTCTTCTAACAAGGTATATACCTCTTCCCTGTCTGTGACGATTTCTTCATAACTTCCCATGGGAATATTTTTAACAGCACCGATAATTTCCGCCTCTTTTTGATATAAGCAGGAATAACAGGTCCTGTGACGATAAGTATCGGTAATGGTGTTAAATACAGAAATAAATTTTCTCATTTCTTCGCACAATGCTTCATAATCGGTGAGTTCTTCCGCATTGGTGCGAATGACAAAACCATAATTTTTTCTTCCGGGAATTTCCTGCTTACGGATGAAGCTGTCAATCAACTTTTTATTTTCGCTATTCATTTTGTGGGAATATTTGAGACCATGTCCGAAATACTCACAAACACAATATTGGCCTGTCAAAGTCAGATTACCGGTTGCTGACGGCGGCTTTGTTTTTACCGCTTCACCTGACACCTGAACTACCACTTCGTCTCCCTGTTTCAGAAACACTCTGCCGGTTTCTGTATTCATAGGAAGTTCCCTGTTTGCCAGAAGCAGATTTTGACATTCCCCAAACGGCAAATATACCGTTTGCTGCGCTGACAGATTCAAAAAAACTCCTTTAATGGCAGGAACCACATCTTTAACCCTTGCCAGATAAATATTTCCTATTATCCCTTTTTCTTTCAAGGGCGGGACTACCGTAAGCAATTCCGGTTTATTGTTCTCAAATAAAGATAACAAAAGCCTGCTATTTTGTTCTGTAATAATTATTTTCCCCATTTTTACATCCTCAGTTTTCTAAGATATAAGCGGCATCAGCTTACCTTTCTTGGTTCTGCGGTAAGTTTCCAGCCTGCGTACCCTAAGCGGAAATTCAGGCAATTCTACTCCTATCGTCCCAAAGAAATGCTCTAACACAAATCCCGGTTTTACATTGCTGCCGCTTCCCGCATCGAGTTGCATAAAAATACCGTCATCACGAATCTGTAATTTATAAATACCTTCTTTTAAATCAATTTCTTTTTCGCTCTTTTTAGTCTGTTTGGTAACAAAAATGTGCTCCTGCTCATAATAAGCAATCAGTTTCTCCTTCCAGTCAGCAGGAAGCATCAGCTTGTCCGAAAAACGAACCAGATAGTCTGCAGCAGCAACACTCGCCATGGCATTGCCCTCTCCGTCATCAAGAATCGCAACTTTCAATATTTTAATTCCTTCCGTCATCACCGCATTCAAACGATTCTTAATATCCTCTACATCTGTGATGGAATTTAATTCAATATCGAAATACTCTCCGCTGCTTTCATGCCCGACAGATAATGGTGATGCAAAAGACATAATCTGATGGGGATTAAATCCCATGGAATAAGCAATATCAATATCAGCCCTTCTGATAGCCTTTTGAAAGTATCGCATAATATCAAGGTGTCCGATAAACTTCACCGGACCTTCTTTTGAAAATTTTATTCTTACTTTCATCCTTATGCCTCCTTCTCTTCCAAGCATACGCCGGTTCCAAATCGTGCTGCACCGCATCCCTGACACTGTTTGCGACAATTAGGGGTTACGGTTTCTTCCTGTGCTCTGTGCCATTCACGTAGCAGGAAGTTCTTGCTTACGCCGCAATCGATAAAGTCCCAAGGGAAAATTTCATCCTCTCTGCGCTCTCTTACCGTATAAAAATCAGGATCTACGCCACAGTCTTCAAAGGCCTGCATCCAGACATCATTTTTGTAATACTCGCTCCATGCATCATAAACACAGCCCATTTCATATGCTTTTAAAATAACCTGATTTATCTTGCGGTCACCGCGTGCCATAATGCCTTCCAATACACTGACATCTGCCTCATGCCAATTATATTTGATACTCTTTTGGTTTAACTGCTCCGTAATTGATTTACGGGTCAGATAAGCTTTATCAAGGAATTCCTCCTTACG
The DNA here is from genome assembly GCA_017434885.1 of Lachnospiraceae bacterium. Lineage (GTDB taxonomy): Bacteria > Bacillota > Clostridia > Lachnospirales > Lachnospiraceae > Suilimivivens. The sequence continues at coordinate 242,503 of JAFSGE010000030.1, read as the reverse complement.
ACACTGAGATGCCCACTGAAAAGGCGTAAAGGGCTTCGGAATAAAGAAAGAAGTACTTGCCACAATCTGTACTTTCCCGTTACGCTTTTCCTTAGGAACGGTTTCGTAAAAGGTAGCTGCAATTTTGTTACTCAGCTCCGCAATTCCCTTGATATCTTCTTCTGTTTCAAAGGGAAGTCCCAACATAAAATATAATTTTACCCTTGTCCATCCACCTTCAAATGCAAGTTTTGCACCGTTTAAAATTACTTCTTCCGTAAGTCCTTTATTTATCACATCACGAAGTCTCTGACTGCCCGCTTCCGGTGCAAAAGTCAGACTGCTCTTCTTTACATCCTGGACTTTATTCATAACATCCAGTGAGAATGCATCAATGCGAAGGGACGGAAGAGAAATATTAATCTTACGCCTGCTGCATTCTTCTATCAGAAAATCAATTAATTCCGGTAGCTGCGAATAATCACTGGAGCTTAACGAACTGAGTGAAATTTCTTCATGTCCCGTATTTTCCAACATGGCAATGGCATATTTCTTCAAAAATTCTAAATTGCGCTCTCTCACCGGACGATAAAGCTGCCCTGCCTGACAAAAACGGCAGCCTCTGATACAGCCACGCTGAATTTCCAAAACCACTCTGTCCTGAGTCACCTTGATAAAAGGAACTACCGGCTTCATGGGATAATAGGTATCAGAAACATCTTTTACCATTTCTTTCATGATGATATCCGGTGCTTTTTCAGACAGCTTCTTTCTCTCTTTCACGGTACCGTCTTCGTTATAAAGTTCTTCATACAAAGACGGTACATAAATCCCCGGAATCTGCGCTGCATGCTCAAGAAACCATGCACGTCCCATCCCTTTTTCTTTGTATTCCTCATATAAATCTATCAATGTTCTGTACTGTGTTTCCCCTTCACCGATATAAAACAGATCAAAGAAGTCACAAATAGGCTCCGGATTGTAAGTACACGGTCCACCGCCGATTACAATGGGGTCTTTTTCGCTTCGATCTTTTGCAAGCAGCGGAATACCTGCCAAATCAAGAACTTGCAGAATGTTGGTGTAGCACATTTCATATTGGAGCGTAATGCCGAGAAAATCAAACTCTTTCACAGGATCCTGAGACTCCAGTGCAAATAAAGGAATATTTTCTTTTCGCATGATGGCATCAAGGTCTACCCAGGGTGAATACACTCTCTCACACCATACATCCTCAAACTGATTTAACATATCATAAATAATCTGTATTCCCAAATGCGACATACCAATTTCATATACATCAGGAAAGCACATGGCAAAGCGGACCTTTACCTGTTCTTTCCGTTTCATTACGGCATTCACTTCGCCTCCGATATAACGGGCAGGCTTCTCCACCTGCATTAATATTTCATCACTCAAAGCCAGTTTTCTCATAAAAAGTAATCCTTTTGTATATATCTTGTATTTTTGCAGTGTACAACATTCACACTGCCTTTTCAGTATAGCCGAAATGAGGCTATAAATCAAATGAATTTAGCACTTCCTTTACGGGAACACTTTCTGAAAGATGTGCCGCAATTTCACGCATACTGTTTCCCAAAAAATCTATTTCGTTTAGGTCCATGAATATAAATATTGCCAAAAGTAAGACTGCAATCACAAAACGAATCCGAAAGCCTCCGAGGCTCCCCGACTCTGTTGCAGGCAAAGACCCCTTACCATCCAGACTGATACCGGCACTTATCTCTGCACTATGTAATTCCTGCCGCTTTTCTCTGTCAGGCTCATAACCGTACAAAAAACGCTCCCTCTCACGACACTGATTTCGGTTATACTGATTCTGCATTCTGATGGATCGAATCAGTTCCAGTTTTTGATTGGTATTTACTTTTCCGCTCATACACATTCCTTTTTCTTTTTTGTAAAAAATATGCACCGCATATATGCAATATGCAGTGCATCACAAGACTTAATGAATCAAATTTTGAAAGAAACAACTATAGCTTCCTGTATGACAGGCGGCTCCCACCTGTTCCACCTTTGCCAAAATCGTATCTTTATCACAGTCAGCATAAAGTTCTTTGACATATTGGTAATGTCCGCTGGTATCACCTTTTATCCAAAGCTGTTGTCTGCTTCTGCTGTAATAAGTCATACGCCCTGTTCGGAATGTTGTATAATAGGCTTCTTCATTCATATAAGCTACCATCAGCACTTCACCTGACTGATAGTCCTGTGCAACAACCGTTACATGACCGTCTGAATTTTTCTTAAGTTCCTCCCATGAAATCTTCGGTTCTCCCAAAGATGCAGGGGGAAGTATTTTGGGCATATCACTCATGACAAACTTCCTTTCGTGCTCAGTACATCTGTAATTCTTTCATCCTTACCGGTTGCCTGATCAAGTGCTTTACCGAAGGCCTTAAACATCGCCTCAATCATGTGATGTGCATTCATACCGGAAAGCATTTTGATGTGAAGGTTCATTCCGGCGGAATAAGACACCGCATAGAAAAATTCACGAACCAACTCTGTATCAAGTTCGCCAACTCTTTCCACTGGAAAATTACATTCAAAAGAAAAATACGGTCTTCCGCACAAATCAACGGCACATAATGCAAGAGCATCATCCATAGGCAAAATAAAGTAACCGTAACGGCGGATGCCTTCTTTACCGCCGACAGCCTCTTTAATGGCTGTTCCAAGCACAATTCCCGCATCTTCAACCGTGTGATGTCCATCCACCTGCAAATCACCTTTTACACTCATGACAAGGTCAAAGAAGCCGTGTTTGGAAAAGCCTTCCAGCATATGGTCAAAAAAACCGATTCCTGTTTCAATTTGGCTTTTACCGGTGCCGTCAATGTCCAAAGTAACCTGAATATCTGTTTCTTTTGTTTTTCTGTTTACGGATGTAACACGATTCATATTCCTATTCCTCACTTTCAAATCGAACTCTCACGGAATTTGCATGAGCGGTAAGTCCTTCTTTTTCAGCAAACAGCTCAATATCTTTGTGAACCTTTGCAAGGGCAGCTTTTGAGTAAGAGATAATACTGGTTTTCTTCATAAAATCATCCACGTTTAAGGGAGAGAAAAATCTCGCTGTCCCATTGGTGGGAAGAATATGATTAGGACCGGCAAAATAGTCACCTAACGGTTCGGAAGAATATTCACCAAGGAAAATTGCTCCTGCATTTTTAATCTTTGTCATTACCTCAAATGGATTAGCTGTTAAAATTTCCAAATGTTCGGAAGCAATCTCATTTGCCGCATCAATAGCATCTTCCATGCTTTCTGCCACAAAAATGTATCCGTAATTATCAAGGGAAGCACGAATAATTTTCTCTCTGGAAAGTTCTTTAGTAAACACTTCCACTTCCTCAGATACCTTTTCTGCAAGTTCCTTGTTTGTGGTAATCAAAATAGCGCTTGCCAGTTCGTCATGTTCTGCCTGAGATAACAAATCAGCCGCAACATATCTGGGATTTGCCGTTTCATCTGCAAGCACCAGAATTTCACTGGGTCCTGCAATGGAATCAATACTGACAAAACCGAAGCATGCCTTTTTTGCAAGAGCAACAAAAATATTTCCGGGGCCCGTAATCTTATCTACCTTGGGAATGCTCTGTGTTCCAAATGCCATAGCGGCGATTGCCTGAGCTCCGCCCACTTTATAAATTTCATCCACTCCGGCAATATCTGCCGCTACCAGTGTGCCCGGATTTACCTTGCCGTCCTTTCCGGGAGGTGTGGTCATAATAATGCGGGACACTCCCGCTACTTTTGCAGGAATTACATTCATAAGTACGCTGGAAGGATAGGCTGCTTTTCCGCCGGGAACATACACGCCTGAAATTTCAATAGGGAGCATTTTCATTCCTAAAATACTGCCGTCCTCTTCCGGAGAAAACCAGCTGTTACGCACCTGTTTTTGGTGGAATTTAGCGATATTTGCCGCAGATTTTTTCATCACTTCTATAAGTTCACTGTCAATCAACGTATACGCTTCTTTGATTTCCTCTTCTGTCACACGGATACTATCTGCTGTAATTTCACAACCGTCAAATTTTGCCGTGTATTCAAACAGTGCATCGTCTTTTTCTTTTCGCACCTTTTCAATGATTTCATTTACTGTCTGCTCATATGTACCGTAGCTTGCGGGAGAACGCTTCAAAAGCTGTTCCAGCAAATTGCTTTTGGTAGATTCATTTAATGTTACAATACGCATAATTACGCCTCTTTTCTTTCTGTTAATTCTTTCAGGCTGTTAATCAGATGCTTGATACGTTCCGTCTCCATCTGCATACTTACCTGATTCACAATCATTCTGGCGGATAATGGACAAATTTCTTCCAAAACCATCAATCCGTTTTCTTTCAGGGTCGAGCCGGTCTCCACAATATCTACAATCACATCGGAAAGTCCTACAATGGGACCAAGCTCTACAGAACCGTTTAACTTAATAATATCAACAGTCTGATGCTTCTTGTTATAAAAGTAATCCTTTGCAATATTAGGATATTTGCTTGCAACGCGAATCATCTCATGATGTTGCAATAATTCCTTTGCTTCTTCCGGTCCGCACACACACATTCTGCATTTTCCGAATCCTAAATCAAGCACTTCATATACTTTTCTGTTTTCTTCTAAAATAGTATCCTTACCGATAACGCCGATGTCCGCAGCACCATACTCTACATAAGTGGGAACATCAGAGCCTTTTGCAAGGAAAAATTTCAGCTTTAACTCTTCATTTACAAAAATCAGTTTGCGGGAGCTTTTATCCTTCATTTCTTCACAGGTGATTCCCATCTGTTCCAACAATGCAAGTGTCTGACTTGCAAGGCGTCCTTTACCCAACGCAAAGGTTAAATATCTGTCATTACTCATGTTCATTTTCTCCTATACTTCAGAATCACAAGCCGGAGTAAGTACCGTGCGAATTCCTTCTTCTCGAAGCTGTTTTGCTTTTTGCAACTGGTCCTCATAATTCTCCTGCGTGTAGGTAAGTGTCTGTACCTTGCACTCAATGATTGCATCCGCCACCTTCTGTCTGCTTAAAGCAAGCCATAAATCATCAACTACAACCGCAAAACCGATTGCCGGTGCCTTTTTCCCGAAATATCCAAGCAGGTTATCATATCTTCCGCCTTTTGCAACGGCGTCACCTACACCGTAAGTAAATACTTTAAAAATAACGCCGGTGTAATAATTGTATTTACTGAGCATGCCAAGATCAAAAGAAACATATTTTTCAACTCCATAACTGCAAAGAACATGATATAACTTCTTTAATCTGGCAACTGCCTGTAAAGAACGGTCATTATTCACAAGGCTTTCTGCTTTTTCAAGAGCATCCATAGCGCCGAAGCATTCCGTAATCTGCATAAACATATCACAAGTCTTTTGGTCAATTCCCTTTTCTAAAAGAAGCTCCTGTGCACCGAAAATATTCTTGCCCGAAATGAAATCTCTGAGTTCATATTCTGTTTCCTCGGTAAGTCCTGCCTGTCTGCACAGTCCGCGGAAATATTCCACCTCACCGATACTAACCTGAAATTCACAAAGACCCGCAGCCAAAAGGGACTCTATCATCATCGCAATCATTTCACCGTCGGCTTCAATGCTGCCATCCCCCATAAGCTCTGCCCCCATTTGGGTCACTTCTTTTAATTTTCCCTGCAAATTTCCCGTATTGGTAAAAGTATTTCCCTGATAACAAAAACGAATGGGAACATCCATATCCATAAAATACTTTGCCGCACATCTTGCCATAGACGGTGTAAAATCAGGACGAAGCACCAATGTATTTCCTTCCTTATCAAAAAATTTATACAATTCTCTGGAAGGTGTTGTTCCGATTTCTTTGGAAAACACATCAAAAAATTCAAATGTCGGAGTCTGAATATCTTCATATCCATATAAATTAAGCTGTTTATGTATCTTTTCCTGTACCTGCAGTTTTCCGGCATACTCTCTTCCGTAAATATCTCTCACGCCTTCCGGTGTATGCAGTAATTTTTTATCCATATTAATCACACCTTTCTTTTGCTTTAGCGCATCACAGTGCTAATTCGCTACCATAGTAGCACGCGAAACTATAGTCAGTATATATAAAACAAACCGGATTGTCAAACACTTTCTTTCAAAAATCTCTGTCTTCCAAATCTTTGCTCAAAATATCAAGATACGGAACAAATACTCCCTGTTTCTTAGGGAGAATATACTCCGGATTTAATTCCTCAATACGAAAGCTCTTTCGGCCGCCTTCTTTTGCCCTGTCCCAAAAGAATCTGAGCATTTCATAGGGTAAGTAATAAAACAAATCCTTGTGGGTATAGTAAATCAGAAAAAACGCTATGCCGCCCTGCTTTTCAAACTGCTCCATAAACACCACCTGATGTTCATGAATATTCTGAAGGGAAAACGTATCAACAGCGCACTCCTTTGCATCAAAGCAAACAGGAATCCCCTGCACCACGCCGATATAATCTACCGTACTCTTTTTTTCAAAGTAAGCAAGTGTAATATGTCTGCTTTGTTTATCGATATTAATCGGTGTAATAGGGGTAGGAATCTTCTGAATCAGTGCCAATCCGTTTTCCAGATATTTTTCATTTGTACGATTAATCAGTTCTTCGAGGCCGGAACCACGAAGGCCCCTTGACTTCCATGTTGCCATGTCATTTTCCTTTAACTTGTATTATCCTTTTAAAAGTTTATCATAAACCGGCGGCTCCTTGGCGATAAACGTTGCCTCTCCATCCGGAAAAAGAAGTTCATTTTGCGGAAATTCCAACCGGTAAGCGTGTAACAGCTGGCTTTTTATTCCCAGCTTCTTTTGATATTTATCATTAAATGCCTTATCACCGTATTTGTAATCACCAAGAAGAGGATGCCCTGACGATGCCATATGGGCACGAATCTGATGAGTTTTTCCCGTTATCAGCTCCACCTCTGCATAAGTCATATCAGGAAGGGTTCGAATCGGATAATATCGTGTCTGAACATACGAATCTTTATCCGATGTACGGATACTTGAAATTTTTACCTGATTGCGCTCAGAGTCCTTTTCAAGATATCCCTCCAAAACAACCTCCTCAGAAACACTCCCCTTCACAAAAAGCCTGTAAAACTTTCTCACTTCTCTTGTTGCTATCAGACGGTTCAATTCCTGGCTTCCCGCAAGAGACTTTGCGCAAATGACAAGTCCGCTTGTATTACGGTCAAGTCTGTTACATACAGAAGGTTTGTACGTACTGAGGCTCTGCGATGTAACTTCCTGCTTTTTCAAAAGATAACCAATCAGCCACTCATTCAACGAACAATCTTTTTCTGTTGCCTTTTGGGTTAAAACACCTGTGGGTTTTTGAAGCAATACCATATGCTCATTCTCAAATATAACGCGAATTCCTTTTAATGTTTCATAAGCCTTCAGATATTCTTCATTTTTGGTATCTTCACAAAAGCTTTCAAAAGTATCCTGCGAAAGATAAAGGGCAACCAAATCCCCTACAGCAAGTTTTTCCCTGCCTTCTGCTTTTTTCCCGTTGAGAACGATATTCTTTTTTCGAAGCATTTTGTAAAAAAAAGAGGTCGGCGCTTTAGGAAGCAGCTTATGAAGATACTTATCAAAGCGTTGTCCTGCTTCATTGGAAGAAATTTCAAATTGATACATAGGTCATCCTTTACAATGAAATGTCATATAAAACGGTTCTGATTTCATCATCGCGTCTTGTAGTCTTTTCTCTGTCAATATTATTAAGCTGACCAAGTCGGTCGATATATTTATTTATGTCTGTAAATATTTTTACGGTTAAATCTTTGTATCCGCTTTGCTTCAGTAATGTTTCCAAATGAACTTCACAAGCTTTTGTATCACAGCTTTTCTCAGTCACACCGCAAATATTTTTTCCTTCTACCACCATATGGCTGATTGGAAAATTCATCTTATAAGATGTAAAATACATGTCATACATGCCAATCAGTTCCCCTTCCGCCGGAAAAATGCGTTTCTTTGCATTCTCGCTGCAACCGCTTGCTTTGAAATACATAATAAAGCTGACCAGACTTTTGCTTGCAGGCAGACAGCCAAGCACCGCCACAATCGTTAATAAATTTTGATTAGAACCTGTAGTTACATATCCCGCAATAAATAACGCGGCAGATACTGCAAACATGATAAGGGTCATGATAAGCACCTGTGTTCTTTTTTTGGTTATATAGCCGTATGTGCCTTTTACGGCAGGCTTAAAAAACTGTTTCAAGTCAATGCCTCCTATGGGTTATTTTTTCTTGTGTACGTTACGGATGGTTTTCTTTTTGACTACTTTATGCGGCTTAACTTCTTTCTTTTTTTGTCCTCCGTAAGCTTTGCTTTGCTGCTGTGTATGTTCCGCTCTTCTGGGTTTTATCAGACACTTTTTGTCAAAACCGATTAAATCCTGACGTCCTGCTTTTTGCAACGCTTCAAATACCAACTCGTAATTCTTGGGATTGCGATACTGAATCAGAGCCCTCTGCATTGCTTTTTCGTGAGGATTTTTGCATACATACACTTTTTCGCCGCTTCTTGGGTCGATTCCGGTATAATACATCACCGCAGATATAGTGGATGGTGTGGGATAAAAATCCTGCACCTGCTCCGGCATATAACCAAGGTCTCTTAGGTACTCTGCAAGCTCAATTGCCTCTTTTAATGTGGACCCCGGATGGGACGACATCAAATACGGCACCAAAAACTGCTTTTTACCCAATGAATCATTTATCTGATAATATTTCTTGACAAAACGCTCATATACTTTATTTTCCGGTTTTCCCATTTTGGAAAGCACCGTATCGGAAATATGCTCCGGTGCTACTTTCAGCTGCCCACTCACGTGATGTTCTACCAATTCTTTAAAAAAGGTATCATCCTTTTCTGCAAGCAGATAGTCAAAACGGATTCCCGAACGTACAAACACCTTTTTCACTCCCGGAAGTTCCCTCAATTTACGAAGCAGAGCAAGATAATCGCTATGGTCCGCATCCATATTCGGACAGGGAGACGGAAACAGACATTGCCTGTTTTTACAGGCTCCCGCCGTAAGCTGTTTTTGACAGGCAGGATGTCTGAAATTGGCTGTGGGACCTCCCACATCATGAATGTATCCCTTGAAATCGGGGTCATTTATAATTTCTTTAGCTTCTGCAATCAGAGATTCGTGGCTTCGTACCTGAATAATTCTTCCCTGATGAAAGGTTAATGCACAAAAACTGCAACCGCCGAAACATCCTCTGTTACTGATTAATGAGAACTTAATCTCTGCAATGGCAGGAACACCGCCCGCTTCTTCATAAGAAGGATGATACGTTCTTTGATAGGGCAAAGCATATACATCATCCATTTCCTGCGTGGTAAGAGGCTTTGCAGGGGGATTTTGAACCACATAAATTCCGTTAGGATAAGGTTCTGCCAGTGTTTTTCCCGAAAATGCATCCGTATTTTCGTATTGAATTTTAAAACTGTCTGCATAGAATCTGCTGTTTTCCTTCATTTCCGTATAGGAAGGCAACACCACTGCATTATACCTGACATCTTCATTTCCCGTTATTCCCGTAATATCCTTTGTTTTGTAGACTGTTCCCGCAATATAAGTGATATCCTTTACATCAATCCCGCCATCAAGGGCCTCTGCAATTTCAACAATGGATTTTTCTCCCATTCCATAGGAAATCAAATCTGCCTGACTGTCCAAAAGAATGGAACGTTTAAAGGAATTACTCCAGTAATCATAATGGGCAAGTCTTCTGAGACTGGCTTCAATTCCACCGATAATCACCGGAACATCCTTGTATTTGCGCCTGATTAAATTTCCGTAAACAACCGTTGCATAATCGGGACGTTTCCCCATCACACCGCCCGGTGTATAGGCATCCGTCTGCCGCCGCTTTTGCGATACATAGTAATGGTTTACCATAGAATCCATATTTCCGCCGGAAATCAAAAAACCAAGTCTTGGTCTTCCGTATATGGCAATGCTCTCCTCATCCTTCCAGTCCGGCTGGGAAATAATCCCAACGCTGTACCCGTGAGATTCCAGCACACGGCTGATAATGGCATGTCCAAAAGAGGGATGGTCTACATAAGCATCCCCAATGACATACACAAAATCAAACTGCTCTATATTTCTGTCTATCATATCCTGTCTGCAGACAGTTAAAAATCCTTGTGTCAAAGAGTACCTCCCTATTTGGCTTCTCCAAAAATATCATAATAATCATGAATAAAATAATCTGCCAATTGTTTCTTTTGCGCTAATTGATGACGGGAATAAATATCATCCACTGCACAAACACGCATACCTGCCGCTTTTCCAGCAGTAATCCCTGCGACAATATCTTCAAACACAAGACAATGCTCCGGCATGGTATCACAGCGCTTTGCCGCTTCCAGATAGACATCCGGTGCCGGCTTTCCTTTTGCCACCTCGCATCCGGTCACAACTGCAGTAAAATAATCTTTAATTTTCAAGGCATTCAAAACTGCCGTTACCAATTCAACGGAATTACTGGTTGCAATTCCCAACTTGATATTCCGTTCTTTGCAGTAATTCAAAAATTGTTCAGCTCCGCCCTTTAACGGTACTTCATGACTATATTTATCAAGTGCCATGGTATTCCAGTCCTGCTTCATATCTTCCACGGAAACCGGAATCTGAAACCGTTCTTTTATATAGGCAGCCGTTTCCGAAAAACTCATTCCTTCAATACAGCTTTGTAAATCCTCCGGTAATTCAACACCAAATCTGGCCAGATATTCAATATCGATATCTCTCCAAAGCCACATGGAATCCACCAGGGAGCCATCCAAATCAAATAATACCGCTTTGATATCTTTTAACATAACTTTTCAACCTCTTCCTGCGTCAGTTTACGTACTTCTCCCTCTGCAAGCTGTTCATCCAATTTCAGAGTCCCCATGGAAAGTCGTTTCAGATACATTACTTTCAAATCAACCGCCTGAAACATTCGTTTTACCTGATGAAACTTTCCCTCAGTAATGGTAATGGTACAGCTTTTTTCCGAAAGAATTTCAACCTCTGCTTCTTTGGTCAGTTCCTTTTCACCGATATCCACTCCCTGTTCCAGACACATAGCTGCCTCCTGAGTTAAAACACCATCTGTCTCAACATAATAAGTCTTCGGCACATGTTTCTTGGGAGATAACAGTCTGTGTGCCAGTTCCCCGTCATTGGTAAGCAATAAAAGCCCCACGGTATCTTTATCCAGCCTGCCTACCGGAAATATATCGGATAAGGGAATCCCTGTCAGTTCCCCTCTGTTTTGCAAAAGATTTTCTTTTAATAAATCCAGTACCGTTCTGTCCTTATCGTCGGTTGTTGCACTGACAACCCCCGCTGGTTTATTCATCATATAATAAGCAAACGGAGCATAGCGATACTCTTTCCCCTTAAATGTGATAACCGCTGTTTTCTCATCCACCTTGGTATCCGGTTTGTTGACGGCAACGTTATTCACAAGAATTTGTCCTTTTTTCAAGAAGGCCTTTACTTCGCTTCTGCTCCCGATATTCATTTCGCATAATAATTTGTCTATTCTCATAAATATTATCATAACACAAAATAAGAAAAGAACCACTGTTTTGAAAAAAAATCCTGTCATGATTCTTGCTGCCGCCGGAATTTTTATCCTGACGGTCATTATTTTGCTCTATCCTTCCAAATGCCTTATATTTGCGCTAAACGGGCTGAACCTGTGGTTTCAGAAAATGATTCCGGCATTATTTCCCTTTATGGTATTATCCGGTATCATGATTCGCATGAACCTGACTGATACCTTCGTCAAATTACTTTCTGTTTTTTTGAAGCCTTTGTTCCGTGTAAGAAGTTCCTGTATCTATGTGATTTTCATGGGTTTCTTATGCGGTTTTCCCATGGGTGCAAATGTCAGTGCCACTCTCTACGAAAGAAAGCAGTTAAGCAAACGGGAAGCTGAATTTCTGCTTGCTTTTTGTAATAATATCGGTCCCGTCTATTTTGTCAGCTTTGCACTGCCTGTAGCAGGTCTTTCAGCGCATCCGGCTCTTCTGATAGGCATGTACGGTCTGCCTGTCTTATACGGACTGATTCTGCGATATACGGTTTATTCCGATTTACCTGTTAAAGAGTCACCTACAGGATTCGAAGCTTCCGGCTCCGGTTTTTTAGAGGCGCTGGACGATTCCGTTATGTCTTCTCTATCTGCCATCACCCGCCTTGGCGGCTATATGATTTTTTTTAATTTACTGAATATTTTCGCTTATCTCTTTCTTCCTGTTATGCTGCGCCCGTATTGCTCCTGCTTTTTAGAAATCACAGGCGGTCTGCAGCTGTTGGGAGATAAAGCTCCTTATTTCACGTTATGTCTGCTTCCCTTCGGCGGACTTTCCTGTCTTGCCCAGACTTACAGTATGATTAAAAATACAAATCTGTCCTTAAAAAAATACTGTTATCATAAACTGGCACTTACTCTGCTCTCCGTCGTTTATTACGCGGTCTTGCTTTAAGCAGCATGGCAATCATGGCAAACAGAATTACTGCTATCAGCAAACTGATTAAGACAATCAACACAATCAGCTTAACCGTCTCTCCCATTGGCATACTGATTTCTTCTGTTTCCGCATAAGGCTCATAGCTGATTTCGCGGTATTCCTGCTTTTGGGGAGCAGGTACTTCTTCTATAACCGGCGCTGCAATTGCCTCTAAGGTAATACAGTTACTTTCCGTCCATACATCAAATCCGTTATATGCACATAACCGCAAATCAATTTCACGATCAAAAGGTGCTGTTACTTTAAAAGTATGTTCCGGTTCAGAATGATTCCATACGGTTCTTGGCCACTTTTGCAAATCAGAATAAGTCAATCCACCGTCAAAGCTGTACTTATAGTATTGGATATAACCATCACTATCGGTTGCCGTCATTTTAACAGTAATTTCCGCTGTTTCCTCATCTACGGAAAGTACTTCAATTTCGGATACCTCCGGCGCAGATTTGTCCGGTTTTACAGCGCCTTTTGGCATGCTTACGGAAACTTTTTCATAATTGCTGTAATCCACCCCTTTACTCTCCGATTTTAAACCAAAATATTTTGCTACAGCTTCTGCATCTCTTTTTCCAAATTCTTTCCACTGTTCCTCACTATGCTGATAAAAAAGCTTATCATTTTCCTGGTCAAGGTGACAATGCTCTAAAAGCGCAGACGGTATCCCCATTGACGAGCAGTGACGCAAAATGCCGTAATAATCCTCTCCGATATCATTAAGTTTTGTTTTAATTCCACGGGAATAAAGCCCCATGCTTTCAAATTCTGCCATTTGAATTTCTGCAAACTGATATCCTTTTACATAAAAATCAGCATACGCCGGAATCCAAACTTCCGCACCGAACAAATTGTGATTTACCGAAGCATTAAAATGAATACTGAACAGAAAATCCGCATTTTTTTCCTGTGCAAATTTCGCCCGCTCTTTCAGACTCATATCCACATCGGTATCGTGGGTCAGATAAACAGTGATATTTTCAAACTTCTGCAACTCCTCCTGCATCGCTTTTGCCACCACCATGGTCATATCCTTTTCCGTATAACCATCGTACTGCGCGCCCAGATTCTCACCGCCATGTCCGGGATCTATTACCACAACAACTTCATTGTCTGCATAAGCTTTACAATCACATGCAAACCAGATTCCAAAACAGGCAGAAAGCAGTAATAAAGTTATCTGAAATCTCTTTCGTTTTTGCATAAAACTCTCCCATATATAACGAACTATTTTGCTTCAAACCTTTTTATAAAGTAAAAAAACCGGCTTACCCTTAGCGTAAGCCGGCGCATTTTATATCATATCTACACTAACTCCTTCATCTTCTTCGTCAAGATCCGGAAGTTCTCCGGTAAAAGTATCAGGCTCCGGAGGATTTAATTCAACACGATTGGCATTGACAATATCACTATACTGATTCATAGAATTCATAAAGCTCTCATAATGATCTCTGGTGGTTTTCATGGTCTGATTCATCAGATTCTCTACATTTGCCAAAATGCCGTCTGTATACTGCATGGCAGCCATACGCATATTATTTGCTTCAATAGTGGCATTATCAAGAATTTCCTGTGCCTGATGAGTTGCCATGGTCACAACTTCATTTGCCTGGGCATATGCCTGTTGCATAATTTCATGTTCATTAATCAGCTCATTGGTATGAATGGTTGCTTCATTAATAAGTGCCTCTGCCTTTGCTCTTGCATCATTTAAAATAGCTTCTTTGTTACTGATAATCTTCTGATAACGCTTAATCTCATCCGGCGTCTTCATACGAAGTTCACGAAGAAGCTCGTCAATCTCTTCTTTGTTAACAATAATTTTGGTATTGGACAAAGGCTGATATTTGCAACTGTCAATATACTCTTCAATTTCATCAATCAACTGTTCAATTCTGCTGCTCATTTAGAACCCCCGTTATTTCATTTCGTAGCCATATTTTTCATATACCATCTTGGCAACAAACTCAGGAACACACATGGAAATATCACCATGAAAACTTGCAATCTCTTTCACACTGGAGGAACTGAGATAAGCATATTCCAAACTGGTCGTCAAAAATACGGTATCTACTGCTCCATGGGAAAGTAACGCATTGGTCTGTGCATTCTGCAATTCGTATTCAAAATCGGTAATCGCGCGAAGCCCCCTGATTACCACATGCATATCCTTCTCACGCGCATAATCAACCAAAAGCCCGCTGAAAGCTTCTACCTTCACATTGGGTAAGTCTTTGGTTGCTTCCTTTAATATATTAACACGTTCTTCCACAGAAAACAATGGAGTCTTTAGTTTATTATTCAAAACACTTACCGTTAATTCATCAAAAATACTGGCAGCACGTCTGATGATATCCAGATGTCCGTAAGTCATCGGGTCAAAACTTCCCGGATAAAACGCTTTTTTCATAGTTCCTCACATTCCGCCTGCTTTAGGCTGTCATTTCTTATTCCGCAATTCGTCTGATAAAGACATGCTTATTGGTTTTATAGTTCTTTTCCTTCACAACCCAAAAACCATATTCTTCCAAAAACGAAAAATCTTTTTTTAGCTCTGCTTCCGTGATAATTAATGTGTCTTCCGTCACATAACGCATTCCCTGCAAAACAGAAAAAACACTTTCTTCCAATTCTGCTTTATAGGGCGGATCCATAAAAATAATGTCTACCTGTTTTTCATTAATCAGTGATAAACCGCCAAGCACATCCTGCTTAATCAGTGTAGCTCTATCTGCAAATTTTGTAAATACAAGATTTTTCTGAATACATGCTACCGCTTCCTTGGCATTCTCTATAAAATAAGCATGCTTTGCCCCACGGCTTAAAGCTTCGATTCCGATACCTCCGCTTCCGGCAAACAAATCTACAAACACACTGCCCGGTACATCCGCCTGCAGCATATTAAAAAGAGTCTCTTTAATACGGTCCGTAGTCGGTCTGGTGTCCGGTCCTGTTGGGGTTTTTAAAGGTAAACTTCTTGCAGTTCCTGCTATTACACGCATATCTTCTCCTAACCTCTGACTTTGGTTCCCTTAGAGTCGCGTTTACCAAGCTTTAATCTGCCAAGCTCTAAAGGTTTGTCTTTATACATAATCGTCTGTTCATATCCTGCTCCGGTATAATGTACCGCTTCAACACCGTCTTTTGCACCAAGCTTCATACCTCTGACACCCACTGCGCCTTTTTTCTTTTCCGGAATTTCTTCTATAGGGAACTTGGAAAAAAAGCCCTCCATCGTCTGCAACACGATATTTTTCTGTCCATCCAGAATTTCTACACTAACCACTTCATCATCATCCTGCAACTTGGTAGCAGCAACGGTCCGTTTTGCCACATCAAACTCACCACCGTCCACCACCTTCATCATGGACTGTTTTGTCACAAAAATCACTCGGTACAAATTTAGGCTCGTCTGGCTGGTTACCTGCACCATCAATTCCTTCTCGGAGTTATAGTTACTGATATTATCAATGGGAATTCCCTTATCGCGGAATTTACCATATGGAATATCCATTACTTTCACGGTATGAAGCTGTCCTGTATTGGTAAAAATACATACCTTACCCGTATTTTTACAGGTGAAGATATATTTATTCTCCGCATCGGCCGCTTCCTTATTACGCTCATATGTTGCTGTATCCACACATTTAGCATAACCAAAACGGTCCATCAAGAAGACAACATCCATCTCCTCTACTTTTTTCTCTTCATATACCGCTTCTGCCGCGTTTTCAATGACAGTTCTCCTTGGACGTGAAAATGACTTTTTAATTTCATCCAAATCGTTCATAATGACCTGTGCCATAGAATCACGCCGTTCCAAAATATCTTCATAACGGTAAATATTGGCAGTAGTCTCTTCATGCTCTTTAATCAGTGCCTGAATCTCCAAACCGATTAATTTATAGAGTCGCATATCCAAAATGGCATTTGCCTGGTTTTCAGTAAAACAAAGCTGCGCCGCCATCACCTTGGACTCTTTGTATTTAAAATGAATACCATCTGTTTTGCCTTCCACAAGACACGCTTTTGCCATTGCTCTGTCTTTTGAACCGCGAAGGATTTCAATAATCAGGTCAATAACATTGCAGGCCTTAATGAGACCTTCCTGAATCTCTTTTCTGGCAAGTTCTTTTTCCAACATGGTCTGATATTTACGGGTAGTTACTTCAAATTGGAAATCCACATTGCATTTGATAACCTGCTTCAAACTCATGGTTTCCGGTCTGCCGTTTGCAATGGCAAGCATATTAACCCCGAAGGTATCTTCCAATCTGGTCTTTTTATACAGCATGTTGACAAAATTGTCCACATCCGCATCTTTCTTTAACTCAATAACAATCCTGATACCTTCCTTAGAAGACTGATTGGAAATATCTACGATATCCATAGTCTTCTTTGTCTCTGAAAGAGCAGCTACATCCATCAAAAATTTGGAAATGTTGGCACCAATCATGGGATAAGGAATTTCACTGATAACCACATTAGTTCTTCCGCCTTTTCCCTTCTCAATATCTACTTTTCCACGAACCTTAATTTTGCCGGTTCCCGTAGCATAAATCTCAGCTAAATCATCTTTGTTAATTACAATACCGCCAGTAGGAAAATCGGGACCTTTGACATATTTCATCAGCCCTTCATTGGTTATGCTCTCATCCTTCATATAAGCCTTGGTAGCATCAATAACTTCCGCAAGATTGTGTGGCGGAATACTGGTTGCCATACCAACAGCGATACCCTCAGAGCCGTTAACAAGAAGGTTGGGAAACTTTGCAGGGAGTACGGAAGGCTCTTTCTCTGTTTCATCAAAATTGGGAATAAAGTCTACAACATCTTTATCCAAATCCGCAAGAAACGCTTCCTGTGTTACCCTCTCAAGCCTTGCCTCGGTATAACGCATGGCAGCGGCACCGTCACCCTCAATATTACCAAAGTTACCGTGTCCGTCTACAAGGGGAAGGCCTTTTTTAAAGTCCTGTGTCAGCACAACAAGTGCTTCATAAATCGAGCTGTCACCGTGGGGATGATATTTACCCATGGTATCACCTACGATACGGGCACTTTTACGGTAAGGCTTGTCATATTTGATTCCAAGCTCATGCATATCATACAAGGTACGACGCTGAACAGGCTTAAGTCCGTCTCTGGCGTCCGGAAGTGCACGGGCAATAATAACGCTCATGGCATAGTCAATAAAGGACTTCTGCATGACCTCAGAGTATTCTGTTTTAATAATTTTCTCTTCCATTTGTCAAACCGTACCTTTCTTAAACATCAAGCTCTGCATCCTGGGCATGCTCATAAATAAATGCTTTTCTGGGAGGTACGTCGGTTCCCATCAGCAACTCCGTAATTTCCGATGCCATACGGGCATCTTCAATTTCTACCTGCTTCAAAATTCTGCTTTCAGGATTCAAGGTTGTCTCCCAAAGCTGGTCAGCATCCATTTCACCGAGACCTTTGTATCTTTGCAGGGTAAAAGGTCCTTTGTGTTTTTTACGGTATTTCTCAAGAGCCTTATCGTCATAAAGATATTCCTCTTCTCCCTTGGATGGCATTGCCTTATAAAGAGGCGGCATGGCAAGGTACACATGTCCTTCAAAAATCAGCTCCGGCATAAAACGGTAGAACAAAGTAAGGAGCAAATTTGAAATATGGGAACCATCCACGTCCGCATCGGTCATAATCACGATTTTGTCATACCTAAGCTTAGTAATATCAAAGTCATTGCCGTAGCCCTCGGAAAATCCGCAGCCAAACGCATTAATCATGGTTTTGATTTCTGCATTGGCAAGCACTTTGTCGATACTCGCCTTCTCTACATTTAAAATTTTACCTCTGATAGGCAAAATTGCCTGATAAGCACGGTTTCTTGCCATTTTTGCACTTCCGCCCGCGGAATCACCTTCTACGATAAATATTTCACATTTAGAGGCATCCTTGGATTCACAATTGGCAAGCTTTCCGTTAGAGTCAAAGGAAAACTTCTGCTTGGTAAGCATGTTGGTCTTTGCTCTCTCTTCCGTTTTACGGATTTTGGCTGCCTTTTCCGCACAGGCAATAATATTTTTTAAGTTTTCTAAATTTCTGTCAAAATAACGAACCAATTCGTCCGAAGTAATCTTGCTGACTACCTTGGCCGCATCCTGATTATCCAATTTGGTTTTGGTCTGACCTTCAAATCTGGGATCCGGATGTTTAATGGTAATCACCGCAGTCATGCCGTTACGCACATCCGCACCCGTAAAGTTTAAATCCTTTTCTTTCAGGATATTTAATTCTCTTGCATATGTATTGATAATATTTGTAAAAGCAGTCTTAAAACCGGTTAAATGGGTACCACCCTCTGCATTATAAATATTATTGCAAAAACCAAGTACGTTTTCATGAAATTCATTCACATACTGAAGGGCTCCCTCAACAGTTATTCCCTCCAATTCACCGGTAAAATAAATCACATCATGAACAGTTTCTTTGGACTTGTTCATGTCCTTTATAAAGCCGATAATACCGTCCGGCTCATGGAATTCCACATGCTCAGGCTCCTCCTTACGCATGTCTTCAAAAACAATGGTAAGCCCCGGATTTAAGTAAGCAGTCTCGTGCAGTCTGCTCTTAATATCTTCTTCCTTAAAACGTGTTTTATCAAAAATGGTATCGTCAGGGAGGAAATTAATCTTGGTACCGGTTCCCTTTGCTTTACCTATAACCGGAAGCAATCCGTTTTTTAACTCAACAACAGGAATACCTCTCTCGTATTTATCTTCATATATGCTCCCTCCGTTTTTGACTTGCACAGTCAAATAAGTAGAAAGCGCATTCACAACAGAAGAACCCACACCATGAAGACCACCACTGGTCTTATATGCGGCATTGTCAAATTTACCGCCCGCATGCAAGGTGGTAAAAACCAAACGCTCAGCACTGATTCCCTTTTCATGCATACCGACCGGAATACCGCGTCCGTTATCCTCTACAGTTGCGGAACCGTCAGCCTCAAGCGTTACCATAATCTTATCGCAGTATCCTGCCAGATGCTCATCTACCGCATTGTCCACGATTTCATATACCAAATGATTTAATCCCTTGGTAGAAACACTTCCGATATACATTCCCGGTCTTTTTCTTACCGCTTCAAGTCCTTCAAGCACTGTAATACTGGAAGCATCATAAACTGCCTTTGCCATGTAACATAAACCTCTTTCTGAAATTAAATATGCATCTTTTTACAGCATGCAACTGCAAGTGCGCCCGGTCCGATATGGCAGGCCACACTAAGCGACAACGGATCCATATGAACATCAAATCCGGGAAACTCCTTTAAAAGTTCTTCTTTAAACTGCTCTGCCGCTTCCAAATCCTTGGTATAAGCAATCTGTAACCAAATATTATCTTTGTCTGCACCGCCGAAACGCGATTCCATATCATTCCTGATAGCGGATATCATGGTATTTTTCCCTTGAGCTGTAGTTCTTGCCTTGGAGAAAGCATCCAGCTTGTCTCCCTGAATCTGAAGCACAGGCTTCAGTTTCAGAAGAGTACCGATTGCTGCAGCCGCCGGCGTAATTCTTCCGCCCTTTTTCAGATAATACAGGGTGTCAAGCATAATATAAATACTGGAATTAAACTTATCCTCTTCCAGTATTCTTTTGATTTCCGCCGCGCTCTTTCCGCGCTCTGCAAGCATCTTTGCATCCAATGCTGACTGCCTCTGTGTAACAGAAATTCTTTGATTATTAACTACCTGCACTTTATTGTCATAATCTCCCGAAAGCATCATTGCACTTTGGCAGGAACCGGATAGTCCGCTGCTCATGGGAATATGCACAATTTCATCATATTCATCTAATAATCTGTCCCACATATCCATAACCTGTTCCGGCGATGGCTGACTGGTAATTACGTCCGCTCCTGCTTCCAGTCTTTCATAAAACTCTTTTTGTGTGAGACTGATATCTTCAAAATAATTTTTTTCATCAATCATAAACGGCATAGGAATTACATGAATCCCCAATTCGTTCGCCTGCATTTGCGTAATACCGCTGTTACTGTCCGTTACTATCGCAACACTAGCCAATTTTCATTCCTCCTAAACTTTCCCTTACAAACCATTGTGCCTTGAGGTTACAAAGCACACAATTATATCTTACTTTCAGATTGACCTAAAGTCAACAAAATTTACCGCATTTTGTTCCAGATATTCTCTGATACCACTATATTTTGTAGATATCAGTTCACAGTCCTCTCTCAGAATAGCATCCACACTGATACTGATATCGCGAAGCAAATCACTATCCTGATAAATATCTGCAATTTGAAATACCATATCCCCGCTTTGGCGGATTCCGAACAAGTCACCGGGTCCACGCAATTTCAGATCTTCCTGGGCAATATAGAATCCGTCATTGGAACAATTTAAAATCTTTAAACGTTCCATAGATTTATCATTGTCCGTTCCGCTTACAAAAATACAGTAAGATTGTTCCTTTCCTCTTCCGATTCTTCCCCTGAGCTGATGAAGCTGGGCAAGACCGAAGCGCTCTGCATTTTCTACCATCATTACTGTGGCATTGGGAACATTGATTCCAACTTCAATTACTGTAGTTGAAACAAGTACATCAATATCTCTGTTTGCAAACGCCGTCATAATTCTATTTTTGTCGGCAGGACGCATCTTGCCGTGAAGCGCACAGATGCGAATAGTCTCCGGAAATACAGCCTTTAATTTTTCCGTATAATCCGTCACATTTTCAACATTGTCGGTATTTTCACTCTCCTCCACCATAGGACAGATTACATAAACCTGGCGTCCTTTTTTTACTTCTGTTTCAATAAACTCATATGCTTTCTTCCGATAGCTTGTTCCCACTACACAGTTTTTGACAGGAAGTCTGTTTGCAGGCAATTCATCTACCGCAGAAATATGCAAATCTCCGTAAAGAATAATAGCAAGGGTTCTGGGAATCGGCGTGGCACTCATAACAAGTACATGAGCATGTCCGCCTTTCTCACTTAAAGTTTCTCTCTGCTTTACACCAAACCGATGCTGTTCATCCGTTATTACCAAAGCAAGATTCCGGTAATGTACTTTTTCCTGTATCAATGCATGTGTTCCGATTACCACATTCACAACACCTGACTCAATTTCTTCGTAAATATTTCTTTTTCCTGCAGCACTGATACTACCGGTAAGTAATACCGGTTTAAACGGAAGATGATATTTTTTTACCATCTCTGTCATCTGCTCATAATGCTGAGTTGCCAGAATTTCCGTAGGTGCCATAAGCGCTCCCTGATAACCGTTAGAAACAGTCATCAAAAGCGCAAGAAACGCCAATATTGTTTTACCGGAGCCCACATCTCCCTGAATCAAACGGTTCATACATCTGCCACTTAACAAGTCAGCCTTTATTTCGCCAAATACCCGCATCTGTGCATTTGTCAGTTTATACGGAAGCTGTTCCATAAAACGTACAACTTCCGCCGTTTCTATCATGGGATAGTCAGAAATACTTTCCTCATTTTTTTCTTTTAATTTACGAAGCGCAATTAAAAACAAAAAAAACTCATCAAATACAAGTCTTCTGCGCGCTGACATCATTTCTTCGTAATTCTGTGGAAAATGAATCCCCTCATAAGCCTTTTTCCCGGACACAAGACAATATTGTGAAAGTAATTCATCCGGCAGATACTCTTCTTCTGTAAGTGCCGCCATAGCCTGTTTTACCGCCTTAGTGACAGCATTGTTGGTAAGTCCCGCCGTAAGTCCGTAACATGGTTGCAATGTTCCCTGCTTCTTTGCATATTCTTCATAGGTATACAATTTAGGCTGCTCCATGCAAAGAACACCCCGTTCCTGCTTTAATTTTCCTCTCATCAAATACGTATTGCCGCTTCGTATCACATTTTTCAAATAAGGCATATTAAAATAAGTAATTGATACTTTCCCGGTATTATCCGATGCCATGCCGGTTCCGATGGTAAGCTGACGGATTTTTTTCCATTTAAAATTGCCAAGTATGGTCAGTTCCAGTGTCACGATTTCTCCCACCCTGGCTTCTATAACCTTAACAGGCTTATCAAAGCTTTCATAGTCACGGGGAAAATGATTCAACAAATCAGAGACCGTCTCAATTCCAAGCTTTTGAAACAATTTTGCAGTCTTTTCACCAATTCCTTTTAAACTGATAATTTCATCCGAACCGTTCATCGTATTACCTCTCTTATAATGACATAAAAGGACGGATATCCATCCGCCCTTTTTTAGCAACATGTCTTTCCGCTGTTTACTCTGCGGAAATAATATAATAATAAATAGGCTGACCGCCAAACTGCAATTCTACGTCACAGGAAGGGTAAGCTCCCTCGATACGATCCTTTAATGCTTCAGCATCCTCTTCCGAAACATCTTCGCCATAATAAATACTGATTAATTCAAGAGAATCATCCATCATATCCGCAACCATTTCATAGGCAACCTCGGAAACATCTTTACCTACGGAAAGAATTCCCGCATCACCGATACCCATGTAATCGCCTTCTTTGATTTCCTTATCATCAATCATGGTATCTCTGACTGCATAAGTAACCTGACCGGTCTTTACATTTTTAATTTCTTCTGACATAGTCTCTGCGTTCTCTTCTGCACTTAAATCCGGCACATAATTGATTACGGCTGTTATTCCCTGAGGAACCGTTTTGGTAGGAATTACCACCACCTTTTTGTCCTCAACCAGAGTCTGTGCCTGATTTGCCGCCAAAATAATATTTTTGTTGTTAGGCAGAATGTATACAGTATCCGCATTCACTTTATCAATGGCATTTAACATATCCTCTGTACTGGGATTCATAGTCTGTCCGCCTTCGATAATGTAATCTACACCCAGACCTTTAAAGATTTCACTTAATCCTTCCCCAACAGAAACCGCAATAAAACCGGTATCCTTATGAGGCATCTGTGTGTCCTGTGCCGCCGCAGATTCTTCTTTTGCCGCTTCTTCCATCTTGAACAGCTTTTCCTGATGCTCTAAACGCATGTTGTCAATCTTCATGTTGGAAAGTGCGCCATACTTCAATGCTCTCTGAATAGCAAGTCCGGGATCATTGGTATGTACGTGTACTTTCACCACGTCATCATCCGCAACCACTACGATAGAATCACCGATAGATTCCAGGTATTCTTTAAAATCTATTTCGTGCTTAATATTAAACGTTTTGGACAAAAGAATAATAAACTCTGTACAATATCCGAATTTGATATCTGCATCTGCCTGTGCATCAATATTCATGGCAGGTTTCACATGAGTTACTTCGGGAAGAGATAAATCAATCTCTTTTCCGAGGAAACAATCATATGCTCCCTTAAGCACCTGCATAAGTCCCTGTCCGCCGGAGTCTACTACACCTGCCTGTTTTAATACAGGTAACATCTCCGGGGTCTGTTCCAGTACTTCATCCGCATATTTAATCACTTCATCCAGGAAAAAGGATAAATCTTCACAGCCTTCTTCCGCGAGTTCTCTTGCTCGTACACTTGCGCCCTTTGCAACAGTTAAAATAGTACCCTCTTTGGGTTTCATAACTGCTTTATATGCCGTTTCCACTGCTTTTTCCATGGCATCTGCAAGGTCAGGAACAGTAAGTGCATCCTTTTCTCTGATGCTCTTGGTAAAACCTCTGAACAGCTGAGACAAAATAACACCGGAGTTTCCTCTGGCACCGCGAAGGGAACCGGAAGAAATCGCTTTACAGAGAAAAGCCATATCAGGATTATCCATACCGGATACATCCTTAGCAGCCGCCATAATTGTAAGTGTCATGTTTGTACCGGTATCACCGTCCGGTACAGGGAACACGTTTAAATCGTTAATCCATTCTTTCTTGGATTCTAAGTTTTTGGCACCGGCTAAGAACATCTTTGCAAGTAACTTAGCGTCGATTGTATTAGTCACAACAAATCCTCCTCTTAATCAATCACTCTAACACCTTCAACAAAGATGTTTATTTTTTCTATTTCAATACCGGTAAATTCCTCTACCTTGTATTTTACATTACTGATTAAATTGTCGGATACGGCAAGGATACTTACACCGTATGCCACAATCACATGAAAATTCAGTGTCAGTTTATTATTGTTAATAGACACATTAATGCCTCTGGTCATGCTGTCTTTCTTGAGAAGCTTAACCAGACCGTCTTTTACATTGATACCGGCCATGCCCACAATACCGAAACATTCCATTGCAACGCTTCCTGCATATTGGGCAATTACTTCATTGTCTATTGTAATATTTCCCATATGGGTATTCATTGATGAAGATTTCATAGACTGCCTCCTTAATATTTTGTGCATATATATTTAGATTATAACCGCAATCCTCTAAAAATGAAACCACAAATTTTCATATTTGTAAAGGAATTTGCAAATGTTTTTTTATCATTTTAATTTTTTGCTTGCATTATTATGTGTTTTCTGCTATTATACAACTGTTGCGAATATTTTCGCCTGAATTTTTTCACGAAAATAAGGTATACAGTTCTAAGATAATATTTATGATGGTTAGGAGGTGCACTCATGGCTAAATGTGATATTTGTGGTAAAGGCGTTCATTTCGGAAATAACGTAAGCCATTCCAATAGAAAGTCTAACAGAATCTGGAACTCTAACATTAAGAGAGTTAAATGTACAGTAAACGGAGCTTCTAAAAGATTGCACGTTTGCACAAATTGCTTAAAATCCGGAAAAGTTGAAAGAGCTTAATGAAAACATAAAAAACTGCTGTTCATTGGAACAGCAGTTTTTTTATGCCTGTCTTTCAAACTCATACTCTCTCTTCATTTTTTCATATACTGCGTTAATTGTCAGTACCATTTCATGGTCTCCCGCAATATTGTCCGGATGAAACATTTTAATTAAATCCTTGTAACGCTTTTTCAGTGCAAGCTGACTTTTTACGCCCTGGAATAAGAGCTGTGCCATATCCTGATTTTTTTCCTGCCTCTGATAACTCTCATGTACATCTTTTCTTGCTTCAAACGTAGTTTTTTCTTTTTCAAATTTTTTGCGTTCCGCCTCCAACTGTGCGAATCCGTTCTTAAGGATGTCCATCTTTTTATCAAAGAAAAGCTCGTCCTGCTTTAATCGCTTCCGTTCAATTACCAGTCGTCTGTTCACTTCATCCATTTCCGATTGAAACTGAGCTCTTTCCTTGATAAATTTTTCTTCCATACGTTTCACTTCATTTTTCTCCATCTCAAGACGGATGTTTTCTTTGAACAGCCACGCTTTTAAAGCATCCAGTTCTTCCCTGTCGCCTTCTACCAATGTCCGTTCAAATTCTTGTCCCATTTTTGTATCATCAAAATTTCCCATCAGGTCTCTCTCCTGTTTCAATCACAAAAATAAAAATTATATCCTATCAGCAAAAGAAGGGCTATCATAATCAGTCCGACTAAATAATGATGTGCCAGAAAAAGCATAAGTAACATTCCGACAGCAATCCAAAAGGCAATAAATCCAATTAACTTTTTCATGCACGCAACCTACTTATGCTTCTTTGTTTATCTTATGCATTCCAGGGCAGTTTATTGCACGTCCTCATTATTTTCTGCAGGGAAAGCAATATCAACAGCCTCTTCATCCTTTATCATTTCCTCTTTGGGCGTTGTAATTTTGTCTACAATGTCAGGAATCATATCAAGCAACTTGGTCATTGTATCCTGATTTTTAATGTTTACAAGCTTGGTGGAACCGTTTTTAATCACAAGCACCGCACTTGGGGTCAGTTTACCGCTGAAACCACCACCTCCACCATTCTTCTTATCTCCTGCACTGGCACCTGCACCAACGCCAAAACTTACATCCACAAGGGGTAAAATAATGGTGTCATCAATTTTCGTTGCTTCTCCGACAACTGTTTTGGTAGATAAAACCGTATTCATACCCTTCATCAACGAATCAATTACTCCGGAAAAATTATTCTCTGCCATTTATGCAGCCTCCCTTTTTAATAATCTGATTACTTTTCGCATATCTCTGTTAAAATATACCTTTATAGCTGTTTTCAGCACTTTAAATACCGTAATCTTCCCTTTCAGGAAGAAATCTCCTTCTATTACGGAATTTTCAAAATCCGGGATGATATTGATATCATTGCCAATAAGCGGATATAACATACCGTGAATTGCCAAAACCTGCGCTGTACTTGCCGGATCCCCGGTTCCTATCGTAAAA
This sequence comes from Lachnospiraceae bacterium, assembly GCA_017434885.1. GTDB lineage: Bacteria > Bacillota > Clostridia > Lachnospirales > Lachnospiraceae > Suilimivivens. The sequence continues at coordinate 215,705 of JAFSGE010000030.1, read as the reverse complement.
TTACCTTTAATCTTACGCGGCATAATGCTTGCAAGCAATGAAAATACTTCTGTTTTGCACAAAGCAAATGTTCGTTTAAAGCAATTGCTCTGAATCACCGCCACATAATACCGTATATTGTTTATTACATGCTTTATCTTATCATATATTTGCCGGATTGTGTACTGAATATTTTTGAGTTTCTCCCACAGTTTCACAAAAAACGTAATTATCTTAGGTTCTTCCTCTTCTTTTTTCAGTTTTTCTTCCAGCACTTCCTCGTCAACAGCATCTTTTTTACCTGTTTCTACAGTTTGTTCTGTCATATCCTTTGTCTGCTGTTTTTCTTCCTGCCATGCCGATTTTTCTGTTTGTGTCACTGCCTCAGCTTCTTTTATGGCAATTTCTTTAGTTAACGATTGCTCCGGCTCATTTTCATCCTTTTGTTTTGTTTTTTCTCCACTTTCTTCCGATCCATCCTCCTTTGGCTTTGTGGAAAAGACCGGAATACCAAAAAGTTTCACCTTTAAATATGTTTGTTCCGGATACCGAAAAGAAGCACTGATAAAATGTAAGAGCCATGTCACCTTTACCTCTGCCCGGACAGGCACTTCATCCCCCACTACTCTTTTTGCTTTTAACCTGTATCTGATAGGAACAAACAAAACAAGACACAACAAAAGAAGTGCTATTCCTAAAATGCACAGTAAAATAATTCCAATGATTTTTAATATATTTAACACAATCATCATTTCAGAATTCCTTTTGCTTTTCCTTTCAGATACTCTTTTAAATTGCATTCTCCGGTAGCATTAAGGCATTCTCTGGTAATCTGTACCACAATTTCTACTGCCTCATCGTAATCGGAGGCAATTCCCACCACCACTGGCGGATGATACCGGTAATATTTCTGTTTCAAATAAGAACTGTGAAAAATCTCCAGATAATCATCACCGGGCGCAATGCATATTACATAGACAAATACCCCTGCATGAGTTTTTAATTTCCGTTTTATTTTTTGCGGCTCTTTTACAGTATCGCCGATATACAGATATTTATAAAACTTCATATCTCCATCCTTCAACTACCAAACATTACACACCAAAATAAGCATCAAAAATCCGTTTTGCTATGGGTACTGCATAGTCACCGCCTGCACCTGCGCCTTCAATAATAATAGTCACACACACCTCAGGATTCTCTGCCGGAGCAAATCCCGTAAACCACGCATGACTGTCTCCCTTTACAGTTCCGTATTCTGCTGAACCGGTTTTTCCGGCAGCTGTATAAGATAAGCCATCCAGTCTGGATGCCGTTCCGCCTGTGACAACATTTGTCATCAAATCCCGCATTATCGCCGCCTCTTCTTCGGAAAGCATTGTCTTGTATACAGAAGGCTCAAAGCTTTTTATCGTACTTCCGGCGCAATTTTCTACATGTTCTACCACATAGGGCTTCATCAGCGTACCGTTATTAGCAATGGCACAGGTTATCATATTTAAATGCATCGGCGTAATAGATGTGGTTCCCTGTCCGATGGACACCTGCATCATATCAGATTCGCTTGTATCTTCACTAACATCCACATTACTCTGACTATACGGCATACTTAATGACAGCTCTCTGTTGAACAATAGCTGGTCCAACGTAGACGCAAAGTTTTCCCTGTTGAGTGACAGACCAATATTCGCAAAGGATGTATTACAGGACTTAGCAAAGGACCGCGTAAATCCCACCGAATTATGCACCGAGCCATGGTAACATTGAATTCTGTCTTCTCCTCTGGTAATCGCTCCGTTACACTGATAATTATAATTACCAAACGTATCAGGATTCTGACGGACATATTCAAGCGCTGTAACAATTTTAAACGTAGAACCCGGCGGATACAGCCCTTGAGTTGCACGATTCAAAAGAATACTGCTGTCATCATCCGCTATCAGTTCATCCCAAATAGCTTCAATTTCTTCCGGATTAAAATCCGGTTTGGAAACCATGGCTAGTATTTTCCCCGTAGAAGGCTCCGTAACAATAATTGCCCCCTTGTAAACACCGAGAGCTGTAGATGCGACCTGTTGTAACTCTACATCCAAGGTGGTAAATACATTATCACCGGGATATTTTTCGTTGTTCACATCAAGAGAAGCCTTTTGGGAAAGCGGTGCATTGGAATTAATAAGATAATAATTTGCCTGTGCTTCCACCCCTAGCCTTCCGTTTACCGAATACCCCACAACATGGGAAAATAAATTACCGTAAGGATACTCTCTTACTTCTTCTCCGTCTTCATTTTCTACGGTTTTTGCCAATATCTCACCATCCGCAGACAAAATCGAACCTCTTCTGTTTTGTGCAAGAAGCATCTGTTGTCTTCCGTTATAACTATTGTTAATCAGCTCCTGCTGATGCGTCACCGAATAATGGGTAATATATCCTGCCAATGCCAAAAACAAGCAGGTAAAGAAAACCGTAACAGACATAATCTGTCGACCGGTCTTATTCTTTTTAGTCTTCTTCGGATTCAAATTCTTCTCCTTCTTCATCTCGAATCATCCTCTCAGCTTCCGCAAGCTTTTGTAATGCCTTTTGTTTTTTTCGCATTTTTCTCTTTTTTTCTTTCCGTTTCTGTCGCTCAATAGTCTCTTCTTCTCCCCGTATCATAAACAGACCTTCTGTAACGGAAAACAAAATGAGCGTAGTCAGAACAGAGCTTCCTCCATAACTGACAAGGGGCAATGTCACCCCCGTAAGCGGAATAAATTTTGTCCCTCCGCCAATAGTAAGAAAAATTTGAAAAATATAAGTAACTCCAAGCCCAAACGCCGTAAGCTGATAAAACTTATCCTTCAAATGTGCCGATATGTTCATCATCATAATAAAGCTGCTGACGCAAATCAAAATCAAACATACCGCAAAAATAATTCCAAGTTCCTCTGCAATCGCCGAAAAGATAAAATCTGCTTCCACAAAGGGAATGGAATCCGGTGTTCCTTTATACAGACCAAGTCCAAACCAGCCGCCGCTTGAAATGGCAAATAGTGACTGGGTAATCTGATAGCCCGCGGAATCAATTACACTCCAAGGGTCTTTCCACGCCTGCACGCGCACCTGTACATGGGAAAAAACGGTAAACGCAATATAAGCCGCTGTACTTCCTCCCAGTAATCCGGCAAACAAATACCGTATCTTTCCGGATGCAATATAAACCATAAGTACATATACTACAAAGAAAATAAGGGCACTTCCCAAATCCTTGGAACACACAAGAATTACAACGTGCACACCGGCAACCACCGCCGTAGTAAAAATTTCAAAGAACCCGGAAGCCTTATATAAAGCGCTGGCTATATAAAAAACAAATATAATTTTTACAAATTCCGAAGGCTGAAACGTAATTCCCGCTATGGAATAAGAAAGCTTACTTCCATGTGTCGTCTGTCCTAAAATCAGTACAATTCCAAGCGCCGCCATTCCCACAAGGGCATAAATCCATTGTAAATTCTTTAAAAATTTAAATTTATGAACAAAAAACGGTATAATCAGGGCTATCACCAAAGACCCCGTCGCAATAATAAACTGCTTGACAGCCATCTTGTAAGAAAGTCTGGTCAGCATCACAAATCCGATGCTTAACAAAGTACAAAAATTATTTACAAGCAATCGGTTACTTGCCGGATAAAGCAGCCGGAACAGCATCGCCGTTGCATACAGAACAATTTGCTGAAAGGCATAGAAAAACAAAAAAGCAATATCTCCTGTTTCAAAGCATATCACTATAAAACAGCTGAAATGCAAAGCAAACATAAAAATGGTTTGCCGCATGTAACCGGCAGAGCGCTTCTTTTCGTCCTTAAAGCGAAAAACCAGAAAGCTCTCAAACGTATATAATGCAATTAATAGCGCAATCACATATTTTGAAAATTCGCTGATGTATAACTCCATTTATTCTACTCCCCTTTTGACATGTCCGGTTGTAAATTCTTTATAAAAGGGTTCACTATATCCTTTTTTCAATTTCTTAAAATATTCAATTACCGCTGTGGTTTCTTCTTTCGTTTCAACCGTAAAGTCAAGACGGCATGACCACAAATTTCCTTTTTTGATTTGTTCGCAATACACTTTGTGAAGAGAAAGGGGAACGCTGTTGTAAATTATATTATAGCAATACCTGCAATCTGAATAAACAGGAAATTCTTTTTGATACCTGTCTTTCATCGCAACATAACCGCATTTTCCGTTGCAGGTACCTGAAGTCTTTTTCAGACAATTCGCTGAAATCATCATCGGAATCCGTCCGTATACCACCGCTGACAAACCACTCTTCATCACAAAATCTTCCCTTCTGCAACCAATCCCATAGAAGATATCCTGACATTCAAATTTATTTAATTCTAACGGTAAATATATTTCCGATGCATTTTTACTAAAGAAATGATAAGCTTCCCTGTTAAAAGTATACATACAATTGTCATACACTAACGGTTTGTTCGTCATTTTATCTTTTAAAAACGAAAGTGTTTCCAAATTTCGAATCAATGCCCCGTCAAAAGCCTGACTTTCCAACGCTTCATATAATTCTGTCAGATTTTTCTCATCTTTCTTTCTCACTATTTGAGGGAACGCTAAATAAAATTCACATCCGCTTTCTTTTTTCCATTGCAGAATGCGTGTAATAAATTGCTTTGACAATGTTACCTTATCTACGAAAATACGTGAAACACCACACGAAACCGCAGCCTCCGCCTGTTCTTCGCTTCCAACAAGGACATGCAGCTGTACATCTCTTTTTCTTTTTAATCTTTCGCTTTCGGAAACCGGTATATAAGCAGCCTCTGCCAATCCGTTTTTACGTCTTCTTGCCGCACAGCTGTCTACCCCGTAATAATCATTTTGTTTTTTGGCAAAATCTGTCCTTTTACAAAAATTATCCATATTACGCATATGAATCATTATTTTCAGCTTCTCAAGTGCAGTTCTCCGAAGCTGATTTAATGCAGCAACAGGCATAAAAATATCATCATCCGCATCCAGGCTAAAACTTGTTATAGAAAAAAATGTATTTCCGCTCTTACACAGCTGTTCTTTTATTTTATCACCGGACAATGGTTGCCTTTTCGCTTTCTGCACATCATCACCTTTTGCCGTTGCCACAATCCCATCCCAGCTGAGTGTATAAGTTGCCGGTTCATCTTCTTTAAGCACAGCATGTGCCGATACCGGAATCTGTATTTTTTTGTCAATGTAAGTTTCTCTGATTCCTGCAAGAAGTGCATCATCACTTCCCGCATAGGCAGGGGAATGCAGAGTAATCATTTCCCTGCCGTTGTGCATATGATAATAGCCTTCCTGAATATCACTTCGAATATATAGCTTTCTTAAAAACTCTAAATCTTCATCACTTACCCGATAGCCCGCCGGGTTCTCATAATACATATCAATATATTTGCGGTAAATCGCAGTTACTCCGGCAGCATACTCCGGCTTCTTCATACGTCCTTCTATTTTGAAGGAATCAATTCCGGCTTCTATCAATTCCGGCAAAATGGTAATCGTACACATATCCTTCATACTAAGCGGATATTGTTCCTTTCCGTTTTCAATCCGGTAAGGAAGACGGCAAGGCTGGGCACATCGTCCTCGATTTCCACTTCTTCCTCCTAAAATACTGCTAAAAAGACACTGTCCCGAATAACAGTAACACATTGCGCCGTGAACAAATGATTCGATTTCAATATCTACCGCCTCCTTGATAGCGCGAATTTCCTCCAGTGACAATTCTCTGGCCGGAACAATTCGCGCAGCCCCTTCTTCTTTTAACAACTTTGCACCATATTTTCCCGTAACGGTCATCTGAGTACTGACATGACGCTCCATTCTCGGAAAATTCTTTTTGATAAAAGAAAGTACTCCTAAGTCCTGAATAATCGCACCATCCAGCCCATTCTCATAAAAGGGCAACAAAAAATCATACAATTCGGGAAGTTCTTTTTCCTTCACCAATGTATTAACCGTCAGATAAATTCTCTTGTCCAGCATATGTGCAAAATGAATTCCGTCAATAATTTCTTCTTTGGAAAAATTATCGGCATAAGCTCTCGCACCAAATGCATTTCCACCCAAATATACGGCATCCGCTCCTGCTGCAAATGCTCCCATAAGGGCTTCATAATTGCCGGCAGGCGCCAGTAACTCTACTTTTTTCATAAAAAACACAGGCCTTTCCATATTACAAAAGCTGTCTAAGAAAGACAGCTTTTCATTATTTCTTTAATTCGGTTTCCAGTCTGATAATCTTTTTGGCACTGTCATTCACTTCACCCTGCAGTTTTTTCACACTTTTTTCGGTGTTTTCCAGTTTTATCTGTGCCGCAATCAGCTCATGTTTTAAATTGTATAATTCCTTTTCTTTTCCTTCTATTTCTTCTTCCAAAAGGTCAATCTGCTTTTTGGCTTTAAAATAGTCATCGGCAATATTAAGCTGTAACAATACATTCTGTGTATCAACAGGTTGTCTGCGGAATGAGTCTACCTTATTGTATTCAGTCATCTTATTATTAATATAGGAAGCTACCCTTTGCAGATACTCTTCACTTTCATACCCGCTCAACGTAAATACTTTGCCACCGATAATTACTTCTGTATCTGTCTTTACCGACATCAGACTCACCCCTTATCTACTAAATGTATTGTTTCTGCGAAAATACATATACTAGATATATTATAAGCAGATTACTGTGGAATTTCAAGTCCTAAATGACGATATGCAAAATCCGTCACAACTCTTCCTCTTGGAGTTCTGTTGATAAATCCGTTTTTAATCAGATACGGCTCATACACATCCTCAATGGTTCCTGAATCTTCCCCGATAGCAGCTGCCAACGTATCCAGTCCTACAGGACCTCCTGAAAATTTATGAATCATGGTAAGCAACATATTCCGGTCAATATGATCAAGTCCCATAGGGTCCACATCCATAAGATCAAGCGCAGTCACTGCAATCTCTTCCGTAATAATGCCATCATATTTTACCTGTGCAAAGTCTCTCACCCTTTTCAAAATACGGTTGGCAAGTCTTGGCGTTCCTCTGCTTCTTCTCGCCATTTCAAGCGCACCCTCCGGTTCAATAGGCGCATTTAACACTTTTGCTGAATGAATAATAATTAACTGCAATTCCTCTTTTGAATAAAACTCCAGCCTGTGTATAATTCCAAATCTGTCGCGAAGAGGCGCTGTCAGCATTCCGGCCCTGGTAGTTGCACCAACCAAAGTAAACTTAGGCAAATCAAGACGGATAGACCTTGCACTTTGCCCCTTACCAATCATAATATCAATGGCATAATCTTCCATGGCAGGATAAAGTACTTCCTCTACCTGTCTGTTTAATCTGTGGATTTCATCCACAAACAAAATATCGCCTTCCTGAAGATTATTCAGTATTGCAGCCATCTCACCGGGTTTCTCAATCGCAGGCCCACTGGTAACCTTCATATTAACACCCATTTCATTAGCTATGATACTTGCAAGAGTCGTTTTTCCGAGACCGGGAGGTCCGTAAAACAGCACATGGTCAAGGCTGTCCTGTCTTTGTTTGGCAGCTTCTATATAAATCCGAAGACTTTCTTTAATTTTGGCCTGTCCGATATAATCATCTAAGGATTTCGGACGAAGCGACCCCTCGATGCGGGTATCTTCCTCTATCAAATTGGTTTCGATTAAACGTTTTGCCATAGCAACATTTTCTCTTTCTATGATTCTTTATTCTATCACTTAAAACATATTTTTTAACGCGAGTTTCAAAACAGTCTCTACATCGGCATCTTCCGGTGCATCTGCTTTTTTCACTGCTTTAACAGCATCTGACGGGCTGTATCCTAATGCAACCAGAGCTTCCACCGCTTCTCCTGCCGCCTGATGATTCATTCCTGCACTTTCGGAAGCATAGGCGTTCATTTCCTTCTGAATCAGCGTCTCTTCCAGTGAAACCTTATCCTTCAAATCCAGAATTACACGCCCTGCCGTCTTCGCACCGATACCCGGAGCTTTGGCAATGGCTTTAGCATCGCCGGAAATAATGGCAAAACGCACGTCATCTGCACTCATAACCGACAAAATAGCCAGACCGCCTTTCGGTCCGATGCCGTTAACCGTAATCAGTTTCTTAAAAATATCCAGTTCATCCCGCCGTAAAAAGCCGAATAACAAAAACGCATCTTCCCTAACACAGGTATAGGTATAAAGCTTCACCTCTCTGCCGATTCCCGGAAGCTGCTGGGCCGTCTGTGCAGATATTTTTATATTATAACCGATACCACCTACATCAAGAACCACATTTTCCTCGGTGATATCTTCTATTTCTCCTCTGACAAATGCTATCATAACTGTCCGCTCCGTTTCATTACTGTTTTAATATATGGTAATACCAGGGAAGTAACCGTTCCGATTACAATTCCCGTCAAAAGTCCGGAAATAATAAGTACCGGAACGTAATAAACCACGCCGTATGTCCTGACTGTAATATATGCCACCAAAAGCTGTCCCGCATTGTGCATGACACCTCCCACAGCACTGACAACAGGGATATGAAAAGAATCGCTTTTCACCATTGCCGCCATAACAAGACAACTCAAAACAGCTCCCGCAAGACTATATATTATCATGGATAAATTCCCGAATAAAAAACCGCAAACAACCGCTTTTACTACCGTAAGCAGAAACGCTTCCCGAAACCGGAACAAATACAGACAAAGCACAACCGCAAGATTTGCCAATCCCAGCTTCACACCGGGAATTCCCACTGCAAAAGGAATCAATGTCTCTATGTATGATAACATCATGGCAAATGCCAAAAGCAGTCCGAGATACGCCGGTTTACCTTTCATTGGTTAATTCGTGACCGCATCAAGGTCACTTTCCTCCTTAGACGAAATCTGCACAACCAATTTGTGCGGAAGACATATAATACTCTCACCATTTTTTGAAACAGCTCTCTGTTTCACACATAATTTGTCGGGACAATCCGCATCTGTTACCGACACTTCACCCTCACTTACCAGTATCAGATTATACCCGCCAGGCTCATAATAAACAGGAATAACAGCATCGTTGTATAAAGGATATTCCCTGTATATTTTCCCATCCTGATTGATAATTACCGTTTCCGACAAATCTCCGTTTAAATACGGAATCGCCCAAAACAATGTTGCTACTATGCCGATGGCGGCAATAACTGCCACATCTGCTTTTAACTTTTTACTCATAACCACTGTATGCCTTCTCAAATATAAGAAAATATTAATTTATAATGATATATATTAGCACAATCGAACATACGTTTCAAGTCTTTCCGCTCATTTATTATATTTTTAATAACCCTCTTAACACTATTATAAAATCACAAATTGTGGTATACTCTCCCTATAAAACATCTATAAAGGAAGAATGATTATGCGTATTATTTTTGTCCGCCATGGCGACCCTGATTATGTAAATGACAGCCTTACTGAAAAAGGCTGGCGCGAAGCTAGACTTCTCGCTGATCGAATCAGCAAATGGGATGTTACCGATTTTTATTGTTCGCCTTTGGGACGTGCACAGGATACCGCATCCTGCACATTAAAGAAAATGAACCGCACTGCAACTACTTTGGATTTTACCAGAGAGTTTTCGTATTTTGTTAATGACCCTATTACCGGACGGCACAAGGTTCCCTGGGATTTTGTTCCTTCTTATTGGAGTAATGAGCCTTTGATGTACAGCAAGGAAAACTGGGTTCATTCCGATGTCATGAAACAAAACCCCGACATCGCTCCAAAATACAAGGAAGCCTGCGAAGGGCTCGACAAGCTGCTTGCAGGCTATGGTTACATCAGAGAAAACAACTTTTATCGTATGCCTGACAAAGAAGAAATATTTGTCAAACACACCATTGCCCCCGGAGAAACAAATGATATCAGCGATTTCCGTACTCAGGATAACGAACCGACCATTGTTATTTTTTGTCATCTGGGCGCCATTTGCATTATGTTGTCACACTTATTAAACATTCCGTTCCCGCTTTTGGTACACGGTTTCTTTCTTCCAACCACTTCCCTTACAGTAGTTGCCACAGAAGAACGTTGGAGTAACGAAGCTTATTTCCGTGTACAGGCTATGGGTGATGTACATCATTTGTTAGTGGGCGGTGAGCCGGTTTCCTCCGCAGGATTTTTTACAGATTCTTTTCAAGGCTAGAATGCTAAGCGATATACAAAATCAATTATGTAATATGAAAGCTGTCGTTTTACGAAATCTCATTCGTCAAACGACAGCCTTTTTTTACCAATAAATACCGTTATAAGAATCAAACACTTCATATTCAAAGTCATGATGTTCCCCACAATATTCTTCTCCTTGAATACAGTATTTCCACCAACTATGGGAACCGTCATACATATCCTGCTCACCGCCTATATTGACCCGAATACAGCACTTGCTTTCTGTTTCTTCATTGATATCCCTCATCATCTGCAGAATTTGTTCCTGCATCTCCTTTTCAAACGCTTCTTTTTCCGCTCCCGACAGTGCTTCATTATTGATGTCCATATAGAAGTCTACTTCAATGGGATATTGTACACAAGCATCTCGCAATGTCATCTGATATACTGGAATGTAGTTCCCTTCCGTGCGAAGTTTTTCACATATCTGCTGATAGTATTTATCACCCTTCTCATTGATTTTTTCATATCTTTTTTCGGTTTCAGAGGTATACATTCCAACTCCCGTAATAATATTTACCGAAGAATAACTATCTCCATATTCTTCCTCTACAATGACCCCAATAAGTAAATCCGGTTCATAATAGTCTAGAATATATTTCTTATTGGCATACTGTTCCAAGTGGCGATTCAGCCATTTAAACTGTTGTCTTGTAAAATCATTCCGGTTGTCCATTGTCTGAATATAGATCTGCCCATACTCATCTTCATATGTAATAGTCCATTCATCCCAAATCACTGTATCGGAATGATAGCCACAGCTACAGTTCTCACCTTCCTGCACCTGTGTTTCTTTTTCACTGATTTGCAAAGTAGGTCCAAAAATAAGACAGAGCTGCTCTCCATATATTTCAGGATAGTTATCACTATATTCAACTTCTTTTATATCATGACCGGGTATGTCAAAAGCAGGAATTTTATATAATGAAACATCTGCCTTTAAATAATTGTAAATCAGAGAAATCATCAGAGTAAAAATAGCTATACCTCCCAATATCATAAGACATACCTGTTTTCTCTTATAAACAAATCTGATTATTTTTCTAAGCAACTGTTTCATCTTTTCCATAACGTTTCCTTAAAGTCTGCTTATTCCCTATTTCTGATTGATATAATTCACAAGCCCTTCTGCTGCGATAATCTTCTGCATAAACTCAGGAAATGCCTGTCCCTTAAATTCTGTTCCCTTAGTCAGGTTCTTAATCATACCGGAGTCAAAGTCAACTTCAACCTCATCTCCTGCTTCAATTCCACGGGAAGCTTCCGGGCACTCGATAATCGGAAGTCCGATGTTAATCGCATTTCTGTAAAAGATTCTTGCAAAGGTTTCAGCGATAACACAGCTAACTCCTGCCGCCTTAATGGCAATAGGTGCATGCTCTCTGGAGGAACCGCAGCCGAAATTTTTATCAGCCACAATAATATCTCCCTTATTTACTTTCTTTACAAAATCCTTATCAATATCTTCCATACAGTGAGTAGCCAGTTCCGCCGGATCTGAAGAGTTCAGATATCTTGCAGGAATAATTACATCGGTATCTACATTGTCACCATATTTAAAAACAATACCTTTTGCTGCTTTCATTTTCAATATCCTTTCTAACTTTTTTCTCAATATATTGTAAAGTTTTCGGTTTTGTTTTGTTCTTTCATTTTGCACTTTCATTTTGTACATTTACTTTGTGCTTTCTGCGCAGTTCCTTTTGCACCATGGAGAAAAGACCGTAGAAAACAGGAGGACCTCACTCCGACTGTTTTCTGCTTTACCGGGCTTTCCGGAATGTTTGGTGCATAGGAACAAGAAAAAGCACAAACAAAATCATAAGTCAAAACATTAAATATGCCTCTACAACTGACAAGGACAGGAAATCTTTCCTGTAATTGCACTTGCTGCCGCAACAGCAGGGCTTGCCAGATAAATTTCACTCTTCACATGACCCATACGGCCTACAAAGTTACGGTTCGTGGTAGATACACATCTTTCACCTTCTGCAAGAATACCCATATAACCGCCAAGACAAGGTCCACAGGTAGGTGTGCTGACAACCGCACCTGCTTCGATAAAGATTTTAAGAAGTCCTTCTTCCATTGCCTGCATATAGATTGCCTGTGTAGCCGGAATCACGATACAACGCATTCCTTTTGCAACGTGTCTTCCCTTAAGTACCTCTGCAGCAATACGCATATCATCGATACGTCCGTTGGTACAGGAACCGATTACTACCTGGTCAATTTTAATGTCTTCCGTGATTTCATCGATTGTCTTTGTATTTTCGGGCAAATGAGGAAATGCAATGGTAGGACGAAGTGTACTTAAATCAATGGTATATTCTTCGTCATAAACAGCATCCTCGTCTGCTTCATAAATAGTATATTCTTTCTTGGAATGTTCTTTCATGTAAGCAATCGCCAAATCATCCACAGGGAAAATGCCGTTCTTTCCGCCTGCTTCGATTGCCATATTCGCAATGGTAAAGCGGTCATCCATGGTAAGGTTCTGAATACCCTCTCCTACGAATTCCATGGATTTGTACAGTGCACCGTCTACACCAATCATTCCGATAATATGCAAGATAACATCCTTACCGGAAACCCACTTAGAAGGCTTGCCGATTAAATTAAATTTGATGGCAGCAGGCACTTTAAACCACGCCTTACCGGTAGCCATACCGGCAGCCATATCCGTACTGCCAACACCTGTGGAGAATGCGCCGAGCGCACCATATGTACAGGTATGTGAATCCGCACCGATAATCACGTCACCTGCAACAGTAAGACCTTTTTCCGGTAACAGTGCATGTTCAATGCCCATCTCGCCAACCTCAAAATAGTTGGTGATTTCGTTACGGTATGCAAACTCTCTGACACATTTGCAATGCTCTGCTGATTTAATATCCTTATTGGGTACAAAGTGGTCAGGTACAAGGGCAATCTTATCCTTGTTAAACACACCGTCCACATTCATTTTTTCCATTTCTTTGATTGCTACCGGGCTGGTAATATCATTTCCCAGTACCAAATCCAAATCTGCTTCAATGAGCTGTCCTGCCTCTACATAGTCAAGACCTGCGGCAGCAGCCAAAATTTTCTGCGTCATTGTCATTCCCATGGTTATTACCTCCTTTAAAACCAATTATTATGATTTTACCACAAGTATCCGTTTTTGAAAACATGTCATATTTTAACCTAAAAAGAAGAAATCCTGTGAATTCAGATTAAATTCGCACAGGATTTTTCTTTTTTATGTCTTATTCAATTTTTCTGCCGCATTCCAAACACATAAATTGTCCTACAGGTACTTTCGCTCCACAGATACACTCCTTCATAGCCGGTTGTTTTTCTTCTTCCTGCTTTTTCAAAATATCTTCCATGCTTTTTCCACAAGTTCTGCAGAACTTGGCATCTTTTTCAATCTCTGTTCCGCAAATACACAAAACAGTATTTTTAGGAACAACTTCACCACAGTTAGGACAAAATCTGTCTTGCGGTTTTAATTTGCAACCACAGACACAGACATTCTTGCCCTTATTCTTTGTCTCCTGTTCCTTAATTGTATTTTCCAATTCTTCTATTGTTTGGTTTATTTCGTCCATTTTTTCAAGGTAACTTTGAATTTGAGGTACTTCTATTTTATTTTCCTTAGAAAGGTCATAAATCTCCATGCCGATGAAACCGTAAACCTTTGCTTTTTCGTTCATCTTCGCTTCCAGTTCTTTTTTCATGGCTTTTAGATTCACCCCGTTTTCGGTTTCTGATTTCATTCCTCCGTTCATAGTTCCCGTTCTTTTTCCTATTTTCATAATTCCTTTTAAATTATCCATCTCATACCTCTTATTCGTATTTTAACTGATTCCATGCTTCTTTTAATTGTCCATACTTATCTTGTATGGGTTCTGACCGTTCATGTTGTTCATTTGTTGTTTCACAAAAAATATTATTTAATATAACTAAATATTGTTGTTCATAGCCTTCTACTATACTTTTCATAGCCATTTCAGTTTTTGTTACCAAAACATTTTGCTGCTCAAAACGTGTAAATTCAACATTTAAATATTTTTCGCATTGTTTACAGATTTGCTTATCACAACATTTTCGTAATATTTTTACATATGCAGTATACAGTAAAATAATCATTAACAATATAAATATAAGCATCGCTCCTAAACTAACTGCAAGCGCCCCAATCAAACTGACTATTGCTGACAAAAAATTACCAATACTACTTGTGTTAGCATCTTTTACATAATCTATGGCTTTTTCAACCAACATATCCGTAATTACTGAATTTTCTTCCTCATTTTGCTTTTCAGCCTCTTCAACAATAGCTTGATTTTGTTCCTGTGTACTGATTGCGCTTACCATAAAACAACACAGTAATATCAAAAGCGGTATCCAAGCAAATAGTTTCCTTTTCTTTTCATGCTTTTTTGTAATCTTTTTTATTGCTGATTTACATTTTTGCCCTAAATCCTCAATGTCTTTTCCTCCCACATCACTGGATTGTGCTTCGCTTAACAGTTTCTTCTTAATCCCTTCTTTTCTTTCTTCATATTCATGATAAACTTTTTCACTTCCGATACCAATCTTATAACCACCTGCACTTCGTAACATGCTTCTCATATGCTCTAGCATATAATTATAATTATTACTGATATCATCAAGCATTTGTTGAAACAAATGAATCATATCATTTTCATGCTCTTTTTTACATTTGCGGAAAAATCCCAACAATAATTCTTCATCTTTTAATTCTGCTATATGTGCTTTTGTATAAGAAATTTCTCGCAATCGTTCATGACTTTTCTTAATAGCAATTCTTTCAGGTTCTAAAAAATTATCTAGTGTATCCTTATTTTCGTTTTGACATCTTAATGCCATTTTCTTTACTTGTTCTCGAATTACCTGAATAGATACCTCATTTTCTTTTTCAGACTCCTGTGTTACAGCCGGAACCGCTTTACTTTCAACACTCTCCAAAACTTCATCTACTGTTCTTTTCATTTTATTCCAGTCTAAATTTTTATCAGCAGCCTGCCTTTTACAATCTTCTATTCCGTCTATGATTCTTATTGAAAGTTGTTTTTCTTTGGCATATTGCTCCAATTCATTTAGCCACTTCATCAATTTCGTTTGTTTTTTATCCATAATATTGTTCATCTCCTTACATCTGGTCGATTGCGTTTATTAATTTTTCAGTTTCAAGCAATCTTTGCTCTATTATTGGCAATTTCTTTTCATCTATATTGATTGACATACGAAATTCAGTAAAACAACTATCTACAGAAGTTAATTCATTTTCAAAAATTGATGATATCTGTGTTGAAACTTGTTCTATCATTTTTACTCTGGTATGATTCACTTCTTCTTTAAATTGTTCAATACACCGTGCTGTCACTTCATTCAATTTTGACGCAGATCTTGGATCAAATATTGCTTTTGCAATAGAATTAATCAGAACCGTTCCCACTATAAAACCGATTCCTACCAAGGCTATTAATGCAACTCCTCCTACCAAAGTTCCGGCAACCGTCCCAATTCCGGCTAACGTACCTGCTCCAGTCGTTACCCCCACTGCTCCAGCCGCTGCACTTACAGCACCAGTTGCTGCCCCACTCGCAGAAGCTCCTATTGCTAATCCTCCAAGTGCGCCTAAGGTACCGCCCGCACCTCCACCAACTATTGTAGACAAAGCTTTTCTATTTCTAATTTGTGCATCATACTTTTTTCTTGCCTCCCAAATTTGTAAAAACAAAGTTTCAGATGCTTCATTTAAGGTTTTATAAAATTCACCGGTTTCCATGACAGCATTTTTTGTTTGTACGACCATTTGTTTTCTGCTGTTTGAAAGAGAACCGTAAAATCGGTCATTTAATTCCAAAATATTTTCTCTTGTATTAAAATATCCGACAGCTTCTTGAAAAACAATTTCCAAATCATGAAGGCAACTTTTGATTGCCTCTATGGTTTTTCGATTTATAGACTCGTTCATCATGTTCTTGTAATTTTCATTTACCATATTCAGATAGTCTTCAAAATCTTCTTTCCTCTGAAAACGCTCTTTAATTTTATATGGATCTAATTTAGAAATAATTTCTTCTTCATAGCTGTCGATATCTTTATTAATTTCAATTGCCAAATTATCAATAAAATCTGTAATTGTCGTCTTATGATTTACAATATAAGAATCCATTGACCGATTTATTTCCAATAGAATTTCTGCATCTGAATGATACTGTTCCTTTCGTAAAGCAAACGAATTATGCAATTCTGCCAGTAATGATTTTACTTCCTTTATATTTTCTCTTTGCTTACTTAATATCGGATTTTCTCCTATCAGCTGATTTTTAATATGTAAACGCACATTATCTATTGTAGCTACTCCCGGTATTTTTTCTGTTTCTGACAAACTAATCGGAAAAACAGTCGCAGATATATTGCTTTCATTCATATATACTTTTATTTTATCAATGCTTCTATCCAAATCATCCTTGGTCACCAGATCACATTTTGTTAAAAAGAAAAGCATCCTTTTCTCCGGGAATTTTTCAATTACATCCCACACCTTCGGACTATTTACACGTTTTACATCAAGAACTACAAATATAGCACCACACTTCTGGGCCATTTCACTAATTTTTTGAAATGATTCCTTATTGATGCACTCTAAACCTCTCGTATCAACAATCGATAAGCCTTTTAATTCTTCTGATGCAAGAAATCTTTTTTGAAATCCTTCTTTTATTGGTGTAGTAAATTCCTGTTCCCCCCATCGATATTCACAGATATCTCCTATCATTTCACCCGATGCTTTAAAAACATTTTCAAACACAGCATTTATTAAGCTTGTTTTTCCAACCTTTTCTTCACCTATGACCATATACATAGTTGTATCATTCATTTCTTGAAGTGCATTTTTAATTCTTGCCTTTACGTTATTATCATCACAATCCTGTAATATTACGGAGAAATCCTCAAATAAAGTTGTTAATGCAACTCTTTCGTCTCTTTCACATAAAACATTTTTTTGCATTTTTTTATCCTTCCTTATTATTTTTGCTTATCATGACAGTATTTCTTTAAATTGTTTATTAAAATTTTGTTTTCAGATGCTTCTCCGTAAATGCGTACCATCATCTGTGGATTCACATAAACATCCACACACTCAGATGAATTGGGGACAATTTTGGCAACAATTCCACTGATACCACCCAATTCATTCCCTACCTGCCAACTGATTATTTGCTCATAAGCAATGGCAATGTTCTTTCCTTTTGTTCTTTGCCACTCAACAAAAAATCTTTTATCAGAAAGACCAACTACCGCTCCGCACCACAACTTTCCTCTATTGGTGCTACAACTCATTACCGCCTGATACATCAGACATTCATTTTCTGATAATACAGTCATAATTTTTGTACCAAATCTGGCATTTCTGATTCTTCTCTTAATTGTACCCATTTTATGTACCTCCTACTTCTTACAAATTATAACCTTTTTAGTATATTTTTACAACACCTTGTAGGTTGTTTTTATAATTAACACCTTCATATATACTATTACTAGGCGCAAATCAAAACATAGGAGTCAGTTCATGAATAATTACAAAAAAGCCATGGGTGAACGTTTGAGAACTCAAAGAAAGCTGATGAACCTCACTCAGGAACAGCTTGCAGAACGACTGGATATTTCTATCAAACATTACAGCGAAGCAGAACGCGGTATTATCGGTCTTTCCGTTGAGAATTTAATAAAGGTAAGTGAAATATTGGGAATCAGCCTTGATTATCTTTTGAAAGGAATTACGATTGACTATCCGATTCCTTCAAGAATTATAGAGATATACAATAAATGTCCTGATTCAAAAAAGAAATATCTTATGGATATTTTGGAATTGGAAGCAAAACTACTATCCGATTCATAATTTACCTACGAATTTTAAAAGGTCATCGACAAATCTGCCGATGACCTTTTTGCTATTCATATTAGTTGTTGATTAACTTTTCGCTTTCATTGTTCCAGCTGTAAAGCTTACGGATTTCCTTACCAACCTGCTCTGAAGGATGCTCTGTAGCTAACTTTCTCATAGCCTTAAAGTGAGCCTGTCCACCTGCTGCAGACATATCAAGTAAGAAGTCTTTTGCAAAAGTACCGTCCTGGATATCTTTCAGAATCTGCTTCATAGCTTTCTTTGTTTCATCTGTGATGATCTTAGGTCCTGTGATGTAATCACCGTACTCTGCTGTGTTGGAGATGGAATATCTCATGCCTTCGAAACCGGACTGGTAGATAAGGTCTACAATCAGCTTCATTTCATGGATACATTCAAAGTAAGCATTTCTTGCATCATATCCTGCTTCTGTAAGTGTTTCGAAACCTGCCTGCATAAGTGCACAAACACCACCGCAAAGAACTGCCTGTTCACCGAAGAGGTCTGTTTCTGTTTCTGTTCTGAAGGTTGTTTCAAGAACGCCTGCTCTTGCACCACCGATAGCAAGTGCATAAGCAAGTGCCTTATCAAGCGCTTTACCGGAAGCATCCTGATGAACAGCTACAAGACAAGGAACACCCTTACCTGCCTGATATTCGCTTCTTACTGTATGACCGGGTCCCTTAGGAGCAATCATGGTAACGTCAACGAATTTGGGAGGTACAATCTGATTGAAATGAATATTGAAACCGTGAGCAAACATTAACATGTTGCCTTCTTCAAGGTTGGGTTCAATATCTTTCTTGTACATGGAAGCCTGTAATTCATCGTTGATAAGAATCATGATGATGTCAGCCTTCTTAGCAGCTTCTGCTGCTGTATATACTTCAAATCCCTGTGCTTCTGCTTTTGCCCAGGATTTGGAACCTTCATAAAGACCGATAATTACATTACAGCCTGATTCCTTTGCATTTAATGCATGAGCATGTCCCTGGCTACCGTAGCCGATAACTGCGATTGTTTTTCCTTCTAATAAAGACAGGTTACAATCTTCCTGATAATAAATGTTTGCCATATGTATGACTCCTTTCTTACGGGGTATCCCCTAATAAATATTAATATTATAACAAAACCTATAAATAGGTAACGTTCTCTGTACCTCTTCCGAGACCTGCAATACCGGTTCTTGCAAGTTCAAGAATCTCATATCCGCCCAGCAGATTTAAGAATGCCTCAATCTTCTCCTGATTACCGGTAAGCTCTACAATCAGGGAATCTGCAGAAACATCAATAATCTTTGCTCTGAAAATATCTGCAATGGAAATTACTCCCTGACGCTGCACTTCGTTTGTTCTCACTTTCACAAGTGCCAATTCCCTGTAAACACTGTTATCAGGACGAAGCTCCTTGATATCACGGACATCCACAAGCTTAGCCACCTGCTTCTCAATCTGGTCGAGAATCTCATCATCACCGGAAGCCACAATGGTAATTCTGGTAAATCTGGGGTCAGCCGTAGTACCCGCTGTAATACTTTCAATATTATAGCCACGTCTGGAGAACAACCCGGAAATACGGCTCAGTACACCGGAGGTATTGTCTACCAGAAGCTGAAATACTTTCTTTTGCATTTCAGAATCCTCCTTAACATTTAAGCATAATTTTAACAACTTAATGTGCAAAAGTCAATTGCACCTTTTTAATCTATTTTCTTGATGTTTTTTAATATTCGTGCAGTAATACCCTACGCATCCGTCTCCGTACACTTCTGAAGGGCAAGGGTTCCGGTGCGGGCAACTTCCACAATGCTTACAGACGCAAACATGTCAATCAGAAGCTGCGTTCTTTCCGGTGTATCACACATTTGAATGAGCATCATGTTCTTGGACATATCCACGATTTGCGCTTTCATAATTTCACAAATCTCCATGATGTCACGGCGGTTACTCTTGTTGTATTTTACTTTTATCAGCATAAGCTCCCTGCTGATACTGCTTGTCTCATGGAAGGTCTTTACTTTAATAACATCCAGCTTTTTATTTAACTGCTTTTCAATCTGCTCAAAAATTTTCTGGTCACCGCTGCTGACAATGGTCATACAGGAAACGTCCTTATCGTCTGTCTCACCAACCGCAAGGGAATCGATATTAAAGCATCTTCTAGAAAACAATCCTGCTACTTTACAAAGAACACCGGAGCGGTTTTCCACTAACACGGAATATATTTTTTTCATAGGGTCAATGCTCCTTTCTCTATACTAAATCCATTGGATTAATAATGCATTCCATAATCATGGACTTGTCCTCTGCAAGAAACTTATCAATTGCCTCATCAACATTTTCCATATTGGTAAGACGAAGAAAATCCATGTTATATGCTGCCGCCAGTTTTTCTAAATCGGGACTGCCGGACAAATCAACTACAGAATAGTTATCTTTGTAAGTAAAATGCTGATACTGACGCACCATACCAAGATAATTATTCTTAAGTACCACAATCTTAACCGGAATATCATGCTGATTCATGGTAGCAAGCTCCATCATAGACATCTGGAAAGAACCATCACCGCAAACCGCAACCGCCTGTTTAGACTTATCAGCCAATTTTGCTCCCATAGCCGCCGGAATGGAATACCCCATAGTTCCCATACCGCCACTGGTTAAGAATCTGCCATCCTTTACAATGTGATATCCACAGGACCAAATCTGATTCTGTCCTACGTCGGCAACGTAAATGGCATCGTCCTGCATCTTTTCGGATAACTTGGTAATAAATACCGCAGGGTCCACATACTCAGGATTAGGATTTCTCTTAGGTGCCATGCTCTCGCGGTAGCCTGCCAGTGTTTCGAGCCATTCCTCATGGTCACAAACCATCTCCTGAGCTGTCAAATCCTCAAAAATATGCTTTGCATCGCCTACAAGGGGAATGGTCGGTCCTACATTCTTACCGATTTCCGCAGGGTCAACGTCAATATGTACCAATACTTTATTTTCTGTAATTAAGTCAGGCTGGCTTACGGCTCTGTCTGCCACTCTTGCCCCAACCATAATCAAAAGATCAGACTCATTCATGGCACGGTTTGCATAAGGCTTTCCGTTATTTCCCACCATACCGAAGTAAAGCGGGTCTTTGGTGGGCATCGCACCGATTCCCATCATAGTAGATACTACGGGAATTTTGTGTTTCTTGGAAAAAGCACGGAGTTCTTCTTCCGCATCTGACAAAAGCACACCGCCACCAGCACAAATAATGGGTTTCTTTGCCTTATCAAGTTCAGCAACTACTTTCTTTATCTGCGCCATATTTCCTCTGACAGTAGGCTTATAAGTACGCATGGATACCGTTTCGGGATAAACAAATTTTTTCAGTTCCGCATTTTGGATATCAATGGGGACATCAATTAAAACAGGTCCTTTTCTTCCTGTATTTGCGATATGAAATGCCTCTTTAAAAATACGGGGAATATCATTTACGTTCTTCACAAGATAACTGTATTTTACAAAGGATTCCACCGCCCCTGTAATATCCGCTTCCTGGAATACGTCACTTCCGAGAAGTGCAGAATTTACCTGTCCTGTAATACATACCAGCGGAATACTGTCTGCAAACGCGGTGGCAATACCGGTAATCACATTGGTTGCTCCCGGTCCCGAGGTCACTGCACATACCCCTACTTTACCGGATACTCTTGCAAGCCCGCTTGCCGCATGTGCCGCATTCTGTTCTGTTCTGATTAAAATTGTCTGAATAGACGAATCCAAAATACTGTTATAAAAAGGACAAATCGCTACACCGGGATAACCGAATACGTATTCTACCCCTTCTTCTTCCAGACATCTTACAATTGCATCTGCTCCTAACATCTATCTTTCCTACCTTTCTTATCTAAACTTTCCAAAAAAATCCGCCAATGGTTCCACTACATCCCCAAGATCTGCTATGGCATCATTTAATCCTTCAAAATCAATTCCGTCCAGTTTTGTCATAATCTGTTCTATAGATTCGGAATTATCGGTAATAAACGTATCCATGTTAGTTCCCATTGTAGTAATGGATTCGCTCATTTCCGTTACACTTTCCAGTGTGGTATCCACCAATGTAATGGTTTCGGACGCCTGTGCCAATATGGCATTAGCATTTTCCACCGTTTCTGTGACCTTAGGCATTATCACTGCCAGGCAGGCAATCACTACCGCTACCAAAATCAGTGCCGCAAGTGTTGTTACTCTGGTGTAAAAAAGCTGTTTCGCAGAATTTTTGACCAGCTTCTCCAAAAGTTCATCTCTATCGTTCATGAAAACCTCCCTTTCTGCCGTTGCCTGTTATTTCACCACTCCGCTCAACTTCATGGCAACCTTTACCGCATCCGCCGCATCTTTAGAATATCCGTCTGCTCCGATTTCCTGAGCATAATCATCGGTAATTACCGCGCCGCCAATCATTATCTTGGAATCAACATCGTTTTCCTTTGCACATTTTATCACATGTTTCATTTCCTGCATAGTAGTTGTCATTAATGCAGAAAGGGCAATTATGGAAGCATTATACTCTTTTGCCTTCTGTATAATCATCTCTTTGGGAACATCTTTTCCAAGGTCTATCACCTTAAATCCGTAATTCTTTAACATCATGGCAACCAAATTTTTACCGATATCATGAATATCACCGGAAACGGTGGCAATCACAACGGTAGGCATTTCCTTATTTTCTGCTCCCGTAGCAAGATAAGGCTCTAAATATTCAATGGAGAGCTTCATAGCCTCAGCGCTTGCAATCAGCTGTGGCAGGAAATATTTACCACTGTCAAACAGTCTCCCTACTTCATTGATTGCCGGCAAAAGCATTTCATCAAGAATGACGGACGCCTGTGTTCCTTTTTCCATCTCAGCCTTGGTATGCTCTGCAATCAGCTTGCGGTTTCCTTTTAAAACATCATAATAAATCTGATTTTGTTTCTTTTCATCTGCCGCCTCTTTTGAAACTGTACCTTGCTCAGCTGCTTTCTCATAGTTTTGCGGCTTTGCCACAGAAGTCATCCCTTGCGGACAGCGCTCTTTATACCGTTCAATTTGCTCTATATACCGGATATCAGCCTCTTCTTTGTGAATCAGTAAGTCAGAAGCAAATGCCGTATTCACAAGTAAGTCCTGGGACGGATTCGCTATCGCCATGGTAAGCCCTTCATACACAGCCATGGTTAAAAATGCTGTATTAATAAAGCTTCTCTCCGGCAATCCAAAAGAAATATTAGACAAGCCGCAGATGGTTGCATATCCGTTTTGTTTACAATATCTGATAGTGGACAGAACTTCTTTTGCTGCCTCCGGATTGGCTCCTACGGTAGCCACCAATCCGTCTACCACAATATCTTCTTTATCAAGGCCTATTTCAAATGCTTTTTCCGTAAGCATCTGAATCAGTTCTGTCTTCTCTTCAAGACTTTCCGGTAACCCTTTATCCGACAATGGAAGTAAAATTACCATTGCACCATATTTCTTGGCAAGAGGAAGCATCTTCTCTATCTTTTCACTTTCTGCGGAAACAGAATTAATCAGCGCACGTCCCGGATATCTTCGAAGTGCCGCTTCCATCACATCCACATGACTGGAATCAAGCACAAGAGGCAATGATGTTGTAAGAGTCACTTCTTCCAATACTTTGAGCATCATTTCTTTTTCGTCAATACCACTCATTCCCACGTTAATATCGAGAAGTGATGCGCCGCATTCTTCCTGCTCACTTGCAAAATCAACCACCATCTCAAGATTTCCAGCACGTAACTGTTCCTGCAGTTTTTTCTTGCCGGTAGGATTAATTCTCTCGCCCACAATCATAAACGGATCATTCATACCAAATGCAACCGTTTTTCTCTCCGATGTCAGATAACGCATCTTCTTAGTAACACAATTTGCCTTACGCTCTGTATTCGCCTTAACAATACTTTCACCTTTTGCCTTAAATGCATCAGAAATAGCTTTAATATAAGAAGGCGAAGTACCGCAACAACCACCGATAATCGTTGCACCTGCTTCTATCAGTTTTTGCATTTCTGTCGCAAAGGTCTGTTCATCCATATCATAAACAGTCTCACCCTGCTCATTCATAGCCGGAAGTCCTGCATTGGGTTTGGCAATAACCGGAATGGAAACCACTTCAGAAATGTTCTGAATCAGTGACGTCATTTTATCCGGTCCCGTAGAGCAGTTTGCACCGATTGCACAGACACCTAATTTTTCCAAGGTAATTGCTGCTGTCACCGCATCTGTTCCAAAAAGCGTCTTTCCGTCTTTTTCAAAGGTTAATGTTACCATTATAGGTAAATCACAAACTTCTTTTGCAGCAATCACTGCCGCTCTGGTCTCCTGCAGGCTCATCATGGTTTCAACCACAATTAAATCCACACCTGCATTACAACACACTGAAATCTGCTCTTTATATACAGATATCAATTCCTCGAAATCCATTTTCCCCATAGGAGAAAGCTGTTCCCCTGTCATGGTGATATCTGCGGCAACATACGCCTTATCCCCTGCAGCTTCCTTGGACAGTTTTACAAGTTCTGTGTTTATTCTGACCAAATCCTCCTGCAAGCCATACTCTTTTAATTTAATACGATTTGCTGTAAAAGTAGGTGCATAAATAATATTACTTCCTGCTTCCACATATTCCTTTTGCAAACCGATGAAAATATCTTTATGTTCCAAAATCCATTTTTCGGGACATACCCCGGCAGGCATTCCTCTTCTTATCAAATTGGAGCCTGTTGCACCATCCAAAAAAATGATTTGTTTTTCTGCTAATTTCTTAAATTCGATAAACCTCATACCTATTTCCACCCATACTACAAATTTCTTATTTTCTCATGGTAACATAATTTATAAAAAACTACAATTGAACAATCATAATCTTTCATAATCTTTTCATGCATCTATTTCTTGATTTCATTTCGCAACTATGATAATTTATATACATATGACAAAAGATATTCTTAGGAGGAATTACCTTGAAATATATATTACACCATAATCCAACAGGAACACTCAAAAAATTAATGACCGGTACGTTGCTTATATGCATGTTTCTGTTTTCCGGTTGCGGTAATGCCGCAGAGTTGGATGCTTACAAAGCAAATATGACACAGTTTTTTGAAAATGTTAAGACATACGATGCAGCTATTAACTCCATCAATCCCGAATCCGAAACTGCAGTTTCAGACCTTCTGTCCGTTTTAGATGCCATGGACAACGGATTCGCACAAATGGCCTCCCTCGAAGTTCCTGACGGTTTTCCCGGTGTAGATGAGCTTGCAGATGAAGCCAGTGAATATATGACAGAAGCGGTTTCCTACTATCATCAGGCATTTGAAGCAGAGCCTTTTGACACCGTACTTGCAGATGTTGCAAAGCAAAATTATGACCGCGCCAACTTACGACTTCAGTATATTATATCAATTCTTCACGGTGATATCCCTGAAGAGATTTATGTTTATGAAGACTCCGAAACATCTGAAGATGAAAATCCGGAAGAAGTATCCGGGGAATCGCCCGAAACAGATGATACAGAAACCCAATCAACAGGTTTCATCCAGCAACAACCTCAATAAACAAATATTTATTTTAACAGCAAGCAACTCTTTTATAAACAATGACCGCTTAAGAATCATTCTCAAGCGGTCATCTTCATTATTTCAGTAATCTGATTTTCCCGATAAGGGGTACTTCTTTTTCTTCTTCATTAATTGCTGCAATCAGTCCCATAATCCAGCATACAAAAATGAAGATTCCCCAAATCTGTCCAAGACAGGGAATGATGCTGAGCAAACCAAACAACATAATAACAAGTGCCTGATTCACATGGAATTTTGCTCCGTCCTTATCTCCTGCGCACACAGCAATTAAAAATCCAATCCATGTAAGATATGCTACGATACCTGTTGTTTTTTTATCCATTACACTTTCCTCCTCATGTATTCAAATATGCTTATATCATACTGTAATTCCAGACACAAATCAAGTAATATCTGATACATTCGTATTTTGCTCATCAAACACAAAAAAATATTTTGATAATCCACTGCAATATTATCACTGCCGCAAGAACATATACATAAATCTCAATGGCAATTTCTTTATCCGTTTTCTTTATGTGTTTCCTGAAAAAAAACAACAGCATAAAATGCAAATACAAAAATACGACGCCAAGAACCGCCGGATGATACCTGACACTTTTCAGCAGTTCTCCGCAAAACAGAAAATAAACCGCTCTCGTTCCACCACATCCCGGGCAAAAAAGCCCTGTCCTATTATAAATGTCACATTCAAAGAGTTTTCCATACTGTTCATACCCTCTATTCGCAAACCAGCTTCCTGCTATCAAAACAGGAAGCCAGATTATTTTGCCAATTTGATATAACACAGCATCTACTCTGTATTTTTTATTCATAAGCTTTAAAATTCAAGCAAGTCGCCAAACAAACCGACCGCGCCGCCTAACAGAAGTAAAATCACCCAAACTGCAACGCCGATTCCGCCGCAAACAACTCCGGCAATTGCCATTCCTCTTCCATCAAACTTTCCTTTCAGTGATATCACGCCTAATGCAATACCCGCTATACCCAGAAGCAGGCTAAGCCATGTAAGACAACAGCATACAAGAGAAAGAATACCGCAGACCATAGATGCAATAGCAAATCCTACATTTCCCGCACCGCCTTCATTTACAATATTTTCCTGATAAAACTGAGGCTGAGGTACCACAAATATTTCCTTTCCCCCATAAACTTCTTCCTCTTCATAGTGAATATCAAGTTCCTGAGACGGTGTATCATAATAGCTATTTTCCAATGTATCTTCATACTTAATATCAATCTCACCTGAAGAAGTTACCGCATCTGCCGTTTCCTCCATTTTCATACCACAGTTACTGCAAAACTTTGATTCATCCGCAATTTCTGCCCCGCAATTTGTACAAAATTTCATAATGCTCTCCTCTTTCTGACAAACTTAATATCCTTATTTTATATGAATGCATCAAAAAAGTCTATACCGTCTTTGGATTCATAGTCTGAATGTCATAAGAAAGATTCACATCACCACTTACATAAAGCTTAAAAAATCTATTCTTAACCCGTTCACCAACAATCTTACCACCTGCTTCATCCGAATCCAGTAAAATTGCAATATACTGCACACTGCTGTATCTGGTTCCGATATCAACCATTCGCAGGGAAGATGCCACGGCCGCTTCCAAAATATTCATTGCTTCATCCGGTACCATCTTACGGTACGAAGCAGCCTCATTAATACTGAGAGTAAATAAAAGCGTTTGTACCTGTTTCTTGTTACGGATAACACTCCGCTCTACATAATTGTACATCTGCTTAAACTCATCGTATTGCACATTAAAGACACCGTTAAAATCACCGGCTTTTCCTTCTATCATCTGTCTGATGTTGTCAATATCCGTTGTAGTGGTACTGCGGGTAGTTTCTGCATCTTCATCACTGTAAAAGCAATAAGAATTTTTGCCTGTTTTCTTTACATGGAACAATGCTTTGTCCGCATTGTCAAACAACATCTCATAGGTATTACCGTCTTTCGGATAAACAGCAATTCCGACTGAAATAGATGCCATACTGCTATATTCATTCTCTCTGATTTTTGCAGAAAGCCTCTGTATCAGTTCTTTTACCTTAAACAAAATCAAGCTTCGTTCAATCAATGCATTGCAATACAGGATAAACTCATCGCCGCCTACCCTACACACAATATTTTGTTCATCCTCATACTTCTCTAACTCTTCTGCAAGCAGTTTCAAAGTATAATCTCCCGCTATATGGCCGTAGGTATCATTAATCGTCTTAAAGTTGTCTACATCTATTACAAATAAGGTTCCGCCGTCTTCTGCCTCAAGCATAGGCGGTATCTTTGTCTCTGCATAGCTTCTGTTATATAGCCCGGTCAACGAATCATGCATAGCAACAATTCTTGCTTCCAACGCATATTCCGTCAACGTTTTATTAAGGGATTTCCGATTTTCACCATTTAATTCATTGTCCTTCTCTTCGTATTCACTCAGCAAATCTACAGGCGGTATGGAGAATCCTTTTCGAAGCATATTTAAAAACAATTCCGTAAGCTCCGGGTCAAACTGTCTTCCCTTAAACTTTTCAAACTCTGCAATCACCATCTCATCACTTAATTTGGCACGATAAACACGGTTTGATGTCATTGCATCATAAGCATCCGCAATTCCCACTATTCTGGCGCAAAGCGGAATTTCTTCTCCCTTCAGCCCATAAGGATATCCGGTGCCGTCATATCGCTCATGATGATATAATGCCCCCTCGGAAACCTGCTCAATAATACGGATATTCTTCAAGATTTCATATCCGATAGCAGGATGTCTCTTGATAATACCAAACTCATCATCTGTCAAATGAGACGGTTTATTTAAAATAGCATCGGGAATTCCGATTTTTCCGATATCATGTAAAAGTGCTATGTAATGAATATTTAACACCTGCTCCTCGTCCCATCCGAGTGCCTTGGCTATTTCCTCCGCACATTTGGCAACTCTCATGGAATGGCCTGATGTATAGGCATCTTTGGCATCTATGGTATGGGCAATGGCCATAATAAAGTTCACCGTAACCTGCTCAAGCAAAGCCGTTTTTTTGCTTAATTGTGCTTCCAAATGATTACGCAATTCATTCAGTTCAATCACTCGACTGATTCTGCTTTTCGTTACCTGTGGAACAAAAGGCTTGGTAATATAGTCGAACGCCCCCATCGTAAGACATTGAATTTCCGTATCAGGCTTTGCATCCGCAGTAAGACAGATAATAGGTATCTTACATAATGTTTTGGATGATGTAATCCGACTGATAGCTGCTTTTCCGCCCATCCCCGGCATATGCAAATCCATCAGGATTAAATCCGGTATATTCTCTTTCAGATAGGTTAATGCTTCTTCTCCACACAGAACACAGTCTATCTCATATTCATCTTTCAAGATATCCTTTGCCACCTTGAGACTTAATTTATCATCATCAACAATTAATATTTTTTTACGTTCTTCTTTTACCATATACTGCCCCTTACCAAGTAAAATAAAATTCTGTGTAACCACAATTTTGCCTGCGTGGCTTTTGCTGCAAAAAAACGGTAAAGGTTTCTCTTCCCTTTACCGTTTATCTTTCTTGTTAGTGGAATACCGTTTCGGTACTCCGATTAATTGTCTCCGGGACCGCCCTTGTAACCACCTTTGATTGTGTGCAACAGATATGTCTCTTTACCATTCTTATATAATTTCATGATATCTGCCCTCCAATCTTTTATTATATACTTTAGTCGGACTTGTTATTTGATGTATTTACTATACCACATATGTCAGAACTTTGCAAGCTGTTTTTGATTATTTTTTCATTATTTTCCCCAACAAATGGAATTGTCTGACTTTTTGTAAGAAAATATCGGTTAATTCCTCTTTCATAAGAATTAACCGCCATTTCTTAATTGTTTTCCATAAGATATGAGAAAATTAAAAACGCTGTCTTAAGCGCATCATGTCTGATCACTTCATTTTCTATGCTGAAGATATCTCCTTCAATCACTTTAACATCCTGCTTTTTCAGTTCAGTACTGTCAAGAGAAACTACCTTTTTATTTTCTGTCGTCAAATATTTTGAAATAATCCTCTCATCAATCTGCGCACTGTTTGCTACCACAATATCTATTTTTCTGTTTTTCAGATATTGGTTTAATACTTTCACATGATCACTGACATTGTAATCATCCGTCTCACCCGGCTGTGTCACCAGATTGGAAATATACATAAGCGGTGCCTTGGTATTTTCAATGGCTCCCGTCACCTCTTCTGAAATCAAATGAGGCAAAATACTGGTATATAAGCTGCCGGAACTGAAAATAATCAAATCTGCATCCATAATTTTATGCTTAATTTCATCACTAATCTGAATATCATGGTCGTAAGCAAGCTTTCGGATATGGCGGATGTTCATACTGACTTCCTCTTCCCCGAAATATTCCTTATCCTTACTTTTTCCTACAAGTTCCACCTTTTCTTCCGTCAAAGGAAGTACCGTACCTTTGATATTTAAAAGCTGACACATATATTTGGTAGCTTCTGTCAGATTTCCTTTCAGGTCAATTAACGCCGCTAAAATAATGTTTCGCACAGGATGATTATAAAGAGAACCACTCTTGCTGAAACGGTAACGAAGAAGCTTAATCAAATCATCGTCTCCGTTTGCCATGGCAAGAAGCACTTTCCCCACATCTCCTACTGCCGGAATGTCCAGTTCCTCTTTCAGCACTCCCGTACTGCTTCCGTTATCACTGACTGTGATAATGGTTGTTACATCTATGGGAAACAATTTTAAACCGGATAATAGACAGGAAAGTCCTGTTCCGCCGCCAAATACCACTACTTTTTTCATGTTATTATGCTCCTTATATTACTACCGTAAAATCTCCAATCAAATTATTCACTTATAGCATATGCATTTTTCCAGTTTAAGTCAAGAAAAATCAAACCATCGCTTGCGGAGCATTCCAACACATTACATAACAGTTCTAATGATAACATTGTAATGTTTTTGTTATAACGCAATGCATCCGGCAATCTGTTATCTATAATTATTTCTTTGGCAAACTGAAGTTTACGCGTAGCAATGAGCCATGCGCAGATGAACTGAATGTACCTGCCGGGTGTTTGCACACAGACAGGCATATACAAGCGAAAATACATGCGGCAAATTCCGCAACAACGCGTAAGTGTAAGCTTGTGAGTGTCGGCATGGCAACTTCTTCCCCACCCTTTAAGGCAAATTTACTACTATTGTCCTACCAAACTACTATTTTTACATCTTAGTAGGACATCTGTCTCCTTCTTTGTCCTACCACAAGCAACATTTTTACAGCTTAGTAGGACATCTGACTCCTCCTTTGTCCTACCACAAGCAGCATTTTTGCAGCTTAGTAGGACATCTAACATCTCTTTTGTCCTACCCAAGCAACACTTTTTTCATTTTAGTAGGACGAAGATCCTCTTTCTACTTATCTTGCTCTATAAACCGCCTCACAAAACACTATTTTTAACGATTGGGAAATCACAATTTTCAGATATCGCAAAAACTCCCCGAACAAAGTCGGGGAGTTTTTTAATCATATTAATGTTCTGTTCAAAGCTTAGAACTTACCGCTATCGCTAGCTTCCTGGATAGCAACTGCAACTGCAACAGTCATACCAACCATAGGGTTGTTACCTGCACCGATAAGACCCATCATTTCTACGTGAGCGGGTACGGAAGAAGAACCTGCGAACTGTGCATCAGAGTGCATACGTCCCATAGTATCTGTCATACCGTAGGAAGCAGGACCTGCAGCCATGTTATCGGGATGAAGTGTACGGCCTGTACCACCACCGGATGCTACAGAGAAGTACTTCTTGCCCTGTTCAATACATTCTTTCTTGTAAGTACCTGCAACAGGATGCTGGAATCTTGTAGGGTTGGTGGAGTTACCTGTAATGGAAACGTCAACACCTTCCTTGTGCATGATAGCTACACCTTCGCAAACATCGTTTGCACCATAGCAGTTAACCTTTGCACGAAGACCTTCGGAATAAGATTTACGGAATACTTCCTTAACAGTATTTGTGTAAGGATCATATTCTGTCTCAACGAATGTAAATCCGTTAATTCTTGCAATAATCTGAGCAGCATCTTTTCCAAGACCGTTCAGGATAACTCTTAAGGGTTTCTGACGAACCTTGTTAGCCTTTTCTGCAATACCGATAGCACCTTCAGCAGCTGCGAAGGATTCATGTCCTGCTAAGAATGCGAAACATTCTGTTTCTTCTTCAAGGAGCATCTTACCAAGGTTACCATGTCCCAAACCTACCTTACGTGTATCAGCAACGGAACCGGGAATACAGAAAGCCTGAAGACCTTCACCGATTGCTGCAGCAGCGTCAGCTGCTCTTCTACATTCTTTCTTAATTGCGATTGCTGCACCTGTAATGTATGCCCAACAAGCATTTTCGAAGCAGATAGGCTGAATGCCTTTTACCATGTCATAAACATTTAAACCTGCATCTTTTGTGATTTTTTCAGCTTCTTCAAGAGAAGCGATACCATAGCTATTTAATACTGAATTGATTTTCTCAATTCGTCTTTCATATGATTCAAATAATGCCATTATATTTTACCTCCGCTTCTCTATTATTTAACTTCTGCATCTGTTCTGGGGTCGATAATCTTAACAGCGTCTGCTACTCTACCGTACTGTCCGCTTGCTTTTTCCCAAGCTGTGGTAGGATCATCACCCTTCTTGATGAAGTCTGTCATCTTGCCAAGGCTTACGAATTTGTAACCGATAATCTGGTCATCTGCATCAAGCGCAATACCTGTTACATATCCTTCTGCCATTTCAAGGTAACGGGGACCTTTCTTTAATGTACCGTACATAGTACCAACCTGAGAACGAAGTCCCTTTCCTAAGTCTTCCAGACCTGCACCTACAGGAAGTCCGTCTTCAGAGAAAGCACTCTGAGTACGTCCGTAAACGATCTGTAAGAATAATTCTCTCATAGCTGTGTTGATAGCATCACATACAAGGTCTGTATTTAATGCTTCAAGTACAGTTCTTCCGGGTAAGATTTCAGATGCCATAGCAGCTGAGTGAGTCATACCGGAACATCCGATTGTTTCAACCAGAGCTTCCTGGATGATACCTTCTTTCACATTTAATGTCAGTTTGCAGGCACCCTGCTGAGGAGCACACCAACCGATACCGTGTGTCAGACCGGAGATGTCTTTAACGTCTTTTGCTTTTACCCATTTTGCTTCTTCAGGGATAGGTGCACAACCATGGTTTACGCCCTGGGCAACTGTACACATTTCTTCAACTTCTTTTGAATAAATCATGTGAAAACTCCTTTCAATTATGTAGATAATATTTATTAACAACTAAATTGTTAACATTCTCTGACGTTTTATATTTTCTCATATATTCCACAAAAAATCTAGTCCTTTTGACAAAAATTTATCTAACAGTTCAGCTATAACATATGAAATGCAATACTTGGGTGCTTACACACAATGTATTGTATTCCATATGTTATAAGCGGAGCGCCCTCATATGAAATAAAAGATGAGCTGCGCAAAGCAGCGACGAGTGCGTAGCAGACGCTTTTATGAATCATGAGGGCTGAACTGTTACATATACTTACATATACTTCTCGGCAATTTCACCGCGTTTTTTGTAAATACATCCTTCATGAACAACGCCGCGTACCATGGATGTAGGATAAACATTGGAGTTCCTGCCAATCACAGTACCGGGATTTAATACGCTGTTACATCCGACTTCTACATTATCACCAAGCATGGCACCGAACTTTTTAAGCCCTGTCTCAAATTTTTCCTCCGCATCCTTTACCACAACCAGTGTCTTATCACTCTTTACGTTGGAGGTAATGGAGCCTGCACCCATATGTGCCTTAAATCCAAGAATACTGTCACCTACATAGTTGTAATGAGGTACCTGCACTTTGTTAAACAACACCACATTCTTAAGTTCTGTAGAATTTCCTACCACTGCGCCTTTTCCTACAATTGCATTTCCTCTGATAAATGCACAGTGTCTTACTTCAGCTTCCTCATCAATAATAGCCGGACCGTTGATACATGCGGTAGGTGCAATCTTTGCGCTCTTTGCCACCCACACATTTTCGGACACCTCATCGAATTTATCTTTCGGTAATGTAGCGCCCAGTTCTTTAATAAAACCGCTGATTTTGGGAAGTAATTCCCAAGGATACTCTGCCTGCTGCATCAGTTCTGAAGCAATGGTTTCCTCTAAATTGTAAAGATTTTTGATTTTGCACTGTTCCATTTTAAGTTCTTCCTTTCTTGGCTATCTTACAATTTTAGTCAAAACGTTTTACGCTTTGTTATATTTCGAGGCATTTTGAAATTTTTGATTCAAAATCCCCTGATTATTTAACTGCTTTACGATATTGGTTCTTCTGGAAACAAAATCATCCAGTTTCTTCATATATTCCTCTTCCGTAATGGTTCCGTCAGCCACCATGGTAAGTCCTTTTTCCCAGCTTGCGGTAAGCGCCGGATCAAGAAGAGGTCTGATGGAATTGTCCACCACCTCATAAATCATCTCACCCATTAAAGTCGGGGTAATAATCTGGGTCTTTTTATTCAACGCCAAATATCCGATGTTAAACAGCTTCTTTAAGATTTCGGCCCTGGTTGCGGAGGTACCTATACCGCTTCCTTTAATCTGGGCGCGCAGTTCTTCATCCTCAATAAACTGACCGGCATTTTCCATGGTAAGAATCATGGTTCCGGAATTGTATCTCTTGGGAGGAGAAGTTTCTCCTTCCTTTATCACAAATTCCTTTACAAAAAGCTCGGCGCCTTTTTTCAGCTTATTGACTTCTTCCATGAAATCTTTGTCAAATCCGGCTTCTTCGTTATCACCGTCCTGATTCTCGCCCTCTGCCTCTTCACCTGCTTTTGCTTTTTCTTCTTTCTTTTTGGCAAAAGAAAAAGCACTAACTTTCAAATAGCCTTCTTCTTCCAAAACCTTAAAATTTGCAAAGAATTTTTCTCCCTTCAGCGCCACGGTAAGCCCTACCTTCCGGTAAATGGCTGGGGGATAAAAAATACTGAGAAATCTTCTGGCAATAATTTCATATACTTTCAATGCCGTGGGATTCAGGGAGTTTAAATTATTAAGCCCCTGTCCGGTAGGAATGATGGCATAATGGTCTGTAATCTGCTTATCATTGACATATCTGGATTTTGCAATCCCTTTGTATGACCCACTTTCCAAGATATGATTCGCAAATTCACTTACCATACCGTAATTCGAAAGTCCTTTGATATTCTTATAAATTTCCTTGGAAACTGCTGTAGACAATACTCTTGCATCAGTTCTGGGATAAGTTGTCATCTTCTTTTCATACAATTCCTGCACAATACGGAGTGTTTCGTCAGGACTGATTTTGAAATATTTGGAGCAATCATTCTGAAGCTCTGCGAGGTTATACAAAAGCGGCGGATTCTTTGTCTCTTTTTTCTTTTCGATAGCATCCACCAAAACAGGTTCTTTCGGTTCAGAGGTCAGCATATCAATTAATGCCTGTGCACTCTCCTTTTCCTTAAAACCGTTTTCTTTATATAGTAACGGAGATTGTTCATACTTAGACCCCGGCACTGCCTTCCACTCTGCATCAAAGCCTCTGCCTCCAACCTCTGTCTGCATAAGAACCCGATAAAAAGGAGTTTTCACAAACTCCCTGATTTCACGTTCCCTTTTCACTACCATCCCAAGTACACATGTCATTACACGACCCACAGACACAACAGCACGGTCTCTTTTCAAATAATTTTTGATGCTGTTTCCGTATTTCAGCGTAAGTACACGGGAAAAATTAATACCCATCAGATAATCTTCCTTGGCACGAAGGTAGGCCGCAGAACTTAAGTTATCATACTCAGATAAATCCTTTGCCTCCCGGATACCACGCTTTATCTCTTCTTCTGTCTGGGAATCAATCCAAACTCTTTTTCTCGCCTTTCCATGTACCCCCGCCTGAGCTTCCACCAAACGGTAAATATATTCTCCTTCCCGTCCGGAGTCAGTGCAGACGTAAATAGTTTCCACATCATCCCTGTTTAAAAGTCCGCTGACAATCTGAAACTGCTTCTTCACATTGTCAATAACCTCATATTTAAACTCTTTGGGAATAAAGGGAATGGTCTCTAACGACCAGCGCTTATATTTCTCGTCATAGGCTTCCGGATAGCTCATGGTCACAAGATGTCCTACGCACCATGTCACTATAGCATTTTCTGATTCCATATAGCCGTCTTTATTCGTTGTATTTAATTGTAATGCCCTGGCAAATTCTCTTGCCACACTGGGCTTTTCCGCTATAAATAAACTTTTTCCCATTCACTACATCTCATCCAAAGTAATCAGTTTGATATTGTGCTTTACTTTGGCTTCTAAACATAATTTTTCATCAAAACGCCCTGCTGAAAACAAATATACATAATCAACACGCAGTTTTGCCTTTTCGGCGCAGAACAAAAGCCACTCATAATCATCATAACGCATTAAGAGTTTTTCGAAATTACACAATCCGATAATGGTTTTTCCATCCTCGCTCTTGGCTATTATATCTATATTCCCAAGCTTGCCTACCCATTCCCCGAATTCCACAGCTTCAAAGGGAAGCTTGCCCCAATTGTTCCACTGTTGTATTCTCTGGTTACAAACAGACTTGTAATATTCCGCCACATAGCTTCTGAAATACGGTGCAATATATCTCCCGTAAAATTCAGTAGGCTCCATAATCTCTAATCTGCTTAAATTGGGATAAATAAAGGTAAAATAGAAATTTACAAAGTGATTTTTAATGCGGTAAATTCCTTTTTGCACATTGGCTTTCCCTTCCGTGTCGTAAGAAAATACCTTTTCCACCAGTTCAAGTTCCATCAGATTTTTCAGATATACACTGATTTTTGCTCTTGAAAATTCAGTATGAAGATATAAATCATTCAATTTATGATTGCCTGCCGCAATAGAGGAAAGAATTGTATTATATACGGCTGTCTCCCGCAGTTCTTCTTCCACAATCTGCTGTCCCTGTGCATAAAGAAGCTTATCTGCCTGCAAAATATTACGGCAAATGTTTTCTTTGATGCTTAATTTGTCACTGAAATGCTTCCAAAGTCCGGGTACGCCGCCCAAAATAGCATAAGCCTCGATACATTTCTCTGTTCCGAAACCCGGAAAATACTCCATCATATCTTCAAATTCCAGTTCCTTTATCTTAAGAAAACCGGAAAGTTCATAAGCAGCCGCACCTATTTTACTTATCATGCTGTTCTCCACCCATCCGATGGAAGAACTGCACAGAATCACCATCACATCACGCTCTGTATTCTCATCGCGCACAAAACTGACCAGATCTTTCATAAAGGCATCGCCTGCTTTTACAATATACTGGAACTCATCAATTACAATTATCTTTTTGCCGTCCTGAGTATCTTCTGTAACCACTGCATCAAGCAGTTCTCTAAAGGAAGGATACTTTAAGGTACGGATTTCATTTTCAGACAGTTCCTTTCCCCACTGGTAAAGCTGTTCTCTAAGAGATGCCGAACGCGCTCTGTAATAATGGTGAGGTTTATCCTGCATGAATTGCTTAAGAAGCGCAGTTTTTCCTACGTTCTTTTCACCGTAAGTCACAAGAATCTGGCTTCCTTCACGGTCATAATAGGTATTCAGATATTTTATTTCCTGCATGCGTCCTAAAATCATCTTTCACCTTCACAGTCTTAAATCAAATGATTTAACAAATCTTCAATGTCTGTTCCCGTCATGGGTTTTCCCATCAGGAATCCCTGAATACAGTCACAACCGATAGATGCAAGATAATCAAACTGCTCCTCGCATTCCACCCCTTCTGCCACTGTTTCAAATCCTAACTTTTTCACCATGTGAATAATTGATTCAATAATAATCTTGGCATTTTCATCCGTAAGCATGGTATCAATAAAGCTTTTATCTATTTTCAAGGTATCAATCGGCAACCCTTTCAAGTAAGACAAAGAAGAATACCCGGTTCCGAAGTCATCCAATGAAATTCTGATTCCATGTTCCCTCAAAACGCGAAGTTTTTCTACAACGTCTCTAAAATTGTCAATTAAGATACTTTCAGTAATTTCAAGTTCAATTTCTTCCGGTCGAATATCATACTTATATATCAGATTAATGATGTTATCTACAAAATCGTTCTTTTTGCATTGAATTGCCGATATATTCATCGACAGAACCATATCAGTGTTGTAATTTTTCTTCCAATTTGCAAAAGTACGAACACTCTCTTCTATTACCCATTCACCAAGGGGAATAATGGTTCCGTTCTTTTCTGCAATCGGAATAAACACGGCAGGACTAATCATCTTACCGTCTGTATCCCGCCAACGGACTAACGCCTCTACGCCACGCAATTTTTTGCTGCCCGCATAATACTGAGGCTGAAAATTCATCATAAAATTCTGATTAAAAACAGCTTCTTTCAGCTTGTTTTCAATCGTTACATTTTGAATAAAATCAAACAAAATCGGCGCATCAAAATACTGAATGGCATTTTTTCCGGTACCTTTTGCCTTAAACATAACAATTTCGGCACAATTAATCAAATCAAGTGTTGTCTTTGCAGATTCCGGGTATTCCGCCACACCGGCAGAAACGGAAAGCAAAATTTCCTGTCCGGTACTTAATACAAACGGACTACTGATTCTCTCCTGTATTGCCTTAAAAATATATTCTACACTGCGACTGCCGCATGGGTCATAAATCGCAATACAATAAATGTCTGCATTAAAGTGAGACACAATGATATTGTCGCTCTTAAATCCGCCAAGAAACTGTCCAAACTGCTGAACCACTTCATCTCCCACAATCAGACCGAGTCCGTCATTGATTTTTCTAAAATCATCAATATCTACAAACATGACGGATACAATTCTCTTTTCTTCTTCTGCCTTTCTGACAAAATCAGCAAGAAGACGCACAAAATAGTTTCTGTTATAAAGGCCTGTAAGAATATCATAGTAGGCCATATAAGTCAATTCATCATTTTGATTCTGGAACTTAGATATATTTTTGAAACGAATAATTTTATCGGTAGGATTTTTCAGTTCATCATAAATAATGGATGCTTCACATTCCACCCATGTCTTACCATCCCGCAGCTTAATTACGGCACTATTGGCTGATACTCCTGATTTTTCAAGGAACAGCAATTCGCGCAGAGGAAGTACATACTTATCCTCCACCTGTGAATAAATCTTGGAAATATCTTTCACATCCTTAATTTCCACATTTGGAAAAAAGAATTCCCAGTTGGCCAGTGTCTGCACTTCATTTTCCTTGAAATTCACATATAAAAAAGCATTGCTTGACGTATTGCACACAAGTCTGAGCATTCTTTCTTCACTTGCCAGTTTCTGATTCATTGCACTTAACAAATCCACTCGATAACGTAATTCGTCCATTATCATACCCTCTCTTATACAGCGGCCGGTGACTAATGACCGACCGCTGTTAAGTATTCCTTTATTTTTTAGTAATATATCCCTGAGCTGTCAATAATTCTGCGCAAAGTACCGCACCCCCTGCAGCACCACGCACAGTATTGTGGGAAAGTCCCACAAATTTCCAGTCATATACGCTGTCTTCACGGATACGGCCTACGCTGACACCCATACCTTTTTCGTAGTCAACATCAAGCTGAACCTGAGGTCTGTTGTCTTCTTCCAAATACTGAATGAACTGCTTCGGCGCACTGGGAAGTTCAAGTTCCTGAGGAACTCCCTTAAAGTTTACAAGCTTTTCAATCAGCTGCTCCTTGGTAGGCTGTTTGCGGAACTTCACAAATACAGCCGCTGTATGACCGTTCAACACGGGAACTCTGATACACTGGCAGGTAATTACGGGGCTTGTTGCAGGTTCAATCACGCCATCCTTAATTTCACCCCAGATACGAAGAGGTTCTTTCTCACTCTTTTCTTCTTCACCACCAATATAGGGAATGATATTTTCTACCATTTCAGGCCAATCCTTAAAAGTCTTTCCTGCACCTGAAATCGCCTGATATGTAGTTGCAACCACTTCATAGGGTTCAAATTCTTTCCATGCGGTAAGTACAGGCGCATAACTCTGAATGGAGCAGTTGGGCTTTACTGCCACGAAACCTCTTGTTGTACCAAGTCTCTTCTTCTGGAATTCAATTACCTTCATATGTTCAGGATTAATCTCCGGCACTACCATAGGAACATCGGGTGTCCAACGATGTGCAGAGTTATTGGAAACTACAGGAGTTTCCGTTTTTGCATAATCCTCTTCAATTTTCTTAATTTCTTCTTTGGTCATGTCAACAGCACTGAAAACAAAGTCTACTTCTGCTGCAACCTTTTCTACTTCATTGACATTCATAACAACAATATTCTTTACTGCTTCCGGCATGGGAGTGGTCATTTTCCATCTTCCGCCAACTGCCTCTTCGTAAGTCTTTCCCGCAGAACGGGGACTTGCCGCAATTGTTGTCACCTCAAACCAGGGATGATTTTCAAGAAGAGAAATAAATCTCTGTCCAACCATACCGGTTCCACCTAAAATACCTACTTTTAACTTCTCGTTCATTTTCATATCTCCTCATAATTGATATATTTTAAGGCTTTTGCCTGTTTGACATAATATTTCTGCGCTTAAATTTTATTTTTTGTTTCTTCTAAAAAAGCTTTATGAAGGGCAATCACTTCCTCCATCACCTTCTGTCCCGGCGCACCGATGGTAAGCCGCTTCTCCACACAGGTCTTTAAGCTGATGGCATCATATACATCTGCTTCAAATACAGGACTGATTTCCTTTAATTCTTCGATTGCAAGTTCATCAATTGCCTTACCTCTTTCAATACAGTAAAGCACAAGCTGTCCGATAATACCATGTGCATCTCTGAACGGCACTCCTTTGTTCACCAGATAATCTGCCGCATCAGTTGCATTGGTAAAGCCTTTCATTGCACTCTTTTCCATCACTGCATTGTTAAAACGCATGGTTTTTAACATACCGTCAAAAAGAAGCAGACAATCTTTCACCGTATCAACTGCATCAAAGGTTACTTCCTTATCTTCCTGCATATCCTTATTGTATGCAAGCGGAATTCCCTTCATGGTTGTCAAAATTGACATAAGCGCACCATAAACTCGTCCTGTCTTGCCTCTTACCAGCTCCGCAATATCCGGATTTTTCTTCTGAGGCATGATACTGCTTCCGGTAGAAAATGCATCATCAATTTCCACAAAACGATATTCGTTGGAATTCCAGATAATCACCTCTTCAGAAAATCTGCTGAGGTGCATCATTACCGTTGACAATGCCGACAAAAATTCAATCACATAGTCTCTGTCTGCCACGGAATCCATACTGTTTAAGGTAGGACCTTCAAATCCAAGAAGAGATGCCGTATATGCTCTGTCCAAAGGATATGTAGTACCTGCAAAGGCACCGGATCCAAGCGGACAGTAATTCATTCTCTTGTAAATATCCTGCATTCTGAGGACATCACGCTTAAACATTTCAAAATAAGCACCCATATGATGTGCAAGTGTGGTAGGCTGTGCCTTCTGTAAGTGGGTAAATCCCGGCATATAGGTATTGGTATTTTCTTCCATAATACCTAAAATCGTAGAAAGCAATTCCTGAAGGCGCTCTGAAACCTGTACTACTTCTCCTCTGATATACAACTTCATATCCAGCGCTACCTGATCATTTCGACTTCTGCCGGTATGCAGTTTTTTGCCTGCATCTCCGATTCTGTCAATCAGATTTGCTTCCACAAAACTGTGGACGTCTTCATACTCATGTGTAATAATGAGTTTTCCTTCTTCTACATCACTTCTGATTCCCGTAAGTCCTTTTACAATCGCATCTTTTTCTTCACAGGTCAGAATCCCTTGTTTTTCAAGCATTACCACATGGGCAATACTTCCTTCTATATCCTGAGCAAACAGTCTTTTATCAAAAGAAATGGACGCATTGAAATCATATACCAGCTGATCCGTTTCTTTGGTAAAACGACCGCCCCATAACTGTGCCATAGTCAGTATCCTCCAATTGTTAAATCTGAATTTGATACTACCACATTTCCCGTTTATTTTCAATCTTTTTATCTAAAACACTGTTTTTTTACACAAAAAGAGATTTATTTCATAAACTATATTATACCGTGAAAGGAGTTAATTCATGAAAGAACCTATTTTACAATGTCAAAACGTATGCTTCTCCTATCACAATTTAACCGGAGAGACATCTGCTTTAACTAATATATCATTTCAGATTAACAAAGGAGAGTTTGTATCGGTTGTGGGGCCCAGCGGCTGCGGAAAATCCACACTTCTTTCTCTGATAGCCGGATTAAACAAACCGGAATCGGGAAGTATTTTTCTAACCAACCCTGAAAATACAAAGATCGGATATATGCTGCAACAGGACCATCTTCTTGAATGGCGTACTATTTACAAAAATATTATGTTAGGTCCCGAAATCAGCAAAACTATAAACCCTGAAAGCGAAAAGCAGGCATTGACTTTATTAAATGATTACGGACTTTCCCGTTTTCAGGACAAAAAACCAGGAGAACTCTCCGGCGGAATGAAACAACGGGCCGCCTTAATCAGAACCATGATGTTAAGCCCCAAGTTGCTTTTGTTGGATGAACCTTTTAGTGCCTTGGACTATCAGACCAGACTTATGGTTTCTGCAGACATCGGACGCATCATAAGAAGTGCAGGCATCACTACCGTTCTTGTTACCCACGACTTGTCCGAAGCCATCGCTCTCTCTGACAGAATTCTTATTTTAAGCAAACGCCCTGCTACCATAAAAAAGGAAATAGCCGTTTCTCTTACCTTACCGGATGATTCCCTTTTGGCAGCTCGCAATGCTCCTGAATTTCAATA
The DNA here is from genome assembly GCA_017434885.1 of Lachnospiraceae bacterium. Classification (GTDB taxonomy): domain Bacteria; phylum Bacillota; class Clostridia; order Lachnospirales; family Lachnospiraceae; genus Suilimivivens. Next base: position 172,960 of record JAFSGE010000030.1, on the reverse strand, counting down.
TTATTTTTCTATTTTGTGGAAGGAGATTTCAGATGAATATGGAACAGACAGCCTCTAAACAGGAAATTTCCGATGCGCAGAAAGTATTTTTGCAAAAGCACCAAAGACACCACCATTTTGTGACAATAATGCGGATTTTAATTTTAGTTTTGTTTTTGGTTCTTTGGGAAGTTTCTGCGCGAATGCAATGGATAGACACCTTCTTTTTCAGCAGCCCTTCACTTGTTGCTACCTTCTTTATCGAAATGGTACTTGAAGGTTCCTTTTTTATTCATACCGGCATTACCTTGTTTGAAACATTAATCAGCTTTCTGCTCATTAATGTAATCAGTTTACTTGTTTCTACACTGCTGTGGTATTCCAAGACAATTTCTGAAATCTTGGAACCATATCTGGTAGTCCTGAACAGTTTGCCGAAATCTGCTCTTGCACCGTTAATTATTGTCTGGTTGGGAACAGGAACCGATACCATTATCGTTGCCGGTATTTCCGTTGCAGTATTCGGTTCCATTATCAATCTCTATACCGGATTTAAACAGGCAGATGCCGAAAAGCTGAAACTGATTACCACGCTGGGCGGAACGCGTTTTACTGCCTTTACCAAAGTAATTTTACCGTCTTCCGTTCCGTTATTACTCAGTAATATGAAGGTCAATATCGGTCTGGCACTTGTAGGCGTTATTATCGGAGAATTTCTTGCAGCAAGACGCGGACTTGGTTATCTGATTATTTATGGCTCGCAGGTGTTCCAACTAAATATGGTGATTACTTCTATCATTATTTTATGCTTTATTGCCATGGGATTATACCAGTGTCTGCAGTGGGCAGAGCATTGGTATTTGAAGCATAAATAGGGAAAATGCAAAAGATTTGTTCTCGTCCTGTTTCGCGAAGCATTCCGATGAGCCTTCTAAAACAAAAATCGTGTTCCGCAAAGGCGTCCACGATTTTTAAGTCTCATCTTCATCGCGAATAAGGGCTTTGAACAAATTCTTTTGCGTTTTCTATTCTCATCTCATTCAACGTTTATCTGCAAATTTATGCTACTATCAAATTTATGATACGAAATCATTTTATCTCCATCAATCATATACATATTTCATAACATCGGCGAAGATTGCGCGGTAGCCTTCTGGTTTGATATGCATGCCTTCAATGGTATATTCGGCTTTCAGTCTGCCTTGTTTATCGGTAAGAGGTGCATTGACGTCGATATACCTTTGTCCATGCTTTTCAGCAAGTGACTTTACCTGTTCGTTGGCTGTTTTTATTTTTTCATTGGTGCGAATTAAAAGGCAGGGTTTCATCTCTTCTGTAGCTGCATCATAATTAACCGGATAGTATGCCATCATATAAATAATTACACCGGGAATGCGCTCTTCTATTATAGTAATAATCCTGTCATAGTTTTCCATTACCTTTTCAATGGGAATATCCGGGTCACTTAAGTCATTGGTTCCGATATTGATAAATACCTTGCGGGGTGCAAGCTCAAAGACGCAGGCATCCAAAATCGGGAGCAAATCTGTAGTCCGATACCCGCCAACGCCACGGTTATATATAACAGGGGCATCTTCTCCTAATTCTTTCACCCACTCCTGAATGGGAAACATCTCCATCAAAGAAGAACCTGTAAAAACAATCTGACCTTTCTCGGCACTTTCATTCCATACATGAAAATCTCTTACCATCTGTTCTTTTTCAAGTCTCCAAGGTTCTTTTTCCATTGTTTTTCTTCCTCCAAAAATCAATATAAAAAACGCACATAAGTCTGTGACTTACATGCGTTTTCATGTAAAAGCTGGAAAAGGGACTCGAACCCTCGACCTACTGATTACGAATCAGTTGCGCTACCAACTGCGCCATTCCAGCTTGTTACAACAAAAAATATTATAACGTTAACCCTCGCTTTTGGCAAGTGTTATTTTAGCTGTCACTTCACATTGTTATACCAAATATTTTTATGCATTTCCATCCACATGCACATCCAGCTGCGGATAAGGAATGCTGATTCCTGCGTCATCGAGCGCATACTTAATATTTTCGGTAAGACGCCACTTTACTTCCCAGTAAAGTTCTGTAGGCACCCAACATCTGACATTCAGAGTCACCGCACTCTCTGCCAACGTATCTACAAAAACAAGCTTCTCCAAATCCGGCTGAACTGCCGTTTCTTCGGAAAGTACCTGTTCCAACACCTTTTTTACACTTCGGATATCTTCTTTGTAAGCTATTGACACCGGAATATCCAATCTTCTGTTTTTACATTCGGTATAGTTGGTAATGCAACCGTTTGCTAAAGTACCGTTAGGCAACACAATGGCTTTATTATCAGGTGTCCGCAGATGTGTATAGAACACGTCAATGGCACTTACAGTCCCTTCATTTCCCTGTCCGTCCTTAATATAATCACCCAGGGAAAATGGCTTTAAAATCAAAATCAGTACGCCGCCTGCAAAATTACTGAGACTTCCCTGTACGGCAAGACCGATTGCCACACCGGCCGAGCCCAGAAGGGCAATGATACTTGCCGCATCCACACCCATCCAGGATGCCACCATAATAATCAGTAAAAAGTATAATGCATATTTGGCAAAGGAATCGATGAACCTTACCGCACTTTCATCCACACGACTTTTTCGCAACAGACGCTTTAATATTTTTCTGACCAGCTTAATCAGTTGCGCTCCCATAAGAAGAATCAATACAGCAAGCACAATACGAATTCCCAAATCAAATATTTTTCCGGGTAATTCATTCAAAAATGTCTCTATCACGCCCGCTTCTATTTTTGTCGTGCTCATTTATTTCTGCTCCTTCTTACTGCGCTCTGCTTCCATTTTCTTCACAGTTTCAAGTTCTTTTGCCGCTTTTTTCTCTGCTTCCTTTGCGCTTTTTTCAGCTTCTTTTGCTACTTTTACAGCCTCTTCTGCCAATCTCTGCGCTTCAAGAGCTTCCTCTCTTGCTTTTGCCGCCTTTTCCTCTGCTTCTCTCGCCGCTTTTCTTGCTGCTTCCTCTGCTTTTCTTCTGGCAATTTCCTGCTTTTCTTTTTCGGTAAAAGGAACGTAACCGTAAATCACCAACGATAACGGCGCAATCTTAACACCGACACCATAAGGTCTGCCGTCAGTTTCTTCCTCTGCTGTGACATTTGCCTTGGTCTGCGCGCCACTGTTACCACCATACTTTTTATTGTCTGTATTTAACAGTTCTTTATACTTTCCTTCATAAGGTACCCCTACCATAAGCTCCTGCTCTACACCGGAGAAATTAGCAATCACAAGAAGAGTATCTTCCTCTCTGTCCGCCTTACGAATATAAGAAACTGTACAAGTTTCATGAGAAATACAATTAATCCACTCGAAGCCTTCCCATGTGGTATCTTTTGCATAAAGAGCAGGTTTGTCACTGTAAAGCGTATTCAAATCCTTTACAAGCATCTGAATACCTTTATGCTCGTCATATTGTGTCAGACTCCACTCCGTCTGTCTGGACTCATCAAATTCTTTGAACTCACCAATATCCTGTCCCATGAAAAGAAGTTTCTTTCCGGGATGTGTCATCATATAACCATATGTAAGTCTTAAATTTGCAAATTTATCTTCCGTCATGCCGGGCATTTTCCCTATCATGGTAGATTTACCATGTACCACTTCATCATGTGAAAATACATTCATAAAATTCTCGCTGTACTGATAAATCATACTAAAAGTCAGTTCATTGTGATGATGAGCACGGAAATAAGGGTCATAACTGATATATCCGAGATAATCATTCATCAATCCCATGTTCCACTTCAAGTCAAATCCCAGACCGTCATCTTCCAAATCGCCGGTAATCTTCGGCCATGCTGTAGATTCCTCTGCAATCATATAAACACCGGGATTACGTTTTTTCATGATAGAATTCAAATGCTTCAAAAATTCGACCGCTTCCAGATTTTCATTACCGCCATAAATATTAGCAACCCACTCTCCATCCTGCTTACCATAGTCAAGATAAAGCATAGATGCAACAGCATCCATACGGATTCCGTCTGCATGATACTGCTCTACCCAGTAAAGCGCATTGGCAATCAGGTAATTAGACACCTGCGGTCTTCCGTAGTTGTAAATTAATGTTCCCCAGTGAGGATGACTACCCTTTCTGGGATCTAAATGCTCGTAAAGGCATGTACCGTCAAAATTGGAAAGTCCATATGTATCTCTGGGGAAATGCGCAGGTACCCAGTCAAGAATCACACCGATTCCCGCCTGATGCAGGGTATCCACAAAATACATAAAATCTTCTGCTGTTCCGTATCTTGCAGTAGGTGCATAATATCCGATTACCTGATACCCCCAGGACGCGTCAAGAGGATGTTCCATAACCGGCATCAACTCCACATGAGTATATCCCATTTCTTTTACATAATCTGCGATAGCAGGCGCCAGCTCCCTGTAGTTGACAAAGCCACCTGTTTCTTTATCTCTGAGGAAGGAACCAAGATATATTTCATATACGCTGACAGGGGCATTCTTTGTCTGTTTCTTCACACGTTCTTTCATCCAGACTCCATCCTTCCATTCGTAGGAAATATCTCTGACTACAGATGCAGTGTCGGGACGAAGCTGCTGTCCAAACGCATAGGGGTCTGCTTTCAGGCAAATATTATCTCCCTTTGATTTTATTTCATATTTGTAACATTCTCCGGGCTTTACATCAGGAACAAAAAGTTCAAACACGCCACCCTTTTCATTCTTTTTCATCTGGTGGATTCTGCCATCCCAACTGTTAAAATCACCTACTACGCTGACACGCACAGCATTTGGCGCCCACACAGCAAAGAAAGTACCCTCCACGCCGTCTACGGTCATCGGATGCGCACCTAATTTTTCATAAGCAGTATAATGAATACCTGCATTTAACTTGTCGATATCTTTGTCTGTAAGTCCGACATGATAGCGGTAAGCATCTTTGCGCATTATCGGTTCCGTACCGGAATAAATCACCTCATATTCATAGTTTTCCGGTATTTTACCACCTACAAGACATGCAAAAAATCCGGCATCATCTACCTGTTCCATCTTTTTCTTTTTGCCGTCAATGACAAGATTTACCTTTTCCGCTTCCGGCCAGAATGTCTGGAACAGAACACTTTTTCCGGTTATATGAGGGCCTAAAATTTCATGGGGATTGCTCTCTTCGGAATAAATAATCCCTTCAATTCTGGGCCAGTTCATCAGCTTATATAATTTGTTATCCATGGATTCCCTCTTTTCTTTTTACAAAATTTTTATAAGAATATTTTATCAAAGAACTCTATACAGCACAAGCGCCAAGTGTTAAAATGTAATAGCGCAAATGTCTGCGCAGCAAACGCCGAGCGCAACAGCACGAATTTGCGAGTTTTTCGCAAACAAACAAGCGACGCGAAGCGACATTAAAACAACAATAAAGGATGTGACATTATGTACGAAAAATTCAAACCTCAGGACCTTAACTTTTTAGACGATAACGACAAAGAGCTTTTTACCAAAATCAGCACTTACTCCGAACAGGTGATGGGGGACATCGACCCTCAGAAGGTTCGCATTTCCGAACAGCTCGAGAAATTAAAACCTGTTATGGAAGAAATTGCGAAGGAACGCGGTATGGCTTTGGAAGATGTCTTCATCAAATATATGGATGTGGCAAGTCTGGTAGCTGCCAAACGCGATCAACGTTTCAAAGCTGACATGCATGATTTGGGTGTTATGGAATTCAAATAAATATTGATATATGAAAAAGGACGACGGCATGTCGTCCTTTTATCTTATGTATCTTTCGTGACATTATTTCACAAAATTATTTTACTACTCTTACTCTGAGTACGCCTTCAATTGATGCTAACTTTTCAATCATAGCCTTTTCAGCAGGCTTCTCAAGATCCATCATGGTATAAGCAACTTCACCTCTGGACTTATTCATCATATCGGTAATATTGATTCCTTCATCACCAAAGCATGCAGTAAACTTAGTAATCATATTGGCTGTATTCTTGTGGAAAATTGCAATACGACCTGCCTGAGAACAAACTCCCATATCACAGCTGGGGAAGTTTACGGAATTAATAATATTTCCGTTCTCAAGGTAATTCTTTAATTCCTTTACTGCCATAACTGCACAGTTGTCTTCTGACTCTTCTGTAGAAGCGCCAAGATGGGGAATTACAATACATCCTTCCTTACCTGCTGTTGTTGTATTCGGGAAGTCTGTAACATACTTACGGATTTTTCCGGAAGCAATGCCGTTCAAAATATCCTCTTCATTACACAGCACGTCACGGGCAAAGTTCAAAATGATTACGCCGTCTTTCATCAGGGAAATTGCATCTGCGTTAATGGTTCCCTTTGTCTGAGGAAGTGCAGGAACATGAATGGTAATAAAATCACATTCCTCATAAATTTCTTCTACATGAAGCACATGTTTTACGGCACGGCTTAAATTCCATGCAGCGTCAACGGAAACATAAGGGTCATAGCCATATACTTCCATACCTAAATTAACAGCCGCATTTGCTACCTTACCACCGATAGCTCCAAGACCGATGATACCAAGCTTCTTGCCTGCAATTTCGGTACCTGCAAATTTCTTCTTTTCCTTTTCGGCAGCTTTTGCAATATCTGCATCATCCTTTGCAGATTTTACCCATTCCACACCACCGATTACATCACGGGATGCCAGTAGCATACCTGCAATTACAAGTTCCTTTACACCGTTAGCATTAGCACCGGGTGTGTTGAACACTACGATACCCTTTTCAGCGCATTTATCAAGAGGAATATTGTTAACTCCCGCACCTGCTCTTGCAACTGCAAGCAGGTTATCGCTCAGTTCCATTTCATGCATGGAAGCACTACGCACTAAGATACCTTCTGCTTCATTCACATCGTCTGTTCTTGTGTAATTTTCATTAAATCTTTTTAAACCGATATGGGCAATCGGATTTAAGCAATGATATTTAAACATATTATGCGTTCTCCTCTTCAAATTTCTTCATAAACTCAACTAATTTCTCCACACCTTCGATAGGCATAGCGTTGTAAATGCTTGCACGCATACCGCCTACACTTCTGTGACCCTTTAAGTTTTCAAAGCCGGCTGCTTTTGCTTCCTTTACAAACTTCGCATCCAGTTCTTCGTTGCCTGTTACGAAAGGTACGTTCATTAAGGAACGGTCTTCCTTTCTTACAGTTCCGCTAAAGAGCTTGCTTTCATCAAGGAAATCATAAAGAATTTTAGCTTTCTTTTCATTGTATTCCTTCATTGCTGCAAGTCCGCCCTGCTTCTTAATCCATTTGAATACCTTACCGCAGATGTAAATACCGTATGCGGGAGGCGTATTGTATAAGGATTCATTGTCAGCATGAATCTTGTATTTTAACATGGTAGGAGTTCCGGGAAGTACATCTTCTGTAATCAGATCTTCTCTGATAATTGCAATTACCACACCTGCAGGTCCGATATTCTTCTGAACACCACCATAAATCAAACCATACTTATTTACATCCATGGGTTCAGATAAGAAACAGGATGAAACGTCGGAAACCAAAATGTGTCCCTTTGTATTGGGAAGTTCTTTGAACTTGGTTCCGTAAATGGTGTTGTTTTCACAAATATACACATAATCAGCATCCTCAGGAATATCAAGGTCTGAGCAATCGGGAATATAAGAGAAAGTCTTATCTGCAGAAGAAGCAACCTCAACCGCTTCACCGTACATTTTAGCTTCCTGATAAGCCTTCTTAGCCCACTGTCCTGTTACGATATATGCTGCCTTCTTGTTCTTCATCAGGTTCATGGGAACCATGGCAAACTGCTGGCTTGCGCCGCCCTGTAAGAACAATACTTTATAATTATCGGGAATGGAAAGCAGCTCTCTAAGGTCTGCTTCTGCCTCTTTGATAATGGTATCATAAGCCTTGGAACGATGGCTCATTTCCATTACGGACATTCCGGTTCCTTTATAATCTAACATTTCATCTGCAGCTTCTTTTAATACTTCTTCAGGTAAAACTGCGGGACCTGCTGAAAAATTGTAAACTCTGGACACTTCTGTTCCCTCCTATAGTGGAAATTTTTTCAACATAACTTTAACCATTGTAAACCGATTTAACACTTTCGTCAACCACTTTAGCGAATTAAATTAGTAAAACATAATACAAGGCGTACCTATTTCTACCATCTCATAAAGAGTACTCACTTCTGTAAGCGGTGTATTAATACAACCGTGAGAACCTCCTGTTTTGTATAATTCACCGCCATATTCACTTCTCCATGATGCATCATGAATACCAATGGCACCATTTACCGGAATCCAATATTTTACAAAGGACTCATAATCTCTTCCCCGCAGAACCCTGTTTTTCTGCTTGGCATAAACATAGTTAGTACCGGTGGGCGTTCCTCTTCCTAAAGATGTATTCCCCGTAACAACAGGAGTTTCAATTGTCAGGACACCATCAACATAGTAATACATCATCTGATTTGTCATGTCCACTTCAATATAGGTATCCCCGATATCTTCTTTTCCCTGTTTTTTAGCCCACTGGGTATAAAAAGGCTCATGGATTTCTTCTTTCTTTTCCAAAAATGCAGCAAGAAGGTACTCTTTCTCCGCTTTCCGGTCAATCTTATTACCATAAATACCGCCTTCAACCGTCACCACATCGCCTCTGGTTGTCTGAAACTGCCGCTTACCGCCTACAGTATCATATTCATCTGCCAGTTTATCTACAAAAGCATACACCTTTTCTTCATCTGTACAAAGTTCTCCCGACTCGTCACAAACAAAATTCCCATTTTCATCCAACAAAAGAAAATCACAAACCACACTGCCATCAATAGGAATTAGTTCCTCTCCGAATCGATATGTAATCTTACACGCCTGATATTCAGACAATTTTTCCCAAAGCATAAGTGTTTCTTTCATGGGCTCATCCAAAGGCAAATCTTTGTAACATCCTGCTTCTTCCAAAGAAAGATTTGTTTCAAAGGACTCAAAGGCATTGATTACACACTCTCTTGCTTTCATCACATCCAAAACATGCACACGCTCATTGAGCAGATAGTATCCTTCCTCTCCTTTGCAAATCATAATTCTTCGGTCATTCTCCGGTATTTCTTCCCGAATCCCTGCTTCCTCTAATTTCTGCAGCAAAATGTCTTTATCGTATTGGACTTTGGGTTCTAAATTTTCCTCTGCACAGTTTCCGGTAAGATTATCAATCCAAAGATAGGCATTCTGCTTTTCCATGTAGTATTTCAGGCTTTCCGAATAGTCAAAGGTCAGATTCACATCTTCCGGTAATACGGTATAAGACTTACCGTCACTGCCTGTAACGGTAAGTCCTTCATAATGACATTGCTTTATCAATTCTTCATTTACTTCATTCAGGCTTTTGCCTGTACAATATACGCCGTTAATCCATGTTCCGTAACTAAATCCATCCCTGTAATAACAGGCAAGTCCCAAATACATCCCAAATACGGATAACAGAATAATGGCAAAGCCAAGCAAACAGCCTTTAAAAAAGTTTTTCTTTTTCATGTTATTTTGATTCTTCTAAATCCTTCGCATCAAATACATCGCTGATAGGTGCACCTGCGGGTACCATAGGAAATACCTTGTCATCCTCAGGAATTACACATTCGATGAGAACCGGCTTCTTTAAGGAAATTGCTGTTTTAATTGCATCTTCCACTTCCTCTTTCTTAGTAACACGGATTGCTTCACAGCCAAGACCCTTTGCAACCATACAGAAATCTACGCCATCATCCAATACTGTCTGGGAATAACGTTTATCATAGAACAGGGTCTGCCACTGTCTTACCATACCGAGTACATGATTGTTAATTACCACCTGAATAATGGGAATCTGATAACGGCTTGCTGTTGCAAGCTCGTTCATGTTCATACGGAAGCATCCGTCACCTGCTATATTGATACAGATTTTGTCAGGATTTCCCATCTTTGCGCCAATACATGCGCCAAGTCCGTATCCCATGGTTCCAAGTCCGCCGGAGGATAAAAATGTTCTGGGTTCTGAGTATTTATAATACTGTGCCGCCCACATCTGATGCTGTCCTACATCTGTGGTAATTACCGCTTTTCCCTCTGTCAGCCTGTCAATTTCTTCAATTACAAAAGGACAGGATAATCCGTTCTTATCATAATTCAGCGGATATTTTTCTTTTAACTCTTTTATATGCGCCATCCATTCAGAATGTTCCTGCTTAGGAAGCTGCTCATTTATCTTTTGCAGAATTTCTTTCAAATCGCCTACCACAAAAGCATCTGTACGGATATTTTTATTAATTTCCGCCGCGTCAATATCAATATGTAAAATCTTCGCACCGCTTGCAAATTTTGCTGCATTACCAACTACACGGTCAGAGAATCTTGCACCCAACGCAATCAAAAGGTCACAGTCACTGACTCCCAAGTTGGATGTCTTGGTTCCGTGCATACCAATCATACCAGTATATGCATCATTATGTCCGTCCATAACGCCTTTTCCCATCAAAGTGTCACAGACAGGTGCATCCAAAAGTTCTGCAAGCTTACGCACTTCTTCTTTTGCACCGGAAATCACAGCACCACCACCCACATAAATGTAGGGCTTTTTGGATGCTTTCATAAGTTCTACCGCTTTAACAATATCGTCCTGTGTGTATTTGCAGGACACTTCTGCCGCAGCCGGCGCTACCGCTTCAAATTCACATTTATTTGCGGTTACATCCTTGGTAATATCCACCAATACAGGACCCGGTCTTCCGGTTTTTGCAATGGCAAACGCTTTTCGTAAAGTATCTGCTAAAATATTAACATCCTTTACAATATAACCATGTTTAGTAATGGGCATGGTTACGCCGGCAATATCTACCTCCTGAAAAGAATCTTTTCCCAGAAGGGGCAGGTTAACATTACAGGTAATGGCAACCATGGGAACAGAATCCATGTATGCCGTAGCAATTCCCGTTACCAGATTGGTAGCTCCTGGTCCGCTTGTTGCCAGACACACACCAACCTTTCCTGTTGCTCTCGCATATCCGTCTGCTGCATGGGCTGCTCCCTGTTCATGGGAGGTCAGAATATGGTTAATCTCATCACTGTGCTTATACAAAGCATCATATACATTTAATATAGTTCCGCCGGGATAACCGAAAACGGTATCAACTCCCTGCTCTTTTAAACATTCTACAACAATTTCCGCACCTGTCAGCTGCATAAGTTGTCCTCCCTTATTTGTTTTTTCCGGGGATTTCAAGAATTGCCCCTCTGTTACCGCTGGTAACCATTTCTCTGTATCTTGCAAGGTAACCGGAGGTCACTTTAGGCTCTCTCGGTTGCCATTTTTCTTTTCTTGCTGCCATTTCCTCGTCAGAAACCTTTACATCCAGTTTCATCTCAGGGATATTAATACTGATAATATCGCCTTCCTCTACAAGAGCAATGGGACCGCCTACTGCCGCTTCCGGAGAAACATGGCCGATGGAAGCACCTCTGGATGCACCGGAAAATCGTCCGTCAGTAATCAATGCTACGCTGGAACCAAGTCCCATACCTGCAATGGCAGAGGTAGGATTTAACATTTCACGCATACCGGGACCGCCTTTCGGTCCTTCATAACGGATAACCACAACATCTCCGGCAACAATCTTGCCACTCTTAATTGCATCAATAGCATCTTCCTCGCAGTCAAACACTCTTGCAGGGCCTTCATGAACCATCATCTCTGCAACTACTGCCGAACGTTTTACCACACTGCCGTCAGGTGCCAGATTTCCTTTCAGAACCGCAAGTCCGCCGGTTTGGGAATAAGGATTGTCAAGAGGTCTGATTACTTCAGGATTTTTGTTTACCGCACCGGCAATATTTTCGCCGATAGTCTTACCACTTACGGTCATACAGTCTGTATGCAGCAATCCGATATCCGCAAGTTGCTTCATTACCGCATAAACACCTCCGGCTTCATTTAAGTCCTCCATATAAGTAGGACCTGCCGGTGCCAAATGGCAAAGGTTAGGTGTCTTTTCGCTGATTTCATTTGCAAATGCAATGTCAAAATCAAAACCAATTTCATGTGCAATTGCAGGCAAATGCAACATGGAGTTTGTGGAGCATCCAAGCGCCATATCCACCGTAAGCGCATTCAGCACTGCTTCTTTTGTCATAATATCTCTGGGACAAATATTTTTACGGTATAATTCCATAACAGCCATACCTGCATGCTTTGCCAACTTAATTCTCTCGGAATAAACTGCAGGAATGGTTCCGTTTCCTTTAAGTCCCATACCCAGTGCTTCAGTCAGACAGTTCATGGAGTTTGCGGTATACATACCGGAGCAGGAACCACAAGTCGGACATACTTTTTCTTCAAATTCACGTACTTCCTCTTCTGTCATGTTGCCTGCCGCATGAGCACCTACCGCCTCAAACATGGAAGACAAACTTCTCTTTTGACCTTTTACACGTCCTGCAAGCATAGGACCACCGGACACAAATACAGTAGGCACATTAATTCTTGCCGCAGCCATCAAAAGACCGGGAACATTCTTGTCACAGTTAGGAACCATAACAAGAGCATCAAACTGATGTGCAAGTGCCATACATTCCGTGGAGTCTGCAATCAAATCTCTCGTTACCAGAGAATACTTCATGCCGATATGTCCCATGGCAATACCGTCACATACGGCAATTGCGGGAAATACTACCGGCACACCGCCTGCCTGGGCCACACCTAGCTTTACGGCTTCAACAATTTTATCAAGATTCATATGTCCGGGAACGATTTCGTTGTAGGAACTTACGATACCGACCATGGGTTTCTTCATTTCTTCCTCTGTAAATCCAAGAGCATTAAATAAACTTCTGTGGGGAGCCTGCTGCATGCCGGCCATTACATTATCACTTCTCATATTCATATCCGCCTTTCCGGTTTTCTCTTCTTAACCAATTTCTGCTGCAAGTAAGTCACCCATCTTACTGCATCCTACCTGCGTACAACCATCTGACATAATGTCACCTGTGCGATATCCTTTCTTTAGAACCGCTTTTACTGCTGCTTCCATAGCATCTGCTTCTTTGTCAAGATCAAAGGAATAACGAAGCATCATTGCTGCCGATAACACTGTTGCGATGGGATTTGCAATATCTTTTCCTGCAATATCAGGTGCAGAACCGTGACTGGGTTCATACAAACCAAACTTACTGTCATTCTGGGAAGCACTTGCAAGCATACCGATGGAACCGGTTACCATACTTGCTTCATCAGATAAAATATCTCCAAACATATTCTCTGTCAAAATGACATCGAACTGTGCAGGATCTTTTACAAGCTGCATCGCACAATTGTCTACAAGCATATGTTCCAAAGTAACTTCCGGATAATCCTTTGCCACTTCCTCTACCACTTTTCTCCAAAGTCTGGAAGAATCAAGTACATTTGCTTTATCTACACTTGTCACTTTTTTGCGGCGCTTCATGGCAATGTCAAAACCTTTGATTGCCACACGTCTGATTTCATTTTCATCGTATGTAAGTGTATCGACAGCCTTTCGAATACCGTTTTCTTCGGTAGTATGGCGTTCCCCGAAATAAAGGCCTCCGGTTAACTCTCTCATAATCAGCATGTCAAATCCTGCTTCACTGATGTCCTTGCGAAGCGGACACGCATCAGCAAGTTCTTCATACAAAACAGCAGGACGCAGGTTTGCAAACAAATTTAACGATTTGCGAAGTTTCAAAAGTCCTGCTTCCGGCCTCTTATCAGGAGGAAGCTGATACCAGGGTGATGTGGTGGTATCACCACCAATTGATCCCATCAAAACTGCATCTGCGCTCTTTGCATCCGCAATGGCTTCATCCGTAAGAGGAATACCATGCACATCAATAGATGCACCTCCCATTAAGATGTCCTTATACTCCATTTCATGTCCGTATACAGAAGCAACTTTATCTAAAACTTTTTTTGCCTCAGCTACGATTTCCGGTCCGATTCCGTCACCCGGAATACAGGTAATATTTAATTTCATATATATATCCTCCCGCATTAAAATTTCACTTTATAACAAAATAAGGCGCAAGATGCGCCTCATTTCCACTTTTTCTTTATTCTGCATTTGCCTTCTCTACCTGAGCAATTGCAGTTTTCTGCATAGGAATACGGCAATTCTTGTTATTACCAAACTCTACGATTACAGTGTCATCTGTAATGTCAATGACGATCCCGTAAAATCCGCTGCTGGTTAATACACAGTCACCGATTTCCAAAGCAGACAGCATGGTCGCCATCTTCTTCTGCTCTTTCTTCTGAGGTCTAATCATGAAGAAATAAATAAATGCAAAAATCATTACGATGTAAATTACCATAATAACACCGCCACCAGCCATAGTTCCTGCAGCTGTTGCATCTGCTGTTAATAAGATACCCATCTTAGTTCCTCCTAAATAAATAATATGCTTATACAAATTTCAGCCTTAAAAAATATAATACACAATCCTGTCAGCAAAAACAAGCCTTTTCTTATTTTTGTTCTTAGTTCCTATTTTTGCTGCATACCCTCTAATTTACGTTTTTTATATGCCGCAAATTCTCCCTTATCAAGAGCATCTCTGATTTCTGTCATCATAGTATTATAGAAATACAAGTTATGAAGAACACACAGACGCATTCCCAGCATTTCTTTTGCTTTCAGCAAATGTCTGATATAGGCACGGGAATATCTCTTGCAAGCCGGGCATCCGCATCCCGGTTCAATCGGGCGCTCATCCTTCTCATACTTGGCATTAAACAGATTAATTTTGCCAAAGTTGGTATATAAATGACCGTGGCGACCATTTCTGGTAGGGTAAACACAATCGAAGAAATCCACTCCTCGCTCTACTGCTTCCAAAATATTTGCAGGTGTTCCCACCCCCATCAGGTAAGTAGGCTTGTCTACCGGAAGATATGGTACTGTCTCTTCCAAAACATAATACATTTCCTCATGGGACTCACCTACTGCAAGTCCGCCAAGTGCATAACCGTCAAGCTCCATTTCTGAAATACGCTTTGCATGGTCTATTCTGATATCCGAGAATATTGCTCCCTGATTAATTCCAAACAACATCTGATTTTTGTTGATGGTATCTTCCAAGCTGTTCAATCTTGCCATTTCTTTTTTACAGCGGTCAAGCCATCTGGTGGTACGCTCTACAGATGCCTGTACATAATTTCTGTCCGCCTTGCTGGAAGGACATTCGTCAAATGCCATTGCAATGGTTGATGCAAGATTTGATTGAATCTGCATACTCTCCTCAGGCCCCATAAAAATCTTTCTGCCATCTATATGGGAATTGAAATACACACCTTCCTCTTTTATCTTTCGAAGGGAAGCAAGTGAAAATACCTGAAATCCGCCGGAATCCGTCAAAATAGGTTTGTCCCACGACATAAATTTGTGAAGACCACCCATTTCCTTAATCAACTTATCTCCCGGTCTGACATGCAAATGATACGTATTTGATAATTCAACCTGAGTTCCAATCTGTTCTAAATCTTCTGTAGAAACTGCTCCCTTAATAGCCGCCACTGTTCCCACATTCATAAAAACAGGAGTCTGAATCACACCATGTACCGTGGTAAATTCTCCCCTCTTTGCTCTTCCTTCCTGTTTAATCAGTTGATACATAGTCTCTCCTTATGCTGTCAGTTCATTATAAATATTTATTCCAAAACTCTTCTAACGTCAAATTCTCCTTGGTCATTACCTCCGCAGCATCCCTGCCTACATAGCGGAAATGCCAGGGTTCATACTCAATTCCCGTAATATATTCTTTTCCCTTAGGATAACGCAAGATAAATCCGTATTCATAGCTATGCGCCGCAAGCCACTTACCG
Organism: Lachnospiraceae bacterium; assembly: GCA_017434885.1. Taxonomy (GTDB): domain Bacteria; phylum Bacillota; class Clostridia; order Lachnospirales; family Lachnospiraceae; genus Suilimivivens. The sequence goes on along the minus strand of JAFSGE010000030.1, from coordinate 157,055 downwards.
GCATCTGTATCTGCAAAGCCTTCATCAAGGGTAATATAGTCATCCGACACAAAGTCAATGGCAAGTCCGATTTGATGCTCACTTGCTCCCGGCACCGTAACTGCCTGGGAAGATATGGTGTAAGCATCCATATAGGACATACCGTTTGACATATAAATTTCTATCTTACGGTTAAACAGATACTTCTGTCTGTTCAAGTCTCGATAAGGCGAGCAAACTTCAAGAGTTACTCCGTCATTTCCCGCAGCTTGCATCATACCGAGCAAATCTTTGATAATTCTCTCGTCACACTGCATATTTCCTTTAATGGTCTTGATATCACCTAATTTGAAGGTATAATCATCCGGTACGGGATGCTGCTTATTAATCAACACCAGCTTCCAATCATCTGCCAAAAATACAGGAAGTTTTTCTTCAGACTTAGATTCCGGCTCTGCGGTTACTTCTGACTCTGCTTCCAAAAGTTCACTGTTCTCTTCCAAAATATCCGTCAGGGAATATTTCTCTGCTTCATCCATGCCGTGAAGTTCAGCGTCTACATAACCATCCAAAACCTCATTATCATCAATCACGGGAATACTGTCAAAGGTAGTTTCTTCATACTCCATCAGGGTGATATCAGAATCTTCTATCACCGGTACCGTATCTTTTACTTCTGTTTCCGTTACAAATCCCGCCTCATCATAAAATACCGGATAAGCAAAGCTGTTTCCCAACATAAAACAAAGTAAAATAAAAATGGTACAGGCAAAACGCTTGGTTCCCCTTCTGAAATAATCACACAAATTGCACAGCATAAGACTGATTGCCAGTCCCAGTATCGCCGGAACAATCAGCAACCGATATCGTTTCCCCATATAAACAAAAAAGTCTCTTGCTCTGTTTCTGAATGATCGTTTCATCTGTATCCCACCGTTTTTATCTTTACGCCATTATGAATCATGATATCACAAAAACATTTTTTTTGCATCAATTTTATGAATTTTCCTTACTTTTCCTTACTTTTTGCCTCATTTTGTTGCCCGAAAACTCATTTTCGTCTATAATCAGAGTGAAAAAAACAACATTTTTTATTTTTATACAGAAAGGTAACAGATTTATGGCTGGTTCAACATACGGAACATTATTTAAAATAACAACATGGGGAGAGTCACACGGCAAAGCCTTGGGCGTTGTCATTGACGGCTGTCCCGCCGGACTTTCCTTATGTGAAGAGGACATTCAAATTTATCTCAACAGACGTAAGCCCGGACAAAGTAACATTACCACTCCCCGAAAGGAATCTGACGAGGTAGAAATTCTCTCCGGCATTTTTGAAGGAAAAACAACCGGTACTCCCATTTCCTTATTGGTAAAGAACACTTCCCAGAAGTCTTCCGACTACAGCGAAATTGCTTCCTATTATCGTCCCGGCCATGCCGATTATACCTTTGATTCCAAATACGGCTTCCGCGATTATCGTGGCGGAGGTCGTTCCTCCGGTCGCGAAACCATAGGACGTGTTGCAGCAGGTGCCGTTGCCGCCAAAATTTTAAAAGAAATGGGCATATCCGTTATGGCGTATACCCGTTCCATCGGTCCTGTCAGTGCTGACATGACCTGTTTTGACAAAGATGCCATTCTCTCTACTGCTACCTGCATGCCGGACCGCAAAGCTGATGCGCTGGCAACTGCTTACTTGCAGGAATGTATGCAAAACAAAGATTCCTCCGGCGGCATCGTGGAATGTATGGTTACCGGTCTTCCCGCAGGAATCGGAGAACCTGTTTTCGATAAGCTTGATGCCAATCTTTCCAAAGCAATTATGTCCATCGGCGCAGTAAAAGCGGTAGAAATCGGTGACGGCATTTTAGTTTCCTCCTCCAAAGGCTCCGAAAACAATGATGCCTTTGTTATGAAGGATAACAACATATACAAAAAGACAAACCACGCCGGCGGTATTTTAGGCGGCATCAGTGACGGAAGTGAAATCCTGCTCCGCGCACATTTTAAACCTACGCCTTCTATTTTCAGCAAACAGGAAACCGTAAACAAATCCGGTGAAAATATTGAAATTGAAATTAAAGGAAGGCATGACCCCATTATTGTTCCAAGAGCCGTTGTGGTTGTAGAAGCCATGACTGCCCTTGCGATACTTGATGCATGTATGGTTAATATGAGCACCAGACTTTCTTATTTAACCGATTTTTACAAGAAATAACACGTTTCCCACATATAACCATATTGAAAAGACAAAAAACGGAGATATTTCACAAGTACAAAACTTGTAGATATCTCCGTTGTTTTATAAAGTAGTTTTCAAAACAAACAGCCCGTTCATACGCTTACCGGTTTCTCAGTTTATGGAAAATAATACAGTTCGGTCTGTCAATTTTCATTTCTTTTCCGTTCATGACAAGTGTACCCTTTTCCAAATCCACATTAAAGAATGTCATGGAATTAGACTCATGGTTTAAAGAAACCAAATGCTTGTTATCCGGGAATAAGGTTGCATCCTTCGGATAATCACCGCTTACCGGCAAACAGAATATCTTGGTAAGCATTCCGGTCTCTTTGTCAATGGAATAAACAATGACACTGTTATCTCCTGCGTTGGAACTGCAGATATAATTAAAGTCCTCTGAAAAATTAAGTGCACTTGCCGCAGAACCGCCTGCATGATAAGAATTTAAGGTGGAGATATTCTGTATCTTTTCAAATACAGGATTGTTATGTTCATCCACCTCATAGGTATAAACATCAATATAATTCTTCAGTTCATGCACAATATATAAATATCTGCCGTCCTTGGAAAATTTAAGGTGCCTTGGTGCAGACTCCTGCTCGCTTCTGATAATATCCACCTGACGAAGCCTGCCTGTGGTATGATTCAGTTCATAAACCACAACATGGTCCATACCAAGGTCTGCCACGCAAAGGAATTTATTGTCCCTTGTCATCTTCACGCAGTTAATATGCGGTCTGAAATTCCTCTCAGCAATACTTCCCAGTCCTTTATGGAAAATTTCTTCCGTAATCTCACCTAAAGAACCATCCTCGTTTACTCTAAGCGCAGTCAGTTTGGCATCATGATATCCTGCAACAAACAAGAATTTATCATCATAATCTGTGGACAGATAACAGCCTCTCATGCCGTTAATGGATGCATGATTCAACACTTCCAAACTGCCGTCCTTTAATATCTTGTACGCTTCTACACCAAAATCGGTAATGGAATATAAATATTTCTGATTATGGGAAACAGTTACATAAGAAGAATTGGTAATTTCTACCTGATCCTTTTCCGTAAGCCTTCCATTCTCTACATCCACATCATAAATTCGAATGCCGTAACTACTCTTGTTCCCATAGGTATAAGTGGATACATAGGCAATATATTTGTCTTTCATAAGTTATTCCTTCCGATTTTGCGTTTTTATCAAATATATATTTCTTTTATCAGTTGTAGTATAACACATTCGATACTGTTGTACTACTTAATTTTCAAAAAAAAAGGCTTCAACCGCAGTTGAAGCCCTCAAATCATTACTTACTGTTCTTCTTATTTTCGATAATGCTGTATACCAAGCATCCTCCCAAAGAAATTGCCATAATACCGATAAAAATAATTTCCTTAATTCCCATTTCGCTCATCCTCCTTCAAATTAACGTTTGTTCTCTATAGGAACAAATCTATTCCTAACATACGGATTCTTTTTGTTTTTTTCAACAAAACTGAAGGATTCTTAATGAGATTTTCACGTTTCATTAACAAACTCTTTGCATCATCTTTGCAACTTCTTTACACATCTGTTATCCTCTGACTTGACCGTCACCCTTAATGGTATATTTATAGGAGGTCAGCTCCCGAAGTCCCATGGGACCTCTTGCGTGAAGCTTCTGGGTACTGATTCCGATTTCCGCTCCAAAGCCAAATTCAAATCCATCTGTAAATCTGGTTGATGCATTGACATAAACGCATGCAGCATCCACTTCATTTAAAAACTTCTCTGCACTTGCAGTATCTTCCGTTATAATAGCTTCCGAGTGCTTTGTGTTATAACGGTTGATATGTGCAATAGCTTCCTCAACACTCTGAACCGTCTTAACGGAAACAATGTAATCAAGATACTCTGTTCCGTAATCTTCTTCTGTTACAGGTATGCAATCTATCACCTCACGCGTCGCTTCATCTCCACGGATCTCTACCTGTTTCTCTTTTAATTTTTCAGCAAGTCTCGGTAACAAAGCACCCTTTACCGCCTCATGAACTACTAAGGACTCACAGGCATTGCACACACCGATTCTCTGTGTTTTTGCATTAAAAATAATAGAAACAGCTTTTTCCAAATCTGCAGATGCATCTACATAGATATGACAGTTACCGGTTCCTGTCTCAATTACCGGTATGGTACTGTTCTCCACCACACTGCGAATCAATCCGGCTCCGCCTCTGGGAATCAGCACATCCACATATTCTTTCATACGCATAAATTCCTGGGTAACGCTTCTGTCTGTTGCTTCAATCAACTGAATGGCGTCCTCTGTCACGCCTGCTTCTTTCAATGCCTGTCTGATAACTTCCGTAATGGCTTTATTAGAATTGATAGCATCACTGCCGCCTTTTAAAATCACCGCATTTCCGCTCTTAAAGCAAAGTCCGAAGGCATCTGCCGTCACATTGGGTCTTGACTCATAAATAATGCCGATAACACCCATGGGCACACGCCTCTTTTCTACTAAAAGACCATTGGGGCGCACAAAACTTTCAAGAACCTCTCCGATAGGATCCGGCAATTCTGTTACCTGCATAAGACCTTCCGCCATTCCTTCAATTCGCTCTTTGTTCAGGCGAAGTCGATCCAAAAGACCGCTATGCATTCCTTTTTCTTCTCCTGCTTTTATGTCAAGTGCATTTGCCTCGATTAATGTATCTGCATGTGCAACCAGTGCCTGTGCAACTTTGGCAAGGGCAACATTCTTTTCTTCTGTGGTCAGTCTCTGCACCATATATTTGGCACTCGCTGCTCTTTTTCCAAGTTCTGTTAATTGAATCATTTCTTTTATCCTCTCATCCTTATTTAATTACTTCCGACTCTGTTACAATCATATCCAAATGCTTATCATGACTCTCTCTTGGAACCTGACCTGTTATCTGACAATCAAATGCAAGTCCGACCTTGGTTATAGCCGGAAAGTTATGTATAAACCGGTCATAAAAGCCTTTTCCGTAGCCCATTCTTCCCAGTTCTCTGTCAAACACTGCTCCCGGAACCAAAACAAGGCATTTCTTTCCCTCCGATACAGCCAAAGTAAATTGTTTATCAAGAAGTGCTTCCGGCTCACGAATCTGCTGATATCCCGGATATAACTCATCCAAAGATGTGATTTCATAAAAGTCAATATCAAGTCCGTCTACTTTTGGCGCATATACCTTTTTTCCGCCTTGAGATTGCAAAAGTTCTTCCACCAGTCCGGTTGTCATCACCTCAGAACGGTAATCCATATAAACAAGCACAATCTCTGCCTGCTTAAAGCATTCTTCTTTTTTCAGATTTTCCCAAATCCTCAGACTTTTCTGTTTTCTGTCTGACAAAGATAAAGAATCACGTCTTTCCAAAAATTTTCTTCGGATACTCTGTTTATTGATTTTTTGTTCCATCAAATCACCATCCTTTTTCGCCTCTTCATCCAACAATTTGCTTTGCAATTTCTTCTGCTACTTTGATACCGTCCATAGCTGCCGAAGTAATACCACCGGCATAACCTGCACCTTCTCCGCATGGGTAGAGCCCCTTAATAACGGATTGCAGGCTCTCATTCCTCACAATGCGCACGGGCGATGAAGTTCTGCTTTCGATTCCGTCCACTAAAACGCTTTCATCCGCAAAGCCTTCTATCACCTTTCCAAACTGCTCCATACCCTCTATAAATGCACGGTTTAAACTTTCCGGTAATATTTCGTGTACCGGTGCCATACACCAATCTCCTTTGATACAAGGCTCAAATATCGGTTTGTTTTCATCTGTAAGCTGCGCATTTGCAGTACATTGTTTTGCAGTTACAGCTCTTTTGAAAGCACCGTATGTTTCCACAGGAACTTTTCCTCCCCCTACAGCATATGCCTTTTCCTCTATTTTTCTCTGAAAGGCTACTCCTGCAAGCGGATGGTCACTTCCGTAATCCTGCGGCGTGACAGATACAATAATGGCGCTATTGGCATTTTTTCCGTCTCTGGCACGATAACTCATACCGTTTACTGCCAGTCTTCCATTTTCAGAGGATGCATTTACCACATAGCCTCCGGGACACATGCAAAAGGAGTACACACCTCTTTGCTCCGATGTGGAAGCTGTTACTTTGTAAGGTGCACTGCCTAGTTGCTCCTGAACTTCCGTTCCGTATTGTGCACGGTTAATCCATTCCTGAGGATGCTCTACACGAAAACCCACTGCAAAAGGCTTTGCTTCCATCTCAAGTCCCATATCATATACTACCTGAAATGTGTCTCTGGCGCTATGTCCCGGTGCGAGCACCACGTAATTCGCATCCAGACGTTCCTTTCCATTAATCACAACTGCTTTGATTTTCTGCTTTTCCGTTTCAAATCCGGTTACCTTTGACTCAAAACGCACCTCACCGCCCCATGCAATGATTTGGTTTCGCATATTAACAATTACATTTTTCAGGATATCTGTTCCGATATGCGGCTTGTAATCATACAAAATATCCTCCGGTGCTCCCTCTTTTACAAAGACAGACAATACTTCTTTATTTCTGCCGTATTTATCCTTTACCAGTGTATTTAATTTGCCGTCTGAAAACGTACCGGCACCGCCTTCTCCGAATTGCACATTGGACTCACACATAAGTTTTCCTGTCTGCCAAAACGTCTCCACATCACGGCTTCTCTCTTCCACAGGCTTTCCTCTTTCCAAAAGAAGCGGTCTAAAACCTGCCCTGGCAAGCATATATCCGCAAAACAACCCTGCCGGTCCCATACCGACAATAACAGGCCTTTCTTCTCCGACATAGGAAGCTACCGGGAAGACATAATCATTCTGCTGTACAATTGACACCTGTTTTTTATCACATCGTTTGTATACTTCTTTTTCTTTTTTGACTTTAACATCCAGTGTATACTGAAAGAAAATTTGCGGCTTTTTTCTTGCATCTACGGAACGCCTCACAATAATAATTTCCGGCACTTCACTGATTTTTAACAGTTTCTGTACTTTCAAAAGCAAATCTTCTTTTGTATGTGTCACGGGTAATTTTAACTGATTAATTCTCAGCATTTTGCTCCTCTTCTTCGGCCTGATAAATAAGTTCTTTGGTGGAATTTCCTGCAGCATTTCTGCCTGCAATATAACCGCTGGTCCATGCCCATTGCAAATTGTATCCTCCGCACTTTCCGTCAACGTCTATCAGTTCACCTGCAAAATACAATCCCGGACATATTGCAGATTCCATTTCGGTACTCACCTCCAGAAAGTCAACACCACCTGCACAAACCTGTGCATTTTCCATACCGTTTGCCGCTGTAATATGTACCTTGAGCTGTCGATACATCTTCATAAACTCTTTGAGATTTTTATAACCGATATCAACAATCTTATCCCCGGGCTTATATCCTGCTTTTTTCATCATTGCCTGATTTATTTTTTTGTTTACCGTACCAAGTAAAAATTCTTCTAAGGTAGCTTCTTTTCCGAGTTCATAGCGGACACGCATCATATACTCAAAAGCCATTTCTTCATAATCGGGAAAAAGATTCACTTCTACAAAAACTTCTTTTCCTGCTTCCAATGCATAGGCTGCTTCTCTGCTAAACTGGAAAATCGGAATGCCTGAAAGACCATAATCCGTAAATTGTAATTCTCCCTGTTCCTCGGAAACCTTTTCCCCCTGAACCACGAGGCTTACCTGCGCCTGAGCTCTGACACCGGACGCTGCTTTCAAAAAACTTTCATCTGATTTGAGCTGTACAAGTCCCGGTACTACTTTGGAAATGGTATGTCCAAAAGACTCTGCCATAGCAAATCCTGACATTCCATCTTCCTTTTTCATGGATGCCGGGCCGCCGCATGCTATAATCAGTTTATCAAAAATAAAGCTTTTCTCTTTGGTTTTCACCTCAAACTGATTGCTTCCTTTACAGAACTTTGCAGATATCACTTCACATTCTGTCTCAACACTGATTTTGTTTGCTGCAAGCATCTTTCTGAAATAATCAAGTACCGTGGACGCCTGCTCAGAATACGGATAAAGATATCCGTTTTTATTTCGTACCATCATACCGTTATTTTCAAAAAAAGCAATCGTATCCCACAAAGAAAATACTGTAAATATCTGATGTAGCTTTTCCTTATCCGCACAATAATATTTGTCCATATTAAATTCCAAATTACTAATATTGCATTTCCCGTTTCCCGTAGATAAAATTTTTTTACCCACACGTTCATTCTTTTCCATTAATGTTACTTCGCCGCCGTTTTCCGCCGCAGCAATCGCCGCCATCATGCCGGATGCACCGGCTCCGATAATTCCGATTTTCATACCTATCCCTCTCATTATAATGCTATTTCATATCATATGTTAACTGGAGTATGACTCCAAAAAATGATACAATTCACTTTCGCTTTCAATATATTTCATATGGAGAATATCATTTTGAAGTTCTTCCGGCAAATCTTCTGTCCTAATTCCCGTATTCATATACAGATACTTCAGGCTCTCATCATAAACCATTACATTATGGTTTTCACTAATCAAATAAAATCCATTATCCTGCTTTTTGTAATTTTTTTGTACTACAACCTTCTCAGGAGAAAACGATACCAGCTCCGCGTGCTGAAATCCTTTTTCCAAATCTGTAAGAGATGGACTTTTATTATATTCTTTTAATACCATTTCCAAACTTTCACGGTTTAACCCAATATATTTATCAGGTGCTGTTTCCGGCATTTCACAGCTCGTCTCCTTTAACATGTCGTAGGACAAAACAATATAGCTGGTGTTTGCCGTAATTACTGCTTCTTTCGCATAGCCGGTTTCTATCACCGGCTCTTCCTGCTGCTTTACCTTTTCTGTTTCTTCTAAAACAACTTCTCCGGGATAAAAAAACTCCTGTATTGCTGTATTGGACAAGAAACCGATACCAAACATCGTCATCGGATAAATAAAAAACAAGCTGATACGTTTTACAAATTTCATAGCATATTCACCTTCACTATTTATTTATAAACAGTATCAGCCAAACTCAGAAAAACTATACATTACAGCAAATGTAACGCTTTTGCCATTCCGATCAATATTCTTCCCAAAAACATATTTTGCAGCTCTTTTTCACTTACACACCTAAGAACCAGCAACAATACTACATAAGCCGCAATCCCCACCGGCAGACAAATTATAAGCGATAAAACACTTCCCACCAGCGATACAAACGCTTTATTAAGAAGCATTATAATCAACCCGGAAATTCCTGCCGCCACAAGCGGAAATGCCAGACTGCGAATCCATTCCTGTGAGTATTGAATATTCTTTGCCATACATACAAAGCATGTGACTGCAATAATTGCATAAAAAACAATATTACCGATTACAATTGCCACAACACCAAGTCCGGTCTTGGTAAGAAGAATATATACCAATACTACATGTACAAAAAATGCTGCTGTGCTGCAACCGATTACATATTTAGTCTTACGAAGTCTGAGTAACAGATTGGACATTATCATAGCTACCACATAAAAAACTATTGTAAGACTTCCCCACATTACCCATGCAGCTGTACTCATATTATTTCCTTTAAACAGCACGTCAAGAGTATTCTCTGCCAGAACAGCCGTGAATATTGCCGCCGGCACTGTCCAAATTACACATTCCTGCAACGCAATTTTGATTCTGTCCCTGGCCGCACGATATTCTTCCCGCTCTATCCAATAAACTATTCTTCTCACATGCTCTATGCTAAGCAAAGAAAGAATTGCAGCTATGCCGAAAATGACAACCACATACTTTCCGTAATAATTCCCCCATAAATAGGCAACATCTTCTGTTCCCTTATAAGTGTGTGCAAGCATCACGCCGTCTGTCAGATTCAAACTATGGAATACCAGTCCGCCCACTGCATAAGGCAATGCCGTGCTTACCAACATGTGAAGAATATGCAGACTCTTTTCCGTATATTTCTGAAAATCACGAGCATCCTGTTTTTTGCTTCGTCTGCTAAACAACAGATATAACAAGCCAAGATGCAAAAAGCACAAAATATTGGATGCTAAAATTCCGATACTTGCTCCCATGGCACCATAAGAAGCTGCATAATTTTCATTTTGTAACAGTGCAGACACCTTTTCGCCATATCCATGCAAAACAGCTGCTCCGATAAGTCCTCCCATACTCATAAAGATTAATTCAAGTACTTTTGAATGCATGGCAGGAACCTTTGAGCCATTTCCCTGAAAATACCCCTTCAAAACACCGTTTAGTAAACAAAAAACAACGGCAGGTGCCATCACACCAATTGCCATAGTGCTTAATGTCATATGCAAAAGATTCGTGGCAATGATATTACCGAAAAGCAACAGACAAACGCTTACAAGCCCTCCTATCGCTATTGCCAGCAACATTGCTCCTCTAAGCACCTTTTTTGCATTTTTATACTGATCCCTTTTCATCCGGTATCGCACCAGTGAAGCTGTTGCTTCTGATAATCCATATGAAAAAAAGAAGGAAATCACAATATAGATTTCATATACAATGCCAAAATATCCCACTCCCTTTTCACCAATCAGATAAAATAAAGGAATTCTGAATATCAGACATCCGATATAGGTGAAAATTCCGACTATCAGATAAAAATCTTTTTGATTACCTCTTCTCTCTCTTACTTTTCTCTCTTGTCCTTCCATATATACTCCTGTATGATACGCTACATTAACAATCTCTGGTAATTCCCATCTCTGTAAGAATTGCCTCCTGCTTTCTTTCCATCCGCTGCGCTTCACTGGCTTCCATATGGTCATAACCACACAAATGAAGCAGGCTATGTGTTACCAGAAAGGCAAATTCCCTCTTTTCGGAATGTCCGAATTCCTGCGCCTGAGAACGCACTTTATCAGCAGAAATAATAATATCCCCAAGTATCAGTTCTCCGCTCTCCGGTTCAAAATATGCGGCTTCATTTTCCTCCACAACAGAAAAATCTGCCTCCCTGTCAAAATCAATCATCGGAAACGAAAGCACATCCGTAGCCTTATCAATATTTCTGTATTCCCTGTTATATTCCCTGATTCCTTCATCATCTGTAATCAGCAGATTAACCTGTGCTTCATAAGGACAATTTTCACTTGCAAGAACACTGTCCATAAGCTCCTCTACCAGTTCTTCTATTTCAAACGTAAATCTTGCTTCTGCCTCATTTTCAACGTAAGAAGTCATAATATAGTTTTTCCTCCGACAGTATCTTTTTCATCTCTTCCAGTTCTCCTAATGATATCATGCTGTAATTAAACAATCCGCTTTCCGCCTTCTTTTTAAACACTGCCTGTATCAGTTTATCGTAGTCAAGCTGTGCCTTAGAATCTTTTTGGAACAGATAAGTAATAGATGAAATTACAGTATCCGCAATCAATAAAACCACAGTTTCTTTTAAAATAATCCTCTCATTATTATCAAGATACTCTTTTAAAATTCTGTTTACATTCTCAGGATACTGGTATTCTTCTAACACAAGCTTAGCATTTTCCCAATTGCTTTCTCCCTTGAGGATACCGATTTTGTGATAATAACCGCCTGCCTTGGCTACTGCATCATCAAGATCCAGCTTCTTAGCAATCCTGTCACACAAATATGCCGTATGAATGGCATGATAATACTCCTCTTTTGAATGCTCCTTTAGCTTCACCAAAAGAGGACATTCCGGATCATTGATATCCATGTACAAGTCTCTTGTCTTGTATATAATGGAAAAGCTGAAATACTTCAAAATAATAAGTAATAATATCAGACATATCATAACATTACACATCGGAAACATAAACATCTGAATATGTATGGCTTCATTTACCATAAGCACTTCCTGCACGCACAGACACAAAAACTGCATGCCCAGAGTAATCAGTAACGGAAGTCCGACTTTAAAGTTCTCATTCAAAGTGGAAAAGAGGATTACTCCTACCACACCGCAAAGAAAGTATAACAAAAAAACAGTTACTTCCTCTGTTCCGGTAAGCATAACAGAAATCATAAGAAGTGTACTTGCCGAGCAAATAGCAATTAATCTGTTTCCGAACAGCATCAAACTAACATAAATTACCAAAAACGGCCATCCGCCGCTTGGGAGTAACGGAAAAATGACACTGCTAAGCAAAAAAACGCCATACAAAAGCGTAAATCTGTGAAAATGCTCTTCGCTTCCGAATAACAATGTTCCTTCCATCTTGCTTGTTTCAATAACGAATATTGTTGTACCGGATGCAATCACGATACAAATAAGCAACTTTATCGTATCATATATTGTTTGACCATACAGCATGGATGCCACGCCGGAGACAATAACTGTCACAAAAAAAATTGTGATTTCCTGCAGTCGGTTCGAAAATTTATTTTCTTTCATAATTTGCTTTCCTATTTTTGCGCTTTGATGCGCTGTTCTCTTTTGCTTCGTAATTTTCATATGCCTTGACAATCTTTTGAACCAAAGGATGTCTTACAACGTCTTTGCTTGTCATATTACAAAATGCAATGCCTTCGATATTCTTTAGTACTTTGCCGGCAATATCCAGTCCTGATTGTACTCCCGATGCCAAATCCTTCTGGGAAGCATCTCCTGTAATAATCACTTTTGACCCAAATCCAATTCTGGTCAGAAACATTTTCATCTGCGCCGGTGTGGTATTTTGGGCTTCGTCCAAAATAATATAAGCATTATCAAGGGTTCTGCCTCGCATATAAGCAAGAGGTGCTACCTCTATTAGTCCCTTTTCCATATTTTTAAGGAAAGTCTCTGCTCCCATAATCTGATACAGTGCATCATATAACGGGCGTAAATACGGGTCAACTTTACTCTGCAAATCCCCCGGCAGAAATCCTAATTTTTCTCCCGCTTCGATTGCAGGTCGGGTCAAAATGATTCTCTCCACTTCCTGATTTTTAAAAGCGGTAATTGCCATCGCCATGGCCAGATAGGTCTTTCCGGTACCTGCCGGTCCCAATCCGAACACTATCATATTATTTCTGATAGCATCAATATACTGTTTTTGACCTAATGTTTTCGGCTTTACAGGTTTACCGGCTACCGTATGACAAATACAGTCTTTATCTATCTCTAACAAAACTTCATCATTTTCTTCCATGTTCATGGTAATTGCGTAGTCCACATTCTGCTCCTCAATGGTATTTCCTCTTACCGACAACTGAGTTAACTCCCTAAGTATGGAAATTACTCTCTTTGCTGCATCTTCTTTTCCTGATACCCTGATGCTGCCATCCCTGTCAATAATGGATACCTTAAACTGTCTTTCCAATTTTTTTATATTCCTGTCAAACTGTCCGAAAACATTTTGTATATGTGCCGCAGGCACTTGTATTTCCAATGAAATATCTCCCATTTATTCTCCAATGTCCGCATCCTGCGGAGTGATTTTTTGCAACATTTCAGCCTTTTGGTTTACAACAAATTGTACTTGCATTTTCCAAATGCTTTTATTTTTATTTATTGTAACATTTTTTTCTATAATTTGTACCCCTTTTTCCTCTAAAGTTTGTATAAATTTTTGAACTTTATACTCAAATTTCTCTTTTATCTCATCTTTTGTGTAAATTCTGTCTTCCAGTCTGTACTCCCGAACGTTTTTTACACCATAAGAAACAGGAAGATTCATACCGCCCAATATCTGTATCTGTCGTAATTCTTCCGTTACATCATACAATTCATAGGTGTTTGATGCCAATGGGAAACTAATGCTTCTGTTATTTATTCTCAAAAAATATCTTTTTTTATTACGACCGGTATATACTTTTTTTTGATATCGTTCATCAAAAGTTTCCGATACCGACAGATTACTTTCAATTACCACATCCGCATCTGCCACGCAATATTCATATCGTTTCACGGTAGCATCCTCCTGATAAATAGGAATGCTTCCTTCCACCAGAATATCGCCTTTTTTGACCTCTGTTCCAACAGTTACCTTGGGAATGCCGTTTCTTGTCACCATTGAAGTCACAACACCGTCTGCATGGGCAACCAGATGGTATCCCGCACCCTCCTGTAACTTTTCCACCTCCTCTTCCTTGCTCGACAAATCATTTTCCTTTATCTGTATCACCAGTTTTGTCCCTTCCATTCTTGCAGAGGTCCACGTCACAATATTATACTCATTCCTGATAGCCTTTTCCAAAGATTCTATATCAACTCTGTTCTTTTTGATTCCCGGTGAAATTTCCTGCTTCTTCAGAAAATCCTCAAAAACTTCATCTGTAATGTAATAATTCCCCGTCACATCCACGCTCAATATAAAGCTTTCCGTCCAAATCAAAAATAACAAGCATCCCAAAAATCCCAGTACAAATACTTTCCTTTTTTTCATTCTCTGCGAAAAAAAAGGCAGTCCACAACGCTTTGTTATGGCTACCTTTGTTCCCGTCTTTTTGGTGATGGATTTTAACTCATAAAACCCTTTCAGTGTAATGCACATCGTGTAATAATCACCGTGATTTATGATATTCCAAAGCAGAATATTATGATTACCGCACAAATTAATAAATCGCTCCGCAGAAAATCCCCAAACCTTGATGCAAAGATATCCCTTAAAGTATTGAATCGTCTGTAACATCGTTCACCTCATTTACAATGACTTTTTTTGATTAACAATAGCGGATACCGATAATCCTACCGCCTATTTTCATGTCCTCATTGGTATAGTACACGATGTTAAGTCGCTTCCCTGTAAGTTCAATTTTACAGTTTTTCCCCTGTAGTAAAATCAATTCGTCCGAATATTCCAAAATTCCTTTGTAATTCTCAACAAACACCTCAGTATTTCCTGTTATTGTAACAATAGAAGCCCCCAGCATAGAATCTTTAGGTAACTTCAGGGATTCTACCATTAACTCTTTTCCTCTGTTAAGTTGTGCCTTAGAAGTTACATTCACTCTCTTTTTCATACTCTACTATATGACAAAAGAAGCTTCGATATGCTTAATTCAAAATTCCAAGAATTACATTTTTCTTCGTTTTCTGCATATTGCCGATTTCATATGCTTCAAGTAAACGATTCCTGCAGATATCCTTTTTTGCCTCATCATTATAGTAAATGTATGCAAGAACATCTCCTTCTTTTACATAATCACCTACTTTTTTCTTTAAGATAATTCCTACAGATAAATCAATCTCGCTTTCTTTTGTCTCCCGGCCACCGCCAAGTATCAGCGAGCAGATTCCCACCTCATCACAAATGATTCTTTCTACATAGCCGGACTTGGGTGCTTCTACTTCACAGCAATAATTTGCCTTCGGCAACAATTCCGGGTGATATACCATCTCTTTATCACCACCCTGAGCTGCAATAAACTGCGCCAGCTTATCAAGTGCACTGCCATCTTCTATTACCTGTTTCAGCATTTCTCTTGCTCTTGTATCATCTTCTGCCATGCCGCCGGCCTGCAGCATACAGCTTCCCAAAGTCATACACAATTCTGTAAAGTCTGCCGGTCCTTCTCCTTTCAAGGTATCAATTGCTTCCCGTACCTCAAGAGCATTTCCTACCGCGCAGCCAAGGGGCTGATCCATATCAGAAACCACTGCCATCATACTTCTGCCGGCATTTTTTCCGATGGTCAGCATCTTCTCTGCCAGTGCAAACGCATCTTCTTCCTGCTTCATAAACGCACCGCTTCCCGATTTCACATCAAGAACAATGGCATCCGCTCCGGCCGCCAGTTTTTTACTCATGATAGAGGAGGCAATTAACGACATATTATCAACAGTTGCGGTCACATCACGAAGGGCATAAAGCAACTTATCTGCCGGTGCCAAATCTTTTGTCTGCCCCATAATGGAAATACCGATTTCATTCACATTTTTAATAAAATCTTTGGTATCAATTCCTGTGGAAAAACCTGCAAAACTCTCCAATTTATCAATGGTTCCTCCTGTATGTCCAAGGCCTCTTCCGCTCATTTTTGCAATTTTAACACCACACGCCGCTACCATAGGTGTTAATGCCAGTGAAGTTTTGTCTCCCACACCGCCGGTACTGTGTTTATCTACCTTTACCCCTTCAATAGCTGATAAATCAAGAGTTTCACCACTCTTTGCCATTGCCATGGTCAGATGTAAGGTTTCTTCATCATTCATTCCACGAAAATAAATTGCCATCATCATGGCTGACATCTGATAATCAGGAATTTCTCCCTTTGTATATCCGTTTATCATAAAATAGATTTCTTCTTCGGTCAGTTTTCCACCATTTCTCTTTTTCATAATCAAATCATACATTCTCATAATCAGACCTCTTTCTGCCTCTTAGCAAATCAGCCATGCATATGGCATGGCTGATTATTATTTATGATAGGGTTCTCCCGCATTAATGCGATAACATCTGTATATCTGTTCCAATAAAATTACCCTCATTAGCTGATGGGGAAATGTCATATCAGAAAAACTAAGTGCCTGATGCGATACCTTTGAAACACTTTCATGCAATCCAAGGGAACCGCCAATGATAAATTGAATATGACTCTTCCCTTGTACACCAAGACTTTCTATTTTTTCAGCAAAAGACACAGAATCAAACTTCTTCCCTTCTATTTCAAGGGAAAACACAAAAGCATCATCCCTGATATGCTTCAAAATACGCAATGCTTCTTTTTCTTTGATTTGCTCTTCCAGTGCCTTGCCTGCATTGTCCGGTGTCTTTTCATCCGGCACTTCAATAATCTCCAATTTACAGTACTTTCCGAGTCTCTTTTCATATTCTGCAATGGCATCTCTGAAATATTTTTCTTTTATCTTACCTACACAGATAATCGAAATTCTCATGCTTGTCCATCCTCAAAAATGACAGGATACAATTCATCCATTAAACGGTCAAGATAGCTTTCATCCAAATTCATAAACTGTCTGTTTACCAGTTCTTTCATCATTTCAAAGCGTTGGAAATATTTTATTTCTTCTGTGGTATCCTCATCAAGCAAAAGCATACCATCTACAGAATCTTTTGTCATATTTTCCATACACCATTTTTGGATTTCCTGTGTCAGGTTATTTTCTTTTTTTGCTTTCTTTTCTAATACCTTTGAATTTTTCAAAGATATAATACCCATGATAAAAAACAGCAAAAACAAAGAACCCATAACACCGGATATGATATATTTATTTACACCGCTTCTGAAAATCGGTAACAAATCGAAGAAAAACAATACAATAACAACAAGTCCCAAGCTGCCTAAAAGCAACAGTACTACTGCCGAGCTTCTGTTCTCCACTGCTCTTTCCTCATTGTTAACATATCTGCCGTGAAATACTGCTTTCTCTTTCTTTTCTTCTTCTAAAGTCTCCTGAACCGATTCTTTCACATCTTCTTCAAAACCGTTTTCTTCCATCTGCGCTGCCGCTGCAGCCTTTTTGAGAGCAGCCTCTTTCTCCTGCATCATCATTGCCATCGCTCTGGCGGCAACTTCCTTATCCCACATGCTTCCTTCTTCTGCTTCTTCATCAAGCTGCTCTACCAGCTCACATCCGCAGTCCGCACACTTGGTAATTCCTTCCACGTACTCACATTTACATTCCGGACACCACGCCATACCCATACCTCCTCACCACAAGGTGTTCCTCATAAGTCTTCAGACCTATTACCTCTATTTTACTACCCTTTGGCATGAAACGCCACTAATTTTTGTTTTTGGATATTAAACAGGGTACACCGATATTTTTATTTTCAACGGGATGCATCCAGATATAGTTGTTTTTATCGTTGGTTTCCACATAAACAGGCTTTCTTCCTTCTTTATCTGCTTTTTCTGATTTATATACCCAGGAACCGTTCTCTCCTGTTGCATACCATTCTTTCATATTTTCATCACTGTAAATAGTGGTCAGATAAAATTCTCCGTGAACAAGTCCTCCCCGATAGCTTCCAATCAAATTAGTGACATATCTTTTATTTTCTTCCAGAATGTCCATATTAAGATCATAGTGTTCAGAGCCTTCTCCATCCGGCAGGTCATTTTTCCAAGAACCGGTATAGTGATGATACGTATACAAATCAGTCTTACTCGGCTTTGCATGAAAATGATAATGCATCCATGTGCCTTTTCCGCTTCTTACACCATTTGCCCAGTCCCCGTAATAATACTGGTTATCTCCGTAAACTGCAATTCCCTTTCCATGTGGCTGTCCGTTTGCATTCAGATCCCCATAATAGTAAAAGTTCTTAGTCCCTTTTAACGACCAACTCATGGCTTTATAATGGTCTAAATTTACCAAATCATTCAAAGCTTTCTGATGATTGTCAGCCCAATACGACATCATTTCTTTCAATTGAGAATCCTTGTTATACTCAACCTTGCTGTAGTCAATCTCAATTTCCGGTTCCGGTGTTGCTGTAGGTTTTGCCGAAGGAGTTGATGTAGGCGCGCTTGTTGGCTCTGCTGAGGGTGTTGCCGTGGCAATTTCCTGTGACAATACATCCACACCTTCTGCATTCCCGTCTCTTCCGTTTTCAAGATTTTCATCTGCATATTCCTTGATGCTCTCCTGCAACCTATTATTATCCCGCTCCAATTCCCTGTTCTTTAAACTGCTTATCAAAAGGGTAATTGCCAAAATAATAATAATAAGCACGAACGGAATAACCGTTACCAGTATCTTTGCTTTTTCCTCCTGGTGCAATTCTAACTCATCATCTTCGTCATCAAACAGTTTTTTCATTTACTTTTCCTCATAGTCAAAGCAGCTTCTGTTACAGGTAACACTTCTTACATATTTTCCTGCAGCCACGTGCTCAGGTGATACCTGATAATTCTGCAGAGCCTCCCAACTTTCAAACTTGGAAATCAGGGCAATGTCACGGTTACTGGAATCTGCCTCGTTAATCTGCAGTTCCAATAACACAACACCTGCCACCGCATCTTTAATTGCTTCCAATCTGCTTTTAATTTCCAAAGCTGCTTCTTTTCTTTCACTTTCAGTTAATTCTTCGTTTAAGTTCCACAATACAATATGATTTACCATATTTTTTCCTTTCCGTATATATTACACTATAAATGATATCCTTTAAAATCAAATGTAGATTTTCTTATTATTTTCTTAAATATAAACGTGCCGGAACATAAGGTTCCGGCACAAGTTATCACATAGCTGTGTATGCTGAGTCTTATTTGTTGCTTAAATACTCATCAATACCTCTGGCACCTGCTCTGCCGGCACCCATAGCCAGAATTACGGTAGCCGCACCTGTTACGGCATCACCACCTGCATAAACGCCTTCCTTGGTAGTTTTTCCGAATTCTTCATCTGCCACAATACATTTCCACTTATTTACTTCAAGTCCTTCTGTAGTAGAAGAAATCAAAGGATTGGGAGATGTACCAAGAGACATAATTACAGTATCTACTTCGATTATAAATTCAGATCCGGGAACCTCTACCGGTCTTCTTCTGCCGGAAGCATCAGGCTCACCCAGTTCCATTTTGATACATTTAATACCGTTTACCCATCCCTTTTCATCCGCAAGAATTTCAACGGGATTGGTCAGAAGGTCAAAAATAATACCTTCTTCTTTTGCATGATGTACTTCTTCCACTCTGGCAGGAAGTTCTTCTTCACTTCTTCTGTACACAATATGCACCTCTGCGCCAAGACGAAGTGCCGTTCTTGCTGCGTCCATCGCAACGTTACCGCCGCCCACAACTGCAACCTTTTTACCTCTCATAATGGGAGTAGTGGAATTCTCATCAAAAGCTTTCATCAGATTACTTCTGGTAAGATATTCATTTGCGGAGAATACACCGTTTGCCTGTTCACCGGGAATACCCATAAATTTAGGAAGCCCTGCACCGGAACCGATAAATACGGCATCAAATCCTTCTTCTTCCATTAATTCATCAATCTTAACGGATTTTCCTACCACTACGTTAGTTTCAATTTTAACACCAAGGGATTTTACATTTTCGATTTCCTTGGCAACTACTTTTGTCTTGGGGAGACGGAACTCGGGAATACCGTAAACAAGTACGCCGCCCGCCTCATGAAGTGCTTCAAAAATAGTCACATCGTAACCTAATTTTGCAAGGTCACCTGCACAGGTAAGACCGGCAGGACCGGAACCGATAACTGCTACCTTCTTACCTTTTTTCTCTTTTGCGCCCTGAGGCTTAATACCGTTTTCACTTGCCCAGTCAGCTACGAATCTTTCAAGCTTACCGATGGAAATCGGCTCACCCTTGATGCCTCTGATACATTTTCCCTCACACTGGCTTTCCTGAGGACATACACGTCCGCAAACAGCGGGAAGTGCTGATGACTCACTGATAATCTGATAAGCTTCTTCTATTTCACCTTCTTTTACCTTTTCGATAAATCCGGGAATATTAATGGAAACAGGACAACCCTTTACACACTGTGCATTCTTACAATTAATACATCTTGCTGCCTCTTCCATTGCTTCTTCTTTGTTATATCCGAGACAAACCTCTTCAAAATTTGTTGCTCTTACCTTTGCATCCTGTTCTCTTACAGGTACTTTCTTTAAAACGTCCATTAGTTGTCACCTCCGCAGTTTCCGCATCCACCGTGATGGGTATCTCCTTCTTTTGCTTTCAGATAAGCTCTGCCTTCTGCCGTTTTGTAAATCTGCTGACGCTGCATCGCTTCATCGAAATTCACAAGATGTCCATCAAATTCGGGACCGTCTACACAGGCAAACTTTACTTCGCCGCCTACGGTAACTCGACAGGCACCACACATTCCGGTACCGTCAACCATAATAGGATTCAGGCTGACAATAGTAGGAATACCAAGCTCTTTGGTAAGCTTACATACAAACTTCATCATAATCATAGGACCGATTGCCACACAGACATCATACTTCTTGCCTTCATTTACAAGGTCTGTAATGGTCTGGGTTACCATACCGCTTCTTCCGTAAGAACCGTCATCTGTTGTCACATAAAGATTTCCGGCAACAGCTTCCATTTCTTTTTCAAGAATCAAGAGATCTTTTGTCTTGGAACCTACAATTACATCGGCAGCAATTCCCTGCTCATGAAGCCATTTTACCTGAGGGTAAACGGGGGCAGTACCTACACCACCTGCCACAAACAAAATGTTCTTTTTCTTAAGTTCTTCCACATCTTCCTTGATAAATTCAGAAGGACATCCTAAAGGTCCCACGAAATCATGGAATGCATCGCCTGCCTTTAACTCAGACATTACCTGTGTACCGGCTCCCACAATCTGGAATACAATGGTTACGGTTCCCTTTTCTCTGTCATAGTCACAGATGGTAAGAGGAATTCTCTCTGAATTTTCATCTGTACGAACAATGATAAACTGTCCGGGATAGCATGCTTTTGCTACTCTCTTTGCTTCCACTACCATAAGGTAAATATTGGAAGTCAATTCTTTTGCTTCTAAAATCTTGTACATCTTCCACTTCACTCCTGTTTTTATAATATTTAGAAAGATCTTAATCTGTCAAAGGTATCAGTCCCATATCACCCTGTTCATAAAAAACAAGCCTGTTGGGAGCGCCCGTATAGACATCAACCGCATATAAAAGCCCTGTTTTGCTCTTATCGCTGTCTTGATCCTCATAATACTCATCTAATACATAATAATAGTTTTCATCGATTTGCACAACAGAATTATATGCAAAACTGTATTTTCCTTTCTGCCCGAATGCATTTCCATGCATGTCTTTGATAACATTTCTGTTCATCAAAGCTTTAAGTACATTCGTAATCGCAGTAGTCACCGTCACATCGGAATCAAACTTAAACTCAAAACTTCTGCTTACCACTTCACTGGAAACGCCTTGCTTTGATATTACAACAAACTTAAAATTACTGTACCCAAGCGGCACCGGAATAGGCTTTGAATAAACTGCACTATCTACGGTTGGCGTGCTTCCGTCAGTGGTGTAATACACCGTTCCTTCTGCAGGGCGCAACACCTCAATAACGGTAGGCGTTTGATATTTTCCGCTTTGCAGCAGCACCTGAGGTTTATCCGGCACGGTTACATTAATATCATATCGTTTTTTTACCACATCACTGGCAATACCGAACTCGTTCACAAAAAAAGCGTTCACCTGATAATATCCCGATTCCAGATAAATAGGCGATGTATAAACATCACTGTCTGCAGTCGGCATGCTTCCATCAAGGGTATAATAGATTTTCCCTGTAGTATTGGCACTTAGCTTTAAGAAGACCACAAAGTCATAGCTTCCCTCTTCATAACTGAACTCAGGTGCCATTGCAAGATAATTCTGATAAGTCGTCACAATGTCTTCATAAGGGCATGCTTTCAGTAACCTGTTAATCTCTTCATATTGTCCGTAATCATGGTAAATCGTAATCATCTGATCATAGACATTTCCAACTTCGGCATCTGTCAATTTCCCTTTATCCAGTAATCCTACCAAAAGTCCGATAGCCTGACCGGCCTCATCCATCTTATAATAATATTCCGCCTGACGCAATACAATCTCAGCATTTCCCGGATCAAGCTTTGCTGCCCTGCCGAGACATTTCACTGCCTCATCATATTGATGAAGTTTTGCATAGCTTTCTGCCCGTTTCATCTGATAAGAAGGCGAATAATTAAAGTACATGACAAGACAGATTACGATAACTGCTATTACGCTGCTAACAATGGTCACAATTCTGATAACCAGCTTGCTGTCTACTGCCTCCTCCGAAAAAAAGTTGCCGGGAGACTCTGTTTCTGCTTCATCAGACTCTCCTTCATTTTTCTTTATTGAAGGAAAGTTTTTTTTCTTCTTTCCTTCAATTTCTTCTGCCACTGTCGAAAGAGTTTCCGTTATGCTGTTTTCAATTTCCGGTTCAAAGTCAGGTACTATCTGAATCTCCATTCCGCATTT
This sequence comes from Lachnospiraceae bacterium, assembly GCA_017434885.1. Taxonomy (GTDB): domain Bacteria; phylum Bacillota; class Clostridia; order Lachnospirales; family Lachnospiraceae; genus Suilimivivens. The sequence goes on along the minus strand of JAFSGE010000030.1, from coordinate 133,956 downwards.
TTCACAATACAAATGATCAGATGGAATCTCCTGACCACAGTTAGGACATTTCATAAATCATATTTCTCCCAAAAATCGAATACACAACGTATTTTTATCCATTTAGAATAATCCGGTAATTACACCATCCTCATTCACATCAATCCGAAGGGCTGCCGGTGTTTTAGGAAGCCCCGGCATTGTCATAACCGCTCCCGTGAGTACTACAACAAAACCGGCACCTGCCGATACATACGCTTCTCTCACCTGCAACTCAAAACCGGAAGGTCTTCCAAGAAGCGCAGGATCATCTGAAAGGGAATACTGTGTCTTTGCCATACATACCGGCATATGTCCAAAGCCCAGTTCTTCCAATTTTCTCAATTGACCTTCTGCCGCAGCCGAATAATTTACACCGTCCGCACCATAAATTTCTTTTGCAACTGTTTCTATTTTTTCTTTCAGTGAAAGGGAATCTTCATAAATGGGCTTAAAGTAACTTTTCTTTTCTTCTAAAGTCTGAAGCACCTTTTCTGCAAGGGCAATACCGCCTTCACCGCCTTTTTCCCAAACCTCGGAAATGGCAAATTCACAGCCTCTCTCTTCACAGAACTGTTTTACAAAATAAATTTCATTATCTGTATCTGTGATAAAGCTATTTAATGTAACCACAACAGGGACCTGATACTTCTGAAGGTTTTCAATATGTTTCTCAAGGTTTACAATACCTGCCTTCAAGGCTTCCATATTCTCTGTGTTTAATTCTGCCTTGAGCACGCCGCCGTTATATTTAAGTGCCCTGATAGTTGCAACTAAAACAACAGCATCAGGCTTTAATCCTGCAATTCTACACTTAATATCAAGGAACTTCTCTGCTCCCAGATCAGCACCGAATCCGGCTTCCGTAATTACATAATCAGCCATTTTCATTGCTGCTTTTGTGGCAATAACAGAGTTACATCCATGAGCAATATTGGCAAAAGGACCACCATGTATCAATGCCGGTGTATGTTCCAATGTCTGAATAAGGTTTGGTTTCATCGCATCTTTAAGAAGGGCTGCCATAGCTCCTACAGCTCCTAAGTCAGATGCCGTAACAGGTTTTCCCTGATAATTGTAGGCAACTACCATTCTTCCCAGACGTTCCTTCAAATCCTTCATATCACTTGCAAGACAGAGTACTGCCATGATTTCGGATGCTACCGTAATTACAAAATGATCTTCTCTTACAAAACCGTCTGTTTTCGCTCCAAGACCTACTACAGTATTTCTAAGTGCCCTGTCATTCATATCAAGGCAACGCTTCCAAACAATCTGTCTGGTATCAATTTGCAATTCATTTCCCTGATGAATATGATTGTCAAGCATAGCAGCAAGTAAGTTATTAGCTGAAGTTATCGCATGAAAATCTCCGGTAAAATGGAGGTTTAAATCTTCCATGGGAACCACCTGTGCATAGCCGCCGCCTGCTGCGCCGCCTTTTACGCCGAAGCAGGGACCAAGAGAAGGCTCTCTTAAGGCAATCACAGCCTTTTTACCCAGTTTTCCAAAAGCCTGCCCCAAACCTACACTTGTAGTAGTTTTTCCTTCTCCTGCCGGTGTAGGATTAATAGCTGTCACAAGCACTAACTTTCCGTCAGGATTTTCCTTTATCTTCTCTAAATATTCTTCTGAAATTTTTGCTTTGTATTTTCCGTAAAGTTCCAGTTCCTCTTCGGGAATTTGTAACTGCTCCGCAACTTGGGTAACGGGAATTAATTTAGCTTCCTGCGCAATCTCAATATCTGTTTTAAACATAATGCCTCCTCATAAAAAGTATTTGGGGGAATCTGTGCTTTTATAAGCACTCATCAATATATTGTTCAAACTGCTCCATACTCATCAGTACCTTACGTGGTTTTGTTCCTTCTTCTTCTCCAACCACCCCGGCCTCGCAAAGCTGATCCATAATTCTTGCCGCTCTGTTAAATCCAATCTTAAACACTCTTTGCAGCATACCAATAGATGCTTTGTCTTTGTCTATAATAAATTTAGCTGCATCCACAAAATACTGATCACGCTCTGAGCCATCATCTCCTGCTCCTGATGCAGAAGAAGCCGAAGAACCGATATTCGCAATTTTTTCCTGAATGTCAGAACTATACACATTGCCAAGTGCCTGATTTTTCAAGAATTCTACAACATCGGATACTTCCTTGTCGGAAACAAATGCGCCCTGTACTCTGGCAGGCTTACTATATCCCTGGGGGTAAAACAGCATATCACCCTTTCCAAGCAGTTTTTCAGCACCGTTCATATCCAAAATCGTTCTGGAATCCACACCACTGGATACACTGAAAGCCACGCGGCTCGGCATATTGGCTTTAATCAGACCTGTAATAACGTCAACAGAGGGGCGCTGGGTTGCTATAATCAAATGAATTCCGCAGGCTCTTGCAAGCTGCGCCAGACGACAGATGGACTCTTCCACTTCACCGGGTGCTACCATCATAAGATCTGCAAGTTCATCTACAATAATAACTATTTGCGGCATCTTGGCAGGTGCATTTTCATCACCCTTCTCACGCATTTCCTCTACCTTTTGATTATATCCCTTTAAGTCTCTGACATTATAATCTGCAAACTTCTGATAGCGGTCCGTCATCTCCGCAACGCCCCAGTGTAACGCACCGGCAGCTTTCTTCGGATCTGTAACTACCGGAATCAAAAGATGTGGAATTCCGTTATAAACACTCAGCTCTACTACCTTCGGGTCAACCATAATCAGCTTAACATCATCGGGATGTGCTTTGTACAAAATACTCATAATCAGTGTGTTGATACAAACTGACTTACCGCTACCCGTTGCCCCTGCAATCAACATATGAGGCATCTTTGCAATATCTGCAACCACTGTTTTTCCTGCAATATCCTTACCCACCGCAAACGCAATATTGGAAGGAAATTCTTTAAACTCCTTAGATTCCAGCAAATCACGAAGGGCTACTGCTGAATTCTCTTTATTGGGTACTTCGATACCGATAGCTGCTTTTCCGGGAATCGGCGCCTCCATTCGGATATCTGTTGCCGCCAGATTCAATTTAATGTCATCCGTAAGACCTACAATTTTGCTTACTTTTACACCCTGCTCCGGCTGCAATTCATATCTGGTAACCGAAGGTCCCTGACTGATATCCGTAATCGTTACCTTTACCCCAAATGTCTGCAGAGTCTGCTGAAGACGTTTGGCAGTCTCACGCAATTCTCTCTCGGAATCTCCGCCGGTCTTTCCGCTTCCCTTCTGCAATTTACTTAAAGGTGGGAATATGTATTTCTTAGGCGGCTTATTCTCCTGTCTTGGGACAACTATATTTTCATCCGCTTCCGGCTTTGATATTACTTCCTGCTTTACATTTTCTTCTGCATCAAAACCGTTCTGCGCAAATGTATTTTTCTTCACATATGCCTTGGGTTTCTCCGGCTCCTGATGAACTCCTGACACAATTCTGTGTTCTCTGCCGTAATCATCATAAGACTGCTCTCTATGAATAACCGGCATCGGTTCTTCTTTCCCGACATAGCTCTCACCCTGACGAAGCGGCTCCTGTGCAAAATAATCTTCTGTAATCTCTGAAAGGGCATCGCTTTCATTTTCCGATTCACTCCGATACATTCCGTTAATGCGAACCGATGAAAAATCAAACTCATCCTCAGGACTGGATGCAGGATGAAGGGCAGCCTCTTCCACCTTTTCTTCAAAATCTTCTATATTAATCTCGTGAATATCATCACGTACTTTATCCTTCTTCTCTTCTTCCTTTGTCAAAGTAGTGTCCATCATGACACCACTTACTTTTTTGTCCATACGAAGAATCTTTTCATTTTCAAGTTCTTCTTCCCGCAGAAGTCTTTCTTCCTCTCGCAGTCTTCGTGCTTCTTCCTGCTCCTGTCTTCGGATTGCCGCCTGTTCTCTTCTGTATCTGGCATCTTCTCTTGTCCGCTCATAAACTTTACGGCCGCCGGACTTTACACCTGATACAAATGATTTTTCGGTTAATACTACAATGGCAATAACCGAAACAACCAAAATTACCAAAACAGTTCCGATAATTCCCATAAAATGATAGCATAAATAAGCCAGACTGCCGGCAATCACCCCACCACCGTTATGCGCCTCGCTACATGCTTTGTATATCTCTGACATGCTGTATGCCTGCATCTGCTGCGGCATTTTAGTGAAAAGTTCAAATACCATTCCCACAACCAGAAACAACACAACACCTGCAATCAGTTTTCTGGTAGCAATGGAATTTCCGCTGTTTGCTGTTCCGAATGCAATCATTAGAAAAAGGGCAACCGGCATCACATACGCAGTCATACCGAAGATACCAAACATCACGTTACTGATGGCATCTCCCACTACACCTATGATTCCGAAATTACACAAAAACAAAAATACAGACACAGCAAACAAAGCAATCAGCCAGATTTCACTTCTGATTGCGGAGTCCATTGGTTCGCTGGGTCTTTTATTTCTTGATGATGTCGAAGTTTTCCTGTTATATGACGTTCCCGTAGCGCCTTTCCTACCGTTGGAACTGCGTCTTCCGGTATTGGTTTTCTTTGTCTGTGCCATACTTCAATCCCCTTCAGTACTTCAAAAGTACTACATAATCTTATATAGTATAGCATTTTAAGAACTTCTTGTCATCAATTCTTTTTTACGATTTTTTCTTATCCGTTTTCTTGTCCTTTTTTCCTTTTTCAATCAAAAAATGTAATTTTTCCATTGCTTCCTTAATTCCTCCGGTCTGTGCAATGATACCTTCTTCTACCGCTTCCTCTCCCACCAGAATAGTTCCCACATCCTTCGTCAGCATGGTAGTTTCCATCATAAGTTCCTCCAGTCTGTTCTGTGTAATTTTGCAATGAGCACAGACAAACCCCGTAATTCTGTCCTGAATCTGTCTGAAATAGTCAAAAGTCTGTGGCACACCAATTACCATTCCGTTCATTCTTACCGGATGAATTACCATAGTTCCCGTGGGCACAATAAAAGAATAATCCGCACTGACAGCAATGGGAACACCTATGGAGTGTCCGCCGCCAAGCACCAGCGACACAGTCGGTTTACTTAAGGATGCAATCATTTCCGCAATGGCAAGCCCTGCTTCCACATCACCGCCCATGGTATTTAACAAAATTAAAACTCCTTCAATATTTTTACTGTCTTCAATTGCTGCAAGTTGAGGTAAAATATGCTCATATTTGGTTGTTTTTGAATTATTCCCCAAGTTATCATGGCCTTCAATTTCTCCGATAATGGTAATTAAATGAATTTTACTTCCGCCCTTGTCCAGCGTTACCTGACCGGTCTCCTCTATTCTTTCATTGCGATGCTTTTCTTCTTCCACTTTTTTTGCAGACATAATATCATTTCCTTTCTCCGAATTAAAAATAAAATGCATAAAAAAAGAGAACTGAATTCTTCAGTCCTCTTTATTATGTATCACTTTGCAATATTTATACGTCAAAATCATCTTTTGCATCTATTTCAAAATCAAAATCATCCTGCTCCTGCTCCAAGTCAAAACTCATGGTTTTCTTTACATGTTTTTTAGGTAACGGCAAAGGATTTTCAATGTAATTTATTTGCGGTTTTTGTTCATCTTCACCGTTCTTCTCTTCTTTGATTTCTTCCGCAAAAATATCTTCTTCCTCTTGTTTTTTCTTTCCAAAGAAACCAAACAATCCGCTCATAAGAATCACTCCTCCCGCTGACAAAAGAAAACGAGCACTGACATCTTGCCACATTCCTTGCCGGAAACAAACCATCCCCAGGAAAAAAACAAGCAATATCAGATAAAGTTCTCCTCTTATGTTCCGATACCAACCTCTGTCTTTTGTGATTTTATAAAAAACACTCGTCAAAAAAAACAGTAGCGATAGATAAAGCAGCAAATAATTATCAGGAGAAATTTGCCCGATGCTTATTATCAGATATGGCATCGCAGTCATCACGAAACAGCTCACACAAGCTGCCATCCGGCCGAACAGCAATGTACATCCGCAGACAATCAAAACAAACGTTGCCGTCTGCAACACAAAATGAAACCACACTACAGCATCCATTCTGTTTCCCACAAACATAAACAGCTTTGAAAGACTTCCTGTGTATGCCAACGCTATGCCGGAAGATGTCAGACTTACCTGCCGGTCCTGCGCCCGAATCATTGCTTTTTCAAAATACCCGTATGGGTCCGTAACTCCTTTGTAACACAACAGATATATTATTCTTGTTATGACAAACAGAAAAAAGCCGGACACAAACAAAGCATTTTTCTTAACAATCGCTGTCATATCTGTTCCTTCTTTTTAGGCAAAGCTAAGTGCCTGTTCTAAATCTGCAATAATATCCTGTACGTTTTCAATTCCTACAGAGAATCTGATTAAATCAGGTGCCACACCTGCTTCCACAAGCTGCTCATCATTCATTTGTCTGTGCGTATGACTTGCAGGGTGAAGCACGCAGGTTCTTGCATCCGCAACATGAGTTACAATTGCTGCAAGCTGCAACTTATCCATCATATTTTCCGCAGCCGTTCTTCCGCCCTTAAGACCAAAGGAGATCACACCACAAGTTCCTTTCGGCATATATTTCTGTGCTAAATCATAATATTTATTGCCTTTTAATCCGGGATAATTTACCCATGCCACTTTTTCATGATTCTGTAAGTACTCTGCCACAGTAAGCGCATTATAACAATGACGTTCCATTCTAAGAGGCAATGTTTCCAATCCTACATTCAAAAGAAATGCATTCTGAGGAGACTGAATGGAACCTAAATCTCTCATCAGCTGAACAGTTGCCTTTGTGATATAAGCACCTTTTCCGAATTTTTCCACATAGGTAACACCATGATAAGATTCATCAGGCTCACAGAGTCCCGGGAATTTATCAGGGTATTTGCTCCAGTCAAAATTACCGGAATCCACAATCGCACCGCCCACTGCCATCGCATGTCCATCCATGTACTTGGTAGTGGAATGTGTTACGATATCTGCTCCCCACTCAAAAGGATTACAATTGATGGGAGTTGCAAATGTATTGTCAATAATAAGGGGCACCTGATGGTCATGTGCCACCTTTGCAAATTTTTCAATATCAAGAACTACAAGTGCAGGGTTTGCAATGGTCTCTGCAAGCACACACCTTGTATTGTCTTTGAAAGCTTTATTCAATTCTTCCACAGAAGCATCAGGGTCAACCACGGTACATTCAATTCCCATCTTCTTCATGGTAACAGTAAGGAGATTAAATGTTCCGCCATATACGGTAGATGACATCACTACATGAGAACCTGCTTCACAAATATTAAACACAGCATAATAATTTGCTGCCTGACCGGAGGATGTAAGCATCGCAGCCACACCGCCTTCAAGTTCACAAATTTTTTGTGCCACAAAATCATTGGTAGGGTTCTGCAGTCTTGTATAGAAATAGCCGGATTCTTCCAAATCAAACAGTTTTCCCATTTGTTCAGAGGTCTCATATTTGAATGTAGTACTCTGGTAAATAGGCAACACTCTGGGTTCTCCGTTTTTAGGCTGCCATCCGGATTGTACACATATGGTTTCTTTTGCATAATTTTTGCTCATATTTTTGCCTCCTGTGATTTTCTCTTATTCATCCCAGTTATGATATACCGCCTGTACATCATCTTCTGCATCAAGAAGATCCAGAATTTTATTCAGGTTCTTGATAGCGGTTTCGTCTGTAAGTTCTACATAATTCTGAGGAATCATGGTTACTTCCGCGGAAGCCATCACAATTTTCGCTTCTTCCATTGCCTTTAATACCCCGTCAAAAGCATCAGGGTCAGTAATAATTTCAAAGCTGTCCTCTTCCTCCGCAAAATCCTCTGCACCGGCATCAAGCGCCATCATCATCAGTTCATCCGCATCACCATCGTACTCTTCTTTATCAATAATGATCTGTCCCTTTTTGTCAAACATAAAAGATACGCAACCGGGAGTTCCGATATTTCCGTTTCCCTTTGTAAACGCATTTCTTACATTGGCAGCAGTTCTGTTCTGATTGTCGGTAAGCGCATCTACAATAATAGCAATTCCGTTAGGACCATATCCTTCGTAGCTGACATATTTATAGTTTACATTGCCTACATCGCCGGCCGCTTTTTTGATACCTCTGTCAATTGTATCGTTAGGCATATTGTTTGCCTTTGCCTTTGCAATCACCTGTGCAAGTCTGGAATTATTTGCAGGGTCGGGACCGCCTTCCTTAACAGCTACTGCAATTTCTCTTCCGATGATTGTAAAAATTTTACCCTTTGCAGCATCATTTTTTTCCTTTTTGTGCTTAATGTTTGCAAATTTTGAATGTCCTGACATGTTTTTAACTCTCCTTTTTATCCTGCTTTGTTATTTCTTCTTCGGAATGCTCATCTTCCCTGCACTCCTCTGTTGCGGCAACCTTGGTTACCAATACACTCTTAATCATTCTGTTCTCTACAGCGAGAACCTTAAATTCATATTCTCCCACCATCACAGCAAAATTCTCGTCTTCTTCGCCCGGAATCTTGTCCAGCTTAGATATGAGAAAACCGTTTAAGGTTTCAAACTCTTCTTCATCAAAGATAATCCCCAGACGCTCCTCAAGTTCTTCAAGAGGTGTAATACCTTCAATAATATATTCATCGGCATTTTCCGTCTCTTCAATATATTCCTCGTCCTCATCGTACTCATCCATGATGTTTCCGACGATTTCCTCCAATATATCTTCCATTGCAAGAAGTCCCGATGTCTGTCCGTATTCATCCACAACAATCACCATCTGGGTCTTGGTTTGCTGCATATCCTTAAACAAATCATCAATGTTCTTTGTTTCGGGAATAAACATGGTATCACGAATCAATCCTTCGATTTCTCCTACCGCCCTTTGCGGATTTCCTTCCACTCGGTGAAAACGCATAGCATCCCTAAAATGTAGGATACCGATAATATTGTCAATATTTTCATCATATACAGGGAAACGGCTCTTGCTCTCACTGAGCATATAGTCAAGTGCTTCCTGAAGCGTAATATTCTTTTCAATGGCAAGGATGTTGGTACGATGCGTCATAATATCCTGCGCTTCCTTGTCACCGAATTCAAAAATATTGGTAATCATTTTTGCTTCCGTTGCAAGAAGTACCCCCTGTTCATGGCCTTCATTTACCATGGATATGATTTCTTCTTCCGTTACATCTTCCGGATTGTCATCTCCGTGTATCCCGAATAATTTGAGAACACCTTTACATGTTATCAGCACCAGCCATGTAAGCGGCGTGAAAATTCCCATAATATAATAAATAGGCGTAATACATGTATATGCCCATTTCTCGGCATATCTGGTTCCCAGCTTTTTCGGAAGTAAGATACCGAATGTCAATACTATGTACAACAATACCGCACCGAAAATCACCAATGAAAGTATATAAAGTAATGTTGCATTTAACTGCACGCCAAACATACCGCCCGCAATATTCCGTTCAATAATCTGCTGCATCATTTGCTGCCCATTTTCCAAAAAATATCCGCCCATAATCAAATTTACAAGCGTAACAGAAAATTGCAGTGTATTGATAAATTTATTGGGCTTTATGGCAATATCATACAATCTTGCCGCCTTCTTATTTCCTTCCTGTGCTTTTTCGGAAAGTTCTTTGGTATTTAACTCCTTTACCGCTGCACCGAAACCGTAAAATAAAATATCCGTAAACATTAATATGAAAAATATAATGTACCCGGCCGTAGGCCCACTATCGTCCATTGTTTCATCTCCTTTATCTTATCGCAAAAAATATCATTCTAAAATATAACATTTCCTGAACCTTACGTCAAGTTTTACGCCATCCTTCTATGTAGTAAGCTCCAGACTGATTTTAAGACCTTCATTGACCTTTTTCATAATTTCGTCATCCAAATGACACACTTTGTCTTTCAATCGTTTCTTATCGATGGTACGAAGCTGCTCCAGTAAAATAACGGAGTCCTTCTCCATATCATACTTTCCCGTACTGAGTTCTATATGAGTAGGCAGTTTTGCCTTATTCATTTTTGATGTAATAGCCGCACAGATAATAGTCGGACTGTGTCTGTTTCCCACATCATTCTGTACTATCAGAACCGGACGGATGCCGCCCTGTTCCGAACCGATAACAGGTCTTAAATCTGCGTAGTAAATATCCCCTCTTCTCATTCTTCACACACCCTTCATTCCAACAGGATATCAGTCGACGAAAACCTTTTCGTTTCGTTCTTCTCAAAAAGTAGTATAACCGTATTGTCAGAAGGTATTCAGAAGGCTTTTAAAAATCTCTTACGATTTTTCCGCCTTTATAATAAACTCTGGGAATTCTCTTTCCCAAGTCACATGCAAGTTCATAATTGAAACGGCCGGATAGTGCACCTAACTGTTCCATAGTAATTTCTTCATTGCCGTCTCTGCCAATCAAGGTAACCAAATCCCCCTCCTTTGCCTGAGGAATCTCTGTCACATCCACCATAAACTGATCCATGCAGACTCTTCCCAAAATAGGAGCTTTTTGGCCACAAATAAGGACATGTCCTATACCGGAAAGTGCTCTCGGATATCCATCTCCGTAGCCAACCGGTATAGTGGCAATTCTCATTGCTTTTGGAGTCACAAAAGTGCCGCCGTAGCTAATCGGTGTCCCCGGTTGTACATCCTTACAAAAAACAATATGACTGTGCAATGATAGCGCCGGTTTTAAAGAAATAATGTCTCTGCTCACTTCCTCTGACGGCCAAAGACCGTAAAGCGCAATCCCTGCACGCACTACTTCCATATTGGTTTCCGGCATTTCAATAATCGCTGCACTATTAGCACAATGTTTCACGGGAATCAGTTTTCCGGTCTCTTTTTCAATCTTCTGTGTAAATGCCCTGAAACGCGCAAGCTGCTTATAGGCTGATGTTTTATCGGTTTCATCGGCCCTTGCGAAATGTGTGAAAATTCCTTCCACTTCAATGCCTTCCGTCTTAAGTGCCTCTTTGACAAACAAAGAGCCTTCCTCATCCGGCATGATTCCGATTCTGCCCATACCGGTATCCACTTTAATGTGTACAAGGGCTTTTGCGGTAATTCCTTTCCCGTTTAGCCTTTTCACCGCAGCAGAAAGCGCCTGCAGGGTATCTTTTCTAAATACCGTCATTCGAATATTGCGGTAAATCAGTTCGTCGTAATCCTCCGGAAAAGTATATCCCAAAACTAAAATCGGTTTATTAATATCCGCATCTCGTAGTTCTAACGCTTCTTCCGCCGTTGCCACTGCAAATCCGAACACTTCAGGGCATCCCTCCATCTCCGTTGCAATGGGAATGGCACCGTGCCCGTAACCATCTGTTTTAATCACTCCGATTAACTTGCTGTCCGGTGAAATATTCTCACTCATCTGATACATATTATGCAAAACAGCATCCAAATCAATTGCTGCAAACACTCTTTGATGTTTTTTCATTACAAAGACCTCTTTCCTTCTGCCTCTTTCAGCACATCGTCCAAACATTCCAAAATATCTGTGGGCATCATGCCATAACGGCTCTTTCTTTCTGCCGCCTCATCTCCTGCAAGGGCATGCACAAAAACGCCCAAACATGCCGCCTCAAAGCCTGTTGTTCCCTGTGCAAGGAATCCGCCGATAATACCTGCAAGTACATCACCGCTTCCCGCAACTGCCATTCCGTCATTTCCGGCATAATTCAGAAAGACTGTTTCGCAAGCCGGATTTGCAACCAATGTCACCGCATCCTTTCCTGCCACAACACAGCCAAAGTGCTTTGAAATTTCTTTTACAGCCTCTCTTTTGTTTTCCTTGCATTCCGATATGGTTTTTCCTGCCAATCTTGCCAGTTCGCCCGGATGAGGCGTCATAATTATCTGTCCTTTTTCATAGGCACAAACTATCTCCTGCAGTTCTTCCCCCGCAGCAATCAAATTCAAACCGTCTGCATCAATCACCACCGGCTTCCTGCCAAGGGATAACAATAACATAAGGCTGCGCTTTGCCTGCATTGACTGCCCGATTCCCGGACCGGCTACAATCACATCCGCCCATGCATATGCCTCTTGTACCGTCATTTCATCAGGTACATCCTCATAAGTATATATCATAGCCTCCGGCAATACTTTTTGCAAGACCACTCTGTTTTGCTTCGGCGTCATAATCTTTACCATGCCGCCTCCCGATGCAAAAACAGCCCTTGCGCACAAAATAGCAGCGCCGCACATTTCTTTATTTCCCGCAAAAACAAGCACTTTTCCAAAGCTGCCTTTATTGCCGTCACTTTTTCGCTCCGGCAACATATCCTGCAGCATTTCTTTGTCTGCTGTATGATAAAAAACTTCTTTGTCATCAAATGCCTTACCGCAAATACCAATAGACCGGATTACAAGTTCTCCCGTATATTCTCTGCCGGGATAAAAATAGTGTCCTGCCTTGGCATAGGCAAATGTTACCGTCAAATCAGCCTGTACTGCACATCCAAGCACTTTCCCCGTGTCTGCACATATTCCGGAAGGAATGTCTGCACTGGCCACGTAGGCACCATTTTGATGTAGCTTATTCACCTTTAATATTGCTTCCCGGTAAATCCCGCAGATTTCTCTGGAAAGACCGATTCCGAATAATCCGTCTATGATTATATCATATTCTCCTTTGGGAAAATTGTCATGAATGGAAAACCCCAAATTTTCCAGAATTGTTATCTGCAGATTTGTCTCTTTGCTGGCTTTGTTCCTGTCACCCACCAAATAAAAAGTAACCGAATACTCCTTTTGTGCTAACAATCTTCCCACCGCAAACGCATCACCGCCGTTGTTTCCCACACCTGCAACGATAAGGACACGTGACTTTTGTCCTTTTCGCAAGGTAATTTCCGCAGCCATTTCCATTGCTGCCCGCTCCATTAACAGCAGAGAGGGAATCCCTATTTTCTCTATGGTATAATTATCACAATATTTCATTTCTTCTGCCAAAAGGACATACCGCATAACAACACCTGCCTATTTAACGCAAAACGCGTCATGTGCCACGACGGCCATGACGCATTTATTTTTCTTTCTGCATATATTCCATATCAAAGATATTAATTACATCTGCACCAAAAATATCATGCATATACGCATACAGTTCCTGGTTCATCTGCTCCTGTTCCTGTTTTTTCACAAGACGGTTTTTTAATTCTTCTCTTGTCTTTTCAATCCAGACAGATGCATCTTCGATTTCTTTTTTATTTTTTTCCAGTGTTACATAGCACACTTCCATTGTCTTAATCATTAGCTTTTTATTTGCTGCATCTATCTGATTGGGAAGCTTGATTAAAAGTTCTTCACATTCTGCAATTTTTTCATTGCATTCACTAATCAAACGGCTGTTTTCTTCCATCTTTTTTTCAGCCTTTTTATCTTTGCCGCTGGAAGCATCCTCAGCATTTTCGACGATTTCATCCATTAACTTTTTCTTTAGTTTTTTGACACTCTTTAACTCCTGATTTGCCTTGCCCTGCATCTTGAGCAGACTGTTCAGTTCTTCTTCCAGCTTTACAATCTGTTTACTTGGTTTGGTCTGTGTAAACAGCTTGTGCCATTTATTGTCCAATGTCAGTATCGGAACCTTCTTCCCCTGCAATGCCGGAGCGTAAATTTCTTCTACCTTTGGCATAGTCATGCCTCCCTGAGCACATTATTTTTTAATGTTATTTTCTTCTTCGTATCGGATAATATTGTAAGTAAGCTTCATAAGACTATCCGAAAGATGAACATTCTCCACCTGAATTTCCTTGGGTACATTCAAATCCACATGAGCGAAATTCCAAATTCCCTTGATACCGTCTTTAACAAGTTGTTCCGCCACTGCAACTGCACTGGTTTTGGGAATGGTCAGAACAGCAATATCAATATTGTTTTCTTTGACAAAATCCTGCAGTTCCTCCATAGGCTTTACTTCCATGTCACGGATTTTTTTGCCGTACAATGCAGGATTATTGTCAAACATTCCTTTGAACAAAAATCCTCTTCTCTCAAAGTTCATATAATTAGCAAGCGCCTGCCCTAAATTACCGGCTCCTACAATAATCAGATTGTGGGTCTGATCCAGCCCGAGAATCTTACCAATCTCTTCGTAAAGATACTCTACCTTATAACCGTATCCCTGCTGACCGAATCCGCCGAAATTGTTAAAATCCTGACGAATCTGTGAAGCCGTCACTTTCATAATATCGCTTAATTCCTGGGAAGAAATGCGCTCGATTCCTTCATCCTTAAGTTCACCTAAATATCTGAAGTATCTGGGCAATCTACTGATGACTGCCTGTGAGATTTCTTTGCTTTCCACCGTATTGTCCCCCTGACAATATTTTCTTACTATCTATTCTATCCCAATGTTAAAATAATGTCAATTGATTGACATTCCCTTTATTGCCTTGTAAACTGATACAGAAGTCAAAAAAGTGAAGGTGAAGAATTATGATTTTATCCTGTCAGAATATTTCCAAAGCATTTAATGAAAAATCCATATTGCGGGATGTTTCTTTTCATATTGAAGACTATGACAAAGCTGCCGTTGTGGGTATTAACGGTGTCGGCAAAACCACTCTGCTTCGTATTATTGTAGGCGAAATGGCTGCCGATGACGGTCTTGTTACTCTCTCAAAGGGCAAAACCATGGGATATCTTGCCCAAAATCAGGCAGTTAACAGTGAAAATACCATATATGATGAACTGCTTAGCGTAAAGGCCGATATCATCTCTTTAGAAAAACAAATCCGTGAAACAGAACGCGCCATGAAGCATTGCAGCGAAGATGAACTTTCCCGCCTTATGGAAAGTTATACCCGCCAGATGCACGCCTTTGAATCTGCCAACGGATATGCTTATAAGAGCGAATTAACCGGCGTTTTAAAAGGACTTGGATTTACGGAAGAAGAATTTGAAAAACCTATCTCTACCCTCTCCGGCGGTCAGAAAACCCGTGTGGCACTGGGTAAACTTTTGCTTTTAAAGCCTGACCTGATTATCCTTGATGAGCCTACCAACCACTTGGACTTAAATTCCATTGCATGGCTGGAAACTTATCTTCTGAACTATAAAGGCGCTGTCATCATTGTATCCCATGACCGCTACTTCCTCGACAAAATTGCCGGAAAGGTAATTGAAATCGACCAGACCAAAGCTACCACCTTTGTAGGAAATTACTCTGATTATGCAGTCAAAAAAGAACAGCTCCGAACCGCTGCTTTAAACGCTTATTTAAACCAGCAGCGTGAAATCAAGCATCAGGAAGATGTTATCGAAAAGCTTCGCTCCTTTAACAGGGAAAAATCCATTAAGCGTGCCGAAAGCCGTGTGAAAATGCTGGACAAAATCGAAGTGCTGGAAAAACCCACTGAAACCAGAAGCGACATTCATATGACCCTGACTCCCAAATACCAGAGTGGCAATGATGTCCTTCACATAGAAGGACTTTCAAAATCCTTCGGTCCGCTTACTTTGTTTGAAAATCTGTCCATGGATATTAAACGCGGAGAGCATGTTGCCATTATCGGCGATAACGGAACCGGAAAAACTACAATTTTAAAAATTATTAATGAACTTTTACCCGCCGATGAGGGAACCATCACTTTAGGCAGTCATGTACATATCGGTTATTACGACCAGGAACACAACGTTCTTCACACAGACAAAACGCTGTTTGAAGAAATTTCCGATGCCTATCCTACTCTCACCAACACGGAAATACGAAATACCCTTGCTGCTTTTCTCTTTACCGGTGATGATGTATTTAAACAGATTAAGGATTTGAGCGGCGGTGAAAAAGGACGGGTCTCCCTTGCCAAATTAATGCTCTCCGAGGCCAATTTTTTAATTCTCGACGAGCCTACCAATCACCTTGATATTATGTCCAAAGAAATTTTGGAGGATGCACTGAATGCTTACGAAGGTACTGTCCTCTATGTTTCCCACGACCGTTATTTTATCAACCGTACTGCAAGCCGTATTCTCGACCTTACAGAAAAACAGTTAATCGGTTATCTTGGTAACTATGACTATTATCTTGAGAAAAAAGAAACTGTGGAGCAGAATCTGCTCACCAAATCTTCTGCTGCTCCCTTGGTAAAACCGGAAGCTGTATCCGAAACCAAACTGGACTGGCAGGCACAGAAAGAGTTACAGGCAAAACAACGAAAACGGGAAAATGATTTAAAGAAATGTGAAGAAAAGATTTCTGAACTGGAAGCAAAAATTGCCGAAATCGACGAGCAAATGCAGCAACCTGAAATTGCTACCAGCGTCTTTAAGCTTCAGGATTTGACAAAAGAACAGGAAGCACTAAACGCTCAGCTTACCGAACTTTATGAGAAATGGGAGTTATTGGCAGAGTAAGTACTTTAAGGGGCAGAAAGTTTATATTGCTTTCTGCCCCATTTTAATCCTATTTTTCTAACAGTGTATCTAATGTTTCTCTGATAGCCTGAATAAACTCAAGGCTGTTTAAAATTACAGGATTTTCACAGGTAGAAATCAGAGAAAGACTCTTGGTCATTTTACCGTCTTCCACCGTTTTAATACATGCCTTCTCAAGTTTATCGGCAAACTCTACTAATTCATCAATACCGTCTAATTCTCCACGTTTGCGAAGTGCACCTGTCCAAGCAAAAATAGTTGCAATGGAGTTAGTAGAGGTTTCTTCTCCCTTTAAATGTTTGTAATAATGACGCTGTACCGTGCCGTGTGCTGCTTCATACTCATAAACGCCACTGGGTGATACCAATACAGACGTCATCATGGAAAGGTCTCCATAAGCAGTTGCCACCATGTCTGACATTACATCACCATCATAATTTTTGCATGCCCAAATAAAACCGCCTTCAGAACGGATTACTCTTGCTACTGCATCATCAATTAAGGTATAGAAATATTCAATTCCTAATTCTTCAAACTTGTCCTTATATTCCGCATCATAAATTTCCTGAAAAATATCCTTGAAATTATGGTCATATTTCTTGGAAATGGTGTCTTTGGTCGCAAACCAAAGGTCCTGCTTGGTATCAATGGCATAACCAAAGCACGCTCTGGCAAAACTGGAAATAGATTCATCAGTATTATGGATCCCCTGCAAAATACCGCTTCCCTTGAAATTATGTATCAGTTCTCTTGTTTCTGTTCCGTCCTCTGCTGTAAAAACAAGCTCTGCTTTTCCTGCTACGGGTACTTTAATTTCCGTATTCTTGTAAACATCACCATATGCATGACGGGCAATGGTAATGGGCTTTGTCCAATTTTTTACATAAGGCACAATCCCTTTTACTAAAATCGGCGCACGGAATACAGTTCCATCAAGTGCTGCACGGATAGTTCCGTTAGGGCTCTTCCACATTTCTTTTAAGTTATACTCTGTCATTCTGGCCGCATTAGGTGTAATGGTTGCACATTTAACCGCAACACCATACTTCTTTGTAGCCTCGGCACTGTCTATAGTTACCTGATCATTAGTCTCATTACGATATTCAAGTCCCAAATCGTAATATTCTGTCTTTAAATCAATATAAGGCAGTAACAATTCATCCTTAATCATTTTCCAGAGAATTCTGGTCATTTCATCTCCGTCCATCTCTACGAGAGGTGTTGTCATTTTAATCTTTTCCACGGCTTTCTCTTCCTTTCGCTTTTCCATATTTATTGTTCGTAATTCACTCTGTTTAACACATCTTACAAACCACATTATTTGTAAATGTCATACAATCCGTTTTTCACCATATTGTCATAAGCATTATTCATATGCTGATTGGCAAGTTTCTCCGCCTCATCCGCATTTTTGGCTTTAATGGCTTCCATAATCAGTTTATGTTCTTCGTTAGACGCAATCCCGCGTTCTTTGGTGGAAAGTGTCTTTCTCCGTACTCGCATTACATACTGATGGAAATCCTGTAATAAATTTTGTAACATCTTGGAGTCACAGGCTTCATAGAGGATATGGTGAAATCTGTTATCAAGCTCTGCCATCTGCTCCATATGTCCCTTGGATGCATGGTAGCTTGCCAAATACACATTTTCTTCCAATTCTTCAAGCTGTTCCTCTGTGATATTCTCCGTGGCAAGTCTTGCACACATTCCTTCCAGAGAAGAACGGATCATGTAAATATCTTTTACATCCTTTGCCGTAATTCCCGTTACATAAGCACCTTTATTGGGAATAATCTGTATCAGCCCTTCCAGTTCAAGTTGCCTGAACGCTTCCCTTACGGGAGTTCTGCTCACGCCAAGTTCCTCACCGATTGCCACTTCCCTCAGTTCTTCATGCTCTTTATATTTTCCACTCAATATATCTTCACGAATTTTATTAAAAACTCTTCCTCTTAAGGAATACTTGTCCGTCACTTCTTTTTTGACGTCATAACTGTTCATTTTTTCTCCAGCCTTTCTTATCTTCACAATCGACCTTTGACAGTCATGTATTTCTTTAGCCGATTGTCATGTCGAGAAGCTTACAAGCTATCGCAATCTGTTCAATTAATTCTGCGTCTGTAATTACCGTCACACGTCCTTCTTCATACTGCTTGTCCACCCATTTCTTAACCTCTGCAACCAAAGGACTGGTCTTATCCAGCTGCTTCTCATCCTTTAATCGGAAATAAGTATTAATCCAATGTGCAATGCCTGCAAGTCCGGAGGTGTTGCTTACCGCGCAAAGTACCGGACGATTTAAGAATTTGTCTGTATCGAAAATATTATAAATTTCTTCGTTCTTGAGAAGTCCGTCTGCGTGAATACCTGCTCTGGTCACGTTAAAGTTCTTGCCTACAAAAGGGGTTCTCTCAGGAATGTGATAACCGATTTCCTTTTCATAATATTCCGCCAACTCGGTAATTACCGTGGTATCCATACCATTCAAATCACCTTTCAGCTGTGCATACTCAAAAATCATTGCTTCAAGGGGCGTATTACCGGTTCTCTCACCGATACCAAACAAAGAGGTATTGATACCGGAACATCCGTAAAGCCATGCTGTGGTTGAGTTTACAACTGCTTTATAGAAATCGTTGTGTCCATGCCATTCAATCAGTTCATGAGGCACACCTGCATGTGTATGAATTGCATAAATAATACCCTGCACGCTTCTGGGAATAACTGCACCGGGATAATTAACGCCATATCCCATGGTATCACAGGCACGTACCTTAATCGGAATCTTATATTCTTCCATCAGTTTCATCAGTTCCAGACAGAAAGGAACAACATAACCGTAAATATCGGCTCTTGTAATATCCTCCAAATGACATCTTACACTGATTCCTTCATCCAGACACTGCTTTACCACACTTAAATAATGCTCCATTGCCTGTCTTCTGGTCATCTTTAATTTTAAGAAAATATGATAATCGGAACAACTTACCAAAATACCGGTTTCTTTCATACCGATTTCTTTTACCAGTTTAAAATCTTCCTTGCTGGCACGAATCCAACTGGTTACCTCAGGGAACTTGTAACCACGCTCCATACATTTATAAACCGCATCCCTGTCCTTTTTACTGTAAAGGAAAAACTCACTGGCACGAATCATGCCATTTGGTCCGCCAAGTCTGTGAAGATAATCATAAATCTTTACTATCTGCTCTGTGGTATACGGTGCTCTGGACTGCTGTCCGTCTCTGAATGTGGTATCTGTAATCCAGATGTCCTTGGGCATATTATGGGGTACAATTCTATCATTAAAAGGAATCTTCGGTACCTCAGAGTACGGGAACATATTTCTGAATACATTTGGCTTTTCCACATCATCCAAAATGTACATATGCTCCTCAATCTGTAATAAATTGTTCTTGTCATTTAATGATACCGGTCTCTCGGCAAAAACACTGTCATTGCGTGCCATCACTATCTCCTCCTGCATTGTCCTATTGTCTTACTGTATAATTGTATACAATGTGGCATATTATGTCAATAAGTATTTTGCCTGTACCATTCCAAACCCTTGCTTATCCCACGGCTCTTTTAAATCTTTTGCCGTATACTGCAGTTTTCTCTTTGCCTGTTCATTGGTATACCATGGATATTTCTGCAAAAGCAGTGCCAACGCTCCTGCAACAATAGGTGTTGCCATAGATGTACCGCTCTTGGAAACATAAGCATTTCGATACATCTTTCCTCTTTTTTCAAAAAAAGCATTGCAGGATATAATTTCCGTACCCGGAGCCACAATATCCGGCTTTTTCATTTCATATTCACTTGGTCCTCTTCCCGAATAATTTTCACACAAATTATCCTTTTCTCCAAAATAACCTCCTTCATGACACCCTACGGTAATTACTTTTTTTCGGGCTCCTATAGGCGATAATGTCATCGGCCCGGGTCCACCGTTTCCTGCCGCGCATACTACCAGTAACCCGTTATCCCATGCTTCATCTATCTTACAAAACAATTTATTCATTTTTTCACTATCCGCCACCTCTCCCATTCCGATAGAAATATTTAATATTCTGATATTGTGCTCTTTCCTTTCTCTTAAAATCCAGTCAATACCGGATACCATGTTTTCTATCATACCGTCACCTTTGTAGTCTAAAACTTTTCCTACTACAAGATAACTTGACGGCGCTATCCCTTTGTATTTTCCGTCGGAAAGCCTTCCGCTTCCGCAAAGGCAACCTGCCACATGGGTTCCGTGCCCGCTGTCATCGTAACTTTGTCCCTTTCCGTTAACAAAATCCTTAAATCCCACAATTCTATCTTCAAAGTCAGGATGATTAGCAATCCCTGTATCCAGCATTGCTATGGTAACGCCTGCATTTCCACAGGTATTTACAAGTTCATCCGTACATTCAATCTGATTTCTCACACGAAACATAAAAAGCTCCCGGCTTTTTGTTTTATCATATGCCGCGAGCTTTTTTATTGTTTCACTATTTCAATTGTTTCTTCTTTCCTGTTCCGTAAAAGAACATGGCAACTGACGCTGCAAACAGTCCCAACGCCAAAATCCACTTCGGATGAACACCGTCTCCGGTATCCGGTGTATCGTCCTTTTGGCTTGACATTCCGATAAATGCGCTACCGTTTGATACAACACCTTGTCCCGAATAAGAGCTTTGTTTATACAAACCATATGGTGAAAAATGACTGGTAGTAAACTGAATGTAGTCTCCGTCTTCCAAATTTACAACCTGGAATTCTACCGCCTCAAGCTGTCCGTCACTGTCAAGGGTTACCAGATGAAGTCCTTCTTCATTTCCGGCAGGTCTTGGTATCATAACGGTAATATACTGCTTGCCAAGTTTGCTAATGGGAAGTTGCCCTCCACTTTCATATAAAGAAATGTCAAAGCCATACAGTCCGTTCGGTCTGCTTCCGCCGTACAAATCGCTATAGCTCTGCGCAATCTGTTCTGCTGCTTCATCAGAATCCCGAATCGCCAGCACATAACTTCCGTCATTTCCGGGCATGGTTGCCATGATACCTTCTTTCTCCGCAGACAGCACCTCGCTGTCAATCATAACCTCCACACCCTTAGTTGCTATCGCAGGAACACCATTTGTCAAATCAAGAAGTTGATTGCCGGATTCATCATATACAATACCGTGAAATCCATATGTACCTTCCTGTAAAACAGTTCCTTCCCCAATGGTTGCACCGGCAGGCACAATCGCTCTCTTGCAATTACCAAAAGCATAAGTTCTTGCTTCAGCATTGGATAAACGACCGGACTCCTCTCCCATTGTAAGAATCGGAAGTGTACTTCCTTCAAATGTCACAGTGTCTGTACCTCCTACTGCGTCATACGCAGCTACACCGATTTCCTGCATGGATGCCGGAATTAAAATCTGCGACAACGGACACCCTTGGAAAGCTCTGTCTCCTACCTTTATCAAATTTTTTCCGCCGTTAACAGTTTTTAAGTTTTTGCACCCGCTAAATGCAGCCTCACCGATTACCGTTACGGAATCGGGAATATTTACAGCTGTAATTCCCATATGGTCTTTAAAAACTTCCGCACCGATTTGTTTTACCCCTGCGGGGATATTCACAACACTGTCCCCACCGTTATAGGAAAGTAATATACCGTCACCAACAATAATATAAGCCGCACTTTGGTCTAACTGATTCAGCCACGCCGTCTCATCAAATGCATTTGCCTCTATTTCCTTTACACTGCTCGGAATTGATACCTCTGCAAGGGAATTACAATGATAGAACGCACCATAACCGATTTTTTCCACGCCCTCAGGGATAATAATCTTTGTCAGATTGGTTCTCGCAAATGCAAAATCACCAATTTCTTTAATATCTTCTCCGATTTCATACTCTGCCAATGAATCATCCTGATAATATGCCTGTGAAGCAATCTTGCCGTCTACTATCGTGTATTTCGGGAAATCCTTGCCTTTTTCAGCACTCTCCGTAAGAATGCTGTTTATTGTACTGTTTGCAGCCTGCTCAGAAGATACTTTTGAGTTCCCCGGTTCATTTCCGCTTAATACTCCTGTACTTTGATTATCAATAAAAACAACTGCCCTGCCGGCTACTATACTGGACTGTCCCAGCAATCTTTCCGAACTATAGCTTCCTGTTACGGTTTGAACCGATATCGGTGTTGCCGAAGGCTCTGCATCAGTTCCGCCTTCCACATTATTATCATTCGAATCTTCAGAATCTTCTTGCTCTGCATCTCCCTTTGTACTATCTTCCACTGCATTTTCTTCCGTAGAAATCACCTGGGAATCCTGTACATCCTGGTATTCCACATCCTCCACCTCAGAAGCTTTTAATGCAGCTGCAAACTCTGCACCATAGCTACCGGGAGTCGCTGTAATTTTTAGCTGTGAACAACCATCAAAAGCCGTATCATGAATCTTATTCAAAGAGTCAGGTAATGTAATCTCCTGTAAATTGACACAATCTTCAAAAGCCTTCGCCTCAATGGAACAGACAGCCAATGGCACAGTCACATCTTTTAAATTCATGCAATTTGAGAAAGCATATGCTGAAATATTTTTCAATGCACTGTCAATTCTGACATGCTTCAAATAAGGATTCCCCCAAAATGCATATCCTTTTATTTCCTCTACGGTTGCAGGAACCGTATAAATTTCCTTATCATAATTAGGCATAAATGCATATAAAATCTTCTGTTCATCGTCATACAGTGCTCCGTCACTATAGCTTAAGAAAGCATTTCCTTCTGCCACAGAGACAGATGTAAGCTGTGTATCTCCTGCAAATACACCGCTACCCAGATTTTTTACGTTTGCCCCTAATGTTACATTGGTAAGCATCGGATTGTTACTGAATGCCGCCGTTTCAATATCGGTAACACTGTCTCCCACCTCTATCGTCCTTAAATTGTCACATTCAGCAAAAGCACGATATCCGATTTTCTCCACATCTCCGCCAACGGTAACCTTTACCAGATTATCGTTATCTGCAAAGGCTTCCTCTGCAATTTCTTTGATTCCATCAGGAACAGACACGACTTCTGCCGTGCCTGAATATTTCATTAATTTAGTTCCGTCCATTTGAAAATCAGATGTAGTGCTGACCGCCTCTACATCTGATACAGGTATCTGAGTCACTGCAATTGCCGAAGCAAGCAGCAGCGCACTCAGACACTTTGTTATTCTTTTATTCATAGCGCTCCTATGCTGTCTTGGCAGGAATTACTGCCTTATCCCTCTTAAAGAATAATATCATTGCAATACATGCCATTCCGATTGACAAAAACCACTTGGGATGAATCGGGTCACCGGTCTTAGGCGTACTGTCCATAGCTGCCGCTGACAGATTTGCAGTATCTACATAAATCACATAAGGTGAGAAATGAGTTGCTGTAAAGTTCACACAAGGAACTCCGTTTACTGTGGTAAATCTTGTATTTAAGTCTTCAAGTACACCACCGTTTACGGCTGCCACTTTATTGTTTCCTGCATACTGTACCAGTTCGTCAGGAATCGGCAATGTCAGATTTACAGAAATACCTGAGGTATCCGCAATCTTGGTACGACCTGTAGAATCGTATAAGCTAATATCCATAGGCCAGTACATAATTCTGCTGATATCACCGAATTTTGCCTGCAATGCAGCGGTTGCTGCGTCAGTAGCATTCTGGTCTTCCGTTACTTTCACAATAAAGTTATCGGTTGCACCGTTTACAGTCGCACCTGCAAGCCCTGTATTAGAAATACCCGGCTTGGTAATCTGTACAGTAGAACCGTTTGTATTGCTACTTCCGGTTGATGTACCACCTGTGCTGCTACCACCACCTGTTGATGTGGTTGTCGTTGCACCTCCGACCTTATAGGTTGCTGTAATCGCAACATTATTTGCCGGCATGGTAAATGTTGTAGAGGAGGCTGACTCGTTGGCAAAACCAACGCCAGCTGTCGATGTGGTCCACTTATCAAAGTTCTGACCTGTTCCTCTGAAATATGCATTAATTGCTACAATTTCACCTGCTGCATAGCTACCGCTACCGCTACCACCGGATACCGATACGGTATATTTCTTCGGTGTAGGGGTAGGCGTAGGTGTGGATTTACTGTTTTTACCACTACTAGTGCCTGTACCTGTAGGAGATGCAGATGCATTCGGATTGGTTCCGGTTCCTGTACCTGTTCCTGTCTTTTCAAATCTTGAAACAATAGTCATATCCTTCTGCACATTACTAAAATCAGAAGGTGACCAACCAAGGAAGGTATACCCTTCTTTTACCGGGTCTTTCGGTGCTACCGCTGCTTCCCCATGGGCTACCGACTGTCTGCTGTGTTCATTTCCGTCAAAGTCATAGAAAATAACCGTATGTTTGCTAGCATCACCGGAATTGTCAGAATACAGCGCAATAATTGTTCTGTCTTCTGTAATATTATTATAATCTTTTGACCAACCGGTAAAGGTATATCCGTCTTTTAACGGAGGTGTCGGAGGAATCGCACTCTTTCCTTCTTCAATATACTGCGTTTCTCCTATCTGGTTACCTTCACTATCCATAAAGGTAACAGCATATACATTGTCACCATAGATAGGATATACATCCAAATCCTTTGTTACATTCGTATAATCTGTCCATCTGGTGAACTGATATCCCTCATGAACCGGAGGTTCTGACGGAGGCACTGCATCTTCTCCGTTAATAACATCCACCTTATGGTAGATTACCTTTTCCGATATATCCGGATAGTTCGGATAATCATAGAAAATAACTGTATGGGTCAGATGTACTTTTCCGTATTCGGGGTTAATATACCAGTACTCATCTTCATTTGCATAGCGGTCTGCATACATACCCTCTACACATTCAAAGATAATCGTCTGCTGTAAATCTTTATTCTCATTGCCTGCTTCCACTGAATCCAAGTATGCCTGTGTTGCAAAAGCATCCTGTGCAATAAATACCTGATTACCGGGAATGGTAAGGATACGAAGTGCACTGTCTCTAAAGGACTCAGCCTCAATATTGGTAACAGTATCACCAAATACTACGGTATTCAAATCATCCGTATCTGCGAAACATCTTTCGGGAATCACCTGTACCGTAGTCTGTGAAATGTCGATTTGTCCGACACCGTCACAATCCTCAAAGGCTTCTTCTTTTATATCTGTTACGCCTACAAGTTCTTCCGGTCCTACAGAATAAGAGCCGACGCCACCTGTCAATCCTCTTGTTTCCAGACACTGCACTATCTCAAGTCCGCTTCCTGTGTTACGATATAAAATACCGTTGTTATAAATGAAATCAGAATCAAGGCATGTAATATTAGTTAAGCTTTCACATCCTCTGAATGGACGCTTTCCTGTATCTGTCAGATTGGTGCCTAGCGTCACGGTAGCAAGTGCCATGCCATCTTTTAAATTAATATCTGCCAGTATTTCTTCTTCTGTGGGACCGTCAAATGCATAATCATCAATATAAGTCGGTCCAATCACTGCAGCTTCTCTTAAAGAAGTACAATTTTTGAAGGTATACGGGTCTATTTCCTTTACACCGTTTAACACAACTGTCAGAATATCTCTGTCCGGCATAGAACAGTCATCTATATTAGGTGGTACGCTACCATCGCTTTGTCTGATATTATCTACAATATCCCACTCGGTACTACCATCGCTATCGTCCTCATTGGGAACAAAGCCTGAGAATAAGCCGGGCTTAATACTGTCAACATTAGTAGGTATTACTACATTAAGGGATGAATTGACAATCGCCATTTCATTTTCGGTAGGCTGTTGCATATTCGGTTTCTGGGAATCAGGTGCCTGATAATACTCTGTTGCTCTCAGCACCATACTTTTATACTCTGCCATATTCTCGGAAGTCACGTACGGCAGACTTTCCACCCATTCTTTTGCACTTGCCGTATCCTTAATTAAAGCATACTTAGGATAGTTTATCAGCATTGCTTCCCCTGTGTTGCTGACAGGGTCATAATCATACTGAACCTCTAAGTTGGTCGGCCATCCGCTGTGGTAGGTAATCCATGTTTTTTCCTGCTGTGCATTATTAATGTTACTTGCACCGTTCATGGCAAAAATAAACGGAACGGTATCCTGTCCCTGATCATCCATCATTTTTCCAACAAAGGTAAGGCTCGGTGCATCATCAGGATAAGCAGGATCTGTTGATGAGGATGTCTGTCCCATGTTTTTGTCAGGATCATTTAATATATTCTTATGTTCGCAGGTTGCATCCTGTGTTTTAAAGGCATTGGAATCAATGCTTTGTATTGTCGTTGCATCCGTGAAAATAACCGTACGAAGATTATGACATCCTACAAACGCATTAGAACCAATGGAATGCACTGATGCCGGAATGGTAATCTTAAGCAAATCACAGTTATCATTAAAGCTTCCGGCTCCGATATGGGAAATACCGTAAGGTCCGATTGTTTCCGGAATGGTAACATTATCAGGACGGGCACCGTCGGCAATCCAAAACTTCACAAGTTCATTATTATTATTCACCTGATAAGTTACTTTTGCACTTTTGTTTGTCGTATTTGCATCTTGTACTATGTCATGCTCGTATTCAATCTTTTCGTACAATTCCTGTCCCAAATACTTAAACGGAATGGATTCTTCAATCGCCGTTTTATGTATACTGGATGCCGGTGGTGCATCCGGATTATCGGGTCCTTCTAAATAGAAGGAAACCGGAACTGTGGCAATAAAGCTTTCCCATGTGTTATCACGACAATCCGGATAACCATTTGAGCCATCATAACTGTGGTCATCATTAAAATCAATATCATTATTTTTGATTCTGATATACTGCAGGGAACTACATCCCTCAAACATATCGATATCTAAATTATTTTCTTTGTAATTAATGGGGAACTCAAATCCTGTAAGCGCACTACATCCCTTAAACACATGGTCTCCCATATGGGTTAATGCTACAGCACCGCCGTCGCCACCAAAGGAAATGCTCTGCAAGGAACTGCAGTCCTCAAAACAACTGTCTCCCAAAGCCTTGGTACCAACCGGCACAAGGAAACTGCTTAAAGTAGGACAATTGTAAAATGCATCCTTACCGATTGCTTCCAGTCTGGCATTCGGTTTGACATTACATTCTGTTAAACGGATGCAGTTTGCAAAAGCACCGTTTCCGATTGTGATTAAGTTATCTCCAAGGGTTACACTCTGCAGGTTGGAGCATCCGCTAAATGCATAATCGCCAATTCCCCAAATGTTTCCGGCAATCGTTAAATGCTGTACATTGCCTGCATTCTTGAACACACCGTTACCTGAACTTGGTTTGTTAGTAGTCACTTCCCAGGTTCCTGCTGTGGGGGATGTGATAACATCATTACCGATATACGCTACCGTTGCTTTGATTTTCCAATGATTATTATCTGCCGCTGCTCTTACATGATTGTCATAAGAGTCATCAGCCGGGTCCACTCTGTAATATAAATCATCATCAGCTATCCCTTCCCACTCACTTTTCTTTTCATAGTAGCAAGGTGAATAAGTATCATCCATAAGAGGAACCAATGTATATTCTACCTCTTCGTAAATCTTATTACCGGTTTCATCTGTAGTTCCGGTATCTCTCTTATAAATATATACCTTGGTACCGTCTTCCTTTGTTCTGATATTAATATCATACTGATTTACTGTTGTATCAACCGGATTACCATCTGCATCCGGCAACTGATACACCTGATACAATAGCGCACCGTTAGCATCTGTACGCTGCTCTTTATCTTTATAATACAAAAATTCCCCGTTTTTACTTACGAGACAATATCCTTCTGAGGATACATTTTCAGAATATTTTTTGTATGCTATCAGCTCATTCGGAATTGTCAGGGTACTATTATCACTTCCCACACTGTTATATCCCAAAATCACTGCATATTTATTGGTGTCATTTTGATTAGGACGCATATATGTAAACTGAAACATACCGTCACCGGTAGTATATACCATTTTCTCTGCACCTGATACCCAGCTGTCATTGGCAGAAGGAACGGAACTTTTATAATCGGTCACTGTGGGATTTGCAAATTCATCCGCTGCCTGTGTATGCTGAAGAGAAACCTTCGTTGTCTTCTCGTCTACATTTGCCGCTACATCCTGCACGGGAATTGCCGCTACCACAATAGCAGATGCCATGAACAGTGCACCAACCGTCTTTCTGATTTGTTTTCTTAACTTTCTGTTTTTCTTTCTAGCAACTTTTGTCATTTTTTGTAACACTCCTTTTGGTTACCTGATTCTTTTAGCCACAACGACAAATCTGCCATCCTCCTGGGAATGGTCACATGTCGATAAGGTAAGAAGGCTGTCTCCGTAGCTTGCGGAAACGCCTGTATCATACAAGCTCAGTTCTGCCATTTCTTCCATATAAGAATTGAATTCAGCTTCCGAATTGGCATCTATAAACTGATAATACTTAAAAATAAGGTCATCCTCATTATATACCTGCGAACGGAACACATACATCACCTGATACGTTCCTTTTTCGTAAATCGTATCAAACTGTATCAATGCATGTTCCTTTCCGTAAGATTCCTTTGCATATTTTTGCAGATTACCGAACATATTTCCTGATTTCATATGGTGTCCGTACAAAATCAGGTTGGTGGACCTTGGATAAACATTACAGTCGCAATCCATAAAAATGCTTCCGTTCTTGTCATACTCCTGATTAAAATTATGGTCCAGATAATATTCATTGTTATTTGTCTGCATGACAGGGTAATCTATATTTGTATCGTCAATTTTCAGCCATCCGATTAGCTTTTTGTTCTTTTTATATAAAGTTTTATACTCATCAAGCACATCGGGAAGCTTTAATCCTGTTTTATGTATGGCAAACTCATTCTTTTCCTGTGTATCCGAAGATAACAAATCACTGCCTTTTAGTTCAGCGAGCGTTTCGTAATCTGCACTTGTACGCTCCGCAAAGTAATAATATACACCAAAATATCCGAAACAAAGCACCGCCACAAGTGACGCCAGTACAATCACTGTTTTACGGCGCTTCTCCTGTTTTTTCAATTCTGCAAGAATCTGCTTTTGCATCTCCTTGTCATAATCTTCCAAATTTTTTGTTTCTGCTTTTCGCCTGACGGAGCGCTTTACTCCGGAAGCTTTCTCTTTGCTTTTCGCTTCTTTTCTCTTATCTGTCTTTTCCTTCTTTTGTCCGGCGCGCCCTCTTCTGCCGGAGGCTTTCATGCTGTCTGTTGCATTTTCACGGGTAATACCCTGTGCACGAAGCTTTTCTACTTTTTCATATATTTCATCATCAAAGTCGGTTCCTAACGCTGATTCAAAACGATAGACTCCGCTTTGCAATTCGCTGAACAACTCATATATCTGTCTCGGACTGTTTAGATTTGTCTCTGCTTTTATCCGTTCAATTTTCTTTTGGTCTCTTAGAGCAGCCTCATAATCTGACCGGGTTCTAAACCTCCGTCCCTCAATTGTCAGGTCATCTGCTGACATAGCACACTTCTCCTTTATGACATATATAATCTATTTTACTATATCTCGAAATTAATTCAAGTCTTTTATCAATATCTTGCGTGCATTTTTTACAAAAATTTTTTATCAATTTTGTGAAACACATACAAGCAGTATCACATATGATAAATCATAAAACAAAATAACCTTTTGGAGGCAAATAACCATGAGCGATTTAACAGCTAGCGGATGCGGATGCAACAACACATCAACTTATTCCAATAATAACGGATGCAGTTCCTGGATTTGGATTATCCTCTTACTCTCCTGCTGTGGCGGTTGCGGAAATAGCGGAAACGGATTCTTCGGCGGTTCCGATAACGGATGCGGATGTGACTGGATTTGGATTATCCTGTTACTTTGCTGCTGCGGCGGTTGCGGAAACAACGGACGCGGATGCGGATGCTAATCCATTGACACAATTCTTTTTCACCATATCTAAAGATAATTCTTGGAAATAGGCTCTGAAAAGAGCCTATTTTTCTGCATATCACCGCGTTTAAAAACATAAAATGTGAAAACCGGTTAAAAGATAAGGAGCAGTCATGGACTTTAGCGGAACAGATAAAATAACTGCATTTGATACCCTGTTTAGTACAAACCATATTCAAATGTTAAAAATTCTTCTTTCTTACAGTGATACTCAATCGCAAAAATTCCTGGCTGTTTACATCAAATTTTTAGAATTAAATTATACAATTGAATTTTGCAAAAGAAATCAACATATGCAAAGCGAATGTTTTCCTCTCTGCGGATGTACAACCCGGGATTTTTCACCCGACATACAAAAACTCTGTGCAGAATTACTTCCTTTTTGCACAGAAACAGAAAAAAAACAACTGGAACAAATAAAAAATCTCTTTCAGGGAATGTCTATGGCAACCGAAATGTCCAAAACCTTGGAAATGATGAAAGAATTTATGCCGGATATGAGTGATTTCTCACCCGATGGAAACAGCTTTAATATGGAAGATATGCTGATGAATATGCTCTCTCCCGAGCAAAAAGAAATGTTTACTATGTTTGGAGGTATGAATCATGACGACTGACTGGATGAAAGACGAATCCCTAAAAAATATCAGTCCATATAAATTAGAATTTTTACAGGCGCTGGTTTTTGAAAGCAGTAAGCTCCGCAAAGAACAGCTCCTGCCATTTTTGATGAATGTGGCAAAGCGCGGCAAAGATAGCAATATCGCTTTCAGCGATGAAGAAATCGACGCCATTGTTGCTGTACTGAAAAAACATGCCAGTCCGGAAGACATTTCCAAAATGGAAAAGATATTGGCAATGCGGGCAAAGAAGTAAAAACAGTGCCAAGCTGCGAAAGCTTCGCTTCACGCCCTCCGGGCATACGCCTAACAGAAGAATGGTTGCCAGACCATTCTTCTTACACATAATATTAGAAGTGCTTTGGTGACGTATTTTGTCACCTTAGCACTTCTTTATGTGTTGCTTATTTGCAAACAATGTTTACGATTCTTCCGGGAACGTAAATTTCTTTTACAATGTTTCCGGTAATCTTATCTCCCAATGCTTCTTTTGCTTTTGCAATTACAGCATCTTTTTCTTCTGTCTTATCGATGTTAATGGTCATTTTGGTCTTGCCGTTAATCTGTACCGCAATTTCTACAGTTGCTTCCTGTGTCTTAGCCTCGTCATATTCAGGCCATGTCGTCTGATAAACTCTGCCTTCATAGCCATTTGCATTCCAAAGTTCCTCCGTGATATGAGGTGCCACAGGGTTAAGAAGTGCAAGAAGTGTCTTAAACTCACCCTTTGTAACTGCATTCTTCTTGTAAAACTCATTAATCAGAGCCATCATAGCTGCAATTGCAGTATTATATTTCAGACTTTCGAAATCATTACTTACTTTCTTGATGGTCTGGTGCATCTTCACTTCCATGTCTGCGGAATATCCGTCACCGTCCACTAAGATATCCTGTAATTTCCACACTCTCTCCAAGAATCTGCGGCATCCCTTTACACCGTCCTCAGACCAGGATGCGCTTAAATCAAAGGCACCGATAAACATTTCATAGGTACGAAGAGTATCTGCACCGTAATCTCTTACGATATCGTCAGGATTTACTACGTTACCACGGGACTTACTCATCTTCTCCCCGTTAGAGCCCAAAATCATACCATGGGAAGTTCTCTTCTGATATGGTTCTGCACAAGGTACTACTCCCTCATCATAAAGGAACTTGTGCCAGAATCTGGAGTATAACAAATGCAGTGTGGTATGTTCCATACCACCGTTGTACCAGTCTACAGGCATCCAATATTCAAGTGCCTCTTTACTTGCCAATGCGTTTTCATTAAGCGGGTCTGTATATCTTAAGAAATACCATGAAGAACCTGCCCACTGAGGCATGGTATCTGTCTCTCTCTTAGCCGCGCCGCCACAGCAAGGACATGTAGTGTTTACCCAGTCTGTCATCTTGGCAAGAGGTGATTCACCGTTATCGGTAGGCATGTAGCTTTCTACCTCAGGAAGTTCCAAAGGAAGTTCACTTTCGGGAAGTGCCACATAACCGCATTTTTCACAATGTACTACAGGAATGGGTTCACCCCAGTAACGCTGTCTGGAGAATACCCAGTCACGCAACTTAAAGTTGGTCTTCGCATGACCAATACCCTTCTCTGTCAAAAATTCCGTAATCTTTGCCTTGGCATCTGCTACGGAAAGTCCGTTTAAGAAATCAGAGTTAACAAGTGTACCTGTTGCCACATCGGTAAATACCGCTTCGTTTACATCGACAGGGCTTCCTGCCACCACCTCAATGATAGGCATATTGAATTTCTTTGCAAATTCCCAGTCTCTTTCATCATGGGCAGGCACTGCCATAATAGCACCTGTACCATAAGTCATAAGAACATAATCAGAAATCCATACAGGAATCTCTTTTCCGTTTACAGGATTTACTGCGGTAAGTCCGTCAAGCATTACACCTGTTTTATCTTTTGCAAGCTCGGTACGTTCAAAGTCAGACTTTCTTGCAGCCATTTCTCTGTATGCAATCACATCATCCCAGTTCTTGATGTCTGCTTTGTACTTGTCAATAAAAGGATGCTCAGGACTCATTACCATGTAAGTCACGCCAAACAAGGTGTCAGGTCTTGTGGTATAAACAGTTAATTTGTCTTCTTTATCCTTTAATACAAAATCAACTTCTGCACCGGTAGATTTACCAATCCAGTTCTTCTGGGATACTTTTACTCTTTCCACATAATCAACGGAGTCAAGTCCTTCGATAAGCTTGTCAGCATATTCTGTGATTTTCAACATCCACTGACTCTTTACTTTACGCACAACTTCAGCGCCGCAACGCTCGCAGGTACCGTTTACTACTTCTTCATTTGCAAGACCAACCTTACAGGAAGTACACCAGTTAATAGGCATCTCCGTTTTGTATGCAAGACCTGCATTAAACAATTTCAGAAAAATCCACTGTGTCCACTTATAGTAGTTTACATCTGTGGTATTTACTTCTCTGTCCCAGTCAAAGGAATATCCCAATGCATGAAGCTGTCCTTTGAATCTATCCACATTGTTCTTAGTAACAATCTTCGGATGAATATGGTTCTGGATAGCATAGTTTTCCGTAGGAAGACCGAACGCATCCCATCCCATGGGATAAAGCACATTATATCCCTGCATTCTTCTCTTTCTGGCAACAATATCAAGTGCTGTGTAAGGTCTGGGGTGTCCTACGTGAAGTCCCTGTCCTGACGGATAAGGGAACTCAACAAGTGCATAATATTTCGGCTTGGAGTAATCATCAGAAGTTTTGAATGCCTTTTCATCATCCCAAACCTTCTGCCATTTGCTCTCTACCTCTCTGTGATTGTATAATTCAGCCATTTTTCTTTCTCCTCTCGTATGGCATAATAGACCATTCCTAATTTTACTCATTCCGCCGTCAAATGTCAAGGTTAAGCAAAAAACCTTTACACGGAATGTGCCTTGGCACATTCCTGCGCCGCCGTGGCGTCTTATTGAACAAAGAATGCCGCGTACCCCCATACGCGACATTCTTCCCTTCTTCTAAAAAGAACCTTTATAATCCTAAATCTTAATTCTCTTCCTATTCTTCGTTTCCTTCTGCTACCTTTGCAGCTCTTGCGGCAACTTCCTTCTCCTGAACATCTGAAGGCGCCTGTTCATAACGTGCAAATTCGTAGGAATAATCTCCGCGTCCGCCTGTCATGGAACGAAGGTCTGTACAATATCCGAATAATGACATCATCGGAACATCAGCTTCAATCACCTGCTTGCCTCCTGCAACGGGATTCATGCCAAGTACACGGCCACGACGCTTATTCAAATCACCCATTACATCACCTGTATAAGAATCCGGCACTGTTACTTTTAAGGAAACAATGGGTTCTAACAGGATAGGCTGTGCTTCCATGAAGCCTTTTCTGAACGCCTGGATAGTTGCCATTTTGAAGGCCATTTCCGAGGAGTCAACTGCATGGTAAGAACCATCATACAATACTGCCTTTACGCCAACTACGGGATATGCCGCCAAAGGCCCTTTCAGTACAGATTCCTGAATACCTTTTTCAACTGCCGGGAAGTAGTTCTTAGGAACAGCACCGCCCACAACAATCTGTTCAAAGGTATATGCTTCTTCCTGATTGCCGGAAGGTTCAAAGGTCATCTTAACGTGACCGTACTGACCGTGTCCGCCGGACTGCTTCTTATACTTGTATTCCACGTCAGATTTCTTCTTAATAGTTTCTCTGAAGGCTACTTTCGGCTTGGAAAGTTCAATTTCAACCTTATATTCATTCAAAAGCTTACTTGCAATTACTTCAAGATGCAAATCACCCATTCCGTAAAGGAGCATCTGACGGTTTTCAGCATCATTTACATATCTCATTGTAATATCTTCATGAGATATCTTCTGAAGTGCCTGTGATAATTTATCAACATCCCCCTTATTCTTGGGATTGTATCTCATATATGTATAAGGTACAGGCATCTCCCACTTACCAAATTTAATGGTAGTCGCCTTAGTAGATAAGCTGTTACCGGTACGTGCACCTGTCAGCTTCGCAAGAGCCCCGATATCGCCTGCATGAAGTTCTTTCACTTCAATCGGCTTATTACCCTGAAGCACATAAAGCTTACCAACCTTTTCTTCAATATCCTTATCTACGTTATAAATCATATCGTCTGCTTTCAGTACACCGGAGTTTACCTTAATCAGGGAATACTTGCCGATGAACGGATCAACGATAGTCTTCCAGATATATGCGGATTTCGCTTTGGAGAAATCATAATCAGCATGATAGATTTCATTGGTCTTCATGTTGATACCTGCAACTTCTCTGTTCTCAGGACTGGGGAAATACTTGATAATATCATCCATCAATGTATAAACGCCCTGACACAAGCTGTTGGATCCCATTGTCATGGGAACAATACTTCCGTCACATACATTGGTACGAAGCGCTGCTCTGATTTCTGCCTCAGAGAAAGTCTCTCCGCCGAAGTAACGTTCCATCATTTCTTCGCTGGTTTCCGCAACTGCTTCCATTAAGGTATCACGGCAAATCTGTAAGTTTGCCTGATTGTATTCGGGAACTTCACATTCCACAACTTCCTTACCCTGCCATCTGTTACCTGTTTCGGTAATTACATTAACATAGCCGACAAACTTTTCATTTTCACGGATAGGCAGATGGAAAGGTGCCATCTTCTTGCCGTAGCTTTCGGTCATATCTTCTACAACCTGTCTGAAGGATGCATTATCAACGTCCATATTGCTGACATAAATCATACGGGGCAATTTATACTTTTCACATAATTCCCACGCTTTCTGTGTACCAACTTCTACGCCCGCTTTACCGTTTACAACGATAATTGCTGCACCTGCAGCACTGATTGCTTCTTCTACTTCACCGGAAAAATCAAAGAAACCGGGTGCATCCAAAAGGTTAATCTTGTATCCGTTCCATTCAATAGGAACTACGGAAGTACTAATAGATATTTTTCTCTTCTGCTCTTCCTTTCCGAAATCGCTCACGGTATTGGCATCTTCCACTTTACCCATACGGGATGTAATACCGGATAAATATGCCATTGCTTCTGTCAGACTGGTCTTACCGCTTCCGCCGTGTCCGAGCAGTACAACGTTTCGAATCTTGTCAGTTGTGTAAATATTCATATTAAGTCCCTCCAGTTATTTGCTTTTTTGGGCATTTTGCTTATCGATAAAATAATTTTATTCCCACAAAAAAATTCCCATGCGTACATTTTACTAAATTTTCAGAATATTTACAAGCAAAATCGTGCAATTTATACATAAATATGTTTATTTTCTATATTTATCATCTTAATTTCTTTTCTTTCTGTTGACTTTCGCGCGTTGAAGTGCTACACTATTAAAAACATTTTCGTTATATATCCAAAGGAGTTTTTACTATGTTTAAAGAAAAATCAACTTACGGCTTTATCGGCCTCGGACTTATCGGCGGTTCCATTGCCAAGGCCCTTCGAAATACATATCCCGAATGTCACATTATTGCTTATGACGTCAGGAAGGAATCCTTAGAGCTTGCCGTTTCGGATGGCGTTGTAAATGTCCCTGCGCATTCCATCGACGAAAGATTTAGCGACTGCGACTGCATTTTTTTGTGTGCGCCGGTTTCCCACAACGATGCCAATTTATTAAAAGTAAAACAATATTTGTCTGATGATTGTCTTCTTACGGATGTCGGCAGCGTCAAATCAGACATTCACAAACACATAAATGAACTCGGCTTAAACAACTGCTTTATCGGCGGTCATCCCATGGCAGGCAGTGAGCGCACCGGTTATATCAATTCCAAAGCACTTCTTTTGGAAAACGCTTATTATATACTGACTCCTACTGAAGAAGTTGCATCTGCCAAGGTTGAAGATTACAAACAGTTGATTTCCTCCTTAGGCGCCATTCCTTTAGTTTTAAGCCATGACCAACATGATTATATAACGGCAGCCATCAGCCATTTACCCCACGTAATTGCCTCCTCTTTGGTAAATCTGATTAAACATTCGGATTCCGAGGACGGCACTATGAAAATGATTGCGGCAGGCGGTTTTAAAGATATTACCAGAATCGCATCCTCCTCTCCCGCCATGTGGCAGCAGATATGCATGACTAATACAGAAAATATTAACAAGCTGCTTGACGCTTACATCGATTCATTACTTGCAGTCAAAGCAGACATCACAAACCACCGGGATACTGCCGTATACGATTTCTTTGACACTGCAAGACTTTATCGGGATTCCTTTATCGACGCTTCCAGCGGTCCCATCAAAAAATCTTATTCTATTAATGTAGAGATTGCGGATGAACCCGGAGCCCTTGCCTCCATTGCCACCATTCTCGCACTTAACAACATCAGCATCAAAAACATCGGTATTGTTCATAACAGAGAACAGGAAGACGGCGTGCTTCGCATAGAGTTCTATGCCCCTGAAAGCATCAATGAAGCCGAACGGATACTTAGTTCAAAAGGTTATATTACCCACACAAAAAAATAGTACTTATCTCCCAATACACTTTTATCAGAAAAGAATCCTATGGGTTCTTTTCTTTTTTACCTCAAATATAAACAATTTTTTCATTTTCCATTAGCAATGCCATAATTAATTTGTACATTTTTTTATATGATATTGCCTTTTTATAGTAAAAATGTTACAATCCATACATAGCGAACAAATTACTAAAACGTTTAACCAATTGACTGGTGAGACTGGAGGTTACCTATTATGGACAAAATTGCAAAAGATTTAGCCAAACAGGAAAAAATTGCTGCTAAGGCAGCAAAAAATGCCGCTAAATTAGAAAAGAAAAAAGCAAAAAGTGAAGCAGCCGCACAAAAGCGTGCCCTCACTAAAAAAAGCGAAAAAAAAGCTGTAAAAAAAGCAGAAAAAGTTTCTTCAAGCAAATCTACTCAAACGATTAAGAAAAAGAAGAAACGCACTCTTTTATCAATTAACACCAAATTAAGTGTGGTAATCATCGCTTCCATCCTGATTACCATTCTTGTCAGCTATAATTATCTGACAAAAATTTCCAAGCAAACATTAATTGACAATACATATGAATCATTGGGTGAAATTGTTAATGCACAGAGTAGTTACATTGACCAATCCATCGAAAAGTATAATGCTACCCTCACCTACCTTGACAACTCCGAAAACCTCTTTATTTATAATGCAAGCGGTCGTTTTTCCAACGAAGTGCATGCTACCTTTGATAAGTACATGAAAATGAATCCTTCGCATGAAAACATCGGTTTTGTCAGCGTGGATTCCCTTTCCTTAATCGGCAGTTCCGTTGCCGAAAAAGAAGGAACCGATTATTCTGCCGAAAACTTTGTGCTGTCAATCGTAGAAACTTTAACACCTGCACAAAGTAATGTATTTATTGACGAAGCAACCGGTGAAGCCATGATTTCTATCGGTGTTCCCGAGCATACCCACTTCTCTGACGAAGAGATTTCCGGTGTACTGTTTACCACCATTAAGGCTTCTCTGCTATCGGATACGATTTCTACCATTAAACTGTTTGATTCCGAGACAAGTTATGCCAGTTTAACCGACAGCCGCGGTGTTTACATCTATCACCCTGACGCTTCCAAAATCGGTACTGTCGCTGACTCTGCTCTTGTGACTAATATTGTTTCCCAGATTGATGCGGGAACCATCCCCGAAACTACTGTTGCGGAAAGCGGCGACCAGTTCGTAGCTTACAAGGTTTCTCCCATGAACAACTGGATTCTTCAGGTTATGGTAGATAAAGACGTGGTTCTCGCTTCCATTGACGAAATGGGACAGAGTGCTGTTAAAATCAGTATTATTCTGATGGCTGTTATGACAGTAATTGCATTCTTCTTTACAACAACTATCACCAAACCTCTCAAGGTGATTACAAAGATCATTAACAAAACAGCAGATTTGGATATCTCTCACGATGAATCCTATCACTATTTGTTAAAGAAAAAAGATGAGACGGGTTCCATGAGCCGTGCCGTACAGCGAATGAGACAATCCTTCAGCGGTATGATGAAGGACATCTCTTCCACTTCGGAGTCCCTTGGTGAAACCTCCTCCAAGCTCCATACTATTGCAACAGCTGTAAATGACAATGCAACCAATTCCGCAGCTACTGCTCAGCAGTTATCTGCAAGCATGCATGAAACTGCAACCAACACAGAAAATATTCGTAACGAAATCGTAAATATGGGTGTCAGCACAGCCGCTATCAACCAAAAGGCTTCCGAAGGTGTGTCTATGTCCCAGGAAATCATGAAACACGCAGAAGCGTTAAGACAAACCACCATTGAAGCTACTGAAAAAACTCAGAAGTTATACGAATCCGTTAAGTCTGATTCCGAAGCTGCTATTATTCGTTCCCATGCAGTTTCAAAAATTAACGAGCTTGCCGATACCATTATGGAAATTGCGGATCAGACACAGCTTCTTTCCTTAAACGCTTCCATAGAAGCTGCCCGTGCAGGAGATGCCGGTCGCGGTTTCTCTGTTGTAGCAAGCGAAATCGGAAAATTGGCTGAACAGTCCTCTAAGACCGTAAGCAGTATTTCCGCTATCGTTAGTGAAGTAAATGCCGCTGTAAATCAGATGGAACACAGTATGAAGGCTGCTCTCGACTTTTTGGATTCCAAGGTACTTCCTGACTACCATACTTTTGCAAATGTCAGCGACCAGTACTCAGAGGATGCAGACTTCTTCAACAAGACCATGACAGATATTGATCACTCTATTGATGAACTTGACTTAACTATGAAGAAAATGACAGAATCCATTCAGATGATTAATGTTGCTGTATCCGAAACCTCTGACGGTATTGCTGCTGTTGCAGACCACAGTTCCCAGAACGTAGTTCTCACAACAGATACCTACAGCATGGTGGAATCCACAATGCAGTACGCAGACACCTTACAGCAAATGGTTGATAATTTCACATTATAATTTAAACATTAATAGTCAGATAAAGAGGCGCTCCCGTTCGGGAACGCCTCTTACTTTACCTCTTATTTTTCTGTTTTCATTTAAAATAACAATTCACAATCCCAAAGCGCTGCTCCGGTTCCCTGGAATACTTCTTCCAGTCTCTTGTTAATCTGTTCCCTGGCAACACCTTTTTTCATGATAATCTGCAAAAAACCGCCTCCACCGGCACCTGCAATAAATTTGCCGTCTATCAAATCTTCTATCACCATAAATATCTGGTCTATACAAAGATTGGAAGCTCCCTGATCCAGTTTCAGAGACAATTCCCAATGACGGTTAAACAGGGATGCCAATTCGTCTACATCTCCTCTTTCCAGAGCCTTCTGCATTCGCATTGCTACTTCCTTCATTTCCGTCAATGCTTCCACAGACTCTTTTCTTCCGCCAATATAATTACCTACCACTTCTCGCAGCAGATTTCTTGCCAACCGCCTCTGTCCTGTATATACAATGGCAAAGCGTTCCATAAGCTCCTTCTTTGCCTCCTCAGGCACTGTAATATAATCCAAATGCAATATCTGGCGCACACCGGGCTTACTGGTAATCATTTTCACGCCGTTTGTCATACCGCCCACCTGATCCTGCCAGCCGCCGCCGGTACTCATAATCTGCTCCATGCAAAGAACAATGTCAAACAGGGCACTATCCGTCACTTTACTTCCCACAAATTCCAAAATCGCCTTTACACATGCTCCGGCAAGAATACTGCTGGTTCCAAGTCCTGATCCTTTCGGCACACCCACCACCTTTGTAGAAAGGTAAATGCCACCGCCTATCTTTTCAAGAAGCGTTGCAAGTGCCGGCTCATCTTCTTTCTTATTGTAAGAAATAATTCCGCATGCAATCAGCGCCGCCTTGTGAAGTGCAAAATGATCATAAGGATTCATGCAATCCCTTATTTCATCCGTTTCATGAATCACCGTCTTCACATCCATATCAGCACTTTCAAACCGGATTTCAGGCTCTTTCAGCTTTTTGACAGTAACCTGAACAGGCAGAATTCCGTTTAACTTAATGGCTGCATTCAAAACCATTCCGCCCTGCTCATTACAATACGGCGGAGTATCCGTCCATCCGCCGCCCCAATTCACACGTAAAGGTAATGCAACAGACACTTCCTCCTTTGCAATCCGACAGGCAATGCCATCTTTGCGGTTCTCCATGGCACTGGAAAACACTTGATTTCTAATGGTTTCAAAACACTTATCTTCCATTCCCAACGCATAATAAATCCGCATGGCTTTTTTATAATCACTGTTTTCTGCAATGGCAACAAGCTGACTTTTGGCATCCTGTGACATATGAGCACCAAACACTTCCAGTGCTTCTTTGTAATACACTCCATTCATCAACTTCTTCACGAAAACATCTACCAATATTTTGTTGCGAAGAGATTTTTTAAAGGGAAGTACCGCTTCCACATCTGCCCGGTTAAAACTTTCATACAAGCTGCATCGTTTCAATTTCAAGTAGTCGCGCACTTCATCCTTATCTGCTTCCCCTCTTGCCATTTTTACAAGAAACAGTGATTTTTCCACTGCTTCCTGCATAGTTTCACAGCAAGGATATAAATCTGCAAACCACAGATAATGCTCTCCGTTCTTCCACACAGCCGAAGGCTCTATCTCATAGTAATCGAATACATCTTTCAGCCAACCATCGAGAAATGAAGTATTTTTTTCGTAAGTTCCCTTAGGATTATCCTCTACACCATATACACGCGCCACATAACTTCCATCTGTCTGTTTGACACAATGTACTACTGTATTTTCCGGAATTGTTATGTTTTCAAGTTCGGTCTGTGACAGAATCGCTCCCTTCATAATCTTCACATTTCTGCCAAGATAACTGTCCTCTATATAACAGTCATTCCGGATATTTTCTTCCTCACAAATAAAACTGTTATTGGTAGCAAAACGATTTGTTTCCACATTGGAGCAAATGCATCCGCTCCAATCCAAAAATTCATAATCCACCATCTTGTCCGTCATCAAATGCAACAGTTCTTTCGTAGTGCCAAAATGAATAAACTCTGCCGGAGATAAACAAATCACCTTCATGGAAAATCCTGACAATTTCTCCCAGATAAGTCTTCTGCATTCCTTCAGTTCATCGCAAAAGCTTCCTTCCGGCGGCTGCACATAAAACTCCTCCAACGTAGCTTTCTGTGCAAGCGGATATAAAAAATCACCATAAAAACTAATTCTTGCCTTTTCATTTACAAACTGATGATATTTCTGCTCATCAATCTTTCCGTTTGTACTAATTAATGAAAGTAATGCCTGCAACAGTTCACAGTCAAACAAAACCGCTCCGGTGTCCAAATCTACATTTTCCTGTTCATTCACCGCACCAAGTCTTATCAGTTCTTCTTTTGACTGTTTATGTAAAAAGCGCTCTACCATCCCTGCTTCATTCCGCAGAAAAACACCATGCTCCTTACCTGTATCCACATGCTCTTTTATGGAAATGGCTGCCGCCCCCTTAAACTGGAAATCAAGCTGCAATGAATTGAATAAAAGCAGTACATCTCCTGAAAGTACGAGCATGCCTTCCTTAATTCTGTCTGCAACAGGTGACATGGCAATCATAAATTCATCAAACAGCGTAGACGGCTCCTTACTGGGAAGTTGCCTTGGTACGGGTG
Organism: Lachnospiraceae bacterium; assembly: GCA_017434885.1. Taxonomy (GTDB): domain Bacteria; phylum Bacillota; class Clostridia; order Lachnospirales; family Lachnospiraceae; genus Suilimivivens. Next base: position 91,272 of record JAFSGE010000030.1, on the reverse strand, counting down.
AAAACAGTTTTCCACAAACACTGTACTGTGGTACACGCTTGCTGTCACCACCGGAGTGAATTACCAGTATCTTTTTGCCGCTAAAGCAGTCTGCACACTCGCCGCCCCATTCTTCCGTGAGTTTTGCGAGTACATGAAATGTAGCACCGCCGGAACCTACTCTTTTTCCTTCCGGATCAGGGAGCACCAGATAGTTACAGCTTGCAGGCAACATTTTATTTTTCAGGCGATATTCAATTTCCAGTCGGTAAGAAACAGCCTGTGCTTCATTAGATGCTGTCAGAATCACATAATCCCAGCCTTTATCCTGCGCTACTGCCTCTTCATAGTCCTTCCACGCTTCAATATAACTTTGTCTCAAAAATAAATTTTTTACTTTTGTTTTTGAATACGGTTCCATAGTTTCTTTAATCCTTTCCCGAATAGTATCAATAATATTCCGGCTACTCCTCCTGCCGTATCAATCAGCACATCTGTTACTGCCGCATACCTTCCCGGCACAAAATACTGATGAAATTCATCCAACGCACCGGACAGAACAAGCTGCACTGCAACAATCCAAAATGCAACCTTCTCTTTTTTCATCCATAATGTTAAAATAACAAAAGACAGCATTCCTACCAACATATACTCTGCAAAATGTGCCATCTTTCTAATCATTCCCTCCAGCAGAAGCGAATCCTCTTTTTCAGAAATCACTCCACTGCTTTCTTTTCCTTCTCCGGTCAGTTTTCCAAACCACTCCATCACCCATGCAGTAATCCCCTCACTGAGTTTTGATGATTCCTGCGCATTATCTGCAGAAAATGAAAAAATCATAGCGTATACAAACAAAAGTGCAATTCCCAAAATCACGGTAATCGTCACTTTTTTCCCAAACTGCTGATTCATACTTTCAATCCTAAAAATACCATAAGATTTACTCTTATGGTATTTCCTTTTTTATTATTTACTTCTTTACCGATAACGATTCTTTACCTGTTTTCGTTCATGTTTTCTACTGTATCGTAAACCGCGATTCTGGCTGCATCCATCTCAGGCATTCCGATAAAAATACTTCCGTAAAAGAAAGTATTTTCTTTCTTTTCAATACGGACAATTTCCAAAAATGCATGAAGCACTTCCTGTGTCCAGATACGCAAATATGCTTCGTACACAGCACCGATTTCCAGTGCTTTATTACAAGTGAATCCTACACCTGTTTTAGATACATCTACAATGTCAATTTCAACTTCCGATTCTACTCCCCCACCGTCGAGTCTCTTCAAAACCAACTGGGAAGTCAATTCTCTACGATTACTTTTTCTTCTTTCTTCCATAAATACCTCCACGTGCTCGCGCATTCTTTTGCTAACCCTTTTTAATCATATACTATCTGACATTTTTTGTAAAGTGATACCGTTTTATAAAATGAAAAGCATACCGCTATTTTTGTAAATTCTCCGTAATAAACATGGCATCCCCGAAGGAAAAGAATCGGTAACGTTCCTTGACAGCTTCCTTGTATGCCGAAAGCACCTGCTCTCTTCCTGCCAATGCAGAAACCAGCATTACCAGTGTGGACTCCGGCAGATGAAAATTGGTAATCAGACAGTCCAATACCTTAAACCGGTAACCGGGATAAATAAATATTTCTGTATTACCGCAACATTCCTCCAGCCTTCCGTTTTCATCCGCAGCACTCTCTATGGTACGGCAGCTTGTAGTACCAACACATATTACTCTGCCGCCGTTTTCCTTTGTTTCGTTAATTGTCCGTGCCGCTTCTGCTGAAATCTGATAATATTCTGAATGCATGTGATGCTCCAAAACATTCTCAACCTTCACCGGACGAAACGTACCAAGCCCCACATGAAGCGTTACATAAGCAAGTTTAACGCCCATTTCTTCAATTTGAGACAAAAGCTCATGGGTAAAATGAAGTCCTGCAGTAGGTGCTGCCGCAGAGCCGTCATATTTTGCATAAACAGTCTGATAACGGTTCTTATCCTGTAATTTATGGGTAATATAAGGAGGCAGCGGCATTTCACCAAGCTTATCAAGAACCTCCTCAAAAATCCCTTCATAAGAAAACTGAACCAGTCTGTTTCCCTCTTCTACCACATCAAGCACTTCTGCCGTAAGCAATCCGCCCCCAAAAGACAGTTTTGCACTGGGTCTGCATTTTTTACCGGGTTTTACCAAAGTTTCCCAGATATCGTTTTCTCTGCGCTTTAGCAAAAGTACTTCCACCGCAGCCCCTGTATCTGCTTTTACGCCAAGCAATCTTGCAGGAAGAACTCTGGTGTTATTCAGCACCAAACAATCTCCCGGCTTTAAATAATCTGTAATATGCTTAAACACCTCATGCTTTACTTCCCCGCTGTTTTTATCAAGCATAAGAAGTCTCGATGAGGAACGGTCCGCGAGCGGGTCCTGGGCAATTAACTCCTCCGGCAGGTCAAAATAAAAATCCGAAGTTTTCATTACATTTCCGCTCCTTTTAAAAAGGCAACATACCCTCTCTTTGCTTCATAAACATCTGCCTTGCTGGTAGCTTCCCAGGGTGCATGCATATTTAAAACTGCCACACCACTGTCAATTACGTTCATACCATAAAGTGCAAGAATATACGCAATGGTTCCGCCACCACCAAGATCAACCCTGCCAAGTTCTGCCGTTTGGAAATTGATATTTTCTTTTTCGTATATATTTCTTAAATGTGCCAAATACTCTGCGTTAGCATCATTAGAACCGGATTTTCCTCTTGCACCGGTAAACTTGTTAAACACCATACCACCACCGAGATATGCCACATTTTTCTTATCAAAGCTTGCCGCAAATGTAGGGTCAAAACCGCTGCTGACATCAGAGGAAAGCATGCAGGAAGCCGCCAGGCATCTGCGAAGGGCAAGTTCACTGTACTCTCCTGTCAATGCCAACAACTCTGCAACCGTATTTTCAAAAAACTTTGACTGCATACCGGTTGCGCCTACGCTACCGATTTCTTCTTTATCTACAAGCAGACAGCATGCAGTACGCCTACTATCCTCTACTTCAATCATAGCCTTCAAGGAAGAAAATGCACAAACTCTGTCGTCCTGTCCGTAAGCAAGAATCATACTCCTGTCAAAGCCCGCTTCTCTTGCTTTTCCTGCAGGAACCACTTCCAGTTCCGCTGATATGAAATCTTCTTCCTCAATGTCATATTTTTCTTTCAGGATATTCAGAATTCCCTGCTTTACGGCATCCTTTGCCACAGCCTTTTCATCCTTGTCATCCTTTTCTTTTTTATCCTTCTGTCCTTCTTTTTTCTTGTCAATGATAAGAGGTTTATTTCCGACAATCACATCAAGAGCTTCTCCTTCGATGACCTTTGCCGCTTTCTTCTCAAGCTGTTCCTGTGCCAGATGAATCAGCAAATCCGAAATAAAGAATACCGGGTCATCATCACTTTCACCAACAGAAAGCTCGACAGTGGTACCGTCCTTCTTAACCACAACGCCATGAATGGCAAGGGGAATTGTTACCCACTGATATTTCTTTACGCCGCCGTAATAATGGGTGTCAAGATACGCAAAGCCACCATCTTCATAAAGCGGATTCTGTTTTACATCCAATCTGGGCGAATCAATATGCGCACCTAAAATGTTCATTCCCTCTTCCATAGGTGCTTCCCCTATTCTAAACATGGCAATTGCCTTGTTCATGCATACGGAATATACTTTATCTCCTTTTTTCAAAGTTTCTTTCTTTTTGATAATTTCCTGCAGTTCACGATACCCTGCTTTTTCAATGGTGTTTACAATAATATCCACACATTCTCTTTCCGTTTTGCCTGCATCCAAAAACTGCATATATTCTTTTGCAAACACATCCACTTCTTTTAACTGAGTCTTATTGTAAGTTTCCCATGTGTTCTTTTTTTCCATGATAACCTCCGTCACATATGCGCCCGTACATCAGCACGGGCGCACAATTCTTTCAAATTTTCGGTTTCTTTGCTTAACTGCGCAGTTCTGCTCCGCAGTTCTTATTTAACTGTTTCAAAATCTTCTTTACAAATGCATCTACGGACTCTGTGGTAAATGCTTCATCCTTAGGCGTAAATACCACTGTAAATGCCATACTCTTTTTATCTGCTGCAACCTGCTCTCCCTCATAAATATCAAACAGGGAAATCTTGGTGATATATTTGCAAGCATCCTTCATCACTGCTTCAATTTCACCACAGGTAATTTCTTTGGATACCACCAAAGCTAAGTCTCTCTGCTCTTCCGGGAATTTAGGAAGGGGTGTAAATACAGGTTTCTTACCATACCACGCAGAAAGCACCTTAAGGTCAAGTTCCATCAAATATACCGGAATACGAAGGTCACACTCATCTGCAATATCATAAGCCAGTTTACCGAAATATCCCACTTCCTTTCCTTCACAAAGCACACGGGCTGTCTGGTAAGGATGCAGGAAAGTATTCTGCATTGCTTCATAAGTAAAGCTTACCTGCAAGGTTTCCGCAACCTTTTCAGCAATACCTTTCATGGTATAGAAGGATTCCTTTTCACCGAAAATACCAACGCAAAGTCTTGCCTTTTCATCGGGATAACGGGTAAGGGGCAGCTCATAAGGTAAAAATACGTTACCGATTTCAAAAATTCTTCCTTCCATATTTCCTTTTTTCTGATTACGTACAACTGCATTAATCATGGATGCCGCAAGAGTGGTTCTCATCAGAGAAAGTTCCTCACTGATAGGGTTCATAATTCTGATCGCCTTACGTTCCGGTGCATCCTCAGGAAGACGCAACAAATCGAGGTCTGAGGGTGAGAAGAAGGAATAATGAATACCTTCGTAAGCACCAATACTGCAAAGCGCATTCTTTAAACGCAATTCGCTCTTCTGTTCTAAATTAAGCCCACCGATTGTTACCTGCGCTGCGGGCATAAATGCAGGCACCACATGCTCATAACCATACATACGAATTACTTCTTCCGCAACATCCTGATAGGTCACAATGTCTTCACGATAAGCAGGTACGGAAATCGTCAGGATATCACCATCAATAGAAGGATATAATGCCAAATTCGTCATAATTCTCATAATTTCTTCATTGGGCACTACAATACCGAGACAGTTATTTACTTTTGTAATACTTACCTTTACTTCTCTGGGCTGGACACTGTTTCCGGTATTCACATCTGCATGAGTACGTCCCACCTTACCGCAGCCTAATTCCTCAATCAGGTGAAGAGCACGCTCTAATGCCATTACAGTTGAATATTCATCTACACCTTTTTCATAACGGGCACTGGAATCGGAACGTTTTCCGAGTGCTCTTGATGTTCTTCTGATATTATCACGGGCAAACTTGGCAGATTCAAATAAAACTGCACTTGTTGTTTCGCGAATTTCAGAATTAAGTCCTCCCATAACACCGGCAAGCGCAACAGGTTTTACACCATCACAAATTACCATATTGGCATCCGTAAGGGTCAATTCCTGTTCGTCAAGCGTAGTGATTTTTTCACCATTTTCGGCACGTCTTACCTTGATGGCATTTCCTTCTAATGTAGAAAGGTCAAATGCATGCATAGGCTGTCCCAATTCTTTCAAAATATAATTGGTAATATCTACCACGTTGGAAATGGCATCAATACCAACCAATGCCAATCTTCTCTTCATCCACAAAGGAGACTCTCCGATAGTAACATCTGTTACATAGTGTGCGCTGTATCTGGGGCATAAATCAGGACAGTCTACCGTCACGGTAAAACCGTCAATTTCAGCCTCTACTTCTGTATAGCTTAAATCGGGCATTTTCAACTCTTTTTCAAGCACAGCAGCCACTTCTCTTGCAATACCCAAAATACTCTGACAATCAGGGCGGTTTGCAGTAATGGCAATGTCAAAAATCCAGTCATCCAGACCGAGCATGGGTTTTACGTCTGCTCCCACCTGCGCATCCTCAGGAAGTACCAAAAGACCGTTATATCCTGCGCCGGGATACATGTTTTCACTGACTCCCAATTCTACTCCGGAACAAAGCATGCCGTGAGATTCATAACCGCGAAGCTTCCCTTTTCCGATAGTCATCACACCTTCTACTGTCTTGTGGTCCTTTGCAGTTGCATAAACTGTTGCACCTACAAGCGCTACAGGAAATTTGCCTCCTGCCGCTACATTGTCAGCGCCGCAGCAAATTTGAAACTGTCCGTGCTCTCCGCAATCTACCTGACAAACGTGTAAATGTGTCTCAGGAATTGCATCGCAGGTAAGCACCTCGCCTACTACTACCTTACTGATATCTTTCCCAACTTCATATAATTCTTCCACTTCAAAACCGCAGGAAAATAATTTATCCTGAAGTTCCTGAGGTGTTACATCTATATCTACATATTCTTTTAACCAACTAAGCGGTGTAATCATATTTAATTACCTAACCTTTCTCTCTCTATTTAATCATTCAGTTGCTTTAATACACGCAAATCAGATTCAAACAAAAGTTTAATGTTATTTATACCGTATTTTAACATTGCAGTACGCTCAATACCGATACCGAAAGCAAATCCGCTGTATTCATTGGGGTCAATACCGCAGTTTTCCAGTACTTTGTTGTTCACAACACCTGCTCCCAAAATCTCTATCCATCCGGTACCTTTACAAAGCTTGCAGCCCTTACCGCCGCATTCAAAGCAGCTGCAATCTACTTCCACAGAAGGCTCTGTAAACGGGAAGTAAGAAGGACGAAGTCTTGTCTTTGTATTTTCGCCGTAAATCTTCTTTACAAATACATCCAGCATACCCTGAAGGTCACATAATGTAATTCCCTTATCTACCACAAGACCTTCCATCTGCGTAAACATCGGGGAATGTGTAGCATCATCATCAGAACGGAACACCTTACCGGGTGATAAAATTTTAATCGGCGGCTTTTTATTTTCCATCACGTGAATCTGTCCTGCTGAAGTCTGTGTTCTAAGCAAAAACTCAGGAGATAAATAGAAGGTATCCTGCATATCTCTTGCGGGATGGTCCTGAGGTGTATTTAACGCTGTAAAGTTGTAATAATCAGTTTCGATTTCCGTGCCTTCAAAAATCTCAAATCCCATACCGGCAAAGATATCAATTAACTGATTACGAATCAGTGTAATCGGATGAAGGTTCCCCTGTTCGCTCCTCTGCGCGGGAAGGGAAATATCAATCTTCTCCGCTTCATATCTTTCCTGTAATTCCTTGGCTTTCATTTTGGCATCCAACTCGCTGATGATACCCATAGCCCACTCTTTCAGTTCATTGACACCCTTACCGTAATCTGCTCTCTGCTCCGGAGGAATGTTTTTCATTTCTCTCATAAGCAAACCGATTTTTCCGCTTTTACCGTCCAAAAATTTCTTTCTGAATTCATATGCTTCTTTGGAGGATTTGATTTCCTCTGCGCCGGAAAGTATTTCCTGTTTGATTTGTTCTAATGTTGCATTCATTATGCTTCTCCTTCCTCTTACATGAGATATTGTATCCATCTGTTTCCGTCACAAGACTTTTCCATGACATAAAAAATCCCTTGTTACACTGCTGTAACAAGGGACGAATATAATCCGCGGTACCACCCTGCTTCCTATTTTGCAATAGGCTCTCATTTACGCGTAACGTGCGTCATCCGGCTCAAACTACTTAGATAATCTTGCATCTGTTCACTTGGCAGCTCCGGTGGGAAATTCGCTTCTCGAAATACCTTAAAGAATAACTTCGAACTATTATCTGAACCGAAGGAAGCTTTCAGCCGGTGACTTCCTCTCTCTGCCGGAAAATAATATGCTACTTGACACCTTCATCGCTTTTATCAAACAACTGATATTATTTTATCCAAGGTTTCCCAAAATGTCAAGCCTTTGTACTGCATACCCTGTTAATCAGCCATTTGTCAAATTCATGAATTCCAAGTGCCAGACCAATTCCGCCTGCATATACACAGAAAAAGAAAAAGAAATCATTTTTCACCGCACCGAGCAGATACAATATAAAAATATTATGTATCAGATATAATTCAATAGCTATCTTTCCGAGAAAAGAAAGCATCCGGTTTCCAAACTGAACCTTCATAGTCAGTAAAAGAAACGTCAACACAAAAACTACCACTGCCGGAGTCTGTACCAACCATGTCAGCGCTTTTTCCATATATCCCGGATATCCTTCATATTCTTTCCAATACCCAACATTTTGGAGCATATATAGAGTAGCCTTATGAAGAAGGACAAACAGGATAATGCCAAACGGCAATAAAATCACATAACGCTTCTTTGCAAAAATAACTATACATTCACGACAACGTGCAATCAGCATTCCCACAAAGAAAAGCCATGTGGAATTATACCACCACTCTCCCTTAAACCATGCGCCCTGACAGGCATATTTATAATCATGACCGAGAAACAGGCTTCCCACTGTCATCACAAGCATAAATCCTGCCATACAGCCAAATGCCGCATTCTGTTTTTTCACATTCTTAAAAATCATATAGAATGCAAGATAAAGGAACACAATCTCCACTATATACCACATCTGACTGTTTAACAACACAAGTCCCGTAATATACAGAAAAAACTCTCCCACTGTCATTTCATATCCGAGTATGAGACTCAGCAAAGTAAACACCGTGTTCGTCGTATAAAAAGGAATCAGTACCGTAGGAAGCCTTTTCATCAAAAAATTACCCAGATAGTTTTCTTTCGTTACATAACTAAGATACAAGCCATACCCGGAAAAAAAGAAAAACATACCGGTCAGCAGCACCCCCACATCATTCATAATACCGATAGGTCCTTTATCGATTTGCCCATACTGTGTTATTTTCTGCGTCAAATGATGAAGCATAATCGCCACAGCTGCAAATCCCTGTAATCCCTTTGCAACCGAAAGGTCAAGGAAATTATCAAAAAATTCACCCTTCTTTGCTTTCTTTGCTCCAAAAAGCAAAAGCACTAACAATGCAATCAAGTACACAAACAATAAATTCTCTTTCACTTTACTTCTCCTTTGTAGTTATTGATAAATTGAAAAGCCGGCCGGAAATACCGATTCAGCATCGCTCCTGTAAGCACCACATACATACAGACATAAAACCAAAGCATTAACACGATAATTGCCGCCAATCTTCCATAGGTGTTAAATCCGTCAAAACATTCAATGTACACAGAAAAAGCCCACGTAATTACGCTCCACCCCGTTGACGCCATCGCAGCTCCCGGAATCTGCTTTCGGAAAGAAAGCTTTTTCCCCGGTATATAAGTGTATATCATGGAAATCGCCGCCGTTACAAATATCCACGAAAACACCGTTCTGCACTGAAACAGCAAGTCAAACAAATGACTGCTCTGCGGTATCCTACTCTCTAAAAATACAGCAAAGAAGTTCCCGAACACCAAAAGTACCAGCGATAATATCATCAGCACCAGAATAAGCACTGTATAAAAACTGGCAATCAGTCGGAGAACAAAATAATTTCGTTCTTCTTCTACATCATACACCACATTCAGTCCACGCATCAATGCCAAAATTCCTTTTCCCGCAGACCATAAGGTTACAATTGCCGTAACAGAAACCACACCGATAGATTTATCATACACATCCGTTATCACACCAATCATCAGTGACTCCATGCTTCCCGGTACAATTCCCGTTACCGCACTCATCAGCCCTGCCTTAGTAAGCGGTGTATACGGGATCAACGCACACAAAAGCATCAGCATCGGAATCAATGACAAAAACAGAAAAAATGCCGTACTCGCTGCAAATGCAGCAATATTTTTTTTACGCATATAAGCCAAAAAATCACGTACGATACAAAAAAGTCTCTTTATCATTTCATACCATCCTCTTCAATTTATCAATACACTTTTTGCAGTTCACATCCCGGATAAAAAAATGTGATAATATCTTCAAAAGGCCATCCTTCCAAAGCCATCGCCTTTGCTCCGTTTTGGCTCATCCCCACACCGTGCCCGTATCCTCCGCCTATAATAGTATATCCTACTACTTTATCCTTCTTTTGGATAACATCAATAACGCAATATGCACTTGGCAAAAGCTGCCCGTTTTCTACTTTACTTCCATCCTTTCTGACCACACTTCCGCCCTGATTCAAAAGATATCTGATATCGTACTCCGAAACAACCTTATAGTTCCCACTGTCTGTATAAAGAATGAGTTCATCCATGACACCACCATCACGTCTGTTGATACATTTAATATCATAGACTTCTTTAAATTTTTCCGGCATTGCACTTTTCTGTGTGCCTCGTGCCGAGCAACGGTCGCACAGCCTTTCATATAATTCAGATACATCCAATGATGCTACGGTATAGTTCCACCGATACCATGGCTCATGAGATTCATAATCACTTTCCCACACTGTCTCCAAATACTGCTTTAGTTCCTCTTTCTCCTTCATCCCCTCTCCTCCTTCGCTATCTTCACTGTTAATGTGCATAGTTGTCAGATACGGATATTTTTCTGCATTCTCTTCCCCCCACACCCCGGCATCTGTCCCAAAACCACAGGATGTAGAATAATAATATGTGTTTACCGGCTCTCCTTCATAAAAAAGAAGTACCCCTGCTGTCTCTTTTACCGCCTTTGTTGAATTGCTGTTTTCTGCAATGTTATTATATACCTGATACCCTACGCTGTCGTCCACATTCGCGCCGATATCAGCAAGCCCCGGTGCCATCATATATTGATATGCATATGTCCTTGCACAAACAGCCTGAGCTTTCAACGCCTCCTCATGATAAGATGCAGGCATTTCACTGGGTACCACGGAATACAGATATTCCTCAAGTAACAACTCATTAATCAAAATCAGACCATCCTCCTGGCATAACACTTCAAAGCTTCCTCTGTAAGCAGGTACTCCCTGGCTTCTGGTAAGCGAAGTCACCCTTATTTCCCCCGACTTTATCATCGGCTCCAGTAAAATCCGGTCTCCGTCAAAATATTCACTATCCGCTTTCAGGCAAAGTTCCTCCCCTGCTTCCAGCAGCTCCTCTTTCCGCTGTTCATAATACCCGTAACTTATGATTAAATCGCAATCAGCCTTAATACAGACCTCATCATGATATAAGGAATTAAAATTATCATTCTTTATTGCCACACGAATCGTCTCCATGTTTTCTTTCCGGGTAATCAAGGCTGCACAGATTTTTCCGTCTTCCAGTACAAAATCCGTAAAATCATACCCTATTAAAAGCTGCCTCAATGATTTTTCTTCCAGTCTGTCATATAGGCGATATACTTTACAATTTTCCTGTATTTCAAATGTCCCCACACCCTCCAGTTCCAGTTCATTATCTGTAAGTCGCAGTAGTTTTCCGCCTATTTTCTGAGTTTTTGCTTCTATCTTTATCAGCTCACCGCCACAGAATTTTAAATCTGCCACAACCTCCTTATATTCTTCTTCTTTCTTACATGAAAATCCAATTTCAAAGTTCTCGTAAAAAAAGCGAATTTCTCCTGCACCTGCCTGCAATACCCATATATTTTCCAATTCAATCTCTTCATTTTTTACATCTTGCAAGGCAAGTATTACGTCTTCGCAAATATACGCTGTCACCACAGAGCACTTATGCAACGCCACTTTTTTATTTTTGTAACGATATATTTTCCCATCAATTGTCAAAATACTTTCTTCTGCAATCTTTTCTTCTATCAAATCATCATTTCCCACAAGAAGAGTCAGTTCTCTTTTTTCAATTTTGTCTTGTAATCCAAAAGCAAAAAGCAGTCTGTCATATTCTTTATAAAAATCATCCTTTATAAAGCTAAAACCTTCCCTGTACTTTCCTCTAAAAGCTTGTAGCTGTTCCTTTTCCGCTCCAAGCAGCTTAATGAACTCTATGTAACACTCATAGGAAAGTTCAGCTTCGTCGCTTTGCACATAAACACTTTTCAGTTCATAAAGCACATTCAATCTCTCTTTCCATGTGCGATTTACACTCCCATCTCCGCTTATCGGTATCTGTTCTTTTTCTGCCTGCAAAAAAAGTTCTTCCATAAGCACAAACGCATCCTGTGCCCCCATCGCTTCCCCTTTTGGTTGCTTTATGCGAAATACTGTCTCGTCCTGATAAATAAGCCGGATTAAACATACTGTACACACAATAATCAATAATAGCTTTCCTGCAATTCTAAGTCTGTCACTCATAAAATCCCCCAATTATCTTATCATTTTGACAAAAAAGAAAAGCAGCCGATTACGACTGCTTTTCTTTTGTTACCCCAAAATGCCGGTTCCTGTCTTTTGACTCCTAGCTATGCTAGGTGGGTAACCGCAACCTATGCTTTTGCCTTCCCTTCCAATCCTTCTAACGAAGTGAGGGCTTGACAGCCACAAGGCAATATAGGAATCCCGTTTAAAGTATCTGTAGGTTCAAAATAACAGGAGTTGTCGCACATTCCAGGTTACTTTTATTATATCCAAAACATGTATAAAATACAACCTATATCTTTGAAAATTCAAAGCGGATATGCCAATCGGCATACCCGCTTTCTCAATGCACCCGCGGCGCATATTTCCCTAAGGAATTTTTACTTTTTCAGCTTATGCTAAAGCGTCAACTAACTTCTGAACTGCTGCAAGAGCTTCATCGGGAAGCTTATCATAGCCTTCCTTCTTCTCTGCAAATCCCTTAACAGCGTCTACACGGTTCTGCATAGCTGCCTTAAGAGCTGCCTTGTATTCAGCATTGTTTAAATCAGGTGTGAAGTCAGCAGTCTTGCCGGACCAGTCATACATGATTTCAACATCATCGAAGTTACCCCACTTCTCAAATTTAGCCTTTCCTTCAACAATAGTTTCAAGAATGCCAAGAGTATCAGCAGGTTTACACTTAGTTCCCATAAAGTCACCTGTGTTAACGATGTAGCAATCTACGTTCTTTTCTTCTACTAACTTTTTGAACTTCTCATAGTCATTAACCAGAGGATATGTTCTGAAAGGGTTAGCATAAGGAACGATACGAAGTGCATTCATATCTGTACCTGCAGCAACACGCTCTGCTGTAGAAGTCTTTGTAGCAAGTGTAGCACCCATAACGGAAGCAAGTGCTGCACCTTTTAACTTAATTACAGGCGGAATGGTAGGGTCTTTCATAATCCAGAAGATAGCATTAACAGGAGCGTCAATCTTATCTACTCTGTTAGGAGACCATAATTTGGACTTGATAGCACGTCCGTTACCATTTCTGATATCTTCAGTTACTAACTGAATCTTTCCGTTCTCATCAAGTGTTGCGGAACAGTTCTGAGCAGATAACAGATATTCATTGTCAGGACATCCTGTAGGATAATCTGCTGTCTTGTCAAAATATGTAGGCTCTAAAGCTACGGAAGCACATGTATCTGTATTGATGATAAATGCATCATCATGAAGAACAGTGATAGGATACTTTCCGCCATGCTTAGCATGAGTTAATGTAGACTTACCTGATCCTGATAATCCGTATACAGATGCAACGAACTTGGATCCATCGGGTAATGTATATTCTTTCTGTCCGCCGTGGCAAGCTGCATAACCGTTTCTGTTAGCAAGTGCCCATGCCATTGTAAGTGTACCCTTCTTGTGTTCACCGAAATACTTCATACCGAGAATTGCTGCACAGTTCTGGTTTGTATCGAAGTAGCAAAGTGTAAGAGGATCACTTAAGCAGCTGTAATCAACGTCAGGTGCTTCATGAGGAGCCCACTGAGGATCAGAGAAGATGTAGATGTCAGGTTCGTTTCCGCCACCAACAGGCTGGGATTTCTTGTACATCTTAACATATTCATCAGACATATACTGGAAGTTAATCATCCAGTTGTAAAGTAAGTTTTCTTCTCCTTCGGGAATAAGAAGGTGAGCCTTTACCATAAATTCAGGATCAAGACCTACGAAACATTCTGCATGATACATAGTTTTCCAACGTGTTTCATAAACAGCGTCCATAACTACCTTATCAAGCTTTGCTTCATCAACACCGGGTTCGCCTTTGATACGACGAGCTGCTGCGTAACGTCCTGTTACTGCACCATCGTTGAATAACAGAACCTTAGCGTCTTTTTCAAGACCGAATGTTTCGCCATCTTTGATGGGCATGTCTGTTACGATGGTTCCGGGTGAATTTTTTGCTAATTCATAAGCTTCCTTTAAGGTATTAACCTTAACTACGTTATTTCCGTAGAAAGCTGCTTCGATGATGGAACGAGTCTTGGAGAAACCAACTTTTCCAGCACCGATTTCAGAAATCGGATAATAAGCTTTTGTTGACATTTTATGTCCTCCTTAATTATTATGTATTGTCACCGCATGTCGCGGTTTCTAACTATGGTGCAAGTCCACCTAGCACATCAAATGTATTATCTCAAACCTCAAAATAAAAGTCAATATTGTAAAATAGCATTTTTATAAATTTATATTAATAATTTTAAGTGTATTTAAAATAAATGTTAAATATTTGTTAACTTTGATTTTTTACTTGTCTCCAAAAAGCTGACATGATATGATATTAACATCAATTTTTCTGACAGATTCTTATGCTTGTCCGAAGTTTATTCACTATATACAATCAAATGAAGGGGGTTATTTATGGATCACAATTCATTTTCAGAACTTACACCCGATATTGTGCGTCTTGCCGCATTGGCAGAACGTGAAGATATCATCGATACCGAGCTTTTTACCAAGTATGATGTCAAAAGAGGTCTTCGTGACTTAAACGGCAAAGGTGTTCTTGCAGGGCTGACCCATATTTCCGATGTCCGCGCAACAGAAATCATCGATGGGGTGTCCCATCCTGCTCACGGTCAGTTATTTTACCGCGGATACAATGTTAAGGATTTGGTTGACGGATTTACAAACGATAACCGTTTCGGTTTTGAGGAGATTACTTATCTTCTTCTCTTTTCCAAGCTACCTAATGAACAGGAACTGGCATCTTTCACCCGAATGCTTGCCGGCTATCGTTCCCTTCCTACCAGCTTTGTCCGCGATATTATCATGAAAGCACCCAGTAGTGACATGATGAACACTCTGGCAAGAAGTGTACTGACCCTTTACTCATATGATGACCGTGCAGACGATGTTTCCATGCCAAATGTCCTTCGTCAGTGCTTACAGCTTATCAGTCTGTTCCCTCTTTTGTCCATTTACGGCTATCAGGCTTACTGCCATTATCACGACGGCAAGAGCCTGTTTATTCACAAACCGGATCCGGATCTGTCCACCGCAGAAAACATTTTACATATTCTGCGTCCCGACAGTTCTTATACACCATTAGAGGCAAAACTGTTAGACATTGCATTGGTTCTTCATATGGAACACGGTGGTGGTAACAACTCCTCTTTCACCACACATGTTGTTACATCTTCTCTTACAGACACGTACTCTGTTATTGCAGCCGCTATCGGTTCCCTGAAAGGTCCCAGACACGGTGGTGCCAATATCAAAGTAGTCCAAATGTTTGAAGAAATGAAACTTCGTGTTAAAGACTGGACAGATGAAGAAGAAGTAACCGAATATTTGAAGAAGCTTCTTCACAAGGAAGCTTTCGACCATGCAGGTTTAATATACGGTGTAGGTCATGCAATCTATTCCAAATCCGACCCGAGAGCCGTTATTTTCAAATCCTTTGTCGAGAAATTATCTGTTGAAAAAGGTCTCGAAAAAGAATTTGCGCTCTACTCTCTCGTTGAAAAGCTGGCACCGAAGCTTATTGCCGAGGAACGTCAGATGTACAAGGGTGTCAGCATCAATGTGGACTTCTACTCAGGATTTGTATATCATATGCTGGGACTTCCAATGGAACTCTACACCCCGATTTTTGCCATTGCACGTATGTCAGGCTGGGCTGCTCACCGCATGGAAGAGCTTGCCAACAACGGTAAAATTATCCGTCCCGCTTATAAGCCCATTGGCGAAGATAAAGCCTACATTGACATTCACCAAAGATAAAAGATTTTTATTCATCACAAAAGGAAATACTAAAAGCGGTATGTTCACACATACCGCTTTTCAACATTTTATTATTAAATACCTAAAAACTTCATCACTGTCTGCTTCATCTCTGTCTTGTCACAAATATTGTCATGCAAAACAGGGGCTGTTCTGATTTCTTCAATTGCTGCAGGAATTGTCACCTTTGACAACTCAGAAAGTTTATCAACCAGTTCAAAATCTTCTGCAGCATCATATTTCTTATCAATAGCTGTCATAACGCTTCTGGTAAATTTATAAGGGCTTGCTGTAGATGCAATTACCGTCACCTTGTCATCCCCTGTGGCTTCTTTATACTTGTTATGCACACAGGAAGCCACTGCTGTATGAGTATCTATCACATAACCGGTCTTATCATACAAATCAAAAATGGTCTTCGCCGTTTCTTCTTCACTTGCATAATTGCCGTAAAAATCAGTAAGCTGCTGTTTCATTTCATCCGAAATGTCATAACTTCCGTTTTCTTTGAGACTCTCCATCAGCGCCTTGTTCTTTTCAGGGTCATTTCCCGCAATACGGTAAATCAATCTCTCAAGATTGCTGGAAATTAAAATATCCATAGACGGAGAGGTCGTCAGAACAAACTCTCTGTTTCTGTCATAAGTGCCGCTTTCAAAGAAATCAAACAACACTTTATTTTCATTGGATGCACAAATCAGCTTATCAATGGGAAGTCCCATCTGTTTTGCATAAAACGCTGCAAGAATATTACCGAAATTACCGGTAGGAACCACTACGTTAATCTTCTCTCCCGCAGCAATCTTCTCTTCTTCCAGCAATTTCACATAAGCATACACATAGTAAACAATCTGAGGTACCAGACGTCCGATGTTAATAGAGTTTGCAGAAGAAAACTGGAATCCCTTCTCATTCATATAAGCTGCCAGTTCTTTATCACCAAAAATCTGCTTCACACCTGTCTGGGCATCATCAAAGTTTCCGTGAATACCTACTACATATGTATTGTCACCTTTCTGGGTTACCATCTGCTTTTCCTGAATGGGACTTACCCCGTTCTTGGGATAAAATACAATAATTCTGGTTCCCTCTACGTCTGCAAAGCCTGCCAATGCAGCCTTTCCGGTGTCACCGGAGGTTGCTGTCAGTATCACGATTTCATTCTTTACATTATTTTTCTTTGCAGAAGTGGTAAGCAAGTGAGGCAGAATCGATAATGCCATATCCTTAAATGCAATTGTTGCTCCGTGGAATAACTCCAGATAGTAAGCACCGTCTGCCTCTGCAAGAGGGGCAATCACTTCGGTATCAAACTTAGCATCATAAGCCTTGGCAATACAGTTTTTCAGCTCTTCTTCCGTAAAATCTGTCAGATAAAGCTTCATCACTTCGTAAGCCACTTCCCCGTATGACATATGGGATAATTCTTCCAAGGATTTATCAAGTTCAGGAATTCTCTCAGGTACAAACAATCCGCCATCATCGGAAAGTCCTTTTAAAATTGCTTCTGAAGCCTTTACCTGCTCTCCTTTAGTTCTGGTACTGTTATATAAAATTTCCATTTTTTCGTCCTCTTTTCCCGTTATTCATTCGTAAACGTTAATGATTGCAATATATTCTACCATAAACGCATTCACTTTACAATGTCAAAAAACATTGCCGCCTCACCTGTCCCGACATCCGAACACAGTATGATATTCCTATTTAAAAAATTCATGTCCACCGTAAACAAACAATTTCTTCAGGGAGCAATCAAACCATTCCATTTTTTCCGAATCCGCATATTTCCTTGCTGCAAAATACAGCGCACCTTCCGTTACATCTTCACCTGAAAGCACCTTATCAACTGCCTCTCTTGTCTCCTCGGAAATTGCCACTGCATAATAGCTTCCGTTTGCCACCGGTGAAAACTGATAAGTTCCGTTTTCATGTTGAAACACTACCTCTGTCACAGTATCCGGAAACTTATTGCTCTCTACTCTGTTCATCACTACACCCGCCACAAGCATTTTCCCTTTTTCGTCCTCACTTCCAGCCTCAGCCTGTACAATACGAAGCAATGTTTCATATTCTTCCCTACTCAAATCATAACACCTTTCTTTTTCCAGTACAGCATAATCAACCACTCTCTGACCGGAAGATGCCTGTCTTAAAAATCCCATGAAGGTTTCCTGCTTTGGACAAACCGTGTTTTCACAGGCAAGACTGAGTTTAAAGGCAGGCGTTGCCGCCAGTTTGTTTATCTGAATCCCTTTTACGCAAAACCAAACCGTGCCAAGTAATAAATTACACAAAAACAACTGCATCGCAAATCGTTTATACATTTTCTTATTCCCTCTTTTTCCTTCAAGAATCCGTCACATTTGTGTAACAGTTCTTTAATATTTTATACAAGCACTGCCAAAAATATTTCTAAAATTTGCATTTATGGGGAAATTATTTCAAAAATGTATGTTTTATGTTAAAATACTTCCATATCTGTCGCACAGTATTCCTATTACAATGTCCTATGCAACAGAATTATTCGGAAAGGAGAATGTCATGGAAAAGAAACTGCCCGGTGTATACCCCGCAACCAAGAAGGACGGCACAACTTATTACCGTTCTTCCATTACCTTTCAACGCAAACACATAAGCCTCGGCAGCTACGACAGTGCTTCCATGGCATGCGGTGCTTATCTGGAAGCCACCGAGCTTTTAAAAGATTCTGCTCTGTCTCTCCATGATTACAGTTCCCTTCGTATTCTCCCTTTTGAAAAATGGGTAACACTGATTAACTTCAGGGACAATCACCTTTATTTTGCTACGCCCATTTATCTATACAAAAAATACTTTGAATACTTTCTCTCTCCCAAAGAAAGTCTAAAGTTTGATTTAGATGATTTATTTTACTATTCCACGCGTAAAATCATGAAAAGGGGCAGACATTTTTTTGTGGCAGATTACGGAATGCAGGTAAATATTGCCAATCGCTACGGCATCAAAAACTATGCGGTCCACGGCAGGGATTACCGCTTTGTAAACGGTGACAATCTTGACTTCCGCTACGAAAATATAGAAGTCATGAATATTTATCACGGTGTATCCCGGCAGGAAAACAAAAAAGGGATATTTTATGTTGCCAAAATTCATTTGAACGGCAATTACACCATCGGCAAATATGCCACAGAAACAGAGGCAGCCATTGCCTATAACAAAGCCATTGACATCGTAAAAAAAGCCGGCGTAACAAAGAATTTTGTGCCCAACTATTTAGAGGGGCTTTCTCCTTCTTCTTACGCCGACATCTACTCAAAGCTTCCGGTTTCTGACAAAATATTAAATTATCGTTTGGAGTAATCAACAAAACTGATAGTATAGCTAACGGTCTCTTCCACACCGGAAATTTTTTCCCCGTCTGCATATTCCCACATTTTGAACTGATAGGGATAATCTGTCACAGGGCTTTGGTCTGTCAACCACACTTCATAGTCAGCAAGCAATCCCTCTGCAATAATTTCCGTAAGAAGCCACTGTCTGCTTCCGTAAAGAACCGGTGAATATCCTTCTTTTTCTATTGCCGTCAAAAAAGTCTCTGTAATCTGAGTCTTCTTCTCCTGATCCAAAATATCCGTTCGCGGACTGTCATTTGTAATGTTCTCCATACAGTATGCTACCGGATAAGTAATGTCATAAGGTCTGATGTATTCTGTCACAAAAACGGCCTCTTCCGTTGCCTCTTCTATGGTTACTGCCTGCGAGTAAAAAATAACGCCTACCTTAAGACCTGCTTTTGTTGCATTTGCCGCATAATCCGCAAAGGTTGTATCCGGTGTAATAACCCCTGTCTCATATCCCCTTGCACCTACTGTGAGCATCACAAAATCAATGCCGCTTTGTTTTACTTTTTCAAAATCTACTTTTCCGCTCTCCTGAGACAAAATGATACCAAGCCTTGATATTTCTTTGTCTCCCTCATAATAAACCATCTGATTATTCTGCGCCTTCATCTTTGTAAAATCATACTCATGAAGGGGAATATCCTTATTGATTTCAAGCCACTCCTGTGTGCCATCCTTATAAGAAACCAAAATGTGCTTGCCATCTTTTGCTTTCTCTTCATCCGTCAGTTCCGGGGAGGATGAGGGTGTCGGTTTTGGTGACGGTGTTGTCTCCACTACTACATCCTTCTGCTGATACATATCCCAAAAATCCAAGTCCTCTGAACGGAGCTTATTTTCTCTGTACAAAGTCTCAATATCTTCCTGTCCTTCCGCAAATTCCATAACCTCTTCTACCGGTGACGGTGTTGCCTTGGCTGCCTGGACAGCCGTATTTCTTACTCTCGGTTTTTGATTATTGCTTATCAGCACAAAGACTAATATAATAAGAACCAGGGCAGAAACTGTTATGATTGTATAAGTAACGGGGGCACTGACCCTTCCGTCATCATGTTCATCCGGATAACGCATAATTACCTCACTACCTTATCATTTTCATGTCAGTCAATTTCTGTTTGTCGATTTACACCTGTCATGAATAATAAGAGTATACTATAATTGTCACCGGATTTACAACTAAATTCACAAAAAGGAACTTCAAAACCATGCAGCATTTTTTTAAAAGAATTATTTCCGGCCTGCTGATAACTGCTTTTTTCCTTATGTGCAGCTGCCACAATATACCTGCTTTGTCCGAAACCGCCACCGGTTTTTATTTTAATACGGTTATCTCTGTAACTGTTTATGATTCCCCCACAATATCACTTCCTACAAAAGAACTTGCCGATAACTGTCTGAAAATGGCAGAACACTATGAACAGCAATTCAGCCGTACTGTAGAATACAGTGATATTTGGAATGTCAATCACAGCAATTGCACTCCTGTAACCGTATCCGACGATACGATTGCTCTGCTTACGATAGCCCTTTCTTATGCAGAACGCTCCGACGGACTTGTAGACCCTACCATAGGCAGTCTCTCCTTACTTTGGAACTTCAGTGACACAGACCAAAAAACAGTACCTTCTCATGACGAAATTGAAAAGGCACTGTCTCATGTTAATTATAAAGCAATTCATATTGACGGCAATCAGGTTATCTTATCAGACCCTGATGCCTGTATTGACCTTGGTTTTATTGCCAAAGGCTATATTGCAGACCGAATGAAAGAATATCTGCAAAGCAAAGGTGTTACCTCTGCTATTATCAATTTGGGCGGCAATGTCCAGACTATCGGAAACAAACCGGATGGTTCTGTCTACAAAGTAGGGGTTCAAGAGCCTTTTGCCCCTACGGGAACAACGCTTCTCGCCCTTTCCGTAACAGACAAATCCGTGGTTTCCTCCGGCAATTATGAACGTTGCTTTACTGTAGATGATATTCTGTACCACCATATTCTCTCTACTACAGACGGATATCCTATAAAAAACGACCTCTCTCAGGTTACCATTATCAGCAATTCTTCTGCTGACGGCGATGCCCTGTCTACTCTTTGCTATATCTTAGGATATGAAGAAGGGTTCAAACTGATTGAAAGCCTGCCGGATACAGACGCTGTATTTGTCACCGCAAACGGCGAAGTCATAAAAACATTTTAGGATACGGAAGTTTTTCCTGCCAAGACATTTTTGTAATCTTCCAGATTTCGTTTTAAAAGTGCCGGAGTATCCAATCCGTAAGGGCACTTACTCTTGCACTGACCACATTGCAAACACTTCTCAATAAGCATCATCTTTTGCTGCACTTCCTCCGTAAGCTGTACCGCAGAAGGAGAACGGCGAAGAAGCAGTGACATTCTTGCGGCATTATTGATTTCAATTCCTACAGGACACGGCATACAGTAACCACAGCCTCTGCAAAATTCTCCCGCAAGCTCTGCTTTATCATTTGCAATCAGTTCTTCTATTTCCGGCGTCATCACAGGCGGATTTTCAATATAAGATAAAAACTCATCCAGTTCGCTTTCTCTTTGCACACCCCAAATCGGAAGTACATTTTCATATTGCGCCGCATGGGCATAAGCCGCAGCCGAATTGGTAATCAGACCTCCCGACAATGCTTTCATTGCGATAAATCCCATATCTGCTGTTTTACAGGCCTCTACCAGTTCTTCTTCCTTCTCTGTCGCTAAATAGCAAAACGGAAACTGTAATGTTTCATACAAACCGCTTTCAATTGCTTCCTTTGCCACATGAAGACGATGATTGGTGATTCCGATATGACGTATTTTCCCCGCCTTCTTTGCCGCAAGTGCCGCATCATAAAGCCCACTTTCATCTCCCGGTTTCGGACAAAAGGCAGGATTATGGAACTGATAAATATCAACATAATCGGTTTTTAAATTTTCCAGACTCTTTGCTAAATCTTTTTCCATCTGCTCTCCGGTTGAGGCTCCGGATTTGGTTGCGATATATAAGTTTTCCCTGATACCTTCAAAAGCAAGTCCGACTTTATGTTCACTGTCGCTGTAAGCTCTTGCGGTATCAAAAAAGCGGATTCCTCCATCATATGCTTTACGCAATAAATATACCGCATCATCATCACTGATTCTCTGAATGGGCAAGGCTCCAAAACCATTTTTATTTACTACAATTTCTGTTTTTCCCAAACGTACCTGTTGGTTCATAGTTTATTCCTTTCTTTGCATTCAAATCTGTTTGCCAAGAAAGGTGCCGAAAACGACACCTTCCCTTTTTCTTTGTTTCTGTTTATTTGTGCTCTACAATTGACTTTCTGGGACATTTTTCTACACAAATGCCACAGCCTTCACACTTATCATAATCAATCGTTGCATTGAAGTTTTCAACAGTCACTGCATCATTGGGGCAATTTTTCTTACAAAGCTGACATCCGATACAACTCACTTCACAGCCTTTCATTGCCACAGGACCTTTATCCTGAGATGCACAAGCCACCACGTAAGGCGCATCATATGGAATCAGTGTAATCAGATTCTTAGGGCATGCCTCTACGCACTTACCGCAGGCCTTACAAGCTTCCTTGTCCACCACTGCCACTCCGTTTACAACGTGAATCGCATCAAAAGGACACGCCTTTACACAACTTCCGTAACCAAGGCAACCGTAATTACATGTCTTAGCGCCACCATTCGGCACAAAAGAAAGCATGCGGCAATCTTCAATACCATAATACTCATAATCCTGTGTAGTTTTGTCACAGTCACCCTGACACTGGACATAAGCAACCATCCGTTTGGACTCTCCTGCTTCTACACCCATAATCTCTGCAATGACTTTCCCTACCGGTTCGCCACCTACAGGGCAGGCATTTACCGGTGCCTCTCCTTTTGCAATAGCTGCTGCAAGACCGCTACATCCCGGAAAACCGCAGCCACCACAGTTATTTCCCGGAAGTGCTGCTAAAACAGCTTCTTCTTTTTCATCTACTTCTACTTTAAACTTGATTGCCGCAATACCAAGGAACAAACCGATAAAAAGGCCCACACCGCCCACTACGGCAACCGCAAATAATATTCCTGTCACATTCATGCTCGCACCTCCTACAGAAGTCCTGAGAAGCCACAGAAAGCGATTGCCATAAGTCCTGCTGTTATCAGTACGATAGGCATTCCCTTAAAGGACTCCGGAATATCGTTGTATTCCATTTTTTCTCTGATACCGGCAAGAATTACGATAGAAATTGTAAAACCTACCGCAGTGGCAAACCCATTCACAATACCGGTTAAAATACCGTAATTTTTCTGCACATTGGTAAGTGCAACACCAAGCACTGCACAGTTTGTTGTAATCAAAGGAAGATATACACCAAGTGCCTGATACAGAGACTTCATAAACTTCTTAAGAAACATCTCCACGAACTGTACCAACGCCGCAATTACCAGAATAAATACAATAGTCTGTAAATAGGTCAAATCAAAAGGAACCAGAATATACCGGTAAATCACTCCCGCTACCGCAGAAGCCAGTGTAATAACGAAAATAACCGCTGTTCCCATTCCGGCTGCTGTCTCTGTTTTTTTGGAAACACCAAGGAAGGGACATAAACCAAGGAACTGGCTTAATACAACATTACTTACCAAAGAGGAGGAAATTAATATTATTAACAGCTCTTTAATCATTCTTTTCATCCTCCTTTTCCTTAATTTCATCAACTTTTTCTTCGATTTTCTCTTTTATTTCTTCGACTTTATCTTCCACGGCATCTTCGATTTCATCAATTTTATCCTCGACTTTATCTTTCACTTCATCAACCTTATTTTCGACTTTGTCCAGAAATTCATCTGCCGTATCTTCTGCTTTTTCAAACGTTTCTTCCAGTTTTTCTTTTACTTCTTCCACTTTTTCTTTCACTGTTTCTTTTACATCAGCTTTTGCTTCATCAGACGCACCGTAGAAACGTTTGCTGCATCCTTTATCGCCACAATTCATACAATCTTCACTGCAGCCGGAACCAATCTTGGACATATCCTTGCCCTTCTTTTCTCCGGCAATCTTAATCTTATTCTGAATTGCAGTAAGTGCTGCAAGTACAAAAAATGCACCGGGCGCCAGAACAAAAATACTGCAAGGCACATAGCTTTCAGGCATGATCGCATATCCAAATATCTCTCCTGCACCGAGAAGTTCTCTCACCGCACCGATAATAGTAAGCGCCATGGTAAAACCAAGTCCCATACCGATTCCGTCAAAAAGTGAACTCACTACACCGTTTTTAGATGCATAGCTTTCTGCACGTCCGAGAATAATACAGTTTACTACAATCAGCGGTATGTAAAGTCCGAGTGCATCATAGAGGAACGGAATATATGCCTTTAACAAAAGCTCTACTACTGTTACAAAAGAAGCAATTACTACGATAAACGCAGGAATTCGCACCTTGTCGGGAATCACATTTCTCAGCAGGGAAATAAACATGTTACTCATGGCAAGTACCACCATTGTGGTAAGCCCCATACCAAGACCGTTTACTGCTGATGTGGTAACCGCCAGTGTAGGACACATACCAAGCATTAACACAAAAGTAGGGTTTTCACTGAGGATACCATTTTTTAAACGCTCTAATATACTATTTTGCTTCATTGCCACTACCTCCTAACTGAGTCTGGAAATAGTAAAGTCCACCATTTACCGCTGTCACTACTGCATCTGTGGTAATGGTCGCACCACTGATAGCATCAATTTCACTATCCATGGCAGCACCTGACTTTGTATAACTAAAACTTGCAACCTGTTTGTTTGCAAACTGAGGCTTTAACACCTCTTCCGCTTTCATACCAAGACCTGCTGTTTCTGAAATAGACAGAATGGAAATACCGTTTACGGTTCCGTCCAAGCGAACACCCAACATAAAAGTGATATCTCCGCCATAGCCTGCATGAGTTGTTACCGGAATAACATAACCAAGTAATGCTCCCGCATCATCTCTTGCCGACAAAACACTGCCTATATCAACACTTTCGTATCCTGCTTCTGCCCATGCTGCTTCATATGCTGTATCTTCCACAGCTGCAAGTTCAATTACTTCAAATTTTGATGCATCGGGGAATACCTCTGCATAAGCTTCCTGCGCTGCTTTTTCTTCTGCAATAGCAATGGGTTCTTTTGTAATCTGATAAACAAATCCGAGAACCAATCCTGCACAAAGCGTTATGACAAATAAAATCACCGCATCTTTTAACATACTTTTCATGCTTTTTCTCCTCCTTTTCCGAATGCTTTAGGAAGAGTAATCTTTTCAATCAACGGAACTAACAGGTTTCCGATAATGATTGCATAAGATACGCCTTCTGCGGAAGGTCCGAAAATTCTGAAAATACCGGTCAGAATACCGAGGAAAATACCATAGAGATACTGTCCCTTCTTGGTAATCGGTCTGGTCACATAATCTGTTGCCATAAAGAACGCACCCAGCATCAATCCGCCACCTGCAAGATGTGCGCTGATAAATGTAGGATTGAACCCGTGCCCGCCAAACAAGATAATAAAAATTACAAAGCTGACAATATAACTTCCCGGAATGCGAAGGTCAATAATTCCAAGAAGAATCAAAAAACATGCTCCGAGAACAATGGCAATCATGGATGTTTCACCAATGGTTCCGGCAGTACGTCCGATTACCATATCCAAAATATTTACATTACCACCTGCTTTGAGTGTCGCAAGAGGCGTTGCTCCCGTGTATGTATCACATTCAAAATTACACATAATGGACGTGTATGAAATCAGCAGGAAACATCTGGCTCCAAGAGCCGGGTTCATAAAGTTCTGTCCCAAACCGCCGAATAACATTTTCACTACCAAAATAGCAAATACACCACCGATTACGCCAATCCACCAAGGGGCTGCCGGAGGCAGATTCAGTGCCAATAAAAGACCTGTCACCACAGCCGAGTAGTCTCCTATCGTTACAGGCTTATGCATTAATTTTTCATATAAAAATTCTGTCAGTACAGTGGACGCCACTGTTACCAATATTAAGATAAGTGCATCCAATCCGAAATTATAGATACCAAAGCCCGCCGCAGGAAGTAAGGCAATCACAACCGCAAGCATTATGTTGCTTGTGGTAACTTTGGATCTGATATGCGGATTAGATGAAACTTTCATCAAATCGCTCATTTCTGGTTCCTCCTACTTTTTCTTTTTGGCAAGCTGCATCTTACGCATGGATTTAATTACCTGTGTAAGAGGTCTCTTTGCCGGACACACATAACTGCAACATCCGCATTCACAACATTCCATACCGTTGTTCTTGACAAACGCCTCTTCATTATAATTCTCTGCATAATCTGCCAGTTTGCTGGGGACCACTCTTCCCGGACAAACTTCTACGCATTTACCGCAATTAATACATGCACTGGGCTGCATTGCCGCAACTTCATCCTTCGTCATACACAAAAGTGCGGAGGAAGTTTTTGTTGTTGGTACATTCAAATCAAAAATACCGAATCCCATCATGGGACCACCGGAAACAATTTTCTCCGGCTGTTGTTTAAAGCCTCCGGCTTCCTCAATCAGCTCATTATAATTGGTACCGATTCTCACCTTGAAATTACGTGGATTGGCAATAGCATCACCGGTTACGGTTACAATTCGGTACATCAAAGGTTTTCCTTCCATCACTGCATTGTATATTGCGATGACAGTATCCACGTTGTTTACCACACATCCGGCATCCGCAGGCAATTGCGAAGAGTTAATTGCTCTTCCCGTGGTAGCATAAATCAAATGACGTTCTGACCCCTGCGGGTATTTAGTCTTTAATGCTTTGACCGTAATCTTAGGTTCATCCTTGGTCAGTTTTTTCAAAAGTTCCACGCAATCAGGCTTATTATCTTCTACTGCAAGAATGCCCCTTGCATTTTCAAACAAACTGAGAGAAACCTTTAAACCACCAATCAATTTTTCAGGTTCTTCCATCATCTTGCGATAGTCGGAAGTCAGATAAGGTTCACATTCCGCACAGTTTACAATGACATATTCTATTTTTTCCGGTTCCTTGGGAGAAAGCTTGATAAAGGTAGGGAATCCGGCACCGCCCATACCAACAATACCTGCCTCCTTAATCATATCAATTTTCTCTTCTCTGGTAAGTTCTTCAAAAGGCTTCACCGCCGGCCACTCTACCTCTTCATAAGCACCGTCGTTCTCAACCACAATACTCATCACATTATCACCGGTTACCACACGTCTCGGTTCTACTGCTTTTACCGTTCCCGAAACAGTTGCATAAATCGGCGCGGACACAAAGCCTGTTGCCTCTGCAATCTTCTGTCCGACCAGCACTTTATCGCCCTTCTTTACAATCGCCGTCGCAGGCGCACCGATATGCTGTGAAAGAGGGTATACCAAATCACCTTTCGGCAGAACCTCTTTGATAGGCTTATCTTTGGACAAGTCCTTACCATCATAAGGATGAATTCCTCCTACAAAAGTTAATTTCGCCATCTTAATCCTTCTTTCCGTTTTTTATCATAAGATAAATATACTATTTTTTTGTCGAAAATACTACTGCAAAATCTAAAAATGTGCTAAACTTATATATAATTCTTTTTATTTTGCATAAAATGTCAGAATTGTATTTGGAGGTACTATGAAAACAGAAGAAATCATTTTAAATAATTTTTCTTTGAAATATCCCTTAGAGCGTCTGGCACCTTTGGAGAAGATTCTTTTTTTAGATATTGAAACCACCGGCCTTACCGCATCAAGTTCACAGCTCTATCTTATCGGCTGTGCTTTTTTCAGTGAAGGGAACTGGCAGATAAAACAGTGGTTTGCCCAGTCTCCCGAAGAAGAGCCTGAGTTAATCAAGGCGTTCTTCACTTTTGCGGAAGGTTTTTCCTACTTAATGCATTTTAACGGCAACACCTTTGATTTGCCTTATCTGAAACAAAAAATCAGATTTTATGATTTACCCTATCATTTCGGTAATTTCGAAGGAATCGATATATACAGGCGAATTGCTCCTTACAAGAGCTTTTTAAAGCTTCCCAACTGTAAGCAGAAAACCCTTGAATACTTTTTAAATATTGAGCGAGAAGACACCTACAGCGGCGGTGAATTAATCAATGTATATAATGATTATCTCACTTCACACGATTACAATTTGTACCATTTACTCCTTCTGCACAACTCAGACGATATGAAAGGTATGCTTGAAATTCTTCCAATCCTTTCCTATTATGATTTGTTTAACTGCAATATCAAAGCACGCAAGGTACAAGCCAATTACTACAATGATATTCACGGCATTCCCCGGAAAGAACTTCTGATGAAGCTTGTTTTTTCATCACCGCTTCCCTCTCCGGTAACTGCCATGGCAAAAGGATGCCATTTTAAGGGTGAAGGATACGAAGGCACCTTGATTATTCCTATTTATGAAGAAGAACTGAAATATTACTACGCAAATTATAAGGATTACTACTACCTTCCCACCGAGGACGCTGCCATGCATAAGTCTATTGCCTCTTTTGTGGATAAAGAATACCGCGAGCAGGCAACCGCAGCGACCTGTTATACACGCAAGTTTTCCTGTTATCTTCCACAGTGGGACGTACTTGTAGAGCCTTTCTTTAAAAGGGAATATAAGACGAACGATTTGTTCTTTGAACTTACCGACGAGATTAAGAAAAACAGACAGCTGTTTTCTGATTATGCCAGCCATGTACTGAATATTATGGCGGTGCAACCGTAAATACCAAGGCCATCCGGCTTATTGGACTTGAAAACAAAAAATTAAGGTGACCGAGCATCTGCTCCGGTCACCTTTCCTCATCCCAGCTAAAACTTAACTTCCTTGCCCTGTTTCTTCCACTCCATAAACTCTGCTGTTGCCGCAAACATAACGTCACCGGAAGAATTAATTGCAGTTTCTAAAGAATCTTGAACTACGCCGATAATAAATCCTACTGCTACAGCCTGCATAGCGATATCATTGCCAATGCCAAACAGTGAGCATGCCATAGGAATTAACAATAAAGAACCACCTGCAACACCGGATGCACCACAAGCACCAAGTGTAGCAATAACTGCCAAAATAAATGCCGTAGGAATATCTACGGAGATACCCATGGTATTTGCCACGGTAAGTGCCATAACTGTAATGGTAATTGCCGCACCGTCCATATTAATAGTTGCTCCGAGAGGGATAGATACAGAATAGAAGTCTTTTTCCAATCCCAGTTTTTCACAAAGATTCATGTTAATCGGAATATTTGCCGCTGAACTTCTGGTAAAGAATGCTGTCACACCACTCTCCTTAAAGCACTTAAATACAAGAGGATAAGGATTTCTTCTGAGGCAGATAAACACGATAAGCGGGTCTACTACAAGTGCCACTACCAACATACAGCCTACAAGTAACAACAATAACTTTCCGTACTCTGTAAAAATTTCAAGTCCGTTTGTTGATACAGATGCAAATACAAGACCAAAAATTCCGAAAGGCGCAAGATTAATAATCCAGCGCACTGCCTGAGAAACTACATCAGACAAATCAACTGCAATTTTCTTTGTATTGTCAGAAGCAAGCTGCTTCATGGCGAGACCAAAAATAATCGCCCATGTCAAAATACCGATATAATTTCCGTTTGCGATGGCTGTTACCGGATTCTGCACCATATTTGTAAGCAGATTACCAAGCACCTCTCCAATTCCTCCCGGTGC
This sequence comes from Lachnospiraceae bacterium, assembly GCA_017434885.1. Taxonomy (GTDB): domain Bacteria; phylum Bacillota; class Clostridia; order Lachnospirales; family Lachnospiraceae; genus Suilimivivens. Next base: position 61,183 of record JAFSGE010000030.1, on the reverse strand, counting down.
TGTGTTATCTACCGCATCTGTAAGCTGAATAGTAACCGGAAATGCAAAGCATGCTATAACAGCCGTAAACGCCGCCAGACAAGTACTTAACATATACAAAATTACTACTGTTCTGAATCTTTTACCTACGCCTCCTTTGGCATTTGCAACTGAGCTTAAAACAAGAACAAATACAAGTACCGGTGCAATCGCTTTAAGCGCACCTACAAACACATCTCCAAGTACTGTAAGTGCTGTTACATTCGGAATAAGTACCCCTAAAAGCGCACCCAGCACAAGTCCGATTGCAATTCGCAGAATCAAACTAATTGAATTCCATTTTTTAATAATTCCCTTCATTACTGTTTTCCAACCTTTCTGTTTTGTTTCTTTATATCACTTCTTCTCCGCCATATATAGCAAAGAGGTATCCTGATGGATACCTCTTATGATACTTATCTTATACCTTATTTTGCAGGTTTTTCATAGTAGAATGAACTTTTACGGTCATATCCCATTTCTCTGTGATTAATAATCTGCTCCGTGCTTCCGATGAATAATACTCCACCCGGCGCAAGGGATGTATAAAATTTTCTGAACACTTCGTCCTTAGCTTCTTCCGTAAAATATATCAGAACATTCCGACACACTATCATGTGATAACCTGTGGGGAAATTATTATCCAACAGATTATGTTCTTTAAACTCTACTCTGGATTTAATCTCATCAGAAATCTGATAAGAAAGCCCTACCTTGGTAAAATACTTCTTTTTAAGGTCTTCCGGCACTGCTGCAATACTTTTTTCATTGTACAAGCCTACTTTTGCCTTGGCAATTACCTGCTTGTCCAAGTCAGTAGCCGTAATATGAATCATGTTCAAAGGAATATGTCTCGAAAGCGCCATTACCAGTGAATACGGTTCATCTCCTGTAGAACAGGCTGCGCTCCATATTTTCAATGTCTTACCGAATTTACCGATAAGTTCAGGAACGATATCCTTCTCCATTACCTGCCATTGCTCAGGATTTCTGTAAAATTCCGAAACATTGATGGTGAGGTAAGTAACAAATTCCTCAAACATTGCACGGTCTGTCCTCAGTGCACTCACATAATCTTCATATCCCTTATAACCATGCTTTGTAATCAGGGAATCAATTCGCCTTTTCATCTGACGTTCTTTATATGCATTTAAGTCAATTTTTGTCATTTGAAAAACAACGTCTTTGAATTTCTCATAATCATATGCCATGGCTATCACCGGACCTTATTTTTATTCTTCTTCAGCTGCTTCGCTTGCAATTACTGCTTCAATATCAACAGATACAACATCTGCATCTTCTTCTGCGGCTACAGCTTCCTCTTCTGCTGCTTCTTCGGGTTCGGGAGCAAACATAGCCTTAACGCTTAAGCTGATTTTCTTGTCATCTTCGTTGAAGTCAACAACCTTTGCTGTTACTTCTTCGCCAACTTTAAGCACGTCTGCAGGCTTTTCGATATGCTCTTTGGAAATCTGAGATACATGAAGTAATGCATCTACGCCTGTCTCCAACTCAACAAAAGCACCAAAATCTGTCATTCTCGCAACCTTACCGGTTACAACATTGCCAACTGCATACTTAACAGCAGCATCTTTCCAAGGATTTGCATCATCAAATTTAAGACTGAGTGCAATCTTGGTTCCTGTGATTTCTTTAATGAATGCCTTAACGGTATCGCCAACTTTGAATACCTTCTTGGGATTTTCAACACGTCCCCAAGACATTTCGGAAATATGAAGAAGTCCGTCTGCACCGCCGATGTCAATAAATGCACCGAAATCAGTTACGTTCTTAACAGTTCCTTCTACAACATCGCCAACCTGAATGCTTTCAAAAAGTTTCTTCTGTGCTTCTGCCTTTTCAGCTGTAAGAAGCTGTCTGCGGTCACCGATATATCTTCTTCTCTTAGGGTTGTATTCGCTGATTACAAACTGAATTTCCTGTCCTGCGTATTTGGATAAATCCTTCTCGTATACATCAGAAACAAGACTTGCAGGGATAAAGATTCTCACTTCATCCACAACCACGCTTAAGCCGCCTTCCAATACCTGGGAAACTTTAGCTGTAAGTACTTCTTTATTATTGAATGCTTCTTCAATTTTCTTGTTGCCTCTGTCAGCAGCCAGTCTCTTGTAAGTTAAGAGAACCTGTCCTTCGCCATCGTTTACCTTAAGGATTTTAACTTCCATGGTATCACCCGGCTTAGCAACAGTTGTCAAGTCAACATTGGGCTCATTGGTATATTCGTTTCTGGTTAAAATACCATCAGACTTATAGCCAATGTTAAGAATGATTTCTTCAGGCTTAACATCAATGACTGTACCTTCAACTACCTCTCCTGTATGTATTGTCTTTAATGATTCTTCCAACATTTGTTCAAAAGTTAATTCGGACATAATTTTGAACCTCCTCGATAATATTGTTGGGGGTGGAAGCCCCCGCAGTAATTCCCACCAGAGAAGCATCCTTCGGTAAATCCAAATGCAAATCATCCAGTGTTTGTATAAAATATGTGGAGGAACACTTCTCACTGCAAATTTCGTATAGTTTTCGGGTATTCGAGCTGTGCTTTCCACCTATTATTATCATTGCGTCAACTTTAGCAGCAATTTCGCCTGCCTCTGTCTGTCTTTCTTCTGTTGCATTACAGATAGTATTTACAACATTAACATTGTAACCTTTTTTTTCAAAAATTTCAACTAATTCTTTAAATTTGTTGTAGTTAAATGTCGTCTGAGACACAACACATACACTCCGCCCGCTTTCCGGCTCATATTTCCCGGCTTCTTCTACCGACTCAATCACGGTTGCCGGTGTGCTTGCCCATCCCATGATTCCTTCTACTTCCGGATGTCCCGCATTACCGATAATTACAATTTCGCTTCCCTGTGCACTTTCTTTTTCCACAATTTTATGAATCCGCTTTACAAAAGGACAGGTTGCGTCCACACACTCCAGTCCCTTTGACTCTATCAGGTCATATATTTTCTTGGGAACACCATGCGAGCGAATCACAATGGTTCCTTCCTCAAGTACAGCAAGTTCTTCCTCCGTTTCAATCACGGAAACACCCTTTTCTTCCAAGTCTTTGACTACTTCTTCATTATGAATAATCGGTCCGAATGTATATATTTTTTTGTCGGAACCGGTCTGCTCATAAACGCGCTCCACTGCACGCTTGACACCGAAGCAGAAACCGGCACTTTTTGCCAAAATTACTTCCATACACTACTCCTTGTCACTCTTTTTTCTAACATACGTATTCACATCTGCTCAGAAAAATCACACGCACAGGCTCATAATCTTCTCAACCACTTCATCAATACTCATTTCAGAAGAATCCACCAGCACAGCGTCCTCTGCCTGCCGAAGCGGTGCAATAGGTCTGTTCATATCCTGCTCATCACGCTTTATAATATCTTCCTCAATTTTACTTATGTCACAAACTTCCCCTTTTGCTGCAAGCTCATCAAACCGACGTTTTGCACGTACCTTTGCACTTGCAGTCAGATAAACTTTCACATCTGCACCGGGCAATACGCAGGTTCCGATATCTCTTCCGTCCATCACTACATTTTCTCTCTCAGCAAGTTCTTTTTGTAATGCTGTGAGTCGCTCCCTTACCTTAGGATATTTACTGGTTGCAGAAGCCATATTCCCTACTTCTTCCGTACGGATAACTCCGTTTACATTTTTCCCGTTTAATAAGACTACCTGTTCCCCGTTTTCATAACAGATAGTAATATCTGCCTCACCACACTTTGTTTCAATAGCCACCTCATCATCAGGCTTTATATTTTCTGTAATGAAAAAATATGCCATTGCACGGTACATTGCTCCCGTATCTACGTATATAAATCCTTTTTCCTTCGCCACGCGCTTGGCAATGGTGCTTTTGCCTGCCCCTGCGGGACCGTCTATCGCAATCTGATAACTCATTATTGTTCCTCCTCTGCTGCACTTATTCCTGCCAGATAACCGGTAGACCATGCTATCTGTAAATTAAAGCCACCTGTCACTGCATCCAAATCAAGTACTTCTCCTGCAAAGTACAAGTTTTTTACTAATTTGGATTCCATAGTGGACGGATTCACTTCTTTTACATGAACACCGCCCTGCGTGATAATAGCCTCTTTAAAATCTCTTGTGCCTGTCACCTGCATGGTCAGATTTTTTAGTAAATCTACCAGAGCCACTCTTTCTTCCTTTGTAATTTCATTTACTTTCTTTTCAGGAGATATTCCCGATAATTTTATGATAACAGGTATCATCTTTGATGGAAGAAGTCCGTCAATGCTGTTCTTGAACTGCTTATTTTTATTTTCCTCAAAATCTCTCAGAATCCTTTTATCCAGTTGTTCCCTGGTAAGTGCCGGTTTTAAATCAATGCTGAGGCTCACTTCCTGCCCTGCGTATTTTTTCACGTAATGGCTGCTTGCACTGAGTATCAGCGGGCCACTCACCCCAAAATGGGTAAACAACATTTCGCCGAAGCCTTCATAGATTTTTTTCTTTCCGCTTTGCAAAAGCACCGACACATTTTTCAGTGCCAGTCCCTGCATTTCCATGCACCAGCTTTCTTTTATGGTAAAAGGAACCAGTGCCGGCTTTATCTCTTTTATCGTATGTCCGAGTTCCTGTGCAAACCGGTAACCGTCTCCCGTAGAGCCTGTAGCTTCATAAGATTTCCCACCGGTGGCAATAATGACCCTGTCTGCCTGCAATTTGCTTCCGTCAGACAATACAACACCTACCACCTTTGTGCCGCTTTCTTCCGCTTCTGTAAGCAACTCCTTTACTCTGGTATGCAGACGTACCTCTACATTTCTTCTTGCCATTTGACGATTCAGTGCCGCAATCACATCGGAAGAATGATCAGAGACCGGAAAAATCCGTTCTCCTCTTTCTTCTTTGCACTTGCATCCCGCATCTTCAAAAAATCGGATAACTGCCTGATTGTCCATTTGGTAAAATGCACTGTATAAAAATTTTCCGTTACTGATGACATTGTCAAAAAATGCCTCACTGTCACAGGCATTGGTAATATTACATCTGCCTTTTCCCGTAATGAAAACTTTCTTTCCTGTCTTTTCATTTTGTTCCAGTAACGTTACTCTTGCCCCTTTATCTGCCGCCGCGATGGCTGCCATCATTCCCGCTGCTCCGGCACCAATTATTACTACATTTTTCATCTGCCAAACGGTTGCCTTTCCTGTCACTCTTCTTCTGCCTTTATCAACGAATAATTCAGCATGGGTTCTTCATCGATAAAATTAATTTCGTCATTTAAATAAACCTGATAATTGTTCCATACGTCTTCCAAGGTCTCTAAGTTTTGTTTCACTTGCTCAGGCTGTTTTAGGCAAAGTGCCACAACAAGTGCATTAATCACACTAAGTGGTGCCACAAGTGAATCCACAATAGAAACCATATCGCTTCTTGCAAGAAGATTACAGGAAGAATATAGGTTCATGGGAGAATGGATACTGTCGGTGATGGTAATTACCTTGGCATTTCTGTCATTTGCAAATTCCATTGCTTTTAATGTTCTCATGGAATATCTCGGGAAGCTGATACCGATAATTGCATCTTTTGCGCCAATGCGGATCATCTGCTCAAACATTTCCGTCACACTGGTGGTCTTCACTAAAACTACATTTCCCCTAATCATATTCAGATAAAAATGCAAAAAATCCGCCAACGGTTCACAGCTTCTTACACCGACCAAATAAACTGTCTCCGCCTCCAATATAATATTCACGGCAGCTTCAAAAGCAACTGCATCCAAATTTACAATGGTGTCCTGTATTTTTTCAATATCTGCGCTCAATACAGAATTTAAGATTTCTGACTGCGTGCTCTTTCCATACTTGGCATCCATCTTTTGCACAGAGTTCAGTTTATTTTTTACCCATCCTTCCAGTGCTTTCTGAAATTCAGGATAACCGTCATATCCAAGCCCCGTTGCGAAACGCACAACAGTAGACTCACTGACTCCTACAGTCTCTCCAAGCTTTGCCGCAGTCATAAACACTGCCTGATCATAATTGTCTGAAATGTAAGCGGCTATTGCCTTATGCCCCTTACTCATTTTCATGTATTTATCATTCATCCGGGTAATGATGTCATATTCCATTTCTTATTCCTTCCAATCATTCTCACTTACGGCTTTATTACCGCATATTATTGCATTTACCGGAATGCATGGTAAGAATCTTTTAACATCTGTACCGTTTCTTCCTCTGATAAATCATAGTCTCCGGTAAGTGACATACAGGCGGCTCCGTGAATAAAAATCCACATCTTCATAAATAAACCGCTTGGATTCTGACATCCCTGTGCCGATGCGCTCTGAATCTCTTTACTAACACATCCCGTGCTGCCATTTACCAAATCATACATACTTCTTCCGAAACGCTCTGTAGAGAGAAAAATAAATTCAAATATCTTTTTATGTTCCGCCGCAAACTTGATATAAACATTTCCTAAATGAACAAACGGCGTTACCGTCTGTCTGTCGCCCTGCTCATAATATGCCTGAAAAAAATCACAGGCTTTAGTAAACAATTCTTCTGTCAGTTCTTCCATATTTTTGTAAATACGGAAAATCGGCTGTGTAGAACAATTTGCCTTTGCTGCCAATTTCCTGGCCGTAACCTGCTCCGCCCCTTCTTCCTGAAGTAATTCAAATGCCGCATTTAAAATATCTTCTTTTGTAATTGATTCTTTTCTTGCCATTTCCCTCATCCTTCTTTTGTCAGTGATAACATATGTTATTATTTTACAATGAATAAAATGTTATGTCAACAAAAAATGTGCGGGAAGCCCCGCACATTTAAAACACTTGTTGCTTTTACAAAATCCGGTTTTTTTCCTAATATTCCCAGTACTGTTCTACTTTTTCCGTCGCTTCAGATTCATCCAATCCGTACTGTTCCAGGACTTGCTGTATTACTGATTCTTTTGATGTATTTAAATTTCTTGCAATTTTAATTATCATTGCAAGATTTTCTTCGTAGACTTCCTTCCACACTTCATTACGTACTTCTTCTTTTACTTCACTGCGTACTTCTTCTTTTACTTCACTGCGTACTTCTTCTTTTACTTCACTGCGTACTTCTTCTTTTACTTCACTGCGTACTTCTTCTTTTACTTCATTACGAATCTCTTCCCTTACTTCGTTTCGTATTTGTTCACATACCTCTTTTCGAACATCATCTTGCATTTCAGCACGCAATTTCTTACGCATTTCCGGCACGCTATACCCTTTAAAATTCGCAAATAATTCTCCCATATTCCGCTCCTTTATCCGGTCTGTAAACGCAACTACTTCATCCTGTGGCATATCTAACTTCAACAACAAAATTTCGACTACATTGGAAATAATGTTCAACAAATATTCCGGCGACTTTTGCATCACACTTTTTAAATATTCTGCGCTTACTTCTTTTTCCAAAAGCGGGAAATCTGCCGCTTCATGAAGCTTATTAATCATCATAATAACCGACAGTTCATCCTGCTTTTGCATTAATTCTTTGTTACTGTAATCATTTAACTGAACCAGCAGACATTTAAAATCAGGAATATATTCCTTCAATATATCACTTAAGCAAATTCGTTGTTTTAATTCCAATGCAGCTGTCCAATTGTCTGCACCGTCATAATAAACAATTGGAAGTACCGGCGGATATTTAAAATCTTTCGTCTTGCTAATTCCTGATTTTTTCTTTTCCATTTCCCTTTCATAGTCTTCCCATATGAAAACCATATATCGCAGTATCTGCATAACTACATTATAATCCACTTTTGATTTATGTTCAATAAGAGAAACTAAATAAAACGGCATTTCGCTATTTTTTAAATGAACTTTCTTAACAACATCCGAATTTCTCTCCTCTGTAAACATATGTACATAACGTTCCGACACATCTTCAATATCCTCCGGTTGTACCTCTTTTAGTAATGGAATTTCTGTGTATCCCCTAAGAAACTGAGAACACAGTACCGGGTCTCCAAAAATAATTTTACTGGAACTGTCTTTTACCTTAGAATTTTTCAATTCTGTTTTTCTCATCTTGCAATTTTCTTTTTTCATTGCATACCTTCCTTCCCGGCATGGTATACAAAAAATATAGCAGTCTATATCCATGCCCTCATAATTAATTTGTTTTTTCGGGATATCTGCTTGAATTTCTTTGAATTGAAGCTGTGATTCCTGATTGAAATTAGAACATCATAGAAAAACGATGTGTTTCAAGTATAATAACACAGAAACACATCGTTGACAAGAATAAGTTAATTTTTTTACTGAATAATATTATTACAAATTATTTTTCCGCCTTTAATGCCTCCAAAATCTTCTCGGCTAACGTCTTCTCATCACCCATCCGCACAAACAAAATTTTCTCTCCTTCTTCAAACACTTCCCTGTTTGCCGGATTTTCTCCAAGAATCATTTTTTTACCCATTGCCTGATAAATGTACGCTTTTCCCGGAATGGTTCTTGCAGCCTTCTGAACAGAATCATTAAAATGTCCCGCCAGACACAAATCCGACATAGCAATATACTCTGCCAATTTTTCCTGCGGCAACCATTCAACATATGTAATATTATCCGATACCGGCTTTATCTTTATCAGTGCTTTATCTTTTATAGGACCTATGAAAAAAAAATGTAAGCGTTTCTCTTCTTTTAACAATTCCATTGCTCGAAGCACTACATCAACTCCCTGCAGAGAAAGTACACTTCCGAAATAAAGTACAACATACTTATCTTTTATCTCCTTCGGTTTCATTATCTTCATAGAATAATAAATTGATGTATCAGCATGCAAATACCATATATAAAACTTTTTTTCAGAAATATGAAATTCCTCAGCAAAATATTGCCTGTGTGCATTTGTATCACAAACAACCACATCTGCATATTCCAAAGTCATTTTATCCAAGCGATGCAACAGTCTTCCACCTACACTGCCCGGTTTCAGTTTTTTACGGTCAAAGCAAAGTGTATCATAGAGCGAAATAAAGAAATCAATAACAACACTGTTTTTTCTCCATTTCCGCGAGAAGAAGGGAATCACAAGCTGTGGGGCAAATCCTATAAAAACAGAGTCAAATTGATTTGACTTTGTAAAAAAAACGCAAAAAAACACAGTTAACAGTCGAACCAAGTAAAACTTACTGTAAGAACCAATTACCACACATTTCTCTGACGCTTCTCTTATAGCCGTAATTTCCTGCACGTTTCTGATATAATCCAGGTTTTTGGTTGTAATAAATAGTACCTTCCTATTCTTAAAATATCTTTTGCAAATTTGTGTCGGCATCTGCTATCCTTTCTTTTCTTCCCATCTCCGCTGTAACATATAAAGGCAATGAAGTAAATAAATTCCGGCTCCCATTCCGCTTCGTCCCATGAATACTACTATTTTAAGCTTCCACTCAATATTCTTTAACTTTACCAATCGGAATGCTTCATTGTATGGTGATTCGGTTAATACTTTTTTTACTTTTCTAATTTTGTTTTGCATGCTTTTTTCGTTTAGAGGATTAAAAAAACATAGCCGACAGCATATGCTAAAAGATTTAATTACACGACAATAATATGACTGCAAAAATAGTTCTGCTTCAGTGTTTTTACTTTTTTCTGCATCAAACATAGTTTTCATATACTCTTGAAGATAATTCCACACCACCCGGTCTTGCTCTACTCTGTCCGGCTTATAACTATTTGTTATGGAATCCGCAACATATCTGTAATGATATATTTGTTTCTTACAATAGACAACCTCATCCGTCGCACCAAAGGCTTCTACGTTGAATACCATATCGTCCAATACCTTCAGTTTCTTCTGAAACCGGATATTGTTTTTATCTAAATATTCTTTTCGGTATATCTTATCCCATGGAGCCGCAAGAGGCATCCCTTTATGATACAACACTTTTCTTTGTAGCGCTCTTATCCCTGCTTTGTCACACCATACTCTGTCTGAGGGAAAATGCTCCCATATTTCTTCCCTGTCTCCTATATTTTTTACCGCATCAAACAAAATAATATCTACGCTTTCGTATTCCCTACAACATTGGTACATACTAACAAGTGCATCATCTGTTAGCCAGTCATCGGAATCCACAAAATAAAGCCATTCCCCTTTTGCAAGCTCTATCCCTGTATTTCTCGCTTCTGCTACACCTTCATTTTTCTTATGTACCACTTGCACAAAATCGTATTTTGCCGCATAGCTATCAGCAATTCTCCCCGAATCATCTGAGGAACCGTCATTAATAACAATTACCTCCACTTTGTCTTTACATTTCAAAACATTACATACAATACTTTCCAGACACTTCACAATATAAGATTCTACATTATACACAGGTATGATTATAGATAACCATATATTCGTTTTTATCATATGCATTTCCTCCATCTGCATTTCGCATTTTGCACAACACAAAATATTGTGTTTTTCACCGCATTTTTTCTCTACACATACAACATATTGTGCATTCACCCAAATTACATCTTGAATTCGCGCAATTTTTTCTACATATATTCGTTTTCATTTTTATTGCAATTCGTTTTTCTTTATGCTATAAAAATCACAATAAAAGCAGTTGCATGCACTGTTATACATTTATTCAAATTAATTTCGGAATCTGCTCCTATATGCGCGTCGCTTATCAGATTCCATATCTTCATTTAAGAAAGGACATATCTATGGACAAAAGAACATCAAACACTTTAGTAACAGGTAACTCTACTTATTCTTTCCGCGATATCATGGGACCACCGGTTTCTGTCGAAACTGCACTGGACATGATTAAATCAGATGCAAACGCTTACCGGACATTTTCTGACTTTGAACCTGACCATCAGAAACGAATTCTTTCATTTATCTGTGGCAGCCAAGGTCTTCCGATTTCTTATGACGTTTTTTTCCAACACATTTTTAATCCCTATTTACATAAAGAACGTTTGGAAAAGTTTTGGCCGCTATCTTTCAGGAAGACTTAAAAATAATAGAAGTTCTTCCCCTCGAGGGCATGCGCCTCTCCGCGGATGCCAGTCTGGTTATCTTTGATATCGCAGTAAAACTTTCAAACGGTTCCTTCTTTGATTTGGAAATGCAAAAAGTAGGTTACTATTTTCCCGGCGAACGCTGTAGCTGCTATACGTCAGATTTTATCATGCGTCAATACGCTAAACTAAAAGCTGACTTTAAAGAACCAAACTTCAATTTTAGGAAGATGAAACCAATTCATATCATTACTCTTATGGAACACAGTTCCAAAGAATTTCGTGAGGTTTCTCCTTCCTATATTCACAAAAAAATACAGTATATGGATAGCGGAGCTAAAATAAACTTTTTAGAGAACACAACTTACATCTCACTTGACACCTTTCATGAAGTAGTACACAATATAACTACAGAGTTAGATGCTTGGTTAACTTTTTTAAGTTCCGATGCCCCTGCTGATATTGTAAAACTTGTTAATGCATATCCGGAATTTGCAGAATATTACAAAGAAATCTGCGAATTCCGAACCAACCCAAAGGAGTTAATTACTATGTATTCCGAAGCTTTAGCCATCATGGACAGAAACACTGTCATGTATATGTGCGAGGATATGAAAAATACCATTAAACAACAGGAAGAAACAATTGCAAAAAACATGGCAAAAATCGCTGAAACTGAGTCTGCCCTTGCAGAGACTGAGTCCGTCCTTGCGGAAAAAAACGCTTCTCTTGCCGAAAAAGACGCTTCTCTTGCCGAAAAAGACGCTACTCTTGCTGAAAGAGACGCTACTCTTGCTGAAAGAGACGCTACTCTTGCCGAAAGAGACGCTACTCTTGCTGAAAGAGACGCTACTCTTGCCGAAAGAGACGCTACTCTTGCCGAGCAGAATCGTATCATTGAAGAACTAAAAGCTCAACTCGCACAATATCAATCCTAATAAACAGGGTGTCTCGTAAGTCATCTTACAACTTATGGGACACCCATATTAACCTTATAATTTTCTACTACTTCATAAACTCCACATAATTCTTTAAAACAGTTTCCGGTTCTCCCATTTCCTTTATCTCGCCTGCATGAATCCACAATACTTTATCACACAATTCCTTTAATGTAGGAATACTGTGAGAAACAATTATCACTGTTCTGTTTTTATCATTAATCAGTGATTTCATTTTCGCAAGACTTTTCTTCTTAAACCTCTCATCACCAACACTGAGCACTTCATCCACTAACATAATATCAGTCTCTAGCATTGCAGTAATTGAAAATGCCAGTTTAGAATGCATTCCGCTTGAGTATGTTCTAACCGGCCGGTCTATAAAATCTCCAATTTCCGAAAACTCAATAATTTCATCCATTTTTTCTAAAATTTCTTTTTCCGAAAATCCAAGCAACATGCCTGATAAAATAATATTTTCGCGTCCTGATAGATTATCTTTAAATCCAACTCCCAACGCCATTAACGAAACAGAATGATTATGCAAATCAATTTCTCCGGCGTTAGGAGCAAATACTCCCGCGATAGATCGAAGCAATGTTGACTTCCCACTACCATTCTGCCCGATAATGCCAAGAATGCCTCCCTCTTCTATTTCAAAAGATATATGCTTAACCGCTTCAAAGACTTCTTCATGCACTCTTTTTCTAAGAAATGATTTCCGCACGGAAACACTATTTAAAATGCGATAATTAATGCTGACATCTTTCACTTCTATCGCAAGTTTTCTTTCTTCACTCATTATATCACCTTAACATATGCATTTTCATTGTTGTAAATTGTCAATGTACCAAGGATTATCAACACAAGTGATGCCACTGTCCACACCAGCATCAGCATCAAGTCCGGTGCTTGTCCATACAAAAGTGCATTTCGCATAGACGATATCAAAAAAGCAACCGGATTGCACTTCTCCAAAAGTTCACCAAATGGTGCCGGAATCCTTTTTGCAACCGAGTAAAAGGTTCCTGTCAGATACATCAGCATATTTAGCACGATTCCCGTTATGTATGACAAATCACTTACATACACCCCGTAATGCATCATGATAGTTCCCACTCCAAAGGTAAAAAGAAATAAAATCAGAAAAATAGGAACTGCCCATATAATACTCACCGTAGGTGCAACCCCAAATACTATCATCATCAGGATTACTATACCAAACGAAACAAGCATCTTGAATCCGTTAACAAGCATTTTTGAGAAAAGCAATATGTATTTAGGCATGTATACTTTGGTAATAATTGCCCGATTCATTCTGACCATATTCACGCTACCTGATATACTCCGTGAAAAAAATCCCCACATGGTGATACCAATAAATATAAATATTGGAAAGTATTGCTCCGATGCATTAAACACGACACCAAATATCAAAGTGTAAATCAGCATAGTGCAGAAAGGTTCTATCAGCCACCAAAGCCAGTCAAGATAAGAATTTGCCACTTCGGATTTTAGATCCGCTTTGGCAGAGCGGAGGGCGTAGGAAAGGTATTTTTTTGTGTCAATAGCAAAACGTTTTATATGATTCATTCTTTTCTCCCCTCTACTTCTTTAAAATAAATTTCTATGTATACTATTTTTGAGTATAATCAACATACTCTCCACACAGTGTAATGTCATCTACCAAATTTCTTCTTGCCCATGCAATATTTTCTTTTATTACTCGTGCAGGCGCACCTGCAATTGTTACATTATTAGGATATTTACCTTTTGCAACACTTTGAGCCCCTATTACACTGCCTTTACCAATTATTGTTTTCCCTCCTAATATCATTGCTCTGGTTCCAACCCATACATGTTCTCCTATTTCTATGCTATTACAGCTTCCATCTTCTTGAACAATATTATTAATTCGTTTCCCTGTAGCCACATCAAAAATTGCATGTCCATCACCCGACTCAATCATTACATTCCATGAAATCATACAATCTTTCTCTATGATCACTTTAGATTTACTATTTGTATTAACGGAACTACCTGCGCCAAAATCAGACAAATTATCAATAACTATTTTTGCATCATCGTATATGCTCAAAACATTACCTCTAAATGTGCAATTATTCCCGATTACTATTGTTGACCTTCTACCAGCAAAGCAAATTCTATTATTACCTTGAAATTTACAAGAAGCTCCTATCTTTAAATAATTATTATCTCCTTTACACTCAATCTTTAATATTTCTTCAATCAATACACTATCATCAATTTCTATTTTATTATTGACTCCCGAAAACTGTATTATAGTTCCCTGCCTTGCTCCCAGCACATTGTTACCAGTAACATCATCCCATCTTTTTCTTTCACCATATTTCCAGATTTCATCTACATAAAATGCATAATCTTGTAGATATTTATAATTATATTCATCCATTATTCCTTTCAACAACTTTCCTCCATCTCCCAGCATGAAAGGAAAAATGACATAATATTGTTCTGCAAGATTTTTTAATAAATTTTTGTCATAAACAGGATAAGATTGGTCTTGTAAAATATTTACATTACCGGAAAAAATTTTGGTTATCTTATATCCTCTTCTTTCTAATGCAGTTTTTAATTCTAAATTTTTTCCATAAAATACAATTTCTCTTCCCCGAATATTTTCTTTAATAACATTAACCAAATTATTAACTGCCTTTTCATTCATACGACAATTCTCCGACATTTTATGATATGCTTAATTCACTTTCACTTAATTCGAGAGCCGTAGCAATCACCATATCCATATCATAATATCTATATTCGCCAAGCCGCCCTCCGAATATTACCTTTTCTTCTTTCTTCGCAAGTTCTTTGTATTTCTTATACAACGCATTATTTTTTTCATCATTAACCGGATAGTAAGGTTCATCGCCGACTTTCCATTCCGAAGAAAATTCTTTACTTATTACCGTTTTAGGTTGTGTCCCAAATTCAAAATGCTTATGTTCAATAATTCTTGTCCATGGCGTCTCAACATCCGTATAATTTACTGCTGCATTTCCCTGATAATTAGGTATATTTAATATTTCAGTCTCAAAACAAACCGAACGATATTCCAGTGCTCCCAACACATAATTAAAGTATGCATCTATAGCTCCCGTATAAATAATTTTGTGAGCACTATCATCGAGTTCATCTTTATACTTTAAATAATCAACTCCTAATCGCACTTCGATATCATTCAACATATTCTCTACCATCTTGGTATATCCACCAACTGGAATTCCCTGATAAAGCGCATTAAAATAATTATTATCATAGTTTAGACGTACCGGTAATCTTTGAATAATGAATGCAGGCAATTCGTTACATGGTCTTCCCCATTGTTTTTCAGTATATCCCTTAATTAATTTTTCATATATATCCTTGCCTACCAAGGCTATTGCTTGTTCTTCCAAATTTTGGGGATTAGTAATATTAGCATTTTTTCTCTGTTTTTCTATTTGGTCTGCGGCTTCTTGTGGTGTTGAAACTCCCCACATTTTATTAAAAGTATACATATTAAAAGGTAAAGAATAAATTTCCCCTTTATAATTTGCAATTGGAGCATTTGTAAAACGATTAAATTCTGCAAATCTATTTATGTAATCCCATACCTCTTTATTATTTGTGTGAAAAATATGTGCCCCATACTTATGTACATTAATTTCTTCAATTTCTTCTGTATAAATATTACCCCCTACAGCAGAACGCTTATCTACAATTATTACTTTCTTTCCTATTTCTCTAGCCCGCTGTGCAAAAGTTGCACCAAAAAGTCCGGCTCCTACTATCAGATAATCATACATATATTTTTCTCAACTTTCCAAATGTCAAATTAGTTTTTCAATTTATACAAACAATATTTATCTTTTTCTGCATGCAATACATATTTACTATCTAAAACGCTTTGAATATTATTAGCATTACCTTCTGTTAAAATCCAATTTACATTTCCATTTGCAAATACCTCATAGATATCTTCTTTTGTTTTCTGACTAAAACGACCATGCCACTCTTGAATCACAAAATATTTATATTCAGGTAAAATGTCGTTTAACAAATATAATGTTTTAAAATCATTTCCTCCATATGCTATAAATGAATCCAGTTCCTCTTCTGGCACCATTTTAAGAATTTCTTCATAACCAACTATTTTTAATTGTTTATAACGATTATGAATATCTATAGGCCAAACAATTCCTCTGTCTATAAAATTTGAAAAAAGCAAACAACTAACCCAACATAATATGACTGTTTTGACTACACGGTTTTCATTATTCTTTTTATCCATTATCATTACTTCATTAAAAAATAATGTGAATTGAGGCAAAGTAATTATCGCATAAGCCGGAAATAACCCACCGCTACAGAACAAATACATTTCCATAATGCCACATAATACACAATATACAGTATATAAATATTCTTTACGTTTAAATGCAAAAAAAGCTGTAAAAAAAATGCAATAGCTACTAAAATAAAATATTATAAAATTTTTCCAATTTTCTCCGGTAGCCTCTGCAAGCCATGAACTCATTTCTTTTTGATATTCTAAGTTATAGCCAATCATTCCATAAAGGAAGTCGCTGAACGCATTATTTAACAAAAAATATATTGCAAATGGAATTATCAAAAACATAATTCCTACAAGCATAGCCAACCCATTTTTTACAAGTTCTTTATATTCTTTATCCTTTAACAACCAGATACATATAAGCAAAACTCCCACACAAATGGTTATAGCATTGGTTATCCTTGTGAGCAGGCAAACGCTAATGGAAATCCCATAAAAAAAAGAATATTTTATGTTATGTTTTTGTAATAAATTTCTCTTAAATAAAAATCTGATTTGAAAATAGCTACTATAACATATAAATGGTAAGCAATACTCTTCTACCCTGTTTCCTTCTGAATAATATAAGTTCAAAATAACCAGTGATAATACCACTGTCATAATTCCATATCCCTTATTATCCATCAAAAGCTGGCTCAAAAAATATATTCCAATTAACGTAAATAGCAGTGCAACAATTTGTATAAGCATAATACCTGTTGCTGATTTTGTAATCCCCCACCCTACCATATTGATAAAGAAAATCAAAGGTCCTTTATGGTCAAAAACATCTCTATATGGTATCATTCCATTCAACCACGCTTTTCCAACAGTTTGAAACTGTGCTGAATCACCACCATAATAAAAGGGATAAAATGGTGAAGTACTATATGAAAACAGATACACAAAAATTGTCGATATTACACCAAGTAATAAAATTAAGCCATATCTTTTTTTTAATTCTATTTTTTCTATTTTCTTCTTCATTTCAATTTTCTCACCTTTAATACTCGTTTCACTTTCCTTGGAATCCAAGTAATACTCCTTCCAATCCTATATGAAAGCGAATCCTTTATCTGTTCTTCTGCTTGTTGCCTATTTATTACATTTGTCAAAATATTCTGTTGTTGCTCTAACCTTTGCTCCAATTCTGCAACCTTATCATTCATCTTCCTTACATAGCTGTCTGTAATGCATTCTTTGGCATCCAAGCATCTTGTCTCTTTTCTCAATGCTGATTTCAACCAATTAATTGACCTATCTTTATTCTCTGCTAGTCTCGCATCAACATAATTCCAATCTATTTCTTCATTACATAAATTTTGTATATACGATAAGTCATCAAGATTCGTTATAAATCTCTCCTTTAAATCAACCAATTCTAAAAGACTGATAAATCTTTGTTCTGAAAAACTAACAACACTTTCTCCTGCTAAAATCACAAACGGTTTATGAAAAATAAGTGCAAAACACAATCCATGATAACTATCACCCATATAGAAACTACAGTTCTGTATATATGCTAGCCAATCTTCAACGCTTGGTGTATTTTCTAATACACCATTATATATAGATTTCATTCTCTCAATTGCATTTGGATTACCACAAAATATAACTTCTTCTTGTTTCAATTTAGAAATATCTTGAAGTACTTTTTCTTTTTTATTAGCATTTGAAACATTCAGCATATATACAAATATAAACTTCTTATTTATATTTACACTAGATTCAGCAATTACTTTATAATAAATGTCAGAATTACAAACAAATACAGGATCAAGAACCTGTTCAATATCACTTCTTTTACATTCTTTTTTAGCTACGTCCGCACCATATGTTTCTCTAATCGAAACAGCATCAAATTGATTCAAATAATATCTTGCTTTGGTCTTGTATTCCTCCGTTCCTTCTAACCCATTTCCAAAAGATGCTGCATACGCAATCTTCTTATGTCCTTCTTCTACCCAATCCAAAAAGAAAAACTGGTCGGTATCTTTACCACATACACTATATTTCCATACAACATCACTTCCTATGATAAAATCTGTACATCTATCATTAAATCTTGTATATTCTTCTTGACATCCACATTTGAGAAATACATTACAGTGTCTCCATATAAATTTCTGTGCAATACTGTTAGCATCATCAAACCTTTCTGTAACATCTTTCCACAAATGATTTGGTTTGGGAAGCATTACCGCATCATATCCCAAATCATGCAACAATGAATATAATGCATAATACGTTAATATAGAACCATAATTAATTCCATACCAAAGTCCAACTACCCCTATGTCATAATGATGATTCAAACTATCATTTACTAATTGATTAAATGGTTTTAAGGTAAATGCTGAATAAAAATGCTTTCTTCCAGAATGATCTTTGTAAGCGTGTAATACCGTCTTATTTATCTTTGTAATTGATTCAATTGATACCTTTTTCCACAATTTCATTCTTGAAGAAAGTAATTCAACAATTTTTTCCCCCTTTACATTATTTACTATGACCGCGGATGTTCCTAATCTATCATCAAACGCTCTATCATATTGTTCTACTCCCCAGAAATCTCCTACTGTAACATTTCCTTGCCTAGGTAACTTATTAAATTGGCACGTTGAACAAGAAGGACGATTAAACAAGCAGGGTAAAAATCCCTGAAAAAAAGTATCTTTTTTATTATTTATTCTAACAATTTCATTAGAATCAAAATAAATATTTTGACATGTTGACCATCCAAATACCGATTTATCCCTAAAATCAATTTTCTTAATCTTTTTAACATCATAATTATCGCATAAATATTTATTGAACACCTTATACGAAGGGGTTCCATGACATATAATATCAATTGTAATCAATTGCTTATTATCTTTCTTATTGCCTAAAAATGCATACAATCCTGCTATCTGGCATGGTGTCCCTGTAAAAAGCACCCACTTTCCACTCTCAAGCTGTTTTTTAGCATCTTGATAGCAAAGTTCGATATCACTTTGCATATATTTTGAACTTTTAATTTTATATAATTCTTCAATATTGTCTACTCTTATGTGATGAACAGACCAATCTTCTCTCCATGCAGCTCCGTATACAACCCCTCCCTGTTCAAAAATCCATTCTGCAACAAGCGGTACGAAAGCTCCGCTGGAACTATTTTTTCTCAATTCATCTGATGCCATCATTGCATAACAATCTGCATCCTGATTATTTTCATACACAGGATGTAACGTCGGACATATCTTTTCACACACGCCACAATGAATACACTTATCTTCTTGTATTTCCGGATATAAAAATCCTTCCTCATCTTCCTTCATAATAATTGCATTTTGGGGACATATATTATAACAAGCTCCACATCCTGTACACTTTCTTCCAACTATTCTTTTCATTGTTCCTCACCACATAACCAATACTCAAATTCTATTTTCCTAATTGTAAATATTCTTCCCAAAATTCTCCCTGCATTACTTCTGTGCTTTCTTTTCTAAATTTTTTCATTGCTCTTGAAAATGAAAAAATCGAAACTATCGTAATTCTGAAAAGTCCAAACATTGCTTTCAAAGTACTTATCCAATTCTTTTCCGTCACAAATCCCTTTCCACTGGCCTCATCATAATTTAACACTCGTTTTTCCCTGTAAAAATTAATCGGACGACACATACTCATGGAAACAATCTGACACTCTTTATTCTTTTGTCGCTTTGCCGGTAAAAAGTATCCGTTAAGTGTAACATAACGAAGTACTTTTTTAATTCCGTGGTCACTTTGTACAAAACTTTGCTGATACTTAGGGAGGCGATACGCAACTTTATCCAGTTCCTCTATAGGAACAGCTTTATATCCCAATTGCATGATTTCCTTATGCAACATTTCCCCATCTGTATGTATTAAAAAATCAATTCCTTTATAAAAATCATATACACCTTTATATAACAGGTTTATATTTTTATATCGATAATAAATAATTTCTCTTCCTACAGTTGTGTACAAACGATACAAAAAGGAACTTAAACGATATGTAGGAAAATGAATCGCATTATCATATAATAAATTCCTTAAAATATAATATTGCAGGTATGAAGAATATTTATTTTCAAATGCCTCATGCCAAACACATATACCATTAAGTAAAACCACTTTTCTTTTATTTCTTAATCCGTACTCCAAATCATCCCCACGAATAAAAATAGGTAACGGAAGATTCTCTTTTGATATCAATGTCATAGGCATACAGCAATACCACCATGCATTGTATTCTGTATACTCTTCCACTTCATTTACCAAGCAATTTTCTACCAAACTCATATCTAAATTAGCTTTATTCGATACCAATTGTCCTGCATTCCATGATGCTCCTGCTTCTACCTGAATTGCCGGATCATCAATTCTCATCATGGCTCCGCCAACAAGCATATCTTTATATTTTTCTTTTCTACATTTTAATAACATATATGTTCTAAATAAAGCTTCCGGAGTGATAATAATATCATCATCCATCATTAACGCATGCGTCGCTGCAAAATCATACTGATTATCAATAATTTCAATCAGCCCTCTGGTAAATCCTCCCGCTCCGCCTACGTTCTTGTTATTTACAATATGAATTCCATTTCCTCCAACCCCTTCATCCGTCAACGTATTTCCATTATCGGAAATGTAGACCCTTAGGTGTCCATACATCTCACTTTGCGGATTATTTATAATAGCTTTCTTCAAATTATCAATATTTCTTTTAACAAACGGTTCACGTTTATATGTACATATATTAATTGCGATATCTACATCTTGTAATGCATTATCTTCTATTTCTGCATCATAGTATCCACCATAATAAATAGCATCATTCTCCATTGCTTTTAATTCAAAAGCAAGCATTCCTTTGTATTCATATAATTTGTAGGGAAATAAAAATTCACTTTTTTCTTTTGCATCGACAATTCTTCTATCGAGTACAGATACACTTCTTCTTCCGTTAATCATTCGGACATTATTCAATGTAACTTCAAAACATCCCTGTAAATATAGATGTATGTTTATATTTTCAATTTGTGTATATTTCTTCCATTTTTCAACAGACAATCCATTAAAGTAGGAGTCAAAAAAGATTTTGCCAAATTCTCTAAACGCTAATGCCTTTTCTGCTTCTATATAACTAACTTCTCTTTCCCTATCCTTTTCTCTATGAAAATATAAAGTCTCTTCTGTACAAATACCAAGTTCAGGTAACAGTAAATTTTGAATTTTCATTTGTAATCCCTTTTCATCCAGTTTTTCTTATTTTCTTATATTCCTTCTCATCGGTTCTGATAATATTATGTTGCAAACAATTATCATACTCCATCCTTCTCACATGATACTGCGTATCTGCAAGCATCTTTCGATTTGCCGCAATCAAATCCGACACAAGCCCTATCATAAATGTCAGAAATCCCACAATAATAAGCGTACACGCTAAAATCAGCGACTGTACATGCCCGTATCCTTGTCCGATTGCAATCAGCCATAAAAATCTCATTCCAATGCCAATACCGCATAGCAATGGCAATATTGACAAATAAGTAAAACATTTAAGCGGCTGATACATCATATATGCACGCAAAATAATTACTACTGATTTTTTTACATAGGACCATATTCCGTCAAAAAGCCTAGACGGTCTTAAATCCGGGTTTGTATGTATCGGTACACTTGTAACTGCTATTTTGTCCCGTCCTGCCTGTACAATTGTTTCCAATGTATAGGTATAATCATTAATCACATTAAGGTGCAGTGCCGCTTCCCTTGTCATGGCGCGGAAACCACTTGGGGCATCTTCGATATCCGTATTGGAAGCTTTCCTTACAGCCCAACTGCCAAAATGTTGCAATTTTTTCTTCAGATAGGAGAAGTGCTCCGTCTCATCAATAGGCCTGGAACCGATTACCATATCGGCATCACCATCCAATATAGGCTTTATCAGTCGTTCTATATCTTCTGCCCGATATTGGTTATCCGCATCTGTGTTTACAATAATGTCTGCACCATTTCGAAGACAGCCGTCCAGACCTGCCATAAATCCCCTTGCAAGTCCCTTATTCTGACTGAAACTAATGATATGGTGAACTCCCCAGTTTCTGGCAACCTCCACCGTTTCATCCTTACTTCCGTCATTGATAATCAGATATTCAATTTCGTCAATTCCCTCCAGTTTCTTCGGAAGGTCATTTAGCGTAACTTCCAAAGTATCTGCCTCGTTATAACACGGTATCTGAATAATTAGTTTCATCTCATTCGTTCTCTTCGTCTAAATCAATTACTTCAAGTTCGGCATCATCTTCTTTCTTTCCGTTTTTTACGGTAGAAATAATACCGGTCGCAAAAATACCGATAATCAGTGCTACAATAACAACACCCCATATAATGGAATGCTTCTTTTCTTCCCTTCGTCTCTCTATTTCCTCAACAACCATTTTATTTTCCGCCTGCGTGGCATTCATTTCCTCATCAAGTGCCTCTAAATAGTCTTGCTTTTCTGCTTCCCCTGACTGTACACACTCTTTCTTCACGTAACCGCTTTTTCCCTGATAAAAGACAATATACCAATTGCCCTCTTCTCCGGTTACAAAAACGGTATTTCCTGCCGCAAAGGTTACAATTGTCTCTGCATTTTCATCGGGACTTTCTTTCACGTCAGTCTCTTCTGTCACTGCCATAATTTGACCTGACTGATTTGCATTTGCCTCTGCATCCACATTAAAAATTCCCCAAAGCATGCCTGCAAATACAATTCCAAGCATTACTGAAAATAACTTTTTCATTTTTTCCTCATTTCTTAAAGCTATTCATTATAATATAAATGAAAGGTAGGTGAAATCACCTGTCTGTCATACTGTTCCTTCAATATTTCGTTGTATTTACTCTTGCTGTCTGTTATCAAAAATCTCCCCATACTTTCCAGCTGCTGCAGTTGTTCTTCACTTGCCACTTTTATACTTCTCTTTGGCATCTGCATCTGCTGAAAACTGACAAATACATAAATGCCCTCATTCAAGTAAACAATTTCATCCTCCGGTTTTCCGACAGATTCTATTGTCTCAGCAATCAGTAAATCAGGATAAATATTCTTATTTACCTGATAAGTGTAATCATTACTTACCCGTATCGCACAAATTATTTCCATTGCAATTGCAAGGATTAGTACCCATGCCGCCCCTCGGATGCGTTTACTTACCCACACAATCACTGCTGCAAATGTCATAAGTACAATTCCTACAAGCCATGCCGTTATTAAATATTCCTTTGGCTCAAAATTATCTTTATCAAGGAAATAGCTGATTCCGGTAACAAAATATCCTCTGATTCCTTCCATATTGTTTTTCCTTATATAATAAAACAGTCCCGGAATCATAATCCCTGTTAATGCTGCTTGCATTAACAATCCATATAACAATCTTCTGCTTCTATACATTGCAGCTATTCCAAATACCATCAATACCGGAATCAGAAACTCATTGTACCTGCCATAAAGCAAACAATCTATTTTTACAGAGCCATGCATATAAATGCTGCTGATTAATACTTCTCCAATCACTGACAGTAATAAAAAAGCAGCCAAAAAATTCTGCACATAACACTCTCTTTTCTGCCAAATCTTTTTTAACAATCGAAACGTTTCTCTGGCACTCCACCAAAGAAACCAATAAAAAGTTCCGAAACTTGAAAGTCCAAGGTAAAACAGTTTTCCGGTAACCGCAATCAGTAACTGAAAAACACCGTCCGGACTTAAAATCTTTCGAAACTTTTCCCACTGACTTCCGTAATCATTCACTGCCAGTGTCTCTGCATCTGCATAAGAAAATACCTGTAATACAACATTCCTTTTAATTACAAGAACGATAACACAGGCAATAAATAACACTACCAGAAACAGTAATAATTGTTTTCGAATAGCGGGATTACTGAGTCCCCATAGCACAAGCATCATCAGACAGGCAATAATAATCCCGACTGTGCGCATATGTACGGAATATATATATACCAATGCAATAGCAAGAAGCCCTGCCGTCATCACATTTGGTTTCTGAATCAAACAGATAATCAGCCAACAAATCAGTACGAACAACATCATCAATAACGATTCTGCCAACGTCATCTGCATATAAAAAATCCATGGCGGATACATTGCCGCCATCCCACTGATAAAAATTCTTTTCAAATTGCTAATATGAGGGAAAATGCGTTTTAATATTCCCATCAGCAAAAATATTCCTATGCATACAAAACATACATTGACCGCGATTGCTGCCTTATATGCCGCCACACCGCCGCCAAATATTTTCAGTATAGGAATTAACACCAGACTATATCCAAATGAATAATAAGAACCAAGCGAGGCAACTTCTGACCAGTCATATCCGACTACATTCGCCGCGCTTGACCAATATCCAAATTCATCAGGATATAAAGTAAAACCACATATTTTTTCAATTCCATATTGAAAAATGCAAAATAATAGCAATAATATCAGTATCAGATATTTATCTATTTCTTTTACTCTTTGCATCCTCACGTCAAATCCTGTCTTTTTTTGAAAGAGAAGCTGCCTCATCAGCAGCTTCTCATCCAAGCATATTAGTACTTAATAATTGCGTATGCACCTGCACCGCCTGTAGTATCAAATGTAACTGTGTTAGGGTTGCTGTCTGTATCTGCTAAGATAGAAACTGCACCACCTGCACGCACACAAACTACTGCATATGTTTTTCCGTCCTGAGCGAAGTTTTTGGGAATACCAAAACTCAATCTGATTGCTGCGCCATCTGCAGGAAGAAGGCTGTACTTGCCTGCTGTCATCTTACCGAGTTCCACATTGAGCATAGGACCAACTACTGCGTTCTGAGAAGCTGCAGCCCAGTCAATTGCCTGCTTAGCAAGAGGGCTCTTCTTAGCATCTAAGTTAGAAAACTTAGCATAAGCCTTCTCGTTAGCTGCCAAACCATAGCCTGCCTTAATTGCATCCATACCTGTTGTGATTGCTGTTCCGTCTACACTGGTTGCAAGATAAACACCGGATACGGTTGTCTTAGTTCCTGCAACAGAGCTTGTTGTGGGAATTTCAGCAACAGTAACTGTTGTTTCAGAACTTGAAGATGTCTCTTCTTTCGCTTCTTCTACAACTTCAGCAACAACATCTTCTGTTGTTCCGCTCACAGTTGTAGGTGCTGCAAAAGCGCTTAACGTGGGAGCCATAACTAAAGAAGCTGTAAGTGCGCCCATCATCAGCTTTTTGATGATACTTTTTCTCATCGTTTTTTCCTCCTATCAATCTTGATATGCTATTATTAATAGCATCAATGACATTATATGCTACCGATAATATATTTTCAAGCTTTTTTTTGTATACAATTTGTAAAAAGGGGGCAATTAGTAACTATTAAGACCGATTTTTCTGTTATGAGGTAAAAGCATGAGTAACAAAACACTGGAACAATACTTAAAAACATTGCGAAAAGCTTGTAATTATTCACAAGAATTTGTTGCCTCTCACTTAAATATTACCCGGCAAACTTATTCTCACTATGAAACAGGACGTATTACACCTCCTGTTAATTCGCTTTACAACCTTGCCAAGTTATATGGTGTTCCCGTAGAAAATTTTCTTGATTTGGTTGTTACTTACAATATAAATATGGATTTTGCACAAAAGACGCAATACGAAAATTTAGATATGTCTGATGATATTTCACAATTCTTAGATTATATAAATGCTCCTGAGAATAGCAAAAAATTTAAACATTTGGATC
The DNA here is from genome assembly GCA_017434885.1 of Lachnospiraceae bacterium. GTDB lineage: Bacteria > Bacillota > Clostridia > Lachnospirales > Lachnospiraceae > Suilimivivens. Next base: position 35,059 of record JAFSGE010000030.1, on the reverse strand, counting down.
GCAAAGAGCGATTACTTTTATACTACTATATGTCTTTAGATGACCGTGACCAAAATGACATTTTAACCTTCATCAAAGTAAAGGCCCAAAATCGCAAAGCAGAGGAAGCATAAAACCGCAAATGACACATCTCGTCGTTTGCGGTTCTGATTTTAAAATTACTCTGTTATCCTTGTTGTTTTTTCACCTTTTTCCTTTTATGTCCATCTTCAAATGTCTCCACACCTGCTATCCCCTGAACAAATTTGGAAAACTGACTGTATCCGAAATCCTTGACACTAAAGTTACTATACTTTCCATGCACCAGATTGCTCAATTCACTAAGTCCAATCCCTTTCTTACCGGATGCCATAATTACATTTCTGACATATTCAATAATCTCTTCCTGAGATTTTTCATTTTCTTTCATGGATATGGTAATAACGTTATGCTTCTTTTCCAATAGAAACATGCCTGCATCTTCGACGAACTTAGAAAGCAAACTATACCCGTAGTTACGCACGTCAAAATCAGGATACATATTTACAAGGCGGTTTCCTACCGTTGCCAGTTCCACACTGTTCCCTTTGTTTACATTCTCTGTAATAATATTGGTAATGGCATGGTAAATCACTTCCCTGCTGATAGTATTATCCTGTTTTTCCTTGCTGTCACTGTTTTCATCCTGATTACCCAGATTTTGCAAATTGACAAAACGGGTACACGCCACACGGAAGGAACGGGGAGTCTTCTCCTCTCCCATACCGATTACTTCCATACCGGATTCTCTGAGGCGGCTTGCAAGACGTGTAAAATCACTGTCACTTGACACAATACAAAAGCCCTGCACATTGCCGGTATAGAGAATATCCATAGCATCAATTATCAATGTGGAATCCGTGGCATTCTTACCAACGGTATTGCTGAACTGCTGCACCGGTATCACAGAATTTTCCATCAATTCCTTTTTCCATTTATTGGACTGGGAACTGGTCCAGTCACCATAAATTCTCTTGTAGGTAATGATACCATAGGTAGATAACTCTTCTAAAATATCCCCAATATATTTTGCAGAAATATTATCTGCATCTATAAGTAATGCAAATCGCTTATTTTCCAAAACTGCTCTTCCTCTCCATTTATTTCTTTATTGCCACCCATATATAAAACTCATTTTCATCTTCCCCTAAATATGAACATAGCATATTATTATAAAATGCAAATTCATTGCTAACCTCTGCATGTACATCATATTCCATATCAGAATCCAATGATATAACTTTACTCACTTCCCCATTTTTTCTTGCAACAAAAATCATCAAATCTTCTGCCGCATATTTTTCTAAAGCTTCTGAAATATTTAATGAAAAACAAATGTATTTTGCTTCCGGCTCTTTGCTTGTTAATAAAACACCATCCTGTACCACCTCATATTCAACCTCATGATATTTAATACAATCCATTTTTTCTTCCTGAGGCACAACATCAACCATCCAATTATCTTTGTTAAGTTCAGTTGGATTTACTCTTCTTGCCGCAAATGAAAACATTTCATTTAATCGATAAACTTCCTGATCTTTCTCCCATTTTATATTTTCAGCATCATTAAACATATTGGAAGAATACAGTTCACATGCTTGCATAACAATACAGCTATTATCAGTCTCCCAATAATCACCTGAATTATCAAATACTCCCTTTGCCTCTGGTGAAACAACACACAATTTTATCCTTATAGCCAATTCATCTACCACTTTTAAAATAAATTGACTTAACAATTCATGCTCATACATTTCCTCAGAGTATATCATAATAATACCGGTCTGATCGTAGTTGTCTCCAACATAAGCATTATACATATATGGATACGCGTTTTTCATAAATTCTGTCACATCGCCACCATCATAGTATGCATCCTCTCCGTATCCATTCCACAAACTTCTCCACAGTCCGCCCTCATTCTCTTCACTGCCAATGAAAAACTCAAATTCTATTTCTTCAGTAATACCTGCATCTTTTGCATATACTCTTATTTGCTCACAAATAACCTGTTCAATTTCATCATACTGCTTTGTATCACATATATTATCTTCCTCACCAAATCCAAAATCTGTATACCGTACATAATAACCATCTGTTGTTTTTCCGTAATATCCTTTAGCATTATCATTATATGCTTTAATATATTCAAATGTAGTTTTTTCTCCATATTTACGTTCAATATAACTCGACATTTTCTCTTCTGCCACATTGCCGCAACCGCCACAAAATAGCATACTTATTATAAAACATAAAAAAAACAGCTTTGTTTTCATTCCACTATTCCTCGCATTTATAAACACTTTTTCTCCGGTAATAATAAAAGGCAGCACATATGACTGCCTTTTATATTACACAATATTTCTATTTACTATATTTACACAGGATATGCTGCGTTCTTTGTATCAGCCTGTGTCATGTCAACCTTTTCCTGCTGAGCCTGACGATATTTGAAGAAGTCAGTTGCTACCTGAGGGAATAATGCATAGGATAATACGTCTTCATCCTGCTGCTTCCATTCCTTCATTTCTGCTTCTAACTTATCCATTTCGTTTTCGATAAGGTCTGCGGGACGACAGGTAATTCTTTCTTCACCGGGGATAACCTTGTCAATTACTTCCTGACTCATAGGCTTAACTGTCTGACCATATTCACCACGAAGAACAGCCTTGGTTTCCTTTGTTGCCATCTTGTATCTTTCACCCATAAGTACGTTAAATACAGCCTGTGTACCAACGATCTGGGATGAAGGTGTAACAAGAGGGGGTTCGCCCAAGTCTTTACGAACTTCAGGGATTTCCTTAAGCACATCGTAATATCTGTCTTCTGCGTTCTGTTCTTTCAGCTGGCTTACCATGTTGGAAAGCATACCGCCGGGAACTTGATATAACAGAGTCTTGATATCAACACCCATAACCTTGGGATTAAGGAGTCCGCTTGCAAGGCACTCATCTCTGTAAGGTCTGAAGTAATCAGCGATTTCAGCAAGTACATTCTGATCATAACCTGTATCGTAAGGTGTTCCCTTGAAGGTTTCAACCATAACTTCTGTTGCAGGCTGGGATGTACCAAGTGCAAAAGGTGAAATTGCACAGTCGATAACATCAACGCCGGCTTCTACTGCCTTAAGGTATGTCATACTTGCAACACCGGATGTGTAGTGTGTATGGAGCTGGATGGGAAGCTTTGTTGCTTCTTTCATAGCTTTGATAAGTTCAGCAGCCTTGTAAGGAACTAAAAGACCTGCCATATCCTTGATACAGATGGAATCTGCTCCCATCTCTTCAATCTTCTTAGCCATGTTTACCCAATATTCAAGAGTATAAGCATCACCTAATGTATAGGAAAGAGCAATCTGAGCATGACCTCTTCCTTCTCTTGCCTTAATCTTGTTTGTTGCATCAACTGTTGCCTGTAAGTTTCTAAGGTCATTTAAACAGTCAAAGATACGGATGATATCGATACCGTTTGCAACAGACTTTTCTACGAAGTTTTCTACTACGTCATCTGCGTAAGGTCTGTAACCTAAGATGTTCTGACCTCTGAAAAGCATCTGTAATTTGGTGTTCTTGAATCCGTCTCTCAATTTTCTGAGTCTTTCCCACGGATCTTCCTTTAAGAAACGAAGGGAAGCATCAAATGTTGCACCACCCCAGCATTCTACTGCATGGTAGCCAACTTTATCCATTTTTTCAACGATTGGAAGCATCATATCGGTAGGCATTCTTGTTGCAATCAGAGACTGATGTGCATCACGAAGAACGGTTTCCATAATTCCAACCGGCTTTTTAACCTGATCTGCCATTTTAAATTTCCTCCATAGAATTTCTTTTCATGTTTGTTTAGAATACTCCGAATACTGCCATAAATGTACCGGCAGCAACTGCTGTACCGATAACACCGGCTACGTTAGGTCCCATAGCATGCATCAGCAGGAAGTTTGTAGGATCTGCTTCTGCACCAACCTTCTGGGAAACTCTCGCTGCCATAGGAACCGCAGATACACCTGCAGAACCGATAAGGGGATTTACTTTACCCTTAGTAGCGATACACATTGCCTTACCAAATAATACACCGGCCGCTGTACCGAATGCAAACGCAATCAGACCAAGTGCTACGATTTTCAGTGTATCTAAGTTCAGGAATGCTTCTGCACTTGTAGTTGCACCTACAGATGTACCAAGCAGGATAACTACAATATACATAAGTGCATTGGAAGCTGTATCAGTAAGCTGTCTTACAACTCCGGATTCTCTGAACAGGTTACCTAACATCAACATACCAACAAGGGGAGCTGTTGTAGGGAGAATCATACAAACTACAATAGTAACAACGATAGGGAATAAAATCTTTTCAAGCTTGGATACAGGACGAAGCTGACCCATCTTAATCTTTCTTTCCTTTTCTGTTGTTAATAACTTCATAATAGGGGGCTGAATAATGGGTACCAGTGACATATAAGAATATGCTGCTACCGCAATCGGTCCGAGCAAAGCAGTCTGACCTAATTTACCTGCAAGGAAAATGGACGTAGGACCGTCTGCACCACCGATAATGGAGATTGCTGCTGCTGCTTTATCATTAAAGCCCATAGCAATTGCTCCGAAGTATGCTGCGAAAATACCAAACTGAGCCGCAGCACCGAGTAAAAAGCTCTTAGGGTTGGCAATCAAAGGACCAAAGTCAGTCATCGCACCTACACCCATGAAAATCAGGGAAGGTAAGATTGCCCATTCATCTAAGAGATAAAAATAATACAGTAAGCCGCCCACACCATTGGGTGAATCATGAGTACTCATCATGATGTCAGGATAAATGTTAACAAGCAGCATACCAAATGCGATAGGTGTTAAAAGCAATGGTTCAAAGCCTTTAGCAATCGCAAGATAAAGGAATACACAAGCCACTACAATCATCAGATAATTTCCCCAAGTCAGATTGAAGAACGCTGTCTGATGGATTAAGTTGTCCAGTGTAGTTACAATATAATCCATTTCTTTTACCTCCTGTTGTTTTCTAGGGTACACACGTCAGAAATGAAATCATGTGTGCCACTACACCGTCTTAGTTTAATGTTGCCAGTACAGCACCTGCTTCTACAGGATCACCAACAGCTACATCAATGCTTGCAACGGTACCGTCTTCGGGAGCAACAACGGGAATTTCCATCTTCATTGCTTCAAGAATGATAACCGCATCACCCTTCTTAACTGCTTGTCCAACCTTAGCTTCAATCTTGAAAATCTTACCTGCTGCACCAGCTTCTACCTTGATGCCGCCTGCACTGCCTGCTGCAGCCTTAGGTGCTGCTGCGGGAGCTGCCTTAGGTGCTGCCTTGGGTGCTACGGGTGCTGCAGCTACGGGTGCGCCTGTGCTAACGCCTTCTTCTACTACTACATCATATACGTTTCCATTTACGGTAATGGTATAATTTTTCATTACTAAATCCTCCTGTAATTTTACATTTACAATTTCTTTTTGATATCGTTTTGCAATTAAGCTCTCTGCCATTTATTACCGGCACGCTTAATGCTTCTTACAACAAATCCGTCAGTAGAAGCTGCACCTTCGCTCGCCGCGATAGCTGCTGCGATAACTGCAACAAGTTCCAAGTCATCAGATAATTCTTCTTTTTCAATAATCTGCGCAATGGTATTGTCAACTGCTTCTGCTTTTTCTTCTGCTTTAGACTTTTTGCTGAACATAGCCTGAATCTTGGGAATAAATCCAAAGCAGGCGATAATTACACTGATTAAAATCAGAACAATAAATACGGTACCCATACCGAGCAATGTGTTAAGCGCTGCTTTTTCCATTGTCTCTCCAAAAGTATATACAACATTGGTTGTCATTGCCGTAACTGTCTGGTCATCAATTACAAATTCAACAATTGCCTGACGCTTGCTACACTGTATAGTAGCGTTAATCGTACCGTCTTCTTCATCCAAAGATGCTTCAACGGAAACAATACTCTGATAATCACCCATATCTTCAAGAGCTGCTTCCCAGCTTGCCATTGCCGCAAGCTGCCATTCGCCGGTTACCTGACTCTGCTGATTCTGATTTACCACGTTATTCAACGTTTCAATCTGCTCTGTTGCATAGTCACTTGCCTCTGCGTCTGTCAAAAAAGGAGTTACTTCCTTTTTGCCGCCGCAGGCTGTCAGCCCGATCATACAGGTGATCATACCTAATACTAATAACCATTTTTTCATATTAAGTATCATCCTTTCTAAACTGTGCCGTGTTTTTTAGCCGGACGGTCTTCCCTCTTGGTAAACAGCATCTCAAAAGCACCGATTACATATTTTCTTGTATCGGCAGGTTCTACGATCTGATCTACATATCCTCTCTTTGCTGCACTTACTGCGCTGAGCTGTAATGCTTCGTATTCTTTTGCACATGCATCAATAGCGTCTGCACCCTGTCCGTCACAAATGATTTTTGCTGCAAGCTTGGAATCCATACATCCAACCTGTGCATCAGGCCATGCGATTGTAATGTCAGCACCGATTGCCTTGGAGTTCATAGCTACGTATGCACTTCCGTAAGCCTGTCCGATAATTACATTCACTTTGGGAACAGTTGCTTCTGCAAAAGCGTATGTAAGACGAGCTGCTGCTTTTGCAATCTTCTTTTCGTTACACTTATCAGCCTTGAATCCCTTCACATTTGTAAGAGAAAGTACAGGGATGTTAAATGCATCACAGAAAGTAATGAAATCAGCTGCTTTGTCACAGCCTGCTGCTGTAAGCACTGCATCATACTTTTCTGCTACTTTGCCGTCTTCTCCGTAAACTTCACTGCGGTTTGCAACAGCACCTACGGTAACACCGTTTAATTTGATAAATGCGGTTACCATTTCCTTTGCATATTCGCGCTTCACTTCATATACGATACCGTTATCTGCAAGCTGGGAAAGTGCAATGGATGTATCTCCTACGCAGTTTGCGATTTCTGCGCATGCTCTGTTTAAGTCGTCTGTGCATTCTTCGAAAGACATATCATCTTCGTTGTTTGCGGGAAGCATGCTTACGAGACTTCTGATTTCTGCAAGAACGCCTGCTTCATCAGCAACCACATCAACAATGCCTGCTTCTTCGCTCTGGAATTTTGCAGCAGATGTATCACACTTACTGATTTCATTGCCGTCTAATGCATTGGGAGAGTTTACAAATAATTTAGCTTTCTTCTCTTCCATGAATGTAAAGTCTGTTAAAGTAGGAATTAATGCAAGTCCGCCGCCGCAGGTTCCGAAAATAGCTGTAATCTGGGGGATTACACCTGAACTCTTAACCTGTTTTAAGTAGATTTCTCCAAATCCGTTTAAAGCGTCTGTTGCTTCCTGTAATCTAAGTCCGGCAGAATCGATAAGTCCGATAACAGGTGCGCCTGTTTTCAGTGCCAGATCATAGAGGTTAGCAATTTTCTTTGCATGCATTTCACCAACGGAACCGTTTAAAACGGATGCATCCTGGCTGTAAACATACACAAGATTGCCATCAATTACTCCGTATCCGGTTACAACACCGTCAGAAGGAGTTTCTGTCTGTTTCAGATTAAAATCAGTGCTTCTTGCTGTTACCATTGCACCAATTTCAACGAAACTGTTTTCATCGAGTAAAGCTGCTATTCTTTGACTCGCCTGTGAAGTAGTACTCATTTTTCAGCCCTCCATTTTATATTAAAAAAATATTAACTATGCTCGCAGGGGCAGACTACCCCCATAATTGCATCTATAGCAGTATAACATAAAAACACGCTTTCGCAAAGCACGAATTTTGAAAATTTACATATTTTTTATGCGTTTTTTGCAGGTATTGTTTCAAAATAAAAATCCTGTCTCGCCATTCTCTTGAAATCCCCCTGTTTCTGATGATAAATAAGCATCAGCTTTGCATATGCCGCTTCTACGGAAATGTTCAGAAGCGGTATGACACCTGCCTGCAAAAGCGCATCTGCCGTAGCGTATTGTTTCCCTTCCGTCTGCTTATAGGACGCAGTATAAAAATCAATCCCAAGCTCTCTGCACTTTTTTACAAAAGGAAGTAAGTTATAATCTCCTGCCGTCTCGTCCGTGCAGGCAGTCGCAGAATGATATAAATAATGCAGCACTGCCGCCGGCTTTTTCGACAAATCAAACTGAGAATAATTCATTCCCGGATAAGGTCTGATAACCAAAATATCCTTATCAAAATATTGCGGCACTTCCAGTTCTTTGCTGCTATGCGTCTCCACTTCCTGTATTGACGGAATCCACCCATTCTTATTTACTGTAAACTTTCCGCATTTCATCTTACCGAAAGGAACTTTCCCAAAATCTTTAAACTGGTCAAAACAAGGGTCTGCTTCCACAAGGCGTGTTGCCAGATACACATGATTTATCCCGGCATCATCACTGTAAATCACAAACACACCTCTTACAGCCTTCGCTCTGATAAACTCCACTGCACATGCAAAATTATTCAGTCCGTTACTCCCCTTCTGCCCCAGCGGATAATTGCTGGCAACCATAACAAGGGGAATGGGCAGATGATGAAACAGCATTCCCATAAATGCCGCTGTGTAAGACAAAGTATCCGATCCATGTGTCATGATAATACCGTCATATTTTCCGCAGTCAACCTGTTCCACTGCCCGGAAAAGCTTCAGCCAGATATCCGGCGTCATATTTTCGCTCAGCACATTAACAGGCTGTATCACATCAAATGCTTCTTTCCGATACTGTTCCTCATACATGGATAACAATCTGTATGGCGACTGACTGTTTACATTAATTACATTATCCTCTATTTTACTTCCGATAGTTCCCCCTGTGAGAATGACTAATATCTTTTTCATCTATAACTCCCTTCGTATCTGCCGCAGTCCTTTTGTACCACCTTATCAAATCATATTATAATTGCTGTAATATTTCCATATCTGTTTTAAACACCATATGAAATCAACGGCTTCTATATCCTGCGATGTCACTAAATATTCTACCCGGTAAACCTCCCCCAAAACCTTGTAGCTGATACTGCCCACTTCGGTTCCTGCCTCCACCGGTGCTTCCAAAGCGTTTTCCCGTTTACAAATAACGTCTATCTTTTCTCCTTCCCGTAAAAGCACGCCCGATATCTTTTCCCGCTCATCCTTCTTTACCACTACCACAGGCACATAAGCAGTCTCACCGATTCGCTTTGTCTGTCCGTTCTTTACCTCTATTGGCAAAAAGCTGTCCTTCGCTGCTGATACTTCTGAAATAGGATGATAGGTATAATTTTCAACCCCATAATTCATCAGCTTTTTGGTATCGCTCCATTTATAACTTTTGTTGTTCGGCCAGCCACAGGCAAGCAATGCAACAATATAAGTCCGTTCACCTCTTTGCAAAGCTCCCACATAACAGTATCCCGCATTCCCCGTAAAACCGGTTTTCCCGGAAAGGGCACCGTCCATCATGGATAAAAATGCATTATGATTGCTACAGAAAAAGTTTCTGTTTCCGCTTGTATATCCATTTTCTGTTTCACGATAGTTATTGAATGAATAATTATTTTCTCTTGTAATGGCAAGAAACTCGTCTTTCTTTGACGAACCGGTAATACAGTATGCCATTATTTTAGCAAGGTCTGCTGCCGTCGTAGAATGTACTTTGGTTTCCCCGTTTTCCGTCACTGCCGTGGCATCAAGACCGTTCGGTGTAACAAAATACGTATCAAAGCAACCGATATCTCTCGCTTTCTGATTCATCATATCCGCAAAGCCTTCAACACTTCCTCCGATATGCTCCGCAATGGCAACCGCAGAATCATTGTGAGATTCAAGCATTAACGAATACAGTAAATCTTTTAATTTATAATATTCCCCACTTTGCATTCCCAGTTTAACTTTGGGCATACAGGCCGCATAAGAGGATACCTTAACATAATCCTCTAAATTTCCATACTCCAGTGCCAAAATACAGGTCATAATTTTGGTAGTACTTGCCATAGGTCTTATTTCATAACCGTTTTTTTCATATAAAATACGCCCGGAACCGGCATCCATAAGGACTGCTGATTGGGCGTATAACTGCAGGTTTGTACTATCAGATTCCTGCGCGGATACATGTAAAGCCGCTACAGAACCAAGTGTCACAATCACCATTACTGCTGCTGTCAATTTGCGTAAATAAGGCATCATAAAACTTCCGTTTTTCTTTCTTTATCCATTTATATGAATGCCTAAGGCAAATTATCCCACACTGCTTACACATCTACTGAAAGGCTGATTTCCTGTTCTGCCTGTTCCTTAAATTCCTCAATCTGCACAGCAGAAAGCTCCGGCAATTCCTCTAAGGACTTCACTCCAAAGCTGCGAAGAAAATCTTCTGTAGTTCCGAAAAGCAACGGTCTTCCCGGCGCATCCAGTCTTCCCACTTCTGCAATCAAGCCAAATTCTACCAGTCTGTTTACTGCATGGTCACAACTTACACCTCTGATTTTTTCAATCTCCACTCTGGTAATAGGCTGCTTATATGCAACAATGGACAAGGTCTCCAAAAGGGTGTCGGTAAGCACATACTTTCTGGGAGTCTTTGCAATTTTAATCAGATATTCATACATATCTCCTTTGGTGCACATCTGGAAAGAATCTTCCAATTCCATCAGGGTAACGCCGCCTTCCTTCGCTTCGTATTCCTGTTGCATCTCCAAAAGAATTTCTTTTGTTGTTTTCTTATCTTCTTCAATCACAGCTGCAAGCCGTTCCACTTCCACAGACTCACCCATGGTAAAAAGAATCGCTTCCAAAACCGCTTTTGCTTTCTGTCTTTCCAAAATGTTTTCCTCCCGGACGTTTGTTATCCCTGTACAACATTTGATGTAATCATAATATCATCAAATGTCTCTTCCTGAACAATGAATATTTTTCCTGTTTTCATCATTTCCAGAATAATCAGAAACGTAACAATAATTTCCATTTTACTTTTTTGTTTTTCCAGAAGTTGACGGAAACTAAAAGTCTTATGCTCTTTGATATAGTCTTCTACATAAAAAGACTTCGCTTCCATATCAATTTCGTCTCTCTCGATTTTTCCGAAGGTACTTCTGACAGGGTCAATCTTGTCCTCCTGTCTTCTCATTACCGTTTTAAACAATTGCTGCAGTTTATTAAGGTCTGCATCTCCCAAAAGTTCTTCCAAATCAACAGGTGGTCTGTAATCTTCAATTTCCTTGGGAAGTGTTTTCCCTTTGAACAAGGTTCTTCCGGCGTCCACCTGTCTGTCCTTTAACTCGTAGGACATATATTTGTACATTTTGTATTCCAATAACTTTTGTACCAGTTCTGCTCTCGGGTCTTCCTCTTCGCCTTCCTCGTTCACTTCCTTGGGAAGAAGCATTTTACATTTAATATCAAGAAGCGTAGCTGCCATGACAAGAAATTCGCTCATGACATTCATGTCTTCCGTCTGCATATTCTGAATATATTCAAGATACTGAGCGGTAATTTCAACAATGGGAATATCATAAATATCCACTTTGTTTTTTTCTATCAGGTGAAGCAAAAGGTCTAAAGGTCCCTCAAACACCTCTAATTTAACAGGAATTGCCATTACTTCAAAACCTCTCTATTTGCAAATTTCGATGGTTGCACTGGTTCCCAGTCTGCTGGCACCTGCCTGAACCATCTTCTCAGCCGTTTCCTTATCCCGGATTCCGCCGGAAGCCTTCACTCCCAGTTCTTCACCTACACATTTTCTCATCAATGCCACATCCTCTGCATTAGCACCTCCTGTAGAAAATCCGGTGGATGTTTTCACATAATCTGCACCGGCTGCCTTGGAAATTTCACATGCCTTTATTTTTTCATCCTCTGTCAAAAGACATGTTTCAATGATTACTTTAAGAAGTGCTTGTCCACAGGCTTTCTTTACAGCTTTGATATCTGCAAAAACCACTTCATATTCTTTATCCTTTAAAGCGCCCACATTGATTACCATATCAATTTCTTCTGTGCCGTCCGCTACCGCAAGTTCTGTCTCCGCCGCTTTTGCAGCCGTGCTCATTTGTCCCAAAGGAAAACCTACCACGGTACATACTTTTACACCGCTTCCCTTAAGAAGTTCTGCAACAAGTGATGTGTAGTAACTGTTTACACAGACAGACATAAACTGATGCTCTTTTGCTTCCTCACAAATCTTTACCACCTGTGCTTTTGTAGCATCTGCTTTTAAAATGGTATGGTCGAATAATTTCGTATTTAACATCACAATCTCCTTCCTGTTTCCTTGAACATTTGAACTGTTGTATTTTACCATGCCGCAATTTTTCAGTCAACCTTCTTACCGCACTATCCGTCTTTTCTCCTAAGATGCAGCACCACCAATTCTCCCGGATTAAAAATCCTTATGGGAAGAGTATGGGTTCCAAGCCCTCTTCCCAAAATCATCGTACTGTTACCCGTTTTAAATTCTCCGCCGTCATATTTAGGAAACAAGCAGAGCTTAGGAGAAATCACGCCCCCCAGAACAGGTAACACCATAAGTCCACCATGAACATGCCCGGAAACCACCAGGTCTGCTCCCCAATCTGCATATGCCTCAAAGTAATCCGGATTGTGGGCAATCAGTAATGAAAACCTATCCTCTGAGGCTCTGCCGATTAATCCGTCAATATATGCTTTATCCATATCAGGTGTCACAAATTTCCCATAGTATTCCCTGCCGATTTCCAAACCGCAAATATCCATACGATAAGGTGGCAGGTTTACTCTTTCATTCACCAGTACATTTACCCCTGCTGCTTTAATTCGGGTCATGTACTCTTCATACATTGTTCCGAAAACACCTGGGTATACTCTGGTCTTCTGCTCATGATTACCATTTCCGTAATATACCGGGTAATGCTGTGCCAGCCGGCACACAAAATCTGCAGTCCGCATATGATCTTCTTTTGCCGCAGTATACATATCCCCCGCAATTAAAATGGCATCAGGATTTATTTTTTCTATGGCATGAAACAATCTGTCATTGTCTTTGCCAAAGCAGGTATTATGCAAATCCGACAGAAGGACGAAGTTTCCGTCCTTCTGTAATTTAGGGGATATGCATGTATATTCTTTTATCACAAACCGGTGACAGTCTGCCACCATCACAATCACAAAAAATAAAATGATTATTATCAATATCAGTAAGATTGCCTTTATCATAATTATTTCACCACAGCAGACAATTTTTCTCTCTGCTGTTTTTCACCTCATCACTATTTTTCCCGTACCACTGTATAGTTTACCACATCTTATCAAAAACTACAAAACAGTTTCCATACCTTTCCCACATAATCAAAATACCCTGCTTTTTCTATGGTCACATCCGACAAAATGGAAACACTGCCGATTCTTTGTCCGTTCATCTTATAGACCGCTTCTCCTACCGCATCACCTTTGTTTACAGGCGCTTCTATTTCCTCCGGCAGCACAATGCTTTTTTCAATGGTATTCAAGTCATTTCCTTCAATGTCAAGGTATCGAAACGGCTCCTTATAAACCAAAAAAGCTTCTTCCTTCACACCACCTTTCACCGGAATTTTCGGCAAAATTTCTTCATTGGCATCTTCGTATAGCGCACTGACACTATATCCGTAATTCAAAAGACTCATCGCATCCTGAAAGCGCACTTTATTGCTTGGTGACCCCATCACCACCGCTATCAAATCAATATTATCCTTGCTTGCAGTAGCCGAAAGACAATACAACGCCTTACTGGTGGAACCTGTTTTTAATCCGGTGGTCCATTCGTACATTTTAAGCAGTTTATTGGTGCTGGATAAGGTAAACTTGGAGTTTCCCTGAGAAGTTTTATGGGTAATATCCTCCATCCAGATTTTGGTATAATTCAGGACTTCCGGATACTTGGTAATCAGTTCCCTTGACATAATTGCCACATCTTTTGCCGTAGTGTAATGATTATCAGAATCACTAAGTCCGCAGCAGTCCTCAAAGTGAGTATCGTTCATTCCAAGCTCTTTTGCTTTTTCATTCATCAGTTTCACAAATTCCGTTTCACTACCCGCAATAAATTCTGCCGCTGCCACACTGGCATCATTTCCTGATGCAACCGCAATACATTTGATAATAGTTTCTAAACTTTGTATTTCCCCTTCCTCCAAAAACACCTGGGATCCTCCCATGGATTTAGCGTATTCACTGGTCATCACTTCACTGTCAAGACGCACTCTTCCCGTATTTAAATGCTCAAAAATTAAAAGAAGTGTCATTATCTTAGTGATACTTGCCGGACTTCTTCTCTCCGTTGCATTTTCTTCACATATGATTTTTCCTGTGGACGCCTCCATAAGTATGTAAGAAGGCGCTTGTAAATCCGGCGCAGCCTGCACCGTGACGTACGAAGTCATAAACAGCACTATACTCATCAGATAGCATAGAATCGCTTTGAAAAATTTATTCACGAGCCAACTCTCCCCATATCGGTATTCTATTACCATAAATATGTACGATTCGCTCCGAAAATGTCTGTACGCAAAAAGTCCTTGGCAATCTGCCAAGGACTTTGCATACATATAAATTAGTTGTATTTACGTTTTCTTGCTGCTTCAGATTTCTTTTTACGTCTTACGCTGGGCTTCTCGTAATGTTCTCTCTTACGAATTTCCTGCTGAATACCAGCCTTTGCGCAACTTCTCTTAAAACGACGTAAAGCGCTATCTAAAGTCTCGTTCTCTTTTACGATTACGTTTGACATTCTTACACCTGACCTCCCTTCAGTCCCTTCCTAGTAACACGACTGATTGGGTTTTTATTTGTGCACACACTAGCACAATAACGATTATAACACAAATTTAACGCAAGTCAACTATATTTTTTGCAAATATCTCCAAATATTTCAATTTTAAACTATTTGGCTTTTTCAAAACTATAATTGACCTTCCAATACTTTTGCAGTTTCAGAAATAGCTGCATCAATTCCTGCAGGATTCTTACCGCCGGCCTGCGCCATATTGGGACGTCCGCCGCCGCCACCGCCTACAAGTGCTGCTATTCCCTTAATCAGGTTACCTGCATGAGCCCCTTTAGCCATTGCGCCGTCAGTTGCCATTGCAACCATATTTACCTTGCCGTCTGCATCAGAAATCAGCACAATAACACCTTCGCCAAGTTTTGCTTTCAGCTGGTCGCCTAAGTCTCTAAGACCGTTCATATCCACACCGGTCACCTTGGTTGCAAGCAGTTTTACGCCCTTTACTTCCACAACCTGATCCATAACATCGCCAAGGGCATCCTTTGCCGCTTTGCTCTTTAAGGATTCATTTTCGGAAGCAAGTGCTTTGTTTTCTGCGAGAATATGAGTAATTCTCTCTTCCACCTTATCGGAGGTTGTCTTAAGAAGTTCTGCTGCTTTTGCAAGCTTCTTCTCTAAATCTGCATAATAAGAAAGTACACCTTCACCTGTCAGCGCTTCGATTCTTCTGACACCTGCTGCTACGCCGGATTCGGATAACAGTTTAAAGGACTGGATGGCAGAAGTATTGGATACATGCGTACCACCACAAAGTTCTACGGAAAATGCTCCCTTAAATGCTTCTTCAATTTCATCTGCATCGCTCTTGCCCATGCTGACAACACGAACTTTTTCACCGTATTTTTCGCCAAAGAGAGCCATTGCTCCTGTCTTCTTTGCATCTGCAATGCTCATTTCATCTGTAACAACAGGAAGACCAAGTGCGATTTCTTTATTTACAAGTGCTTCCACCTGTGCAATCTGCTCTGCGGTCATAGCTTCAAAATGAGAAAAGTCAAAACGCAGACGATCAGGTGTTACCAACGAGCCCTTCTGCTCTACATGGTTACCAAGCACTGTCTTTAATGCTTTCTGTAAAAGATGGGTCGCAGAGTGATTCTTACAGGTATTTGCGTGCTTTGCCTCATCCACGGTTGCAAGCACCTCATCACCCACTTTCAGCATACCACGGGAAACATATCCTACATGACCAATCTTGGCGCCTGTCAGATGAATGGTCTCTGTTACAACAAACTCACCATCCTTAGCGGAAATCACACCGGCATCACCAAGCTGTCCGCCCATGGTGCCGTACATACAGGTTGTATCTAAAACTACAGTACCCTTCTGTCCTTCGGAAAGTGTATCTGTAACAGCTGCATCTTCCTTAGAAGCATCTGTTGTCATGGCTGTAATCTTTGCACCACAACTGGATTCTGTGTAACCTACATATACTGTCTCAAGATTCAAATCAAGGTCGTCATATACGTTTCTTGCACGACCTGCCATATGTTCTGCACCGACATAAGTACCCTTTGACTGTGCCTTTGCATCTGCCTTTGCCTTTTCAAAGCCTTCTTCATCATAGGTATAACCCTTTTCTTCCAAAAGTTCGATGGTCAAGTCGATAGGGAATCCAAAGGTATCATATAACTTAAATGCATCAGCACCGGAAAGAACCTTAGTGCCGTTCTTTTCCATTTCCTCTTCCATCTTGGCTAAGATGGCAAGGCCCTGGTCGATAGTCTTATTGAACTGCTCTTCCTCTTTTGCAATATTCTTAAGGATAAATTCCTTCTTCTCCTCCAGTTCGGGATAACCGTCCTTAGAGCCCTCAATTACAGTTACTGCAAGGTCTGCAAGGAATGCTCCCTGAATACCGAGGATTCTTCCGTGACGGCATGCACGACGCAGAAGTCGTCTCATAACATAACCGCTACCGCTGTTTTCAGGCATAATACCGTCAGAAACCATAAAGGTTACGGAACGGATATGGTCTGTTACCACACGAAGGGAAACGTCTGTCTGGTAATCTTCACCGTACTGTTTGCCTGCAAGAGAACACACATGATCTCTTAAAGCTTTCATGGTATCTACATCAAACATAGAGTCCACGTCCTGTACTACACAGGCAAGACGCTCAAGTCCCATACCGGTATCAATATTCTTTTTCTCAAGCTCCGTATAATTTCCCTTACCGTCGTTATAAAACTGTGAAAATACGTCGTTCCAGATTTCCATATATCTGTCACAATCGCAGCCCACCTTACAATCAGGCTTACCGCAACCATACTTTTCACCACGGTCATAATATACTTCGGAACAGGGACCGCATGCACCTTCTCCATGCTCCCAGAAGTTATCAGCTCTTCCGAAACGGAAAATTCTCTCAGACGCAATACCTATCTTTTTATTCCAAATTTCAAATGCTTCATCATCTTCTTCAAATACGGAAGGATACAGACGGTCTTTATCAAGCCCCACTACTTCTGTAAGAAACTCCCATGTATAAGAAATTGCTTCTTCCTTAAAATAATCTCCGAAAGAAAAATTACCCAGCATTTCAAAGAATGTACCGTGTCTTGCTGTCTTACCTACGTTCTCGATATCACCGGTACGGATACACTTCTGACAGGTAGTAATTCTGCTCTTAGGCGGAATCTCAGCACCTGTAAAGTAAGGCTTTAAAGGCGCCATACCGGAGTTAATAAGCAGAAGACTCTTATCATTCTTCGGAACCAAGGAAAAACTGTTCAGTCTCAAGTGGTCCTTTGCTTCAAAATATTCAAGAAACATTCTACGAAGTTCATTTACGCCATACTGTTTCATTTGTTCTAACCTCTTCACTCATGCCTTTAGGCATGCTTTCTATTCAATCCTTAAAAAGTAAACTTATCTGCAAAGTAAGCATCCAAATCAGCAATTGCTACTCTTTCCTGTTCCATGGAATCTCTGAATCTTACGGTTACACAGCCGTCTGTTTCGGATTCAAAGTCATAAGTAATACAGAAAGGAGTACCGATTTCGTCCTGACGACGGTATCTCTTACCGATGTTGCCTCTGTCATCAAATTCACAGTTATATTTCTTGGAAAGTTCTGTGAAAATCTTCTCAGCACCTTCGTTTAATTTCTTGGACAGCGGAAGCACACCAATCTTAACAGGTGCAAGTGCCGGATGGAAATGAAGCACGGTACGCACATCGCCCTCACCAATTTCCTCTTCGTCATATGCTGCGCAAAGGAACGCCAGAACCACACGGTCTGCGCCGAGTGAAGGTTCTACAACGTAAGGAACATATTTGATATTCTTCTGGTCATCAAAGTAGCTCATATCCTGTCCGGATACGTTCTGATGCTGGGTCAAGTCATAGTCGGTTCTGTCAGCAATACCCCAAAGTTCGCCCCAACCAAAGGGGAATAAGAACTCGATATCAGTAGTTGCTTTGGAATAGAAGGATAATTCTTCTTTATCATGGTCACGTACACGCATCTCATCAGGCTTAATGCCAAGTGTCTGTAACCAGTCAATACAGAACTGCTTCCAATATGCAAACCATTCAAGGTCTGTATCGGGTTCACAGAAAAATTCAAGTTCCATCTGTTCAAATTCTCTGGTACGGAAGGTAAAGTTTCCGGGTGTGATTTCGTTACGGAAAGACTTACCGATCTGACCGATACCGAAAGGAATTTTCTTACGGGATGTTCTCTGTACATTCTTAAAGTTTACAAAAATACCCTGTGCTGTTTCAGGTCTTAAATATACGGTATTCTTAGCATCCTCGGTAACACCCTGGAAAGTCTTGAACATTAAGTTAAACTGACGGATGTCAGTAAAGTTATGCTTACCACAGGTAGGGCAGGGAATATTATTATCCTCAATGAATTTCTTCATTTCTTCCTGAGACCAGCCGTCAATGGAACTTTCCAATGTAATACCATTCTCTGCTGCATAATCTTCAATAATTTTATCTGCACGGAAACGCTCATGACATTCCTTACAGTCCATTAAGGGGTCAGAAAATCCGCCAAGATGACCGGAAGCTACCCATGTCTGGGGATTCATAAGAATTGCACAGTCAACACCTACATTATAGGGGTTTTCCATTACAAATTTCTGCCACCATGCTTTCTTTACATTATTTTTCAGTTCCACACCGAGATTACCGTAATCCCATGTATTGGCAAGACCTCCGTAAATTTCGGAGCCGGGATATACAAATCCTCTTGCTTTTGCCAAAGCTACGATTTTTTCCATTGTTTTTTCCATGATACACATACCTTTCGTTTTATATTCTGTACTTAAGCGCATTCGCGCACTTTTACATTACTTATTACTGAAACATCACATACGCCGGCGCGCCTTCTGCCACAAGCGTTACGCACTTTCCGTTTTTGCTGACAAATACATTATCACTCACATATGCAGCCTTCCCACCAAGGGTAATATCATCGGTGCAATCTGTAATCAGCATCCGATAATCTGTCATAGCAAGCATATCGGACATACCGATAGTCTCCAGTTCATCTTTTACTCCGCTAAGCACTGTATTTAAATCAAATCCGGCATCCACTGCTTCCTGCGCACTCCCTATAAAGAAAATACACTCATTAAACGCAGCATAATCCGCAGCACTCGCATAATTCATTTTTACCTGGGCAACGTTTTCTTCTACGGTAATCTTTTCTACCGTAATATTACCGCTGCCTATTTCTCTGTTATAGCTTGCCGCTTCTTCCAAAATGCTTTGCTGTAATTCGTCCTTATCATAGTAAGGCTTATCAAAGCTCTCTGCAATTTGCATGTGAATGCTACCGTCTTTCAAAACGGAAATTTCCGTTCCCACCTCACCGGCAGGTGGACTGCAAGCTGTCATTCCAAACAAAATACCAATCAGCAAAAAACCGGTCTTTATCTTCGGCAAAACCCTGTTTCGGGGAAAAATCTCTGTCATAATCATCTCAACTCCCACTCTTTCAGGTTATTAACCCTTACACCCAATTCATTATATATGACTTATTTCCGTTTTTCAACATGGAATTTCAAGTTCATGAAATTTCAAGTTCCCCCAGTATTTCCAAGCTTTTAAATTTGCGGTCTATAAATTTGTGTCTGAAAATATCAGCAATTTCCTTCAGTTCTGCAAGCACATCCTCTGTAACTTTAAAAGTGTACAGTTTTTCCACCGTGGAATTTACAATATACGAAACCGCATATACCGTAGAATCCCGGTAACTTTTCTGCTCCGGAAGTCCCGGATACTCTCCGTTTAATGCAAGTGCTTTCACCTCAAATATGTAACGCACCAAGCGGTTATCCAGTCCTTCATGGCAAAGTGCCCGCAGCGACTGGTATAAAAGCTTTAACATATTTTTTTCATCATTGTTTTCTCTGGTATAGTAGTCCATCACTTCCAGAAAATACATACCGTAACAGGCTCCCTCAAAATCTTCTCTTAACGACTCAAAATAATTGCTGATTGTCGCCTCTGTCACATTATAAGAGGTTCTTCCTTTATATACCTTAAATTCTCCAAAGCAAAACGGATTGGTAGCGGCAAGCAGTCTGCTTCCCTGCTTTCTTGCACTTCTGGCAAAAGCAGCTATCTTGCCGCATTCTTTAGTAAGTATTACAACTCTCCTGTCATATTCCCCGAAAGGTTCCGCCTTCAATATGATTCCTGTTACACTGAAAAGTTCCTGCATGAGGATGCTCTCCCTCAACTTCCTGCTTCATTTCTCCGTTCTGTCGTTTGTAAGACAGATAATCATCTATTTTCCCCGTACTCATAAATTGTTGCCAGTAATTCGTTTCCTTCATCTTGCGCCCCCTGATTTGTATCGATACTTATCGGATACCAAGAAACGATAAGTCTATATTAGGGTTTGCTATTTTCTCTTTTCTATTCGTATTCCTTGGGATTATAACCGAAATTTTTGAGAAGGAAATCACTGTCTCTCCAGTCCTTCTTCACCTTTACCCAAAGTTGGAGATTTACCCGGTATTCCAGCATTTTTTCAATATCTCTTCTGGCACCGGTACCGATTTTCTTTAACATACTCCCCTGTTTTCCTATAATAATTCCTTTATGGGAATCTCTCTCACAGATGATGGTTGCATCGATATCCACAATACCGTCATCACGCCATTTCATCCGCTCAATGGTAACGGCAATACCATGAGGAATTTCTTCCTCCAAAAGACGGAGCGCTTTTTCACGAATCATCTCTGCCACAATTTGTCTCTGGGGCTGGTCTGTAATGGTATCTTCGTCATAAAATGCAGGTCCGTATGGCAAATACTTCATAATACATTTTATCAGTTCATCTGTGTTTTCTTTTTTGAGCGCTGATACAGGAACTATTTCATCAAATTCCATTTCCTTGCGATAAGTGTCAATAAATCCGTACAATTCCTCTTTTTTTACGGTGTCAATTTTATTGATAACAAGAATGACGGGGGTTTTTGTTTTTTTCAATTGTTCAATAATATGCTGTTCCCCCGCTCCGATATAATTTGTGGGCTCCACAAGCCACAAAACCACATCCACTTCATTAATGGAGCGCTCCGCAATATTTACCATATAATCGCCCAATTTATTCTTTGCCTTGTGAATGCCCGGCGTATCCACAAAAACAATCTGTCCCTCGTCCGAAGTATACACGGTCTGAATTCTGTTTCTTGTAGTCTGCGGTTTCCGTGAAGTTATGGCAATTTTCTGCCCGATCAGACTGTTCATCAATGTGGATTTTCCTACGTTTGGTCTGCCGATTAAAGTGGCAAAACCGGATTTATGCTGTTCATTCATTCTGCTTTCCTCTTATTCTGTATTTGATATCTTTCCTTTGATTTCCAGTCGTTTATTTACTGCCGTCTGCCTTTTCTTCATTTTTTACGGCACTCTTTGCTTCCGGATTCTCCGGCTTTTTCATTTTCATTTTCTTTGCAATCTTTCTGACAAAACGGATTATCAATATTACCACAGTAATAACAACAGCCCATACTACAAGATAAGGAATGTTAACAATAAAACCAATAAAGAAATCTCTGATTCCTTCTCCCACATCATATATACTGTCAACAAAACCTGTGGAAATTTTCTCCCATGTTGTCTGTTCTTTTACCGGTGTGTAACGCTTTACTTCTGCTATGTACAGATATACCGTGCTGTAAGAAACCTGATTTTCCAATGTACGAAGCTGTGATTCCATACTTTCAAGCTGATAACGCACTTCAGAAAGTCTGCTTTCAATGGTAATAATATCTTCTACCGTCTGTGCCTGTTCCAAAAGTTCAAGCAGTCTGTCCTGCTCTGTCTCAAGTGCTTCCTTGTGACTCTTCAAATCTACGTACCGCAAGGTAACATCTTCCACAGTCTCGTTCTGACTGATTACATTACAGTTTTCTGATACTGCAGAAAGGAAATCGTCCAATCCTTCTGCAGGAATACGCAAAGTTATATCTGCATTTCTTCTCTCGTCATAATATTGACTGCCGTTATAAACCCGGCTCTGTTCAATATATCCGCCAAATTCTTTTGTTTTCTCTGCAACGGAACTCATCAGGACATCAAAGTTCTCCGTCTCCACATCAAGATTTACGTTACGGATTAACTTGCGCTGCGTCTGAGCCGCCTGCGCCGGCTCCGCCGATCCGGAACCGGTTTCTTCTTCCACGGCTTCTTCCGTCACCATTGTACTTGTATAAATATCTTCCGCATAGTATTCTTCTGAGGCAGGCGCTTCCATGGCAACTGTTTCCGAAGCACTCTCATATGAGCCTCCGCATCCTGCAAGAAGCGTAAGCGCCAGCATCAAAATGCACATAAAACCTACAGATACTCTCTTCTTCATTTGCAATTCCTCCCCTAAATCCTAATGAAATAATTGTTCCACTGTTTCGAACATTTCTTTATTCTCTTTAATTTTATCACTATTTCCCACCACACACAGAGCATCATAACTCATAAATGCATCCACATAACGGTACAAGCCTTTCAATGTTTCTGCCGTTGTAGAAAGAAGCTCATCTCTCTCCTTCTGAATGCGTTCCATCGGAAGCTTCGTCAGATAACCGCCAAGCGAATAAGCCCCCTTTGTCATAGGTGTCATGGGCACATCCAGTTCACTGATTGCCCCGATAATAAACTGAGTTACGGTACGCTCATCAGCGTCATAGTTTTTGATATATTCTGCTGCCTGCTCGTAAACCTCTATCGTCTTTTCAAGATTCGGATCACGATAGGACACAAAATATCCGTCACCGTTCTTTGCAAAATTGCACATACATCCGTAAGCACCGCCTTTTACACGAACCTGATTCCAGAGATACTCATATCCCATCATCACCTTTAACACTTTAAGTGCTCCGGTATAAGGCAGTCCCTTTTTAATATAGTTTCCGGCACGGCATACATATTGAATCTGTCCTGCCGTCATAAATCCTTCTTTTTTGATTACAGACTCCGGTACAAAAGTTTCTCCTGAAACTGCCTCTGTAAATAAAACCTTTTTCAAATCATCTACAAGGCCTTCAATACCTGTTAATCCTTCTGTCGTACCGACATAATCCACAAGCAGGTTTTCCGGTCTGAAAATATATACTGTTAATTGTTTTAAAACTGATATAAGTTCTGCTTTTTTATTTTCAAAATCGCTATCTAATTCTTCAAGTAAACGGTACTGAGGAATTCCGTTTAACTGTTCCGATACCGCCGCCGTAGGAGAAAATCCTGCCATGGCACGAATGGCTGCCAGCGAATGTCCCGCACTTGTCATAGATGCCTGCATTCTTGATTTTGCTTCCGCAATAATCTCACGCAGTCTTTTCTCATCCGTAAAATCAGACGTAAGCAAAATTTCTTTCATCAGCTCAAACGCTTTTTCCTTATTCTCATAAAGTGCTTTTGTCTTTACTTCCAGTTTGACGCTGTATTTATCCATGTCATCTGCATTGGTATAAGTATTAATCACAAAACGGATACCACCGGTATGCATATTCACTTCGTTAAACAACTCTCCGTAGCTGTAATGCTCTGTATTTACCATCATGAGAACGGCTTTTAATATTCCTACATAAGGAAATAATTCGCCGGGTACCTTTCCCAAATCAAACACCAAATTGAAATAACCGATACCGTTTGTAAAAATATCATGCACAAGGAATGTGGTATCTCCGATTGCCTTTACCTCATTGACGTAAGCAGTTGCCTCTTTTTTCATATCTTCCCTTGCAAGAAGCGGAATAGTCTCTAATGCTTCTTTTGTGCTTGGCTGTTCCTGATAGTCCCGCAGCGCCTTGGTATCTTCTACAATTTTAAGCACTTCTTCCCTGCTAAGGGACTGCTTGTATTCCTGCAATTGGTCAAATAACAGGGCATCCTTCTGTGTGGTAAGTCCGGGCATGGGCTTTACCGTCAAAATGCTTTTATGAGTATTATCAAGCATCCATTTTTCAATCAGCTTTTCATAATAATCGGAATCAATCTTTTCTCTCAGCACTTTATAAGTATCATTTGCCTCAATATGCATAAAAGGTGCACTCTTGTCATAAAGCCAGCTGTCAAGTGCATTCAATCCCAAAATCAATCCCTTGGGATAGGAACCGAAATCTGCTTCCCTGTACTTAAACTCAAAATAGTTGATGGCTGCACGAAGTGCCTTTTTGTCAATCCCTTCCGCTACCTGTTTTTGCAAAACCTCCGTAATCGTCTGCACAAATTCTTCTTTCTGCTTAGCTTCGGCACTTTTAGCAATCACACTAAAATAAGGCTGCAAAATACCTGTTTCCATACTGCTGTATACGTCCTTACCGATTCCCTTATCAAGGAGTGCCTGTTTCACCGGAGCTCCCGGTGCAGAACAAAGTACATAATCAAGTACATCCATAGCAATATACAATTCTTTATCAAGACTGCTTCCCATAGAGATATTGTACGTAAGATAAGTGTTTTCTTCGACAGACTCATCTTCCATAACAGAATATTCCTTTACTAATTCTCTCGTGCTTTCGAAAGGTTCCTGTTTCTTCACTTCCGAATTAATGGAAATGGCATCAAAGCTGTCTAAATACTTTTCATCTAAAAAAGTCAGATATTCTACCGCATCCATATTACCATACAGATAAATATAACTGTTGGATGGATGATAATATCTTCCGTGAAATGCAAGAAATTGCTCATAGGTAAGCTTTGGAATTACATCAGGGTCACCGCCGGATTCAAGGCCATACGTGGTATCCGGATACAAAGAATTCATAATCTCTCTCTCTACCACATCATCGGGTGAAGAAAAAGCACCCTTCATTTCATTGTAAACCACACCGTTGATGGATAAATCATCCTGCTCATCCTCCATCTCATAGTGCCATCCTTCCTGCATAAAAATTTTATCTTCATTATAAATATTGGGATAAAAAACTGCGTCAAGATATACATTTACCAGATTTCTAAAGTCTTTGTCATTGCAGCTTGCAACCGGATACACTGTCTTATCGGGATATGTCATTGCATTTAAAAAGGTATTGAGTGACCCTTTTGCCAGTTCGATAAACGGATCTTTTACCGGATAATTTTTAGAACCGCAAAGCACGGAATGCTCC
This sequence comes from Lachnospiraceae bacterium, assembly GCA_017434885.1. Lineage (GTDB taxonomy): Bacteria > Bacillota > Clostridia > Lachnospirales > Lachnospiraceae > Suilimivivens. Next base: position 9,682 of record JAFSGE010000030.1, on the reverse strand, counting down.
AGAATATGTGCCACACCGGTACTGTCTTCCGGCGGCGTACGAAAACCGATATAAAACACCTTATTTTCATCATCATTTAATAGCAAGGTAATATGTGCTCCCGTCTTTTTGTGTTTCAGAATCACACCTTCCGAATTCAAATCGGAAATCATTCTCCGTTCTATCATTTCATATGCATTCAAATTTTCAATCTGTTGTTTCATTCTCACTATTCCTTCCAAAATGTTATAATAAAAGTATAACCTAATTTTTCTAAAATACAATAGGCTTCACACCATAGAAGAACACTTCACGGTTCTCTTTTGCACAAATAAAAGAGCGAGCGGAAACAAGTTTCCGACTCGCTCAGTGTAAAAGGGGAATTTTACCGAAATTTATGAGTTGAAGTAAAACTATTGTTTTCCTCAACTTCTGTTCAAATTATAACAGGCAAAATGATTTTTGGCAAGTGTTTCTGACATAATTTTTTTCATTTTGATATAATATGGCACGTTTCGACCGTTTTATGTCACGTTTCAGACACTAAATGTCATCATACCAAGTTTGGAAATGACAATTTCACAAATAATAATTCCGGAAGCCTTCTTTTTTGCCAGATTTATTTCCGCAAACTCTTTTAAAGAATACACCGTTTCTTTGTATTTCATTTTCCTTTTTCCAAACAATGTCTTTTTCTCTACCATCTCATTTACTTTTACTCTTGTCCGAAGCTGTACAAAGGTATCATACAAAAAGGTATTCTTCTCCATGTAATAAAACTGGCTTTCCAATGTAGTCTCCGGGTCTGCTTCTTTGTACACATAATGCGTAATAATTGCCTTAAGCTTAAACGGAAGCAACTCATGCTCCATCAGCTCTGCAAAAGAAAGTCTCGCTCCCAGACACACATTACTGCTGTCAAGCATTATATACTTAAAATCATTATCCTGTAAGGATTGTCCGTTCTGTTCAGTCATGTATCTCTCCCGCGGTGCTTTGCATTTCCTATGGTCTTTCTATTTCTTCAATGGAATATCCGCAAAAGCGCAATGCCTCCAAAATATATTTTTCACTCATTCCGCTTTCTTTTGCCAATTCTTCTACCGTCACTTTACGTTTTAAATCATCAGAAAGTTCTTTGGCTTTCTTTGCCACTTTATTCACTTTTGCAAGTGCTTTACGACCTCTTTCATCATCTGCCACTGCCTCAGATATCAGTTCTTCCATGGCATCCATCACCATTTTCATCAGCATCCCTTCCGCTTCCGCGGCATGTTCCAAACACCCCAGCATAGTCACGCCCATGGTAATTGCCACATTGCCTTCTCCGATTAAGTCTTCCAAATACACTCCTTGTCCTGTATAAAGCTTGGCAATCTCAACTACCTGCGGTAAATAAACTGCAATCAGTTTCTGCTGGGCATCACGTTCTCCCGCCATGGCTGAAAGCGTAACTGCTTCCTTTTCTCCCTCACTTAAGGTTTCTAAAGAAGCAAGTTCCTTTTTATATTCTTCCAAATAATCAATTTCTTCCTCTGAAAGATAATCATCTAAATCCACCGGCTCACCCACACCGATTTTGTGTTTTTCCAGGTAATCATAGACAAGGGCAAGTTGTTCCTCTGACAAAGCAAGGGCTGCGAATGCTTCTTCCACCTGCTCTTTAGAGATGGTGTTTCCCTGCGCTTTTGCTGTTTTTCTGACTTCTTCCAATGTTTTTGCAAATAAAATCTCCTGATTTGCTCCCATAATATCCCTCATAAACTATCATTAATTATGCTTTACATGCGTATGCGTAAATAAATGATCCTGACAGTACTCATAATTGCCTTCGCATTTTGAACAGAACCTAAATTCCAGTTCCGGATTGCTCTCTTCCGTCCTGCCGCATATTGCACATTTATGCCTTGTCACCTTAACCGCTTTCTTCACTTCCCGCTTAAATTCCTGTCTGCGCTTCACCTGCTTCGGTGACATATGAATCATATTTCTGCTGGTAAAGAAAAATACTACAAAATTAAGAAGGGACGCTCCGATTACAAAACGGTTCGCCACTGTAAAAAGCGTAGCCGGCACTATCATTCCCGCAACGGATATTAATCCGCTTCCATATCCGGCAATAAACTGATACACCAAAAGGGCTCCGTAAATAATCCCCATAACCTTTACTTTCACCGGTATCAGAAAGAACAGCAATACCTGCATATTGGGGAATGTTGCTGCAAATGCCAAAAAAATGGACATATTTACATAATAAGTACTGAACATGGTTGCATAGATTGCAAAAAATGTCTCAGCACCGTAAAGTGCGACAGCCTCTGCCTGGAATAAATAATTGTAGCCCATCAATGCAAAGGCTCCGACTACCGTGAAGATCATTCCAAGAAACAAATACAAATTATACCGGTATGTGCCCCATGTTCTCTCCAATGTCGTACCGATGGAGTAATAAAAATACAGCATCAGCAAGGTAAAGAAGTCAAAGCTGTCCGGCGGTACAATCAGCCATGACACCAGTCTCCACACCTGGCCGTGAAAAACAATTTCATAAGGATTCAGTGTCAAATAATTCAAAAATGTAGGATTAATCCAGCTAATCAGATATCCGCATGCATAACACAATATCAATGCCAGTGAAATATTTTTAATGGCATATTTACCAAACTTCTTTTCAAATTTACTCATAAGACTGCAAGCTGTTCTCCTTCTATCAATATTTTCAAAACAGTAACATATATTTTATCATTCCCACCTTTAAATGTAAACAAAGCTATAAAAATTTAATATTTACCGTGCAAATTTAATTTCATTATAATATCTGAACAAATTCTTAACACATTGTTTATAAATGGCAAGTTGCAATTTAAAAAACGGTGGCGTATAATAACTGCGTATGTCGTAATTTGTCGACAGCATTTAATAGGAAAAAATAATTTCTTATTTACATAGCAACAAATCACCAGAAAGGCGGTATTTTATGGACAATCAGCATTATACACTTGGAATTGATATCGGTTCCACTACGGTAAAAATTGCCATATTAGATAATGCGCACAGTATTCTTTTTTCCGATTATAAAAGGCACTTTGCCAATATAAAGGAAACCTTATCCGATTTACTAAAAGACGCATATAGCAAATTGGGAAATATCATTCTTCATCCCATGATTACAGGTTCCGGCGGTCTTACTTTGGCAAATCACTTAAAGGTTCCTTTTGTACAGGAAGTTATTTCCGTTGCCACCGCGCTAAAGGAAATGGCTCCCAAAACAGATGTTGCCATTGAGCTTGGCGGCGAAGATGCCAAAATCATTTATTTTGAAGGCGGCAACGTAGAACAACGTATGAACGGCATCTGTGCCGGCGGTACAGGTTCCTTCATCGACCAAATGGCTTCTCTCTTGCAGACAGATGCCTCAGGCTTAAATGAATATGCCAAAAATTACAACTCCTTATACACTATTGCCGCCAGATGCGGTGTATTTGCCAAATCTGACATTCAGCCTCTGATTAATGAAGGAGCTACCAAAGAAGATTTATCAGCCTCTATTTTTCAGGCAGTTGTCAATCAGACCATCAGCGGACTTGCCTGCGGTAAGCCTATCCGCGGTCATGTTGCGTTCCTTGGTGGACCGCTACACTTTTTATCCGAATTAAAAACAGCATTTATCAGAACCTTAAAGCTGGATGATGAGCATATTATCGAAACTGAGCATTCTCATCTCTTTGCAGCAATCGGTTCTGCCTTAAATGCCAAAGAAGAAGTTTGCTACTCCATGGAAGAAATGGTAGGCAAGCTTTCTTCCGATATCAAAATGGAATTTGAAGTAGAACGTATGGAACCGCTCTTTGCTTGTGAGGAGGATTATGAAATATTTAAGCAAAGACATTCCAAGCACCATATTCACACTGCCGAACTCGATACCTACCGCGGCAACTGCTATCTGGGTATTGATGCGGGAAGTACTACCACCAAGGTGGCACTTGTTTCCGAAGATGGCAGTCTGCTCTATTCTTTTTACAGCAGTAATGACGGTAGTCCATTAAAAACCGCCATCAGAGCCATCAAAGAAATTTATGCGAAGCTTCCGGAAGGTGCCAAAATTGTCCGTTCCTGCTCTACCGGCTACGGAGAAGCACTGATGAAAGCCGCTTTCCTTTTGGACGACGGGGAAGTAGAAACCGTGGCCCACTATTATGCTGCCGCTTTCTTTAACCCTGACGTGGACTGCATTCTTGATATCGGCGGTCAGGATATGAAATGTATTAAAATCAAAAATCAGACAGTAGACAGCGTACAGCTTAACGAAGCCTGCTCCTCCGGTTGCGGTTCCTTTATCGAAACCTTTGCAAAATCCTTAAATTACAGTGTAGAGGATTTCGCTTATACTGCCCTGTTTGCAGAACATCCCATTGATTTGGGAACCAGATGTACCGTATTTATGAACTCCAAAGTAAAACAGGCTCAGAAGGAAGGGGCTTCTGTTTCCGATATTTCCGCGGGACTTGCTTATTCCGTTATCAAAAACGCGCTGTTTAAGGTTATCAAGGTATCCAGCGCTTCCGAGCTTGGCAAAAATATTGTAGTTCAGGGTGGTACCTTCTATAATGATGCTGTTCTCAGAAGCTTTGAAAAAATTGCAGACTGTGAAGCCATCCGCCCTGATATCGCAGGTATTATGGGTGCATTTGGTGCTGCATTAATTGCAAGGGAACATTACACGGAAGATTATCAGACTTCTATGCTTCCCATTGAGAAAATCAACACCTTACAGTTTGAAACAAGCATGGCAAAATGTAAGGGTTGCACCAACAACTGTCGTCTCACCATCAACAAATTTTCAGGCGGACGCCAGTACATATCCGGAAACCGCTGTGAACGTGGTCTTGGAAAACAGAAAAACGAAAACGGTGTTCCCAACCTGTTTGACTATAAGTTAAAGCGCATCTTCGGCTATGAGCCGCTCCCTGCAGACGAAGCGGTAAGAGGTCGGGTAGGTATCCCACGTGTACTGAATATGTACGAAAACTATCCGTTTTGGTTTACTTTCTTTACACAGCTGAAGTATCAGGTGGTATTATCCCCTGTTTCCAACCGGAAGATTTACGAGCTCGGCATCGAATCCATTCCCAGTGAATCAGAGTGCTACCCTGCCAAACTGGCTCACGGACATGTAAACTGGCTGATTAACCAAAAGGTGGACTTTATCTTCTATCCTGCTCTTTTCTACGAAAGATGCGAATTTGAAGATGCCAATAACCACTATAACTGTCCTATTGTTACTTCTTACTCAGAAAACATCAAAAACAATGTAGAGGAAATCGGCAGAGGAGAGGCAATTCTCCGTAATCCGTTTATGTCCTTTAAGGATTTAAAGACCATTACAGAAGCGCTTGTGCGAGAATTTAAAGAATTACCCGTAGAGGAAGTCATGGAAGCTGCCCGCCTTGCTTTTGAGGAACAGGCTAATGCCCGTAAGGATATGCAGGATAAAGGAGAAGAAGTTCTTGCTTACCTTGCTGCCAATAAAAAGCGCGGTATTGTTCTTGCAGGACGTCCTTATCACATTGACCCGGAAATCAATCATGGTATTCCGGAACTGATTAACTCCTACGATATTGCGGTACTTACGGAAGATTCTATCTCCCACCTTGCAAAGCCTGAACGTCCTTTAATTGTTTCCGACCAGTGGATGTATCATTCAAGACTTTATGCGGCAGCAAGCTATGTAAAGACTGTAGACAATCTGGACTTAATACAGCTTAACTCCTTCGGCTGCGGCTTAGATGCCGTTACTACCGACCAGGTAAATGACATTCTTACCGGCTCCGATAAAATTTATACTTGTCTGAAAATTGACGAAGTAAATAACTTAGGTGCAGCAAGAATCCGTATCCGTTCCCTGCTCTCCGCCATCAAAGTGCGTGAACAGAAGCAGAAAGAACGTACCATCCGTTCTTCTGCTATTAACAAGGTATCCTTTACGGAAGAAATGCGAAAGGACTACACCATTCTTTGTCCTCAGATGTCACCCATTCACTTTGATTTGATTGAGCCTGCCATGAAGGCCTGCGGATATCACTTTGAAGTGCTTAACAATGACAATAAACAGGCAGTTGATGTTGGGCTTAAATATGTAAACAACGATGCCTGTTACCCTTCCCTGATTGTAGTAGGTCAGATTATGGATGCGCTCCTTTCCGGTAAATATGATTTAAACAAGACTGCAGTGATTATGACCCAGACAGGCGGTGGCTGTCGTGCTACCAACTATATCGGCTTTATCAGGCGCGCCTTGGAAAAAGCAGGTATGCCTCAAGTTCCTGTTATTTCCTTAAACTTAGGCGGAATCGAGAGCAATCCCGGTTTCCACATTAATCTGGAATTATTGGTGCGTGCCGCTTATGGTGCCGTTTTTGGAGATATTTTCATGCGCTGCGTTTACCGTATGCGCCCATACGAACAGGAAAAAGGCTCTGTAGATGCCATGCATCAGAAATGGCTGAAAAAATGTCAGGATTTTGTATCCGGTAAGCACTTAAACTTCTTTAAGTTCCAAAAAATGTGCCGCCAAATGATTGAAGACTTTGATGCCATTCCTATCACAGACGAAAAGAAACCAAAAGTCGGTATTGTAGGTGAAATTCTGGTAAAATTTGCTCCCGCGGCAAATAACCATCTGGTAGAATTATTAGAGTCCGAGGGCGCCGAAGCTTCTGTGCCTGATTTACTTGATTTCATGCTCTATTGCTTCTACAACCAGATTTACAAAGCAGAATATTTGGGTACAAGCAAAAAAGCTGCTACCCTTTGTCGTATCGGTATCCGTGGTCTTGAGTTACTGCGAAGCGGCGCTACCAAAGCGTTTAAAAAGAGTGTTCACTTCCATCCTCCGATTAGCATTTATCAGACGGTGGAATATGCCAAAGACATTGTGTCCATTGGTAATCAGACCGGTGAAGGTTGGTTTTTAACCGGAGAAATGGTAGAACTGATTCACAGCGGTGTCAATAACATCGTTTGTACACAGCCCTTCGGCTGTCTGCCTAATCATGTGGTAGGTAAAGGTGTTATCAAAGAATTAAGACGCCAGTATCCTTTAAGTAATATTGTTGCCATTGATTATGACCCCGGCGCCAGCGAAGTAAATCAGCTCAACAGAATTAAACTGATGCTGTCTACTGCACAGAAAAATTTGAAACAAAGTCAAAAGGATAAATAACATGATTAAAGCAGAAATTAATGAAATCAAAAAACTGTTCACCCCCAGCAACTGCTCTATCACCCGTATCTGCGGTTGCTATGTTGACGGTGAAAAAAACAAAAAAACTGAATTTAAGGAAGCATTTCTTTCTCTTCCCGAAGAAGAAATTTTTAAATATTTTGAAATTCTCAGGAAAAATTTATCCGGCAATATCGGGAAAAATCTTCTGAACCTGGAATTTCCCATGTATACGGAAGAAGAAGGCGGACAGCAGGATTTTCTGATGCGTCTTCGCGCCAGCAAGTTAAAGGATGATGCTTTACTGGAAGAATTCTATGACCGGATTATTAATTCCTATGAATTCGTCGGAAATTATCTGATTTTATTAATTCATGATGCTTATGACGTTCCGGGTAAGACTACAGACGGACTTACTATGGATGACGCATCTGATACGGTATTTGAGTACATTATGTGCTGTATCTGCCCTGTTGCCCTTTCCAAACCGGGACTTTCCTATGACGTGGAAACAAACGAATTCCACAACAGGATTCGTGACTGGGTTGTAAATATGCCGGAAAGTGGTTTTTTATTCCCTTCCTTCGATGACAGATGTACCAACATTCACAATACCCTGTATTATGCCAAGAATTGTGAAGAACCGCACGAAGAATTTGTAGAAGGTATTTTAGGTTGCACTCTTCCCCTCTCTGCCGGCGGACAAAAAGAAACTTTTCATGCTATCATCGAAGAAACTCTTGGTGAAAATTGTGAATACGAAGTGATAAGAAACATCCATGAAAACTTAACAGAAATGATTGAGGAACATAAAGAATTGCCTGAGCCTCTTATGCTTGACAAGAGGGAAGTCAAAAACCTTCTGGAAAAAAGCGGCGTAGAGGAAGAAAAACTGGCTGACTTTGACAAGCTTTACGACGCCGCAGCCGGAGAAGATACCGCACTTATGGTAAACAATGTTGCCAATGTGCGCACCTTTGAAGTGAAAACGCCTGATGTCGTGGTTAAGGTAAATCCTGAACGTGCCGATTTGGTAGGTACCATGACCGTAGACGGCAAAAGATGTCTTGTCATTGAAATTAATGACCATGTGGAAGTCAATGGTATTAATGTAAAAGTATTATAAAAAAATGGTTCTAAACTTTACTTGGGGGTAAAGTCAAATTAAATAGGCATAGAGTTTCAATTCTTATATAATTAAGTCACCACAACAAAATATATAGAAAGGATTGAACTCTATGCCTACTTCTGATTTTACCTCAAAACTTCTTGAATTAGAAGACATTATTGTCAACGATTTATCTTCTTCCGATACTGAATTACATATTTCCTTCACCTTGAAACGCAAACCGCAAACTTGCCCTCATTGTGGCTTTATAACTGATAAGGTTCATGATTACCGTACGTCTATTATTAAAGACATTCCTATCATGGGTAAAAAGACTTTTCTTCATTATCGGAAACGCAGATATCATTGTTCTTCCTGCAATAAACATTTTTATGAGGCTTTTCATCTCCTTCCTAAATACTGCCGCATTACCACCAGACTTGCCTTTTATGCAATACATCTGCTGAAAAACCGCTATAGCGTTCATTCTTCGGCCTCTCTTCTTGGACTTTCAGACACTACTATTTTCAGGCGTCTGAAAGATATTCGCTATCCTAAACCGAGGGTGCTTCCCAACGTTCTTTCCATAGACGAGTTCAGAGGTAATTCCGGTGGACAGAAGTTTCAGGCCATTTTGACAGATGCTCATAGCCATAAACTTTTTGATATTCTTCCTTCCAGAAACCAGACTGACCTTATGCTTTATCTGTCCGATTTTCCTAACAAAAAGCAGGTTCAGTACTTTATTACCGACATGAATCAGGTGTATCGTGATTTAGCACTTTCCTATTTTCCTAATGCTACCATTGTGATAGATAAGTTTCACGTAGTCAGATATGTCACCTGGGCTTTGGAAAACGTAAGAAAACGGGTTCAGAAACTTATGCATCCATCTAAGCGAAAGTATTTCAAACGAAGCAGGAAACTTTTGCTTACTCATAAAGAAAAGTTGAACGAAGAAGGCCTTCTTGCTCTTGAACTGATGCTGGGGCAGTCTCAGGATCTGGCAACTGCATATCACTTAAAAGAGTTGTTCTATCAGTTTATGCAGTCCACAAACCGGCAGGAAGCTGTCATGCGATTGAAATTCTTCCGTCTTGCAGCTGAAGTCAGCGGTCTATCTGAATTCAACGCTTGTCTTACTATGCTGGGCAACTGGTCAAAATATATCTTAAATGCTTTTGACTGTCCTTATACGAATGGATATACAGAAGGTACCAATAATGCAATTAAAGTAATTAAGCGAAATGCTTTTGGATATAGAAACTTTGACAATTTTAGGAATCGAATCTTTTTAGCCTTAACATAAAGAGGCACAGGAAATGAATTCCTATGCCTCAAAAATATTTTACCCCAACTCTTGACAAAGAGCC
>JAFSGE010000029.1 GCA_017434885.1 Lachnospiraceae bacterium | reverse complement strand
GCCGGTTCATGTACGCTGTCTCTTGGATGAGTTTGCGAACATCGGGCAGATACCGAAATTTGAGAAGCTGATAGCCACTATCCGTAGTAGGGAAATATCGGCTTCTATTATTTTGCAGTCGAAGTCGCAGCTAAAAGCAATTTATAAGGACAATGCAGATACCATAGAGGGCAACTGTGATACCACACTATTCCTTGGTGGAAAGGAAAAGACCACGCTGAAGGAGCTGGCAGAAGTTTTGGGTAAAGAAACCATTGACCTTTATAATACCTCTGATACAAGGGGTACATCGCAGTCTTATGGTCTTAATTACCAAAAGACCGGAAAAGAGCTTATGAGTCAGGACGAGATTGCAGTTATGGACGGTGGCAAGTGTATTATGCAGCTTAGAGGTGTAAGACCATTCTTCTCCAATAAGTTCGATATTACCAAGCATAAGCAATATCATTTGTTGTCCGACTATGACGAAAAGAATACCTTTGACATCGAAAAATATGTGAAGAACCTTAACAGAGCAAAGATAAGGAACAATGACACCATTGACGAGGTGGAAGATGTTGGGGAAATCGTAGCTTAATACAATTAAATATGAAAAAAATGATATGCATAGATAATGCAGGGCAAGTGTGCAAATTTACTTGCATACACGCAGGACTGCAATTATCTGTATATGGCGTTCAGCCACAGCGAAATGAAGCGATAGCAGAATAGAGCTAGCATATCAATATAAACTTTTGGACAAAAAGTCTAGAAGTCAAAAACAGGAGTTTTGAATGTATTTTAGGATAGAAAAAGCAGAGAAAATACATACCAAAACTCTTTCTTATTACAACAACACAAAATTTTAGAGAAAGAAAGAGGAATTAGAATTATGACATTTTTTACAACAGCAGTAACAGGATTAAAAACAGTAGTAACAGCAATCGGAGCAGGTGTAGGTGTATGGGGTGTTATCAATCTCTTAGAAGGTTATGGTAACGACAATCCGGGTGCAAAGTCACAGGGTATTAAACAGCTTATGTCCGGCGGAGGTATTATTATCGTAGCACAGACGGTGATCCCACAGCTTTCCACTTTGTTCCAAGGCTAATAAATGGGTACAATCATAGACAAAATTACTGAGTTCATAAAGGAAATGCTGCAAGGGTGGGTGCTGTCCAATCTTGAAACCATGTTTACCGATGTAAATGAAAAGGTAGGCACAATTGCGGGAGAGGTCAGCAAGACACCCAGCACATGGAATTCTGGTATCTTCGATATGATTAAGACCCTGTCAGATAACGTTATAGTACCCATAGCGGGGATGATTATTAGTTTTGTCCTCATTTATGAGCTAATAACCATGGTCATTGACAAGAACAATATGCATGACTTTGATACAAGCCTGTTTTTCCGTTTTTTATTGAAGGCTTGTATTGCAGTCAGCTTACTCAGTCAGACATTTGATATTGTAATGGCTGTATTTGATGTGGGAAACCATGTAGTCATGCAGGCGGCTGGAGTCATTTCAGGCTCCACCAGTCTGGATGTGCAGACCACACTTGTCAATATGTTCAACAGTCAGTTAGAAAACATGGGAATCGGAGAACTGATAGGGCTTGGAATGGAAACCATGATTGTCAGCCTTGGTATGAAAATCATGTCAGTCCTCATCACCGTCATTTTATACGGACGAATGATTGAAATATACCTTTATGTATCAGTAGCACCAATTCCGGCAGCAACCGTTACCAACAGGGAATGGGGAAGTGTCGGAACCAATTATTTAAAGGGACTTATTGCTTTGGCATTTCAGGGATTTTTCATTATGGTATGCGTAGCAATCTACGCAGTGTTGGTAGCCAGTGTTGCAGTAGCAGACAACCTTCACAGTGCATTGTGGTCAGTGGCAGCATATACCGTAATTCTCTGCTTCAGCTTATTTAAGACAGGTTCCTTATCCAAATCAATATTCAATGCCCATTAGGGTATGCACATGAAAAGGAGCAGATTATGGCAATATCAGTACCAGTGCCAAAAGATTTAAGTGGCATTAAAACCAAGGTAGCATTGAACCTGACCAAAAGACAGATTATCTGTTTTAGTGGAGCTGCCATTGCAGGTGTTCCCCTTTATTTTCTTACGAAAGATATGATAGGAACACAGGGGGCAGCTTTTATTATGGTCGCAGTCATGATGCCATTTTTCTTTTTGGCAATGTATACCAAGGATGGTTTCCCGGCAGAAAAGATTTTGTATTTTATGATACGGCAGAAATTTATGACACAGGGAATCAGACCTTATAAATCAGAAAATCTTTACAAACAGTTAGAAGAACGAGAAAAAATCAGGAAGGAGGTACGTTACCTTGAAGAAAAAGCAAAAGGTATCGGCTAAGAGTAAGTCCGGAAAGAAGGCTGTACAGTCAAAGTCCGGGCTTACTTTTTCTGAAAAGAAACGACTGGCAGAGTTAAAACGCACCCTTGCCGGAAATAGCAAACAGCAGGCAAAGCCGACTACCGCACAGAAAACCATAACTTTTCAAAAGATGTATCGTGACGGTATCTGTCAGGTAACCAATACATTTTTTACAAAAATGGTGGAATTTTATGACATCAACTATGATTTGCTGGAGGTAGAAGACCAAGGCGATATTTTAGAAGAATACAGCAAACTTATTAACTATTTCGATCCGTCTATTAAATTTGAATTATTCTTGTTTAATAGACAGGTCAGTGAACAGACACTTGTAAATCAGTTTGACATTCCTTTACAGGGCGATGAATTTGATGATATTCGTGAGGAATATACGCAGATGTTAAAACATCAGGCTGCAAAGGGGAATAATGGTATTATCAAGTCAAAGTATCTTATCTTTGGTGTGGAAAGCACCGGATTTAAAGAAGCAAAAAGCAAACTGAATAACATTGAAAGAGATGTGATTCGGAACCTCAATAACATTGGCACCAATGCCAGAGGTTTGGACGGAAAGGAAAGACTTCGTATTCTGCATGAGTATTTTAACCAGGGAACGATGGAACCTTTCCGCTTTTCATTTAAGGAATTATCACAGTCAGGAAAGTCGGTAAAAGATTATATTGCACCGCCGGGATTTGACTTCCGGCATCCAAACCGATTTAAGTCCGGAGATATGCATGGCTGTGTGTCTTATCTGGATATTATTGCACCAAGATTTAATGATGAGCTGTTAAAGAAGCTTCTTGATATTGATGATAACCTTACCATTACCATGCATATGCAGACGATGGATCCGGTAAAGGCAATCAAGATGTTAAAGGCGGCACTTACCAACATTCAGAAAATGAAGATTGAGGAGCAGAAAAAAGCAGTCCG
>JAFSGE010000028.1 GCA_017434885.1 Lachnospiraceae bacterium | reverse complement strand
GGCATGTCAGGCAATCGGCTCATCGGTTGAAAGTTATGAAGAGGCAAAGAAACTGTTGGAGAAATAACTCCATGCCAAATAGCCCTTTTTTAAATATTTTTTAATTTTTTTGTCCCATTTTAAAGAAATTGCTTTTACTAAATTGCTTTCCATACTACCATATATGGTAATGACTGCATGCATAAAGCATGTAAAATAATAGTACCGAATATGGGAGGGCAAAAGATGAAAGCACAGGATATGTTGGTTGAAAGAATTAATAATTTGTGTAAGGAGAAGAGACTGAGCTACTATATGTTATCATACCGCTCAACTGTTCCGCTTACGACATTGATGCATATAGTGGACAAATCTACAGCGAATCCGGGAATTATTACGATATGTAAGTTGTGCGACGGGTTCGGAATTACGGTAAAAGAGTTTTTTGATGCGCCTGAGTTTGATGGCTTGGAAATGACGGAATAAAACTGGTACTTTAGTATGAGTGCGCGGGAAAAATGGTTTTTATAAGTGACGTTTTGGTCATAATATGGTATAATTTCTCATTAGGAGGATACCGGAAAAATTAGAAGATATAATTTGATGGGAGGCTGAGTTATGACCAAGGCGGAAATTTTAAAACAAGAAATTTTAAAGCAGTATAAGAGTGTCAGACAATTTGCGATTGAGATGGAGATTCCGTACAGTACACTTGTTACAGCGCTTGACAGAGGAATTGAGGGAATGGCATACGGAACCGTGATTCGTATGTGTGACAGATTGAGCTTGAATCCTGTTGATTTTTCATCCCTTGAGAAGGGCGAATCTCTTGGCGAGAAAATTTTAGAGAACAGAGTAATGCAGTATTACATACAGCTGAATAAGAAAGGACGTAAGAAAATTCTTGAAATGATGGAAGATTACGTTCAGCTTGAGAAATACAGAGAATAGAGGTAAGCTATGCAGATGCATTATGATTACTTAGTTGTAGGAACCGGACTTTTTGGTTCGGTTTTTTCTCATGAAATGAAAAAGAATGGCAAGAAGTGTCTTGCCATTGATAAGAGAAATCATTTGGCAGGAAATATATACACCAGAGAAGTGCGCGGAATTCAGGTGCATGAGTATGGTGCACATATTTTCCATACTTCCGACCGGAAAATCTGGGAATATGTAAATGACTTTGCGGAGTTTAATCATTATATCAACTCTCCGGTGGCTGTTTATAAAGGTGAGATTTATAATCTTCCTTTTAATATGAACACATTCAGTAAACTGTGGGGGATTAAGACACCGGATGAAGCGAAAGAAATTATTCGGAAGCAAATAGAAGAGTTACATATTACCGAACCGCAGAATTTAGAGGAACAGGCTTTGTCGCTTGCGGGAACGGATGTATATGAAAAGCTTGTTAAAGGATACACGGAGAAGCAGTGGGGAAGAGACTGCAAGGAACTCCCTGCATTTATTATAAAAAGACTTCCTTTCCGTTTTACCTATGATAACAATTATTTTAATGACAGGTATCAGGGGATTCCCATCGGGGGCTATACTGCCATGGTGGAGAAGCTTTTGGAAGGAACAGAGGTGATTCTTGGCGTAGAGTATCGTGACTTCTGCAAGAAACAGGAGGAAGCGCATTTGCGCGGTGAGGATTATGTATCTTTTGATAAAGTGCTGTATACGGGCATGATTGACGAGTATTTTGACTTCTGTCTGGGCAATCTGGAGTATCGCTCCCTTCGTTTTGAACAGGAGGACATGCCTGAGTGTGAAAATTATCAGGGGAATGCGGTTGTAAATTACACGCATAGAGATGTTCCTTACACCAGAGTGATTGAGCATAAGCATTTTGAATTTGGTAAGGGAGAAGGTACGGTTATCACAAGGGAGTATCCGGCGGAATGGAAACCGGGAGAAGAACCGTATTATCCCATTAATAATGAAAAGAATGACCGGTTGTTTGAAGAGTATAAGAAGCTGGCAGAGCAGGAGGGAAATGTTTTGTTTGGCGGAAGACTTGGCAATTACAAGTATTATGATATGGATAAGGTGATTGCAGCAGCTCTTGAAATGACAGAACGGGAACTGAAAGGTTAAAAACTGATAATAAGTTTTTTGACTTGTAGAATAAGTGATGCAAAGAAGTAAGCCGTATGAAAGAAAATCATACGGCTTGTTTTGCGCTATAGTATCAATTAAAAAACAGAATAAATTCGTGCATCAGCAATAACTGTTGAACATCATGCCGCTGTAGGCACTGGGAGCATACGGTGCTACAAAATTGCGTCCCGGATTTTTGTATGCGACAATTGTTTTGTCAACATACTGCATAGGGTTTAATGATACCTGATTCGTCTTTTGGAGAATGGAATGGGTAAAGTCTTTAATGGTAGAAAGACTGTCAAGTCCATCTTCGGAAAGGGCTGTTTGGCGAAGTGTATCTCTGTCAAAATCGAGCTTTCCGGATTCGCCGAAAGTAATGCCCATTTTTTCAAGTTCGGTTTGATAGGTCCGGGTGATATGGGTCATCTCATTTACCAAACGTCCGCTTCGGGGATAGGAATTCATATATCCGTTAGCAATATTAATAAAGGAATTATATCCCATGATTAATTCATTTACATTTTCGGTGATGGAATCCATGTCGGTTTTAAGACCGATTTGAGCGGTTTCGCCTTCTGATGCACTCACACGGTTTAACTGTACTTCAAAAGTTTTATCAACTGTGAAGTGATTGGAAGAAGCAGTGCGTTGCTCGCCGTTTATTAAAAATTCTGCATTGGATGCACCGGTTGAAACTTGGTCAATGCCTAAATAGGAAACGCTGCCTTTTTGTTTGCTGGTATTATCGTCGGACACGCGGAAAATGTTACTGCGGTCTTCTTTAAGACCTGTACCGGCAGAAGTAAGGCGCAAAGCGCTGTTGCCGTCCGCATCGTCTGTAATGCTTGCGTTTAGTCCGATATCAGCATTGTTTATCAGTCTGGTTAAGCGCTCCTGAACTTCGCGGTTTGTTTCGCCTTCGCGGATATTGTATTGAAATTCGTAACTCAAATCGTTAATACTGATATCAAAAGAGTAGGTGTCTGCAGGTAATCCGACAGAGGAACCGGAAGGTAAATAGGAACCGGTGTTAATCTGTTCGGATGCCAGATTTAAGACTTCGATTTCAAAGGAAGGGGATTCGCCGTCCTTGGGAATATCGCCGATAAATGTGGCATTTACCAAATCGGGTTTGCTTGAATAAGCTGACTTCTTATTTAAAAGGTCATCTTCTTCGAGGCCGCCTAACGATGCAATGGTATTGCGAAGTGCTCTGGCGTTTTCTTTCAGTCCTACAGCATATCCCTGTGTCTCTTTGGTGTTATTCAGCAGATACAGAGGGGATTCTTTATTCAGTTTGACCATGGAATTGTAAATGCTACGCAGTTCACTCTTCTTGTGAGTGTCATAGCGCGTGGTGCTTTTGGGCGCATAATATGTAGCAAGATAATGATTGTAGACGTTATTAAGCCTTGCACTATAAGCCATAAACTGCCCCTCCTTTCTTCCGTGAAATATAAAATGTCAAAACCATTTGACAAATAGGGCATACTAACCTACTGTTATGAGTTTATTCTATCATGTGAAAAAATGAAAAACAAGATATAATAAGGAAAAAACAGCAAAAAAACAAGAAAAATACAGAAGAAAATGTTATTTTCATGTTGACGCAAAAGACGGGATATGTTATATTATTCAAGCGAAGATAAGATTTAGGTCTTTTTTTTATGCTCAAAATCCGGTAAAAGATTGGAGGAATTTAAGATGCGTACAAGAATTACATTAGCATGTACTGAATGTAAACAGCGTAACTACAATACCACTAAAGATAAGAAGACACATCCCGACAGGATGGAAACTAAGAAGTATTGTAGATTCTGCAAAACTCACACAATGCACAAAGAAACCAAGTAATTGTTTTTGACGTTTGAAAGGAGTTAGAAATGGCAGATTCCGTAAAAAAAGAAAAAGCAGCGGCAAAGAAAAAACCCGGCTTTTTTAAAGGATTAAAGTCAGAATACAGGAAGATTTCATGGCCTGACAGAACTTCACTTTTAAAACAGTCTGTAGCAGTTGTTTGTGTTTCCGTTGTTGTCGGAATTATCATTGCCGTACTTGATTTCATGATGAAGTATGGTGTGGATTTCTTAACAAGTCTGTAGAGTGAGGGTGAAAATATGGCAGAAGCAAATTGGTATGTAGTGCATACCTATTCAGGATATGAAAATAAGGTGAAAGCCAATATTGAAAAAACCATCGAGAACAGACACCTGGAAGAAGAAATTCTGGAAGTCCGTGTGCCGATGCAGGACGTAGTAGAACTGAAAAACGGCGCAAAGAAAACAGTCCAGAAGAAAATGTTCCCGGGCTATGTACTGATTAATATGGTGATGAATGACGATACATGGTACGTTGTTCGTAATACCAGAGGTGTTACGGGATTTGTCGGTCCCGGTAGCAAGCCTGTTCCGCTTACGGAAGCAGAGATGAAACCTTTGGGAATCAAAGTGGAAAACATTTCTGTCGATTTTGCAGAAGGAGATACCATCGCAGTCGTTGCCGGTGTATGGAAAGATACTGTCGGCGTGGTACAGCGTATGGATTTCGGCAAGCAGACAGCCACCATCAATGTAGAATTGTTCGGCAGGGAAACACCTGTTGAAATCAGTTTTGCAGAAGTGAGAAAAATGTAATACTGTGATATTTATATAAGAAGGAGACTTCTTTGTAAATATAAAGGAACTTGAAAATGTCTATGAGTAGTTCATAGACCGTGGGAGCAGAGAGCCGATTGCGGAAAGGAAATGAAGTTGAGCAGTCATTTCCCGGAAGAAGCGTAAAGCAGGTCGGAAGGATGCGCCATACCACAATGCATTTATTGCATTATTATAGGAGGTGCCACAATGGCAAAGAAAGTAGAAGGATATATTAAGTTACAGATCCCTGCTGGTAAAGCTACACCAGCTCCCCCTGTTGGTCCTGCACTTGGACAGCACGGTGTAAACATTGTTGAATTTACAAAACAGTTCAACGCAAGAACAGCTGATAAGGGCGATGTTATCATCCCTGTAGTTATCACTGTATATGCAGACAGAAGCTTCAGTTTTATTACTAAGACTCCCCCTGCTGCAGTACTTCTTAAGAAAGCATGCAACATTAAGTCCGGTTCTGCAACACCGAACAAGACAAAGGTAGCAACTATTTCTAAAGCTAAGCTTCAGGAAATCGCAGAAATGAAGATGCCTGACTTGAACGCTGCAAGCTTAGAAGCTGCTATGAGCATGATTGCCGGTACTGCAAGAAGTATGGGTATTAAAGTAGAAGACTAATAACAAATTTGTAGAGAGTGGGAGACAACACGGTTGTCGTTTGAACCATAGGAGGATTTAATAATGAAACATGGAAAGAAATATAACGAGGCTGCTAAGCAGGTAGACCGCAGCGTTGCATATGAACCTAATGAAGCAATCGCACTTGCAAAGAAAACTGCAGTAGCTAAATTTGATGAAACAATCGAAGTTCACATCAGAACAGGATGTGACGGACGTCATGCAGAACAGCAGATTCGTGGTGCTGTAGTTCTTCCCAACGGTACAGGTAAGACTGTTAAGGTTTTAGTATTCGCTAAGGGTGATAAAGTGAACGAAGCAGAAGCTGCCGGTGCAGATTTCGTTGGTGGTGAGGAACTCATCCCCAGAATCCAGAATGACGGATGGCTTGACTTTGACGTAGTTGTTGCTACACCTGACATGATGGGTGTTGTTGGTCGTCTCGGTAAGGTACTTGGTCCTAAGGGATTAATGCCCAACCCTAAGGCCGGAACAGTTACCATGGATGTAACTAAGGCAATCAACGATATTAAAGCAGGTAAGATTGAATACAGACTTGATAAGTCTAACATCATTCACTGCCCTATCGGAAAAGCTTCCTTTGAAGAAGAAAAACTTCAGGAGAACTTCACAGCTCTCATGGATGCTATCGTTAAGGCAAAACCTTCAGCATTAAAGGGTCAGTATTTAAGAAGTATTACAGTTACTTCCACAATGGGCCCCGGTGTTAAGGTGAGCGTAGCTAAATTCTAAAAATTAAACCGGAAAAAATAGTAAAGCCGTTTTTACGTAAGTGAAAGCGGCTTTCGTTGTTTTTTGTGGTGAAATACCACAAAATATGATATGCTTATAACTATGAAGAGTGAAAAAAATAAGAAGAAAAAAAGAATATCACCTGCTTTGGCGTTTGTGTTCACTTTTGTTTCGGTGCTTGTAATCGGAGGTATGGGCATGCTGGGATATTGTGCGATTACGGGACGTCTGTCCGGCGAGAGCGTGGAAGAACAAGAAGAAAATGTGCCAAAAACCGATGAGGAAACCCAAAGTACATTCGCTTTTTTGTGGGAGGCGATTCCGCAGGAAGAGACGACGACTGAGGAAGAGGAAGATACAAGCAGATACGGTGCATTGCTTGCAGATGAAGAAGCGATGAAAGCAGGGAATGTTTATGCTATGCCAAACCGTGAAGAAGGAGTCGTGAGTTTGGGGTTTGCAGGGGACGTTTTGCTTGATGATGAGTATGCGGTGATGGCGAATCTGTTGAATCGCGGTGTAACCATAGAAAACGGGATTTCGGAGGAGACGCTTACAGCGATGAGGGGTGTGGATATCCTGATGCTGAATAATGAGTTCCCATATACGGACAGAGGGACTCCTTTAGAAGGGAAAACGTATACATTCCGGGCGGATACGGATGCGGTAGGGTATCTGGAAGACATGGGGGTTGATATTGTTTCACTTGCAAATAATCATTGCTATGATTTTGGAGAGACAGGGCTTTTGGATACGCTTGTAACTTTGGAAGAAGCAGGAATGCCTTATGTGGGCGCCGGCAGAAATCTGGAAGAAGCGGTAAGGCCGGTATATTTTATATCAGGGGATATCAAGATTGCAATTGTCTCGGCGACACAGATAGAACGGCTTGATAATCCGGACACAAAAGGTGCTACGGAAAACAGTCCCGGAGTGTTCCGGTGCTGGAATCCGGAAAAACTGTATGAAGTGGTGGCAGAGGCGAAAGAAAACAGTGATTTCGTAGTAGTGTTCATTCACTGGGGGACAGAGAATGTGACGGAACCGGACTGGGCGCAGTTAGAGCAGGCACCCAAACTGGCAGAGGCGGGAGCTGATTTGATCGTTGGGGCGCATCCGCATTGTTTGCAGGGAGTTCAATATTACGGAGATACGCCGGTGTTTTACAGCCTGGGGAATTTCTGGTTTAACTCAAAGACAGTAGATACCGGTTTTTTGCGGGTAAATATTTCCAAAGAAGGAATAGAAAGTATGCAGCTTGTGCCGGCAATTCAGCAGGACAGCAGAACGGCAATTGTTTACGGAAGCGAAAAAGAGAGAATTCTTTCTTATGTGGAAAGCATATCATATGGAGTAAAGATAGACGGTGAAGGATATATTACCCGGTAAACAAGTGATGGTATGAAAAAGCGATAACAGCAGAACATGGCAGAATGCCGGAAAGATGAAGAAAAAATTTTCGGAAATGTTGTAAAAAGATGGTTAGGAACCATTGACAGCAGCAAAATGTTGTGATATTGTATTAAAGGTCGTTTGTGACCATGCCGAAGACAGTAGGTGCTGAAGGCTTTGATAAAGCCGGAAGCGTAAGGTGACCGCCTACCGAGGAAAAGAGTTTATTAAGATGAATTCTGTCCTTCCGTCTTTGGAGGGACTTTTTTAGATGCGCAGCTCGCAGAAAGGAAATGAGTTGCTTTGCAACACTGCTCGCGCGCGAAGATTGCACTTTGTGCAATCTTAGTCTATAGACTCCTTTCGGCAGAAAATCTAAAAGGAGGTAAAGAAATGGCAAAAGTTGAATTGAAACAGCCTATCGTGGCTGAGATTTCAGAAAGCATCAAAGAAGCACAGTCTGTTGTACTTGTTGACTACCGTGGACTTACAGTAGAACAGGATACAAGACTTCGTAAGCAGCTTCGTGAAGCAGGAATCACTTACAAGGTTTACAAAAACACCATGATGAACTTTGCGTTCAAGGGAACAGATTTTGAAGCACTTGCTCCTTATCTTGAAGGACCCAGCGCTATCGCAATCTCCACAGAAGACGCAACAGCTCCTGCAAGAGAACTTTGCAAGTTCGCAAAAGAAGCTCCCAAGCTTGAAGTTAAGGGCGGTGTGGTTGAAGGTATCGCATATGATGCAGCAGGCATCAGCGAAATCGCTAAGATTCCTTCAAGAGAAGAATTACTGTCCAAGTTGTTTGGCAGCATGCAGTCTCCTATCGCAAACTTTGCTCGTGTACTCAATCAGTTGGCAGAAAAAGGTGGCGCATCCGAATGTGCAGCACCTGCAGCTGAAGAAGCAGCACCTGCAGAGGAAGCTGTAGCAGAAGCTCCTGCAGAAGAAGCACCCGCAGAAACACCTGCGGAATAATTCACATTATTGTGAAATGAAACTTTCCGCGGGAAACCGTCGGAGTAACCGAAAAATAAAAGATTAAAACGGAGGAAATGAAAAATGGCAAAATTATCCACTCAGGAATTTATTGACGCTATCAAAGAGTTAACAGTATTAGAATTAAACGATTTAGTTAAAGCATGTGAAGAAGAATTCGGCGTATCCGCTGCAGCAGGTGCTGTAGTAGTTGCAGCAGCTGGCGATGGCGCAGCAGCAGCTGAAGAAAAGACAGAATTCGACGTAGAACTTACAGATGTAGGTCCTAACAAGGTTAAGGTTATCAAAGTTGTTCGTGAAGCTACAGGCCTTGGCTTAAAGGAAGCTAAAGACTTAGTAGATTCCGCTCCTAAGATGTTAAAAGAAGGCGCTTCCAAGGAAGAAGCTGATGACATCAAGGCTAAGCTTGAAGCTGAAGGCGCTAAGGTTACTCTTAAGTAATTTAAGAAGGCGACTTTTTGACGACAGACAGTTGATGAATGAAGACCCGGTCACATGGAATTGTGTGGCCGGGTTTTTGGATTTATAACAGTTCAGTTCGCGCAAATGCCTATTTGTTTTATGGCTGAACTGTTGCCAAAAATTTGAAAATTAGTTATTGACTATAAAATTGATTTGTAGTAGAATGGATGATGCACTATTGTGGTGTGGTATGCAATTTTGCAGTATTGCGCTTTGATGATAAAGGGCAAAATCATAAAGAACGGGGTGAAATGTCAATGGAAAAGAACAGAATACGTCCTATTGCCACAGGCAGAAGCTTACGTATGAGTTATTCACGACAGGAAGAAGTTTTGGAGATGCCGAACCTGATCGAAGTTCAGAAAGATTCCTATAAGTGGTTTCTGGAAGAAGGTCTGAAAGAGGTTTTTGACGATATCTCTCCCATCGCAGATTACAGCGGCCATTTGAGCCTTGAATTTGTGGACTTTGAACTGTGTGAGGACGACGTAAAATATTCTATTGAAAAATGTAAGGAAAGAGATGCTACTTATGCAGCGCCTCTTAAAGTGAAGGTTCGTCTTTACAACAAAGAGAAGGAAGAAATCAGCGAGCATGAAATTTTCATGGGTGATCTTCCGATTATGACAGAGACCGGTACATTCGTAATTAACGGTGCTGAGCGTGTTATTGTAAGTCAGCTCGTTCGTTCCCCCGGTATCTATTATGCAATCGGACATGATAAGATTGGTAAGAGACTGTTTTCATCTACAGTTATTCCCAACCGTGGTGCATGGCTTGAGTATGAAACAGACTCCAATGATATCTTTTATGTACGTGTAGACCGTACCAGAAAGGTTCCGATTACGGTTCTGATCAGGGCACTTGGTGTTGGCACCAATGATGAAATCAGAGAATTGTTTGGTGATGAACCCAAAATTGAAGCCAGCTTTTCCAAAGACGTTTCTGAGAACTATCAGGAAGGTCTCTTAGAGTTATACAAAAAGATTCGTCCCGGCGAACCTTTGAGTGTTGAAAGTGCAGAAAGCTTAATCAACGCTATGTTCTTTGACCCCAGAAGATATGATTTGGCTAAAGTCGGCAGATATAAATTTAACAAGAAACTGGCTTTCCGCAACAGAATCAGACATCACATTTTGGCTGAAGATGTAGTGGATACACTTACCGGAGAAGTACTTGCAACAGCAGGTACCAAGGTGACAGCTGAACTTGCTGATATCATTCAGAATGCCGCTGTTCCTTTTGTATATATTCAGACAGAAGAAAAGAATGTAAAAGTTCTTTCCAATATGATGGTTGACATTACAAACTTTATTGAATGTGAACCCAGAGAGCTTGGTATTACAGAGAAGGTGTACTATCCTGTTCTGGCTCAGATTATCGAAGAATTCGGAGAAGATCCGGAAGCTTTGGCTGATGCCATCAAGAAAAATGTATATGAATTGATTCCCAAGCATATCACCAAGGAAGATATTCTTGCATCCATTAACTATAATATTCATTTGGAATATGGTATCGGTAATGATGATGATATCGACCACCTTGGAAACAGACGTATCAGAGCGGTTGGTGAATTGTTACAGAACCAGTACAGAATCGGTCTTTCCAGATTGGAAAGAGTGGTTCGTGAAAGAATGACTACTCATGATGCAGAGGATATTTCTCCTCAGGTACTTATCAATATTAAACCTGTACAGGCTGCTGTAAAGGAATTCTTTGGTTCCTCCCAGCTGTCCCAGTTCATGGACCAGAACAACCCGCTCGGTGAGCTGACTCACAAGAGACGTCTCTCTGCCCTTGGTCCCGGTGGTCTTTCCAGAGACCGTGCCGGATTCGAGGTTCGAGATGTACACTACTCCCACTACGGAAGAATGTGTCCTATTGAGACACCGGAAGGTCCTAACATCGGTTTGATTAACTCTCTTGCGTCTTATGCAAGAATTAATGAATATGGATTTATCGAAGCACCTTACCGTGAAATCGATAAATCTGACCCGGCTAATCCCCGTGTTACAGATAAGGTTATTTACATGACTGCAGACGAAGAAGATAACTATCATGTGGCACAGGCAAACGAGCTTCTTGACGAAAACGGATATTTCGTGAAGAATACAGTTTCTGGTCGTTACAGAGAAGAAACTTCCGAGTATCCCAAGACAATGTTTGATTACATGGACGTTTCTCCCAAGATGGTATTCTCTGTGGCAACAGCGCTCATTCCCTTCCTTGAGAATGACGATGCGAACCGTGCGCTGATGGGATCTAACATGCAGCGTCAGGCAGTGCCGCTTCTTACCACGGAAGCTCCTGCGGTAGGTACCGGTATGGAACCTAAAGCAGCGGTTGACTCCGGTGTATGCGTAGTTGCAAAGAAAGCGGGTACCATTGACTATGTTTCTTCCAATTTGATTAAGATGTCTTATGACGACGGCGAAAAGGAAGAATACCATTTGACAAAATTCTCAAGAAGTAACCAGTCTAACTGCTACAACCAGAAGCCTATTGTATTTAAGGGCGATCATGTAGCAGCAGGTCAGGTAATTGCAGACGGTCCTTCTACTGCACAGGGTGAACTTGCCCTTGGTAAGAATCCGCTTATCGGCTTCATGACATGGGAAGGTTACAACTACGAGGATGCTGTTCTTTTGAGTGAAAGACTGGTACAGGAGGATGTTTATACTTCCGTACACATTGAAGAATATGAAGCAGAAGCACGTGACACCAAATTAGGACCCGAGGAAATCACAAGAGACGTTCCCGGTGTCGGTGACGATGCACTGAAGGATTTGGACGAAAGAGGCATTATCCGTATCGGTGCAGAGGTTCGTGCAGGTGATATTTTGGTTGGTAAGGTTACTCCTAAGGGAGAGACTGAGCTGACAGCAGAAGAGAGACTTCTTAGAGCAATCTTCGGCGAAAAAGCAAGAGAAGTAAGAGATACTTCACTTAAGGTTCCTCATGGTGAATACGGTATTATCGTAGATGCTAAGGTATTTACAAGAGAAAACGGTGATGAATTATCACCCGGAGTAAACCAGGCAGTTCGCATTTACATTGCGCAGAAGAGAAAGATTTCCGTAGGTGACAAGATGGCAGGTCGTCACGGTAACAAGGGTGTAGTTTCCCGCGTGCTTCCTGTAGAAGATATGCCTTATCTGCCTAACGGTCGTCCTCTCGATATCGTACTGAATCCTTTGGGCGTACCTTCCCGTATGAATATCGGACAGGTACTTGAAATTCACTTGTCCTTAGCTGCAAAAGCACTTGGCTTTAACGTTGCAACTCCGGTATTTGACGGTGCAAATGAAAATGATATTATGGATACTCTCGACCTGGCAAATGACTATGTAAACTTAAGCTGGGAAGAATTTGAGGCAAAACACGGAGAAGAATTACTTCCCGAGGTGCTTCAGTATCTGTCAGATAACAGAGACCACAGAGAGTTATGGAAAGGTGTTCCGATTTCCAGAGACGGTAAGGTAAGACTCCGTGACGGTAGAACAGGTGAATATTTTGACAGCCCTGTTACCATCGGACACATGCATTATTTGAAACTCCACCATCTGGTAGATGATAAGATTCATGCACGTTCCACAGGTCCTTATGCACTGGTTACACAGCAGCCGCTGGGTGGTAAAGCACAGTTCGGCGGACAGCGTTTCGGTGAAATGGAAGTTTGGGCACTGGAAGCTTACGGTGCATCTTACACACTTCAGGAAATCCTGACAGTAAAATCCGATGACGTTATCGGACGTGTGAAGACCTACGAAGCAATTATCAAGGGTGAAAACATACCTGAACCCGGTATTCCTGAATCCTTCAAGGTATTGCTTAAGGAATTACAGTCTATTGGTCTGGATGTGAAAGTTCTTCGTGAAGATAACACGGAAGTAGAAATCATGGAGACCATTGATTACGGTGACAGTGATTACCGCTATGAAATGGAAGGTGACAATAAGAATTATGATTACGGTCAGGATTCCTTGTCTTCCATGGGTTATCAGAAACAGGAATTTGATACGGAAAGCGGCGAGCTTGTAAGTTCGGAAGATGACTTTGACGATGCATTTGAAGAGGATTTTGATGAAAGCCTCGACGGTGAAGACTTCGAAGAATAAATTGCAGGTTCACAGATTGTAACAAGAATGGTATTGAAATATGATTAATAATCCGGAAGGAGTGCCAAAAATGTCAGAAACAAAACAGGAAGTGTATCAGCCGATGACATTTGATGCTATCAAGATTGGTTTAGCATCACCCGAAAAGATTTTGGACTGGTCCAGAGGCGAAGTATTAAAGCCTGAGACCATCAACTACAGAACCTTAAAGCCTGAAAAGGACGGTCTGTACTGCGAAAAGATTTTCGGACCCAGCAAGGACTGGGAATGTCATTGTGGTAAATATAAGAAAATCAGATATAAAGGCGTTGTCTGCGACCGTTGTGGTGTAGAAGTTACCAAATCCAGTGTTCGTAGAGAACGTATGGGACATATCGAGCTTGCTGCTCCCGTGTCCCACATCTGGTACTTTAAGGGAATCCCCAGCCGTATGGGATTGATTCTCGATTTATCCCCCAGAGTACTTGAAAAGGTACTTTACTTCGCATCCTATATTGTACTTGATGCAGGAGAAACCAATTTGGAATACAAGCAGGTTCTTTCTGAGAAAGAGTATCAGGATGCAAGAGAAACCTACGGAAACAAGTTCCGTGTAGGTATGGGTGCAGAAGCTATCAAAGAGCTTTTGCAGGCAATTGATTTGGAAGCAGAAGCAGTAGAATTAAAGACGGGACTTAAGGAATCTACAGGACAGAAGCGTGCAAGAATCATCAAGAGACTGGAAGTAGTTGAAGCTTTCAGAGGTTCAGGAAATGACCCTGCATGGATGATTATGGATGCGATTCCGGTAATTCCCCCTGATCTTCGTCCCATGGTACAGCTTGACGGCGGACGTTTCGCTACTTCTGATTTAAATGATTTGTACAGAAGAATCATTAACAGAAACAACCGTTTAAAGAGACTCCTTGAACTGGGAGCTCCCGACATTATCGTTCGTAATGAAAAGAGAATGTTGCAGGAAGCTGTAGATGCGCTTATTGACAACGGCAGACGCGGAAGACCTGTAACAGGACCCGGTAACAGAGCTCTTAAGTCTCTGTCCGACATGCTTAAGGGTAAATCCGGACGTTTCCGTCAGAACTTGCTTGGTAAGCGTGTAGACTACTCCGGACGTTCCGTTATCGTAGTAGGACCTGAACTTAAGATTTATCAGTGCGGTCTTCCTAAGGAAATGGCTATCGAATTGTTCAAGCCTTTCGTAATGAAAGAGCTTGTTGCAAGAGGCATTTCCCAGAATATTAAAAATGCAAAGAAGCTTGTTGAAAGATGGGATACACAGGTTTGGGACGTTTTGGAAGAGGTAATCAAAGAGCATCCCGTTATGCTAAACCGTGCTCCTACACTTCACAGACTTGGTATTCAGGCATTTGAACCCATTTTGGTTGAGGGTAAAGCAATTAAGCTTCATCCCCTTGTTTGTACAGCGTTCAACGCCGACTTCGACGGTGACCAGATGGCGGTACACCTTCCTCTTTCCATGGAAGCGCAGGCAGAGTGCAGATTCTTATTGCTCTCACCCAATAACCTGCTGAAGCCTTCCGATGGTGGTCCTGTTGCCGTTCCTTCACAGGATATGGTGCTTGGTATTTACTATCTGACACAAGAAAGACCCGGAGCAATCGGTGAAGGTAAATTCTACAAGAACGTAAATGAAGCAATTCTTGCTTATGAGAACGGAGCATGTACACTGCATTCCAGAATCAAAGTAAGAGTAAGTAAGAAGACTGCTAACGGTGAAGTGGTAACAGGAACAGTGGAATCTACACTGGGACGTTTCCTGTTTAACGAAATCCTTCCTCAGGATTTAGGATTTGTTGACCGTAGCAATCCTGAAAATCTTCTTCTTCCTGAAGTGGATTTCCACGTAGGTAAGAAACAGTTAAAGCAGATTCTTGAAAAAGTAATTAATACACACGGAGCTTCCAAGACAGCAGAGGTTCTGGACCTGATTAAGTCAACAGGTTACAAGTATTCTACAAGAGCTGCCATGACAGTATCCATTTCCGATATGACAGTGCCTGCCCAGAAGCAGCAGATGCTTGACGAAGCACAGGCAACCGTTGATAAGATTTCACAGAACTTTAGACGTGGTCTTATCACAGAAGAGGAAAGATACCGTGCAGTAGTAGAAACCTGGAATGATACCGATAAGCAGCTTACAGAAGTGTTGCTTGCAGGTCTTGATAAGTATAACAACATCTTTATGATGGCTGACTCCGGTGCCCGTGGTTCCAATCAGCAGATTAAGCAGCTGGCAGGTATGCGTGGATTGATGGCTGATACAACAGGTAGAACCATTGAACTTCCTATCAAGTCAAACTTCCGTGAAGGTCTGGACGTTTTGGAATACTTTATGTCTGCGCACGGTGCCCGTAAGGGTCTGTCCGATACCGCTCTTAGAACAGCGGACTCCGGTTACCTGACAAGACGTATGGTTGACGTTTCACAGGAATTGATTATCCGTGAAGTAGACTGTATGGAAGGTGCTGAGGAAATTCCCGGCATGACTGTTAAGGCATTCATGGACGGTAAGGAAACCATCGAAAGCTTAAAAGACAGAATTACAGGAAGATATTCCTGTGAAAATATTGTAGACAGAGACGGTAACGTAATCGTAAAGCGTAATCATATGATTACCCCCAGCCGTGCCGCTAAGATTTTATCTGTAGGCGTGGATGAAAAGGGTGAGCCTATCGAGGCAGTGAAGATTCGTACCATTTTGAATTGCCGTTCCCACAACGGTATCTGTGCAAAGTGCTACGGTGCTAACATGGCAACCGGTGAAGCAGTACAGGTTGGTGAAGCGGTAGGTATTATTGCTGCACAGTCTATCGGTGAACCCGGTACACAGCTGACCATGCGTACCTTCCATACCGGTGGTGTTGCGGGTGACGATATCACACAGGGTCTTCCCCGTGTAGAGGAACTTTTTGAGGCGAGAAAGCCTAAGGGTCTTGCTATTATCGCTGAATTCGGCGGTGTTGCTACAATCAAGGATACCAAGAAGAAGCGTGAAATTGTTATCACTAACGAAGAAACAGGTGAATCCAAGGCATACTTGATTCCTTACGGTTCCAGAATTAAGATTATGGATGGCGCAGTACTTGAAGCCGGTGATGAACTGACAGAAGGTAGCGTAAATCCTCATGACTTACTGAAGATTAAAGGTATCCGTGCCGTTCAGGACTATATGCTCCGCGAAGTTCAGAGAGTATATCGTCTCCAGGGTGTAGATATCAGTGATAAGCATATCGAAGTGATTGTGCGTCAGATGCTCAAGAAGGTCAGAATCGAAAATAACGGCGATACTGATTTCCTTCCCGGAACATTGGTAGATGTACTCGAATATGAGGATATGAATGCACAGCTTGTTGCAGAGGGTAAGGAACCCGCAGACGGAAAGCAGGTAATGCTTGGTATCACCAAGGCTGCACTGGCAACCAACTCCTTCTTATCCGCAGCTTCCTTCCAGGAAACAACAAAGGTTCTTACGGAAGCAGCGATTAAGGGTAAGGTTGACCCGCTTATCGGTCTGAAAGAAAACGTTATTATCGGTAAGCTGATTCCTGCAGGTACAGGTATGAAGCGTTACCGCAACACAATTCTTTCCACAGACAGTAATCAGGCCGGAACCATTGATATGGATGAATACGAAGAAATTGAGTATGTTGATATCGATGTGACAGAGGATGAAGCTGTTGAAGAAGAAGCAGTGAGCGTAGAGGAATAAGATTTCTTTACAGAAAATGATTAGTGTTTTAAAACTCCGTGTATACTATATATGGTAGACACGGAGTTTTTACTTCATAAAAAAACTTATGAAGTAAAAAACAAATGCGCTTTCACACATTCTTTATTGAAAATGCCTATAAAAAGCCATACTTTTTGCTGAAAATTTACATGTATAGATATTGACAATCAAAAAGTGAGCAATTATACTATTTTAGTGTGCGATAAAATGCACGCAAGAAGAAATTGGTTTAATATACACATAGGAGGTGAAACAGAATGCCAACATTTAACCAGTTAGTTAGAAAAGGACGTCAGACAACAGTTAAGAAGTCAACGGCTCCTGCTTTGCAGAAAGGATGGAACTCCCTTCACAAGAAAGCAACCGATACTTCTGCTCCTCAGAAGAGAGGTGTTTGTACAGCTGTTAAGACAGCAACCCCTAAGAAGCCTAACTCAGCTCTGAGAAAAATTGCCAGAGTTCGTCTTTCCAACGGAATCGAAGTTACAAGCTACATTCCCGGTGAAGGCCACAACCTTCAGGAACACAGCGTTGTTCTTATCAGAGGTGGTAGAGTAAAGGACTTACCCGGTACAAGATACCATGTAATCAGAGGTACACTTGATACTGCGGGAGTTGCAAACAGAAAACAGGCCCGTTCCAAGTATGGTGCTAAGAGACCTAAAGCAGGTAAGTAATTAGTATCGGAACAAAGTAAGGACCCACAAACAGAACTAATTTAGTGTTGGAATTCTGTTATGAATAGAAACTGCCTTTGGCAGGGATTTGTTTGTAATAAGACTTACCCGCACGTACACAAATTGTGAGAATTAGAACGACACACTGTGAGTACCTATGATTTAATGAATAATTAAGGAGGGAAGAACCGTGCCACGTAAAGGACATATTCAGAAAAGAGACGTATTAGCAGATCCTTTATACAACAACAAAGTGGTTACCAAGCTTATCAACAACATCATGTTAGATGGTAAGAAGGGTGTAGCACAGAAAATTGTATACGGCGCATTTGCTACAGTAGAAGAGAAATCCGGTAAGCCGGCTCTCGAAGTTTTCGAAGAGGCTATGAACAATATCATGCCTGTTCTGGAAGTTAAGGCAAGACGTATCGGTGGTGCTACTTATCAGGTACCTATCGAGGTTAGAGCTGACAGACGTCAGGCTTTAGGTCTTCGTTGGTTAACAATGTTCGCTCGTAAGAGAGGCGAAAAGACCATGAAAGACAGACTTGCTAATGAAATTCTTGACGCTGCAAACAATACAGGTGCTGCAGTTAAGAGAAAAGAAGACATGCACAAAATGGCAGAAGCAAACAAGGCATTTTCACATTACCGTTTCTAATCAGCTTTGTGAGAAACCTCACAGAGCCGGTTTGGCGGCGTGAAGCCTTATGGCTTTGCCCAGACTAATATAAGGAGGAAAAACCTTTGGCTGGAAGAGAATATCCGTTAGAGAGAACCAGAAACATTGGTATTATGGCTCATATCGATGCCGGTAAGACTACAACAACAGAACGTATTCTTTACTATACCGGTGTTAACTATAAGATTGGTGATACTCATGAAGGTACTGCTACCATGGACTGGATGGAGCAGGAACAGGAAAGAGGTATTACCATTACTTCCGCTGCTACCACCTGTCATTGGACTTTGCAGGAAAACTGCAAGGCTAAGCCCGGTGCGTTAGAGCATCGTATCAATATTATTGATACACCTGGCCACGTAGACTTCACTGTGGAAGTAGAACGTTCACTCCGTGTACTTGATGGCGCTGTCGGCGTATTTTGTGCAAAGGGTGGTGTTGAACCCCAGTCTGAAAATGTATGGCGTCAGGCTGATACCTACAACGTTCCCCGTATGGCATTCATCAACAAGATGGATATCCTGGGAGCAAACTTCTACGGTACTGTAGAACAGATTAAGACCAGACTTGGTAAGAACGCAATCTGCTTACAGTTACCTATCGGTAAAGAAGATGAATTCAAGGGTATCATTGACCTGTTTGAAATGAAAGCTTATATCTACAATGATGACAAGGGTGATGATATTTCTATCGTTGACATCCCTGAAGATATGGCTGACGAAGCAGAATTATATCGTTCCGAATTAATCGAAAAGATTTGTGAATTAGACGACGATTTAATGATGATGTATTTAGAGGGTGAAGAACCTTCTAATGAAGAATTAAAAGCAGCACTGAGAAAAGCTACATGCGAATGTACAGCAATTCCCGTATGCTGCGGTACTGCTTACAGAAACAAAGGTGTACAGAAGTTACTGGATGCAGTTATCGAATTTATGCCTTCACCGTTAGATATCCCTGCTATCAAGGGTACTGACTTAGACGGTAATGAAGTAGAAAGACATTCATCTGATGAAGAACCTTTCTCCGCTCTTGCATTTAAGATTATGGCTGACCCCTTCGTTGGTAAGCTTGCATTCTTCAGAGTTTACTCCGGTACCATGAACTCCGGTTCTTATGTACTGAATGCGACTAAGGGCAAAAAAGAACGTGTTGGACGTATTCTCCAGATGCACGCAAACAAGAGAGCAGAACTTGACAAAGTTTACTCCGGTGATATTGCAGCTGCAGTTGGATTTAAGTTCACAGCAACAGGTGATACCATCTGTGATGAACAGCATCCTGTAATCCTTGAGTCTATGGAATTCCCTGAGCCCGTTATCGAGCTTGCTATTGAACCCAAGACTAAGGCCGGTCAGGGCAAGATGGGTGAAGCTTTGGCAAAACTTGCTGAAGAAGATCCTACATTCCGTGCTCATACAGATCAGGAAACAGGACAGACAATCATTGCAGGTATGGGTGAACTCCATCTTGAAATCATCGTAGACAGACTTCTTCGTGAATTTAAGGTAGAAGCTAACGTAGGTGCACCTCAGGTTGCTTACAAAGAAACATTTACAAAATCAGTTGAAATCGACTCCAAGTACGCTAAGCAGTCCGGTGGTCGTGGTCAGTACGGACATTGTAAGGTTCGTTTTGCTCCCATGGATGCCAACGGCGAAGAACTCTTCAAGTTCGACTCCGAAGTTGTTGGTGGTGCTATTCCTAAGGAATACATCCCTGCAGTTGGAGAAGGTATCGAAGAAGCTGCTAAGTGTGGTATCCTTGGCGGATTTCCAGTAGTAGGTGTTAAGGCTAACGTTTACGATGGTTCTTACCACGAAGTAGACTCTTC
>JAFSGE010000027.1 GCA_017434885.1 Lachnospiraceae bacterium | reverse complement strand
TGTTTATATGCTGTTTGGATATATGTTAAAGACAACCGGAGCGCTTCCTGGAAAAAGAAGAAATCGTTTTCTTTTACATATCCCGTATTTTTTTAATGTCGTTGTGGTAGTAGTTCACATTGGAAGTTTGGAGTTTAGGACAGGTGTGCATTCAAACTATTCTATGGGAATAGCGGCTTATACCTGCTTTGCCATGGTTGGAATTTATATTCTATTGTCATTGATTGTATTTTTTAAACGTTGGAATTATATTGAGTGCAACAAACGGATGAGTATTCTGACATTTTTGCTGGCTATCGGTGGGATAACAACTGCGCAGGCAATTTTTCCGGAAATATTGCTGTCAAGTGTGGCGGTAACCTTAGCAGTGGTAGGAATATATTTGAATCAGGAAGATCCTGCCTTAAATGAAATTTCCAGATATCACAGCGAGATGGTCATGAGCTTTGCCACTCTAGTGGAAAATAAAGATGGCAGTACAGGAGGACATATTAAGAGAAGCACAGCCTATGTAAAACTGTTAGCAGAGGAACTGCGGAACAGAGGATATTATAAGGGATTTTTGACTAAGGATTACATCAGAAATCTATGTCAGGCGGCACCAATGCACGACATCGGGAAAATTGCAGTACCGGATGTTGTATTACAAAAACCGGGAAGGCTTACCCCGGAGGAGTTCGAAATTATTAAAAAGCACACTGTGGACGGTGGAAAAATCATCGGAGAAACCTTTGGAAATCTCGGTAATGAAGAATATACCGAGATGGCGTATCAGGTGGCGAGGTATCACCATGAGAAATGGAATGGGAAAGGATATCCGGAAGGATTGAAAAGGAACGAAATACCATTATGTGCCCAGATTATGGCGGTGGCAGATGTGTTTGATGCAGTGTCGGAAAAACGTTGTTATAGGGATGCCATGTCTTTAGAACAATGCTTTGCAATTATCGAACAGGGAAGCAGTCAGGATTTTAACCCGTTAATTGCTGAGGTTTTCTTAGAATGCCGGGAAAAGGTGGAGCAGATACATAACGGAATACGGACAAAACAAAAGGAGGAAATTTTATGAAAGAGAAAAATTCATTTTTGATTGAGCAGGAAAAGCAGGCAAATAAGCTGGCCGCGCAGGTAATGCAATTCACATTTTTGTTTTTTACCCTTGTACTCATTTTAAATCTTGTGGGTGTTTTCACGGTAGACAAAGTGATTATGACAATTGCCTATGGGATAGGGAGCATCGTGCTTATTATTCCATCATTCTTAATTATGAAGTTTAAGTTGAACAGCAGCTTTATGAAGTATCTGGTGATGACGGGAGCAGTAGTGTTTATTATGCTGTTAAGTATAACCCTCACCCGGCATGTAGTTGTGTTTTATGTGTATCCGATTGCCATTGCGAGTCTGTACTTTTCCAAAAAGCTGAATGTGATAGCAACAGTAATGACAGTAACCGGAGTATCGGTGGGACAGATTATGGCATTCTTTTTACCGACGGTACAGGACCGCAACTTTATTGATATGCAGGATGTTCTTATTTTCGGCGTGATTCCGAGAGCGTTGATTTTAATTGCTTTGGCGACTATTTTTACGACACTGGGTACCCGTACCTCTAAAATGCTCTCCGAGCTGATGGGCGCGGAGGAGCAGGAAAGGCTGTTTAAGCAGATGCAGGCGATGAAGAATGGTGCCATGAAAACCTCGGCAGTATTATGTGATATGGTAACGGAACTTTCTGAAATTACTGAAAGCTCCATGCAGGCAAACGAACTGATTACTCAGGAAACGGATGCACTTTTGGTTGGCACAATGGATAATACTACAATAGTAGAAAACACAAATCAAAGGATGCATGATATTACGGAGAAAATTAATTCTTTAAGTGAGATGAATCACAAAACGTCAGAATTAACCGTACAAATTGAGAAAAATACCCGAGAAAACCAGAACTGCATGGAAGAGGCTACGGATAATATGGAGCAAATCTTTAACAGTACGCAAGAATGTAAGCAGATAATCTTTACATTAGGGGAGGCTTCTAAGGAGATTATTGGTATTGTGCAGACCATTACGGGAATATCTTCCAGGACTAATATTCTTGCGTTAAATGCTTCTATTGAAGCTGCCAGAGCGGGTGAGCAGGGAAAGGGTTTTGCGGTTGTGGCAGAGGAAATCAAAAAGCTTTCTGAACAAACAAAAACAGCAACAGAACATATTGGAGCAATTGTTCATGGGGTGGTTGGCAATACGGAAAAAGCGGTCGCTTCCATGGAGTTGAATGCAGCATATACTCAAAATGGCATGGAAAGCATCCGCAAGGCAAATACATCCGCAACAACAGTCACTATTTCCAATCAGAAGCTGGCCGGACAGATTCGTGAGATAGACAGTATGGCAGAGCTGATTCTGGATAGGAGTACGGAGGTTGCAGAAGCTATGGAGAAGGTCAGCCAAAATGCAAAGCAGAACTGTACGGCGGTAGAACAGATTTCTGCGGCAACACAGGAAAACTGTGCAGGTATGTCCAGTCTGACTGGGTTTGTAGAGCACATCAAAGAAAATACCGAGCAGTTAAATGCACTGGTACAGGAGTAGTGAGTAGCGACATCGGCTTTTGAGGCTATTATGCAATGGAGAAGCAGGAGCCGGTAGAAACGTCCTGGGTACCGATAAATGAAAAAACCAGGAGTATATTTAATATGAATTGCTGGCATTACGTTTTGATAATAGCGAAACGCCGAAGTTCAGTGCTTGAATAATATATATTTGAAAGGCGGATGTTTACAACCTGACAAATCTTCGCAAGCTGGGAAATGTAATTATCTTAAATTGCTCCTATAATAGGCTTTAACAGGAGGAATAAAGTATGGAGTGGATAGCAGCAATGCAACAGGCAATTACTTATATGGAAGAACATCTTATGGAGGAAATTAACTATGAAGATGTAGCGAAGCATGTGCACATTTCGAACTATGAGTTTCATAGGGCATTTAGTTTTCTTACAGGGATGACTGCCAATACCTATATTCGCAACCGTAGGTTGTCTTTAGCAGGTAGAGAGATTGTGGAAACCGACGCTAAAATAACAGACATTGCGCTGAAGTATGGTTATGAAACACCGGAGAGTTTTACAAAGGCATTTACAAGGTTTCATGGAATTGCGCCTAAATTTGCCAGAGAAGAATCTGCGAGACTCTTA
>JAFSGE010000026.1 GCA_017434885.1 Lachnospiraceae bacterium | reverse complement strand
TTTCCTTTGACATGTCCTTCTCCATGGAGTAAAGGTCCATACGGATGCCCCGTTTGTCCACATTGATTCCCTTAAGGGATTTCTGGGATTCAATAATCAGGTTTTTTACACGGTGACCTGTGACACGTTCAATGATGATTCGTGCAATCTTCTCTGCCTTTTCGGCATCCTCCGTAGCCGCTTCAAAGAGAAAGGAATCCATCATATCCAGTTCTTCCAGCGGACGTAAATTGCTTTCTGTGCGTTGTCTGTCAGCTAATTGTTCTGCCATTTTTACCATAAACAGTTCCTCCTTCTGTGCAGGAACTTATTTATCACAATTCCTGCTTTGTACAATAAAATGAATGGGTTGTAAAAGCATGAATTTTCGTGATAATAATTAAGATAAACTTTGACATTTTGGAAGACGTGCAGCACAAACGGCCACGCCCAATATGAAAAATATGCTTTGAATGGAGTATAGCACGTTGACGGTATATACACAAGTATGTTTTTGATTTTTTGATGATTTGAATTGTCATCGACACACCCATGCACTTTTACGGCATAGAGCGACGGGCGAGTTCGAGGCAGCCCATAATGCCCTGGTCATCGTGCAGGCTGGCGGGAACAATATAATGATCCATGTCTGCAAGTTCCTCGGTTTTAATGTAGCCGTTTAACATTTCGGTAACGTATTTGCGGATAAGGGGGAAAAGCTGCTCCTGATGCATCACTCCACCGCCCAGAATTATCATATCCGGAGAAAGAATCAGTATGTAATTTGCAAGAGCCTGTGCAATGTAATAGGCTTCCAGATCCCATACTGCCTGATTGTCTTTCAGTTCGATTGCTTTTTTGCCCCAGCGTTCTTCAATGGCAGGTCCTGCTGCCAGTCCTTCCATACAGGTTTTGTGATAAGGGCATTTTCCTCCGTAAGTATCATCTGCACGCTTTTTCATCAAAATATGTCCCGCTTCCGGGTGAAGCATTCCGTGAAGAAGTCTTCCCTCTATGTAAATACCTGCGCCCACACCGGTTCCGATTGTCACATACACGACACATTTTTTTCCTTTTGCCTGTCCAAAGGTCACTTCACCAAGGACAGAACCGTTTACGTCAGTATCAAATCCCACGGGACATTCCAAAGCATCCCGAAACGCACCTACAATATTATAGTTTGCCCAAGCCAGTTTGGGTGTACTGGTGATATATCCGTAGGTATCCGAATCCGGATCCGGGTCAATGGGACCAAAGCACCCTATTCCCAATGCTTCAATACCTTTTTCTTTAAAATAAGAAATCATTTTCGGCATGGTAATCTCCGGTGTCTCGGTAGGAATCGACACCTGTTCAAAAATATTGCCGTTTTCGTCTCCGATTGCGCAAACCATTTTGGTTCCGCCTGCTTCCAATGCTCCTAAAATCATAATTTTCCTCCTAATTCACCATTTGGTTTTATCACTAATATTTTTCGCTTCAAAAACGGATTTAGATATTCCTGCGCTTTAGCCTCATCAACTATTTTATAATTTCCGTCTGTAATAATCAAAATCAGCTTCGACCTTGCATAAAACAGCTTTAACTGCCGCAAAAGTTCATCTGCCGATTTTATCTTCTGTACCTTGGCATTATCCCCTATTATTTCATATTGTTCATAATCTTCAAATGCTCTGCCCATCTGCAACAGTGGTAGAGATGAAATCTCCTTAATAATCTGCTCATCAGATATCCATTTAATCAGATTCACCCTCACATTACGAAACACTTCGTCCGTCTGCTTTAATGCCCCTGCAATCTGCGCACACAAAGCTTTCAATTCCTCATGGGGAATATGATAATCTGCAACCACTGCCATTTCCAAATTGCCGCCGGTATAATTTCCTGGTACATGCAAAATCCTCATGACACCGTTTTTGATTTGTAATAATTGAATCTGCGTCAACATAATGACTCCTTAGTTTGGTTTCTGTTACTTATTATACTATAGTTTCAAACAACAAAGCAACCCGCCGGCTTACGCCGACGGGTCACTCTTTTTCGTGAAATGCTGTTTTGCATCACTTATTATTTCTGATGAGTTATTTCATCTGTTCTTCCTGCTTCTTGATCATTCTACGAACCATTTCACCGCCAATACTTCCGGCTTCCTTGGAAGTTAAGTCACCGTTGTAACCTTCCTTTAAGTTAACACCAAGTTCAGAAGCAACCTCTGTTTTGAAACGATCCATAGCTGCCTTAGCTTCAGGAACTTCTACTCTATTAGATCTGTTTGCCATCTTTTTTCACCTCCGTTATTATTTTTGACCGTCAGGTCATCTATCCTTCAAGATAAGCTCTGCCGTTTGCTTATCCTGAAGTTATTCATTCAAAGCGCTTCGTCATCACTTATCTTGTTCATAGTATTAACGGTGATAAAAAAAATATGTTGGTAAGTTTTGCCGTTTAAAAGCTTCGCAGCTTGTCATCCTCTTCATCCGGATTTTTTTCAATTTTTTTGACAATCAGATAATAACCGTAATTTGCGTTTACTTCCACGTAAACTCTGTCACCTTCCTTGTGTCCCATCAGCGCCTTTCCGATAGGTGATTCCACGCTGACTAATCCTTCTAAAGAATTACCGCGCATGGTAGTAACAATCTTATAAGTTTCTTCTGCTCCGTCCTCTTCAAACATTACAGTTACTTTTGTGTTCATACCAATTTCATCTTCTGCGGAATCATCCGGTATGATTTCTGCCGTCTTTATCATTCTTTCCAAAAAGCGGATTCGGCTTTCATTTTTATTTTTTTCTTTTTTTGCAGCATAATACTCAAAATTTTCGCTGAGATCACCATGCGCTCTTGCCTCTTTTACCGCTTCTAGTAATTTCGGTCTGATAACAACTTTTCTCTCTTCAATTTCTGCCTCCATGGCTTCAATATCTTTTTGTGTCAACTGGTTAAACATTTCCCCTCATCTCCGTTTCTTTTAACAGTATCGGCAGTCCTAAAAAGGGACTGCCGCTTTTTTAATCAATATGCATACCGCCCGCAAGTAGCTGGGCTTTTACTAATTTTTTGCCGAGATACTGTATCAAATCCTTTCGCGTAATAATGCCGATAAAACATTTTTTGTCATCAATCACCGGGACAAAGTTCTGATTCATCGCTTTATTCATAAGGTCTTCCATATCAACATCCACATCTACCGGCTCATTGTCCCATTTTCGCGGAACATCCATAATGGAAATATCTTCTGCATCTCTCAAAGATAAATTACTTTCATTTTTGATATACCAGAGCAAATCTCCTTCTGTCAGTGTTCCCAGATAACATCCTTCTTTTTTACTGATAATGGGGATTGCCGAATAACGGCGATGCTCCATTTTTTCTATTGCCTGTCTGATGGAATCCGTATCGTATATGTACGCCACTTCACTCTTTGGTGTCAAAAAAAACAATATATTCATTTGTAAACTGCCTCCCAAGTACTGCCGTCGTCTTTTGTGCTACTGTTTAAAAATAATTTTTTCTGCCAGTGCATCCCTCACTTCTTTTCCCTGCAGATATTCCACAATGGCAAGTCCGAATTCAATAGCGCAGCCCATACCTCTTCCGGTTATAATGTTCCCATCCGTAACTGCCGGTTCGTATACTACCTCTGCACCTGTAAGCTGGTCCTCAAAACCGGGGTAAGCAATGGCTTTCTTTCCCTGCAGATGTCCTCTGTGTCCCAAAATGGAAGGAGCTGCACAGATAGCACAGACCGGTTTGCCTGCCTTGACAAACACATCCACCTGTTCCATCAAAAGTTCGCAGGCTTCTAAGTTTCTGGTACCCGGCATTCCTCCCGGAAGTACAATCATATCCACCTCATCAAAATTCACTTCTGAAATCAGTTTGTCCATAACAACGGGAATTGCATGAGTTCCTACAACAGTCTTTTCTTCTGTTACAGAAACCATATCCG
Source organism: Lachnospiraceae bacterium (assembly GCA_017434885.1). Classification (GTDB taxonomy): domain Bacteria; phylum Bacillota; class Clostridia; order Lachnospirales; family Lachnospiraceae; genus Suilimivivens. The sequence goes on along the minus strand of JAFSGE010000026.1, from coordinate 77,655 downwards.
TTTCTATTTTTACTCTTTTTAAAAGGTCTACTACCGTAAGCGCCTCTATCTCTTCATAACCTGTTCCGAAAAATACACAAACCTTGCTCATTTACTATTCCTCTCATTCCCTTTATTTCACCCGCCACATTATGCCGCCTTTCTTTTTCCTATTATATTATTGTACCACTAATAAACACATTTTCCAATAAACGAATTGTAAAGATTTGTAAAGCATTTATGAACTATTATAGTATTATATTTTCTGCTTTCTGTTAAAAACATCTTTGCTTTTCTTGTATTTTTACCCAAAATACTTATAATAAAACTATCAATATAAAAGGAGTCTTTTCATGGAAATCGAACGCAAATTTACTGTAAAACAATTACCCGACACTTTAGACAAACAAACCTGTCTGATTATCGAACAGGCTTATCTAAATACTGATCCTGTAATCCGTATCCGCCGCCAAAATGACGAATACTATCTCACTTATAAAGGAAAAGGCCTCCTTGCCAGAGAAGAATACAATCTTCCGCTGAACAAAGAAGCCTATGAGCATCTGCGCACCAAGGCAGACGGCAATATTATTTCAAAGAAACGTTATCTCTTTCCTATTGATACACCTACATTTAAGGAAGGTTACCTGCCCCCTGCAGGCATGCCCACTCTTACCATTGAATTAGATGTATTTGATGCACCATTTGCCCCTCTTGTTATCGCGGAAGTAGAATTCCCCGATGAAGAAATGGCAAATGCCTTTGTGGCACCTGACTGGTTTTTAGAGGATGTAACCTATAACAGGGACTACCACAACTCAAACCTTTCATTAAAAAAGTTCCAATGTAATATGTAATATTATTTTCAAGCCAAAGCATCATAAGGCAAAAATGATACCTTTCAAGTCTTATAAAACTTTTTGGGATTTTTTGAACCCGCCCTTTTCATATGCCTATTAATTACCCGTCGCGAAAACTCAAAGCCACAGGCAAAAATTAGGATATGTAAGCCTTTTGAAACTTTTGATGAAAAATCAATCAGCATACTTTAAAAGATGTACAGGCCATTTCAACTGTTCGAAGCGAAGCAAGTTTTGAAATGGCCTGTTAATATCATCTTTAAAGTATGCTGATTAGATTTTTCCAAAAAGTTTCATAGGCTTATATCCTATTTTTGCCGTGACTTTTCAGACAGTCACGACGGGCAATGCATTTATGAAAAGGGCGTTTCTAAAAAATCCTGCAAAAAGTTTTATAAAGCCATTGAAAGGTATCAATTTTTGCTTTAAGACTTTGCCGCTAGGAAATAATATTACTTATTACATGGAGCGGTAGATTCACGGATGGTGAGTCTGGCCGGAAATACTAAATGCTCATGACCGCATTTCTCCTCAATTACATCCAAAAGAAGCTGTACGGTTTTCTCCGACATCTCCTCTATAGGCTGCCTGATTGTGGTCAGTTGCGGGTTAAAATATTCCCCAAATGCAATTCCATCAAATCCCGCCACGGAAACATCCTCCGGTATTTTAAGTCCTGCTTCACGAAGCGCCCTGCATGCACCGATCGCCAAAAAATCAGAGATTGCAAAAAGTGCTGTGAATTTTTCCCCCGACTCCAATAATTTTTTCGTGGCAGCATATCCATTCTCCATCGAATAAGGTTCTTCTTTATCATCAATTTTCCAAATCAGTTTCTCATTTACTGCAATTTCTTTTTCTGTAAAGGCTTCCCAATACCCTTCCAAACGAAGCTGCCCTACAGAGGATGCGGAGACATCTTCTGTCAAAATTGCAATATCACGGTGTCCCAGTTCAAGCAAATACCGAACCATCTTTTTACTCTCCGCCCTGTCATCAACCGACACATTGGAATAAGTTTGCTTACGGTCTTCGTTGGCAGCACCGCCGATGGTGCTGAATATAAACGGTACACTCATCATATCCAGCATTTTCTTATCATGTACAAAAGCACCACCCAAAAAGATAATTCCGCGAAGCCGCTTTTCCTTAATCAGTTGCAGCGCCACTTCCACTTCATTTTCGTATGCTTCCACATGCTGCATCACCATACTGTATCCGGCCTTTTGTATCCCGGCTTCAATGGTCTGCACTGCCGTACTGAAAAAAGGATTGATGATGCCCTTGATTAATACAGCAATACATTTGGCATCGGTTCTCTTTAAATTTCTGGCACTGTTATTGGGAATGTAACCCATTTCTTTAATCACTGCCAAAACGCGCTCTCTTGTTTCACTGTTGATATTGGGATGATTGTTGATGGCTCTCGAAACCGTTCCGATTCCCACACCGCATTTTTCCGCAATATCTTTTATCGTAATTTCTGCCATATGACACTCCCTTCAGACAACGCCTTGTTGTCAGCATCATATTTTACTTCCTGCAACGACCATACAGCTTACACATATCATAAATTTTCTCTGCAAGCTCGTCACCGGTCTGTCCGGACACCATACGCCACTTCCAGTTATCTCCAAGGGTAGAAGGCATATTGATTCTGGCTTCCCCACCAAGTTCCAGATAATCCTGCATCGGAATAATGGCTGTTTCCGAAACACTGGCAAGTGCTGCGCGGATAAATTCCCATGTCACTTCTTTATTCGACTTAATATTCAGATACTTTTTGGCAAATGCTTTATCGCGTCTGCAAAGTGTCTGATACCAGTTCAGGGTAGTATCATTGTCATGTGTTCCTGTATACACTACAGAATTAGGAGTGTAGTTATGCGGAAGATAATCACTCTCTTCTCTGGAATCAAATGCAAACTGCAAAATCTTCATTCCCGGATAACCGGTCTTTTTTACCAATTTCATGACCGAAGGAGTCAAAAATCCCAAATCCTCTGCAATTACTGCTTTGTTTCCCAGTTTCTTTTTCATGGTTTGAAACAGTTCATATCCAGGTCCCTTTTCCCAATGGCCATACTCTGCTGTCGGGTCGCCGTAAGGAATGGCATAATACTCATCAAATCCTCTGAAATGGTCAATTCTCACCACATCATACAATTCAAAGCAATGGGCAATTCTCTGCATCCACCACTCATATCTGGTTTCTTTGTGATAATCCCAACGATATAACGGATTTCCCCAAAGCTGTCCGGTAGCGGAAAACATATCCGGCGGACAACCTGCCACCGCAATCGGTGTCCCTTCCTCATCAAACTGGAACAGCTGCGGATTCGCCCATGTATCCGCACTGTCAAATGCAACATAAATCGGGATATCACCGATAATGGAAATTCCCTTTTCATTAGCATATTGTTTCAATGCAAACCACTGTTTTTGGAACAAAAACTGTTGAAACTCATAAAAAAGCACCTGCTCGGACAGTTCCTGTTCATACTTCTTTAATGCACTTTCTTTTCTGCTCTTAATATCTTTTTCCCACTCTGACCAGCTGATTCCTTTCTTACTGTCCTTAATGGCCATAAAAAGAGCGTAGTCTGCTACCCATGAAGCATTCTTCTTCCTAAAGGCTTTGAACTCTTCATCGTCCTCAATATTGCTGTTCTTAAAAGCCTTATACAAAATTTTAAAGCGGGACAGATATATTTTTTCATAATCCACATACGCCGCGTTATCACCAAAATCACAAGCATCACAGTCCGCCTGCGTCAGATACCCCGCATCTACTAACTGCTCTAAATCAATATAATAGGGGTTTCCTGCGTAGGTGGAAAATGACTGATAAGGTGAATCACCGTATCCGGTAGGACCTAAAGGAAGAATCTGCCAATAAGTCTGACCGGCCTGTGCCAGAAAATCCACAAACTCATATGCTTCTTTTGAAAATGTTCCGATTCCGTATTTGGACGGAATACTTGAAACCGGTAATAAAACGCCGCTTGCTCTCATAATAACCTCTCATTCTGTCACCTTTATGTGACCAAATTTATCAAAAATATTTCTCTAAAAAACACCTTATAACGCAAAATTGGAAACGTTACCAATTTCATTTAAAAGAATACCACTTGTATCATGTTTTTTCAAGTGGTATTTTTAATATTTTCTACTGCTTATTATATTTTTTTCTTATGGATTTTTCGGACATCGTAACAATAATCAACTACCTCGTTTCCCTTTACGCTTCGGATGTCAATTCCTTCCATAATATCCATAGGAATTTCTTTTTTATCTCCTGTCAGGGTTCCCTCAATGATTCCCTCCGTTAAAGCAAACAGTTCATCTACATATGCCTTATTAAGGTAATCCCTGTCCTTATCAATATGCGAGATAATCTGCCAAGAATGTCCTGTATAAATCTTTGTTTCCGGATAATTTGCAAGCAAATCTTCCAGTTTTCCCAAACCGGACAAATATTCCGTAAGCAGCAGGCTTTCCGGCAGTTGCATCCACAAACCTCCCGAGCCGATGGCATCGCTGCTGAACAATATCTTTTCATTTCGCCAGAATACCACTACCGAACCGGGTGTATGACCGGGAAGTTCCATAATTTCCAGAATGATACCGCCCAAATTAAAAGTATTTCCTTCTTCTATGTCTTTTATGAGTGCCAAATCAGTCTCCGGTATATACAATTCCACCAGTTCTTTTTCCCTTGGACTACGATAAACCTCGCATCCCGCTTCTAAAAACTCCTGCATTCCTTTCCCTGCATGGTCGGGATGTCCGTGAGTTACAATCATGGAAAGCGGCTTATCTGTAATTGCTCTGACACAATCATAAAGTCCGGGCATAATCGCAAGCCCATCTATCACCACAGCCTTATCCTGTCCGCATATCAGGTAAGCATCCACATTCATAAATTCACTGTCTTCCTGAATGCGATACAACTTTTCCTGTAATTTGATAACGGTCAACTCCTGCTTCATCTGTAAGTCCTCACTTGATAGCCTTGGTTTTATCAGTTCTGCTGCCTCTGCACCTTTTCAGTTTTCTGCGTAACCTACTTAGGCTCATCAATATATCTTTCCACCTTAAGTCTCAGCTTATACTTATCTCTAAGCTCTGCAATCTGCTTCATCATCTCTGATTTGTGGTGCAAATCAATGGCTTCCTGATTTTTCCACCGGTCAATCAAAAGCACGGTTTCCTCATCATCCATGGGGAAAAAATATTCATACCGCTCATTGCCTTCTTCCCGGCGGACAGCATCCACAATTCCCCGCTCTGTCATTTCTTTTGCAAAGGCTCTGGCACTGCCGTCTTTGCCTGTATAGTATAAATTTACTGTAATGCTCATTTAATTGCCTCCAAAATTATTGTGTTTTTTCAGAACCCAATTTACTTAGCCACCAATCATCACACCCACATTTCCGTGGAGAAGCAATCGTATAATGCCACATACAATCAAATGTGCAGGATAATATAAGTAGAAAAACCATTTCATTCCTTTCCACTTACCGCGCTCACCATTATAATTCATAATAAACGGAACACATATAATTACACCTAACTGCAAAATACCGTAAACTTTATCAATAAACAGGAAGTAAATCAATGCGTACATGGCAACCCATGACATCATGCTCATAACCTGTTTTTTCAGATTTCCGCGATTATAATAAATTCCGATAATTGCCATCACCGCAATACAGCTCCAGTCTGAGCAGAAGGTAATAACGCAGATTCCCATTATCAGCAGCGTTTGCTGCCATTGCTTTAACTTACTGCGCTTTGGATCCGACAAAGCAATTCCCACTACTGCCCACGCCAATGACCAAATTACACTGGTCTGATTAAATACAGACGTTTGGAACGGAATAAAAGGAATTCCAAACGCAAAATTATATGCAAAATGCGAGATAAACGCAAATAAAAATAAACGACCTATGTATTTCTTTAAATTACGGGTATAAAAATACCCTTCCGCAATCATAAACCACATAGTCGGCGCTGTCAGCCTGCCGATAATGTGTAACGCTATAATCCACCATTCTTTGGGATATCCCGGAAAAATCACACTTACCAAATGGTCAATCGTCATCGCAATAATTGCAAAAAGCTTTAACTGATTTGAATTAAATCCTTTTCCAGTCAAATATTTTTTCTTCATCACGACCTCCGTTTTTATTTCTATTATGCGACTTTCCGATTTTACTTGTCAAGGTCAGATTGCCATATCCCTCACCTTCGCAAGTCCCTTGGAAACCGGCGGAAGTAGCAGAATAATTACCGTCACCAATGTCTCCGCACCGATATAAGAGCCATTATATACAAAAGAATAGACAGGCGCCGCCATATTATAACTTGAAGCATAGCTTCCGAAGAAAATCATTCCCGATAAAAAGACAAACACAAAACGTCCGAACACACCCAAAAGGAAACCAAAGACAAGTCCGTGCTTTTTACCGGAAAAAACACCTGAAAGTCCCAGTGCGCCAAACGCAAAAATATAGTCCGTCAGCATTTGTGGAATGCTGATAATATAAGGGTCTACAATCAGCTGCAAAAAGCCGTAAGCGATTGCTGCCAAAAGCCCTTTCGAAAAGCCATACCAATAGCCTATCAGACAAATAAACAGCATACTGCACAACGTAACTGAGCCACCCATCGGCAGTTCAAACAGTTTAATCATACTGGTAACCATGGCAAGAGCCATAGCCACAGCAGAAAACACCAACTGTTTCGTGTTGAATTTGGCCTTTCCGCCGCGATTACCAATCATACATGCCACAAGCAGAATCCCTACCATAAGGATAATCAGCGCCGCGTAGCCTGCACCTGTCAGGGCAAAGTAATTGCCCCACTCTTCATCAATAATTTCTGTTGCAAAAATAGACATAAAAAAACCTCCTTGTACTATCACAGGAGGGGCTATTCAAATTTCACAGACAAATACCGGAAACAAACCTCTCTTTGATTCCAATTACATAATCTGTAAAATTCTGCTTCCCTACGCCGGTATTATCCGGGTCAGGTAATGAGGGTCAGAACCAATCGGTTCAATCTCAGCATAAGCACCCCTAGCGATGTATTTTATTAAATTATAAACAAGAATAACCGCACGCACAGTAATTGTCAAGCATATTTTTATACAATGCTGACACTGTTGCCGATTAAGTTATCATTTCCTTCAACTACTATGGCAATCTGATTTCTTCATTTAATGCAAAAGAATAAATTATTTTTTCTTTTACGGTTTTCCCTGTAAGCCGCTCCAAAGCCTCCGCATAATAATCAAGCTGAAGATAGTAGCGGTTTACAAGTTCTTCCGGCGAACTTACTCTGTCTGTCTTGTAATCAGCCACTACGATTTGTCCTTCTTCTTCAAAATACACGTCAATAATTCCCTGCATCAGTACCATTTCATCTTCCGGGAAGCTCTCCTTGACTCGATTTGCATTCAGACCTAACACAAATGGCTGCTCTTTGTAGAGTTTTTGACCTACTGCGGCTTCCGCCATTCGCCTGGCAAGGGAAGATTCCAAAAACGTTGCAATCTTCTTTACTGAAACAGCCTCTCTCCACTCTTTGCTTAGTATCTCATTTTCTACCATTTTCTCAAGCTGGCAGAACAATTCCCGATACACCGGCTTATCATACTCACTATCGCTAGCCTTCTGATCTCCTGCATTTTCAAGTAATGTATGAAATACGGCAAAATCAAGCAGTTCCATTACCTTATGATAAGCACTTCCTCTGTCTGTACCGGACATTCCTTCCTTTTCTTTTATAAAAGAAGGGATATAAGGAATAATCTCGGGTTCTTCAAAAAGATTTTCCGAGAAGGCATCCGGTTCCTCTTTGATATATGCCGCTTTTTTTAACTCTGACACAGTTGTCTTAACAAAAAGTTCCGATAAATACGCATGCGGATAGCTACGCTTTACTTTTTTTGACAGTTCCGTCGCAACATTTTTGTCTGCTTCGGTCAACAACAATTTCCGTTTCTGTTCTGCTTTTATAACGCTTTCCTTTATTTCCTGTCCTAACAAATCCTCCGGGTAAATCCATTGCACTTCTTTCATGCATGGCGCAACAAAATCAAGAAAACTACCGGCAGATGCCAGCACGGAAAAAGGAATTTTATTTGCACTTCTGTCCGAAAAAGCAACTTCCTGTTCCCAGTTTTCTCTCCACTTATCAATATCATTTACCAATGCCGTCATAAAAAGCTTCTCTCTGGCACGGGTCATGGCAACATATAAAACCCTCATTTCTTCGCCCAGATTATCCAGTTTCATTTTCATTGCCACCGCATTTTTTCGTAAGGTTTTACTTTGCACTCTTAACGTACTGTCTATATAGTCTACGCCAATTCCCATATCCACATCTGCAATCAGGCGCCCTATCGTATCCTGCTTGTTAAATTTTTTGGCAAGGCCCGCTACAAAGCAAATGGGGAATTCCAGTCCCTTACTTTTATGAATACTCATAATCCGGACAACATTGGCATTCTCATCCAAAATATCCGCTTCCCCGTAGTCAACCTGATATTTTTCAAGCTGTTTGATGTACCGCAGGAAATGAAACAGTCCGTAGTAGCTGGTTTTTTCAAATGAAGCCGCTTTGGTCAACAGCATTTCCACATTGGCACGGCGTTGTTCTCCTCCCGGCTTTGCACTGCAATACTCAAGATATCCTGTCCTGCTCAGTATATTCTGTATCAATGTATGAATCGGTGTATAGGATGCCTGATAACGCAGTTCCTTAATAAACGCAAGAAATACTTCCGCCTTTTGCACGGTTTCGACACATTTTTCCGGCTGTATATCTGCAGTCTGCGCCTTGCCGGTCTTCACTTCGCCATTTTGCACTTCGCCGGTCTGCACTTCGCCATTTTGCACTTCGCCGGTCTGCGTTTCGCTGTTCTGCTCTTCTCTGTTCTTACAAAAACTCTTCACATTTTCATAGAGACTGCTTCCGACCTCTCCCATGCTTCGTATCTGCGCAATCTCTTCCTCCGAAAAACCACCGAAAAAGGATTTCATCACTCCATACATCGGAATATCCTGAAAAGGATTGTCAAGCACATGCAGAAGCTGTAACAATTCCCTGATTTCAGGTGCCTGAAAATAACCTGTCCGTGAAGCCACATAGGCAGGCACCCCTTCTTTTTCAAATATCTGTCTAAACTCATCTGCCCACCCTGATGTGGTGCGAAGTAAAATGACAATATCTTTGTACTGCGCCGGACGAAGCAAACCTGTAGCTTTATCAGTCACTTGAAAATCTGCAATCAGTGCTTTGATTTTCGATGCAATGGCAAGTGCCTCCTGCTCCCTTGAAGATAAGCTGCTATCCTGCATTTTACCGATAATAAGCGTCTCTGTTTGGTTTTGTCCATAAGGCGGAAATTCCGCTCCCTGATAAAGCGCCGCATCTTCGTCATATTCCACACCGCCCAGATCACGCCCCATAATTTGATAAAACAAATCATTAACGCTATCTAACACTTCCGGCCTGCTTCGGAAGTTTTTGTGCAGGTCTATGCGTTGTCTAAGAGAGTCAACCTTTTCATAACACATGTACTTTTCAATAAAAAGCTCCGGTCTTGCCAACCTGAATTTGTAAATACTCTGTTTGACATCCCCCACCATAAAGCGGTTATACCGCCCTTCCTCTTCGCCGGATATACTTTGCAATAAAAGTTCCTGTACCAGGTTGCTGTCCTGATATTCGTCGATCAGAATTTCATAAAAGAAATTTCGGTATTCCTTGGCCGCCAAAGTTGCCTCAAGACTTCCGTCATCCTTTCTTCTGAGCAAAATATTCAATGCAAAGTGCTCCATATCGGGGAAATCAATGATATTATCTTTTCTTTTACGCGCATCCAACCGGTTTTTGTAGTCCTGCACAAGTGCAAGCAAGCTCTTTACCGGCTGCTTTGCCTGCTGCATACGACTCACAATTTGTTCCGGTGAAAGCAAAAAGAAATCACTTCTCAGTTCCTCTATTTGTTTTTTCACTTGATTTCTCAGGGTCTGTGCACGTTTTTTTATTTCTTCATCAACACTGTCATCTTTTTTGCCCGGCAATCTTCCGAATGCAATTCCCTCAAAGGCTTCATAGAGAGATTGAAAAGAAGTCATTTCACTTACTTTTCGCACCATCTCTTCTTCCTGTTCAAGCAATTCTCCATAAAAATACGGTCCCGCAGGCATATCTGCCAGTTTCCCTGCGTTTGCTAAATTGTCTGCGCACTCTTTCAAAGAAAGACGGATATAATCGCAAATATAGCGACACCATGCGCTTTCCGACATTTCCATAACGCTTGCTATTTCATAATCATGCATCCTCTCGGAAATCCACTGTTCCGGCCATGGATAACTCATAGAAAACTCATACAATTTCAAAATATATTCTTCCAACAGTTTATCATTGCTTCCTCCGGCAAAATACTCTGCACACTCCAGGAAATCTCCGTCCGCCGATTCATATTTTTCTTCTAAAAACTCTGTCAATACGTCCTGTTTTATGAGCTTCAATTCCCCTTCATCCGCCACACGGAAACCGGGGTCAAGTCCGATATCATTAAAATTATTGCGGATTACAAAAAGGCAAAAACTGTCAATGGTGGTAATTTGTGCATTATGAAGTAAAGCAGCCTGTCTTTGAAGATGCTCATTCTCTGGCCGGCTTTCCAGCTGTCTGTCTATAGCCTGACTGATACGCTCCCTCATTTCAGCAGCAGCCGCATTGGTAAAAGTTACCACCAGCAACCTGTCAATATCCACTTTTTTCTCTTCATTGGAAATCATTTGTATGATACGTTCTACCAGCACCGCTGTCTTTCCGCTTCCGGCTGCTGCCGATACCAGTATATTCCGTTCATGCAAATCAATTACCATCTGCTGCTCCGGTGTAAATGTAACCGCCATGGCTGTTCCTTTCTTCAGCACTGCAAGATTTCTTTTTCACTTGCAATGTTTTTACTTCTTCTCAATCTTTTTAAGATTCTTGCTTCAAAGCTTCTTTCATCTTTTCCATCAGCTCATCCTGAGACATTGCCGGAAGTATCCGATGCTCATACCCCGGTATTTTCTCATCAAATCCACAAACTGATTTGTAATCACAGTAAGTGCATGCCTGACGTGTTCCCTGCTCATAGGGATTCATTTCTATGTCTCCCTTCAGGATTGCTTCTCCCGCCTTCCTGATTTTTTGATTTACAAAAGCCGAAATTACTCCGTAATCTTCTTTGGAAATGACACTTGAGCCGGCGGTAAAACTTCCGTCTTTCTTGCGTTCCACCGGCAAAATGAGAGACTTGTCCGAAAAATTTTTATCCAGAAGCCCAATCACCTCATTGCTGTCACTGACTACTCCGGTCATACGAAGTTCCTTTTGCAACCGCTCATTGATTTCTTCTGCCGTCAATTCCTTCTCCTCTTTTACCATGGGGTCATTCACATGGTAATAAAGAAGTGCTGCAGGCACTACTTCCTTATCAGGATGTTTTTTCTTTTCCAGTTCTGTTGCAACATTCATGTATACAACAAGCTGTAGCTGCAAGCCATAGTAAAGTGCCGCCAGGTCAAATTTTTTATTTCCTGACTTGTAATCAATCACTTTGACGTATACATGCTCGTTATCTTCATAAGTATCAATTCTGTCAATTCTTCCCCGCAGCTTCATTTTTTCCTGTCCGGTAAGTGCAATATTAACGGACTCTAAATTTTCCACCTTGGAAAATGACATTTCAAAATGCTCCGGCACAAAAGAGCCGCTCTTTAACTGATTTTGTAAGGTTTGTACTGTCCTGCACAATATGCGGTACAGTCTCTCCACCATATAAGAATAACGCGCGTTACTATAGAGAATTGTCTCACCATATTCCGCCGCACAGTTCTCTAATGCCTCACGCAGAAGCCGCTCTCCCTCTTCCTTGGGAAAATCAAACCATGTATAGTTACAATCTGCAAGTTTTCCTGCAAAAAGTTCTAATACATTATGATAAAGATTTCCCAAATCTACCTGTTCAAAACCGAACTCTTCCCGTTCTTTCAGTTTTAATCCGTATTGCAGAAAATGCGCATAAGCACAGGCTGCAAACCGTTCCAGACGGCTCACACTGTTCTCTAACATTGTTCCGTAAATGCTCTGCGCCACTACTTTGCTTAACGGTGAATGCTGATAACTTATGAAGGCCGCATCCGTCATTTTTGACACTAGTGGTGCATAGGCCTCCTCATTCTGATAAAGCTTAAGAAGGGCAGAAAGTTCCTTGGGATTTTGTCGTTTTCCGTTACTTTCTCCGTAAATACGCAATCCGTCTGCCAGTATGGTCAGTCCGTCTTTGATTCCTACAATGTCTTCAATATCACCAAACGATTCTGCCGTACGGTTTATTTGTATCTGAGGGAACAGTTTTTTCATCATATCAATCAGATAAGACGGACGCAACGATTTCCCTTCCCTGTTTACTCTGGCATATGATAAATACAACCTGTGGGAAGGCTTTGTCAGATTCATATATAAATATAACCGCTGAATATACATCTGTTGCCTCGGCGTGGGGGCAAGCTCAAATCCGGAATCCTTCAAAAATTCCCTGTCTATGTCGGATATAATTCCTCCTTTGGAACTTCCTTTTGGAATATTACCGTCATTGACACCAAGCACATACAAAATTTTGACCTGTTTCAGTCTGGTTCTCTCCATATCTCCGGCTACCACACGGTCGATACTTCCGGGGATAATACCAATTTCAATTTCAGCAAAACCTGCATCTAATATATCCGCAAACTCCTGCAAAGATACCTCCTCTTGTCCGAGGAGTGCTTCTATCTGTTCGAAAAGTTCCATGACAAGACGATAGATTTGCGCATATTCTCTCGCTTTCTCCCTGTCCCCATCCTCTGTAAAGCGATTTTCAAACACCGCAAGCTTTTCCTGCACTTTAGCATTTACTATAAATTCGTATAAGGCTCTGATATAATCTCCTGCCGTCTTCTGCTTTTCCAATAATGGTGACAGTTGTTCCATCAGCTTTTCTCTTGACCGATTCAGTCCATCAAGAAGTAACAGTTGTTTTGTTTCATCCACAGACCAAGGTTTTCTTACAAAAGCCTCGCTCCACTTCTTTTTTCCTTTCATTCCCAAGGCAATAACGTAATTTTCCAGTCTGTCAATTTCTTCCTCATCAAAATCAGCAAGTCCGCTCCTAAGATAGTGGAATACTGATTCATAAGAAAAATTAGTCAGTTTTATTTTCAAACAGCTTCTGATAAACTCGATAAACGGATTAAGCAAAAGTCCTCTTGTCTGGTCAATAAACATCGGAATCCCATATAACTCTGCTTCCCGCTTCAGGTATTCACTATAAGTCTCCAAATCGCCTGCCACAATTGCTATATCACGATAACAGTATTCTCCTGACAGCACCAATTCTTTTATGCTTCTGCAGACTGATTTTACCTCCATTGACGGATTGACGGCTTCTGTAATCGATATTGTATCCGACATTTCCTGTTCACCGCATGGTTTTAGCGGATATCGGAATATCCGCTGTTCCAAATGTGCCATCTGGGTATTGTTTTTAAAACGGGCAACAGGTCTTTCCTCCAAGTAAACATCTCTTTTTCGTGCTACACCTGCCTCATTTGCAAGTTTACATAAATCTGACACTGTCTTTTTGCTAAGGTAAAACAGTTCCTGTTCTCCTGCAATGACAAAAGGATACTCCTTCGTATCAATAATAACAGATACAATAACTGTCTCTGCTATTTGCATTAACCTTTGTATCAAACGGTTCTGTATCGGTGTAAAACCGGTAAAACCATCAAAAACAACAATACTGTCTTTCACAATTTCGGATTTTTCCACCGCACGTGTCAATAACTCAAGGGTTTCCTCCGTAGTGATAAACTTATCCTCAATGTAAGAAAGAAATTCTTTGTAAATCATCTGCAAATCTTTTAATTTGTGGTGCAATGCACCATGACTTTGGGCATACTCTGCAAGCTCATTCACCTGAGAGGGATTCACACCGTATTGCATAAATTCGGAAATTGCAGATTTCACTTCGTGAATATATCCGATTTTATTTAGATTTGGCCCAATCATCGGAAGGCTATCATTGATTTGAGCGGTCACTTTGCGAAGTACCAGACTTTTTCCCGTATCGTCCAGTACCGGCTTCATTCCATATCCTGTTTCCTCAAAAATACGATGGGAAAGTCTTCCGAAGCTTAGTACATCAATGTTACGGATTCCTTTTACCTTACTTGCATTTACCAAGTCAAACTGTGTTTGCATGGTAAACTGGTCCGGTACCAGAAATAAGATATTTTTCTGCGGATTCTGTTCTGCCATCGCGAGCATGTCCATATGTAGTTGTCTGCTTTTACCGGAACCGGACGGCCCGAAATAAAATTGCAAAGACATAGTTGTTTTCCTTTTTTATTAAAACTTTAAAGATATTGTATCATTTCCTTTACAGAATCAAAAATCAAATCCGGCACAACATCCGAGCTATGCACATCCTCCATTGTAGCCTCACCGCTGAGTACCAAAATACCGGTATAACCATTGTTTACCCCCGCAGCTACATCTGTATAAAGTCTGTCTCCGACCATGGCAGTTTCTTCTTTTGCAACTCCCATTCTCCTTACAAGATAATCCATAATATGACCGCTTGGTTTTCCCACCACATGATCAGGGTAGCGGAAAGCAGATGCATGGATAAAGGCATGAATGGCTCCTGCATCCGGAATAAATCCATTTTCTGTCGGACAGTTATAATCCGGGTGTGTCGCAATATATGGCAAACCTTCACGCACAAAGTCGCAAACTTTACACATTTTTTCGTAGGTAAGTGATGTATCAAATCCTGTCACTACCACATCAGGATGCTTATCTGTCAGTTCTATTCCTTCTTCAATAAATTCCTTGGTAAGTAACTCATTCCCCAAAAGAAACACTTTCTTTTCCGGATAGTTTCTCTTAAGATAGTCAATGGTTGCCTGTCCCGATGTCACAATTCGGCTTTTATCAACTATAAGTCCCATCCTTCCAAGCTTTTCCACATAGTTTTCCGGACCCTTGGAAGAGTTATTTGTCAAAAAAACATACTGTTTTCCTGTACTCTCCACTGCATCCAGAAACGCCTTAGCGCCGGAAATCCACCTATCGCCCAGATATATCGTTCCATCCATATCCAGTGCATAACATGTGATATTTTTCAATTTGTATTCTTTATCTTCGTTAATCGTCGGAATTGTTTTCACACCCTATATCTCCCAAAATTTCTCATTCATTATTTTGCATGTTTATCAACTTCTTTAACTGCTCAATCTCTTCTTTCAACCGACAAATTTCTTTGTCCTTTTGATTTGATATCTGCCTAGTCACATCCTCAGTTACTTTCGCAGTTACTTTCTCAGTTACTTCTTTTTTTACTCTTGCAATTTCCTTTTCGTGCTCTTTTTCTATAATGTCAATATCCAACATTAATGATTCATCCGTCATATCATTCAATTCCTCCATTTCCTCATAATGAGCATAAATATGCTCATACAGACGATATGTTAAACGCCGTAATCTTCTGGCATCATCAACTGTAATATTGCCTAACTTTAAATTGTCATTGATGCTTCCAATTATATCATCCTGTATCAGCTTTTTCAATGCTTCCAGATTCTCCTCTGACCTCTCTTCCTTCATAATTTCCCGTAATTTTAAAAGCGCAAAAGGGATTCAAAAAACTGCCTATGAAATTCTCATAGGCAGTTCTTAAAACGCATTTCAAATATTAAATCACAAATTAATTTTTGTTCTAAACCTCGAAATTGACACCTGTGTCAGACGGTTTTTCCTCATCAAATTCATAGTCTTTACCGGGCAGCACTGCATTTAGGATAATACCTGTAAGTGCTCCTACTGCAAGACCTGACAGGCTAATGGTTACAGAACCGATTGTAAAGGCAATCGCTCCTGCTGTGCTGTAGTTGATACCAATGGAAAGCACCAGAATCAATGCTGCAATGATAACGTTTCTGCTCTTGGTAAAGTCCACTTTGTTCTCCACAACATTACGCACACCGACTGCAGAAATCATACCGTAAAGTACCAGTGAAACACCTCCAAGTGTTGCTGTAGGCATGCAGGAAATCACTGCACCAACTTTAGGTGAAAAAGCAAAGAGAATGGCAAATCCTGCCGCAATTCTGATTACCACCGGGTCATAAACCTTTGTCAGGGAAAGCACACCGGTATTTTCACCGTAAGTAGTATTTGCCGGTGCACCAAACAGGGACGCTAACGCGGTTGCAAGTCCGTCTCCGGTTAACGTTCTGTGAAGCCCCGGATTCTTAATGTAATTTCTTCCTACTGTAGAGGAAATAGCAGACATATCACCGATATGCTCTACCATAGTGGCAAGTGCAATCGGCATTATTGTGATAACAGATGTTATGAGCAAAGAAACATCCGGATTACTGAAAATCGAGAACACTGTATTTTCCCAATGAATCGGAAGACCGATCCACTGTGCTTCTTTTACCGGTGTAAAGTCTACATTTCCTGTAAGTGCTGCTGCCAGATAGGAACCAATGACACCCATAATAATGGGTACAATCTTAATCATGCCTTTTCCCCAGATATTACACACAACCACTATAACAATGGCAAGCACTGCAATCCACCAGTTTGCCGCACAGTTATCAATTGCTGACTGGGAAAGGTTCAGACCGATTGCAATGATAATGGGACCTGTAACAATAGGCGGAAAAAACCTCATAACCTTACCGGTTCCAAATGCTTTGATAAGCGCCGCAAGTACCAAATACAGCAATCCGGCACAAGCCACACCGAAACAGGCATAAGGAAGCAGTTCTGATTCCCCGTTAGGCGCAATCGCCCAATATCCGGCAAGAAAGGCAAAGGAAGATCCTAAGAAAGCAGGAACTTTTCCTTTTGCTAAAAAATGGAACAACAATGTGCCTAAACCTGCAAATAACAAGGTAGTGGAAACATCCAAACCTGTTAATGCGGGAACCACGACTGTTGCTCCAAACATTGCAAACATATGCTGTAATCCAAGAACTATCATCTTCGGTACTCCAAGCTGCTTTGCATCAAAGAGACCTTCTTCGCCGACAACGACTTTTTCTTTACTCATACTCCATCTCCTCCGTATTCTTTTTTGTAAAAAACGTACATACCCGCCTTTTACTTTTCCCGCTATTATATTAAAAAATGGTATATCCGTCAAGCAGATATACCACTTTATAATAGCGTTTCCGTACTATTTTCCTATTTGTCTTGTAGCATGCCTTAGCCATTCCAATGCTTCACTTTCAAAATACGGGGAGAGTTTCCCGCATACTTCCTTATGATACGTATTCAGGATATCAATTTCCCTCTCATTCATCTGCTTCACATCGATACCGTCCAAATCGATGGGCACATACGTCAAATCTTCAAAATACATAAACTGACCGTACTCATTCTTTTCCCCTTTGCGACAAAGCAGTTCATTTTCAATTCTTACCCCGTGACTTCCCTCTATGTAAATACCGGGTTCGTCTGTGGTAACCATTCCTTCTTCAAAGCACCAGTCATCATCACTGCCTGCAAGAGGCTTAAAGCGAAAGCTGTTCGGTCCTTCATGTACACTGAGAAGATATCCTACCCCGTGACCTGTACCGTGCTTATAATCCAGTCCTTTTTCCCAAAAAACCTCTCTCGCCAAAACATCCAGATTAATTCCCTTCGCTCCGTAAAGAAATTTTGCATTTTTCAGCCTGAGCATCGCTCTTGCAGCCAAGGTAAAATGCGATTTCATCTCTTCCGATATTTCTCCCAGCACAAAAGTTCTGGTGATATCGGTACTTCCCTCAAAATAGTGTCCGCCACTGTCTACCATCAGCATCCCCTCAGGTCTGATTTCCGCAAACTGTTCCGGCGAGGCGCTGTAATGAATAATTGCCCCGTTTTCACCATAAGCACAAATAGTAGAAAAGCTTGGCTCAATAAATGTTTCATTTTCTGCACGAAGCTTCTCCAGATACTCAGCCGCACTGATTTCTGTCATAGGCATTTTCCCTACATTTTGTTTTAACCAATACATAAATTTAGTCACTGCCACTGCATCCATCAAATGTGCTTTGCGGATATTCTCCTGCTCTGTTTCGTTTTTAATTGCCTTCATAAGGGAAGTGGGATTGGCTTTATTCAAAATTACTAATCCGCCCAGTTCCTTTTTTAAACGATAATCAATTCTGTTCTCGCATACCCATACCGTTTTCTTCGTCATGACATCTGCAGACTCTGCAATGTCCTCATAAAAGCACTCATATGACTTTAAACTAATGTTGTTCCGGGTCAGATATTCTTTTACCTCTTCCCCGAAGGCTGCTTCTCTTCCGAATAATGTAGCTGTTTCTTTTGTAATCACGAAGTAAGAAAGCAATACGGGACAGCTTTCCACATCATCAGCACGAAGGTTTAACAGCCATGCTATATCGTCCAACGTGGTCAATATATGAATGTCTGCACCTTCTTCTGTCATCTTTTCTCGTACACGCCTTAATTTTGATGCAACCGCCTCACCACTGTACTCCTCTCCCAGCACATATGCCTTTGTTGCGGGAAGCGCGGGTCTGTCTGTCCAGACTTCCTCTGCCAAATCAAGATTCCATATAATAATACCGTGTTTTTCCTCTGCGATTTTTTCAAATACCAAACCGTCTCCGGCGCTCATAACCCTGCCGTCAAAACCGATTGTTTGTCCGTCTGCAAGTTCCTGCTTTACATAATCGGTGAGTGTAGGTACATCCGGTTCTCCCATCTTCATAAGCGTAATCGCACTTCCCTGCAACTCCTTTGCAGCCTGGATAAAGTAACGCCCGTCAGTAAAAAGCGCCGCCTTATTCTGAAAAACTACAAGGGTACCGGCAGAACCGGTAAATCCGCTGAAATATTTCCGTACCATAAAGTACTCACTGACATACTCACTGTTATGAAAATCAGAAGTAGGAATAATATAACAATCAATTCCCGCCTTTTCCATGGCATTCCGTAGTGCCGACAAACGTTTTTGTATCATAAAAAAACCTCATTCTCTCGTATTTGCTCTATTTTTTCATCTTGGGATTAAACACAAGGCTTGCAAGATATCCGAAAATCAATGCTGCAGAAGTTCCTACCGCACCTGCCTTAAATCCCCCTGCAAACAGTCCCATAATCCCCTGACTGTCCACAGCCTCTTTTACCCCTTTCATCAAAACATTGCCGAACCCCAAAAGCGGCACCGAAGCGCCTGCTCCCGCAAACTCTGCAAAAGGTTCATAAACTCCGATAAAACTCAAAAAAGCACCGGTGCAAACCAAAAGAACCATAATCCGCCCCGGCATCATTTTCGTTTTTTCCATTAATATCTGCACAAGCGCACAAATCAGTCCGCCCACCCAAAATGCATGAAAATAGTCCATAATAACCTCCTGTATTTTTCTATACAGGTAGTTTGTCCCAAATCCTTTATTCTATGCGCCTTTTCTCAGGAAGCTGAACCAGAATAACCGCTGCAAAAACAAGACCGCATCCGCAAAGCTCCCGTGGGCTTAATGCCTGTTCCAGTATCACCCAGCCTGCCAGCATGGATACTACCGATTCCAAACTGAGAATCAACGACGCGATGGTTGGGTCCATATCCTTTTGTCCAATAATCTGTAAGGTATAAGCAACACCACTGGACATAATTCCCGCATATGCAAGGGGAATGATTCCTGCAATAAAATTGTCTGCCGTGGGTTGTTCAAATACAAGTGCCAAAGCACCGGCAATTACTCCTGCGGTCAAAAATTGCAGACAAGACAGTTCTACGCCGTCCGCTTTGGGTGAAAAGTAATCAATCACCAAAATATGTACCGTAAAAAGTATTGCACAGACAAAGACATATGCATCCCCTTTGCCCAAAGCCAGTTTTTCACTCATGCATAAAAGATACATTCCCACAGCCGCAATTCCTGCCCCGAACCATACTTTTCCGGGAACCTTCTTCTTTAAGAAAATGCCGAAAATAGGAACCAGAATGATGTACAGTGTAGTAATGAATCCTGCTTTCCCCACCGTGGTATACATGATACCGAACTGCTGCATCAGCGCTGCAGAACATAATGCCAAACCACAGCAAACACCTCCCAGTAATGTTACCTTTGTACCTGCAGGTGCTATTCCTTCTTTTGCATTTCTTTTTCTCCGGTATGCCACAAGGGGCATCAGCACCGCACTTCCCATCAGAAATCTTGCTCCGTTAAAGCTTAAAGGACCCATATAGTCCATGCCTACACTTTGCGCCACAAATGCAACACCCCAGATAAAAGCAGCCAAAAACAGCAGAAAACTACTTTTCAATGATGTTTTTTTCATTATTCTGCCTCTATTTTACCAATGCAATTACTTCTACTTCACAAAGTACATCCTTAGGAAGCTGCTTTACTGCTACACAGCTTCTTGCCGGTTTTCCTGTAAAATACTGTTCGTAAACAGCATTAAATGCTGCAAAATCTGCCATTTCTGCCAAAAAACAGGTGGTTTTTACCACATGCTCATAATCTGTTCCCGCTGCTTTCAAAATTTCTCCCACATTCAGCATTACCTGTTTTGCCTGCACGGTAATATCGCCTTCTGCAATTGCTCCTGTTTCGGGAATAATAGGAATCTGTCCCGATGCAAACAACATACCGTTTGCAATAATTCCCTGGGAATAAGGCCCGATTGCTGCAGGTGCTTTTTCTGTTGCTACTTTAGTTAACATAACATTTCCTCCGTCACTCATCAAATTCTGCCGTCACGTAAAATCCTCGTTCATTTTCAATTACGCGCACTACTTTTCCCTCTTTTGACTTCATCCGTTCACGAAAAGGGATATTGCCTGACATGGCAAGGGACGGGTCAATGGTATAATAATAGTTACTGGGCAACACACCTTCCGTTACCGTCACCAAATCCCCTTCTTTCAGTAAACCGGGGCGCTCCATTTTAAACTCCATCTCTCTCATCCTTATGCCTCCTATTTGCAATACTACTATTGTAATCAACTTCCCTGCTTTTTTCAACTCCCCAGTTCTTAAATTCCTCTCACAAAATAAAAAATACTTCCCACCAATTTTCCAAATGCAGCCGCAGAAATTGCAATTCCGAGCCCGTGCCTGAATCCCATTCTCCGAGCGAAAATAGGTATAGAGTCCAGCATCTCTGCAATGGCAAAGGCAAGACAGCCTACAAATATCCCCGCAAAAAAACCGCTTATTATCAATATTAAAGTTCCTATCAGCCTCCATATGGTTGCAGTATCCGCTCCCAGCAGTTCATTTTCCAGTATAAAAGCACCTATTCTTCCGTATTTTGCATATACGCTGAAAAACGATCCGGTCAATGTCCCGAAAATCACGGCTTCCTCCAAGGCAAACACTTTGCTTGCCACATGCATTTTGCCGGCAAATCTGGGAATCAAGCCCACGGAAGCCAGTACCGTAAATACCCCTGCAGAAGAAAGCAGTCCAAACGCCCCTGCGCAAATTGCCAAAAATAATTGTTTAAGAAACATCAATCGTTTGCCCCTCCCTATCCGCTGTTTCTATCAGAGCTTTATTGACATCAGATTCATAAATTTTCATTTCAACCTCTATGGGGGTCGGGTCCTTGGTGATTCTTCTGCCTCCGATATGATTAAAAAAAACAATAATTCCCACCGCAAGTCCCACGGAATAGGATAACTCCATAATTGTGTATCCGCTTGCCGGAGCCCCCATTATCTGTTCATAGAATTGCGCAAAAATGTCGTTAATATCAATATCGTTATGAAACGCCATAATGGTAAATCCCGTGCCGAAAAAACTGATGCCTGCAACGAATAAAAGCTTCAGCCATTGCATGATTCCCCCGTGTTTTTCTGTATTGACCAGTTCAATCAACGTAGCATTTTCACCAATATTTTCCACTTTCACGCCGGGAATTTCCCTTTCTATCAATTCAATTACTTTCAGGACACTGACCACCCGTCTCTTCCTTTCAACTTCCCGGAATTTGAGAACAGTAATCGCTTTTATTTTGTCACTAACCGCTTTTTCTTTACAATAAACGGAGGCAATGTCTTTCACACGTACATGTGACTCCATTACCTCCGCATTTTGTTCTGTTTTCAAATATACTGTTATATTACCTGCCATCCGTCATACCCTCCGAATAAACCTTTAGGCTAGTATGACTCTTTTTGTACAAATTATTCCATTCGAAACTGCATGATGACAGGTTCATGGTCTGAAAATTCATATCCCCAGTCCATATGCTGATAATAGTTTACATTAATATTGTCCGAAATAATAAAGCCGTCCAGTGTAATCGTATAACTGGTTTCTTCATCATAGGGTTTATCTGCACTTCTGCAGGTATTGTGTGCTATATTTTCTTCCTTCGCCTCATCAATGGCAAGTCGAAATCCCTTCGGCAGGCTTTCTCTCGGAAAACTCTTTGCCCACTGAGGTACATTTTCTTCCTGTTCTTCCTTTAAATCACAGTTAAAATCGCCGCCGCAAATCACATAGTTTCCTTTTTTGTAATCAGCTTCCATATCCGCATAAAGCATAGCAAGTTGCTTATCACGGATACTGTCATTGGTACCGTAAGCAGACATGTGCATATTGTAAAGACAAAGACTTTTTCCGTTTTCAATCGGTATTCTTGAAACAGAATAACATCTGTCCAAATCCAGCAGTTTGCTGAGCGATTCCGATATCGGAAGACTTCGTCTCATGGCATCCGTAATTTGTCCTTTAGAATAGGTTAACAGTCCTGACTTGCTAACGCCGTGGGGTTGCCATGGCGGAAAAAACAAAAATGGCGAATCATAGTTCTGTGCAAAGGTATAATAATATCCTTTTACGAACTGATTCAAAATTTCTGTCTGGTCAACATGATAAGAGCGGGTACTGTCCACATCGACTTCCTGAAGAAAAACAAAATCCGGATTTACATTATTGATAATTTCTCCCATGCCGCAAACCGAAGCAATGACACTGTCCTCATCTTCTGCCCATGAAGATTTACCGCCATCCATAAAAAAGCTGAAATCTTTTTGATATGCACCAAAGCCGGTATTGTAGGTCATTGCCCAATAAAATTTCCCTGTCGTGTAAGGCTGCGCATCCTCAAAGTAAAAATTGGCACCGTTACGCTTCACCTCTAATGTCAGATTATCCGGCAGACGATAATAAGACGTAAGAACATATGCCCCATAGGCTCCCAATATAAGGAGAAGCGCTATCAATATGATAACAATTCTTTTAATTACTTTTTTCAATGTCCTATTCTCCTATCTCTGCCAAATCCTTGATTACACGTGAAGCAATCATAAGCCCTGCCGCCGGAGGTACAAAAGCCGTGCTGCCCGGTATGCTCCGCCTTCCTTCCGGCTTTTCTTCGACTGTCAAGCCCGTCTGTGGAATCTTAGGTTCTTCTTTTGAATAAAGAACGGTAAGTTTATCCACCTGTCGCTTCCGAAGCTCTCTGCGCATTACTTTTGCAAGCGGGCATACACTGGTTTTGTAAATATCATCAATTTCAAGCATTCCGGGATTTAATTTATTTCCGGTTCCCATGCAACTGATAATCGGAACATCTGCCTGTTTTGCCCTAATCACCAGTTCAATCTTTGCCGTCACCGTATCTACCGCATCCACCACATAAGAATACTCCGAAAAATCAAACTCTCCCGCATTCTCCGGCAGAAAAAAGCATGTGTGCGTCTTCACAACCGCCTTGGGGTTAATGGATAGAATTCTCGCTTTCATAACTGCAACTTTGTCGCGCCCTATGGTATCTGTTGTCGCAATAATCTGTCTGTTCAAATTACTGACGGAAACCGTATCGTTATCTACTAACGTAAAGCATCCAACACCGCTTCTGGCCAGTGCCTCCACAACGTAGCCGCCTACGCCGCCGATACCGAAAACAGCCACATGCGCATCCCTAAGATGCTGCATAGCGCTGCTTCCAAGTAACATTTCTGTTCTGATAAATGGTTCCATTATTTCCTTAAAGCTTAAATAAAGTACTCAAAATGCCTCTGCCCAAAGATGCACCGACATTTCCGCCTACTTTTTTGCCAAAGCTTCCTCCTAAAGACTTACCGATAGTATTACCAAATTCTCTTCCGATAGTACCTGCTGCACTGCTGGCAACACTCTTCGCCACCGATTTTACCTGCTTCTGCTTCTTTTCTTCCTCTTTTAATCTCTGTTTTTCCGCAGCAGCTTCTGCCTTTAATCTCTGTTTCTCTGCTGCCGCCTCTTCTTTAAGACGCTGCTTTTCTGCAGCTTCCGCTTCTTTAATTCTTTGCTTTTCTGCAGCAGCTGCCTCTTTTTCCTGCTGCTTTCTGAAGGCTTCCTCTTCCGCAGCTTTCTTCTCTGCTTCCGCATCCGCAATAGCTTTTCTGTTTAAGAACTCATAGGCTGAATCGCGGTCCTGCGCTTCACAATATCTGGTATATAAAAGATTTCCCGTAATCTGGTTATTTCTTGCATCATCATCTAAAGCACCCATCTGACTCTGAGGCGGCAGAATAGTTGCTTTTTTCACAATTGTGGGAATACCTTCCTCATCAAGTACGGAGATAATTGCCTCACCTATTCCCAGATTGGTCAGCACTTCAAGAGTATCAAATTCCGGGTTTTCACGGAATGACTGGGCTGCCGCCTTGGCGCTCTTAAGCTCTGCAGGAGTATATGCACGCAGTGCATGCTGAATCTTATTGCCAAGCTGTGCCAGTACACCATCGGGAATGTCTCTTGGATTCTGTGTAATAAAATAAATTCCCACACCCTTGGAACGAATTAATTTTACCACCTGCTCGATTTTTTCCAAAAGGACTCTGGGCGCAGAATCAAACAACAGATGCGCCTCATCAAAGAAAAATACCATTTTCGGCTTTGCCATATCACCTGCCTCCGGCAGTGTTTCAAAAAGCTCCGATACCATCCAAAGCATAAAAGTCGCATACATGGTCGGATTATTAATCAGCTTCTGGCAATCCAAAACCTGAATTTCACCCTTACCGTCACAATTAGTACGAAGCCAGTCTCTGATATCAAGTGCAGGTTCACCGAAAAATTGGTCACCACCCTCTTCTTCCAGTGCAATCACTGCACGGATAATCGCTGCAAGACTCTGCTTAGAGATATTGCCGTATGTAAGGGAATATTCTTTTGCATTTTCTCCTACATACTGTAACATGGAACGAAGGTCTTTGGTATCAATCAAAAGAAGTCCTTCATCATCCGCAATTTTAAATATAATGGTCAGAATATCTGACTGTGTATCATTCAAATCCATAATTCTGGAAAGCAAAAGCGGTCCCATTTCCGTAATTGTGGTACGAAGGGGCATTCCCTTTTCTCCGTAAACATCCCAAAATGTAGTGGGATATTCATGCAGTTTAAAACCTTCCGCCAAAAGTCCCATATCATCCATACGTTTCTTTACGTTCTCATTCTCTGTTCCCGGCTTACACATACCTGCAAGGTCACCCTTTACGTCAGCAAGAAAAACCGGAACGCCGCAGTCGCTGAAAGACTCTGCAAGTACTTTCAGTGTGACTGTTTTACCGGTTCCCGTTGCCCCGGCAATGAGTCCGTGTCTGTTAGCCATTTTGGGATAAATATATACGTTTTCTTCTCCGGACTTTCCAACCCAGATTTTACTGTTATGATACATCTTCAAATCCTCCTGAAATTCACACATTTTCACTATTAATACTGTATCATGACAAGACCGATTTCGCAAGATTTTGTGTTCCGGCTGTTTGGACTGTATAACTGTCTATATATAAAAGAAGTTGCGCGCAATCCATTGCACAAAACATTCCGCTGAGCCTTCCAATACAAAAATCGTGTTCGGCAAAGACCTCCACGATTTTCAAGTCTCAGCTCCATTGTGCACAAGGCTTGCTTGCAAACTTCTTTTGCATGTTGACAGCCAAACAGGCAAATTCTTCTACAAAAAAGAACCCTTCGAAAAGGGTTCTTTCGTTACATATATGAAATAGTCCTACGAATTATTATTGGAAAGCTGCTGCGTTTACATCAGCACTAAACTGTTCCAAATCAGTAGGCATCCATTCAGCCTGTTCTTTTCCGTTTACATCTACAAGCTGCTGTTTACATTCCACTACAACTTCAACAGGTTCAGTTACAGGCTGCATTGCATTAAATCCGGAAACAATATCCTGAAAATACTGCTTCATGTACTGCTTGACGAGTTCTTCATTTCCTTCTGCAATTGCAATAGCATCTTCCTCTGTAATACTTTCCTGCATAGAGGTTAATGCATCTACAATAACATTCATCATATCTTCTGTTGTATATCCGTTTACCTTTAATGTTACAGTAGTAACATCACCTTCTTCTGCAGTAATTTCTGCTGTAGCAGATATCCTGTCAACCATGCCAAGTAAAGAATCTGTAAATGCCTGTACATCTTCTTCTGCCAACTCTATACCTGCGCTTTCAATCATATTCTTCATTTCTGCCACAAAATCTAATTCTACATCATCTTCATAAAAAGCATTATATACTGCTTCTTCAGATTCAAAGCCAAGTAATTCCTGCATAGGTGCTGTATTGTTCTTTGCATAAAGTTCAAATAATGCGCTGATTGACTGGTCAGCAGGTGCTGCCTTAGGACCACAGCCTACAAGGCTCATGCATACGATTGCCATCATTGCTACGATTGCTACTAATGTTCTTTTTGTTCTTTTCATAATGATTTTCTTCTCCCTCTAAATTCATAAAAATTCAACATTGCCATTGTATCGTGTATTTTTATAAAAGTAAATGCCGAATAACACAATTTTTAACCAAAAGAACATTTTGAATTTGTTAATATTCACTACATATCGTTACAAAAGTACTAATCAATCTGACACATCTTCATGGTAAGAAGCGCCGCTTCATGACTTTCCGGCGTAACACCTGCACAGCATTTGGGATCCACTTTAATCACTGCCTCCGGTAAATTTGCCTTTAAAAGCAATGCATTTGATACTACGCAAATATCCGTGCAAAGTCCTATCATTTCTATTTCCAGATAATTGGTTTTTGCAAGTTCAAACACCTTCTTTGCCAGAACGGTAGAACCAAAGGTAGGTTTATCGATAACTTCTGCTCCCACTTCATTCAATGCTTTTTCTACCTCGTTTTGAATTTTCCAACCTTCCGTGTGCTTAATACAATGCTCTACCGGAAGATGTTCTCCTTCTGCTGTCTCCAGATAATTTTCATAATGGGTATCTCTGGTAGCAAATACTGTTTCACCTTTATACTCACGGATTTTGGCAATTACTGCCGGTACAATCGCCTGTGCTTCCTTTGTCCCCAAAGCCCCATCAATAAAATCATTCTGCATATCCACAACAATCAATACCTTTTTCACTTTTTTCTCCCTTCACCAAAACAATTCTTAATCAAGTTCACTCATTCCTGTATATAACTCATAATATTTACCGCCCTGTGCTATCAAATCGTCATGGTCTCCACGCTCAATAATTTTGCCGTTTTCCAAAACCATAATGGCATTGGCATTGCGGACAGTGGAAAGTCTGTGAGCAATTACTAAAGTGGTCCTCTGTGCCATAATACTGTCCATACCTTTTTCAATGTGTTTCTCTGTTCTGGTATCAACTGAACTGGTGGCCTCGTCAAGAATCAGAATCGGCGCCTTGGAAATAGCCGCTCTTGCAATATTAATCAGCTGACGCTGCCCCTGACTTAAATTAGCACCGTCCCCTTCAAGCATGGTATCATAGCCGTGCTCTAATCGGATAATAAAGGAATGGGCACTGGCCGTCTTTGCTGCCTGCTCCACCTCTTCATCCGTTGCGTCCAATCTTCCGTAACGGATATTTTCTCTTACCGTTCCGGTAAACAGGTGCGTATCCTGAAGTACCATGGCTATATTCCGTCTGAGGGAATCTCTCTCAATTTCCATAATTGGGATATCATCTATGGTAATACTTCCCGAATTGATATCATAAAAACGGTTGATGAGATTGGTAATGGTGGTTTTTCCCGCACCGGTCGAACCAACAAACGCAATCTTCTGTCCCGGATTGGCATACAGGGAAATATTTTTCAGCACGGTCTTCTCAGGAACATATCCGAAGGTTACATCCGTAAGTCTTACGCCTCCCTGCACTTCTTTATAATAATAGTTTTCATCTTCCCCCGCAAGTCCTATCAGGAAATCTGCAGGCTTTCCGTCTCCTGTGACAAATGCATTTTTCTTGGGAATCACATAACAGGTTTTTCCAAAAACATTTTCTTCTATGCGGATGGCGTTCTCTGCATCCGGCATTTCAGGCTCAGCATCCATTACCGCAAATACTCTCTCCGCACCTGCCATCGCAGAAAAAATGGTGTTTACCTGCATGGAAATTTCATTAATCGGACGGGAAAACTGTTTGGAATAATTTACAAATACCGTAAGTCCGCCAATATCAAAACCACGAAGTACACACAGAATGCCTCCGATACACGCTGTCAGGGAATAACTAACCTGACTTAAATTTCCCATTACCGGCCCCATGATTCCACCGAAAAACTGCGCCTTAATCTGCTTCTTTCGCAAATCATTATTTAAGTATTCAAATTCCTCTGCCGACTCATCCTCATGGCAGAACACCTTTACTACCTTTTGCCCCGTCATGGTTTCTTCAATAAAACCATTTAAAGTACCGATTGCAGCCTGCTGTGCCTGATAATATTTACGGCTTCTGGAGGTAATAATCTGTAATGCCTTCATCATCACCGGAATCATAAAAACCGTAATCAGCGTCAGCCATACATTGGTATACAACATCAGACAAAATGTACCTACCAGTGTGATACTGCCGGAAATTAACTGAACCACTGTATTGTTCAACATTTCGCCGATTACATCCACATCATTTGTAAAACGGCTCATCAAATCACCGTGATTGTTCGTATCATAAAAACGTAACGGCAGCTTCTGCATTTTTTCCAATAGTTCATTTCTGATAGTCCTGATTGCATTCTGGGAAATTGTAATCATAATTCTTTGCTGCAGATATTGTGCAAGTATCGCCGTTACATAAATCAACAGCATCATCATAATTCCCTGAAACAGCTTGCCCACACTTCCGTCTGATGATGTAAGCCCGTTAATAATCGGACGCAGCATATAAGATGCTGCAAGGTTTGCAGCCGTACCACCGATGACACACACAAACACAATTCCCAGTTTCAATTTTTCATGGGAAATATAGGAAAATAATCTTCCCACAGTCTGTTTCACATTCTTGGGCTTTACTACAGGCATGGCATTTCTTCCGCCTCTTCCGCCACCACCCGGACCTTTCACCATACCACCGCCGGGTTTTTGAACGCCCTTTTGCAATTCTTCCGCACTCATCCTCTGCGGATTTAACTTCTTTTCATATTTCTTCTGCAAATACTCAAGTCTTTCCGGTCTCATTACGCGCTTACCTCCTTATCCATTTGTGAATAATAGATTTCCTGATAAGCCTCGCAAGTAGCAAGAAGTTCTTCATGTTTACCGAATCCCACAATCTG
The DNA here is from genome assembly GCA_017434885.1 of Lachnospiraceae bacterium. Lineage (GTDB taxonomy): Bacteria > Bacillota > Clostridia > Lachnospirales > Lachnospiraceae > Suilimivivens. The sequence continues at coordinate 48,161 of JAFSGE010000026.1, read as the reverse complement.
ACCTTCATCCAGTACCATAATCCGGTCTGCCTCCATAACGGAAGAAATTCTCTGCGCAATAATAATCTTGGTAGTATCCTTTAAAGTACCTGTAAAGCTTTCCCTGATTTTTGCCTCTGTTGCCGTATCCACCGCACTGGTTGAGTCATCCAAAATCAGAATTTTCGGCTTTTTCAAAAGTGTCCTTGCAATACAAAGTCTCTGCTTCTGTCCGCCGGAAACATTGACACCACCCTGGCCAAGTTCCGTTTCGTATCCTTCCGTAAATCCTTCGATAAAAGGAGCTGCCTGAGCCGCCTGCGCTGCTGCCTGTATTTTTTCCACAGAAGCATAATGGTCACCCCACATGAGATTTTCCATAATGGAACCTGAAAACAGTATATTTTTTTGTAACACCATTCCCACACCTTCACGGAGATTTTCCAGGGAATAATCTTTTACATTGATACCGTCAACCAGCACTTCTCCTTCATCTGCATCATACAGTCTCGGAATCATCTGCACCAGTGTGGTCTTACCGCAACCGGTAGAGCCGATAATTCCCAAAGTCTGCCCTGCATCAACGGAAAAACTGATATGGTCAAGCACCGGCTCTTTATTATCCTTATAATAACGGAAACTGACATTTTTAAATGTTACACTTCCCTTCTCCACCTTTTTTTCGGGAAGTGCGCATCCTTCGTCCGTCAAATCAATCTCGGTATCCAGCACCTCTCTGATACGGCTTAAAGAAGCAAGTGCTCTGGAACTCTGCAATAAAATCATGGCAAGCATCATCAGTGACATCAGAATCTGCACTATATAAGTAGTAAATGCCGTCAAGTCACCTACCGGCATATTTCCTGCCAGAATCTGTCTGCCGCCAAACCATACCACCCCAAGGGTTGTGGCATTCATCATAAAAGACATAATCGGCATGTTTAGAATCACTACCTTAAATGCTGACAGACTGGATTCTTTCAAATCTTCATTTGCCTCGGCAAACTTTGCCTGCTCATAATCTCCTCTTACAAAGGATTTAATCACACGTACATTCGTCAAAGTTTCTTGCACGGTGGAATTTAATTTATCCAGCTTCTTCTGCATAGTGCCAAAACGCGGAAATGCTGTTTTTATAACCATAGCTATCAAAAATACCAATATGGGAATCACCACAAGTACCACCAACGCAAGCTGGGCATTCATCACAAATGCCATAATCAGAGCTCCGATTAACATCCCCGGTGCACGAAGCATCATGCGGAGAGACATATTAATCAGATTCTGTACCTGGGTAATATCATTGGTTAATCTGGTAACCAGAGAACCTGTGCTGAATTTATCCAGATTTGCAAAAGAAAATTTCTGTACTTTGGCAAACACATCACTTCGAAGGTCAGATGCAAATCCGATAGACGCCCTTGCTGCAAAAAAGGCCGCACCTGTTCCTCCTGTCATCATTAAAATTGCTACTACCACCATACAGATTCCCATACCGATAATATAGGGAACATCATGATTAGCCGCACCGATATTGATAATATTTGCCATCAGCTTTGGTAAAATCACCTCACCGATTACTTCCACAATCATCAAAATCGGAGCAAAAATAAAGGATGTTAAATACGGTTTAATATACTTCCAATATTTTTTCATTCTCTCTCCTCACCTTTCTCTTTTTCCTGTTTTAATAATGTCTGATAATAACATTCACCGTTTTGCACTATCCGCCTCATAAAACTTTCAAACTGAAAAAGCTCTTCTTCTGAAAAGCCTTCCAGAAGCGCTTCATTAATTTCACGGAAATATTTCTCGCTGACTGATATAGTCATTTTCCCCTTCTCCATAATCTCTATGGAGTTGACACGGTTGTCATTTTCATCGCACTGTCTGCTGATATACCCTGATTTTTCAAGTTTTTTCAATGATACCGCTACTGCTGCCGGTGAAATATCCATTTTTTCCGCAATCTCACTCTGTGAACGATTTGGATTCCTGCCAAGCATCATAAGCAATCTGTGTTGACTTCTGTAAACACCTGTATGTTCCACCTTTTTTTCAATACAACGCTTCACATTACGATCTGCTCTGCGAAACCAGTCCATCATCAGACGCTGTTTTTCCCAGTCCATGTTTTCCCCTCCCTCTATTTTAATTAACCAGTTAATATTTAACTTGTTAATCTTTAACATGTTAACCTTTTATCATTATATTCTTTATACCTGTCATTCGTCAATGCTATTTCAAACTCTTAATTATATTTTATAAAATATTAATATTTCTTTTTTTACTGTAATCCCATGAGAATACCATACAGGATTAGCAAATGCACCGGATAAAAGGCATAAAAGAAATACTTCATCCGAAGCCCTCTCTCGCCGTTATAACGAGAAATAGGAATAAAAGCAAGGGGCGCCGTAATTTCCCATGAAAACGTCACGCATCCCGCTAATATCTGCGTTGCTCTGTCATATCTGAATAAATAGAGTATAAAAACTGCAAGAATTCCCTTAGCTCCGTAATCACAGCAAATCAGCTCTGCTAAAGCACAAACAATTGCCACACTTACTAATTTTCCTATCAGCGACTGCCATTTTCCATTCAATTTCTGCTCTGCCCATTTCACTCCTGAAAGTGCAATAATCGCTAAAAATAAGGTAAAGAAAACATTCTGACTGCCGACTTCACAGACTTTTCCATAAAAAGCCAAATCAAAAGGCACTTCAGAAATAAATGCAAAAAGCAGCATACGAACAGCATACTTCTTTATGTCCCGCGTACGCAAAAATCCTTCTACCAGTAAAAAACAATAAATCGGAAACGCCAGCCTTCCGATAGGATATCTCATAAATAAATAGCATAGCCACTGCATGTTCCACCCGGAAACCATATCCTGTACAATCGTCTGTGCACCCGGATTTAACGGATTCCATACTAAAACTGCTGCTGTATGGTCTATCAACATGGAAAACACCGCTATTAACTTTAATGTACTGCTACTGATTCCTTTTTTTGCTGTTTGCATTACTTGACAATATCCTTTCTTCCGCTTTTCTTTTTTTCCACATCTGTTATCGCTTCGCGCCTCAAACTGGTATGGTTATAAATTTCTATTTTGGCACTTTTTATCATGCCACTTTAGGATATACTGATATCTAACAGTTCGAACAAATACGCTATGTACATATGTTATGTTTATGTGCACTCGCACATACCAGCAAACTGATAGGAGGATTCACATAATGAAAAATCAAACTACTTATAAAATCGCACTTACAGGGCTTATGGCTGCATTATCATATGTAGTGTTTACTTTTCTGCAAGTCAAAATTCCTCTTGCGGGAGGAGATGCAACATCCATTCATTTAGGAAATGCCGTCTGTGTTTTAGGTGCGCTTATCTTAGGCGGCTTCTATGGTGGCCTTGGCGGCGCCATCGGTATGACTATTGGTGATTTACTCGACCCTATTTATATTGTATATGCACCAAAAACTTTTCTGTTAAAACTTTGCATTGGTTTAATTACAGGCTTTGTAGCGCACAGACTCGGAAAAATTACCCACGAGACCAATACAAAAAAAGTTTTTGGCTTTGTAGTTGCAGCCGCCATCAGCGGATTACTGTTTAACGTAATCTTTGACCCTTTAGTCGGTTACTTCTACAAACTGTTTATCCTCGGAAAGCCTGCTGCCGAGCTTACCCTGGCATGGAATGTAGCCTCTACATCCATTAATGCAGTTACTTCCACCATCGTATCTGTTGCCGCATATATGGCACTACGACCTGCACTTAAGAAAGCCGGATTGTTTTTTACCATAAAGTAATTCAAAAACTTAATACTTTTCTTTTAAAACAGCCGGCTTGGAATACACCAAACCGGCTGTTTTATTGCATATTATAAACCACTTCTTATTTTGCAGCCATTTCTGCCTTTAAGCTTTCTGTTAAAGCAGGAATAATCTTGTTCAAATCACCAACAATACCGTAATCAGCTACTTCAAAGATAGGAGCTGTTTCGTCTTTGTTGATTGCGATGATGATGTCTGCTTCTTCCATACCTGCAACGTGCTGGATAGCACCGGAGATACCGATTGCAAAGTATACATTAGGACGAACTGTCTTACCTGTCTGTCCAACCTGTAAATCTTTGGACTTCCAGCCTGCGTCTACTACTGCACGGGAGCAGCTTACTGTACCGCCGAGTACTTCTGCAAGGTCTTCCAGAATCTTGAAGTTTTCTGCACTTCCTACACCACGTCCGCCGGATACAAGAATCTTAGCATCCATGATATCTGCCACGTCAGAAACTGCCTTAACAACTTCTAAGATTTCTACATACTTATTATCAGGTGTAAATCCGGGATTGTATTCTACAACAACTGCCTTCTTGCCTGCTTCCTTAGGAGCTTTCTGCATAACGCCGGGACGTACAGTAGCCATCTGAGGACGGAACGCGGGACAAGCAATTGTAGCGATTGTGTTACCACCAAACGCAGGACGTGTCATGAGCAGCTGATTGTGAAGCTGTTCTTTGCCGGGAATGGGGTTAATCGGGAAATCACCGATTTCAAGCTGTGTACAGTCTGCTGTTAAACCTGTGTGGATTCTTGCAGATACTCTGGGGCCTAAGTCACGACCGATTGCTGTAGCACCTACGAGAACGATTTCAGGCTTAAATTCATTGATAACAGATGCAAGAGCATGTGTATAAGGCTCTGTTCTGTATTCCTTTAATTCGGGGTCATCTACTACGATAACCTTATCAGCACCGTACTCAGCAAGTTCATCAGCAAGTGCTTTAACATCACTACCGATTAATACTGCTGTTACTTCTGTGCCTAAATCTTTGGCAAGGTCTTTACCTTTACCGATTAATTCTAAAGCGATTCCGCTAATTACGTTGTCTACCTGCTGAGCGTAGACAAATACGCCCTTATAATCCTGAATATTCATTTTGAACCTCCGTATATTATCAATTAGATGACATGTTTGTCTTTTAACTTACCAACGATATAATCTACAGCTTCTGTAGGATCAAGAGCAACCTTTTCACCGGCACCCTTTCTTACCTTATCGGAAGCCTTAGCAATCTGTGTGGGTGAACCCTTAAGACCTAAGTTAGAATCATCAACATCTTTAAGGTCTGCTCTTCCCCAAACAGTAATTTCTGCATCATATGCATCAAAGATACCGCCGGGAGTCATGTAACGAGGCTCATTTAACTCAGCAAGTGCTGTAATTAAGCAAGGCATCTGTGCTTTTAATACATGATATCTGTCATCATACTGACGCTCAACGATTACGCTGTCGCCTTCAATTTTGATGTTCTGTGCATAGGAGATTACCGGGATTCCGAGATGTTCGGAAATCTGAGGACCTACCTGTGCGGTATCACCATCGATAGCCTGACGGCCTGTGATGATTAAGTCATATTCTAAGTTACGGATTGCGCCCGCGATAGTCTGGGATGTTGCCCATGTATCAGCACCACCGAGTACACGGTCTGTTACAAGGATACCCTTGTCAGCGCCCATAGCCATTGCTTCACGAAGAACTTCTTCTGCCTTGGGAAGACCCATGGTTACTACAGTTACTTCTGCGCCATACTGATCTTTTAATCTGAGAGCAGCTTCCAAACCAGCCTTGTCATCAGGGTTCATGATTGTAAGCATTGCAGCTCTGTCAAGTGTACCATCGGGATTGAATTTAACGCCACCCTTTGTATCAGGTACCTGTTTAATACAAACAACGATTTTCATTGTATTATCTCTCCTTAATCTTTATTTTTATCTAATTGGGTTTGCCGTCTTATTTAAGAAGCGCACCTGATATAACCATTCTCTGAACTTCGGATGTACCTTCGTAGATTTCGGTAATCTTTGCATCTCTCATCATACGTTCTACATCGTATTCTCTGATGTAGCCGTAACCACCGTGAAGCTGAACAGCCTTTGTTGTTACTTCCATAGCAACTTCTGCTGCATATAACTTAGCCTGTGCTGCTTCGATGGAGTAAGACTTCTGAGTAGCCTTAGCCATAGCTGCCTTGTAAACAAGCATTCTTGCTGCTTCTACCTTAGTAGCCATATCAGCAAGCTGGAACTGTGTATTCTGGAAAGCACCGATTGCACGGCCAAACTGCTTTCTTTCTTTTACATATTCGATAGTTCTGTCAAGTGCACCTGCAGCAAGTCCGAGAGCCTGAGCAGCGATACCGATACGTCCGCCGTCAAGAGTATGCATAGCAATACCAAATCCCTTACCTTCTGCACCAAGGAGATTTTCCTTAGGAATACGACAATCTGTAAAGATTAATTCATATGTGGATGAACCACGGATACCCATCTTCTTTTCTTTTGTACCGAATGTGAAGCCGGGTGTTCCCTTTTCTACGATAAATGCAGAAATCATCTTTTTGCTTCTGCCCTTAGCGTCTGTTACTACGTTTGTTACAGCAAAGATAACATAGATATCAGCTTCCTTACCGTTTGTGATGAAGATTTTGGAACCGTTCAGTACCCATTCATCACCGTCAAGAACAGCCTTTGTCTGCTGACCCTGAGCATCTGTACCTGCACCGGGCTCTGTTAAACCGAAAGCACCGAGCTTTTCACCCTTTGCAAGGGGAATTAAGTATTTCTGTTTCTGTTCTTCTGTACCATATGTCTGGATAGGATCACAGCAAAGTGATGTATGTGCGGAAACGATAACACCTGTGGTACCGCAAACCTTGGAAAGTTCTTCTACACACATAGCGTATGTTAAAGGATCACAGCCCTGTCCGCCGTACTCCTTCGGAACAGGAATTCCGAGGAAACCGGCCTTAGCCATTTTTTCAACTGTTCCTCTGGGGAAGATTTCTGTTTCATCAACTTCCTGAGCCAGAGGCTTAACTTCTTTTTCTGCAAACTCTTTGAAAAGAGTTCTTGCCATTTCATGTTTTTTGCTTAACATAAAATCCATGATATTTATTCCTCCATTTAAATATGTTTAATATTGTGTCTTACTGAGCATCAACGGGAGTTTTGGTTCTGTCTGCGTTGTATACGTAGAATCCCTTGCCGCTCTTAACACCAAGGTTACCGCCACGAACCATCTTACGGATAAGAGGACATGCACGATACTTGGAATCACCTGTTTCGTTGTAAAGAACATCCATGATTGCAAGGCAGATATCAAGACCGATAAAGTCACCTAATTCCAAGGGACCCATGGGATGATTTGCACCAAGCTTCATAGCTGCGTCGATACCTGCGATATCGGAAACACCTTCCATTTTGATGAAAGCAGCTTCATTAATCATAGGGATTAAGATACGGTTTACTACGAAACCTGCAGCTTCATTTACCTGAACGGGTGTCTTGCCGATTTCTTCGGAAATCTTAACGATAGCATCAACTGTTTCCTGAGGAGTGTTAACGCCTGCGATAACTTCAACTAATTTCATACGGTCTGCAGGATTAAAGAAATGCATACCGATCATAGGACGTGTTAATCCGTTTCCGATTTCTGTAATGGAAAGACTGGATGTGTTGGATGCAAAGATGCATTCAGGTTTTGCAATCTTGTCAAGTTCAGCAAAAGTTGTCTTCTTAACTTCCATATTTTCAAATGCAGCTTCTACGATTAAATCACAATCTGCACAAAGATTTTCCTTAAGACCGGGTGTGATTCTTGCTACAATAGCATCTGCTACATCCTGTGTCATTTTGCCTTTTTCTACTAACTTAGCATAACCTTTAGCGATTTTGTCTTTTCCGCCTTCTGCCCATTCCTGCTTGATATCGCAGAGAGCAACTTCATAACCGTCAACCTGAGCAAATGCTTTTGCAATGCCCTGTCCCATTGTACCGGCACCGATAATACCTACTTTCATTGAAAGTACCTCCTTAAAGTTTGTTATTTTTAATATGATGTTGTTGGATTTCATAAAAGTTTCCGCTCAAGGGACGCTCCCGCTCCGTGAAATACCGTAGCGGTACTAAGCTCGAAAACACCTCGCTAAGTACCGACGTATTTCAAGGCCCCTTTCGCCGGAAATTTTTATTCATCCAACTTGTAGTTACATTAATAAATCAAATGCCTGCTTCGCAGTCGCTTGATTTCCTACTGATGCTAGCAGTTTTTGAAAGGTTCTTTCACCTTTTCTTTATTTTTATCAAGGAAGAAAGCCATTCCATATTTCTGGTCTTCTGTTTCGAAGCAGTCACCGAAGAGTTTTTCTTCGATTACAATGGCTGCGTCCATATCTGCGTCAAGACCTTCGTTGATTGCCTTCTTGCAGTTGCGAACTGCGATAGGTGCATTCTTAGCAATACCTGCTGCCATTTTTTCTGCTGCGGGCATTAATTCTTCCTGTGTATAAACAGCATTTACGAGACCGATTCTGAAAGCTTCGTCAGCCTTGATATTTCTTGCTGTGTAAATCATCTGCTTAGCCATTCCTGCGCCTACAAGACGAGCAAGTCTCTGTGTTCCGCCAAAGCCGGGTGTAATTCCGAGACCTACTTCAGGCTGTCCGAATACTGCGTTGTCAGAACAGATTCTGATATCACAGCTCATAGCGATTTCGCATCCGCCGCCGAGAGCAAATCCGTTGATTGCTGCGATTACGGGAATAGGGAATACTTCTAACTTACGGAATACGTCGTTACCCTTCTTACCGAAAGCTTCGCCTTCTGCCTTTGTGAGTGTGCTCATTTCACCGATGTCTGCACCTGCAACGAAAGATTTCTGTCCTGCACCTGTTAAGATAAGGCATCTTACTTCGTCAAGGTTTACTGCATCTAAAGTTGCATCAAGTTCTTCAAGAACCTGAGAATTCAGAGCATTTAATGCTCTTTCACGATTGATGGTGATAACACCGTATGCACCTTTCTGTTCGTATACGATAAATTCCATTGTCGTAACTCCTTTTCTTGTTATATTTACTTATACATTTTCAGAACCTGTCACATGTCTGCCCGGAACAAATCAGCCATACTGTCAGTCCTGTTTTTTTCTGCTTCTAAACATTCTGATAAGCAGACCTAAATCTGCTTTATCCAATACATACGGAAGAACAGCTCAAATGGGCTGTTCTTCTTACATGAGACTTAGAACTTCTTGGGCGGCGTATTCCGCCGCCTTAGAAGTTCTTCTCATGTTTTAGTCCTCAATTTTTACGATAGTGGAGCATCCCATACCGCCACCGATACACAGTGTAGCAAGACCTGTCTTAGCACCCTTAGCCTGCATCTCATGAAGCAGTGTAACAAGGATACGGCATCCGGAAGCACCTACAGGGTGTCCTAATGCAATAGCACCACCGTTAGGGTTGAGCTGCTTATCAACATCGATTCCGAGATCTCTTCCTACTGCGATAGACTGTGCAGCGAAAGCTTCGTTTGCTTCGATGATATCGAAATCTTCAATCTTCATACCGGTCTTTTCAAGTACTTTTCTTGTGGAGTAAACAGGACCGATACCCATTACTTCGGGACGGCATCCTGCAAGTCCGCCTGCTACAAAAGTAGCCATAGGCTTAACGCCTAATTCTTTTGCCTTTTCTTCGCTCATAACAACGATAGCTGCTGCACCGTCATTAATACCGGAAGCGTTACCTGCTGTAACGAAACCGTCTTTGTTAATTGCACGAAGTTTTGCAAGACCTTCGATAGTGGAACCTGCACGAGGACCTTCGTCAACCTTGAATTCAACCATTTCTTTTTTCTTCTTAACCATTACGGGAACGATTTCTGCATCAAATGCACCGCTTGCCTGAGCTGCTTCTGCCTTCTGCTGGCTCTTAAGAGCAAACTCATCCAGTTCTTCACGGGTAATTCCCCATTCACGACAGATATTGTCTGCTGTCGTAATCATGTGATAATCATTGAATGCATCCCAAAGAGCATCCTTAATCATGGTATCTACCAAAGTACCATTGTTCATTCTATAACCGAAACGAGCCTGAGGCATAGCGTAAGGAGCCATGGACATGTTTTCCATACCACCTGCTACAACGATGTCAGCATCTCCTGCCATAATCATCTGTGCTGCCTGATTTACACAGTTAAGACCGGAACCACAAACAACGTTCATGGTAACTGCGGGTACTTCAATAGGAAGACCTGCTTTGATGGATGCCTGACGAGCCACGTTCTGTCCCTGACCTGCCTGGATTACACATCCCATATAAACCTGATCAACCTGTTCAGGTGCAACACCTGCTCTGTTTAATGCTTCCTTGATTACGATTGCACCAAGGTCAGCTGCGGGTGTTGTGCTTAAAGAACCACCCATAGTTCCGATTGCGGTACGACATGCACCGGCTAAAACTACTTTCTTTGCCATTACTCTTTCCTCCGTTTAATTGAATATATATTTCATTGTTTTTAATGATTGTTAATTTTTTATCATTGCCAACGTGTTCATTATAACATAGGCATTTTATTTTTGCAATCCATTACATGTGGTATTTGTGAAAAAATTATCGATTTTTTTCATAATATAAAGAAACGAAGATTGCTATTAAAAAAATGCCATAAACACTATGGCGTTTTCCGCTCAAAGCGTTTATGGCATTTTGTTGCTATTTTTTAATCCCAGCCGTAAGTATTACTGCTGATTGTTTAATAGTTTTCCGCCTTTACCTGGAAGTAACTCTGAGGATGTGCACATACAGGACAAAGCTCCGGTGCCTGCTTGCCTACGCAGATGTGTCCGCAGTTTCTGCACTGCCAAATCGTATCACCGTCCTTAGAAAATACCAATCCGCCTTCAATGTTGGCAATCAGCTTGCGGTATCTTTCTTCATGCTCTTTTTCTACTGCTGCCACACCTTCAAATAAAGTTGCAATTTCTTCGAATCCTTCTTCTCTCGCTTCCTTTGCAAATTTGTCATACATATCAGTCCATTCGTAGTTTTCTCCTTCTGCCGCATGACCTAAGTTCTCAAGTGTGGAACCGATACCGTCATTGAGCAGTTTATACCACATTTTTGCATGTTCTCTCTCGTTTCCCGCTGTTTCTTCAAAGATGGCCGCAATCTGCTGGTAACCATCCTTCTTTGCCTTAGATGCAAAGTAAGTATATTTGTTGGTTGCCATGGATTCTCCGGCAAATGCTGACATTAAGTTTGCTTCTGTTCTTGTTCCTTTTAAATTCATAGTAAATCCCTCCTGAAATCTTCTTTAATTTTATTATCTTATTCCTTTTATTTTTACCCAAAAGGTAAAAATATATCTCTATTTTACACGATTTCTAAAAATTTGTCTCTTAATTTTCCGCAATATAAGTGGGTGCGTTCTTAGGACTCTTTCCTTTTATCACCTTATGGTAGTATGCATAGGTCATAGGTTCAGCGTCTGCAGAAACTGCCGCCTCCTCCACCTCTGCCAAAAATACCGTATGAGTAGTTGTTTCCATCTTATTGATTACTTTGCAGGTCAGATAACCGCAACTGTCAGATACAACCGGCATGTAGCTTTTCAGTTCATATGCTACCTTTTCAAATTTATCCGTATCTCTTCCTGAGAAAAAACCAAGAGTACCGATTACGGCCGGGTCTGTCTTTTCTGTCAGTACTGACACTGCAAATTTCCCGCTCTCCTCGATACATTTGTGGGTATAATTATTGTGATTCATACTGATTGCAATAGTCGCAGGCGATGATGTAATCTGCATAACACTGTTTACAATACAACCCGTAGGACGCCCGTTGTCCCATGTGGATACTGCGTATACTCCGTATGACAATTTTGTAAAAATCTTATTATCCATATAGCTCTCCTTTTTTAAATCAATATCAGTAATTGTTACTATTATAATAAACCATATTTATCTACTTGTCAATCCAATTATTTCCAAATTTAAAAATAATATTCTCTCACACAGCATTTCCTGCAAATCAGAATCGTTACTCTCTCTTTCCCCTCCTTCATTGACAAATCTCTGTCTTCTCCCCTATAATCTTTATGGTATATCTTAATGCCACAAAACACAAAACAAAACAGACAAAAGGAGCCCGTTATGAGCATCTTAAATGTAGAACACTTAACCCACGGTTTCGGTGACCGTGCTATTTTTAACGACGTATCCTTCCGCCTTTTAAAAGGAGAGCACATCGGTCTTATCGGTGCCAACGGAGAAGGAAAGTCTACTTTTATGAATATTATTACCGGCAAACTGATGCCTGATGAAGGAACGGTGGAATGGTCCAAAAACGTCCGTGTCGGCTACTTAGACCAGCATACAGCCCTTGAAAAAGGAATGACCATCCGTGATGTTCTCTCCTCGGCTTTTGATTTTCTTTTTGAGTGGGAGTCCCGGATGAATGAAATCTGCGACAAAATGGGTACTGCCGACGAAACCGAAATGGAGGCTTATTTAGAAGAACTGGGAACCATTCAGGATTTACTTACCGTACACGACTTTTATATGATTGATTCCAAGGTAGAAGAAGTGGCAAGAGCTCTCGGTCTTCTTGATTTAGGACTCGATAAAGATGTCACTGACTTAAGCGGTGGTCAACGTACCAAAGTACTTCTCGGCAAGCTTCTCCTTGAAAAACCCGATATTCTGCTTCTTGACGAGCCTACCAACTATTTGGACGCAGAGCATATCGAATGGCTGAAGCGCTACTTAAATGACTATGAAAACGCCTTTATTTTAATTTCCCATGATATTCCTTTCTTAAACAGCGTTATCAACCTGATTTACCACATGGATAATCAAGAGCTGAACCGCTATGTAGGAGATTATGATAAATTCCAAGAAGTTTATGCCATGAAAAAGGCACAGCTGGAAGCTGCTTATAATAAACAACAGAAGGAAATTGCAGACTTAAAAGACTTTGTTGCCAGAAACAAAGCAAGAGTTGCTACCCGTAACATGGCAATGTCACGTCAGAAAAAACTGGACAAAATGGATGTCATTGAACTTGCCCATGAAAAGCCGAAGCCGGAATTCAACTTTAAGGAGGCCCGCACTCCCGGCAGATATATTTTCCAGACCAAGAATCTGGTAATCGGTTACGATGAACCGCTTTCCTCTCCCTTAAATCTGGAAATGGAGCGAGGTCAGAAAATCGTCCTTACCGGTGCCAACGGTATCGGAAAAACCACTTTGCTAAAGAGTATTTTAGGATTAATTCCTCCTTTGGAAGGCTCTGTAACACAGGGCGATTACTTAAGCATCGGATACTTTGAGCAGGAGATGGACCAAAGTATTTCCACCACCTGTATCGAAGAAATTTGGAAAGAATTTCCGGGTTTTAGTCAATACGAAGTGCGTTCCGCACTGGCAAAATGCGGACTCACCACCAAGCATATCGAAAGCCTTGTAAAGGTCCTTAGCGGCGGCGAGCAGGCAAAGGTACGTCTGTGTAAGCTGATTAACAGAGAAACCAATATTCTGCTTCTTGACGAGCCTACCAATCATCTGGATGTAGATGCCAAAGAAGAGCTGAAACGAGCTCTGAAAGCATACAAAGGAAGTATTCTGATGGTATGCCATGAACCGGATTTTTATGACGGACTGGCAACCGATGTCTGGGATTGTACGAAATGGACAACAAGGTTGTTCTAGTTTATTAATACCTGTAATAAGGTACCCCTCCGCAGCAGAGTCCGCCTCCGCCACAACACATATTACAAATCATATTGGCAATACACAGTTTCAGGCAGATACCGCTACCACCCGAATAGGGCTGGCCGTAGGTATACTGCCTTTGCCTATACCATGTACCGCCGTTTTCAAATTGATACACTAAATTGCGGTAGTCACTGTTATTCGGCTCAAGGGCCTGTGCCCGCTTGGCATGCTCAAGAGCCGCTACCTGATTGCCCAGGTTTGCATGGGCAATGGCACTGTAATAATACCATCTGGCATTACGGCTGCCCTCCGGCATATTATCAAGTACCGTTCTTGCCTCCTTATAATAACCGTTGCGGATGTAATTACCTGCTGCCCGCAAATGATTGTCTTCTTCATAGCCGGTGGAATTCCCGCCATATCCCTGCGAGCTGCCAAAGCCGCCAAATCCTCCGAAGCTGCCAAAAAAATCTTCAAAGTCCTCAAAACCACCGTAGGAACTATTGCCCGCACTGCCTCTGTAACCACCGTAGGAACTGCTGCCGGTGCTGCTTCCATAAGTACCGCCGCGATAGCCTTCAGTCCTCTCTCTCATCACTTGCTGATACGCCTGCTGAATCTCCTTGAACATCTCCTCTGCTTTATCTTTATCCGGATTATTGATATTGGCATCCGGATGATATTTACGGCTGAGTGCTTTATATGCTTTTTTGATTTCTTCCTCCGTGGCATCCCTACTGACGCCCAACACCTGATAAGGATCACGCATTTTTTCTTTCCTGTCCCTTCATCTCCCTTTTTTCCCGCACCGCATCATATCGGTACCAGACTCCGGAGTACAATATATTCCGAAGAATTTCAATATCATCTATAATGGGAAGTTTTTCAAACTCCTGACAGCACCCTGCCATCATCATGGTAAGAATGGTTTTTACTTCCTCATCAAAATCAGGATTTTCATATTTCTTCCGAAATGGATTATAACGGTTGTTTTTGATATCTTCCTCAATATCCTCATATGCATCAAGCAAATAAATATACTTGCCCAAATAACTTCCGAGGAGCCGCAAATTATCTGCCCATTCATCTTCCCGCACTGCCAGAATCTCTCCCATAATCTCTCCGAAAAGTCCTGCCATCTTATCAATATCTTCACAATTTTTCTTTTCCTGTGCAGAAAGCTCCCGCATCAATCCATCCATTTTCCGGACTTTCCTGTCATAGGCAGAGCCGATTTTATGATACGCCCCTTTCATCAGCTTTCCATACGCAAGCTTTACTATCTTTTTGTCATCTGTCCAGTCATCCATACATTTATAATAAGTAAAAAGCACATTCATATCTGCCGCATAATCGGAAAATTCATTCCGCCTGGTAGTATGCTTTTCAAAAGGATGTGCAATACATTTCGTCTGTCCCATAATGCTTTCCGGCTCATAGAGGCTGCTTAAAAGCATCACCAGAAACGTCATATCATAAGTAAGACTGATTTGTCCCAGCGCTCCGTATCTTTCCTTAAGGGCACGGCATAATCCGCAATAATAAGACTGATATACGTCAAACTCTTTGAATTTCATGTCACCTTTGTTGATAATAATATATCCAAACATGGCACCACTCCTATTTAACTCTTTTTAATGAAGGTCTGACTGCATTTCGGACATCTGATTTCAATTCTGCCCTTTCCTTTAGGAACTCTGATTTTTTGCTTACAGGAAGGACATCTGTAAATATGATGTGTCTTTCTCTGTTTCATATCGCGTTTCCATGTAGCAATAAACTGTTTTACTTTATATTCCCACTGTAAGTATTTATTATTCTCCATACTTCTCTTATAAATATTTTTGGAAAACATCCTAAAGTATGCATAAATAAGACATAAAAGTGCAAATAAATAAAAAAAGCGGGGTCCGAAAAAGGAAATCACAAGGGCTATCATTGCCACAATCATAATCACCTGATTCAATCTGTCATTTCCGTATCTGCCTACCATAAATCTGTAAAACTTTTCTCTCACAATCAGTCACACCTTTCAGATTCCATATTTTACTTATATCCTACTTCCGCCTCACTGCAAAATCAATAAAGGCAATCTTAAGTAATCTAAAAAATTTATAAAAAAGACCGTAAAAAAAGACGTATTCCCGCGAACACGTCTTTATCGCTTACTTTGTCATTCTATCATTTACTGCTCGGAAGCATCATCCTGTTCAGCTGCTACCGCTGATACCACTGCAGAAACCACCGCGATTACTACCGGTATAATAATTACAACAAATCCGCCTGCCAATAAAAAGAATTCCATATTTCTGCTTCCTTTCTGTCATTTACTTTCTTCATTGTACATGAAAGTGCATATTTTTTCAACTGCTTATCGCGCTTTTTTATATTCCGTTTACAGTCAGATTTCTTCATCCGCCAAAAGCATCTTTCCCCGTAGTATTACCTGTTTTACTTCAAGACTGTCTTTGTCAAGCAATATCAGATTTGCAACCTTACCCGCACTGATACTTCCGTATTTTTCATAAATACCGATGCTTTTTGCAGGATTTACCGCTGCACATTTCACTGCTGTCTCAAGCGGAATTTTCATTTGCTGTACCGCAATTCTGAAACACTGCATTAAATTGGTGGCAGAACCGGCTATGGTACCATCTTTCAGCGTTGCAAGATTTCCTACCACCTTTACAGGCTGACCGCCTAAACTGTAATCACCATCTGCAAGTCCTGTCGCCATCATACTGTCGCTGATAAAAATAATATTGTCTTCTCCAAACATTTTAAATGCCGCCCGCACCGCTGACGGATGAACATGCACGCCGTCACAGATAAGTTCTGCTTCTGCCCCGGCATCTGCCGCAGCACCGATAACGCCCGGTGCCCTGTGGGAAAAGGGTTGCATGGCATTATATAAATGCGTCACATGAGTTGCTCCCGCATCAAATGCCTCCATTGCCGTATCATAGTCTGCCGTGGTGTGTGCCACAGACAAAACAGTTTCGTCTCTTTTATCACGGATAAACTGCATGGCACCTTCCGTTTCCGGCGCAACAGCTACCAGCTTAATTAACCCGCCACTTTTTTTCTGCATGTTTTGATAAAGTTCATCATTGGCTCTCTGAATATACTCAGGATTTTGAGCACCCATTTTTTCTCTGGAAATAAAAGGCCCCTCCATGTTAATACCGCAAAGAATTGCACCTTCTGCAAATTCTCCGGCTTCCTGCCTGCTCCGGTATTCTGCAGCCGCATCGCAGACAGCATAAAGAGTATTTTCATCCATGGTCATGGTTGCCGGAGCAATGGTGGTAACGCCCACCCTTGCCTGATAAGCTGCGATGGCATCAATTGCCTCTATACTGCCATCACAAAAATCTTTACCGACGCAGCCGTGAAAGTGAATATCGGTAAATCCCGGAATGGCAATGCATCCGCTGCCGTCAACAACCTCACCACTGCAATCCCTGTCCGTGAAGATATCACCATCAATAAAAATATCTTTATTTTCAAATCTGCTATCTTCCGTATAAACAGCCGCGCCTCTGATCACCATAAACCATTGTCCTTTCTGCTTATCTGCTCTCTCTTCTGAACTGAATAGGCGTCATGCCATAGGACTTCTTAAACAAACGGTTAAAATGCTCTACATTCTCATATCCTACATAAGCCGCAATACTTTCCACTGTCTGATTGGACTCTTTTAACATGGTTCTTGCCTTCTTCATTCTGGCTTTTTTTACAGCCTCCTGGAAAGTAATTCCCGCATTTTCTTTGATATATTTGGAAAGGTAGGGCTTGGATAAATTAAAGTTCTCAGCCAATTCGTCCAGTGTGACATCCTTGTAATGATTTTTCACATAATTCATGATGTCAACAATACGTTCTTCTCTACCTTCTTTAATATTCTCATTTTGTGCCAGTTTATTCCCTGCTGATACCAATGCGGCGATGGAACTCTTGATAATATCCTCGTCAATACCAACGCCCCAGTACATCTTTCCGTCTTTCACAATCCCTACATAGGTAGCTGCCTTGGAGGAAGAACCGCGGGATACCGCATGCTCCTCATAAACGGAAAGTTCATAGCTAATGCCGAAATACAGCTTCACTGCGTTGCTGACAGCGTCAAGACGACCATTACCTGTTGTCTCAATGACACGTCTTTCTTTGTCCTGTTCAATG
Source organism: Lachnospiraceae bacterium (assembly GCA_017434885.1). Classification (GTDB taxonomy): domain Bacteria; phylum Bacillota; class Clostridia; order Lachnospirales; family Lachnospiraceae; genus Suilimivivens. The sequence continues at coordinate 30,428 of JAFSGE010000026.1, read as the reverse complement.
GTTACTTCTGCACTGATACCACCCTCAATCTGCTTGAAGTGACATTCAGGGATATTAAAGATTTCTCTCTGGTCAATATAAGTGTCTTTGAAAATCTGATATACATCGGAAGGTGCCAGTTCACTGTGCTTCTTGTCAGAAACACCTTTCATCAGGTATCCTACTTCTTCCTTCATCTTGTCAGGCAGAGACATACCAAAGTTCTGCTTCAGGATAAAAGCAATACCGCCTTTACCGGACTGGCTGTTGATTCTGATAACGTCAGATTCATATTCGCGTCCCAAATCCTGCGGGTCAATAGGCAGATAAGGCACATCCCAACGGCCATTGCTCTTTCCTTCGTTCCACCAGGCCATTCCCTTGGAAATGGCATCCTGATGGGAGCCGGAAAATGCGGTAAATACCAAATCGCCTGCATAAGGAGTACGCTCGTAAACCTTCATGCCTGTTAATGTCTCATAGGTTTCACGGATTTCTGAAATATTGGAAAAGTCAAGTCCTGACTCTACGCCATGACAAATCATGTTCATGGCTACCGTAATAATATCCACGTTACCTGTTCTCTCACCGTTTCCGAACAAGGTACCTTCCACTCTGTCTGCACCTGCCAAAACACCAAGCTCTGCATCGCTGACACCACAGCCTCTGTCATTGTGAGGATGTACGCTGATAGTTACAGCATCCCTGTACTTTAAGTTCTTGTGGAAATATTCTACCTGAGATGCAAACACATGAGGCATTGCAATCTGTACGGTCGTGGGAATATTGATAATTACTTTGTTTTCTTTTACGGGTTTCCACACATCCAACACTGCATTACATACTTCCAGTGCATAGTCAACCTCCGTACCGGGGAAGCTCTCGGGACTGTATTCAAAAGTGAAGTTGCCGTCTGTCTCATCAGCCAGTTTCTTTAAAAGCTCAGCTCCGTCAATGGCAATCTGCTTTACTTCTTCTTTGCTCTTTCTGAAAACCTGTTCTCTCTGCGCCACGGAAGTGGAATTGTACAGATGGATTACTGCACGGGGCGCTCCCTTTACCGCTTCAAAGGTCTTCTTGATAATATGTTCTCTTGCCTGTGTCAGTACCTGAATGGTCACATCATCGGGAATCATGTTTCTTTCAATCAATGCACGGATAAAATTATATTCGGTTTCGGAAGCTGCAGGGAATCCCACTTCTATTTCTTTAAAACCGATTTTTACCAGCATCTCGAAAAACTGTAACTTTTCTTCCAGGCTCATAGGCTCAATCAATGCCTGGTTTCCGTCACGCAAGTCAACGCTGCACCAGATAGGTGCTTTCTCAATGGTATCTTTCTTTACCCAGTCGTAAGTTGTCACCGGGGGCATAAAATAAGATTTTCCGTATTTCTGTGCTACATTCATTTTTTCATCCTCCATAATAAATCCTTTTTTGTCTGCTATGTAAGACTTTCCCAACAAAAAGTCCCTATGAAATGCTTTACACTTCATAGAGACGCAAATTCATCTTTACGCGGTACCACTCTACTTCATGGATATTCCATGCTCTTTGCAGACACTGTCATGTCCTTCCCTTTCTACGGCGGGATGCTCCGTCTTAACCTACACAACCGCTGCTTCTCTTTCCTCATCTCCGGCATGGTCTTCAGCAAGCTGCTCCAAGGTGAGTTCACCATCTGCCTCTGACTGCCTCGCACCAAACGGCAATTCTCTGATTTCCGGCTTGCGGCTACTATTCCTCTTCATCGCATTTTATACCTTATTCTGTTTACGGATTAAATCATATCATACTTTCTTGATGTTATCAAGGAGCGAATTTAATCAATTTTATTGATTTTTATTACTCTCTTTGCGTCGTATACCGAACTTTTTTCCTATTTGCTTTTAATCATTTGGAAATTGACATCAGTCATATGATACTATATGATAAGTATAATGATTTAGTACTTTAATTCATTAAAATTATGAAGGGAGGATTCATTCACATGGAAGCTAATTATGATGCAGCCGCAATGGCAGTTGGTACCGGATTTTTAGTTGTGTATTATCTTTTCGCACTTGCACTCTCAGTAGTTATTATCGTTGCAATGTGGAAAGTGTTTGTAAAGGCCGGAAAACCCGGTTGGGCATGTCTTGTACCTTTTTACAACAATTATTGCCTGTTTGATATCGCATTCGGCAATGGATGGTTATTCTTACTTACTCTTGTTCCTTGTGTAAACTTTGTGTTCTTAATTATGTTATACTTTAAGCTTGCAAAGGCATTCGGACAGGGTACCGGATTTGGATTTGGACTTTTGTTCTTAAATCCCATTTTTATGATGATTCTTGGTTTTGGCAAATCCGAATACATCGGTCCCCAGTAAGAATAAGTCAGCTACATAAAAGCAGAACCGCCGCTAAGCGACGGTTCTTTTTATTTTTGCATTTCATAATATTTTCTTTTGTTTTCATACATGTATTGGTCAGCTGCCGTCAAAAGGGCATCCCCGTTATTTTCCCATGACGGACACCACACATGCCCGATGGCCATAAGCGCATTAGCGCTTTCCATTTCCTTCTTTAGCTGTTCAATCCTTCGCAGCAATTCTTCCTCCGGTATATTTTTACACAACACCAGAAATTCATCACCACCGATTCGAAACAGGGATTCCTCCGAAAACACCTTTCGCAAACTGTCACATGCCCGCAGCAGGAGCTTATCTCCTTCCTGGTGTCCCAGGGTATCATTGATGCGCTTTAATCCCATCACATCACAATACAACATGCCGATACTGTCCTTCTCCTTCATGGATGAAAAATATTCGTCCATGGCATGTCTGTTCCCAAGCCCGGTCAATTGGTCATAAAAACTCATCTTTTCAAGTCGTTTTACCAAATCACGCCTTTTCAGCAATGACAGAATAAAATGACCGATAATTTTAAACATCATGGAAACATGATTCAAATATTCTGCCGGCGGATTGTCCACACCGTAAAAACCAATAATTTTGTTGTCGGAAACAATTGGGCTTACTACCAAAGTATGTATATCCTGCGGCTTTAGATACTTGTATGCCTCAGGGTCAGTTTCTTTGGTTTCTTCCACATCTCTGATAATTACATTTTTATTTCTTTCAAATGTCTGATACCATAATTTCACCGCTTCAAAGGGAACATCCTGCAACACATCCTTTTGAGGGATTACGCCTTCTGCACACCATTCAAAAGTATTATCATGAACATCCGCTTCCTTCCGCTCAAAAATATAAACACGCTCACTTTCAAGTGCCTGTCCTAAATAAGCAAGAAAGACTTCTATTGCCTGTCGGGGGTCTGCCTCCGCCAATGCCAGCTTCAATCCGTCATTGACCATTTTAGTATTCTGGGTCATCTCTTCAATGGTTTTGCTCTGCTCTTCCTGCAATGTCATGTCTATGGCCAGCTCCATGCGGTAACGTCTGCCGTCTTCCTCTAGCATGGTGTCTTTCAAAGAAACAGTTTTTCCGATAATCGGATTATAGTACTTCCACTCATAAAAATATCCGGGTCTGAGGCAGTCATTGGTACACATGTCACAAGGTCTGTCAAGTCCCTGCAGCACCTCATAACACTTTTTCCCCCGCACTTCATCAAAAGACTGATATCCATACATATCAAGCGTTTTGCGGTTCATATATACCAATTCATAGTTGTCCATATCACTGGCATATACCATTTCATTCATATTTTCATAAAATTTCCAAATTTTCTCCATTCAGTCATAACCTTTCTGTAAAACTAATATCTGAAAACTTCATGTATCTCTTTTTATTTTACCATAAACAAAGGCTTTACGTCCATGGTACCTTTCTGTATATCTGTCAGTCATACAATTTTACAACCTCATAGTCATATGTCAAATACACACTTTTTTGTAAGTCAAGTACCGCGCAGTCTCCTTCTTCAAATTCCTTGTCAAATGACTTTGGAAGTAAAATAATAATTTCCTCCAAATCCCCAATTTCTCCGCACTCGCCAGCATCTGTCACCACACACCGGTACAGACAACCTCCAAGCACCTCCATTGCGCCTTCACCCTTAACAGGAATCGCTTCTGCTATTTCCACTCTGATTTGCGCAAGAACACTTGTAGTACCTTCCTCTGATTTCTCTGCAGTCACTTCGTTTCTGCTTTCAGATTTTGTCTCTTCCGTTGATGCAAAATCTTCTGTCACTTCCGTAACCGTTTCTGCCGGGGCTTCCTCTGTCATTAACTTCTCCGCAACAGATTCCTTTGCCACCGCTTCCGCTTCAGGCGCTGTTTCGGCAGGTGCATCATCCATGGCCGCTTCTGCCGCTGCCTCCATCTCAAAGTTTTCTGCTGCCTCAAATTCCATATCCGCCATAGCTGCAGGAGTTTCTGCGCTCTCCGTCTCTTCCCGCATTGCTTCCGCAGCAGCATATTCCTCTGCCGGCATGGCACTTTCCGACTTCACGCCGCCCATACCGATTTGTCTCATCACCAAAAATGCAGGTACCAAAATCACAACGCAAAGAAGCGCTGCCGCTGCTGCCTCATATCTTCTGAAGAATGAAATCACTACATTTTTCTTTCTTTTTTGATTTTCATCCTGCTCCCTGCTTGAAATTTCCTTCTGCACGGGCGCTGTTTCTATAATTCCTGCTGCCTTCTGAACCACCATCTCAGGCTCCGCCGTTGTCTGTGTCGGTGTGAAATTTTCGGTTACTGCCTTACGAGTAAGTCCCGCTTCAATTCTGTCCCACAAATCGGGGAGCTCACTCTGAGCCAAATTTCTGTATTCCTGTTCAAAGCTCTTACTCATATCCACACCTCCTTAGCTTTTTGATTGCATTTTGGTATTTCCACGTCACTGTTCCCATGGGAATTTCCATTATCTGCGCGATTTCTTTAAAAGTCAGTTCTCCAAGCACTTTCATGCTGACAATTTGCCGTTCGGCCGGCTTTAGCTTTGCCAGCGCTTCCTGTACGGTCATTTCCTGAATGACATTCTGCTCCAGTTCATCCGTAACCGCATCCTTATACAACTGCGTCCGTCCCTTTTCTTCTTCCTCAGGCGCAGCCTGAGTATCCTGTAAAAGTGCCGTCAGTTCTTCTCTTCTGTGCTTTCTGATAAAATCAATTGCCATGTTTCTGGCCATGGTGGCAAGGTAGCCTTTGTGACCGCCTCCGGGTTTAAACTGCTCTGCTTTGTCCCAAAGTTTGATAAAAAACTCACTGGTTACATCCTCGGCATTTTCCTTGTTTTGCAATATTTCATATACAATCCGGTAAATATAGCCAAGGTAGGCCTCATAAATTTCCTTAAGACCGCCTTTATCTCCCTGTACCATCCGTGACACGGCATTTTCAAATTGTTGTTCGTTCACGGTTTTATCCTCTCTGTGTTGATACGAATCAAGAAGTTCCTTTTTATGGCATCAAATTAAATTTCAATTTCTCCTTCAAAAACGGTAACTGCCGGTCCGGTCATATATACCAGATTCGCCTCTCTGTCCCATTTGATTTTTAAATTTCCGCCCAAAAGCTTTACCGTAACCTCATCATCCGTCAGTCCGTTCAAAATACAGGCCACCACGGTAGCACAGGTCCCGGTTCCGCAAGCTAAAGTTTCGCCGGTTCCTCTCTCCCATACTCTCATTTCCACATAGTCTCTGCTGACCACTTTTACAAATTCCGTATTGGTTCTTCTGGGAAATCTTACATGGTTTTCAAATTTGGGGCCAATCTTTTCAATTTCAAGATTTTCAATATCATCCATGAACACTACAGCATGAGGATTACCCATTGACACACATGTCATTTCATATTCTTCCCCGTCAACTTCAATCTTTCCGGCGATTACTTGTCCATCCTCATCTTCCGAAACAACAGGAATGTCAGCCGCCTTTAGTATCGGCGCACCCATGTTGACTTTAACAGTCGATACTTTTCCGTCCTCTATGGTAAGCTCCAAATAGCGTACTGTGCCCCCGCTGATAATGCTGATATTTGTCTTATCGGTTAGTCCCTTATCATAAACGAATTTTGCCACACAGCGGATACCGTTTCCGCACATTTCAGAACGGCTGCCGTCCATATTGTACATTTCCATTTCAAAGTCTGTTTCCTCTGACGGATTGATAAAAATAACACCGTCCCCTCCGATTCCGAAATGTCTGTCGCTGAGACGTCTCACCAGCTCCGCTTTTTTCTCCTGAGGTATCTGTTCTTTTGCCCCGTCTACATATACATAGTCATTACCGCATCCCTGCATCTTTGTAAATTTCATCTTTGTTCCTCCGTTTATCACTTAATTTCAACTGCTGTAATACCTTTTTGTCATCATCTAGTAGTATATCACAAATCGGAGAATTTTCTTTTAAAATTTTAAAATTCCTTTCACGGAAAGGTATAAATAAAACAGGAAACTAATATGATAGTAAAAAGATTGTAACGGTGATAACGATGAACTCTAAAACTAAAATTGTTGTACTTCATTTGAAAGAATTAATATATACGGGAATTTTTGTCCTTTTCGGCATTTTATTTATTATCATGCTGATTATTATGTTTGTGCCGAAAAAGCAAAAAACAGAAGCCACAGTAGAAACACCTGCTGCCACCTACGTCCCCGGTATCTATACCACCTCATTGGTCATTAATGACAACGTAGTTGATGTGGAAGTTACCGTGGATGAAAATAATATCAATGATATCCGTATTGTCAATTTAAGCGAAGCCGTGACTACCATGTTTCCGTTAATTGAACCGGCCTTTGATGATTTGGCAAATCAGATATGCGAAAACCAGTCATTGCAAAACATTACTTACTCTGATGACAACAAATATACCTCTATGGTTTTATTGAATGCCATCAAATCCTCTTTGGATAAAGCTACCGTTCCGTCTGCATCACCATCGGCAAGTCCTGCTATTACTGATTAAACTGATTTTGTAATAAATGCCGAGCTGTGCACTTTGTTCCACGATATATTATTCTACGATAAACTGAAATTGAACAAAATCGCTGCGCGATGGCCTGTCAAGGCTGTGGCGCAGCGATTTTGTTCAATTTCTGTCTTAATGTCAGCTTTGAATTTTTCTTGGCAATAAATACTGATGCGGGACCATCTGCCCCACCTATAACAGAAATGGATTTCTTACCTGTTTCCATAAAACTTTATACCTTTCAACTTAATTCTAATGCAAAAATTCTTATCTTCTGTTCTATTTATCCCAATAATCTATCGTATCTTGAGGTGTAGTATCAATTCCAAACAACTGCCACATAAAATCCTCTTTTTTTACAGTCGTATACACTAAAACAGAAAGAGCAAGCAAATCAATTATTCCAATTATTCTTACAATAATATCAGGTACGTCAATTCCAATAATACTAAACCAGTTAAAATAAGTGTTGCTAGTCCTATTACCAACAAACTTATGCTCCATAATAAGTCATTTCTTGTTTTCATGGTGCTCTCATCGATGAACAAACCTAAGCATTTCGATATTCTGTTGGTGTTATTTGATAGTATTTTTTAAATAACCTGCAAAAATATTCTACATTACGAAAACCGGTCTCATAAGAAATCGTTTTTATTTTTTTCTCTGTTTTGGCCAACAATATAGCAGCTTCTTTTAAACGATATTTTATCAGATAATTTATTGGTGTAATATGTAAAAATTTATTGAAGAGATTTAATGCGCTGCTTTTGCTGATTTTTGCATAATCAGCTATTTCTGTCAGAGAAACATTCTTTGAATAATTCTGATGTATAAATTGCATCATCAACTGTAGTCTTGCCTGGGCAGACGAATTATTCGCTTGTTCTGTTAAGTATTCCCTATCAATGTTTTGAAACATTATTAGCCATAATTTTTGAACAAGAACTGAAGTAGTAAGTTCACAAACAGACGCATCGTTTTGTGCGCTTATTATTTTTTTCATGGTTGATAAAATTTCCATTTGCCATGGGATATCCTTATAAAAGGGTAAAAATGCCAAAGAAGATGAAGTGATAGACTGAACATACTTTTGATATATTAAACTATTCTCTTGCGCAATAAAAGATGGCATACAAAGAAAATTAGGTATAACTGTTTCATCAGGAGAATAAAACCGATGTAGAATTCTTGAATTAATAAATATTCCGTTGCCTTCGGATAATTCAATTTTGCACTCGCCAATCCATAATGTTAAAGTTCCTGACTTAATATAAACAAATTCCAATTCTGTATGCCAATGCCATTCGATACAATGAAAATCAAATTGTGACATCCTTTCATCATAATATTTAAAAGGATAAATGCTATCTCCGTGTTTTATGGTTTCCATTAAGTTTTCATCCGTTACAATTTTATTATGTGATTGATAGTCCATGATTACAGTACTCCCTGGTAAATATTGTTTTACAAAATACCTGTTCAAAATACATTTGTTACGATATTGTATAATAAAAAGCAGATATATGTCAATGACTAAAGGTGTTAATTGCTATATAATTCAAACCAAAAGACAATTCATCTACATATTACAGTAATATAAAAGGTATCTATAAATATGAAAGCAAAAATAGTAATTGAAAGTCACAAAACAGGGAAGAGCCTTTCTATGTATGTAAAAGATAGAAAAAAAGTAAATGAATTAATGTTGGTTCTTATAGAAGCAGGTTTTTTTGTTAATTACGAACCATGTTACAAGGACGCAATTTATGAAGGATGCTTTATTTGTGGAGATGAAAATGTAATTAAGGTGTGTTACAAAAAATAGATGACAAGAGAGGGAAAACAATTATGCCAAACTATCAGAAAACAAAACGCGCTTGCTATTTAGGATTTATTACACAAGCAATATCAGCAAATTTTGCTCCGCTTCTATTTTTAAAATTTCATAATGACTATCATATTTCATTAGGTAATATCGCTTTGATATCTACATTTTTTTTCTTTACGCAGCTTGTAGTTGATTTATTCTGTGCCAAATTTGTAGACAAAATCGGATACCGAGCATGTATTGTTGCTTCACAAATTTGTGCGTCTGTGGGCTTGGTGGGATTGGCAGTTTTACCGAACATGTTACCAAATCCATTTGTGGGAATTATCTGCAGCGTTATTATTTATGCAATGGGAAGTGGATTAATTGAAGTTCTTTGTAGTCCGATAGTGGAGGCTTGTCCATTTGAAAATAAAGAAGCAACGATGAGTTTACTGCATTCCTTTTATTGCTGGGGATCGGTAGGTACGATTTTAATTACCAGTTTATTTTTCCTTCTGTTCGGGATGGAACATTGGAAGTGGATGGCAATATTATGGGCACTAATTCCGGCAGTTAATATATATAATTTTGCCACCTGTCCAATCGAATATTTGGTAGATGACGGAAATGGTATGGGTATAAGGCAATTGTTTTGTAAACCAATTTTCTGGGTGGCAATCTGTTTAATGATTTGTTCAGGTGCATCCGAATTAACCATGGCGCAATGGGCATCTGCATATGTAGAATCAGCACTTGGTTTATCAAAAACATTAGGGGATTTGGCAGGTCCTTGCATGTTTGCCGTGACTATGGGAATTAGTCGAGTGATTTTTGGAAGATACGGTAAACAATTGGATTTAATGAAGTTTATGGTAGGTTCCGGATTTTTATGTGTAATCTGTTATCTCCTTGCATCACTGTCATCAAATCCGATCGTCGGTTTAATTGGCTGTATTGTATGCGGTTTTTCTGTGGGAATCATGTGGCCGGGAACAATCAGTATTTCATCAAAAGAATTCCCTACAGGTGGGACCGCAATGTTTGCACTACTTGCAATGGCTGGTGATTTAGGAGGAAGTATTGGACCGGGCATTGTAGGGCATATTACACAGATGACTGGCGATGATATTCGTGTCGGAATGCGAATGGGACTTATTTTCCCAATTATCTTATTATTTATGATGTTTGCTTTATACATAGGCAAAAGTAAATCCAAATAATTTACAGACTCAATCTCCTTGCTGCATAAAAATGCGTAACAGACATTAAAATCTGTTACGCAATAAAAGTCTAACTTTTAGGGGGCACCTCAAAATTTATCCCTTATTTTAAATTCTTTGAACTCTTTATAATTTATCAATCTGTTCCAACCAGATTCTTGCACAGGCATCGGAAGGCATCTGTAAGTCACCTCTTGGTGATACACCCACACTTCCCACCTTCGGTCCGTCCGGCAGGCAGGAACGCTTAAACTGCTGTGAAAAGAATCTGCGATAAAAGGTTCTAAGCCACTTCAATATTGTCTCATCATCATATTGTTCTGCAAATGACAGCTTTGCAATGCGGTAAATTTTATCCGGTGCAAATCCAAATCTGAGTACATAATAGAGGAAAAAGTCATGTAGTTCATAAGGACCTACTAAATCCTCTGTTTTCTGGGCAATGACACCGTCCACAGGAGGAAGCAGTTCGGGACTCACCGGTGTTGCAATCACATCAAGAAGGACCTCCGAAAGAGCCTTGTCATTACAGGTATCTGCATAGTACTGCACCAAATGACGCACCAAAGTCTTGGGTACTCCTGCATTGACTCCGTACATAGACATATGGTCTCCGTTATAGGTTGCCCATCCCAGCGCAAGCTCAGACATATCGCCCGTGCCGATTACCATAGCATTTTCCCTGTTGGCAATATCCATCAGCACCTGAGTTCTCTCTCTTGCCTGTGCATTTTCATAAGTCACATTATGGTTATTGATATCATGATTGATATCTTTTAAGTGAATCGTCACCGCTTCTTTAATATCTACCTCTTCCAAAGTCATGCCGAGAGCCTTTGTCAATTTACAGGCATTGTCATAGGTTCTGTCTGTGGTTCCAAAGCATGGCATGGTAACCGCTACCACATTTTCTCTGGGAAGTCCCAGTAAATCAAATGCCCTTGCCGTTACCAAAAGACTCAGCGTGGAATCAAGTCCGCCGGAAACACCGATAACCGCTTTTTGACAGCCGGTATGCTGATACCGCTTTTTCAATCCGTATGCCTGAATGTCCAGAATTTCACGACAACGCTTTTCTTTCTCCTTAGGACATTGCGGCACAAAAGGCATACTTGGGAACTTACGCATTAGTGGCGTCTCTTCTTTCATCAGATGGAAGGGAATAAAAACATAGTCTTCCCTCACCTGAACGGTAAAGGTACTGTTCTTTCGGCGTTCCATCCGCAATCTGCCAATATCGATATCTGCATATATCATCTCATTTTCAAAAGATTGTGACTTTGCCAGAATAGTTCCGTTTTCTGCAATCAGATTATGCCCGCCAAATACTAAATCCTGAGTAGATTCTCCTTCTCCGGCAGATGCAAAGATATAAGCTGCAAGTAATTTTGCACTGGCAGACTTTACAAGCATTTCACGATACTCTGCTTTTCCTACGGTCTCATTGGATGCCGATAAGTTAACTATCACATTAGCTCCCGAAAGCGCATGGGATGTTCCGGGTGAAACAGGCGCCCACAAGTCTTCACAGATTTCACATCCCACCGTAAGTCCTTCCATTCCTTCTGCTGAAAATAAAATATTAGTTCCAAACGGAATCATCGCTTCATCGAATACAACAGGAACCACTTCGCCGCTTCCCTGCTGAAACAATCTGCTCTCAAAAAATTCTCCGTGAGAAGGAATATATGTCTTTGGAATAAACGCAAGGATTTCTCCGTCCTGCAATACCGCTGCCACATTATAAAGTTTTCCGTCACATTCCAGCGGAAGTCCCACAAAAACAAGGGGTTCCAGTTCCTCCGTAGCCTCTGCAATGTTCAAAAGCTGTTCCCGGCAGGAAGTCAAAAGCTGTTCCTGCAACAGCAAATCACCGCAGGTATAACCGCATAGGCAAAGCTCGGGAAACACAATAATCTTAGCCCCCTGCAAAGAAGCCTCTTTAATGCATTTACAAATCTGCTCTGCATTGTATACGGTATCTGCCACTCTAATATCCGGTGTTACCGCTGCTACTTTCAAAAATCCATGCTTCATGATTTCATCCCTCTCTTACTATCTGGTACAACGCTTTAACATTCTTTTCAGTTCATCCGGTGTAAAACAATATGCCGTATTACAAAAATGACAGTTCACCTCAATATCTTTGCCATCTGCAATCATCTCTTCCATATCTTTTTTGCCGATACTGATTAATGCTCTTTCCACGCGTTTTTTGTCACAATTACAGTAAAACTGCGTCGGCATGGTATCGGTAAACTCAAGTCCCATATCTCCCAACAGAAGCTGAAGCATCTCCTCTGGAGTTTTTCCTTCATCAAGTACTGTTGTTACCGTGGAAAATGCGGCAAGATTCTTTTCTAACTTGGAAATCACCTCATCCTCCGCAAAGGGCATCAACTGAATAATAAAACCGCCTGCCTGCTTTACGGTGTTGTCCTTCTCCATGAGAACGCCAAGTCCCACACAGGAAGGAACCTGCTCGGAAGACGCAAAGTAATAGGTTAAATCCTCTGCAATTTCTCCCGTCTGTATATCAGTTTGTCCCACATAGGGCTCTTTTAATCCCATATCCTTGATTACGCGAAGAATACCGGCACCCACAGCGCCGCCCACATCAAGCTTACCTACCGCGTTGGGCGGAAGCAGTACCTGTGGTTCATTTGCATATCCCTTCACGTTTCCTTTGCTGTCCGCAGTCACTGTCATTCCTTTTAAGGGACCGTCTCCACTGACTTGCAAAGTCAATAAATCTTTTTCGCCTTTTAACATAGCTCCCATCATTACAGCACCGCTCATCAGTCTTCCCAATGCTGCCGTTGCCACGGGGCTCATTTCGTGTACGCTTCTGGCTTTTTCCACCATTTCTTTACTAGATACGGCAAAGGCACGAATCTGTGCATTTGCCGCAATTGCTCTTACAATATAATCTGACATGGTATTCCTCACTTCTGCTTTTCGCATTCTCTTGCGATAATATAAATTCTTTCGCTTATTTCCGTAGGTTCTTCATGCGTATCCGCATCCAGCGCAAACAAAAACTTAAGTCTTGCTTTTTTTATCAGCTCTTTCATCTGTGCCAGAGTATATCCTCTCTGATAATGGGTCTCGTTAAATCTGCGAAAAATATCTTCCTCTTCCCCATCCCGCACAAAAATCGTCAGGTCATACTCATTAATGCATTCCTCTTCGTGATAATAATTTTCCCAAATAAAACTGCAATCATCACGATTTTCTGCAATGGTGGCATCTCCGATTACCTGCTCATATTTATATACTGTATTAAAATCAAAAACAAACAAACCGCCGGGATACAAGTAATTGTTCACCAATCGGAAAGTTTCTTCCACTTCTTCTTCCTCAAGCAGATAATTAACGGAATCACAGATGCTGATAACCGTTCCCACCGTGCTGTACAAATCAAGTTCTCTCATATCCTGACAAAGATAGAGTATATTACTGCCGGAAGCTTCTTTTTTCTCCAAGGCAATGTTCAGCATTTCCTGTGAAAAGTCCACCCCTATCATATCATAGCCCTTTTTGCTCATAAGCTCTGTCAGCCTTCCGGTTCCGCATCCTAAGTCAAGTACAAGATTTCTTTCCGAATCCAGCAAATCTGCTCCGTTTTCCTGTTTTAAATCACTTTTCGTTCCGACGTTGACGCAAGGCTTTGATATTCCGTACTTTTCAATCACTTCTGCCAAAAACTGCGCCCATTCTTCATAAGGTGTTTCATCCATAAAGGTATCATACACCTGTGCAAAATCTGTATATGCTTCCAAATTATTCACCTAATTTCATTGCTACAATAAAGCCAACCACAAAAGTCAGCACGCTGACAAGTACGCTGATAACTCCGATTCCCGCCAGTTCTACGGAAAAAAGCACTGCAATGGGAGATGCCACAATCAATCCGATAATTGCCCAGTATGCCTGAATCGGAAACTTTTCAAAAATAATTTCAATAATCTTTGCAATGGCAAACACACCAAATACCATACCGAGACCTGCCGGAACAAGAATACCGAATCCCTGCAGGATTCCCTGCATATCAAAAGAAACAAGGGCTGTCACAAAGTCTTTAATTGCAGAGATAATCGGATTGTAGTAACCGAGAAGTAACAGCATCATGGAACCGCTGACACCGGGAATTACCATGGTCGCAGCAGCAATAATGCCTACACCAAACAGCTTAATCACATTCCATAAGCTGAAAGAAAGGTCAGCTGCATTCCCTTCCGTGTCACCCACAACAGCCATTCCTACTACAATCGCAAAGAAAATTAAAAAGGGAATGATATAACTTGCCTTTATGCCTTTTCCTTTTACTTTCTTAAAAATTGCAGGAAGTCCTCCCACAATCAGACCGATAAACAAGCAACTGGTCTGTAAGGGGAAATATTCAAATGCCGGTTCAATTACAAAGGATAAACCAATGAGTGCTGCACCTGCACCGATTGCAATGGGAATCAAAAATTTCATGCTATCCTTAAATTCCTTAAACAAATGGGTTAAGCAGTGAATCAATTTATCATAAATACCCATGGAAACCGCCATGGTTCCTCCGCTGACACCGGGAATAATATTTGCCACACCGATTACCATACCCTTTAAAATATTTCTAATCATTTTCTTCCTAATTCCTTTCTTTTAAATAATTCTTTAAAAACGCAAGCATCTTATCCATCTGTTCATCGGTACCGATGGTGATACGCAGACGGTTGTTGATTCTTGGTTTGTTCCAGTAGCGGACATAAATTCCGTTTTCCTTAAGTGCCTGAAAAATCTCCTGTGCCGGAACGCGTTCATGTGTTGCAAACAGGAAATTCGCCTTGGAATCCGTAAAGGAAAAGCCAAGGTTTGCCATCTCATCCTTCACACGCTCTCTTGTGGCAATAATTTTTCCTGTAATTTCTTTAAAGTAAGTATCATCCGTTACCGCTTCCGTTCCCATTTCAATAGTGGGAAGATTCATGGTATAGGAGTTAAAGGAAAACTTCACATCCTGAAGGTAACTGATTAATTTTTCATTTCCAATGGCAAAGCCGATTCGGATTCCTGCCATGGCACGGGATTTGGAAAAGGTCTGTACCACCAAAAGATTGTCATATTTGTCAATCAGAGGAAGTACGCTCTCACCGCCAAAATCCACATAGGCTTCATCAATGATAACCACCACATCACGGTTCGCCCTGATGATTTCTTCCATCACTTCCACGGACTCAAATACTCCGGTGGGAGCATTTGGGTTTGGAATTACAATTCCGCCATTGGGTACAAAGTAGTCTTCCTTGCGAATTTTAAATTCCTCATCCAACGGACATACCTTATAAGGGATTCTGTGCAATTCTGCCCACACATCATAAAACGAATATGTGATATCCGGAAACAAAATCGGTTCCTTTCCATTAAAAAATGTCATAAATGCCATTGCAAGTACATCATCTGAACCCACTCCCACAAAAATCTGCGCAGGCTTCACCTTGTAATACTCTGCCAATGCATTTACCAGCTTCTCCGCATTCATATCCGGATACAGGCGCAGACTTTCACACATCATTTCCTTAGCCTTCTTCGCCACACCGGGTGCAGGCGGATAGGGACATTCATTGGTATTTAATTTAATAATATCCTTCTGCTTGGGCTGCTCACCCGCCACATAAGGTTCTACTTTTCTGACGTTATTCTCCCAGCTCATTCTTTTCCTCCGCTTTAATCAATCATACTTTTTTATCCTATCACCATCATCTCCTGCAAGCAAGTATTTTTGCAGTTCTTGATGTTATCTTTACTGCGCTGTCCAGCTTTCCGCCATAGCTTTATATTCTTCTGCTGCCTCCTGCTGCCCTAATTCGCGGTAACAATCCGCAAGTCTTTTAAGCGGCATATCACCGCCGTAATGAATGTTTAAAACACTGTGCGTCTCAAATGCAGCATTATAAAACCAGACAGCGGCTTCCTCATACTCTTCTGTCAAAAAATAATATTCTCCCAGCAAATAACAAACCTCGCTGACACCTTCACTGGCAATATCTTTCATGGCATACCGGTAAAATTTCAGATAATCCCTGCGAAGAAGCGCTGCTCTTGTCACCACACAAACAGCTTCCTTTAACTGCTCCTGTGACAATTCCCCGCTGTCTGCAAGCCCGGTAAAGAATTCCTCCGCTTCCAGGAAGTCCTTATCCTGCCCCGAAACAAACAGTTCTTTTGCATAAAGATTTGTAAGTCTCCCCGACAAGATGCCTTCCTTTTCTATCTGCCGTTTAAATGCCAGTAAATCTCTACCCGTATGGCTCTCCTGCGGCAGATGCGTAATTTCAATTTCGCTGTCAAACACAACCGGTTCAAGACGTACCGTTTCATGAATAGGCTCTATCCATTCAAAGCTGCGCATTCTCTTAAACAGCTTCGGGCGAAGTTCCCTGTCATAATTATATATGGTCCCGAAGGATAATTGATTCCCGTAATACATCTGTACGATTTCAATTTCAGGCAAAAGCGTCTCCTTTAATTGTCTGAACTTTTCCCTGTTTTCCCCGTCAATCACCTCATCTGCATCCGCAGAATAAATGTACTCGCAGGATGCTTTGGAAAAAGCAAAATTTCTGGCGGCAGAGAAATCATGCACCCATGTAAAATCATATACCTTGTCTGTATAAGACGCTGCGATAGCTTTTGTCTTATCGTCAGAGCCGGTATCCACGATAATGATTTCATCAACCAGATCTTTTACACTGTCAAGGCATCTCGCCAGTACCTTTTCTTCATTTTTTACTATCATGCACAGACTGATGGTCACCATATGATTTCTCCTTTATTTGCCCCTTTAAGTCCCGGTACTTTCATTGACAAGCAGACACGAATTGGGTATGATTAAAAGTATTGTAGCATAGATTTTGCGGTAAGGATAGGAATTAATTTATGAGGGCAGATGCAAAAATACTTTTGTGCAAAAATACACTCCAAAGTTTCTTTACTACATGGGCACTGATGAAGGCTTTCCGGATGGAACCGGGAAATGTTTTAACAGGGACAATTTTTCTGTTGTCCTTCTTTTTATACCGCCGTATTTATCAGCGTATGGAGCGCAGACCCTATCTTGCAACCCGCACATCCCGTGCCACCTGCTTTATTCTTTCTGTTCTCTTTACCTTTTTTTATATGATTGTGGATTACAGATACAGTATTGAGTCTCTGAGCAATCCTCTGTTTCGGGTGATTGTCCTTACCAGTGTGTGTATCGGTTTTGTCACTCTGTTTTATCAACTGTTGCGGCTCTTATTTTCCTACAGCGGTGATATTCCTGTATTGCATCCCCTTCTGTTTACCGCAAATGAGCCTCTTCACCTTTGGGAAAAACATGTAGGACTTGTCAGTTTCCTTCTCTGCTTTTTGTGCTGGCTTCCTTACTATCTGTATCACTTTCCCGGCATTATGACACCTGACAGTGTGGTGCAGTTTGAACAGGTAATCGGCATGATTCCCTACAGCAATCACCACCCTGTAGTACATACCTTACTGATTAAGCTGTTTTACAGCATCGGACTTTTCTTTACCGGGAATCAAACTGTTGCAATGTCCTTTTATACGATGTTCCAAATGTGCTTTCTGGCAACCACGGTGTCCTATTTTATCAGAACACTTCGTATTTATGATGTAAAGCCGATTCTTTGTATTTTCATTACCTTATTTTATGCCCTGGTTCCTTACCATGCAGTTTTCTCTGTCACGGTCTGGAAGGATATTTTGTTTGCAGGCGCAGTTCTTCTGTTTAGCTGCAGCTTACTTCGTCTGATGCAAAAGACCAAAGCCTCTTCTCTGACAGTTTTTGTTCTGTCAGGAATCATGCTTTGCTTATTCCGCTCCAACGGCTGGTATGGTTTTTGTCTGTGCCTTCCCTTCCTGTTGTTTTATTTCCGCAGAAAAAAGAAGGTCATGTATCCGGCAATTCTGTCCGTTTTACTAACGGCAATTATTATTAAATACCCGGTTATGAACTCTGCCGGTGTCATTCAGCCTGATTTAATCGAATCCTTATCAGTTCCTACCCAGCAGATAGCGGCGGTCATCTGCAATGACAGACCTCTTACCCGGGAACAGCTTGCCCTGATTGAGGAAGTAGTGGATTTGACCTATATTAAAGATTTGTACAATCCCACCTTTGCAGACAATATGAAAGAACTGGTACGTGCCGGAAATCAGGATTATCTTGCATCCCACAAGGGAGAATTTTTCCGGCTTTGGCTTGACCTAGGACTTACTTATCCCTGGGATTACGTGGAAGCCTATGTAAAACAGACCTATGGTTATTTTTATCCCGACTCTTTCTATCTGGTTGCAGAGGCGGAAGGCATCAGCGCTTCTCACTTAGGCGTTGCACACACACCGTTAATCGGCGGACCTATCGTGGTTAAAACAAAAGAAATTGCACTTAAATTAGGCAGTATGCTTCCCATCTACAGCCTTTTGTGGAGTATGGGTGTTATCTTCTGGGCATTTCTGTTCTGCATCGGAAACGCCTTTGTACGCAAGGAAAAGGCAAAGCTGATCGTATATCTCCCCAGCCTTGCCCTATACCTCACGGTCATGATTGCCACTCCCGTCGCCACGGAGTTCCGATATGTTTATTTTATGATATTTTCATTGCCGTTTTATCTTATGACAGCACTAATCCCTTTACCGGATTTACCAAGTGATGCATGTTCTTAAACATGCGTCACTTTTTTAGATTACCACGTATATCTCCTTCTCAATCACATGAGAAATGCGCTTTGATTGTTTTTTAATCAAAAGTTCTTCCTCTCCTCTTCCGAATCGGAATAACCCTGTTTTCAAACAATATCTGTTGGTAACCGCCCTTTGCACCATTTCATCTGTAATTACAGCTATATAACCTTCCTCTTTATTCTGCACCATTGCTCTGCCAAGATATATCAATTTCCCCTGTCCGTCATCATTGTAAACAGCAACGCTCCATCTGAAAAGGTATCCCAGCACAAACAAACCGGTAATTATTGCAAAGGTACCTGCTGTTATGGTAATTACCTTTACCACAGGGGAGTCAAAAAAAGTTTTCTTCACTTCCACGGTCTGAATCTCCGCCACTTCTTCCCTGTCGCTTTTTTTCTCTTCCATTTTTACGGATACTGTCTGCTTTTTAAGCACCGGAGTAGGGGTTGGTTTCACTTCTGCTTCGTCCGTTTCTTCTTTATCCGTCTCCGCATTCTTTTCCTGTACCGTTTGCGCCTCAAGCATAATGGGTGCTGTCTCTAAAAGCACAGGCACCTCTGTTGGTATCGGAAGTATCGCGATTTCTTCTTTTGCTTCTGCAGCCTCTTCGTCATCATCATGCTCTTCTTCGTCCACATTCTCTTCCGAATCATCCGTATCTTCTTCCGGTTCGTCTGTATTTTCTTCACCCTGATTATCCTCATCATCCCGTCCGCTTTGGGATTCGTCTCCGTCATCTTCCCATGAATCGTCCTTTGGTTGTTCATTCGGGATTTCCTCCGGTATTTCTTCCACATAATCCCTGATATCACTTACCGTTATAGACGCAGTAACTGTTTCACCATTACTATTACCATCAGACACACCGGCTGTAACAGAGTATGTATCGTTATTGGACACCGTAATATTTTCTCCGTTACCGATACAATTTCCTTCACTGTCATACCACGAAAAGCCGCTGTCCGACAACTGTAATCCGCCTCCGTTTAATTCCTCAAAAACTGCATTTAAGACAGCACTGTATCCATCTTCACTTAAATTCTTCTTCACAGAGATTTTTCCGTATGCAATGCCTTCTTCCTTCCCACAGTTTCTTTCATAGGAATCAATGGTCTCTGTTGTCTTCGGGCAACTCAGAGTATAATAATCTATGGTCTCTGCCGTTTTGGAGCAACTAAGCCGATACCCCTCCACTACACCTGATTTCGTACAGGAAAGTACACGCTCATTGGTTCCCCCTGTTCCGTTACAATCCAGTTCTTCATGTTGATGCCATGCACTCGTTCCATGAATTGTTTGTCCACAGGACATCACATAATACTTATAGTCACTGTCATGGTCATCCCCATCTATTGTATCCCACCAGTCCACAATCTCGCATCCGTACTCATCACTGCTGACCAAACGGTAACACTCACTGCCATGAGTATGCCGTGTAGAATAGCACCCATCTGCATTATGTTCATGGTAAACTGCCGTTCCATAGCAGGTACCACCGGATGAAGTATCTCCCATATGCTGATGGTATATGGCTGTCTCATAACAAATGCCACCACCTTCTTCTGAACCCTCATGAACATGGTAAACAGGCTGTGCATAGCACCCACCGCCGCTTTCACTGCTGCCTGCATGCTTATGATACACATAGGAAAAATTCCCTTCACCTTCCGTTGCATAAACTGTACTTCCCATTCCTGTCAGCATACCAAGTGCCAGAATCCACAGCGCTGCATTTCTGATTCTGCTGTTTTTCTTTCTTTTATTACTTACAATAACATTTTCGTTTTTCTTTTTAATTATAAACTTTCTCATTTTGCTTACTCCTTTTCCTGATAAAAATACAAAAACTGCCCATGTTTTTCCCACAGACAGTTTATCACTTCATCGTATTCACTTTATCACTAAGCGGTAAGTGTTGAAAGCATAACACAGGACAACGCAAGTGTCAATCCTTTTTCGGATTCCTTCCGCACAATTTGTTTTTGACTCTATCGGTCACCTTTCCTATCCAAAGCGGAACCATGATTCCGGCTATCAAATAGAGCCATTTCCCTGCCTCAGAAACACTTGCCATATACACATAATTCACATCTGCAAAATACATGTTCTTATCAAATTCACTGCAAAAAGACGTAAGCTGTGAAAAGAAATAAAATACTGTGTTAAGTAAAAAGAACACAAATATATGGTGCATCATCACAGAAAAGGTGTTTCGTCCAATTCTGACAAGTCCGTCAGAAATTCCCGGAAGCTTTGCAAGTATCCTTGAAATACGAAGCCAGAACGCAATTCCTGTCATCACTGTCAGGTACGGCACAAAAGGACCGTTTGCAAAGCTTGCCACCCAGACTGCACTAAATGCCAGTCCGGCATTCAACAGACTTATTAACAGCTGTGCTCCCATTACCAAAGGAAAATATACTTTATCCGGCAGTGTATCATGCTTTTCTATTTTTTCCCGATAAAGACACCCCATCTGAAATCCCGGCAGCATAAAAAGAATCCTTCCCGGAATTTTATAATATCCCCAGGCGCGCCCGTCAATTGCCAAAGCCACCACCAAGACACCTGCCAGCAGACATCCTGCAAAAATCAGCCACTCCTTATTTAACCGAAGTAAACCAAGAACCTTTCTCATGCAGACATTGATTACTTCTATCACAAACAATACCGGAACAAACCATGCCGGAAAGTGATACATAAAGTGATGCCCATTTTCAAAAGGTGCCACAAATAACGTATACAACGAAATATCCTGCCCGATGGCAAAGCCTGCTTTATGTAAAAGAGTTGCTACAAGTCCGTAAAATACATTCCAGACGAAATAGGGAAGTAACAATGTTTTGCACTTTCCTGCTATGTATGACATAATGTGCTCTTCCGACTCTTTTTTGTAAAAATAACCGGAAACAAACAAAAAAATAAATACATGAAACGAATAATAAGGAAACAAGCCTCCCAAATCAAATGCATTGAACCCCAAGTGTCCTGCCACCACTAAAATAATAGCAATCGCAGACAATATTCGAAATTCTGTGTTTTCTTTTCTCATTGTCCTCATTCCCGCTTCCTGCCTTTGTGCTTCTTTTTCTTCTATCTTGCTTCTTCTGCAAATTTTCTCTATTTTTATATTCAAAACTTTTAAAATTATCTTAAGTATACAAAAAAATATTGTACAAAGGAAGTAAAAAATTTATAATACCTTTATGAGTAAATTAATGAATACCACAAAAAAACTGAAAACAAAACTTTTTCTTACGGCTTGTCTGTTTGGAATACTTACTATGGCAGGATGTGCAAAAGAGGACGTCGTAACCGATTATGTCCCTGAAAACTATTTAAAAGAATCAACCCTGATTGATTTTTCCATTGAAACCTTAAATCATGTTCCCGACAATCCACATCCCACATTAAGTGTCCCCACTTATCTGACACGGATTAAGGACAACTACTTTATTGTGGATTGTTATCACAATCAGGTTATTTACAACGATAACTTAAGCGAACCGCTCTACGAATGGAGCGTCATGACTCAGGATTTGTCGCTTCCTCACACAGTCGCAAGCGACGGAACGGTTTACATGATTGATGACACGGAACGTAACCGCATTTTAATCATGGAAGAAAGTACTAATGTAAACGGTGTTCCTGTATTTATTCCTACACAGGAATTTACGGAAATCGGCGACAGACCTCATTATGTTATCTATCATGAAGAAACAGACACTTTTTATGCCTGGAGTTCGGAAAGCGGAGAGATGTTCCTTTTCCGCAGACCGGATGATGACACCCGGATGTATCTGACAGAAATCCGCTCCATACCTTCCCTTGCAGGTATTTATGTCCGTTCCTTTACCATTATTGAGGATTCCGTTTACTTCGTATCCGGCAATTCCTCCATTATCGAAGCAAAGCTTTCTACCTTCGAAATTAAAAAGGAATATCCGGTTCCCTCTGAACTGGCCGGAATGGTTCAACTTACTCCCATCGGAGATTATTATTACATTACCATATCCACTGATGTAACCGGCAATCAGGACTATGCTACGATGATTCGCACCAAAAATTTAGACGGTCTTATAAATGGTGATTATGAGGATGTTTATGAAAATTTTATCGGCGGCGGTACTCCATACTATATCACCAATGTAGATGATACCTGGTACCTGACAGAACATCGCCTGCCCGGTCATTCCATCTGGAGTTTTAAAGTAACAGACAATGAAATCACGGATGTAAAAACTCTATATTAAAAGAAACTCAGGATAACTCCACCTATTATGGCAGAAGCAAGTTGCCCCGCCACATTGGCTCCTACTGCATGCATTAGTATGATGTTTCCCTTTTCTTCCTCTGTGGCCAGTTTTTGCACCACCCTTGATGCCATGGGAAATGCCGATATCCCGGCCGCTCCAACCATAGGATTTATCTTTTCCTTCAAAAATAGGTTTAAAAACTTTGCAAATAAAACGCCGCCAACCGTATCAAACACAAATGCAAGCAAGCCAATTACCATAATAAACAGCGTTTCCTTTACCACAAACACTTCTGCGCGCATACTAAATGATATTGTAATTCCCAAGAGTATAGTGACTAAATTAGTCAACTCATTTTGAGCTGTCT
Source organism: Lachnospiraceae bacterium (assembly GCA_017434885.1). GTDB lineage: Bacteria > Bacillota > Clostridia > Lachnospirales > Lachnospiraceae > Suilimivivens. The sequence continues at coordinate 7,127 of JAFSGE010000026.1, read as the reverse complement.
TTGTAAGCGAATCAAGTACACCACATTCTTTTATTAAATTACCAAACATCAAAAAGCCTACAATCGGAACAGACATCGGTGCAAAAAATCCTGCAATTATAGTCACCGCTATGGGGAATGCTATTCTAATTCCCTTCGGCAATGACTTTTCCGCTGTCTGCATATTTATTTTTCTTTCTTCTTTTGAAGTAATTGCCTTAATGGTAACAGGCTGAATCAAAGGAACAAGTGCCATATACGAATAAGCAGCCACCGCTATTGCTCCTACATAGTTTGAATTGAGTATTTGCGATACTAATATCGATGTGGGGCCGTCGGCTGCTCCAATCATCCCCACTGAAACGGCATCTTTCACATCAAATCCAAATAATAGCGCTAGTCCCATTGCAACAAAGATTCCTGTTTGCGCCGCCAAACCAAACAAAAATAATACAGGTCTTTTGAGTAACGGCTCAAAGCTGGTCATGGCACCGATTCCGATAAACAACAAAATCGGCAAAGCCTCTGATGCTTCGATTCCCAATCGATACAACCATTCTATAATTCCCTGTACCTCGCCAATTCCTTCTATTGTTTGGTTCAAAGCACCGCTTGCCGGAAGATTCACCAATATTGCGCCAAAGCCCATCGGTAACAACAACGCCGGCTCATATTGTTTTTTTATCGCAAGAACAATCAGTCCTATCCCCACCAAATACATAAGAATTTGTTGCAAAGTTAAACATCCCAATGTCTCTGCCATTTCTAATTCCTGCTTTTTTACTCACTGCGCTTGATAAAATATATGCAATTTTCACAAAAAAATGAGTCCGACATTCTTCGGACTCATTTCGATCTGTTTTCTTTTTAACCTTTTACCGCACCGGCAACCATACCTTTGATAATCTGCTTGCTGAAAGCAAAGTAGAAAACAACAATGGGTGACATGGTAAGTAACATCGCAGCCATAATCTTCGGATAGTCAGAGTTAAACTGTCCGGTAAACTGCTTCAGTCCAAGAGGAACTGTGTACAATGCCAAATCCTTTAACAGAATCAGTGCAAATGAGAATTCATTCCAACAACTAAATACGTTGATAATTGCTACCGTAACCAGAATCGGTTTGCAAACCGGCAGGATAATTCCAAACAATGTCTTTGAAAATGTGGAACCGTCAATTGCCGCTGCTTCTTCCAATTCTACCGGTATTCCCTTTACATAACCTTGCACCAGGAAAATTGACATTGGCAAGGCAAACGCCACATATGGTAGTAATAACGTATACCAATGATTTGACAATCCTGTTCTGGAGAAGATAATGTAAATCGGAACCATCAGAGAGTGAATCGGAATCAACATACCCATCAGGAACATCACATATAAGGGTTTATTCAATGCAAAATCAATTCTTGCAAGAATATATCCTACAACAAATGCAATCAGAACAATCAGAAATACTGAAATCACGGTAGTTCTCAAACTGTTCCACATAGTCTGCATCAAGTTATAATCCTTATTGGATAAAATCTTAATATAATTTGCTAAAGTAGGGTCTTTAGGCAATCCCACAATATCAGCATTAAACACACGCTTTTCTTTCAAAGATGAATATAACATCCAGATAAGCGGGAAAATACAAGTCAGCGAAAAGACCATAAGAACCGCATTAATAATTACGCTAAGTATGCCTTTCTTGACACGTCCTGTGGCGGAACGGTCCTCTACTTTTGTCATAACCATTTCTTTAGACATTTGCAGAACCTCCCTTCGCAGCTTTCGCTCTGAGACGAATTGCCTGTTTTCTTTCTTTTTCAATCTGTTTTAAACGTTTCTGTTCGTCACGGTCATATTTATCCGTTGTAAAGTAATTCAACAACAGCTGAGAACCGCCGATAACAGCCAGTGCAAGCACGAAAATTCCTACAGAAATACAGGAACCGTATCCCAAGTTGGATTGTTCAAAGGAAACCTTATATCCGTACATTGCCATAACCATGGAGGAATATCCCGGACCTCCCTTTGTCATAACATAGATATTATCAAAGGCTTTCATATTACCGGCAATACACAAGGTCACACATACCAGTAAAGTATTTTTAATCAGCGGTAACACGATATAACGTGCACGCTGGATTCCTGTTGCTCCGTCAATTTCTGCTGATTCAAGCACTTCCGTACTGATGGAAGAAACAGCAGATAACAGAATAACCATATAGTATCCGATATACTGCCAAATCAAAGGAATTGATACCAGTAACATAATAATTCCCGGCTCATTAAGCCATACCTTCTTGGCATCTTCTCTGCCGACTGCTTCCAGTATCCAGTTTAATAAACCTTTATTATAATCATAAATCATCAGCCAGATATAACCAATACATACTGCTGAAATAGTACTGGGGAAAAAGCCGAATGTTCTATGAATACCTTTCCATTTTGTTAATTTGGAATTCACCAGCAATACCATAATAAATGCAATTCCAATCTGTCCTACAATACAAACTGCTACCAGGAACAAATTGTGCTGGAAAGAAGTCCAGAATGTTTCATCATTAAATAACTGTGTGTAGTTTGTAAGTCCGTTAAATGTCTTGGTAGGGCCGCCCTTCCATTCAAAAAAACTGTAAAATAATGCTGCGACCAACGGTGCAAATACCGTAAATATGTAAAGCGCAACCGGAATAATCAGGTATGCGGCTATCACACTGTTTTTGGGTCTGATTGATTTCAGCATAGCATCGCCTCCCATTTATAATTTTGCATGTCCATGCAAAGAATACCTGTAAAAAAAATAACGAAGCCTTGTCTTGCTTCGTTATATGTATATGCACTGCCCGAAGCAAAGCCTCGGGCAACACATATATGATTTTTAAAAAATTACTTTCCTAAGTAAGCATCGTAAGCAGCCTGTGTATCAGCAGCTACTGTTGCGGGATCTTTGTCTCCGTTTACCATTTCCTGCATTTCTGTATTTAATACAGACCATACGGAACCGTCTACATAAGAGTCATAGATTTCGCATCCCTTGTTATCAACATAAGAGAAGTTGTAGAAATCCTGTGTAAACTGGTCAAATGCGGAAAGATCGAAATCAGAACCGCAGAATCCGCCAAGTGCATACTTTTCACCAACGTAGTTGGAGAATTCTGTACCTGTTAAGTACTGTGCAAGATCGATACATGCAGCTAACTTGTCAGGATCTTCTGCAACCTTAGCGTTGATAGCAACACCGTATCCAAGACCGATGTTCTGAAATTTTTCATACTTTGTAGCGTCAGCAGCCTGAGGAAGTACAGCAAACTTTGTTGTGTTGTACTTATCTGTTCCTTCAAGAGTTGCCTGAATGTAGGAAACGTCCCAGTTACCGCAGATGTATGCAGCAGCTTCACCGGAGATGTAACGTTCACGAGCATCTTCGTTTGTCAGAGCGTTGAAATCTTCGTTGAATAAGTCTGTGTCATGGAACAGACGCTGTGTTTCTGCTAATGCAGCTACGAATTCAGGATCTGTGAAAGATGCATTTCCGTTACCTGCAATAATGTCAGAGAACCACTGTGTACCTGTGTACTGGTATCCTAAACAGGAAACGAAACAGGAGTTAAGGTTCCACTGTCCCTGGTTACCAAAGCCTAAAGTATCAACACCGATACCATCAAAGTATTCATCAGCAGCTTCTACTTCTGCCCATGTAGCGGGGAAAGTATCAAAGCCTGCTTCTTTCCACATTGCTTCATCATATACAACAACTGTACATGTACCACCTGTCAGTGCAGGATAAGCATAATACTTACCGTCAACAGTAAAAGGTACTAAATAGTCCATGTTGTAAAGGCTTGAATAAGGTGAAGATGCGATAGAATCTGTCAAATCATAAACAAGTCCCTGCTCTGCCCAGCTGATGGAGTTCATACCCTGAAGTAAGAATACATCAGGAAGGTCATCTGCTGCTGCCATTGTAGCAATCTGTGTCTTGTAGTCACCGTTTGCAAGAACGGTTTCGTCTAATGTGATGTTAGGATTTGCTTCCTTCCAGTTTGCGATACATGTTCTGAATCCGTCAGAACCACCGTTACCTTCTGATTCTTCAGAAGTAGAGAAGTGCATCATGGAAATATTTCCTGAATATGCAAGGCTTCCTGCTTCACCGGATGCTTCTCCGGCTGTTTCTGTTGCTGCGCCACCGCCGCATCCAACTAACATGGTTGCTACCATAGCTACGGAAAGTAACGCGCTAAGTAATTTTTTCTTCATTACTCATTTCCTCCCTTTAAGATATATGTATTTGTTACAATAACATATAAACATTATAGCATTTTTATATAAATATGCAACATATTATTAATTATTTTTTAGTTTTTTTTATGCAATTTTTACTTTTCCATTAATGCCTTTATCTTCGCACGCACCTTAAAAAGCACCACCATTATCACATTGGCAACAATCAGAATTACCAAAGATTCCAACTGATAGCGGGTTACTGCTTCCGCTTCCATGGACGTATCCATGGTACCGTTTGCAAAGGTAAACAGATTGTACACCCATACAATTCCGCAAATCACCAATACTATATCAATCAGCACACACAGAAGCTTTTTTCCTGTAATTTCATCTCTCATAACACATATTCTCCTTTTATTGCTCTTTTATCATTTTACCGGCTTACCGTTTTCTTTTTACGCTGTTTTATTCTTCCGTTTCCATCCGTTCAAGCGCCTCTGCCACTTCCTCGGAAATTTCGTCAAGCAAATACCTCTTGGGGGATATCTGCTTGTCTAAAAACTCTTCATCAAGCTGTCTGCTCATCCGCTGAATCTCCTCCTGCAAATCCCTTGCCGAAAGCAAATGACATCCCTGACTTCTTATAATAATCTGCTCCAGTCCATCGGATGTGGCTACTGTCACATCATATTTCTTCCCGTTTTCATGGGCAAACTTTTCAATATACTGGTCAGCAGTTTCTGCTTCTTTGGTATAAACAACATGAATATTGTGATAATCCATAATCTCCGTAGGATGTCCCTGAACTCTGTAAGCATCAAACACGGCAATCAGTTCACAGCGTTTCATTCCCTGATAATTACAAAGAATATCAAGCAGTTTCCCTCTGGCACTGTCCAGATTATGCTGTGCAAGTTCTTTCAGTTCCTCCCATGCAAAAATAATATTGTATCCGTCCACAAGCAAATAGGCATCCTTTTTTTCTTTGCCTTTATAAATTCTTGTCACGGAAGAAGAACCGGTGCTAAGACCGTAGTCATCTCTTCTATGCTCCCTCTGCCAGCCTTCCTTCCTTTTGTTACCGTCTCTGCGGCTGTTGGCATGAGTACTTCTGCTTAATATATCATCAATTTCCTCAGTTCCGATAAACCGCTCCTCTTTGTTGACCGGCGCAGTCATGCAGATTCCCGCACTCTTTCCGAATATTTCGTTTTCTGTATCTGCACACGGGAAACTGCTATCCGCTTCTCTTCTTGAAAAACAGCTTTCCAGATGCATGTAGTCTTTCACCTGATGCCACGGCACCACAAAGCCTGCCCCATGAGCACAAAATACAGAGCCGGTGGGATTTGCCAAATCTGCCTCCGGGTCATAACCGATAGCCGCTATCACTTCCTGCGCATTTACTGATGTGCGATAAAGAAGTAATAGAAGTGTAAAAAATTTTGCCGTTCCTATCCGGCACTCGCGCGTTGTGTCGGATAGGTCGGGCGTTAGGCTTCGGGCAAGTCAATCTTGCCGACAAAGCTGTAATAAATCTCAATGTCCTGCCTGCGGGTGCCGTTCTCGTCATAACTGCACTCATGCACGACGATTTTCTCAATCATTTCCCGCAAGAGGGTGGGGGTCAATTCCTCAAAGGCAAGGTGCTTTCGGACGATACCCATAAACTTTTCCGCATTGACGGTGGCGGCCTGTGACTTGTCCAGTTCGGCCTGCAAAGCGGCGGCGCGGTCTTTCAGTTCCCGCTGCTCCTGCTCATAGTCTGCCGACAGTTCCATGAAACGCTCGTCGCTGATTTTGCCGTTTACATTGTCCTCATACAGCCGCTTGATAATGCGGCTCACTTCGGAAATACGCTCCTGCGCCTGTTCAAGCTGCTTGGTGGCTGCGGCGGTCTTTCTCTTGCCGCCGATCTCGTTCTGCTGGATAAGCAGCTTCACAAAGCGGCTCTCATGCTTGGCGGCATATTCCGTCACTTGCCGGAGATTGGAGAGGACACCGGCGGTCAACAGGTCGGTGCGGATAAAGTGCGCCGTACAGTCGCGGGTGCGCTTCTTGTAGCTGCCGCAGATGTAACAGTCCTGCTTGCGGTCTTTGTTCTGATACCGCTGCTGATACAGCACATGGCCGCAGTCGGCGCAGAATAAAATCCCAGAGAACAGCCCCACTTCATCATAGCGGTTCGGGCGTTTGCGCTGCTTGCGTAACTCCTGCACACGCTCCCATGTTTCCATGTCGATCAGCGGCTCATGGTGGTTCTCAAAAATGGCCTGCTTCTCAATGGGGTTCTCTACGCTGTGCTTGACCTTGTAAGAGGGCTTTTCCGTCTTGAAGTTTACCAGACAGCCGGTGTACTCCCGATTTTCAAGGATATGCACGACGGTGTTTGTCGCCCACTTGCACTCATAGCCGGGGTGGTAACGGCGGGTGCTGCCTGTCCGCTGATATTCCAGCGTCCCCGGCGTGGGGATTTGCTGCTCCGTCAGCATACGGGCAATCTTGGTCGGGCCGTTCCCGGCAAGGCAAAGCTGGTAAATCTGCTGTACCACCGGGGCGGCTTCCTCGTCTATGATGAAGTTTTCGTCCTCGTCCATCACATAGCCGTAAACCGGCTTGCTGGTAACAGGCTTGCCGCTCATGCCTTTTGACTTTTTCACTGCCTTGATTTTCTTGCTCGTATCTCTCACCAGCCATTCATTGAACAGATTTCGCAGCGGGGTAAAATCGTTGTCCATGCCCTCGCTGGCACTGTCCACATTATCGTTGACAGCGATAAAACGCACACCCTTTTGAGGGAACAGCATTTCCGTGTAAAACCCTACCTGCAAGTAGTTTCGCCCTAACCGGCTCATGTCCTTGACGATGACCGTACCCACTTTCCCGGCTTCAATGTCCGCAAGCATGGCTTGAAATCCGGGCCGCTGGAA
>JAFSGE010000025.1 GCA_017434885.1 Lachnospiraceae bacterium | reverse complement strand
GCACCAAAAATATCACTTTCGGAAATCACTACAAATTTTAGCAGAGGATATTCAAAACCCTTCAACACCCTGCCGTAATACGTCATAATTTCTCCGGCAGCAAGCTCCCTGTCCGGGTCTTCCGTATAAAAAGCCGAAAGTTCCTGTTCCTGCAAATCTTTGGCAAGTCTGGCCGCTCTTGTTCTTGAACCGGACAACAAAAGTATACGGTATCCGTTTTTCTTATACCGTTTCAAATCCTGCAATAAGGCTTCAAAACTATTATTATAAGAAGAAATACTTTTGACGGATATATCCGCTTTTCGATCCGGCTTCAAAATAGGATTCTTCATATCAAGCGCAGAAAGAGTTACCACTCTGTGACTTTTCAGCATTGCTGCCGTCTCTTCCACACTGTACAAAAGCTCCGCCTGTCCGGGAAGTAAATATCCCTTCTCTACACGATGAGACATACTCTCACGAAATTCCAGTTCTACTGCCTCAGCATGCTCTCTTACTCTTACCGGCTCATCAACAAAAATACAAGTTTTCTCTTTATCAAACAAATCCAAAAAAGATGCTGTATCTTCGTAAAAATAATGCACATAACTGTCAAGATTGACCAGATTTTTATATTCAAAAACCTCTTCCCTCAGTTCCTTACATGCACTTTCTACGCGGTGTGCTTCCTCCGTCTGAAACTGTTTCCGCAGTTTTTCCGCAAAGCTCATTGCTTCTTTTTCAATTTTGTCCATTCCTTTACGAAGTCTTTCATCCGACAAAATCATTTCACATGCAGGATATATTTTAATACTTTCCAACTTTTCAATAGAGCGCTGACTCATAATGTCAAAACTACGGATAGAGTCTACCTCATCACCCCAAAGTTCAATTCGGTATGGATTCTCCTCTGTCAAGTCAAACACGTCCACAATACCGCCGCGGATGCTGAATTGTCCCGGCGCCTCTACCTGATAATTCTTTTCATAACCAAGCTCTACCAACTTGCGGGCCAGCTTCTGCTCATCAATTTCCGTCTTTTTATCAATGGAAATCACACTTTCCTGCCATACCGGCAAAGGAATCTGAGGTGACATCAAACTGCTGAACGTAGTCACCACCGTAAAAGGTTTTCCTTCCAGAATTCTGCGAAGGCACTTAATACGCTCCTTGGTAAGCTGATTACTGTGAATATCTGCCTGATAGAAAATCAAATCTCTGGCCGGGTAAGTTGTGACATTTCTGTCATAAAATCGGTAGTCTTCCTGAATTTCTTTCACCCGAAGATCACTGAATGTAACTATCAATTTATTTTTATAGCCTTCCGAAAGCCCGTCTGCCATATGAAGTTTTTGGGATTCTACACACCCCGATAAAGCCACACATTTGCCCGGCTTTTTTAACAATGCTTTTAAATCCTCATATTCTCCCAATTCTGCAAGTGGTGCCCTTAACGCTCTCATACTTCCTCCGTCTTCGGCGCTTTCTTTTTATTTTCCTTCTTTGTATTATATAAATTCATTGCCTTATCTATACCATCACCAATAATTGTTTCTATGGCAAGAACAGCATTCTTTTTGCTCTCCGCCAGAATTTCGTTTTCTTCTTTATTAAAATGTCCCAATACATAATCTGCAAGATCATAACCTGCCGGCTTATCACCCACACCCATTTTCATGCGAATAAAATTTTCATGTCCCAAATGAGCGATAATACTTTTTAACCCGTTATGTCCTCCTGCGCTACCTTTTTTACGCGTGCGGATAAAACCTACATCCAGACTGATATCGTCAGCAATTACAATGAGTTCAAAGGTTTCATCAATTTTAAAATAATTTACAATTTCACCGATACACTCACCACTGAGATTCATATACGTAAGCGGTTTTACCAGAATCACTTTCTCACCGTTTATCATGCCTTTCCCGATAAGGCCCTTAAATTTATTTTCAAGAACTCTGATACCATGCTTATCGGCAAGGGCATCAATGACCTGCCAGCCGATGTTGTGTCTGGTTCCTTCATATTGTTTTCCGGGGTTGCCTAAACCTGCGATGATATACATAGTGTGCTCCTTTTTCCGCAGTGAAAGCTGTCACTCTTTTCTTCTGTTCGCAGACAGTTACGCCGAACATTCCAACAAGCCCAAAGCAAAAACACTCGAGCATAGGCTCTCCTGTTTTTGGTCTTGTTTCCATGGCGTATATGTCTTTGCACAGAAGAAAAAAGGACAGCTTCCCACTACGTTATGATATAATTATCAAATGCAATTTGTTTCATTTTATACTATCCGGAAGCTTTAAGCAAGATTTAACAAGCAAAAACAGGAGTGCATTTGCACTCCTGTTTCTTCATACTGGTTTGAGTTTTGCTTGCCTGTAAGCCAAACTAATCAAGTTCGTCTTCATCCGGCTCAAGCAATGCTTTTTCATAGCTTTCCAGAATAATGTTCTGGATTGTTTCTCTTGTTTTTGAATTAATGGGATGAGCGATATCTCTGTATTCTCCATCCGTTGCCTTCTTGCTGGGCATTGCGATGAACATTCCTTTATCACCCTCGATAACCTTAATATCATGAATTACAAACTCATCATCAATGGTGATAGATACAATAGCACGCATCTTCCCTTCTTTTGTAATTTTTCTTACTCTTACATCTGTAATTTGCATTCCTTAAGAACCCCCTGTATAGTTTTGTCCCCTCTGGCGGAAAGGCCCCTAATCTTCCCACCTGTTGCTGTGTTTTTAAATTACATATCTGTCATTTCTCTCTATCACAATCTTGATGCCATCTGTGCCTGCATAGTAAGAATTAGCTCTGATAGTATCATGACTCTCAACGATGCAGTTTTCAATGTGCGTATTGTCGCCAATATAAACATCATTCAAAATGATAGAATTCTTAATCGTACAGTTGTTTCCGATATATGCACTCTTGAATACAACAGAGTCTTCTACTGTACCGTTTACAATGCATCCGCTGGCGATTAAGCTGTTTTTAATCTTTGCTCCTACATTGTACTTCGCAGGCGGCAAGTCATCCACCTTGGAGTAAATATCGGGATACTCTTTGAAGAAATAATCCCTGGTCTCTTTATTCAGGAAGTCCATATTGGTTCTGAAATAATCATCAACTGTTGCAATATTGCTCCAGTATTCCTGCATCTTATAACCATAAATTCTCTTCATATTTTTGTAACGGATTAAGATATCCTTTACAAAGTCATGTCTTTCTTCCTCGGCACATTTCTCGATAATTTCGATGAGCTGTCTTCTACGGATGACATAGATACCGCAGGAAACCGTATTGGATTTAGCCACTACAGGCTTCTCTTCAAACTCTTCAATGCGGCTTTCCTCATTCATCTTAATGGTACCGAAGCGGTCTACATCCGCACCTGCCGGCATATCCTTGCATACCACGGTAATGTCCGCCTTCTTGGCAATGTGATATTCAAGTACCTTATTGTAATCCATCTTGTACACACAGTCACCGGATGCAATTACTACATAAGGCTCATGGCTGTTCTTTAAGAAGGAAAGATTCTGGGCAATGGCATCTGCCGTACCTCTGTACCAGAAACTGTTCTCGGATGTAACGGAAGGTGTACAAACATACAAGCCCCCCTGCTTACGGCCAAAGTCCCACCATTTGGAAGAACTTAAATGTTCATTTAAGCTTCTTGCATTGTACTGTGTCAGAACTGCTACCTTCTGAATATGGGAGTTTGACATGTTACTTAATGCAAAGTCAATACTTCTGTAGCTTCCCGCGATGGGCATTGCACATACCGCACGCTTCTTGGAAAGTTCTTTCATACGGAAGCTGTTACCTCCGGCTAAAATAATACCTATTGCTCTCACTTTTCTTCACCTGCCTTAATTAAAGTTTTACCGCTTGCGAGGCAGTTATCCTGATAATCTGCCGCTGTAGTCACACCGAATACGCAGGCATTTTTACCAATTGTAATTCCATCGGGAATAATACTCTTTTCGCCAATGCACACAAGACCGCTGTTATAAATGTGAGGATCTGTCTCGTTTTCAGTTTCTTCACCGATACCCAGCTTGGTATTCTTACCAATGGTTACGTTCTCTGCAACAATGGCTTTATTCAGTTCACATCCGGCATCAATCACGGTTCCGTTCATAATGATGGAATCACGTACCACGGTACCTTCGCCAATGGTAACACCGCATCCGATAACGGAATTGTATACCTGTCCGTAAACTTCGGTGCCTTCACCGATAATGCTTCTCTCAACCAGACTGCTGTCTGCAATATACTGAGGCGGAAGTGTATCACTCTTGGTGTAAATCTTCCAGTACTCTTCGTACAGATTAAATTCAGGAACGATATCAATCAATTCCATGTTTGCTTCCCAGTAAGAATTCAGGGTTCCTACATCCTTCCAGTAGCCGTTGAACTCATAAGCGTACAGAGGAGCTCCCTTCTGGTGACAGTAAGGAATTACGTGCTTACCAAAGTCAAGATTGGGCTGATCCGCATTTGCAAGCAGGGCTTCCTTCAGGGTCTTCCAATTAAATATGTAGATACCCATGGATGCCAGATTACTTCTGGGATTTGCAGGCTTTTCTTCGAAATCGGTAATTTTTCTCTCTTCATCTGTAATCATAATACCGAAACGCTTTGCTTCTTCCATGGGAACCGGCATAACCGCGATGGTACATTCCGCACCCTTTTCTTTATGGAAGTCAAGCATCACTTCATAATCCATCTTATAAATATGGTCACCTGATAAAATCAGAATATATTCCGGATTGAAGCTTTCCATATAGTCAATGTTCTGATAAATTGCATTTGCAGTTCCTGTATACCATTCACTGTTGGCAATCTTCTCATAGGGCGGAAGTACACTGACACCGCCGATGTTTCTATCCAAGTCCCACGGAATACCGATGCCGATATGGGTATTCAGTCTGAGGGGCTGGTACTGAGTCAATACACCTACCGTATCGACACCCGAATTAATGCAGTTACTGAGCGGGAAGTCAATAATACGATACTTTTCACCGAAGGATACTGCCGGCTTGGCAACCTTGGATGTAAGCACACCGAGTCTGCTTCCCTGACCGCCTGCGAGCAGCATGGCAATCATTTCTTTTTTAATCATGTCCTCACCTCTTACCAGTAATATTTTGTTGTGAAAAATCACGCATAATAATTGGCACGACAAAACAAACACCAATCATTAAGTGTATGAATAGTATATCATAGAATCCCTCAAAAGTGAATATTTTTTACAAAAATTTTCGTCTCGCCGACTATTTTTATGTAAAATTTTTACAATAATTTACCTTTGTTTGACAATTATCCATGGTCAAATTACTACATTTTGTGTCCCCCCATCTCTTTTGACATACATTTTGTTGAAAATGCTATTGGTTTTTCCGATGTATTTTTATATAATAAAATCGATAAAACAAAATCATACTATTAAACATCGGAGGTTTTCCCATGTATCAAATCAATTTTAACCACCCCATTCACATATATTTTATCGGTATCGGCGGCATCAGTATGAGCGGACTGGCGGAGGTGCTTCTCTCCAAGGGCTTTGCAGTATCCGGTTCCGACAGACAGTCCTCTGCCTTAACACAGAGCCTGTCAGAAAAAGGAGCTCACATTTTTTACGGACAAAAATACGAAAATATTTCTTCCGATATTGACGTCGTTGTTTACACCAGTGCCATTCATCCCGACAATCCGGAGCTTGTTGCAGCAGGAGATTTGTCCATTCCCACGCTGACAAGAGCCCAGCTTTTGGGACAGATGATGAAAAACTATGAAGTTCCCATTGCCATCAGCGGTACACACGGCAAAACCACAACTACCTCCATGGTGTCAGAAATTCTGCTTGCGGCAGACACTGACCCTACCCTTTCCATCGGCGGCATTTTAAAAACCATCGGTGGCAATATCCGTGTAGGCGGCGGCAAGCATTTTGTAACGGAAGCCTGCGAATACACTAACAGCTTTTTAAGCTTTTTCCCCAAAATCAGTATTATTCTTAATGTGGAAGAAGACCATTTGGATTTTTTCAAGGATATTCATGACATCCGCAATTCCTTTCATGAATTTTCCCTGCTTTTACCCAAAGACGGAGCTTTAATTATCAACGGTACCATTCCCGGTATAGAGCAAATTACCAAAGATCTTACCTGTTCCGTGATCACTTACGGCGATACATCCGATTACGACTATTATCCGGAAGAAATCTCTTATAACGAAACAGGATGTGCTTCTTTTACCGCATGCGGCCCTGACGGCTCTAAGGACAAAGTCACTCTCGGAGTCCCCGGTGAACACAATATTTACAATGCCTTGTCTGCCATTGCCCTTTCCGATTTGCTTTGTCTTCATCGCGAAACAGTCAAAAAAGCCCTGTCTGCTTTTAAAGGAACCGACAGACGATTCGAGTACAAAGGTGAATATAACGGTATCTCCATAATAGATGATTATGCACATCATCCCACAGAAATTACCGCAACTTTAAAAGCCGCGGCAAATTACCCTCATCAAAAGCTCTGGTGTGTGTTCCAGCCTCATACTTATACCCGCACCAAAGCATTTTTAAAGGATTTTGCCAAATCCCTTTCTTTGGCAGATGAAGTAATTCTGGCTCCTATCTATGCCGCAAGGGAAACCGACACATTGGGCGTCAGCTCCGAAACATTGCAAAAAGAAATCGAAGCGCTGGGCAAAACCTGCTACTGTCTGCCCTCCTTTGAAGAAATTGAAAAATTTATTTCGTCAAATTGCAGTGCCGGTGATTTGTTGATAACTATGGGTGCCGGAGATGTTGTAAATATCGGCGAAAATCTTCTGAAATAAAAAATTATCCACACTATCCACATAAAAAGGTCTGTCTGTCAGTTCTTTTTATGTGGATATTTATTTCATTGAGAAGAGACTCCTTCTACTTGCGTTTTACGGGATTATGGAAATATCAGGAAGAAAATATCCACACTATCCACATTGTCCACAATTTGCGCAAACCCTTGTAAACACTGGATTTTTCGGGAAAATTGCTATTTGCATTTTCAAAATCTTATGTTATAATTCAACTTGCTTTTGAACGAATGTAAATATATAGAGTAGGGGATGACTTCATGAGTCGCTTTACAGTTTATCAGGATCATTATGCTGATACTACAATTGTGTCCAATTTGTTTATAGATGAATATATGAAGGATGCCAACGATGCGCAGCTTAAAATTTATTTGTACCTTCTGCGCATGATGAGTGCCCATTTGCCCACCAGTGTTTCTGACATTGCGGACAAATTCAACCACACTGAAAAAGATGTTATGCGTGCACTCAAATATTGGGAAAAAAGCAAGCTGCTTGCATTGGAATATGACGAGGCAAAAAATCTCTCCGGCATCCGTCTTCTCGATGTGTCCGACAAAAAGGAACGCTCAGACATTGTTCCGCTTGCTCCGGTAGTTCCTCTTCCGGCCAAGGCTGTTGCTTTGGAGAAACCATCTGCCGTCAAACCCATTGAACAGACGGTAACTTTTGAGAAACCCGCTTATACGCTTGACGACCTGAAGGAATTTAAAAATAATGAAGAAACCGCTCAGATTCTGTTTGTTGCAGAGCAATACCTCGGCAAAACATTAAGTCCTACCGAAATCAAAACCATTCTTTTCTTTTCGGACAAGCTTGGTTTTTCCGCAGACTTAATTGACTATCTGATCGAATACTGCGTCGAAAAAGGCAAAAAGGATTTCCGTTACATAGAAAAAGTTGCCATCAGTTGGGCAGAGGAAGGCATTACCACTCCCAAGCAGGCTGCAAAGGCTGCCCGCAAGTATGACAAAATTGTCTATGATGTAATGAAAGCCCTTGGAAAAAGTACCTCCCCCACCAAGGCAGAAGCTGACTATGTCACCAAATGGTCTAAGGAATACGGTTTTACTTCCGATATTATTATGGAAGCATGCTCCCGCACCGTTTTGGCAACGGATAAGCACCGCTTTGAATATGCAGACAGCATTCTTACCAGCTGGCATAACGGGAACGTACATCACAAAGCCGACATCAAGCTGATGGATGATGCCTTTTCCAAAAAGAAATCCGCTTCCAAGCCTTTCTCCGGTGGCGGACAGTTCAATCAGTTTATGCAGAACGATTATGATTTCGATGCTCTTGAGAGAGAGATTTTAAGTAATTAAAGGAGATGTGACGTGGCACTTACCAATTCACAGTACGACACAATTATTCGAGGCTTTGAAGCCAAACAAAATAAAAACCGCCGTTTACTGGAAGAACGCACCGCATACGTCTATGCAAACGTGGAAGGTTATAGGGAATTGGATGAATCCATCGCCTCCGTTTCCGTAGAGCAGGGTAAAAAACTCCTCGCAGGAGATGACAGCGCTCTTTTGGAACTGAAGCAGACCCTTGCCGAGCTGTCTTCCATGAAAAAACAGCTCCTTTTATCTGCAGGTCTTCCATCTGATTACTTAGAACCGGTTTATGATTGTGCAGACTGCAAAGACACCGGTTATTTGAGCGGAATGAAATGTCATTGCTTCAAAAACAAGGAAATCACTCTGCTCTATGAACAGTCCGGCATTCGCGAAATGCTGGAAAGCGAGAATTTTTCCACACTTTCTTATGAATATTACGAGGGTGAAGATTTACTTCGCTTTAAAAATACAGTTACAACCTGCAAAAATTTTATCAATAATTTCAATTCGGACTACCATAATTTATTTTTTTATGGTACAGTAGGTACGGGCAAGTCCTTTTTATCCGGTTGTGTTGCCAAGGAATTAATTGATAGCGGGCATTCCGTTATCTATTTCAGCGCTTCCGGACTTTTTGATGCTCTTTCCAAGGTAAAGTTTGATTACCGAGGCATAGAGGAACACAGCAAATCTTACGAGGATTTGCTTCAATGCGATTTGCTGATTATTGACGATTTGGGAACCGAATACACAAACAATTTCGTGAATTCCCAGTTTTTTTCGTTGATTAATGACCGCCATTTAAATAAAAAGTCTGTCATTATTTCAACCAATCTTTCCTTAGAAGATTTTCGTAACCGCTACTCAGACAGAATCTTTTCAAGGATTACCAGCAATTATGAAATTTGCAAAATCACCGGACCAGACATCCGGATGTATAAAAAGAAACTTCAAAACAGAAAGTGAGGTCCCTCATGTCTTTGCGTGAAGAAACAAGAAATTTGGAAACAATTCCCGTAGGTTCTTTGGGCATTATTCCTCTGCAGGGCTGCAAAGCGCTCGGCGAAAAAGTAAACGATTATCTGGTAGAATGGAGAACTGTCCGCGAAAGCGAACACAAAAACAGCCTGGCATTTTCCGGTTATCAACGTGATTCTTACATTTTACAGGCTAAAGTGCCCCGTTTTGGCTCCGGTGAAGCAAAAGGTGTTATCATGGAATCCGTTCGTGGTACCGACTTATATTTACTGGTGGACGTAGCAAACTACAGTCTGACTTATTCACTTTGCGGACGCGAAAATCATATGTCCCCTGATGACCATTATCAGGATTTGAAAAGAATTATTGCTGCTGTAGGCGGTAAAGCACGAAGAATTACCGTTATTATGCCTTTCCTTTATGAAAGCAGACAGCACAAAAGAACAGCAAGAGAATCTCTTGACTGCGCACTTGCCCTTCAGGAAATGGTAAACATGGGCGTTGACAACATCATTACCTTTGATGCACATGACCCCAGAGTGCAGAACGCAATTCCCCTCCACGGGTTTGAAACCGTTCAGCCTACTTATCAGTTTATCAAGAACCTGCTCAAAAATGTGCCTGACTTAAAGATTGATTCCGACCACATGATGGTAATCAGCCCGGATGAAGGCGGTATGAGCCGTGCTATTTATATGGCAAACGTTCTCGGCCTTGACATGGGTATGTTCTATAAGAGACGTGACTATACCAGAATCGTAGACGGACGTAATCCTATCGTTGCACATGAATTCTTAGGTTCCTCTGTAGAAGGCAAGGACATGATTATCATTGACGATATGATTTCCTCCGGCGAAAGCGTTATCGAAGTAGCTACCGCTCTCAAGGAAAGAAAAGCAAACAAAATTTTTATTTGCACCTCATTTGGTCTTTTCACAAACGGACTCGACCGTTTTGACAAAGCTTACGAAAGCGGTATTATTGACAGAGTGCTTACTACAAACTTGATTTATCAGACTCCCGAGTTACTTTCCAGAGACTGGTACATTAACTGTGATATGAGTAAGTACATTGCTTACCTGATTGACACCTTAAATCATGATGCTTCCATCAGTGATTTATTAAATCCCAACGAACGTATCCAGAACGTTGTTGCAAAGTACAAAAGAGGCGAGCAAATTAATTAACATTTACAGCACAAAGAAGGCTTACGCTGCAGGGCGTAAGCCTTTTTACACTTAGAGCACTTTATAAACGTACAACACATATGGAGAATTTTCATCCGTATAGCTTCCTATCGGCAAAAGCCCTGTTTCCCCTGCATTGGAAAGCTCGATTCTTGAGAAAATGTACTTTCCTCCAAGCGCCTTGAACGCATCCGTATCGATATAGATATCGTAATCCGACACTTGATAAGAACGGGTAGCCATCACAATAGACAAATCCGTTCCTGAATAAAGATATGCTCTGGCGCCCCAGGTATCATAATAGCTTTGACTTTCCGGCACTCTCTCAAGAGCCGGCGCTATTACTTCCCTGAAAGCTTCCTTATAAGATTGTTCATAAAATCCCAGATACCCGTCCAAGGTTGCAATATCATTGTACTCCAGAATTGCCGGATGGAAACCGTAAGCAACCGCCCACTCTCCATCATAACCGATATCTGCCTTCGTTTTTTCAAACAAAGGTACTGAATAAAACTCCCCATAGCTTAACTGGTCGGACTGTTTACCTTTCAGTAATTCATACGCCTTGGCAACACAGGTATGATAAAAATCATTATATCTTGTCCCTGAAAAAACAATCACAAGCACAGAGACAAACGCAAGCAGATTTGCCGCATATCTGAGCCATTTATTTTTCTTATCGTATATTCTCTTTAGCACCAAAAAGAATGCAGCATACCACACAAAGGGGCTAAAGAATATAGTACGGTTAAACTGCCAACCGGTTAACGGCGGCACAATGGTTTCTATCAGGCTCCGAAGTCCTTCCCAATAATAAATACCGTACACAACGCTGTTAAACACAAGAACAAGCATCAGAAGATTGTACACATCACAGAAAATCGCTTTGCCGTTTTTCTGCTTCAAGTAAGAAAAATTAAGGCAAATAAAATAAATCAGACAAACCGGCATCACCAGATAAGTGTGTACACTCTCCGCATGGAACATTCCCTGTGAAAATCCTTCCCACATTGTCCGCAAAATCTCTGCCGCGTTGTAGCTTCCTGCCTCCATGGTGGAACGAATCGTCAGCGCATCACTAAACAACATAACACCAAACAAACGGTACTCACACACGATACATCCTGCCGAAAGCACCACAACAGCAACAAGCAACCTGACAGGAATTTTTTTATCCTTTATCCATATCCAAAGCACCGCCACACACAGATATGCCAGAATGAATAATCCGAAATAGGAAAAATACGATAGCAGCGGATAAGCAAACAACGCCGCATACCACCAAAATGAAGGTTTTCTTTCTATTTTCCGCACCAGATACACCGCAAGAGGAATAGACGCAAAAGGAATACCGAATGCAGGAAATACATTTAAAATGCCGTAAGCAAGTCCGCACGTCCATACAAGCGGCTTGTAGTCCCCGTAACGCTCTTTACAAAAATCCTTGGCAAGGAGAATACAAGATGCAATGGCAATCACAATTTTCAGCAAATACCCCACAACATACGCATAGTAAGATGGCAGTATCATATAGAGCATGGTGTAAAGAGAAAATTCCGAAGGCAGATTATCCCTGGTAATCCCTCCCAGAAACGGTACCGTCACATTATGCGCCCAAAATGTATCTGTATTTTTAAGCATCTGAAACTGCGCTACAAACAAATCAAGGTTGTCATGTACCGCAATCAGACTGCTCTCACCGAAAATAAAAAAGATGAGTGCCGCAAAGACAATAAAGCCTGCGGCAACTATCACATACCAATTACTGATTATTTTTTTCATGAATCGTCACATCCTTTTCATGATTCCACTGCATCTGCCGTCTCATACAATCTCCGGCAGTTTATCAGCACCTCTGCTATCCTTCTCTGCGCTGACTGCGCTCCTTTTCACATACACAGGTAAAACGGTACTCAAAGTCCCTTCTGTTCTTCTGTGCCATGTTAGAGAGAATCAGCCCTGCAAACAAAGACTGTATCGCTGCAATCACCGTAAATCCGCAAACAATTAACGTAGGGAACTTCAAAACAAGCCCTGTCTGAATAAATTCAACCAGAACAGGAATAAAGAATAATGCTGCAATCACTACAAGCGCCAGAGAAAGCAGGCTGAAAAATCCCAAAGGCTTGTAGTCCCTGTAAAGCCTGAATATAGTATTTAACACTTTCAAACCGTCAGAGTAAGTGTTCAGCTTAGACTCACTTCCCTCCGGTCTGTCTCTGTATTCCACAATCACATTCTCAATCTGCATACCGTTGTACACTGCATGAATGGTCATTTCCGTCTCAATTTCAAATCCCTTGGAAAGCACAGGGAATGTCTTTACAAAGCCGTAACTGAACGCACGGAAGCCTGTCATGATGTCCATTATCTTACATCCGAAAAGATGATTTATGCTGGCACGCACCACGCTGTTTCCCATGTTATGGAAAGGACGCTTATTTTCTTCGAAATACGTAGAAGAAAGTCTGTCCCCCACTACCATATCCGCATTGTGTGAAAGCACCTTATCCACCATTTCAGGGGCAAACTCCATGGGGTAGGTGTCATCTCCGTCCACCATAATGTAACACTGTGCATCTATTTCACGGAACATTCTACGGATAACATTTCCCTTTCCCTGCACATATTCATGCCGAACCACCGCACCGGCTTCTTTCGCCAGTTCCACGGTACGGTCTGTGGAGTTATTGTCATATACATAAATCACTGCTTCAGGAAGTGCCGACTTGGCGTCCTTAACCACCTTTGCAATGGTTTTTTCTTCATTATAACAAGGAATTAATACTGCAATCTTGTCCATTTTGATATCCTTTCGCTTTGCTCGTGCCCTACTTTCTTCCGATGCTTTACATTTTATCACACTCGGACTAAAGTCGCAACGAAATCAAACACTACGAGGTAACTATTGCCAAAACAACTTTCATCAGCTATACTATAAATGCTCTAAAAATTAATGAAAATGAGGCATTTTTATGATACGTTTTATAATACTTGTTTGTTTTGTTGTTTTATTTTTGGTTTGCAGTATTCCCCTTTTGATTGCAGAGTGGATTATCGGCAAATTTAATATGGATGCCAAAAATAAAAGTTCCCTTGCCATTGTAAACTGGGCATTCCGTTGTTGTCTTTTTATCAGCGGCACCAAGGTTACCGTAAGAGGACTTGAAAATGTTCCCAAGGATGAAGCCGTTCTTTACATCGGAAATCACAGAAGTTATTTTGACATTCTGATTACCTATATCAGAGTTCCAAGACCCACCGGCTACATTGCAAAAAAAGAAATGTTAAAATGGCCTCTTCTGGTTAACTGGATGCGTAACCTGCATTGTCTGTTCCTTGACCGTGAAGACGTTAAGCAGGGATTACAGATTATTCTGACCGCCATCGAAAAGGTGAAATCAGGTATTTCCATTTGCATTTTTCCGGAAGGTACTCGAAATAAAGTAAATCATACTTTTATGGAATTCCACGAGGGAAGCTTTAAAATTGCTTCCAAAACAGGATGCCCCATTGTTCCGATGACGATTTACAACTCAGCTGCTATTTTCGAAGACCATCTTCCCAAAATCAGAAAAGCAAATGTTATTTTGGAATACGGAAAACCTATTTATCCGAAAGACCTTGCCAAAGAAGATCAGAAAAGACTTGGCGCTTATACCCGTGATGTAATTATGAACACTTATGCTAAGATAAAAGAAGAAGCAGGCGAATAACCTGCTTCTTTCTTTATACTTCTAATTATCGTTTCAAATACTCTACTACTTTTTCAAAATGCATTCCGTGAGAAGCCTTTACTAAAATGTTGTCTCCATGTTTCAAAATTCCGCCCAGCTTCTCCAGCATTTCATCTCTTGTTGCAAAATAATACGCTTCCCTTTTCTGCGCTGCCATAAGTCCTTCCCGCTCACAGCTTAACGCTCCTTCATACATATGCACAGAAAGTCCGCCTGCGCAAACAATGACATCAATGCCTTTTTCTGCAGCATATGCTCCTACTTCTTCATGAAGCATACGCTCCGCATCTCCAAGTTCAAACATATCTCCAAGCACTGCCACCTTACGTCCAAGCGCCATGGAAAGCAAGTCAATTGCTGCTTTCATGGATACCGGATTTGCATTATAGCAATCATCAATCACCGTATACTCCGAAAGTGCCATCACATTACTTCTGCCACCTACTGCCTGCACTCCTGCAATACCTGCCTGCATCTGCTCTTTGGTAAGTCCGAGACATTTTCCTACCGAAGCCGCCGCCAATGCATTATACACCATATGCGCTCCCGGCAACGGAATTTCTACAGGAAATACTTCAAGCCCCATATGAATCACCGCCCGGGAACCAAAAAGCCCTTTGTTCATCACATCAGACGCATACACTTCATTTTCCGGGTTCATCCCAAAATGCGCCAAAGAACTTTCTCCCTTTACGGAAACCTTCTGCAGCATGTCGTCATCTCCGTTAACAAAAACATGCCCCTTCGGATTCATAAAATCAAATATTTCGGATTTCGCTTTCAGAATCCCTTCTCTGGTTCCTAAATTTTCCAAATGACACTGTCCGATATTTGTCATGACGCATATGTCAGGTTTTGCCACCTTGCTTAGTCTGTGCATCTCTCCAAAATCGCTGATACCCATTTCAACCACTGCTACCTCATGCTCTTCTCTGATTCGAAGCACTGTAAGTGGAAGTCCTACTTCGTTGTTAAAGTTTCCTTCTGTTTTCAGCACACAGAATTTTTCCGAAAGCACAGCCGCTATCATTTCTTTTGTGCTGGTTTTCCCCACACTTCCCGTAATTCCGACTACCGGAATGGTAAGCTGCTGTCTGTAAAACTCAGCAATCTTTTTCAATGCCCAAAAAGAGTCTTCCACCAAAATATAAGGTATGGCACAGTTCTGCGGCTCCTTTTCACACACAATGCCAAGTGCACCTTTTTCTGCCATCTGCGGGATAAAGCTGTGTCCGTCCACACGCTCTCCTTTTGTCGCAATAAAAACCCCTCCGGGCATCATTTGCCGGGAATCTATTACCACGCAGGTTGCTTCTGCATCATTCCCGTTTGCACCAACCGCACCGCAAAGAGTCCCTTTGCATGCCTTGGCAATATTAGCAAGCGTCATATTTTTCATACTACGCATATCTCCTTACTGACTTATATCGTACTGCTGTCAAATTCTTTCACAGCACTGTCCGAACCTTTTCCTGCATCCCCCTTCTTATCTCAGAGCTGCCTCCATAATCTTTTCACAAAGCTGCTCATAGTTAATGCCTACTGCAGCCGCCTCCTGAGGCAGAAGTGACGTAGGTGTCATGCCGGGAAGTGTATTGGCCTCCAAGCAATAAATTTCCCCCTGTTCACTCATCATGAAATCCATTCTGGCATAATTTTTTAACCGAAGTGCCACAAATGCTTTTTCTGCATATCCCTGCATTTCTTTTGTCTTTTCTTCAGAAATTTCCGCAGGACAGGTTTCAACGGCAGAGCCTGCCTGATATTTGTTCTTGTAATCATAAAAACCAACAAGCGGCGCAATTTCAATTACCGGCAGTGCCTTTCCGTCCATCACACCCACCGAAAATTCTCTTCCCTTTATGTACTGCTCAATGACCACCTCATCATCATATTGAAATGCTTCCTGCAAAGCACTTTCATACTCTTCTTCTTTCCATGCAATGCTGACACCTACACTGGAGCCGCCGCAACACGCCTTTACGATACAAGGAAATGCTACCGTTTTCTCCTGCTTTTCACCTTTTTTCAGACGAATTCCCTGAGGAGTAGGAATACCGTAACATGCAAAAATATCCTTGGTCAGCCCTTTATCCATACAGATAGCGGAACTTACATAGTCTGTTCCCGTATATCTAATCCCCATCAAATCAAAGCAAGCCTGAATCTTTCCGTTTTCTCCGTTTTCACCGTGAAGTGCCATAAATACCACATCCGCTGCCTGACAGATGGAAATCACATTGGGGCCAAAAAAATTCTTATCACCATCAGGGCGCATTGCTTTCACCTGCTCAATATCAGGATTCTTCTCCGCAATACCGCCAAGTTCTTTTGCCCAGTCTTCTTCTTTGTCAAAGATGTTATCTGCATCCTCGTCCGCATATCCTAAATAAACGTCCAAAAGCACCGCCTGATGCCCGTTTCTTTTAAGTGCCTTATAAATCTTTGCTCCCGAGCTTAAAGAAACATCTCTTTCTGTACTGATTCCTCCTGCCAAAACTACTACTTTCATTGTTCTGTTTTTCCTTTCCGACTCTATATTCTTTCAATTATTTCTTGTTCCTGTTTATCTTCCGTTGTACAAAATACCGCTAAGCATCACCACCAGCTTTGCATCCGACTCAAACTGCTTCATAATTCCCACCGGATCACTGATATGATTATATGCTGTTATGTTTCTGCCTGTAAAATAATGCAGATGATTCTCGATAATGGTCTCATACTCATGATTTGAAATAATGTGATTTACCACCGAAAGACACATCATTTCAAACAAAAGCTGCGTATCATTATCCTGTTCTTTCGTGCCTGCCGTAAAGTATACGGCATCTCTTGCCACATAAGAAATATCTTCCGCTTTTGCCATCAAATAATTCATTACATTCTCACAGTATGTAGTATTCACTACATGCTTTGTGGATAAATAAGTCACGCAACCAAGCATCGTAGTCTCATTCCACACCGTCTCATATTTCTTTTCTCTTAAAAATCTGGTTGCATGTGCGCTATAGGAAGTCTGCCCGGAAGCCCGGTACAATTCTGCAGCTGCCGCAAACTCCCACTCATCTGTCTCTTTATTATTTTCGTTGAGTTCCACATATTTCCACGCCCTGTCTGCTGCCTTAAGGCAATTCGTGGCATACACAGTATCATAATTTTGGTACAAATAACTGAATTTGGCAAGTGCCATGGCAAATGCCTTGCCGGCGTCTAAGGAAATCGGTTCTACATAGATTTCTGCCGCTTTGGAAGATGCGTCACCGCTTTTGGCATACACACTGACTCCCGCATAGACCGCACCGCTTTCCTGCTGTTGCATCTTAAGCATCCAGTCAATTTCGTATTTGATTTCATCCAAAATATCCGGCACGCCGTTTCCGCTTTCCGGAATACCGCAGTTATCCGAAAACACCTGCGGATACAACTCATAGGCCAATAACAGCGTAGATACCGTCCTTGCTGCCGTCATCATATTCTTCTGCCCTTTTTCGTCCTGATGCCAACCGCCGCTTGCGTCAAGAGTAAGTGATGTATCTGTCTGGGAAACAGCTTTTGCCGTATGGCAGGCATTGTGCGCACCATCTCCTGCATATTCCTCTGTCAATGTCATACCGCACCGATTATAATAGTACTGCTTACAGGCTTCATCAAACAATGGTGCGTATACTGCCTCTCCTATTTCAAAACTGTAAGAACGCCCCAGTATGGGGGCTTCTATGTAGTAGACTCCCGGCGATATCACCGCACTGAAGTCTCCGTAACAGCTTACCTCTTTGCTGACACTATCCTGTTTCTTTATTTCCAGTGTTCCCGTATAGACTATCTTCTGCGAACTTTCTTCCTTTACATAAAACTGCTCGGGCATTTCCCTACCGCGAAAAACCGCCACTTTACTGCTTCCGGTAGTATATCCGAGTTGATTCACCAGTATTCCCGGAACACTCTTTGGCACCTCGTAAGAAAGCACCGGCTCTGCTTCCATGCTGGTAATCATATCTTCTGTCTGTTGAGTTGCTGTTTCTGCAGGAAACTCCTCTTCACACCCTGCCAGCAGCAACATACAAAGAAGAGCAGTTAAGATTCCTACTGTTTTCAAAACCCTTCCTCCCTAATCCTTCGTATTCAACATCTTTTATATTATACCCGTTTTCCGTCTGTAGGTAAAGCAAAGGATTTGTCGCGATAAGCAACCTCACCGTCAATGATGGTGCAAAGCGCCCTCGTCTCTATAGAAAGGGGATTACCGTTAAAGATTACAATATCTGCATCTTTTCCCGCCTTCAGACTGCCTACCCTCTCATCAACGCGGCAAATTTGCGCCGGATAAATGGTAATGGATTTCAGTGCTTCCTCTTCCTTTAACCCTGATTTTACCGCCAACCCTGCACAAATGGGAAGGGATTGTATCAGGCTGACAGGATGGTCAGTTGTAATGGCAGTTTTAACCCCGGCTTCATTCAAAATACCCACCGTTTTAAACGCCATGTTCTGCACTTCAATTTTGTTCCTGCTTGCAAGGTCCGGTCCCACAATTGCAGGAGCTCCCGACCTTTTTACTTCCTCGGCAATCAGATGTCCCTCACTGCAATGGTCAAGGGTTAGCGAAAGACCAAATTCTTTTGCTATCCTGACCGCCGTCAGAATGTCATCTGCCCTGTGTACATGCGCTTTCAGCGGGATTTCCCCGGCAAACACCGGAATCCAGCATTCATAGCGAAAGTCCTCATCCTGTCTTTCCATTCCCGCCTTCTTCTTTTCATAATATGCCGCCGCTTTAAAAAGTTCCTCTCTGAGCATAGCCGCAATTGACATTCTGGTGGCAGGCGATTTTTGCTGTTGGCCGTAATTCACTTTCGGATTTTCCCCAAATGCTACCTTCATGGCTGCAGGATTTTTTACAATCAGATTGTCGATATTTCTTCCATGGGTTTTTACAAACGCAAAGGTACCGCCAACTACATTTGCACTACCCGGACCAATCATGGCAGAGGTAATCCCTGCCCGGACGGCATCATCAAAAGCAGCATCCATGGGATTGATTGCATCAATAGCACGAAGATAAGGTGTAATGGGATTTACTGTTTCATTACAGTCATCCCCCTCCATCCCCTTTTTCTCTTCCGTGATTCCCATATGGCAATGGGCTTCTATTAATCCCGGCATAACAGTGCATCCGATTGCACTTATCACTTTCAGTCCGGCTCTTTCCGGCAAAGGAAAAGGGGCTCCCTCTTTCATGGGCCCCAAATCCCGAATTTTACCGTTTTCTATACAGATATATCCTTTTTCCCATGTCTGACCTTCCATAGTCAGTACTTTTCCACCGAGAATGATAATCATACGGAACACACCTTTCTCTACTTCAGGCAAGTCATCGGATTGACAGGCTCGCCATCCTTTGTCAGCTTAAAGTATACATTAGTCCCTTCCACACTATAGTATTTTGAAGGAGCTGCCACCTGTGCAATCATGTCTCCCATTGAAACATAGCTGCCCTCCGAAACAAGCACGTTGCTGAGTTGTCCGTATGTTACCTCATAACCGTTTCCCAGTTCCATAACAACTGCTGTTCCGATTTGTGCATCCTCATAAACTTCCGTCACTTTTCCGGCCGCCGCCGCAGTAATTACATCGCCTTCATTTGCCTGTATCACAATCGCCGGATTATATTTATACTGATCCAGCGTGGGGAAATAAATAGTTTTGTCCATACTGTAATTAATCAATACGTTCCCCACAACAGGCCATACTAACGCGTCACCTTCCTCAAAATTCAAAGTAGGTTGCATCGCTGTAGAAATCGCCGGTGCATCATCCCCGGCTGTACCTTCTTCACTGACTGTTTCATTTACAGGCACATCCTCTGCCCTTTTTGCTTCTTCTGCAAGTGCCTGCAATGTATTTTCTGTTTCTGCTACTCCTACTTCGGATTCCATCACCCCATCCGACATGCTTGCGCTACCTGACAGATCAGGATTCTCTACATTGGAGGAATTTGTTTCCTGAAAATAAGGGTCATAGTCAAGGTCAGAATCAGGCACTGTCTGTTCCACCGCATTTCCCATGCTCGCTATGTCCTGCTTAACTTCTTTTCCTTCTGTTTCTCCTTCAATAACACTCAAATCTACTACATATCCGTCATCCTGCGCATTTTCTTCTCCTCTCATCCATAAGCCGGTTGCTGTAAGGGCTCCCAGTACAAGAACCGAGGAAGCAGCCATAATAATACGTTCTTTTGAAAAAGTGTTTCTTCTTACTTTTCTTCTCATATTTTCCCTCTTTCTACGCCGTTTCAACGCTTCATCCGATTTTATACAGATAGTTTTGCCCTTCTTTTTTTTCTTTATACATCAACCTTCCACTTTCACAAGTGTTACATCTTCAAAAAAATAATTCAGAATGTTTAAAAAATCTTTTCCCTCCTTTGCCATTTCGTTTGCGGCAAACTGGCTCATCCCCAAACCATGTCCTTCACCGCACACCTCAAAAACAAAATCATTGCCGTCTTCCTTTATATAAAAATCAGCTGAAGAAAGTCCGTAGCAGTATCTCACTTCCTCTCCCGATACCCATTTTCCGTCATATAACAAATATATTACATAACCGGCGCTATCCCTGACATAGCATAGCTGCTCAGATATCTGCCCTGAAGTATTTTCTGCCACTCCACTCCGTTCTTGCGATAATTCTTCTGCCTGCTTTGCCGAAGTTTCCCTAAGCCCCTGCCAAAGCTGCCCAAAAGCTTCTTTTGTATAAATAACCTCAGAGCAATTTCCCGGCGCCAGATAATCCTTGCTGCAGGGAACTCCTTTTAAATAAGGATATTGCTCCTGCAAGGACGATTCGGCAGCATTTCTGGTGCATCCGCTACTGCTTTTAAAATATGCACCATATATGGGTGCATCTTCATATTCCAGTATCATCCCCCTTGTCTCCGCAGTTGCTAAAAAACAGAGTTCCGGTATGTTTTTCGTACCATAATCCTCATCATGTATTATCACTTCCTCTGCTTTTTGATACAGCAGATTAGTCCGAATCAATACTGCCTGCGCCTTCAGTGCTTCTTTCTCATAGCTACTGTTCATGCATCTTGACAATTTATCCGCTACGTACAATTCAAGAGGAATTTCCTCACATCCGAAACCGGTTTTGTTTTTTACCACTGCCTCCGACCGCAAAATCTGATTCTTCATCACATGTTCTTCCTTTTTCCCCAATGTTCCCACATTTCCGCACAATAATGAAATCAGATAAGGGAGTAAAAACAACAGCAAAAGAACCGTACAGAAATTCTTCCTTAAAAATTCCTGTACGGTTCCTCTTTGATAGACATTTTGAAAGACTCTAAGTTTGTTCATAAGACACCTCTTCTTATTGTATGTCGCGATGCCTTATATTTATGTATGATTATCCTGCCTGATTATATCTTGTCACATCTACGTGCTGGATACTTCCCGCAACACCATCCTCATAAAGGAAAAAACCGCTCTTACGAATCATTCCCTTACGTTCATTGACGGCGTTTGTCAGTGCGAAATCCGTCGCCGCATTTTGCAGGCAGATTGCTCCTACATTTTTATCCTTTAAGGATACTAATTTTTCATTTCCGTTCTCATCCATGGTCCAGATTTTTAATTTGAAGAAAATATCATCTCCTTCATCAATAAATCCGTTACCGTCGCTGTCATACTTTGCCAAATCGGCAAATCCGTCACCGGATGCTGTTCCAAACAGCTCCGTTCCGTCATTAATTACTCCGTCACCGTTCTTATCCAGTGCCAGATAACCGCTTCCCTTTGCCAAACGGTTTATTTCCTCCTTCTCTCCGTCGCCGTCGATGTCAAAAAAGAAAGTCTGGTCGGAAAGGTCCGCAATATTGCCTTCAAGATTAATGACAAGCGGGTCACACATGGATACCTCAACTGAGTGATATACCTCTTCATAATATTCCTGAAAACTGCGGCTCATATTCAGATTCAGATTAAAATTAATTTCTCTTCCGTCTGCACACTTTACCGTGCCCTGTGTGGTAAAAGAAGTAGTCTCTGTCTCCTCATAATAGTACTGATGACTATAGGTAAGCGTTCTGACATTTGCCCCCGCCAAGGAAAGCACTGCGTCCTGAGTAGTCTGACCGGAAAGACCGCTTTCATCGGCGCCTTCCTCATACTCATAAAACGGATTGCGTTCTCTGTCGGGAAACAGCAGCGCCATGAGATAATCCAGACATTGCTGCTTGATACTCTTTAACTGCTTTCCTGCCTCCTCCAAGTCTGTATCCGCAATTTTATTCAGACGGAATGCGTTTACCTTTGCACGCATCTCATCCATGGTTTTGTGAAGATAATCTTCAGGAGTTTCTTCCTCCTGCACAGGGGTTTCGGAAGCCTCTTCCTGCCCTGTCTGCAACAAACCGCCAAACAGACTGTCAGTTCCCTCTGCAGCTACCTGCCTTGCGTTTGTTATTGTAATTTTTGTTACCCGCGTTGTTGACGCACGGTAAGTTCTTTCGGATTCCATTCCTATACTGCTGGAATCAATTCGCATTTAGCCTCCTTTGCTGTTTAACCCTTTTTCTCTGATATCAATTATGCGCGCGGGAAAACCAAACGATGACTTGCTTTGCAGGTCATCTTATTGGACCAAACGACGTCACGCTTTGCGAGCCGTCTTATTGGACCAAAAACGGATGGCATCTTAAGAAGCACTTTCTGCTTCTGAAAATACCATCCGTGGCTAAACTTATTTTATTGCAAGATTTTATCATCCGGCCCAGATGATCACCCTGCACTAAATATATCGGACACTTTATGAAATTCTTTAGGGTTATTTCACACGGTTATAATTAATCAGACAGCCATCCAAAATAATCTGACGTTCTTCATTGGTAAGCTCGCCAAGTTTAACTGTAAATTCCTTCATGGAATCCGCACCTACCATGTAGCCCTTAATTTCCTCTGCTTTTTCCTCAACTGCCTTACGGATGCCGGGGAAGAACAGGTAATCGAGATTCTTGAAAGGAAGCTCACCTTCCTCGATAAGGAAAGGAAGCATACCCCAGTTAATCAGATTGGAGCGATATCTCTTGGTGGCATATTCATTGGCGATATTTGCCCATCCGCCAAGCACCTTCTGACAGGACGCTGCCTGCTCTCTTGCTGAACCGTCACCGGGTTTTACTGCAAAAATAGTGGAACCGAAGCCAACGTTACCTTTACCCACTTCGGGATAGTCCTTATTAATCACATCCATAACCGCCTTCAATTCAGGTCTTGCATCTATCGGACATTTTCCATCCATTACTGCTTTCTGTGCTACCTGAATATCCTTGGCAAGACCTACATATGCAGGATCCTTTCTGGATAAAGTAAACTCTGCAAGTCCCAAAGGATTGGAACGATAGGAAGAGGTTTCACCGGAAGGAATCAACTCGTCTGTGGTGGTAACGGGATCATGAATCTCGGATACCACACGAAGCACTAAGTTTTCGGGAAGCTCTGTCATTGCCGGCCAGTCCTTGATATTGGGACCAAACTGGATTTCCACCTCCGGGTCTGCTACGCCCTTGGAGTCAAATACACGATTCTCATAAATCTTGGAATCAAAGTGATATTTATATTTTCCGATACTGCCGTCAAAGTCGGTTGCCGCTGTGAGCACACCCTTGTTTGCTGCTGTTGCTGCAATAGAACGCGCATCCATAAGGGCAACGGAAGCAATCTGACCGCTCTGCAGCTTACTTCCTTCTCTATTGGGGAAGTTACGTGTAGAGTGACGGATACTGAATGCGTTGTTTGCAGGAGTATCTCCGGCGCCAAAGCAAGGACCACAGAACGCTGTTTTGAGCACTGCACCTGTCTCCATCAGGGTAGCTGCACAGCCGTTCTTAATCAGTTCCATATAAACAGGCATGGAAGCAGGATATACGCTTAAGGTAAATCCATCGGAACCGATATAGCTTCCCTTCATGATATCTGCTGCCGCACAAATATTTTCAAAGCCACCGCCGGCACAGCCTGCGATAATACCCTGATCTACCATCAGCTTGCCGCCAACCACTTTATTTTTCAAAGAATATTCAACAGCACCATCAAGGGAAACCATTGCTTTTTTCTCTACATCATCAAGAATATCAAGAAGGTTTGCATTTAACTCTTCAATGGTGTAAGTATTACTGGGATGGAAGGGCATTGCAATCATGGGTTTTACTTTGCTAAGGTCAACTGTGATAACACCGTCATAATATGCCACATCCTCAGGATTTAACTCCTTGTACTCGCCGCTTCTGCCGTGAATATCATAAAATTCTTTAATCTCATCATCTGTCTGCCAGATAGAAGATAAGCAGGTAGTCTCTGTAGTCATAACGTCGATACCGATACGGAAATCTGCACTTAAAGATGCCACACCGGGGCCTACGAATTCCATCACTTTATTCTTTACATAACCATTTGCAAATACTGCTCCGATAATGGCAAGTGCCACGTCCTGAGGACCTACGCCCATCATAGGTTCTCCTGTTAAGTATACTGCCACCACGCCGGGCATATTAATATCATAAGTCTGATTTAACAGCTGCTTTACAAGCTCGGGACCGCCTTCGCCCATTGCCATGGTACCAAGAGCACCGTAACGAGTATGAGAGTCAGAACCAAGAATCATTTTGCCGCCGCCTGCAAGCATTTCTCTTGCAAACTGATGGATAACTGCCTGATGAGGAGGTACGTAAACACCGCCGTATTTCTTTGCACAGGTAAGACCAAACATGTGGTCATCCTCGTTAATGGTTCCGCCTACTGCACAAAGTGAGTTGTGACAGTTGGTAAGTACATAAGGCACGGGAAATTTTTCAAGTCCTGACGCACGTGCTGTCTGAATAATTCCTACAAAAGTAATATCATGGGAAGTAAGCTTATCAAATTTGATTTTAAGCTTGTCCATATTGCCGGAAGTATTATGGGATTCCAAAATACCGTATGCAATGGTTCCCTTCTTTGCTTCCTCTTTGGTAATGTCTTTGCCTGTTTTGCTCTTTACTGCCGCAGATGCCTGTCCGTCATCGGGAATAAGCTGTGTTCCGCCTACCAGATAAGCACCACTGTTTAACAATGATATCATGTGTCCGTTCCTCCTAGGATTTATAAAAAGGTATTTTCTTTTTATTTGTCAACAGTTTACATTATATGCTAAAACCTGTCGGTTTGCAATATTTCTCTCTTGCTCATCCACGCACTAAGTACTTTCTCTTCTTCATACTCCGGTGCATACTGCTGTGCTGTCTGATATACACTTTGAACCATACTCAGTTCTTCCTCTAAGCTTTCGGCTATCTGCTCCGGCAAGTATCCCTTTCGGATTTTTTTACAAATCTGTTCTATCAGTTTGCAGCTTTGTCCTTCCAATCTGCCTTCCGATATACCTTCCTCTTTTGCCTCCTGCCTTGCCAAAGCCATTTCTTCCCATAGTTGCATATACTTCACCCCTATCTTCTCCGAAGCTTTTACCTTCTTTACCTGTTCATGAATCTTCTTTATTCGCTTGCTTTTACTTCTCTTTGCCGTCTCATCATTGGTCTGCTTCAGATATTCCATGAAGTCCAAAAACTCTTCAGAAAACGCTTCTTTATTTGTTCCATTCGTATTAATAAATATTTTCAGTGCTCCGTCTCCCAACTTAAGCTCAGGACACTCTCTGCAAGTTCCTTCAAAAGTATATCTGTATAACCCTTTTCCGAACAAATCAAAAGGTGCTACCATAATCAAAAAACTGTCATTCAACTCATTAAAGTCCACGCATCTCGGCTTTCCATCGTTTCATCAAATAAGATACGGTCTGTCAAATTCAAGTCTTGCAGTTTCGTCGCAACATTTTTCATCACATCGTTTTGCGTCATACTATGTCCTCCTTTTGCAGGAGTATACAAAATAAACACGCTACGCTTTATCTCGATCTCCTGCTTTTTGTTGTTGTATTGGGTAATAAAAGCAGGATTTCAAGAATTTAAGAGTTGACCATCGGTCAAGATAGGGTTATCCCCCTTATCGGCTTACGCCAAAAGAAATCATTTGCTTTGCGATTATTCTATCACGTTATATACTGTATTGCAATCAGTACTTTTCTAAATCCGTTTTTTTCTGTACTTAATATTGGTCACTCATACATTATTTCTGGGGATTTTTAACATTGCTAAGTCCCACCAGATAATCCAATGATACATTGTAGTATTTTGCGAGTGCAATAGCATAAGAAAGCGGAAGTTCTCTAGTACCTTTTTCATACCGACGATAAACTTCTCTTTTACAATATAAAATATCTGCAACCTGCTGCTGAGTCAAATCAAAATCAATTCTCAAATCCTCCAAGCGCTGAAAATGCATAGAACATACCTCCTTGTTGACAAATGATACCATTTGGTGGCATTATAGAATTGCGCAATGCTACCATACGGTAGCACGTAGAAAAGGAGGTGAACTGAAATGATGAATGCCTGTCCTGAAATAGAACAATTCAACAAAATGATATGGGAATACATGATGTCCCTAAAAAGCAAATTAAAAGAAGCTATCCCAGGAAACGTTAACTGTTATCAAATTGATTGGAACAATACCAGTCCTGAAAGCAACAGCGTCAATATATCACAATTGTATTTGGATTATTACTGGATGGAATTTATCTATCATGGAAAAGAGTACAAAGTGTCCATGTTTTACAAAGACTTTGACCACAGCACCGGTAATATTCACATTCTTCCGGGCCCATTACAGTTCTGGGAAAAGAAAGACTCCGGCAAAATCTCCGAGAGAGAAAAAAAGCTATATTTGAATCAACGGACAATACGGCCTTATGTCGAAAATAATTGGGTTCCTATTTTTCAGCAGCCCGTCTTTTGGCAGGAGAATATTAAGCCGCTTTCTGCCAACTGCCTATTGAAGGTCATCGAAGATAAGAACATTGACATTCGCTGTGAAATAAACAGCACACAGTTCTATCAGCCCATTATCGGCTTTTACAAAAACTTTCTAAGTAATTTACCGGAAAGTTCTCAGCCAAATATAAGAACGGGTCATGGCCATTATAAAAATTACAGTCTGATGAAATGGTTAGAAACTTCAGATAAAATAGTGACTTACTATCATATTATGGACTTTGGGGAACATGGATTCTTTGCAAAATACGGAGAAGCTCACACTTACCCACTGTTTCATGCAAAAGGTCCCAACTTATTCGAAAATGCGAAATGGAACCTCAGCTATGAAAAAACTTCGGGCGCAAATAAAGTAATTCAGATAAATTAACACATGGAGGATTATGATAATGAAAAAAAGAATATTTACAACATTAATGACCATTACATTAATTGCAGGATTATTAACCGGATGTGGTGCCACTGAGCAACCGGCAGAAACGGCAAAAACAACTGAAACTGTGGATGAAACTGTAGAAGCACCTGAACTTGCAGAATCCGCTGCGGAACCTACGGAAGCACCGACTCCTGAACCCACCGAAGAGCCAACACCGGAACCTACAGAAGAACCTGTGGCAGAGTTTACAAGGGATATTGCAATGGAGAAAGTTGTAAATCTTTTTAATGCCCGTAATGAACTTTTCAAGAACGGAAAAGTTGATACTGATCTTAATTTCTTGGTAGCAGCCGAAACTTTAACAGGTGGTATTGAATTAACAGGTGTTACAACAGCTGACGGTGTTAATACTGATGAAGATATGCTTCCTAAACATGCAACTATTACAAATTATTTTTATGACTATGTAAATAATAATTGTGGTTATTATGATTTAGGTGAATATCTTACATCTCATACTTATGATGAAATTATTGGTAAATATTCTTCAAATCTTAAAAATGATTCCGTTGATACAGATATGGTAACAATGATGGAAGTTCCTGGAGTTCTTCCTTATTTACTTGCAAATATGGATAACTTGACATTTGGAGAATTGATTACTTGTGATGAAAACTGCAAAGTTAATCCTGTAAGTGGTGTTGAAGTTTGTTATGAAATGCCTTTACTTATTAATGAAGAAAAGTGTGGTGTTACTGCAGTTTTTGATGAATCAGGCAACCTTTTAAACCTTATTACAGTAGATGAAGATGGTTGGTCTGATGAGAATTATGGCGATTCTACAGCTGAAGTTTTAGCTTTAGAATAGAAATTTTATCCATTTTTAAAAGGTATGAAATTATCAAACATTTTCCCATGCTATTAATTGAGTACCAAAAAGCAGGATTTCAAGAATAAAAGAGGAAGAACCCCGCCTTGAAAGTTCTTCCTCTTTTTATATTACCTTTTACATACAAACCATTTTTATTCTAACAAGCATCATCATGTACATGGGTACATTCCATCCTCTTTACCTTTACTATACACTTCATACATCATAAGACAAGCAAAACTGCCTAATTGTCGATTTTGCTTCCTAATTGTTAAAATCCTTCACTCACATGGAGATTCCCTTTGCTCTTTCTCCAGGCAATAGGTGAGCATCCCACAAGCCTTGTAAAGGTCGCTGAGAAATGCTGCCTGCTGTTGAACCCTGCCGCTACCGCCACGTCAATGACCGGAAGCGTGGAATTTTCCAAAAGCAATTTTGCTTTTTCGATACGCATCAGCAAAACCTTATCCATAACTGAAATTCCTTTTTCCTTTTTATAAAGGCGCTGCAAGTAACCTTCCGACAAATTCACAGCTGCTGCCACCTGTGCCACAGTAATGTCACTGTCAAAATTTTCTTCCAGATATTCCTGTGCCTGTCTGATATAAAAGCTACTGTTTCCTTCATTTTTTTGCCTCTCTGCCCATTGACGTTTTAAATGAATGAGCATTTGTCCCATCAGCAAATCAGAAAGCAGGGACACACCCCTCATACGCCTGCTTTTCTTTAGTTCCCTGATGAGTTCGCTTAATGTCTCATGAAGTCTGCCGTCATCCCGTCCCACAATCACGTTGCTTTCACTTTCCAAAAAAGAGCGCATTTCCTCCTCCGCAAACAACGCCTGAAAAGAGAATTTCCCATTTACGCCAAATTCTTTTCCCTCTAAGTTCAAAATCCGGCAGGGAGTTTCTTTTTCCACTGTCAGTTTATGGGGCAGGTTCCCCTCTATCAGAATATATTCCCCCTCACGGAGGTCATACATGTTTTCTGCCTCCTCCATACAGGAAACTTTTGCTCTCCCGTATGCCACATACATAATTTCCCATTCGCTGTGCATGTGATAATCCATGGTATAAAAAGGATAGTTAACCGCATAGTAACGTTCAATCTTCATCCAGCACTTGTCATAACTGTTTTCCTTTTGATTAGCAAAAATCATAATCTCTATTTCCCTTTCTCTTCTAAATTTCAAGCATTTCAATTACTATTTTCATAAATTACCAAAATCACTAGATTTGAATGTCAGAATTCCTTACATTTTAACCCTATTATACAGAATCCTTTCCATCTGTGCAATTCCGATACCATATAATGTTTTTAAAAGCAAAAAACTTTTTATATACGGAGGTATTACAATGTCTTTTAAAATTGCATTTATCGGTGCCGGAAGCGTAGGCTTTACACGCACCCTGTTTGCGGACCTGATGACAGTTCCCGAATTTCACAACATCGAAGTTGCTTTTACCGATATCAACAAGCATAACCTTGATATGGTAACCGCACTTTGCCAGCGTGACCTTGAAGAAAACGGAATCGATATTAAAATCCATTCCACAACAGACAGACGTGAGGCTTTTAAGGATGCCCGTTACATCATCAACTGCGTGCGTATCGGTATGCTGGAAGCCTTTGAGATGGATGTAGACATTCCTTTAAAATATGGCGTAGACCAGTGTGTTGGTGATACTCTCTGTACCGGCGGTATTTTTTACGGACAGCGCGGTGTCAATGCGATTCTGGAATTCTGTAAAGATATCCGTGAAGTAGCTGAGCCCGGTGCTATCATGTTAAACTATGCCAACCCCAACGCCATGCTGACATGGGCTGCCAACAAATACGGCAAAGTAAACACCATCGGTCTTTGTCACGGTGTACAGGGCGGTCATGCGCAGATTGCAGAGGCTCTTGGTTATAAACAGGAAGAGGTAGACATCATTTGTGCCGGAATCAACCACCAGACCTGGTATATTTCCGTCAAGCATAACGGCGAAGATTTACTTGATAAAATCCTTCCCGCTTATGAAGCAAACGAAGAATTATCCCAGACCGAAAAGGTTCGTATTGATGTGCTGAAAAACTTCGGTTACTACTCCACCGAATCCAACGGTCATTTGTCAGAATACGTTTCCTGGTACAGAAAGCGTCCCGAAGAAGTAGAAAAATGGATTGACCTTGGCGTATGGATTAACGGCGAAACCGGAGGTTACTTACGTGTCTGCCGCGAAGGCCGCAACTGGTTCGAGGAGGATTTCCCCAACTGGATGAAAGAGCCTGCTAAGAAATACCTTCCCGAAAACCGCAGTCATGAGCACGGCTCCTATATTATCGAAGGTCTGGAAACAGGCAGAGTTTACCGCGGACATTTCAATGTCATGAATAACGGCTGCATTACCAACCTTCCCGACGAATGTATCGTAGAGGTTCCCGGTTATGTAGATGCCAACGGCATGAACATTCCTAAAGTCGGTGACCTGCCTTTGGGATGCGCCGCTGTCTGCTCCCAGAGTATCTGGGTACAGCGTCTTTCCGTAGAAGCAGCAGTTGCAGGTGATATCAACTTACTTCGTCAGGCAATGCTGATGGATCCTCTCACCGGTGCTGTTTGTACTCCTGCCGAAATTCATCAGATGGCAGATGAAATGCTGATTGCCGAAAGCAAATGGCTTCCTCAGTACGCAGAAGAAGTAGAACGTGCAAAGAAACGTATGCAGCAGCGCAAGGCTGACGGTACTTTCATTGCTCCCAGAGATTACAAGGGTATCCGCCTTCAGGAAAAGACTATCGAGGAAATGCGTCAGAACAAGGAAGCTGCAAGAAGTAATGCCGCGGAGGCTGATAAAGCGAAGGAACGTCCCGCTGCAGAATAATTTAAAAATTTTTCATAATTTAGGACTTTAGTACTAAAGTTTCACATTGTTATGCCGATACATATAATAAGAAGTAGAGTAACTATTGAAATGCGCATCCAGGGAGGGATAATCGCAGCATACGAATTTTCAAACATTTTCATGGTACATTCAGTATCGGCAATTACACATACAAAGAAAGTATCCCGCGATAACGAAGGTTCTTCCGGCGGTTATTCCGGTAGCGGCAATTCAACCCACACCTTTTCCGGTATTTTGGAAGAAAAGATTACCGAGCGCAAGGCTCCGGCAGAATGCCATACCATTACTTACGGAAATGACTTAAGACTTCGCAACTTTCTTTATCAGACAAGAGAATATCAATACTGAATACGAAACGGCGGTGCATTTTGCACTGCCGTTTTAAGGTCAAACATAACTGCCATTTTTATATTTTATACAAGTTCTTCTGCCGTTATGATTTGCACACCACTTTTCTCAGCCACCTTTATCACCTCTTCACTAAATCCGCTCTTCGAAAAGAGATAATAATAAATCACGGCATCGCTTTGCTTAAATTTTTCCACAAAATGCTGATAGTCTGCCATGCTAAAAGGACTGTTTTTAAACTTACACTCGCACAAAATATACTGTTTCTGCTCCCTGTCTACTGCCATAATATTAATCTCATCTGTCTTGTTCCACCATCGCCCGATTTTAGAGAATCGAAACGGAAGCGCCTGCGTCCTGTTCTGTTTTCGCAAATATTCCCGGCACACCTCTTCAAATGCTCCCGATGAAAAATGATTCATTTCCGGCTCTACAATCTGCTCCCAGACACCTTCTGCATCCCCGCTCTCAAGCTCTGATAAGTTCGGAAATACATAGGCATACCAAAACCGGAAAAATTTATCTGTTATCTGGTACAATCCCCTTTGCACATTTGCCTGTTCCTTGATACTGCTTTCTACCGAGAACTCTCTGTGCAAAATTCCAAGTTCCATTAAATTATTAAGGTACGCACTCAGCTTCGTTTTCTCCATCTGTGTTTTCTGATGAATATCATTCAGCCTGGTATTTCCAAGTGCCACAGCACCGATAATCGCATTATAAGTAGCAGTTTCACGAAGCTCCTGCCTAAGTAAAAATTCTACTTCGCTATAAAGAATACTCCCTCTGGTCAAAATATTCCTTTGTATATTTTCCCCAAGCGACAAGCTATCATCAAATTGCTTCAAGTAATGAGGAATACCGCCCAGAATAGCATATGTCATAATCTTATCCGCCGCACTGTAATTCGGTACAAACAGTGAAGCATCCCTAAACGTCATTTCCTTCATCTTAAGAATTCCTGTTGCCCTACCATAGAGCGGATTTTTCTCTGACAGAATTTCTTTTTCCATAAATGACATAGCGCTTCCGCAAAGAATAATCATGACATTTTCATTTTTCAGACGCAAATCCCACAAATTTTGCAAAATAGAAGGAATAGAAGAATTAGCCCTCACCATGTAAGGAAACTCATCAATAACAAGGAGTTTCTTCCTCTCTCCGGGAAGCTCTGTTACACTGGAAAATGCCTGTTCCCAATCCGAAAACCGATTAATATATTTTGCAACCGGAATTTCCGTCTGTAACACTCTGTTGCTGAATGAAGTAAGCTGCTGCTCATCAGGACACTCAATGCAGGAATAAAATACGTGTGGCTTCCCTTCGCAGAACTTTCGCAAAGTTTCAGTTTTTCCAATACGTCTCCTCCCATAGACCACCAAAAGTTGACCGTCTTTCGCTGTATATCTGTCTTCAAAAAATTGTAACTCGTCTCCTCTTCCCAAAAACATCGTTTTGTCCCTTTCTGCTAAATATTATGTACAATAATTGTATTGCTATATAATCCCTATCATTATAATCATAATTATTATAATTCAGATTATATAATACGCGCACAAAGAAGTCAATTTATATAATCGTAATTATTATAATTTAAATTATACGAATATATATCAAATAAAAACGGTGTCTGTTGACACCGTCTTTATCTGTATGTCTTATTTTTTCTTCTTAGGTAAAACTACCTTATCAAGATGCCAGATATCGTCTACATATTCCTGAATAGTTCTGTCGGATGTAAACTTACCGCAGCATGCTACGTTTAAGATAGCGCTCTTTGCCCATCCCTTTTCATCAAGATAAGCAGCTTCTACTTTCTTCTGTGCTTCTGCATACGCCTTGAAGTCCTTAAGGATAAAGTAAGTATCAGCTTTGGATGTACTGATGGTATTCAGAAGAGAGTTGTAAAGTGTTCTGAACTTATCAGGGTCATTGGGTGCGTAAGTACCGTTAATGAGCTGCATCAGCACTCTTCTCACATCAGGGTCATTGTTGAAAATTTCGTTGGGGTCATATCCGCCAAAGTTCTCATATCTGATAACTTCATCAGAAGAAAGACCGAAGATAAATGCATTTTCTTCGCCTACTTCTTCTACGATTTCCACGTTAGCACCGTCCATGGTACCGATAGTCAGTGCACCGTTTAACATGAACTTCATGTTACCTGTACCGGAAGCTTCCTTACTTGCTGTAGAAATCTGTTCGGAAACATCTGCTGCCGCAAAGATAAGCTCTGCGTTGGAAACACGATAGTTTTCGATAAATACAACTTTAATCTTACCGTTAATTGCAGGGTCGTTATTTACTACATCTGCAACAGAATTGATAAGCTTAATGGTCATCTTAGCATTGTAATAACCTGCTGCTGCCTTTGCACCGAAGATAAAGGTTCTGGGATAGAATTCCATCTCCGGGTTGTCCTTTAACTGGTTATATAAGTACATAACATGCAAAATGTTAAGAAGCTGACGCTTATATTCATGAAGTCTCTTAACCTGCACATCAAAGATGGAACGGGGATTAACTTCGATACCGTTGTGTTCCTTGATATACTCAGCAAGACGTACCTTATTCTGATATTTGATATTCATGAATTCCTGCTGTGCCTTTTCATCATCCGCATATACTTTCAGCTTATTGATTTTAGGAAGGTCTGTAATCCAGTCATTTCCGACATGAGCAGTTACCCAGTCTGCAAGAAGCGGGTTACCGTGAAGCAGGAAACGTCTCTGTGTGATACCGTTTGTCTTGTTGTTGAATTTCTCAGGCATCATCTCATAGAAGTCCTTGAGTTCCTGATTCTTCAAAATTTCTGTATGTAATCTTGCAACACCGTTTACGGAATATCCTGCTGCGATTGCAAGGTGTGCCATCTTCACCTGACCATCGTAAATGATTGCCATCTTGCGCACTTTTTCCTGATTACCGGGATACATCTGCTGAATTCTCAAAATGAATCTGCGGTTAATTTCCTCGATAATCTGATATACTCTGGGAAGCAGTCTGGAGAACAGTTCAATAGGCCATTTCTCTAATGCTTCGGACATAATGGTATGGTTTGTATACGCACAAGTCTTGGTGGTTACTTCCCAAGCCTCATCCCATGTAAGATAATATTCATCCATCAGGATTCTCATAAGCTCTGCTACCGCAACAGTAGGATGGGTATCATTCAACTGGAAGGTTACCTTCTCATGGAACTTGCGGACATCATCATGCTTACGCATGTATTTAGCAACCGCTTCCTGAACAGATGCTGAAATGAAGAAGTACTGCTGTTTCAGACGCAGTTCCTTACCTGCATAATGGTTATCATTGGGGTAAAGTACTTCAACGATATTTCTTGCAAGGTTTTCCTGCTCAACAGCCTTCTGATAGTCACCCTTATCAAATGAATCAAGCTTAAAGCATTCTACTGCTTCAGCATCCCAGATACGGAGAGTATTTACGATACCATTACCATAACCTACAATGGGAAGGTCAAAAGGAATTGCCTTTACGCTCTGATATCCTTCCTGCACAAAATTATTTCTTCCGTTTTCATCCACGCGGACATTTACATAACCGCCGAATTTAACTTCTTTGGCATATTCCGGTCTGCGAAGCTCAAAGGGATTTCCGTCAATAAGCCAGTTATCGGGAACTTCTACCTGATATCCGTCCCTGATTTCCTGTTTGAACATACCATAGCGGTATCTAATACCGCAGCCGTATGCTGCATATCCCAAAGTAGCGAGGGAATCAAGGAAACATGCCGCAAGTCTTCCGAGACCACCATTGCCGAGCGCTGCATCAGGTTCCTGGTCCTCAATCACATTCAAATCAAGTCCCAATTCTTCACAAGCTTCTTTTACATCTTTATATGCCTGTAAGTTAATGATATTGTTACCAAGTGCACGACCCATCAAAAATTCCATGGACAGATAATATACTGTCTTGGGATCCTGCTTTTCATATTCCTGCTGTGTAGTCATCCATTTATCAACAACAGCATCTTTAATTGCATAAGCAACCGCCTGAAAAATCTGCTGCTGGGATGCTTCTTCCAAATTTTTTCTGTACAAAGTTTTCACGTTATACAGTACACTTCTTTTGAACAACTCTTTATCAAAAGAATCAAGTACCGGTGTAGCCTTCTTCGCCATCTTCTCTCCTCCGATTATTTTCCAATTTTCTAACATATTCACGGCTTA
Organism: Lachnospiraceae bacterium; assembly: GCA_017434885.1. Lineage (GTDB taxonomy): Bacteria > Bacillota > Clostridia > Lachnospirales > Lachnospiraceae > Suilimivivens. Next base: position 214,903 of record JAFSGE010000025.1, on the reverse strand, counting down.
TTATATTATAGACATTGCTTCGCAAGTCTATAATCGATTCCAAATGCGCTTCGCACATATTATACAACAAACAAAAACGAATCACAAGGTACAGTTAGCTTAGACTTTTATGCCTAAAATTACCAAAATCCGACACCTTGCACAAAAAAAGACGCCCTTACATCTGTTTTGATTTCAGGGCGTCTTCCTTTATTTTACTTACATTCCTTGCCTGAGCTTACCGTTTTTCCACACCAATAGTTACGGTTTCACCGTTTACATTCCATTCCTTGCAAATTGCAAGCTCTGCATCGGTTACGATATCATCAGCAAGTACCTTTTCGGAAATAGCCGCCTTATTTGCACTTACTATATCGGCAATCTTCTGATTTCCGTTAATACTTACTTTGATATGATCCATAACTTCGAAATCAGCATCCTTACGCATGGTCTGAATTTTGCTGATCACTTCGTATACAAAGCCTTCTTCAATCAGCTCCTCTGTCAGGTTGGTATCAAGCACAACAGTTACATAGTTGTCTGCTTCGGATACATATCCTTCTTTTTGGCTCATCTCGATTAAAAGGTCTTCTTCTGCAAGAGAAACTTCTGTGCCGTTTACGTCAAATACAAGGGCACCCTTTGCTTTCAGCTCATCCATTGCTTCATTGCCATCAAGACTTCCAAGATATTCCTTGATACCGCCAAGCTGTTTACCATACTTAGGACCAACCGTCTTAAGCTGAGGCTTGAAGCTGTAGCTTGTAAAGTCTCTCACATCATCTGTGAAGGTTACTGTCTTCACATTCAGTTCATCTTCGATAATCTCTTTGAAGAACTCATCCAGTTCAGTTTCTGCTTTTACAAACATAGTGCCGATAGGCTGACGGTTCTTGATGTTTGCTGCGTTACGTGCCGCACGGCCCATAACAACCATCTTAAGAACTGCATCCATGCTCTCTTCCAGTTTCTTGTCAATCATAGTTTCATTGACAGCAGGGAAGTCACACAAATGAATACTTTCGGGAGCATCTGCGTTGACACTCTTTACAAGGTTCAAATAAATTTCTTCCGTCATGAAAGGCACCATAGGTGCTGCCGCCTTGCTGATTTCCACAAGTGCTGTATAAAGTGTCATGTAAGCATTAATCTTATCCTGCTCCATACCCTTTGCCCAGAAACGTTCACGGCAACGACGAACATACCAGTTACTCATTTCATCCACAAAGTTATCCAGTACTCTTGCTGCCTCAGGAATTCTGTAATTTTCAAGGTTATTGTCTACTTCCTTAATCGCTGTATTTAACTTGGAAAGTAACCACTTATCCATAACGGGAAGCTTATCATATTCTAAGCTGTACTTGGTAGCATCAAAGTTGTCGATGTTTGCATACAGCACGAAGAATGCATAGGTATTCCAAAGTGTTCCCAAGAACTTACGCTGTCCTTCCTGTACTGCCTTACCGTGGAAACGGTTAGGAAGCCAGGGAGCCGAGTTGATGTAGAAGTACCATCTGATAGCATCTGCACCGTAGGTAGAAAGTGCATCGAAAGGATCTACCGCATTTCCTTTGGACTTACTCATCTTCTGTCCGTTTTCATCCTGCACGTGACCCAATACGATTACGTTTTCGTAAGGAGCCTTGTTAAAGAGCAGAGTGGATTCTGCCATCAGTGAGTAGAACCAACCTCTTGTCTGGTCAACAGCTTCAGAGATAAACTGTGCGGGGAACTGCGCCTCGAACAGGTCTTTATTTTCAAACGGATAATGATGCTGTGCAAAAGGCATTGCACCGGAGTCAAACCAGCAGTCAATTACTTCCGGCACTCTCTTCATGGTCTTACCGCACTTAGGACAAGTGCAGGTAATGGCATCAATATAAGGTCTGTGAAGCTCTACTGTCTTCGCTTCAGGGTTGCCGCTCATTTCTTCCAGCTGGGCACGGGAACCGATTGCTTCCTGATGTCCGCAATCTTCACATTCCCAAATATTAAGGGGAGTACCCCAGTAACGGTCACGGGAAAGTCCCCAGTCCTGAATATTTTCAAGCCAGTTACCGAAACGTCCTTCACCGATAGATTCGGGAATCCAGTTTACTGTTTTATTATTGCGTACAAGGTCATCACGTACTGCAGTCATCTTGATGAACCAGGATTCTCTTGCATAGTAAATAAGGGGAGTATCACATCTCCAACAGAAAGGATAATCATGTTCAAACTTAGGTGCTGAGAACAGTTTTCCTTCCTTATCAAGGTCAACAAGGATATCCTTGTCGGCATCCTTTACAAACTTACCTGCATATGCAGTTTCCTCTGTCATGTTACCTGCGCCGTCAACAAACTGTACGAAGGGCAGGTCATATTTACGTCCTACCTGGGCATCGTCTTCACCGAATGCAGGCGCAATATGAACGATACCGGTACCGTCTGACATAGTTACATAACCGTCACAGGTTACATAGTGGCCTTTCTTGTGCTGTTTAGCTGCAGCTTCGCCTGCGCAAGCAAAGAGAGGTTCATATTCTTTGTATTCTAAATCTTTACCAACATAGGTTTCTAACACTTCATAAGCTTTTTCACCTTCCTGGGCAAGACTTCCCAGTACGTTGTCAAGAAGTGCCTGTGCCATGTAGTAGGTATAACCGTCTGCTGCTTTTACTTTTACATAAGTCTCTTCCGGATTTACACAAAGTGCCACGTTGGAAGGAAGTGTCCAGGGGGTTGTGGTCCATGCAAGGAAATATGCATCTTCACCTACCACCTTGAAACGTACAACCGCAGAACGTTCCTTCACTGCCTTGTAGCCCTGTGCTACTTCGTGAGAAGATAAGGGAGTACCGCAACGAGGGCAGTAAGGTACAATCTTAAAGCCTTTGTACAAAAGCTTCTTATCCCAAATCTGCTTCAGTGCCCACCATTCAGACTCGATGAAGTCATCATGGTAAGTTACATAAGGATCATCCATATCTGCCCAGAAACCAACAGTACCTGAGAAATCCTCCCACATACCTTTGTATTTCCAAACACTTTCCTTACACTTATCAATAAAGGGATCAAGACCGTATTCTTCAATCTGCTCCTTGCCATCAAGTCCAAGCAACTTTTCTACTTCCAATTCAACAGGAAGTCCGTGTGTATCCCAGCCTGCCTTACGGGGAACCATGTAACCTTTCATGGTACGGTATCTGGGAATCATATCTTTAATAACACGGGTAAGCACATGTCCGATGTGGGGCTTACCGTTTGCAGTCGGAGGTCCGTCATAGAAGGTGTAAGTAGGGCCTTCCTTGCGGTTTTCCATACTCTTTTTGAAAATGTCATTGTCTGTCCAGAATTTTTCGATGTTCTTTTCACGATCGACAAAATTCAGGTTGGTGGATACTTTTTGATACATTTCGATTCGTCCTTTCTTTATTTATTCATTGTTTACTTTGATTTGTTCACTGTTTGCTTAGATTGGTTCTCGTTTTTTATCCTAACCATAACTTGTTGCATATAAAAATCATTACTCTGCAAACAAAATTCAAAAAAAGCCCCGTCCTGTAAAAGGACGAGGCTAAAATATACTCGTTACCACCTGTTACATCATACGCGCCGATTCTGCTCACAAAAACCAATCGGTTGAATATGGTTTCCTTTAACGGGGGAATGCCGGCGTGACCTACTTACCTGTTTGCGTTCGGCTCGCAGCTCAGAAGTGATATTCACTGATTTCTTACTAGTACCGGACTTGCACCCTCTCCGGCTCGCTGTGACGTTTGGAACATCAGTTACTGTCTTCGTCATTGCTTTTGTTTTGGTTATTTTTGATACTATACCAAAATTACACCATGAACTCGGGATTTGTCAAGGGAAATATTGCATAAATCATGTAATATCATGATTTTCCATTTGATTCCCGCACAATCCTTACCACACCGAATAAAAATATCCCGCCAATGGCGATAGCACAATCATAATCACCGAAAAGGTAAACGAAGATATGGATATCAGTGTTGCCCGTTGCTGTGACGGAAAACTTTCCTGCAAAAGGGCGTCCGTTCTCACCTGCAATGCATCATCTGCCATAGCCGACAGAAAACCACCAAACACCATAACCGGAATCACACCGGAATGCTCTAAAAGCACACCCGTCAGTACACCTGCCGTACACAGCATAAATATTTTCAGGTATCTGCCTCTCTTTATTCTGACAATCATCCGCGCACCGACGATACCGCCCATCTCCATAACAAACAACGCAATCCCCAAATCCCGACTCATAATTCCGGCAGAAGTAAGCTTTGCCTGCAAGAAAAACAAAAGCAGAATATCAATGGCGCCTACAAGAGAATTTGCAAACATAAGCCGCGTTGCCTTACCGTTTCTTGCCAAAAACAGAATGCTGTCCTTAAAATGATTCATCATTCCGATTATCATGCCAAATATAATGTGCTTATCACCCGTCAATTCCTGTGTCACTTTATCTTGGACTGCAGGCGCAATTCCCTTCTGCTCTGCAGCTTCTTGCGCATCTACTGCTCCCGCTACCTGCACTTCTACAAGTCCAAGCACTACAAGCAGTGTCACCACATGCGTAATGGCGCTGACAAAATATGCCATTTTATATCCCATCCAAAATGCCAATCCGGCACAAAGCGTGGAAAGTGCACTTCCAACCCGATAAATTATCATCTGATTCGAAAAGTATGTCTCATACCGTCCCTCCTGCTTTACACTTTTTAAGGAATCATAAGCCAAAGCATCTCCCGAACCTGACGCAAAATTATAATTGAGAGCATGAAACACAAAGGACAGACATACCATCCCAAGTCCTTCCGAAAACACCATGATTAAATTTCCAATCACTGCCATAACATGACTTACGATAAGCATCTTTTTTCTGCCATATCTGTCTGCCAATATTCCCGATGGAATTTCAAAAATAAGACTGGTTATGTGGAACACCGTTTCCGCTACTCCGATTTGAACCAGAGAAAAACCCCTGAATGCCAAAATGGCAACCCAGGCACCCGTAACCGATAAATTTCCCAGTACGGATGATAGATATAATAAACGAATCTGTTTCTTAATATTAAGCATAAAAAAATCTCCTTTATCTGTTTTTTGAACAGTCAGCAAATGCCTGACTGTGTAAAAATGATAAGGAGATAATGCAAACCTTCCTAAAAATGGGCGCACTATCCCCCTAAAGGAGATAAATGTAGCCTTTTTTCAGTTGGAGATTTGTCATTTTCCAAAACATACTCTTTTCCTCTTTTTTATGCATTTATTATTTTAGCACTCTTCTTTGCTTTTCGCAACTTAAAATACACAATAATGGCACTGATAACGTCCGTCACAAAGAAACAGTGCATAATCATATGAACTACTGAAAAGGTCTTGGTAACAAGGCCTTTTTTCCATGCTCTGATAATCCCGCCGATTCCGTACACAGAGGTGGTTGCCATTAAAAGAACATCAACAATTACAAGCATTCCCACCATAATCGGCGTCACAAAAACAAGCGCCGGAACCACAATTGTCAAAAGCAACAGTACACCCAATAAAAATACAATCAGGTAAAAAGGTATATGCATCAGCTTTGTGAGCATATCCCAAAAAACAAGGCGGTAACATGCATCTTCCTCTTTATCTAAAAAAACATTGATAATATTAAGCAGGTATACCGCTGCGGTCAGTACCATATAAATTGCCATAACCGGCCCGAAAAGTTCCTCTTCTTCCGTTCCCGGCACAAAGAAAAATACACAGGTATACGGCCATATTAATAACAAAATCGGAAATAATCTTTTTAATGTCTTATTCATCCTCGTCTTCTTCCCCATGTTCATCATACTGCTGACATAATCACCTTGCGCCTGATGGAATGCGAAAGTACCTCAAGCACAAAATCCGGTGCACTAATATCATAGCTCTTGCCAAACCGTATTTCAACCGTTTTTCTTGCCAGTGAGAATAATTGGGTGTATATTAATTAGAAAAGAAAAAAGGGAGGATTCTTATGGACAGACAAAACTTAACTCTGCTCACCGACCTCTATGAGCTCACCATGATGCAGGGCTATTTCAAACACAAAGACCGTAACGAAACCGTTATTTTTGATGCTTTTTACAGAAGCAACCCCTGCGGCGGCGGGTATGCCATTGCAGCGGGACTTGAGCAACTTATCAAATATATTAAAGAATTACATTTTTCAAAAGAGGATATTGATTATCTGGCAGGCCTTGGTATTTTTGAGGCGGATTTCCTTGATTATCTGGCAAATTTCAAATTTTCCGGTGATATTTATGCGATTCCGGAAGGAACGGTTATGTTCCCCAGAGAACCATTTGTCAAAGTAATCGCACCGATTATGGAAGCCCAGCTTGTGGAAACCGCTATTCTTAATATCATTAACCACCAAAGCTTGATTGCCACAAAAGCAGCCAGAGTATGTTATGCTGCAAAAGGAGACGGTGTTATGGAATTCGGTCTGCGCCGTGCCCAGGGGCCCGATGCCGGAATCTACGGTGCCCGCGCTGCCGTTATCGGCGGTTGTATCGGAACCTCCAACGTCCTCTGCGGTCAGCTTTTTGATGTCCCCGTTAAGGGAACCCATGCACACAGCTGGATTATGAGTTTCCCGGACGAGTATACCGCATTTAAAACCTATGCAGATATGTATCCTTCTGCCTGCATTTTACTGGTAGACACTTACGACACTTTACATTCCGGTATTCCCAACGCCATCAAGGTATTTACCGAGATGAGAGAAGCCGGCATCAAATTAGGATATTACGGTATCCGCCTTGACAGCGGCGACCTTGCTTACCTTTCCAAGAAAGCACGTAAGATGCTGGATGCAGCCGGATTTACCGATGCTGCTATTTCTGCTTCCAATGATTTGGACGAATACTTGATTGAAACCATGAAAGCACAGGGTGCCGCCATCACCTCCTGGGGTGTGGGCACAAACTTAATCACCGCAAAAGATAACCCTGCTTTCGGCGGTGTATACAAACTGGCAGCCATCAAAGGCGCAGACGGCGAATTCATTCCCAAGATTAAACTCTCCGAAAACAGTGAGAAAGTGACAAACCCGGGCAACAAAACCATTTACCGTATTTATGATAAAGAAACCGGAAAAATCAAAGCGGATCTTATTTGTCTGGTAGGGGAAACCTTTAGCGAAGACGAACCGCTTCTTTTGTTCGACCCGTTAGAGCCTTGGAAAAAGACAAAGCTCCCTGCCGGAAGCTTTACACTGCGTGAACTTTTAGTTCCCGTATTTAAAGGTGGACAGTGTTGCTACGAATCTCCGAAAACAATGGAAATCCGCGATTACTGTACCAAAGAAAAAGACACCCTTTGGGATGAAACCAAGCGTTTTGTCAATCCCCATAAAGTTTATGTGGATTTATCAAAGAAGCTGTATGATACCAAGATAGAATTGCTTGATAAGATGAGCGAAAAATAAAATTATCCCACAGCCTATCTGCTCTTAAGGGCAGATAGGTTTTTTAAAACCAAATTATAGCTTCTTACCACAACTTCCGTAAACGCCATGCCGAACAATGCCAGAATCCAGCACTGCCATGACTCAAAAGGTAAATACTTATGAAACCCAAATGCTATAAAATACGGCACAACATGAATCGCATAATATTTGGAAATATGTCTGCTGTAATAAAGAATCTGTCCGCAGATTAAATTCTCGCTTCTAAGATAATTTCGCCCAAAATAAAATACTCCGGCAAAAAATAATATATGCGCTATGCTTGCCATCACATGCATAAACCCCGGCTTCGGATAGGTCATAGTAAGCACCTCGTACAACGCTTCACTAAACCCGTATTGAGAAAAAAGATATCCCCATGTTCCCACAATCACAACACCGCATATAACCATAACCGCTCTGTAAAATAGGGTCTTATTCTTTACATGACGTAATAATTTTCCCAAAACAACTCCTAAGAGAACATAAGAAACAAAATACAATGGCACAAATGAAGTAAACAAATCCCAACCAATCAACAACTTTACTATGTATCCAATCACTGGAATATCCACAGGCTTCCCTTCTATCAAAGGTGCCGCAAATGCAAATACGATACCGACCACTGCATAGCCGGCAATTGGCAGCTTCAGCTTCTTAAGCAGCGCCAATAACAGATATATCACACCTGTCATAAAAAAGATATTAATATACTGCGCATAAATCTCCATCGCCCAAAAGAACATTTCTGTTTCTTCTGCACCAAGAAGTTTCTTCACAAAAGGATATGGAATCACCAAAGCAATCAGATATAAGACATTATTAAGATACTGATAAACAACCATTCTGACTCCGCTTTTTGCCAAAGCATCTGCACCGGAGTTTCTACTATAAACGCTTCCCATCCCCATCACAAACATAAAAAGCGCCGCGCCCGACATAGTTGCAAATCCAAACATTACCTTCACACATAAGTCAGGCTCTGTTGAAGTTGCCTGAAATGCATGAATTAAAAAAATAAACACCATAAAAAGTCCTTTTAGGTAATCATACTCTTCCTGCCTGTTGGTATTTACCTCTTCTTTAGAAAAAACACCTTCCATTCCGGATAATACTCTCATTCCCACATCTTCCTTCTTTCACACTCTTTTTCATTACTTATCTAAATCAGTTGTAATGATATTCATCTTATATGCATAAGACTACTGTCTTTTTTATCATCTACCTTTTTGGTATTTATTGCAATTATTTCAGCCTAATTGTCAATTTTTCTTCCTATTTGTTTCTTTTGTGTAAATCCACCCAGACTTTCAACCAACATATTTTTACAAAAAATCAAAAACATACTTGCGCATATACCGTCAACATGCTATACTCCATTCAAAGCATATTTTTCATATTAGGCGTGGCCGTTTGTGCTGCACGTCTTCCAAAATGTCAACGTTTATCTTAATTATTATCACGAAAATTCATGCTTTTACAACCCATTCATTTTATTGTACAAAGCAGGAGAACTGGATATGATGGATTCCTTTCTCTTCGAAGCGGCTACGGAGGATGCCGAAAAGGCAGAAAAGATTGCAAGAATCATCATTGAACGTGTCACGGGGCATCGTGTAAAAAACCTGATTATTGAATCCCAGAAATCCCTTAAGGGAATCAATATAGACAAACGGGGCATCCGTATGGACCTTTACTCCATGGAGAAGGACACTGCGAAGGAAAACTGGTATATAATGATGGTGTCCGCAAGATATTCCTTTATACCAAGGGAACGAAAGGCGGCAGCTTAAAAAGACTCCCGGCAAATAACGCAAGCGCGCTATTTGCCGGGTTTCACTATTTTTCTCCATATAACCTTTCACAATTCTGTATAAGCTTCTGTTGTCCTTTTCCCGTAACAAAATAATAATCTATCTGGTTCTCCTCTGCCGCAAAGTAAGAACCATACGCTGAAATGTCACAGCAGATTACAGGAGCATCGGAAGCAATCAGAATACCATATCCTTTATCTGAAAGCAGAAACGGCAGTTCCGCTTTTTCTCTATCACCGGAAATATAATACGCTTTGCCGGAAAGCTTTAACCCCTCCTGATTCCCAATTCCCGGGCAATAAAGATTTTGCTTTTTCCAGTCAAAAAACTGCCATGCCTTTACCTTACCGGACATCTCGCTTATCACGCGGCATTCATTTATCCGTTCTGAAAGCAAAATCTTTCCATTTTCATCCATGTAAGTAATCGCACCACTCTTTTTATCAACCCGCAGAATAATGTCATCGGTAGCTACTTCCACATAAGCTGAAAGATCTTTGTACATCCATGCACGCTCCGCTGTCTGCAATGCTATTCTCTCATGAGACTCTTCTTTCGGTTGCCCCTTCACCGCAAAAGTAATACGAATAATTTCACTGGTAACCGGCGAAATTCTGAGTACTCCGCAGCGGCTCTGCAAATAAAGTCCGTCAGGCTGCCGCATAGTCCACTTTACCGACAAATCTGCTTTGGCATGTCCCGGCAGGCGAAGTTGCTCTGTAACCGGCATATCGCCAAACCGTGGCGCATTTTTTTCCTGTCCGTTTTTTTCCACAGTTTTTCCGGCTGTTGCCTCACACTGATTTATTTTGGCAGATTTTCTGTTATAGATGCTGTAATCCCGCCCGTACTTTTCATTTGCTGCCTCCTCCGCAGATTTCGGACGCACAATATTAACCTTGGAACGCGCGCTTCCTCCCACACCTGTAAGAAGTACTGTTTGGGAATTCGGTTGTATCTGTTTCGGAGTCTTGATAACCGCTTTAGGTTTTACTCCTCTCTGTTTTGTTTCCGCAGGGTTCGCTCTCTTCGCTATTACAGCTGTTTGTGCTTTTACACCTTGACTCAACGTTTTCTGCTCTTCCACAATTTGGTTACGAACAACTTCTTTCTCCCGTACAAAGGAAACTTTTTTCTCCGGAACCGGATCTGCAATAAGTCCCGTCAAATCTCTTTCATACAACACACATAGTTCATGTAATGCTCTGGTTGCTGCCACGTACAAAAGCTTGGCATGTCCGTCGTCCACAGGATAATCTCCTCTGTCCGGATTCAAAATCAAAACCGCATCAAACTCAAGACCCTTCGTGTACGCAACAGGCAAAACCATGACACCGTTTTCATAAACAGCTTTTTCCAAATCACTTTCTGCTACTTTGACATATTTTGAAAGTTCTGCCGCTGCTTTTTTTGCCTCCTTCTCGCTTCTGCAAATCACAGCAACAGTATCAAGTCCCGAAGAGAGCCACTTACGGCAAATTCCTGCCGTCTCCTTTATAAGTTCTTCCCTGTCATCACATCTTTGCACCACTACATCTTTTCCGTGTCGGATAATCGGTTCTGCCGGGTACGCCGCAAACCTGCCGTGATGCAATATATTCATGGCAAATTCAGAAATTTCCACAGTATTTCTGTAACTCTTTTTAAGAATGCCGAAATGAGCCCTCTCACCGGAAAGCATCAACGTCCGAAGTTCTTCCCAATCATTCAGTCCATAGCCGAAATGAATATTCTGGGATACGTCACCCATAATGGTGTAAGTACAATCCTTAATGCAGTATTTCAAAACCGCATATGCCATCATTCCAAAATCCTGTGCCTCATCGATTACCACGTGATGGGCTTCACTGATAACCTCCGTCTCCTTTACTCTTTTGTAGAGATACGCAAGCGCAGCAAGGTCGTAAACATCAAATTCCCTGTGGGGAATTTCAATCATAATTCCTTTTTCTATCTGCTCCATCAGGAAATCATGATACATGTCAAAAATAGAATATTTCCAGATGTTCCTGCCAAATCTGCCGCGATAGGCTCTTATGATAGCCTTTTGTTCTTCCTTTGTATATTTCACCCCTTTTCCCAAAAACTCATCCTTCAGTTTACTGATAAGTCTTTCATTCAGCATATTGATTTTGTTCTGAACAGACACCGTGGGATTTTGTAAAATATATTTCTCTATGTCATCAGCAGATAAGATAGTAATCAAATCCTTCGGATTTACACATTTCCCAATAGTTTCATCAAAAACTCCCGTCTTTCCGTCTTGTAGTCCCTCCACAAATTGCTTGGGATTTAAAAATATTGTTTTTGCAGGTATTTTTTCCTGTTCCAAGCGTCTGCAGAACCCCTCCAAATCATGAAACCATGCATAGGTTCCGCGCACATTACTGCCAAAATCCGCTTCCGCATTTCTGCGAATGCGATACTTTTTGTCATCCCAATCTTCGTAAAGAAGCCGAACAAAAAGCTCTTCCATGGTCATCTGCCTGATTCCGTATACATCCAAATCCGGCAACACACCTGTAATGTATTCCAGTAATATTCTGTTACTTCCCACAATATAAAAGTCATCCGGCTTAAACCGTTCCTGATAGTTATACAAAATATAAGAAATTCTGTGCATGGCGACTGTAGTCTTTCCCGAACCGGCAACACCCTGAACAATCATGTTGTGATAAGGACTTTTACGGATAATCTCATTTTGCTCCTTCTGGATAGTGGCAATAATTTCCCCCAAAACCGCCTGCTTATTCTTTGCCAGATACTTGGTCAGCAAATCATCATTGGCAATAACCTCCGTATCAAAATAATCGATTAGCTTTCCGTTCTCAATCTCATAAGTTCTTTTCAGCTTCAAATCAATGGGAAAGTCGCCACCGTCCGGAGCCGGATAGCTGCATCTCCCCAATCCGTTCTCATAATAGGCGTTTGCAACCGGCGCGCGCCAGTCAATTACCACCTGATGTGTTGCATCCTCAGAAATTCCGCCTCTGCCGATATAAAGTGATTCTTCCTTTTCTTCTGTTTCATCCCAAAAGACAATTCTGCCGAAATATGGCTTTTTCTGCGCTTTCTGATTCCGCATTAGAGCACGCTTCATGTTATCTTTCATGGTAATGGTGTTGGTGAGTGCTGTGTAAAGCTCCACATCATTGTCATGATAATGCTCCAGCATCTCATCGATTTCTGCCTGCATCTTGTTCACTTCGCCCTCGTAGGATTCCATGTTCCGTTTAATTATCTGCAATGTCTTTTTCAGATATGCCTTTTCCTGTTGTTTCTCTACTTCCATTTCTGCTCCTTTTCTTTTTTAGGTGCACCGCTAAACTTTTTGGTCCAATAAGACGGCTCGCAAAGCGTGACGTCGTTTGGTATTTATAGTCTATCAAAAATAAAATGAAATACTAGACTTTTATTTTTAAATGTGTTAACATGGATACTGAAGTGTGCATAAAAAACGGGTTGCCTTAACGACAACCCGTTTTTCGTTCCCCTTTTACCTTTATAAAAAGATTTCCTACATATCTGCATTCAGCAATTTACTCATTTCATCTACCATTTCACTGATAGCGCCTGCCTGTGTAGAAACCTCACAGGTACTGCTTGCATTGCTCTCTGCCATGGCATTAATGCAAGTAAACTGCTCGTTTTCATTTTTGATACTCTCTGCGATATCCTGGTTGATGGATACCGTATTCTTAATTACCTCTGACTGCTTGCTGTGAGCATCTCCCATGGTGTTAATATTATCCACAGACGTATTCAGAAGCTTTGTCATCTCCTGCATACTCTGAAATACATCTGCAAAATATTCATTCTGTGTATCTAACTTAGATGCATTATTTTCAATTTGTTTGGTAATTTCAATTACATTGTTCTGTACTCTTTCAATGACTGCCTGTACAATCTTTAAGGATTCCTGCGTGCTGTTTGCAAGATTTCCCACCTCGGAAGCAACTACCGCAAAGCCTCTGCCTGCTTCACCTGCTCTTGCCGCCTCAATAGATGCATTTAACGCAAGCAAGTTGGTAGAAGAAGAAATATCATTAATCAACTTTAAAGTAACTCCGATTTCTTCCACAGCACTTGACAGTTTCTGTGCAGTATCAGTTGTCAACTTCATAGACTCGGATACTTCACCGTTAATTTCATGTAAACTGTTTAAAAGTTTTTCATTTTCAATGGATTTATCAAGTAACTCTCTTGATGTGCTTTCTACCTTTTCCACATTTTCGGCAACTACCTGTTCCCACTGACTCAATTCGCTCAAGTTTGCCATACTCTCATCTGTTTTGGCACTGAGAATATTACTGCTTTCAACAAGCTGTTCACTGGTTGCTGCCAGTTCCTGTGCAGAAGCACTTTCTGTTTCTGAAATCTGGGAAAGTGCAGAACCTGCCGCAAACAATCTTTCAGATAACGTCTGTACAGAATCAAGCACTCCCATCACATGCTGGTTATTTTTCTCAAGCTCATCCTTCTTTGCATTTACCAGAAAATGTGATACAAAGAATACAAAAATAATTAATCCCGAAAGAGATAACATCAACGCTACCAAACACATAAGGACATCTGCAAGGAACAGTTCATCCTTCACCGGCATCAAATCGCTTCCTCTGATTGCCCATCCGATAAACAGAGAACCCATACAAGCCAAACCATTGAATAACAACAGCTTAATATCCAGGAAAAAAGCTATCAGAATCAGGAAGAAGAATAAAAATCCCCAGAATGTTCTGGAAGGAAGCATATACAAAATGTAGTTCCACTGAATAATCAATATCACCGACGAAAAAATCTTTCCGATTTTCAGCTTTCCTTCTTTCAGGTAACCATCTTTGTCAAAGGACGTTTTCATAATGATAAGTGCCATTACAAAAAATGAGATATCCATTACGGCAAACAAAATCAAAGTAATCCACTTTGTACCGGGATAAAATCCAAATACCTTTTCTGTGTTGAACATTACGGTAGCACACATACATGCACACACCAAAATGAGCAGTCCCCACTTAAATACCGCCGATAAGTATACCTCGACTGCTGTTTTTTTCTTTCCCATACCAACCTCTCCTTTATCAATCATTGTACTTCATCCGAATGTTGTCTTTGCGCAATTCTGCCAAACAACTAATCTCAGGAAATCTTTGGTACTATTATACTACATTTCATCCTTCCTCGCAGACACTAAATATTAAATGGTCAAAATTAACCGTTATTTGGTAATTGCATTAATTCAATTACAATGTAAAATAAAATTTGGGGAGTATTGTTTACTTGGAGTGTTTACATGAATGTTATTAAAAAATATTGGGAGTCCGTACATCGGTATATACTGGTTTTAATTCCCGGACTGTGCATGTGTGCGGGAAGCTATTGGACCGCATGCAAGTTTTTAGGTTTTTATCCTAATTTATCCTGGATACAAATTATACTGTTTGACGTAAGTCATATGATTTATATGTCAGTCGGTGTCTATTTTATTTACCGCAACAAAAAAGAACCCACTTACATATCAGAGCATTTGCGCTTTGTTAAAGCGTTTATTGTAATCCTGTTGTTTATCCAATATAACGCCATTTTGTATTTATTCCCTTCCTATTATGTCTGGGAATGTACATTTATCTTTTTGTCCGTTATTGCCTTTTTGTTTGACAGCAGATTAATGGCTTTTAACATTTTTTCTTATGCTGTTTTTTTACTGATTGCCCATGCCATATATCCCGAAAATTACCTGCCGGTAAACGATGCGTTATTGAGTGAAGTAATCGCTTACCGAATTCTTATGTACGTGGTGACTTCGGCGTGCATTATGTTTGTGGAAATTTTTGCCGAACGCTTTTTGGGACAGGCAACCAAGAGTAATGAAGAAAACAGACGCCTGATAGAAAAACAGTTAAAATACTATCAGGACATGGATTTGATGGATACAGAGCTTCGAAAATTCCGTCATGACATTAAGAATCACTTTATCTGCATGGAGTACCTTTTTAATACCGGAAAAACCGATGAATTACAAAACTATTTCAAAGATTTGGATGAGTCCTTTTCTTTCCAGCAAAAGCTCAGCCTTTCGGGAAACGATATTGTTGATGCTATCCTGTATCATGATTTGCCGCACTATTGTAATGACAAAATTAAAGTTACCACACACGGCAATCTGCCCACCCTGCACACTGTTTCCGCAATGGATTTATGCACTTTGTTTTCCAACATGTTGTCCAACGCCATCGCGTCCGCAAGCCAATGCGAAAACGAAATCGCTCCACCCGAAATTATCATTCGTTTTTCCGGCGGCAAAACTTATTTTTCCATTGAAATGTCAAACAGTGTACATACACAAGAGGCATTTTCAAAACGCAAAACAAAAGACCGCAATCACGGACACGGTCTCCACAAAATTAAAGATGTACTGGAAAAATACGACGGAAGACACGAAATAAAATCAGAAAACAACATGATAACCGTCATAGTTTATCTTCCTGTTTAATACACCAAAAGGAGATTTTATCACAAATGAAAATCATTGTATGCGACGACCAAAAAGTTATTTTTGAAGAATTAGAATTATTATTACGGAAATTTGACGAGACACATCATGAACACAGTGAATTACTCTACTTTTCAAAGCCTTCTCTTGTTTGGGCACACCTCCAAAGAGAATCTGCCGACATCGTGTTTATGGATTTGGAATTCTGTGACACATCCGAGGACGGTATCCTTTGGCTCAAGAAAATGAAATCTCATTTCGCACATACTATTTTTATCATTCTGACAGCCTATGAAAACCGCTATAAAGAAGGCTACGAAGCAAGAGCGTTCCGCTTCATGACCAAGCCTATTGAAGAACGTGAACTGTTTGACTATCTGACGGTCAGCATGGAAGAATTGCAACTACGGGAAAGTATTTCCATCATGCGACGCGGCATTCCCCATAACATCGCCATCCGCGATATTTGCTATTTTACGGCACAGTCCGGCAAAAGTGAACTTTGGACTAAAAATGACATGTTTTTCTGTGACGAAAGTCTGTTGCAGTGGGAGATGCGTCTCTCCTCCAATACTTTTTTCAGATGCCACAGCAAATACCTTGTGAATCTGGCTCACGTAGTCAGCTTTGCAAATCAGGTCATCACTTTGGCAAACGGAGAAAAAATACCTGTTTCCCGCAGAAAATGGAAATCCTTCCAATTGGCCTATATGAAATACGATACCAAAGATTATCGTTTATTATAATTTCATTATCCTTTTCCTTTCGGGTCAAGCGCATCCCGCAGCGCATCTCCGATAAAATTAATTGCCACCACCAAAAGAATAATCACCACCCCCGCCGGAATCCACAGCCACGGCTGTCTGGTCAGTACGGTAAGCGATTCTGCACCGTTTAACATATTTCCAAGGCTCGCCGTAGGCGGTTGCACTCCCATTCCAAGGAAACTCAGTGCGGCCTCATCAAGCATGGACAAGGCAAGCACAGAAGTAGCATACACCAGAATCGGCGCCACTGTGTTTGGCAAAATTTCCGAAAACAAAACATGCCACGTAGGCATCCCTGCCACAATATCACTTTTTACAAAATTTGTTTCTCTTAAGTTTAAGACATTTCCTCTGACAAGCCGTGTAATTCCCGGCCAGTCCACAAAACCCAGAATCAAAATAATGCTCCACATCCCCGGCTTAAAGATGGATGCCGCCACAAGTACAAGTAAAATATACGGAAAGGACATCACCACGTCCGTAAAACGCATAATTACCATATCAATCACGCCGCCAAAATAGCCGGCAACAAGGCCCAAAACAACACCAATCACCGTGGAAATCAGTGTCGCCATCACCCCCACCAGAAGGGATACTCTGGTTGCATACAAAAGTCTGCTAAACACATCTCTTCCGATTTGGTCTGTTCCCAATATATGCTCCTTGTTCGGTGCACCTGCAAAAGTCCCCACTATCGCATCCGGGTCATAAGGTGCAATTACCGGCGCCAAAAGTGCCATCCCGCCAAGCATCACCAAAACAGCTACTCCTGCCATGGCAAGCCTGTGTCTCCTGAAACGGCGAAACACGGTCTGCAAATAACTTTCACTCGCCGGATTTGTTATTTTCTTCTTTGTCATATATTATTACTTCTCCTAATTAAGCGAAATCGTAGGATCTACCAACGCATACACGATATCCGTAATCAAATTTGCAAGCAACACCACGATGGCAGATAACAGACATACCCCCATAATCACAGGATAGTCTCTTGCTGTAATGGCACTCATAGTCATGAGACCGATTCCCGGCCAGGAAAATACCTGTTCAATAATCACCGCACCGCCAAACAACATGGGAATGTGCATGCCGATTACCGTTACAATACTCACCAGGGCATTGCGAAGCGCATGCTTATAAATGACTTTAAATCTTCCGATTCCTTTAGCCCTTGCCGTACGAAGATAATCTTTCTCTAAAATTTCAAGCATACTGCTTCTGATATACCTGATGTTACTTCCTGCCAGTGAAAAGGCAAGCACCAGTACCGGCATTACCATATGCTTTGCAACATCCCAAAAGCCGCCTTCCGTACCCAATGTCGTCATACCGCTTGACGGAAGCCATCCCAGTTTCACCGTAAAAACATAAATCAACAAAAGCGCCAAAAAGAAACCGGGGATACTGCTTCCCAAAAAAGAGAACGTAACCACCGCATAATCTCCCTTTGAATATTGATGTATTGCACTGTAAATCCCCGCCGGAATTGCAATCATCAAACTGACCAGAAGCGAAGCTCCCATCAAAAGTAATGTAGGCCCCAAACGGGAAGCTATCATACTGCTGACCGGCTCATAAGATTTCATGGAATATCCCATGTTTCCCTGTAAAAGCTGAGACAGCCATATAAAATACTGCACAAAAACCGGTTTATCCAGTCCAAGCGCAATTTCTTTTGCCTCTAATGTGGCCTGGGAAACTCTCGGTCCCTGTAACATTTCCAGAGGACTTCCCGCCAGACACATAATGACATAATCAATTACCGTAATACCGATCAGCACAGGAATTGCTATCAAAATACGTTTTATAATGTATTTACCCATTGCCGATATTCTCCCTTCTGACGATAGGCATCGGTGCAGCGCTAATCAGTGTTTTTGTGTAAGGATGTACCGGATTTGAAAACAATTCCTCCGCCCGGCTTATTTCCACAATTCTTCCGTTATTCATTACCGCAATCCGGTCACTGATATAATTCACCGTTGCCAGTCCGTGTCCGATAAAAAGAATCGTAAGCCCCAATTCCTTCTGCAAACTTTTTAGCAAATTTAAAATCTGCGCCTGAATGGAAACATCAAGCGCGCTGACCGGTTCATCGCACACGATAAATTCCGGATTTAAAGAAAGCGCTTTTGCAATGCCGATTCTCTGCCTTTGTCCGCCGGAAAACTCATGGGGATATCTTCCCAAAGTACTTTTAGGAAGTCCCACCATATCTAAAATTTCACCTATCTTCTTCTCCACATTTCCTTTATCCGCTATGTTGTGATATAACATGGGTTGTGCAAGAATTTCATAAATATGTTTTCTGGGATTTAAAGAAGAATAAGAATCTTGAAACACCATCTGTAGTTTGGTTCTCACCGCCTGCATTTCTTTTTTATCAAATTCAGTAAGGTTTCGCCCCTTATAAAGAACCTTACCTTCTGTGGGCTTTTCAAGCCCTATCAGCTGTCTTCCTACAGTAGACTTTCCGCAACCGGATTCTCCTACAAGTCCAAGAACTTCTCCCTGCATGACCGCAAAACTGATATCATCAACTGCTTTCACATAACCGGTTATATGAGGAATCATTCCGCCCTTTACCGGATAATATTTTTTTAAATTTTCTACCTGAATCAAAGGGGCCTTTTCGTTTCCGCTCATGTCGGGATTCCCCCTTCCTTCATTACAATACATTTCGCAGTGTGCCCTTTTCCAAATTCATAATCTTTCTGTGGCAAATCACACTCCTGTCTGCGATATTTACATCTGTCCGCAAAGCGGCAACCTGTAAAATGGTCATAACGCTCCGGTACCATCCCCGGTATGGAAAGCAATTCTCTTTCCTTGGCATCCTTGATACTCGGCACTGTTTCCAAAAGTGCTCTCGTATACGGATGTTTCGGGTGGGCAAACAGTTCCTGTACCGGGGCATGTTCAATCATCTGCCCGGCATACATGACAATCACTCTGTCCGCCATATTTGCCACCACACCGATATCGTGGGTAATTAGCAAAATTGCCATTTGGTTCTCTTTTTGCAGTTCCTTAAGAAGCTGCATAATCTGCGCCTGAATAGTTACATCCAATGCTGTAGTGGGCTCATCGGCAATCAAAAGTTTAGGGTCACAGGATAATGCCATGGCAATCATGACACGCTGACGCATTCCTCCCGATAAAGTATGAGGATACTTTTTCATCACGCCCCGGGCATCCTGCATTCCCACTTTTTGAAGAAGGGAAAGCGCTCTTGCGTAAGCATCTTCCTTTGACAGTCCCATATGCGTACGGATACTCTCTGTAATCTGATTTCCAATTGTAAATGCCGGATTTAAGGAGGATAAAGGATCCTGAAAAATAATGGTTATTTTGTCGCCTCTTACTTCGTCTAACTGCTTCTCAGACAAGGAAAGTAAATCCTTTCCCTGAAAAAGCACCTCTCCGTCAAGCACCTGCCCGCCTTTATCAAGGAGTCCCATAACTGACAGCGATGTCACACTTTTTCCGCAACCGGACTCCCCTACGATGCAGACTGTTTCACCTTCATCTACAGCAAAATCAATATGATCTACAACGATATTTTTTCCGTAATCTCCGGCAAAGGCTGTTGTCAGCCCTTTTACTTCCAGTAAATGCGACATTTTATTTCCTCACTCACTCAAGAATATCCCATTCATGAATATTGTTAAAGAAGCCGTATACATCTGCTTTCACACCGGTAAGCCGCTTGTTTACCGCTCCCTGTGCGCTGATTACATAAGCAGAAAACATGGGAACATCTTCCTGTACCTTTTTATCTACGATAGAATACTGCGCCTTAATTTCCTGCACCTCTGAAACCTGCTGTGTTACCATCATAGCTTCATCTATTTCTGCGCTGTTATATCCCGTCCAGCTTCCTTCTCCGCTAAGAAGCCATGTCACATCCGGGTAAGGATCTACGGGAGCATAAGTATACTGTACCGCAAACAAGTCATACTCCGTACTACCCGTAATCCCCATAAGGGTCGCAAAGTCTACTGTCAGAATCTCCGTTTTGATTCCTACAGACGCCCACTGGGCTGCCATTACCTGTGCTGCATTTACAAAGGTACTGTCACCGGAATTGACATAAAATTTAAGGGTCTTTGAACCATCCCATCCGGCCTCGGCAAGAAGCTCCTTTGCCTTTTCGGGGTCATAAGGAATGGGCGTAATGCTTTCATCAAAGTATGGACTTGCCGAAGAAAGAAATCCGTCTACAATTTCTCCGTGTCCCTTCATAAGCTGCTCTAAAATCTGCTGTCTGTCCGTTGCATACACAAGTGCCTGTCGCACTCTTGCATCAGGAATATTTGCGGTCTGGATAAACACAGACTGATTGGTCACCGGTGCTCCATAAGTAACCTCTACCTGCTCCAGTGCTTCTATACTTTCATAATCCTCCATGGGAATTGCCGTCATAGTATGATGCGTAACATCAATTTCGCCCGATTTCAGTCCTGCATAAACCTGACTGCCGTCTACAATCTTGAAATTCAGCTTGTCTATTTTGGGCGCACCTTTCCAGTAATTTTTATTTGCTGTATAAGAAATGTAATGATTAGTGTCATAATCTGTTACCATAAAAGGTCCACTGACCACATCAGGATGAGAGAACCAGTCCAGTGTCATCAATTCCTCATCGCTATAATGTTCCAGTACATGCTTCGGCAATACACGCAAGTATGCAGCATAGGAGTTTTGGAACGTAATCATGGAAATCGGATACTTGGTGGTAAACTGAATAGTTTTATCATCAATTACTTTTACACCGTCAATACTTGAAGCACCTTCCTGTGTGAATCCGTCATCCCCCACCCCTTCAAACACATAATACATCATGGTTGGATTTGCAATCACGGGACTTGCCAGCTTCAGTACTGTAAACTCCACATCCTGTGCTGTCACCGGAGTACCGTCAGACCAGGTAGCCTTATCATCAATATGCACCGTAAAAGTCAAGTTATCTTCCGTGGTAATGGAATCTGCAAGCATAGGTTCAAAATTCATCTCACCGTTAAGCTGTACAAGAGGCAGAAATTCAAGACCAATGGCGTATGCATTAATCCATGACTGATCAACTGTCAGGGTATTCAATCCTCCAAGGGAATCTGTCACACCAATGTTTACTATTTTTTCACCGTTTGCCCCTGATGCCTGCTGTACACTTTCCGCCTGATTGCCGGAAGATGTGCATCCTGTCAGGATAATACACATAACAGCTGCAAGCAAAAGACAAACCGGTTTTCTTCTTGTTTCCTTCATTATAATCCTCCACTGTATTCTTAATAAAATATGTTTCACTACTGCAATCCGTTTTCTTTGTAAGTACATATTTTACTACACTTTTAAAAAAAGGTACATAAAAAAATAATCATTTCACAAATCATTTTACAAATTATGCGCACTTTATGGCAAATACATAAGGGTGCATCTCACACTTTTGTGATTGCACCCTCTTCTTACTGTTCCATCTGTCTTCCGAGAAACCCTGCTGCCGATTGAATCATTTTTTGTTCTACTTCGCCCATTTTACCTTTATCAGAAGCTGAAATAAGCACCACTGCCCCGATAATATCGCCTTCACAAATAATCGGACTGATTGCTTCATGCAAAAAATCTTCTGTCATGTCCCTGACAATGGGAATAAAATTTTTATCTCCCTTCGACGCCAAAACAGATTCCCTGTTATTGACCTTCTCTTCCAATTCTCTACTGAGTTCTTTTCCAATCAGTCCCTTCATTCCTCCCGATATTGCAATTATCTGGTCTCTGTCCGTGATGATTGCAATATGACCGGAAACCTGACAAAGACTTTCTGCATACTGCTTTGCAAAGGTATGCATTTCTCCGATGGGGGAATACTTCTTCAAAACAATTTCCCCCTCTCTGCCGGTAAAAATTTCAATGGGATCACTTTCCCTGATTCTTAAGGTACGTCTGATTTCTTTTGGAATCACAATCCGCCCAAGGTCATCTATCCTACGCACAATGCCTGTTGCTTTCATATATAAATTTCCTCCGTTTTCAGCTATTCAGATTTCTGATTCTAGTATCTGTAAATGAAGGGATTTTATACCTAAAATTTTTCTTCACAAAAATAGATTATTCCAATTATTTGATTATTTTTTTATAGTTAAGCTATTTTTCATGCGATATACTAAAATCAAATTTACAGCAAAAGGATTATCATTATGAAATCATCATCTAAAATAGATATGACCCAAGGGTCCATTATGAAACTGGTGCTTCTCTTTGCACTTCCCATCTGTGCAGGTAATATTCTGCAGCAGCTTTACAATACCGTTGACACTTTAGTTATCGGAAATTTCTGCGGTTCCCTATCCCTCGCCGCAGTAGGAACCAGCTCTCAGCCCGTGGAAATGCTTCTTTGCATTTTTATGGGGCTTGGCAGCGGCGTGTCTATTTTGGTATCACAATGCGTAGGAAGCGGTGATAACGAAACACTGAAAAAAATTATTGCCACCGCAATTTCCTTTTTGTATTTATGCGCAGTACCGCTTTCCATACTCGGTTTATTGATAGGACCCCTGATTTTAAAAATTATGCAGGTCCCTGATGATGCATATTCCCAGGCTGTTGCTTACATTAATATCATTTTCCTCGGTACCCTTGGCAACATGGGTTACAACATGAACGCAGGTATTCTGCGCGGTGTAGGTGACAGCCGCTCTTCCCTATTATTTTTAGTTATTTCCTGCATTGTCAATATCGTTTTGGACCTCGTTTTTGTCGCCGCATTCCGCATGGATGTAACCGGAGCTGCCCTGGCAACCATTATTGCCATGCTTTCTTCCTGGTTATTCAGTATCCGTTACATCCAAAAAAAATATCCCGATTTACAATTTACTCTTTTGCCCAAAAAATTAGATAGAGCAATTGTAAACCAGATTATCCGCATCGGTCTTCCCTTGGGCTTAAACAATTCCGTTTATTCCGTGGGACATATTGTAATGCAATCCCTGATTAATGCACAGGGTTCCACTTTTATGGCCGCCTGCGCCGTTGCAACCAAGCTGACAGGAATTGCCAACGTTGCCATTACTTCTCTCTCCTCTGCAGCAACCACTTTTTCCGGACAGAATCTGGGCGCACAGAATTACACCCGCTTAAAGCAGGGCGGTCTTCGCATTCCGCTTACTTCCGGTCTAATTACCGCCTGTGCCGGCATTACCTTTACCATATTCTGCCGTCCTATTCTGGGCATTTTTACAGATGATGCAGCAGTACTGGATCTTGCTGTTACTTACATCCGTGTTGTGCTGCCTTTCACATGGATGTACGCTGTCTTTAACGGTATCATCTGCTTTGTAAATGGTATGGGAGAAATAAAATATACCACTGTTGTCAACATCCTGATGCTTTGGGCTGTGCGCATCCCCACCGGATATTTTATCGCCCATTTTATAAACGGTACTTACTGTATGGCATGCATTCCCATCAGCTTTGCTTTCGGCATGACTTGCATGTTGGCATACTTTTTCACGAAAAAGTGGCAAAACATCTGTCGTCTTGCCACTTCATCCTAATCCTATTATTTTGCAACATCCTTCTTACGGTTTTTCTTAACCTCATACAGTTTTTCATCTGCCTGAGTAAGTGCCTGTTCCAGTGTAACCGTATCGTCTTCCGGCATCATAAATGCACCCGCCGATATCGTAACATTATAAGGCTTGTCGCTGTCTTTGTTAAATGCATCAAACCTGCTGTAAATCCGGGAAATCATGCTCTCTCCGCCATCTGCCACTCCATACTTAACCAGACACGCAAATTCATCACCGCCGATTCTGCCCGCAATTCCGATATCAGTCATCTCTTCCGATAAAATCCTACTGATTAGTTTTATGGAAAAGTCACCTTCCTCATGACCGTATCTGTCATTGATAATCTTAAGATTATTCATATCCACATAAATGGCAAGAAGGCTCTTCTTTTCCTCTTTTGCCTCACAAATCAGTTTTTCGGCCTCAGCGTAAAATCCTCTTCGGTTCCAGATGCCGGTAAGACTGTCTGACTTGGAAAGGTTATCAAGCTCAATGTTATTCTCCATCAGGACTGCCATATTCTCTTCCAGCTTCTGTTGCATCTGCTCAGTAGTCTGCAAAAGCAATATCATCTTTGCCGCAGAGCTCATATGATTCAACAGGAATTCTCCGTTGGCAAATATACCTTCCGTCAAATCACACAATAAAATACCATAAAGGATTTCATTGGTAAAAAGCGGCATACACACATACGCCCGGCGTTCTTCCCGGTTCATAAAATCATTGTCAAAAATATTTTTAACAGATACTTTTTGTCTGATAGATGGGATGGCAGACACTTCCCCGTCCTTAAGCATCGCCTTTAAATATAAACTCTTAGGTGGCTGAAATGCTTCTCTATCCAAATGAGTAATCGGTTTTTTAAATGTATAAATAAAAGCACTTTCAATTTCCAACCACTCAAGGTTTCCAAGCATGGAGGCATAGCTTAAATCATTTCCTTTTTCAAACTGAAGTACATCACGAACAAACAGTTTCATCTCATAGTTTTCTTTTTCCTGCCTGCTGATCATGCTTCCGATACGGTAATCGGTTGCTCTGATAATTCTTCTGTAAATAGCAGAAAACATTTCCTGCAGTTTGAATCGGTCATCCTTATCCTTTTGCGCTTCTTTTAAAGTCTTGTAAAATGATTCAAAGAAACTGAGCAGGTTATTCATGTCCGCATACTCTATGGCACCATAATTCAAAAAGTCATTTAATGCCGTTTGAATTTCCATAAAGTTTTCCGGTGAATCATCACCTTCTCCATATACTAATGTAATGGTATGTACCAGCTTTCTGAACGGCTCAAAAATCCGTTTCATTTCCTTTTCATATTTTTCGTGGTTGTAATGATAGAAAATATCCTCAAACCCTGTATAGACATTACTTGCTGTTTTTATCTTCTCTTTGCTGTCCTCTTCCTCCTCATCCTTACCTCCCACGGAGTCACGCTTCACAAACTGGGTCGGAAGTACCCTGCTCTCCACCTGCTCCCCATGTGCCATATGAAGCGCCATCTTAACTGCTTCTTCTCCAAGTAACGTACTGTCCGCGCGAACTGATGATAAGGTCGGATTCATTTTTGTAGAAATAATTACATCATCATAGCCGAAAATACGGATATCCTTTCCTATTTGAAGTCCTCTTTTTTTCACCTCATCATAAAATCCGATAGCAGTATCGTCATTGACACAAAATACAGCTTCCATGTCAGGATTGTTGTCCAGAATCTGCCTGTATGCCTCTACGCTCTTTTTGGAAAAATCTCCGCTTACATACATTTTTTCCTGAAAGGGGATTCCATTCTTTCCAAGCACGTTTATAAATGCTTCTCTTCTTTCCATGGCATCCGTATTGTCAAGACTGCCGCCTATCATACCGAATTTTTTCAGTCCGATTTTTTGTATCAGGTAGTTCAGACCTTCTTCAATACCGCTGTAGTTATCAAACAATACACAGGGATATCCGTCCATCTTGTATGCAACAAATACACAGGGAATTCCCTCAAATTCCTTCAGCATCTTTTCTATATTTTCCTTATCGGTAAAACAACCGATGGAGCCTGCCGCCACCATAATGGCATCCACATTCTCCGGTCTTGCATAGGAAAATGCCGTACCAAACTGATACTCATATCGAAGCTCCGGATTGTCAGATAAATCCCTGTTTAAATATTTACCCGGAAACACCACAAGATTAACATCAAGCTGCTTCGCCATCTGCATGGCACCCCGACATATCAATTTGGTGAAATCATCCATAATTCCGCCGACCAGAATTCCTATTGTTTTTCTGCGCTTTTCATTTTCCATTTTTTTGTTTCCTTCCCTTTATACTCCCGCTGCCGGACGTTACTTTTACACAAAACATAATTCTCCCAGAAGCCTTACTGATTCATGCGGTTCATTTGGTCTACCAGCTCCTGCAATTTGTTCATGTCAATTCCCAAATCTCCCGCAAAGCTGAGTACACCTCTAAGCGGCATATCTCTCATCTGGGCTTCCATCATCTCTGCTGTAATAGCCTCAGAAGATGCCTCCGTTGCAGCGTTCTGTGAATCAAGAACATTGTTTGCAAATAAGCCCCTTATCATATCTGCTACCTTTTCATTCTTTATCACATCACCAAGCGGTGTATCTGTCGTATAGAAAACCGGAAGTTCTACAGTCGAATGTACCTCTACATCCGCTGTAACTACAATGTCTCTCGACGATTTACCAATCATAATTGTAAAACTGCCGCTTTCCACGTGCCAGTCATGAATCTGCGTATTGTAGTAAGCAAAGCTTCTCTTATTCAGTGTGAATGTCACTGTTTTTGTTTCTCCCGGCATCAGAAATACTTTTTCAAATCCCTTTAATTCTTTCACCGGACGAATCACAAAGCTCTCTTTGTCGGAAACATAGAGCTGCACTACTTCCTTGCCTTCCCGTGTTCCTGTATTGGTCACATCAACGAACACCGTCAGTTCATCCGTATCCTTAATGCTTTCTGCAGACAGCTTCAAATTACTGTACGCAAACTCTGTATAGGAAAGTCCGTGTCCGAAAGGAAACAACACATTCATCTTTTTCTTGTCATAATATCGGTATCCTACAAAAATTCCTTCCCGGTACTCCACAGTATCACCCTCTCCGGGGAAATTCAGATAGGACGGATTATCCTCTAACTGAATCGGAAAAGTTTCAGGAAGTTTGGCACTGGGATTTACTTTACCAAATAAAATATCATATTCAGCACCACCTACCGCCTGACCGCCAAGATATGCCTCAAGCACACCTTTTACCTTAGGAAGCCAAGGCATTTCTACAGGCGAACCGTTATGCAACACTACTACCACATTGGGCTGCACCTCTGCCACCTTTTCAATCAGCAGATTCTGACAATCAGGCATATGCATATGCTTTCTGTCATATGCTTCTGATTCAAAAACATCGGGAAGTCCTGCAAATACAACCGCCACATCAGCATTTTTTGCAGCTTCCAAAGCCTCTGCAAGCAGTACCTCATCTACCTCATTCTTGTTATCAACATAGCCCTGCGCATATGTGATATTCGCATTATCTGCTGCTGCCTCCATAGCACTTGTCACTTTATGGCTGTTAATGTGAGAACTTCCTCCGCCCTGATATCTGGGTTTCTGCGCATACTTTCCGATAAAAGCAACCTTCTGCGACTCGCAAAGAGGAAGGATATCGTCATTTTTCAGAAGAACTATGCTTTCCTCTGCCACTTTGCGGGCTTTTTCATGGTCTTTATCCCTGTCAAATACTGCTGTTTTATCTCTGTTTTCCTCAAAGCGGTACACAATGTTTAAAATATGCTCTACCGCCTCATCCACTACTTTTTCATCCAAAGTACCATTCTTCACCGCTTCCACAATCAGCGCATCGTTCATGCCGTTTGAGGAAGGCATTTCTAAGTCGAGTCCGGCTTTCAAATCCGCCACACGGTCATTGACTGCACCCCAGTCACTTACAACATAACCATCAAAACCCCATTCACCGCGAAGAATATCGGTAAGATATTTTTTGTTCTCCGCCGCGTAAACGCCGTTAATTCTATTGTAAGAGCACATTACCGTCCAAGGCTTCTGCTCTTTAATTGCTGTTTCAAAAGCCGCAAGATAAATCTCACGCAAGGTACGCTCATCCACCTCAGCCGATACTGACATTCTTCTGTTTTCCTGATTGTTTGCCAAGAAGTGCTTAATGCTGGTTCCTACATTTTTACTCTGGATACCTTTGATTAATGCCCCTGCTATCTGGGAAGCCAGGTAAGGATCTTCAGAATAATATTCAAAGTTTCTTCCGCAAAGAGGAGAACGTTTGATATTAACGGCAGGTCCCAAAATGACACTGACACCCTCTGCCTGACATTCATTTCCCAAAGTCTCTCCCATTTCCGTAAGGAGCTCTCTGTTAAAAGACGCCGCGCTTCCACAGCCTGCCGGAAAGCAAACTGCTTTAATACTGTCATTAATACCTAAATGATCTGCTCCTTCATCCTGCTTGCGAAGACCATGCGGTCCATCAGAAACCATCGTTGCCGGAATCCCCAGTCTCTCTAACTTCTCCGTATGCCAGAAATCGGCACCGGAGCAAATGGATGCTTTTTCCTCCAATGTCATCTGTGAAATTAATTCTTTGATTTGTTTCATTTTCATATACCCCTGTCCTTCTGTTTTAAACCAACTGAAATTGCGCCTGATTCTGTGTACTGCTGTCGCCTCCGATAAACACGGTAAACCGGCCCTTCTCTGCCACGTATTCCATATTAATATCATAAAACTTAAGCATTTCCTCAGTTATCGTAAATGTAACCTGTTTTTCTTCTCCGGGTTTTAACCATATCTTTTGAAATCCTTTTAACTCCCGCACCGGTCTGACCACACTGCCGACTTCATCACAAATATAAAGCTGTACTGCCTCCGCACCTTCATATTCACCAACATTTTTTAAAATGACTCCTGCCGTAAGATTTCCACCTCTTGTAAGGGTATCTGCACTGAGTTTCACTTCCGAATAATCAAATTCCGTGTAAGAAAGTCCATAACCGAACGGATACAACGGCGCATTGGGAATATCCAGATATTTACACTGGAATCTGTAATCCGGAGTTTCCGGATTTATCTGTCTGCCGGACCTGAATTCATCATAATGCATCGGCATCTGCGCTACCGTATAAGGAAAGCTCATTGGCAGCTTCCCACTGGGTGAAGTTTCCCCATAAAGTACTTCCGTAATGGCATTCCCACCTTCCGTTCCCGGCATCCATACCACCAAAATTGCTTTTGCCATATTTTGTATTTTTCGAATGTCAAGCGGTCTTCCGTTAAACAGAACAACAATAACATTTTTGTTAACTTTTGCTACTTTTTTCAATAATTTCTTATGATGCTTCGGTATGGTAATGTCACCACGACTTCCCCCTTCGCCGGACTGGGTTCTGTGCTCGCCGATACAAAGCACTACTTTATCCGCCTTTCGTGCCGTCTCCACCGCTTCTTCCATCATCGCATCCTGCTCTGCCTTTGTACGGGTGTTTCTGTGATAAGTATCCATGCTGAGAATCTCTGCCCCTGCCCAAAGGGTGTCACATCCTTTTGAAAAAAGAACATTGGCTCCGTAATTTTCTACGGCTTCCCGAATCGTAACACTGTCCTTTTCGTCCGCAAACATGCTCCATGCACCGATAATTCCCTTTTCCTCTATGTACGGGCCGATAAATGCAATTTTTTCTTCTCTCTTAAGCGGAAGCATCTGTTCATTTTTCAGAAGTACAAAGGTCTCCTTTGCCACCTCCTTTGCCTTCTGTCTGTGTTCTTTACAAAGAAGAAGTCTTTTTTCTGCCTCCTCGTCTGCATCTTTATAAGGATTTTCAAACAATCCCAGTTTGTTCTTGAGTTCCAACACTCTAAGCACCGCTTCATCGAGAAGTGCAATATCGACTTCTCCTTCGTTTATCAGTTCTTTTAAATAATTGGGATAACAGGTAGTCATCATATCAATATCTGTACCTGCTTCTATGGCCAGCTTCGCTGCTCCTTTTCTGTCCTCACACATGCCATGCTTTCTGATTTCGTCTATTGCCGCCCAGTCGGAAATCAGCACTCCGTTAAATCCCATCTCCCGGCGCAAAACCTGACGCATCAGCCATTTATTTGCCGTAGACGGTACATGGTTTATCGTATTAAAAGATGTCATCACCAGCAATGCGCCCGCTTTAATTGCAGCTTCATATGCCGGCAGATAATCATCCCGCAAAGTTCTTTCCGACAGCTCCACATTGTTGTAATCCTTACCCGCTTCCGGCGCACCATATGCCGCAAAATGCTTAACGCAGGCACCGATTCTGCCAGGTGCCTTCGGATCCTCCCCCTGATAACCCATTACCTGTGCTTTGGCATACTCACAATTTAAGAAGGTATCTTCTCCGGTAGATTCCATAACTCTTCCCCATCTGGCATCTCTGACCAGGTCAACCATGGGCGAAAATGTCACATGAATACCTGCCGCGGACACTTCCTTTGCCGCAACCTCCGCACCGATTCTTGCCACTTCCGGGTTAAATGCCGCTCCCTGTGCAAGCGGAATCGGAAATATCGTTTTATAACCATTAATAATATCTGCCATAAACACAAGAGGAATATGATGCGGATGCTTCTCCATATGCTCCTTTTGAACGTTTTTAATATTTTCCGCACCAAGAAGGCTAAGAACACTTCCTGCCTCCTGAATCGTTCTTTGGGTAAATCCCTGCTCTTCCACCGGTCCTGTTACGATGCTTCCTTTATCGTAAAAACTAACATTTGCTTGAAAAAGTTGATTGATTTTTTCTTCCAAAGACATATCGTTTAATAATTCTACTAATTTACTTTGCTCCATTGCTGTCACTCTCCTTCTTTCATCTCAACTCCGGTACAATCAAAATCAGGGATAAAGCTTTCCTTTGCCGTCTCCCCTTCCTGAATAAATGCATTGGTAATTCCCAGTGAAAGCGCAAAATCCACTATATGCCCATACTCTCTCCTTGTCACCTTGCGGCAAAGTACTTCATATCCCTTTTTTCCGTCAAGCCGTGGAAACGGTGTGTATTGATTCATCAGGCTGATGTAAATGCTGTCTTTGTATGTCTCATATAAATATTGTATCACTGCTTTTGCATTCTTCTTGTGTCCCGGCAATAGAAGATGACGGACTATCACGCCCCTTTTCATCATCCCCTTCTCATCAAATACAGGCTCTCCCACTACTTTTACCATAGCATCAAGAGCTTCCTTGGCAACTTCCGGGTAATTCTCTGCAAAGGAATATTTTTTTGCCATTTCACACTCCATATATTTAAAGTCCGTCAGAAAAATATCTATGATTCCCTGTAAGCTCTCTATTACTTCTTTTTTTTCGTAGCCACTGCCGTTATAAACAACAGGAATCTTAAGTCCTTTTTCTTTCGCCACCAGCACTGCCTGTGCAATTTCCAAAATATACGGGTCCGGCGTCACCAGATTAATATTGGCTGCGCCTTTTTGCTGCAGGGAGAGAAAAATCTCTGCAAGCTGTAAAACCGTCACTTCTTTTCCTTTTCTCGCCGCCGCAATCTCAAAATTCTGACAATATACACACCTTAAGTTACAGCCGGAGAAAAACACTGTACCGGAACCGCTCTCTCCCGAAATACAAGGCTCTTCCCACATATGAAGAGAGGCCCTTGCCACATAAATCTTATCATCACAAAGACAGTATCCCTTTTCTCCCTCCGCTCTCTTTGCAAGACATTCCCTGGGGCAAAGATTACAGGGACTATTCTTTAGATTCTCCCATACCATTATGCTTCCCTGCCTTTTCTCACCATTGCCTTTTTCCCTTGTATTTTATTATTTGGGCTGACCGAAGGTGTCACCGTAAAGCACTTCCCACTCATCTCTGGGAATCGCCGTAATATTTCCCACATCATAATAAAGTTCATAAAAAATGTTAATCCAGTAATTTTTGTCATCTGTCATATCCGACACATGGGCCACACTGTAAGGATTTGCAAACTCCTCCCGAAGAAGCGGCACAATCACAATACCGTCTCCATTGGGGTCTGCTTTATCCGCCTTAATCATTTCCACGCGTTCCGTCTCTTCCCGATAAATTCTGGCAACATTTACCAGGTTCTCCATGTAGGTAAAGAAAAGCCACAAACACAAAATACCCACAAGACTGTATTTTGCTGTCTTGAGCAATAGTTCTTTATCCGCATCTACCTCTGAAATTCCCCTGATAACCGCAATCATCAAAAAGATACCTGCACCGAAAAAGGCTCTGTCGGCAGTGGTAGAAATTATCACGAGCACATACGCCGTCGCCGCTGCCGCCACCAAAAACAATACACTCTCATTTGTTCTGATTTGCTTCCAGTCATTCAGTTTCTTTTGCAGTGCCAAAAGAACAAACACTATAATTAAAAGAACAAGCAATTCAAAGAAATGCTCTCTGACTGTAACCGAAGTTTTGTAAATTCTCGAAAGAATCCCTACAAAGCCTGTATATTCATCTCCCTCTGCCAGCATACTGCTTCTGCCTCTGACACCGGGCGCAGTAAGCATACCCAAAAGTCCGCAACACATGCCTGCCACACCGGAAATCATGAAAGGAAACAAGCACTTCTTTCCTTCTTTTTTTCTGTCCCACACAAAATTTGCCGCAAACATCAGCACCAACATAAGCCCACCGCCGGAAGTATTCTCATTGCACCAGCCAGCCAGCACGCCAAAGAAAAATACGCCAACCGCCACAAGCGCATGACGTTTTATTTTGTGATTATTTTCAAGCAAAAACCTATATAATGTAACAAATCCAAGGATAAATACACTGCCCCAAAGGTAATTGCAGGAACCGCAAATCCACAGCATAGTTTGCCCAAAATCAACGGCATATCTCCACAAGAATACAATAATCAGAAGCAGTGAAAAGATGTCATACTTATTTTTACGGCGCACATTGGCATACATCAAAAGCACCAGTGCGCCAAACATAAAGCTGTTCACCACATTGAACACGTGCTTGTCCACAGACAAAAATAATCGGATATTAAACTGTCCGATAATACGTCCGCTGTTTGACAGATATTCCGCATACTGCTGCTTCACCAAATCCCACAAAGACTCTGCCTGTCTTGCCTGAAAAGCGTACATATAATCATCTGAAAAATAAGGTGTCAACAGATTGTAAGCATATATCATTCCGATTGCCACCGTTAAAATCATAAAGAATATTTTCTTTCTGTGTTTCTCTACAAATTCTGCCACGATATTATCCTCGCTCATGCACATACTTAATCTATTTTATTTTACCAAATCCACTTTTTTTATGCAACCGATGATAGATGTTTTATAGTAATCTGCGCACTTTTATGCTATACTGAAATGGTTAGCCTGGGATGTTATATCCCTTTTACCAAAAACGATTGATTTAGTTTCAGAAAGCGATAAAAAATTATGAACGAAAAAGTATTACGCACATTGGAATATACCAAAATTATTGATACATTGACCGATAAAGCCGGGTCCGAACCGGGTAAACAGCTTTGCCGCAATTTAGTTCCCATGACTGATATAAGCGAAATTGAACTGGCACAGCAGCAAACCGCAGATGCCCTTACCATGCTGTTCGGAAAAGGCTCTACTTCCTTTGGCGGCAACAAAAATGTCTCCATGGCACTGCGCTCTCTGGAGATAGGAAGTACCTTATCCGCCTCAGAGCTTCTTAAAATTGCCGGACTTTTAGACAATGTAAACCGCATCAAGGCGTACGGACGAAAAGGCAGAGACGACGAAAAAGAAACATCCTTAACCGATTATTTTGAGCGCTTAGAGCCTCTGACCTTACTGGCAGGCGAAATTCGCAGATGTATCATCTCCGAGGATGAAATGGCCGACGATGCGAGTAGCACGTTAAAGCATATCCGAAGAAGTATGGCGCTTACCGGTGATAAGATTCACTCCCAGCTTGCTTCCATGGTCAACGGCTCCTACCGCAGTTATTTGCAGGATGCAGTAATTACCATGCGTGATAACCGCTATTGTATTCCCGTTAAATCCGAATATAAAAGTCAGGTTCCCGGAATGGTTCACGACCAGTCCTCCACGGGCTCTACCTTCTTTATAGAGCCTACAGCTATTGTGGAACTGAACAACAAGCTAAAAGAGTTATCTATTCAGGAAAAAGAAGAAATCGAAAAGATTCTCGCTGACCTTAGCGCACAGACAGGAGAGCATACTTTTGAAATTCAGGAAAACCAGTCTATTATGACCTTTCTGGATTTCACCTTCGCCAAGGCTGCCCTTGCCATGGATTTCAATGCAACCAGACCGGTTTTTAACA
This sequence comes from Lachnospiraceae bacterium, assembly GCA_017434885.1. Taxonomy (GTDB): domain Bacteria; phylum Bacillota; class Clostridia; order Lachnospirales; family Lachnospiraceae; genus Suilimivivens. The sequence goes on along the minus strand of JAFSGE010000025.1, from coordinate 180,453 downwards.
ATAATCGCCATATTAATATCCGAAAAGGCCGTCATCCTCTTTTGCCGGCGAAAAAGGTAGTTCCCATCGACATTCATTTGGGAAAGGATTTTGATTTGCTGGTGATTACAGGTCCCAACACCGGCGGTAAAACCGTCTCTTTAAAGACAGTAGGTCTTTTTACCCTGATGGGACAGGCAGGACTTCATATTCCTGCTCTCGACCGCTCCGAGCTTTCCATTTTTACGGAAGTGTTTGCAGATATCGGGGACGAGCAGAGTATCGAGCAAAGTCTCAGTACCTTCTCCTCTCATATGACAAGTATCGTTTCTATTTTGAAACAGGCAGACGAAAATTCCCTTTGTCTTTTCGACGAACTGGGTGCCGGCACTGACCCTACCGAGGGTGCTGCACTTGCCATTGCCATTTTGGATCATCTTCACCAAAGAGGAATCCGCACCATGGCAACCACCCATTACAGTGAACTGAAAGTATATGCACTTTCTACCGATTACGTGGAAAATGCCTGCTGTGAATTTAATGTGGAGACGCTCTCTCCCACATACAGACTGTTAATCGGCGTTCCCGGTAAAAGTAATGCCTTTGCTATTTCTTCCAAACTTGGACTGCCGGATTATATCATTGAAGCTGCCAATGAACAAATAGGTACAGATGACAAAAGCTTTGAAGAACTTCTTACTGACCTTGAGCAAAGCCGTATTACTATTGAAAAGGAGCGCTTGGAAATCGCTTCCTATAAGCAGGAAATTAAGACATTGAAAGAGCGCTTACAGGCAAAAAATGAGAAAATTGACAATGCCAAGGAACGGATTCTTCGGGAAGCAAACGAGCAGGCAAGGGAAATTCTGCAGGAAGCAAAAGATGTGGCTGACGAAACCATCCGTATTTTCCAAAAGGCAGGACCCGGAGCATCCCTGAAGGATTTGGAAAAATCCCGTGAAAAGGTCCGCGGCAAAATCAATGACAAAAACGATAAACTGGCGTTAAAGCAAAAAGAAAACAAACCAAAGAAGGATTTGAAACCGGAACAATTAAAGAAAGGCGACAGCGTCAAAGTACTTTCCATGGGTTTGAAAGGAACAGTCAGCACTCTTCCCGACCAAAAGGGAAACCTCTTTGTACAGTGTGGTATTATCCGTTCCCAGGTCAATATCAAAGATTTAGTTTTGATAAAAGAAGATGCTCTTCCGGGCAATAACTCCCTTTCGGGAACACATACCGGAAAGATAAAAATGTCCAAATCCATGCATATTTCTCCCGAAATCAACCTTTTGGGCCGTACTGTTGACGAAGCGCTCTCGGAATTGGATAAATATCTTGATGATGCTTACCTTTCCCATCTCTCTACAGTCCGGGTTGTTCACGGAAAGGGAACAGGCGCACTTCGAAGCGCCGTGCATAACCACTTAAAGCGTATTAAATATGTAAAAAGTTACCGCTTAGGCGAATATGGAGAAGGAGACGCCGGTGTCACAATCGTAACCTTCAAAGAATAGAAAGGGATGGTGCTATATGGTAAACAGACAAAAAATATTAATTGTAGATGATGACAGTAATATTGCGGAATTGATTTCCCTATATCTTACCAAGGAATGCTTTGACACCATGATTGCAGGAGACGGAGAAACAGCACTTTTACTTGCAGATTCCTACGCTCCCAACCTGATTTTGCTTGACCTGATGCTTCCCGGAATTGACGGATATCAGGTATGCCGCGAAATCCGTGCCAAATCATCCACACCTATTATTATGCTCTCCGCAAAAGGGGAAATTTTTGACAAGGTATTAGGACTTGAGTTAGGCGCCGATGATTATATGGAAAAGCCTTTTGATTCCAAGGAACTGGTGGCGCGTGTCAAGGCAGTACTCCGCAGATACAAGCCCGCTCCCACGGTTCCTGCCGCTCCCGATGTAAAATGCGTGGAATATCCGGATCTTACCATCAATCAGACCAACTACTCTGTTGTATATATGGGAAAAAATGTGGATATGCCTCCGAAAGAACTGGAGCTTTTGTACTTTTTGGCATCTTCTCCAAACCATGTATTTACCAGAGAACAGCTTCTTGACCAGATTTGGGGATATGAGTATATCGGTGATACCAGAACGGTAGACGTACATATCAAACGTCTGCGTGAAAAAATCAGTGACCATACCAACTGGCGCATTGCTACCATTTGGGGAATCGGTTACAAATTTGAGGTGCGTTAATGAGAAAAACTCTCTATTTGAAATTTATTTTGGCATACGTCATCTTTGGTCTGTTTGGCTTCGCCGTCGTTGCCACTTTCGTTGATAATATGACCATGGAGCATCTGAAACGAGAACGCGCCGATGCCCTTTACAAAGAAGCTACTTTGATTGCCAATACCTACGCTGCCGACTTGTATGACAACGAAACATCACTGGATACGGTAAAAAAACAGCTTGATGCATTGGACACTTACCTTTCAGCTACTTTGTGGATTATCAACCCTTCTGGCCGAATGATTCTGGACTCCAGAAATCCGCTTGATTTGGAGCACGAAACTGTAATTTCCGATTTTGACCCTACCATTACCGGCAGTTCCCATTACACCATCGGCAACTTTTTTGACAGCTTCGAAGATGAACAGATGAGTGTGTTTGCTCCCATCACTTCGAACTACAAGGTAAGGGGATATGTGGTAATTCACTATCCCATGAGCAATTTAGAGGAGTCCTGCAACAATTTGCTGAACATCTCTTACCTGATGCTTGTCATCTTGTTTTTGTTGTCCATGATTATTTTAATTTTCTTTACGGAAATGGTATATTTGCCGCTTCGAAAAATTACCGAAGCAACAGAACAATACGCCGCCGGAAACATGCATTATGAATTTCAGGTAGACAGCGAAGACGAAATCGGTTACCTGGCAGCATCCTTAAGCTACATGGCAAGTGAAATTGCCCGCGCAGAAGATGACCAGAAAAAGTTTGTTGCCAATGTATCGCATGACTTCCGCTCCCCTTTAACTTCCATTAAAGGATATCTGGAAGCAATGATTGACGGTACAATTCCTGAAGAACTTCACGAAAAATACTTAAACATTGTTTTAAATGAAACGGAGCGTCTGACTAAGCTTACCAACAGTCTTTTGACACTTAACAACTTAAACACAAAAGGAATGCTATTGGATAAAACCAGCTTTGATATCAATCGCATTATCCGCAACGTAGCTGCTTCCTTTGAAGGAACCTGCAGGCGCAAAACCATTGCCATTGAACTGATTTTGACAGGAGATGAACTTTTGGTAATTGCGGATATCGGCAAAATACAGCAGGTGCTTTACAACCTTCTTGACAATGCCATTAAGTTTAGCCATCAGGATTCGGTTATTAAGATTGAAACCACTGAAAAACACAATAAAATTTTTGTATCGGTAAAAGACAGCGGTATCGGTATTCCCAAGGATGATTTAAAGCTGATTTGGGACCGCTTTTATAAATCAGATTTGTCACGAGGCAAGGACAAAAAGGGAACAGGGCTGGGGCTTTCCATTACCAGGGAAATCATTCATGCCCATGGGGAACATATCAATGTAATCAGTACAGAGGGTGTGGGAACGGAGTTTATTTTCTCATTGCCTGTGACGGAAACGGATGAGGATTAAATTTATGAATATTATTTTACATCAGCCGGAGATTCCGGCAAATACAGGAAATATCGGAAGGACATGTGTGGCTACGGGAACGGGTCTTCATTTAATTGAACCTTTGGGATTTCGGTTGAATGAGAAAGAAATCAAAAGGGCAGGAATGGACTATTGGGAGCATCTGGATGTGACAAGATATATGAATTTCGAGGAATTTAAACAGATGCATCCGGGTGCAAAAATCTGGATGGCAACTACCAAAGCGAAACATGTTTATACGGATGTTGCTTTCGGCCCTGACGATTTTATTATGTTTGGCAAAGAAAGTGCCGGTATCCCGGAAGAGATTTTGGTAGACTATGAAGAAACCTGCATCAGAATTCCCATGTTGCCGGAAATCCGTTCTTTGAATCTGTCAAACTCTGTTGCCATTGTGCTTTACGAAGCACTTCGCCAACAGAACTTTTCACAGATGCAAATGGAAGGAGAACTGCATAGATTACATTGGAAAGAATAAAAATAATTCTCCTGTGCCTGTGTCTCATATGAAATATGAACATGGTAAGGAGAATTTTTTTATTGCCTCTTGACATATATTATCTTTGTGATATCATAATGATATCAAATAAAATCATTTCATTTTGAAAAGGGGTGTATCTTATGAAAGAAAAAATTTTAACAGAAAAGAAAAACGGTATGTTGGTACTTATGGCAGTGATTTTTATATATATAATCGCTGTTATCGGATTAATTGTCGGCATTAACCTTTCTATGCCACTGGCAGTTATCAGCGTCATTATTCTTGCTTTGGCATGGTTTCCTCTTTGCGGACTGAAAGTTCTCAAACCTCAGGAGGCGCTGGTACTTACTTTATTCGGAAATTACATTGGCTCTTTAAAGGGAGAAGGCTTTTATTTTGTCAATCCCTTCTGTGTCAGCGTAAATCCCGCTGCCAAAACCAAGTTGAGCCAAAGCGGTGATGTAAAAGACTCTTCCGCGCTTGCTTCACTTACTTTAACCGGTACCGGAACTGCCGCCGTAGAACATGTCGACAAGAAGCTTTCGCTAAAAATCATGACTCTGAATAACAGCCGTCAGAAAATCAATGACTGCCTTGGCAATCCCGTAGAAATCGGCATTGCTGTTACTTGGAAAATCACAGACACTGCAAAAGCTGTATTTAACGTAGACAATTACAAGGAATTTCTCTCTTTACAGTGTGATACTGCTTTAAGAAATGTAGTCCGTATTTATCCCTACGATGTGGCTCCCAATGTGGATACCACCGGAGACGGCATGGCTGACGACGGAAGTTTGCGCGGCTCCAGCGAGGTTGTGGCACAGCGTATCAAAGACGAAATTCAGGCTCGCGTTAACGAAGCAGGTATCGAAATTGTAGAAGCACGCATCACCTATCTTGCGTACGCTACCGAAATTGCGGCAGTGATGTTACAGCGTCAGCAGGCATCCGCTATTATTGACGCCCGTAAAATGATTGTGGACGGTGCCGTAGGTATGGTGGAAATGGCTTTGGAACGCTTAAGCGAAAACAACGTAGTAGAATTGGATGAAGAAAGAAAAGCGGCAATGGTATCCAATCTTCTCGTTGTTCTCTGCGGAAATCATGATGCACAGCCGATCGTAAATTCCGGCTCCCTGTACTAAATATGGCAGATAACGAAAAGAAACAAGTGCCGCTCCGCCTATCTCCCAAGCTGTACAATGCAATCGCAGCATGGGCAGAAGACGATTTCCGCTCCGTAAACGGACAAATAGAATACTTACTTACCGAGTGCGTCAGACAACGCAAAAAAAACGGCAAGTATGTCTCCGAAGAACTTGATGTTCCACCGGAGCTTGACATCAGTTAAAAAGGTCAGCACACTGCCTATTCGGCAGGTGCTGACCTTCTTTTTATTCTTCCAAGTCACATTCCGGGTTTTCACTATCTTTTGTTTTTCCTTTTATCTTTTCATAAATAATACGAATTACTCTAAAAAACGCTACAAACACCGTCAATCCCAGAACGAAGATGCTCATGACATATGCTACTGCCATTCCTGCAATAGGCGTTTCGGCATCCGAACTGACAAAATGATAATAGAGCCATGTCATCATTGTTAACCCTGCTGCCGTTGCCACAAGCAATACTCCATTCAGTAACAAAAATGCATGCAACTTTTTTGTTTCCATAAAATTATAATAGGTTAACGTAAGATGCAGCATCAGACATATCAACCCTGTAAGTGCTCCTATCGGAAACATCATGCAGCATAGCCAAAAAGGTAGTGTATTCAGCAACACCATAAAAATTATTTTTCGCTTCTTTTTTGTCCTCTCCTGCGCATCCATACATTATCCTCTTTACTTCTGTTCCTCGCGAAGTCTTCCGATAAATGCCGCAATTTTCTCCATGGCAATTTTCAGATTTTCCAATGAGTATGCGTAGGAAATACGCAGGAATCCTTCGCCGCAGTCACCGAAGGCAGTACCCGGAACTACCGCAACCTTTTCTTCCTTAAGCAACCTCTCCGCAAATTCATCACTGGTCATACCAAATTCCTTGATACAAGGGAACACGTAAAATGCTCCATAAGGTTCAAAACATTTCAATCCCATTTCCTTAAACGCATGCATCAGAAATCTTCTTCTCTGATTGTAAGATTCACGCATAGCTGCCACGTCATCATCCCCGTTTCTGAGCGCCTCTACAGCCGCATACTGGCTGGTAGTAGGTGCACACATAATGGCAAACTGGTGAATCTTTGTCATCTGCTCCATAATAAGCGCAGGTGCGCAGGCATAGCCAAGTCTCCATCCGGTCATGGCATACGCCTTGGAGAATCCGTTAATCAGAACCGTTCTCTCCTGCATACCGGGCAGACTCACGATGGAAACATGTTTTTCCTTATAACTAAGCTCAGAATAAATCTCATCAGAAATTACAAAAATATCTTTTTCCAGAATCACTTCTGCAATCGCTTCCAAATCAGCCTTTTCCATAATGGCACCGGTAGGATTGTTGGGGAACGGCAAAATCAATACCTTGGTTTTGTCTGTAATGGCATCCCGAAGTTCCTGTGCCGTAAGACGGAATTCATTTTCTTCTTTTAATTCGATGATAACCGGCTTTGCATCTGCCAAAATTGCACATGGTTCATAGGAAACGTAGCTGGGCTGCGGAATCAATACTTCCTCTCCCGGATTAATCATGGCACGAAGAGCTAAGTCAATGGCCTCTGAACCGCCAACGGTAACAAGTACCTCTTTCAGCGGATCATAAGATACTCCCTGCGTTCTCTTTATGTACTTGGTAATCTCTGTTCTGAGTTCTTTCAATCCGGCATTGGAAGTATAAAAGGTCTTCCCTTTCTCCAACGAGTAAATGCCTTCGTCTCTGATTCGCCAGGGGGTATCAAAATCAGGTTCTCCCACACCAAGCGAAATTGCATCTTTCATTTCACTTACGATATCAAAAAACTTCCGAATGCCGGATGGTTTGATATCTACTATTTTATCTGCTAACGGATTTCTCACGGTGACACCTTCTCCCTTGTATCTTCAATTTTGTGCATAATAGTTCCATGGTCTTTGTATTTCTTTAAGATAAAGTGAGTGGCTGTACTTAATACACCATCAAGTGTAGAAAGCTTATCGGATACAAAACTGGAGATTGCCTTCAATGACTTTCCTTCCAAAGTTACCATCAGGTCATAACCGCCGGAAATCAGATATACACTGTTTACTTCGGGATATCTGTAAATTCTCTCTGCGATATTGTCATAGCCCTGACCTCTCTGAGGAGTAATACGCACTTCAATAAGTGCCGTTACTTTTTCAATGGAAGTTTTTTCCCAGTCAATCATGGTGTGATATCCGCAAATAACACTTTCTTCCTCAAGTGCCTTTAATTCATTGGCAACATCTATTTCCTCTACGCCCAATATCACCGCAAGCTCTTTAATATCAATGCGGCTGTTCTTTTCAATAATCGCTAAAATCTGTTCTCTCATAATTTCGTCCATCCTTTCCTGCATTCTATTATATTTCTATACGGACATAAAATCAATTTTAAAAATTTCATCAGGTTTGGCAGGTTCCAAGTATCTGGTTTCATCTTCATTCAAAACCACCTTATCGTTTCCTGCTGTGGTTTTCCCGATAACGGCTGCTTCCACGCCCTTTTCATATAACGCCTCCACTAGCTTCTCACCATCGGCAGTCACAATCAGTAAACTGCCGCCGGACAATAACTCATAGGGATTTATATCAAAGAATTCACAGATTTCTATTGTCTCCTGCTTCACCGGAATTTGTTTTAAGTCTATGGATAGTCCAACGCCCATACGCTTTGCAAGTTCATACAAAGCACCAAACACGCCTCCGTTTCGTACATCGTGCATGGTATAAACGCCGGACATGACGGCGGTGGCGGCCTCCGGAAGCAGTGATAAATACCGGTCAAACCCCTGCGCCGTATAGATAATAGACCCGGGATATCTCATCAGCAATTCTTTTTCCTTTTCCTTGGCAAGGATTGCTGTTCCCTCAAGTCCAATCCACTTGGTCATAACAATATCCAAATTGTTTTGAGGTATTTTTCTGTCAGCTTCTCTAAAAACCTTCTCACCTGTCAAATGCGCCCCCAAAGCCGTAACGGTAATTACCGGCGCTTTCACCTTATCAGAGACTTCTGTATGTCCGCCGATTATCTGAATTTCAAGTTCCCTGCAAACCTCCTGCGCCTGTTTCATCATTTGCTGCAGTTCCGGTTCCGGCAACTCTTCCGGTAATGTAAACGCCAGCGTTACATATTCTGCCTTGCTTCCTCCCGCCGCCAGATTATTTACTGCGGCATACAAAGCATATTTCACAGCATCTGTCACAGGAAGGATAAATGTCTGGGTCGATACCGCCAAAGAGCCGCTTCCACAAGTCAAAAAGGCGCAGTCTTCCCCTACGCCTGCACCTTTTCCTGTCTGTTCTTTACTTCGGTCAATATATTTTAAAACGGAACGTTTCAAAACACTTTCAGATATCTTCCCTTGTCTCATACTCTACTGTCTTTCGCGTTATTGTGTCACTGCCGCAGGATCAACAGGTGGCTGTGCAGGCTGCGCGGGTGCCTCACCGGGTACTTCTGCCGGTGGCGCCGGCGGAACTGCTGCGGCGGCAAGCGCTGCCGCTACACCTTTTACATGATCAATATTGTTAGTGGCAATGGCTGCCATCATTTGATTGTAAATATTCGGATCTGCTGTCGCAACCCCTACGGTAGCCGTTCTGGGCACCATTTTATATACACTGGAATTCACCATCTCACGGCTTACTTCCTGCTCATTTTCATAGACAATTTTCCAAAGATTCGCTTTATAACCTATATGCGCCGACTGTACGGAAACCTCTCCCACTGCCATTGCTTCATTGGTATAAATCACTTCACTGTCAGGATAAGTCTTGCTGATAATTTCACTTTCAAAAGCTACACTGTGTCCCGCGTCTCTCGTCTCCTGACCATAAATGGTAAATACAATCTGCTTATCATCGGTAGTATATCCTTCAATGTAAATAGGAGTATCCAGATTGTTTACAAATCGGAAATCTTTTCCGGCAGATTCGGAAATCGCCGCATCTGCAGAAGGGTCTACATAGGTCACTATCATAGAGTGGTTGTGTCTCTCGGTAACCTCCAGTTCCGCCAAAAGAACTGCATTGTAGAGCGTTGTGGAAACCTGACAGATTCCTCCGCCAAGGCTGTCTACTACCTGACCGTTTAAATAGGAACCGGCCATATAATATCCGTTTTCTGTTGTAAACGGTGCAACTGTATCATACGTAGAAAACTCTTCTCCCGGATACAAAGTAATACCATTAATCAAAGCACAACCGTTTCTAACATTGGCACTTCTGGAAGAACCGGATGTCTTAAAACTGGTAGAAAAAGTACCGAGTACATCTTTCACCTTACTAAGTTCTTCAACACTTCCAAGAGGCTCATCCACCTTGGCAATCAGTTCCAAAGACGCATCACTGCCTTCCCACTGTGTTGTTAAGAACTCATACAGCTTATTCATAGACGCTTCTTCATCAAGCACACAGCCTACCTGACCGCTTTCAATCACAAACTCATCGTCCACTCTTTTTAGTGTGGCATTTTCCGCTTCAACATTGTAAACGGAACACTGTTCTGCGAGAATACGCTTTATCTGCTCTTTGTCTGCATCAAACACAAGCTCAAATTTTTTATTTTGAAACTGTAAATCTTTCTTTGCCTTATAACGCTGTACTACATTTCCCTTTTGTCCAATAGCTGCGGCTTCATTTATAATCTCTTTGTTAGACCAGTAAAATCCCATGTCAGCCGGTGTTACCACCACTTCCTTGTCATTTACCATAACCAACGTAATATTTCTTGAAAGAAGCTGCTCCACGTAATCATTTACCATAGCTTCCGCTTCCGAAACAGTTTTTCCCTCAGCGGACATATCCTCTATATAAATTCCGGGAAGAATCTTCTCTTCTTCCTCAGCCTGCGCATGCAAGTTAAGGCCCCAAAAGCTGCACACCGCAATTGCCAGCATCATGAATATCTTACTTAACTTTTTCATACAAAACTCCCTCCGGAGAGTTATTCATTGCTTTAATAAATAAAATATGCTAAAGTTGGAATTATCATAGCAATGACAACCAATAAAATAATGATGGATGAAACAATTTTTCTGGTTCTTCTGTTATGGAAATTGAACATTTGAATAACCACACCTTTCTTATCATTTGAGGGCATTTTACAGCCCAAATTTGCTTTTGTTACCTATTTTACATTTGTTTTCTATGAAAGGATATTATATATGAAGTTCCCCTTTTTTGCAAGTTTTATTGTATTCTGCGTATGGCTCGGATATGAAATTCATAAGCACAGAAATTTGGAGCAGAAATCCATGGATGATTTCTGGGAAAAGGAACTTGCTGCCAACAGAACTCCACGGAAATCTTTGGACGATTTATGCTACATTCAGATTCCTTTAAATACACTTCCCCTTTCTGCCTTGCCGGATGATTCTGTGGCAGAGGAATGCCGGGAAACGCTGGAAGAATTATCCAAGTCTCCTATTGTGAATCTGACCGGTATCAGCAATACCGACTTAAAACTGCAATACGGTGCCCCCAATATCAATTTACTATCCTCTTATGACCAACGCTACACTACTTTGGCCCGTACCCTGCAGACCTTGGGAAACCGGCTTTATGAAAACAGACTTCTTGACGAGGCTTGTACCGTCCTTGAATTTGCAGTTTCCACACACACCGATGTCAGTGCCACTTACAAGCTGCTTATGACCATTTACAAGGAGCAGGGATGTCCTGAAAAGATTAAAGACCTGATTCCCATTGCAAAGGAACTTAATTCAGGATTAAAAAACAGCATTGTCCAAATGCTTGAACGCAATTAAAGTTGCTTTCCGTAGGTTGATAATATTTTGTCCGTAATCCGGCTGGCCTCACTTTTGGTCAGCCCGTCTATATCGTAGTCTATTATCAGTTTATGCATGTCCACCAATTTATATAACCGTTCTTTTTGCCTGGGCGTTGCAGGACTTTCTTTTTTCACTTTATATATAAGCGGCAACGCTTCAAATCCGTCCTCTCCGCCAAATTTTTCTGCCAGTTTAAAGTAGAGCATAGCCGCTGCCCTAGCATCGCTTTCTGCTTTATGGGCATCAATCGGTATCTCAAAATATTCACACAGAAAAGAAAGTCGCTTACTCTCTAACTCCGGCAAAAATCTTCTGGCAATCTTCAAGGTATCGATTCCCTTTTTTTCAAATGAAAGCTTCTGATTTGCTGCCGCCTTTTTGATAAAGGAAAAATCAAACAAAATTCTGTGACCGAGCAAAACATCCTCTCCGATAAAATCGAGAAGCAATGGAATCACTTCTTCTATGACAGGCGCATCCTTCAGCATTTCATCTGTAATACCGGTAAGCTGTGTAATCCTCTCTTCCAGTTTCCTCCCCGGATAAACCAATGTATGAAATCGGTCTGTTATCTTTCCGTTACGTACCTTTACGGCACCTATTTCTATTAATTTGTCAGTTTTGGGATTCAGACCGGTGCTTTCCACATCCAGCGCCGTAAAATCATAAATCATAATGCTACCTTTCCGCCATGTACACACCAAACGACGCCACGCTTTGCGAGCCGTCTTATTGGACCAAAAAAACGTATCGGCAGGCAGTCCTACCGATACGCTTCCTGTTATTTCCAAAATTTCTTTTTCTTTTCTTTTGCAGGTTCCGTCTTGCCGTCTTTTACATTCTTCGCCGCATTCAGACTATCACCTGTAAGTGCGTCAAACTGTTTCAACAAATCTTTTGCCTCATTTGACAATTTTTCCGGTGTCTGCACTACCAATGTAACATAATGGTCACCACGCATATCTTTGTTTCGAAGAGACGGAACACCTTTTCCTCTGAGCCTTACCTTGGTGTCTGTCTGAGTTCCTGCCTTCACCTCGTAAAGTACCTTACCATCAACAGTATCCACCACTACATCACCGCCAAGTGCCGCTACCGCAAAGGATACCGGTACTGTTGAGTAAATATTGTAGTCCTGTCTCTGGAAAACAGGATGGCGTGCCACAATCACTTCTACCAACAGGTCTCCTCTTGGACCTCCGTTTACACCGGGTTCACCTTTATCTCTGATACGGACGCTCTGTCCATTGTCAATACCTGCCGGAATAGATACCTGAATTTTCTTACGGCTTGCAATGTATCCGCTTCCGTGACAATCATCACACTTTTCTTTAATTACTTTACCGGTACCGTTACAATCGGGACAGGTCTGTACGTTTCTTACCGTGCCGAAGAAGGATTGCTGTGTAAATACCACCTGTCCTTTACCGCCACACTTCTGACAGGTTTCCGGACTTGTACCGGGCTTTGCACCATTGCCGTGACAGGTTTGACACTCATCTTTCAAAGTGAGCTCAATTTCCTTCTCAACGCCAAACACCGCTTCTTCAAAAGTAATACGCACGCTGGTACGGATATTGGCACCCTTCATGGGACCGTTATTGCCTCTTCTGCTTCTTCCGCCACCAAAGAAGTCGCCAAAAATATCACCAAATATATCACTGAAGTCTGCACTGTTAAAATCAAAGCCGCCGAATCCGCCACCGCCGGCGCCACCGTCAAATGCAGCATGGCCGAACTGGTCATACTGTCTTCTCTTTTCGGGGTCACTTAAAATAGCATAAGCCTCCGATGCTTCTTTAAACTTTTTCTCAGCCTCAGCATCACCCGGATTCATATCAGGATGATACTTTTTGGCAAGTACTCTATATGCTTTTTTGATGGCCGCATCATCAGCGCCCTTTTCTACTCCAAGGACTTCATAATAATCACGTTTCTGTTCTGCCATACTAATCCTCCCGCCCTCCGGGCGCACAACATGCCGCCTGACGGCGGCATATGTGTGTTATTTCTTAAACTTCGCGATAATCTCCATCAACTACATCATCTGCGGGTTCTGCATTTCCTCCCATGTCAGGGCCTGCTCCTGTAAAGCCACCCATGTCAGGACCGGCACCACCCTGTGCCTGCTGCATGTTTTCATACATCTTGGTAAAGAGTGCCTGCGCGCTGTTTGTCAGCTTTTCTTTTGCAGCTTTCAATTCATCGATGTCGCTGTCAGACATTTCCTGATCTTTGGTTCTCTCAAGAATTGCTTTTACCGCTGCCACATCAGCTTCTACTTCTGATTTAGCAGATGCATCAATCTTGTCGCCAACTTCGTTCAAAGCCTTTTCTGTCTGGAATACGAAAGCATCAGCATCGTTTCTGGTATCGATTGCTTCCTTTCTCTTCTTGTCCTGTGCTTCATACTCAGCTGCTTCTTTTACTGCCTTATCAATTTCATCATCAGACATATTGGAGCCTGCTGTAATGGTAATATGCTGTTCTTTTCCTGTTCCAAGATCCTTAGCAGATACGTTTACAATACCGTTTGCATCGATATCAAAAGTAACTTCAATCTGAGGAACTCCGCGCATTGCCGGAGGGATTCCGTCAAGTCTGAACTGTCCAAGGGACTTGTTATCTCTTGCAAACTGTCTTTCACCCTGTACAACATTGATGTCAACGGCTGTCTGATTATCAGCTGCTGTAGAGAAAATCTGGCTCTTCTTGGTAGGAATTGTTGTATTTCTTTCAATCAATCTTGTTGCGATACCACCCATAGTCTCGATAGAGAGAGAAAGAGGAGTTACGTCAAGGAGAAGAATTTCTCCTGCACCTGCATCGCCTGCTAACTTACCACCCTGAATAGAAGCACCGAGTGCTACACATTCATCGGGGTTAAGGCTCTTGGAAGGCTCTTTGCCTGTAAGCTGTCTTACCTTATCCTGTACTGCAGGAATACGTGTAGAACCACCAACTAAAAGTACCTGGCCTAAATCTGCATTTGTAAGACCTGCATCCTTCATAGCGTTCTGTACGGGAATTGCTGTTCTTTCTACAAGATCATGTGTCAATTCATCAAACTTAGCTCTTGTAAGGTTCATATCAAAATGCTTGGGACCTTCTGCTGTTGCTGTGATGAAGGGAAGGTTGATATTTGTTGTTGTTGCAGAGGAAAGTTCCTTCTTTGCCTTTTCTGCTGCTTCTTTTAATCTCTGAAGCGCCATCTTATCCTGAGATAAGTCAACGCCTTCTGCCTTCTTGAATTCATCAATCATCCACTGTGTGAGCTTGTTGTCAAAGTCATCACCACCAAGATGTGTGTCACCGTTTGTTGCAAGAACCTCAATAACGCCGTCACCGATTTCGATGATGGAAACGTCGAAGGTACCGCCACCTAAGTCATATACCATGATTTTCTGCTCTTTTTCATTGTCAAGACCGTAAGCAAGTGCTGCCGCTGTAGGCTCGTTGATGATACGCTTTACATCAAGACCTGCAATCTTACCTGCGTCCTTGGTTGCCTGACGCTGTGCGTCATTGAAGTAAGCAGGAACTGTGATAACTGCTTCTGTTACTTTTTCGCCAAGATAGCTTTCAGCGTCTGCTTTCAGTTTCTGAAGAATCATAGCAGAAATCTGCTGAGGAGAGTACTTCTTATCATCGATTGTACGACCGTTGTCTGTACCCATATCTCTCTTGATGGATGCGATTGTCTTGTCAGCGTTGGTTACCGCCTGACGTTTTGCAGGTTCACCGATTAATCTTTCACCTGTCTTTGTGAACGCTACTACAGAGGGTGTTGTTCTTGCCCCTTCTGCATTTGCGATAACGGTGGGCTTACCACCTTCCATAACTGCTACGCAGCTGTTTGTTGTACCTAAGTCAATACCAATAATTTTTCCCATGATTGTTTCCTCCTATATCAACTAATGGTTTTGTTAGCTTACTACTGCCACCATGCTGTGTCTCACCACGGTGTCTCTATATGTGTAACCCTTGAGCAGTTCCTGCGCTACCACGCCGGATTCATACTCTTCGCTTTCCACCTGCATCACTGCATTGTGGAACTCGGGGTTAAACTCTTCTCCTACGGCCGCTATGGGCTTTACATCCATCTTTTCCAGTTCTGTCATAAGCTGTCTGTAAATCATTTCCATACCGTTCGCAAAGCCGCTTCCTTTGTCCTCTTCGGGAATGGTTGCCAAACCTCTTTCAAAGTTATCTACCACCGGAAGGATTTTTTCAATAACACTCTTTGCTCCTGTTTCAAACATGGCTGCCTTTTCTTTTTCTGTACGCTTGCGGAAGTTGTCAAACTCTGCCATCTGACGTTTTACCTTATCTTCCAGTTCGTCTACCTTCTCCTTCAAGGCATCCTGCTTTTTGTCTGCTTTTGCTTTTTTCTTGAAGAACTTTTTGTCTGCCTTATCTCCCGGACCGTCCTGCTCTTCCTCAGACTCGCTCACTTCGTCTGCATTTGCTTCATCCGCTTCGTCTGCGTCATTTTCTGCATTGTCCGCGTCATCTGCCACTGCATCCTGAGCCGGAGTTTCTTCTGTATCTTCTACAGTCATTTTTTCCTGTAAGTCTTCCTTTCTTTCTTCCATATCTCCTGTCCTTTCTACTTCCTGTCTTTATATAAATCATCAAGCTGATGGGTAATGGTTTTGAGTGTACTGACTACCTTATCATAATCCATTCGCTTCGGTCCGATAATACCGATAGTTCCTCGCATTCCTTCTCCCAGCTCGTAGGTCGCCGTTACCACACTGCAGTCCTTCATCGTCTGAATCGGGGTTTCATTACCGATATAAACCTGAATTCCCGTGTTCTCTTCGTCTGCAAGTCTCTCCTGCACCAACTCGGTAAGCATCTGCTTTTCTTCAAATGTATTGATGATTTCACTTGCCTTTTGATTATCCGCAAGTTCCGGATATTTAAAAATGTTGTTCGCACCGCTGGTATAAATCTGCAAATCTTCTTCTGCTTTAATTCCCTCTGCAATTGCATCAATTACGTCCGATACAATATCGCTGTGAACTCCTGCCTGCTGTTTCATCATGGATATAGTACCCAGATTAATTTCCTCTAATGCCATACCGTTTAAATTGGTATTCAGAAGAATATTCAGCTTTAACAGTGTTTCATCATTTAGCTCTTCCGCTACATGCAGAATATTGTTTTTAATTACATTGCCTTCCATCACAATAACAGCCAAAAGCTGATGTGTATCTACTCTGGAAAGCTGGATGAATTTTAATTTGTTTTTGTGAACAACGGGCGCTGATATCATAGTTGCGTAGTTCGTGTTCACAGCCAAAAGCTTTGCTACCTGCTTTAAGAGATGATCCATTTTGTCTTCCTTTTCAATCATCATCTCTTTCAGTTCTTCCAGTTCTTTTTCCTTCTCTTCCATCATGGCATCTACATAAAGTCGATAACCCTTGTCAGAAGGAATACGGCCTGCGGATGTATGGGGCTGCAAAATATATCCCATCTCTTCCAAATCTGCCATCTCGTTACGGATGGTGGCCGAGCTTAAATTTAAATCTGTGTATTTGGAAATGGTACGGCTGCCTACCGGTTCACCGGTTTCTAAGTAGTTGCGGATGATGGCTTGTAAAATTTTTACTTTTCTTTCATCTAACTGCATATTAGCCGCTCCTTTCCGATTCTTTTGTCTTTGTTAGCACTCGACCCAATGGAGTGCTAACACCTTTCATACATAAAATATCACTTACCATATATATTGTCAACAGATATCCTCTAAATTAATTCTAAAAAAATTCTAAACAGTAGGCGTAAATTTTAAAGTACTTTCCGCATTAATATAATAATGTAACAGTTTCCTCTCAAAGCATATATAAACTTTCGGAATTTTTTGAAGCCGCCCTTTTCATATGCTTATTAACTGCCCGTCGTAAAACTCAAAGCCGCACAACTACAACAAGTGCCAAAA
Source organism: Lachnospiraceae bacterium (assembly GCA_017434885.1). Lineage (GTDB taxonomy): Bacteria > Bacillota > Clostridia > Lachnospirales > Lachnospiraceae > Suilimivivens. The sequence continues at coordinate 163,417 of JAFSGE010000025.1, read as the reverse complement.
GCCTTTTAAAAAAGTTTTATAGGCTTTGCACTGTTGTAATGGCGGCTTTTCAAACAGTTACTCCGGGCAGTGCATTTATGAAAAGGGCGTTTCTAAAAAATCCGACGAAAGTTTCTAAAAAGCTTTTTCGAGGAAAGCTTTACATTTTATATTCTGGCCGGAAATACTTTAAAATCAAGAGAACCAAACGACGCCACGCTTTGCGAGCCGTCTTATTAGACAGAAAACGGACATCCGAAGATGTCCGCTTACGTTCCGACACAATATGTTCTTCTTAGATAAAGAAGCTTCCTGTTACATTTCCGTTGATTACATAGTATGTAGTATTCTCTTCAGGCTTTACATACAATTCAACAGATTCGAAATCTTCTTCCTTACCGTTTAAGTCATATTTCCATACATCCTTGCAGATCTTTAATAAATCATCGGGTGTATAAGACTTTCCGCTGAACTGGAAGTTAACGGCTTCCTTAACTGCAGTCTTCTTAGCTGCTGCTTTCTTTGCAGGTGCTTTCTTCTCTGCTGCAGGTTTAGCTTCCTTCTTTGCAGGTGCCTTTTTAGCTGCTGCTTCCTTCTTGGAAGCTGCTGCCTTCTTTGCAGGTGCTTTCTTTTCTGCTGCAGGCTTAGCTTCTGCCTTAGGTGCTTCTTTCACTTCTGCCTTAACTTCTTCTACCTTCTTAGCTTCTTCCTTAACAGGTGCTGTCTTAGCAATTACTTTTGCTGTTGTCTTCTTAACTTCTGCCATAATAAACTCCTTTCGCATTGTGGAACTTTCTAATAATCTCTCCCTGCTCCATACAACGGTGACTAAAAGTATTCTCCCCAAAACACTTATTTATGCCAATCAGTGTACTCCAAATTCCCCAAAATGTCAACTAATCCGCCTATTTTTACCTTATAATGCCAAAATATAACAGTACAATCGCTCCCAAAACGATACGGTACCATCCAAAAATTTTGAAATCGTGTTTCTTGATATAGCCCATCAAAAACTTAATTACAATTACGGAAACCACAAATGCCGTAATCATGCCTGTGAGCAAAATCATCAATTCATTTCCTGTAAAAGAAAATCCGAATTTCAATATTTTAAGAAGACTTGCTCCGAGCATAACCGGTATTGCCAGAAAGAAGGTAAATTCCGCCGCAACCGTTCTTGATACCCCGATTAGGAGAGCTCCCAAAATTGTTGCACCGGAACGGCTTGTTCCCGGAAAAATTGCCGCAATCAGCTGAAACAGACCGATAATCAGTGCTGTCTTATAAGTAAGCTCGTTTAAAGAATGAATCTGCGGTTTTGTGCCCTTATTGCGGTTCTCAATCCAGATAAATCCAATACCGAATACGATAAGTGCAACAGATACACAAACACCGTTATAAAAAAGACTTTCAAAAAATTCATCAAACAAAAGCCCTACCACTGCTGCCGGTATACAGGCTGCCAAAATCTTAAACCATAACACCCATACATCTTTCTTACAATAAGAAAGGATTCCTTTCCTCTTCACAGGACATGTATTACTTTTATTTCCAAAAGGCCAAATCTGCGGAAAGAATAAAAGTACTACCGCCAAAATCGCGCCAAGCTGAATTACTACCAGAAACATCTCCCAAAATTCCGGTGATACGTCAAGCTTCACAAATTCATCCAGCAAAATCATATGCCCGGTACTGCTAATGGGAAGCCATTCCGTGATACCCTCCACAATACCGAATAACACTGCTTTTAAAAACTCTATCATCTTATTTCCTCCAATTATGAAATACTACTTTTCCAGAAATGCAAGAAGCTCCTCGTAACAGTTTTCTGCATCCCTGTATCCTTGTTCGTAAAGTGCAATCAGTTTTTCCTTATCTTTTTCAATTCTTCCCACATCACTTTTTACCTTTGGTTGAATCAAAAAAGTATTGCCTGCCTTTACCTGTTCCTGAATAAAATCCAAGGTATCATTATAAATAATGTGTCTGTCCCTCATCAGTTCATAGACCTTAGGATATTTGCGATACTTCATTTTTATTAATGAGAGCATGGAACTTGGCTTTCTGCGGTATCCCACTTCTTTTGTCATGACAACTACATTTTTCCGGTTTCCCTGCTTCATGGATTCCTTAAGGGGTATTCCATCCGAAATACCACCGTCCAGATAAAGTTTTCCGCCAATTTCAACGTTGCGGGATACCAATGGAAGGGAGGCCGATGCACGGACTGCCACCAAATCTTTCCTCATGTCTTTAATAGGAATATATTCAGGTTTTCCTGTTTCTATGTTTGTTACCACACTATAAAAAGTCCCCTGATATTTCTCATAAGTATCATGATCATAGGGAGAAAGCTCATCGGGAATTTTCCGGTAACACATATCCACTCCAAACAAGTCTCCCGTGGTAATCAGACTGTAAAGACTGCAATAATTTTTATCATCCAGATAATCAATGCCAACGTTAAGCGCCCTTCCTCTTTGCTTTGACAAAAAACTGCAAAGACTGATAGCGCCTGCGGAAACACCGTAGCAAACAGGAAATTCCAGTCCTTTATCCAGGAAAAAATCGAGAATGCCGTTGGTGTAGTTTCCTTTCATGCCTCCGCCTTCCAGTACAAGTCCTGCCTGATGCATTTTCATTCCTTCTTTCTATTATCTTGAAATAATTTCTATGGTGAATTTACTGTGCGCGGTGAGTCTGTTTTATACTGATTTCGGGCACGCTCCCGCTACATAAAAACGTAGCAGTACTAGGTTTGCAAAGAACGCAAACCAAGGACTGACGTTTTTAAAGTACCCTTCAATCAGTATAAAACAGACTCGCCGCGCAAACAAATTCCCTATTAATTAATAATTATCCTTAACGAATTTACGGAGAGCTGTTAAGGAGCGCTCTACTTTCTCAGTGTCGATGCAGTATGCCATACGGAAGTAGCCGGGTACACCAAAGCTGTCGGAAGGTACCAGTACAAGGTCATATTTCAATGCCTTCTGGCAGAATGCCACTGCGTCATCCTCAAGTGCCTTGGGGAAGATGTAGAAGGTTCCGCCGGGCTTTACGCAGGAAAATCCAAGGTCTGTAAGTTCATTGTAAAGCAGGTTCATATTGGTTTCGTAAACACTCATATCAGAGGTTACATCAAGCACTTCTGCCACTGCAAGCTGAATAATGGAAGGAGGACAGTTATGCCCGATTCCTCTGGAAATCTGACTGCAGATAGTTACAATCAATTCTGCATCGGTACACTTAGGGTTTACTGCCACATAACCGATTCGCTCACCCGGTAAGGATAACGATTTTGAATAGGAATAACAGGATAAGGTATTGTCATAAAATTTGGATACATAAGGAGCATCCACCCCTGCAAATACGATTTCTCTGTAAGGTTCATCGGAAATGATAAAGATATCATGTCCGTATTCTTCCTGTTTCTTATAAAGAAGCTCTGCCAAAGCGGTCAATGTCTCTGCACTGTAAACAGCACCTGAAGGATTATTTGGTGTGTTGATTAAAAGTGCCATCGTCTTTTCGTTCAACATCTCCTCTAACTTTTCAAAGTTAATCTGGAAATTTTCTGTATTGGCAGGCACTACCTTAAGCTGTGCACCGGACATATTAATGTAAGGGTTGTACTCCGGGAAATACGGTGCAAAAGTCAGCACCTCATCGCCGGGCTTTGTCACACATCTTACCGCATGTGCCACCGCACCTGCCGCACCTGTGGTGGGGAAAATATGATTCCCTGTATAGTTCATGCCGAATCTTTCATTCAAAGATGCCGCAATTTTTTCCTTTACGGAAGGAATACCCACACTGGGACTATAGCCGTGAAGCTCCATGGAAGTCTTATTCTGAAGCAAATCAATCATCACCTGTGTAAACTTCTCAGGCACGGGCACTGAAGGATTTCCCAAGCTGTAATCAAATACATTTTCGTAGCCGATTTCCTTTCCTCTTGCGGTTGCAAACTCGGAAAGCTGTCTGATAACGGATTTTCCCTGTAACATCTGCTTATATTGTTCATTAATCATTAAAGTGTCCTCACTTTCTATTTGTAATGTATACTTTATTTCTTTACAACAATAAAAGTATATCAACTCCATGCCACTTTATCAAGAAAAAGGAAAATATTTACCATATCTATAGAGATTCCTTCTAGTAATTAAACGAAAAATTCCCTATAATATCTTCATAAATATTAGGAAATGACAGAACAGGATGATAATTATGATTACAAAAATTACAGAAATCGTAAGGGAAGCTTCCCTTCTCATGAAAAAAGACATTGAGGATATTTCGCAAAAAGGAAATGCCTCCAACTATGTGACCTCCGCAGACATTGCGGTACAGAATTTTCTTTATGAAAATTTGCAAGCATTACTTCCCGGCAGCGCCTTTATCGGAGAAGAAGGAGACGCCACTTTTCAGACTGCAGAATATACCTGGGTAATTGACCCCATTGACGGCACTTCCAATTTCATCCGTGACCTTGGCTTAAGTGTTATCTCCGTGGCCCTGCTTAAGGACAATGTTCCCTATATCGGCGTGGTATATTTCCCCTACCGTGATGAAATGTACTATGCAAAAGCCGGAGAAGGTGCCTACATGAACGGCAACCGCATTCATGTTTCAGACCGCGATTATGCACATTCCCACCTTTGCTCTGCCATGAGTCTGTATGATAAGCGTCACGCGACCGCATGCTTCCGCATTATCGAAAAGGTCTATGATGAATGTGATGATTTACGTAGATTAGGCACTGCCGCTTTGGAACTGGCTTTGCTTGCCGCAGGCCGTGTAGAGCTCTACTTTGAAATCCGTATTTTCCCTTGGGACGCGGCTGCAGCAGCTTTGCTGATTCAGGAAGCCGGCGGATATGTGGAATTTTTGTTCCATGATTCATTACCTTTAGACGGTCCCTTTGGCGTTATTGCTGCCAATACGAAAGAGAATTTCGAGAAACTGAGAGAAACCGTGTACGGAGAACTGAAAACAAAACCATATTAGGAGGCTTCATTCATGAAAAAGATACTTGTTCTTGCAGGGGATATCTGGCATCCTGCGGAAGTAATCCGCACAGGCTTATCCTACCTAAGCGAATTTTATGACTCCATGGAATTTATGGAAGATGCCAAGGACATGCTTTCCGCCGGAGACTTAAAACAATATGATTTAATCATCTGCTGTAAAGGTAACAATTTAACATCCGGCAATACCTCACCCTGGTTTGAACAGGGGGTCAATGAAGCAACTCCTTGTGACCTTAGAAAATATGTAGAAGATGGCGGTGGATTTCTGTCTGTTCACGCCGGGAATTCCTTTGGGGAAATGAAAGAAGAACGTTTTGACATCCCCGCCCGTGAATATATTAATTTGGTAGGATGCCGTTTTGTAACTCATCCTTCCAGATGTCCCGTTAATTATCAGATATCACCTGCGTCTCATCCGGTGACAGAAGGAGTGAAAGACTTTACTGTCCGAGACGAACATTATCAAATTGAATTAACCGCAAAAGACGCCCTTATTTTGATGACTTCCTCTTCAAAGGACGGTGCTGACATGCCTGCCGGTTATGTGCGTGAAATAGGACAAGGGCGACTTTGCGCCCTGATGCCGGGTCACATTTTAGATGTATGGAAAAATCCGGAATTCCAAAAGCTTTTGCTCAACGCTATTAATTGGTGTATCAAAAAGTAAAACACAAACTTTAGGAGGTCATTCATGAAACATGTACTGATTACAGGTGCAGACCGGGGCGTCGGTTTTGCCCTTGCAGAAGTTTTTTCCAAAAACGGTTATATTGTATATGCCGGACAGTTTATGCCCGATTGGCCGGAACTTGAGAATTTAAAAGAGCGGTTCCCCGAAACGTTGCATATCATTCCCTTAGATGTGGGAAACGATGTGTCAGTAAAAGAAGCGGTTAAACTTGTTTCTGCCAAAACAGACTGCCTTGATATCCTGATAAACTGCGCAGGCATATTTTATCAGGAGGATAACCGCGAACGCTTTTTACACACGGTTCAGGTTAATACCTTCGGCTCCTTACGCACCATAGAAGCCTTTTACCCTCTGATGCAAAAAGGACAAAAAAGAATTTGTAACTTTTCTTCGGAGGCCGGTGTGATTGCACTTTCCACACGCCCCGATACCTTTACATACACCTCCTCAAAGGCTGCACTAAATATGGCATCCCAAATGTTATTTCAGAAGCTACGCCCAGAAGGATTTACCTTCCGCCTGTATCATCCGGGCTGGGTGCGCTCCTATATGAGCGGTGTAAAGGCAACCGAAGGCCATTTCGAACCCGAAGAAACTGCTCTGGTAGCTTTTAAGCAGTTTACCGGCGATATTCCCTGTGAAGATGTATTAATGATACAGGATGTTTATAACCGGTTCTGGCCGTTTTAAGGAGGTGCGAAGATGAGAGAAATTGTATTAGTTGCAGGAACCTGTTTTCAGGAAGCAGCAAAAACTGCAAAGCAGTTCCATGAACTTGGTGCCTGTGTATATGAACTTCCTACTGCCGAAAACAAGACAGCGTGCGAAGCTATACTGAAAGAAATTGAAAAAGAAGGAAAACTGGATTATCTGATTATTCAGGCAGAATACCGCAGTGAAAGTACCCCTGTTTTCGGCAATTTAGATTATGCAGAAATGCTGCAAATTTATGAAAAAACAGTCTGCGATACCTACGATTTGGTAGAAGCCTCACTCCCCTTACTTTCTAAAGGGAAAAAACGGTTAGGGTTGATTACCGATGCCGCTTCCAGTATCCGCGAGGTGACAGAAACCGAGGATTTCGGCTATGCCATGGCAAAAGCCGGACTTCACATGGTTTGGAAAGTTTACTTTAACAGACTTCTTCCTGACGGGTATACCTTCCGTTGTTTCTGCCCCAATCCTGACGGATGCGGCATTGCTACGGCAGATTATATGCGCATGGATTTCTGCTATGATGCCAATGATAATTTTTTGCATTCTGAGGAGAATAGACTGGTGATGCGGGATGGATGGTTTCGGGAGATTTCCTGGTAAAAACTAATCGTTCCCAATTATAAAAAGATTCCGATGCGAAAATTTTTAACATCGGAATCTTCTAATTACCAGTATAAACTTATTTTTTCAATTGTTGCATCTTCTGTCAGTTCATATTGTTCCATCACTTTTTCGATAACAGTAGCCTTGGCAACATCAAGATTTTTCAAAATGCTAATTGTTTTTCTGATTGATTCCTCGCGGGCTATTTGTTCTACTTCCCATGACTTCATATAATTGATACCCACCTCTCTGCGTTTCTTTACTTTGTCAACAAGCTCTGAAACGGATGCAATATCTCCATTGGTGATATTCTCAGCCGTAGATTTCTCTATGTATTTTAGCATATCTTTCAGTTCTTGGCTAGGGTTACCTATTGCTTGTAAGCCTAAAGGGACATCGGCCTTCGCCAATGTCCCTTTCTTATTACAATTCTCTTATTTCACACTCGATGCAATCAGCACCATTTCACCCTGCATCTCCACTTCTCCCATTCCGCTGGGAATCACAAAGTGGTCGCCCTTTTTAATCATCTGACCGTTCACAAGGCCTTCGCCTTCTATTACGCTCATAATCAGGAAAGGATGTGTCTGCTCAAAGGAAATTGCTCCATCCAAATCCAATTTCCATACAGTATAGTAATCACAGCTGATTAACTCATTCATCACATTCTTCGGCAGGTCAAGTGCGGATTTCACACTGTCATCTGCGGAAGGTGCAGGCACAGTAATCACATCAATACTCTGCTGTACATGAAGCTGACGGGGCTTTCCGTCGGTAAGTCTGTCGTAATCATATACACGATAAGTAATATCGCTGTTCTGCTGGGTTTCCAAAATCATCAGACCGCCCTTAATGGCATGTACCGTACCGGGATTAATCTGAATAAAGTCGCCTTTCTTTACAGGCACTTCGCGAATCAACTCGCCCCACTTGCCCTGTGCAATCATGTCCGCAAGTTCTTCCTTGCTTCCTGCATTATGCCCAACTACAAGGGCTGCATCTTCGGGACAGTCCAAAATATACCAACATTCAGTTTTTCCGAAGGAACCGTTTTCGTGTTCTCCTGCATAGGCATCATCGGGATGTACCTGAATACTGAGGTCATCCTTGGCATCAATAATCTTAATGAGAAGCGGGAAGCGGTCATAATCACTGTTTCCGAACAACTCAGGATACTCTTCCCACAATTCTGACAGGCTCTTTCCAGCATAAATGCCTTCTCTTACCACGCAATCTCCGTTGGGATGTGCACTGACAGCCCAGCACTCACCGGTCTTATCTCCGGGAATTTGATAACCAAATTTAGTTTCCAGCTGATTGCCGCCCCAAATCATCTGTTTAAACACAGGGTCAAGGAACAGAATCTGACGGGGTTTCCGGTTGATACTTAAGTTTGCACCGTTTGTTTCAATTACTTTCTGATACCAGTAAGCGGAATCCTTCACAATTCTCTTCTGCGTTGCAAAATCTACATGCACGATACCGAATCTCTCCGTATATCCCTTATCCCACTCAAAATTATCAAGAAATGTCCAAAGGAAATATCCTCTGACATCCGCACCTTCATCATTGGCTTTCTGCAATGCAGACATATAAAGGTCAAGGAAGTTCTGTCTGTTCGGGTCATGTACCTTGCCGTCCAAGGACACGTCATCATGACAGGACATACCGTTTTCCGTAATATACAGCGGCATTTTATATCTTTCATAAAGGAACTTCACACCCCAATAAAAGCATCCGGGGGTTACCGGCCAATTTGCCGCTGTTTTGGGGAATCCTGCGGGTCTGTCTACAAATTCAGGTTCGCCGTCTGCCCCTGCCTTCATCATATATCCGTTGTAAATATTCTGACCCATAAAATCAAGAGGCTGGGAAATCAGTTTCATATCTTCTTCCGTGATTTCCGGCAGATATTCGGCAAATTTCTTAAGTCCCTCCTCAGGATATTTGCCAAGGAACACAGGGTCATTAAACCATGCCACATTCCAGGTCCAGTTATCCATAGGCTGATGGAAACCGAACAGTGTCTTTCTTGCCGCTTCAATATCTTCCGGTTTATCACTGGCAGGATAAGCCATACCACAGGTAGGTGCATAGCCAACCTTAATGGGACGACATGCATATTTTCTCAGATTGATAACTGCCTTACCGTGTGCACGGAGCGCATTATGCGCAATCTGGAAAACATCCTTGTAAGGAAGCTTCACACCCGGTGCGTGTACACCGGACAAATGGCCAAGTCCCACGAAGCACTGAGGCTCATTTAAAGTGATAAAGTACTCACAAATATCGGAGAAATTCTCCGCAACCACCTTTGCATACTCAGCAAACCAGTCAATCACTTCTTCATTCAGCCAGCCGCCTTTATCCTGAAGGGCCTGGGGAAACTCCCAGTGATACATTGTAATATAAGGCTCTACGCCGTTCTTCTTCATTTCCAGAATCATGTCTCTGTAAAGCGCTATTGCTTTTTCATTTACTTTTCCGGTTCCTTCGGGCAAAATTCTCGCCCAACTCATGGAAAAACGGTAAGCCTTGATACCAAGCATACGCATCAAAGCGTAGTCTTCTTTGTATCTGTGCATATGGTCACAAGTCACATACGCATTATATCCATCCAAAATTCTTCCTTCTTCGGTAAAAGTGTCCCAGATGTTTTTACCGCATCCGTCTCCTTCTTCTTTTCCTTCTACCTGATAGGCGCTACTGGCAACGCCCCAGACGAAATCATCACGAAACATATTTTTCTTCCTTTCGATTAGTCAATTTTAAATTTCTCAATAGAGATATCAAGTCTAAGCGCATCTTCTCTGAGTTCTTCTACTTTATCTTTAAGATTCTGAATCACGGAAACCTGCTCACCTAAGGTTGCTGTTACTTCCTCTGTAGAAGCTGCCACTTCTTCGGATACTGCGGAAATATTCTGCAAGGAGCTCTCTACCCTATCTTTTTCGTTCATGCTCTCTTCCAGTCTTTCTGTTACCATACGGATTCCTTCTACCAGTTCTCCTACACAGTCATGAATCATGCCAAATACTTTTACCGTCTCTTCCAAAGCCTTTGCCTGTTCATTTACCATGTTTTCGGCTTCTCTCGCAGATTCTGTTGTCTTATCCGTTGTCACTCCGATGTGTTCTACAATTTCACGAATCTTATCACCGGATTCCTTGGACTGATCAGCAAGCTTACGGATTTCCTCGGCAACGACCGCAAAGCCTCTGCCCGCTTCTCCTGCTCTTGCCGCCTCAATGGAAGCATTTAAGGATAAAAGATTGGTCTGTCCAGCAATATTGTTAATCACGTCAACAAAGTTCTTAATTTCAGCAGAGTTTTTCTGTACCGCATCAATATCATTTACCAGTACTCGTGTAAGCGAAACCGTGGTATCGGATTTTGCACTCAAATCTTCCACAATTACTCTTCCCTTTTCTACCGCGTCAATTGCTTTATCTACCGTAGTACCCATACGCTCTGTTTCAGCAGTAACCGCATCGATGTTTGCTGAAAATGCTGCCATATTTTCATTACTTGTCTCTGTATCTTCTGCCTGACTCTGCACACAGCCTGCCACTTCATCCATGGCTCTTGTAATATCCTGCATGGACTCATTAATTGCAGTTGTCTTGTGAGATACATCACCGGAAAGCCCGTTTACCTTGGCACTGAACTGCTTCATATCCGTCATCAGTGTTCTCATGCTCTGCATCATGGCATTCAAGCTTCCTGTCAGGGTCTCAAATTCATCCTTTCTCTTTGTCTCAAAATCCTTGGACAAATCGCCCCCAGCCACTACTGAAAGTCCGTTGCTCATTTCTTTTACAGTCTTACTGATGCCTGCGGAAATCACAAATCCGATAGCAAGTGCTGCACCTGCTGCCAGGATAACCATAAAGATAGTAATATATTTAATACTTCCTACCTGTCCAAGTACGTTATCTTCAGGTATCAGCGCACATACCATGGCACCTGTTTTTCCAACAGGAGCGTAAATATATACATATCTCTTTCCGCCAATTTTGACATCAACGTTGCCCGGCTCTTCTGCTTCTTTGGTTGATTCATAAAATTCATTTCCGACAAACCAATTCTGCTCCTGCGCGCTTTCTTCGGCCGCATCTGCTTCCTGTGCACCATCTGCTTTCTGCACAAAAGAAACCTCTCTTCCGTCAGCAGCTACTAATGCTTTGATACTGCCTTCTCCAAAATCCATTCCGTCAAGCATATCTTTTACAACTGTCATATCTACTGACATTACCAAAAATGCATCTGCTCTTGAAAATTTCTGGTAATATACAAAAGCGTAATTTTCCTGCTTACTTTGCATATTGGCATCCAAATAAGTCTGATAACCCATCCACTTATTTCTCTGCGTATTGTTTGTCACAAAGTATTGTCCTTCCGCAGTCTCGGTAAAGTCTGCCATGGGAGTTTCTGTCATACCGCCGGATAAAGTGGACAAATATGCCGTACTTTCCGGAATAATACTACAGCTGTAAATATTTTTATTTGTTGACTTGGCATTGCTGATAATGGATTTTGCATTACGGAAGGATTCCATTGCCGCAGGTGTCTGTTTCCCGTAATGCTTATCATAATAATCACCCACATCACTGTTCGTAATCAGCTCCAGCGCTTTTCCTGAAATATTATCACATACCAGATTAAAGTAGTCACCTACCGCAGAAACTGTAGAAATCGCTGACTCTTTGTATTTATCCACAATACCGGAAGACGCCGTGTTGTAAGAAACAATACCAAGTGTAATCATCAGCACTACCGGCACCATAAATGCAGCAAGCAGTGTACCTAAAATACTCTTTTTGCTACCGCCTCCACGGAGGTCTTTCACGCTGCCAAGCAGTGTGGCGAAGTCAATTTTCTTTTTGTCACCCTTCACAGCTTTTTCCTTTTTCGCAATCTTCACTTTTTGTTTCTTTCCAGCGGACATTTGCTCCTGCACGGATGCTGCCTGCAAATCACTTTCCGCCTCCGCTTCTGCGCGTGCCGCTTTTTGCAATTCCTTTTCTGCTTTTGCAGCTTCCTTTGCGGCCTTCTTCTGCTCAGCCTGTTCCTTCTTTAGCGCTTTCTTTTCTGCCTGCAGTTTTTTCTTTACTTCTTTATCAGAGATTTTGTTATTTTCCATACCGCTTTCCCCCTTATAGGTTTAGTTTGAACCAATAACAGATACCAGATAAAAAGGAACTACATCTGCCGGATTTGTTTGCACAATCGTAATTTCTACCGTATGTTCATCCGGCTTTAAATTCCTTGCCACTGTATCAATGTGAAGGCAATCTCCCCAATCCTGGTCAAAATTGCCGTCAAGAAGCATTGCATTTTCTGTATCCCCGTCAATCACAATCTGCGCTATGGGCGTAGGCTGCTTCACTGACTTGCGATACTGCACCGCAATTCCCGTACCGTTTATCTTAAATGTTATTTTGCTGTCCTTTTCCCATGCAGTCCAACCGTTTCTGAAAAACTCCGTGATATGCTTCTGTTCTTCTTTGTCAGCTTCAAATCCCGTTAAAACAGGCTCACTGTTAAAATTCTGATAACGCACGGATTTTTCATAAGCATTTGTCGTAATCGGTGCAGGCATTTCTTTCGCGTCATACACTGCGGGTTGCTCTTCATTTTCCAAATCCTCATAGACCTTATCAAGGAATGTGGTAATAACCTGTGCTACAAGTGCATGTCCTGCATCGTTGGGATGAAGATCATCCGGCGTAATCTCTCTGTTAGGGATACGTCCCGCTTCTACCTCCGGCCAAATTGTATGTCTCATACTTACCATAGGAAGTTCATATGCTTTTGCCACTGCCAAATGCATATCCTCCGCATTCAGTCCGTCATCATATTTCACATTGTTCATCAGCACCAAAGCCGGTTTACACTCATCTGACAATATTTTCCTGATAAGTCCTTCGTAAGTCTCCTTAAAAAACTCGGTATTGTCATCATTTACCGCAAACTCTGTCAGCACAAAATCAGGCGCATATGAAAGTAAATGTGCTTTTACTCTTGATACACCAAACTGGGACGTTGTCCCGCCAATTCCGGCATTTATATATTCTATTTCCGTCTGCGGAAATCTCTTTTTCCACCAATCATATACCAGATAGGCATAACAGGTTTCCGACGTGGAGGAAAGACTTCCCTGGGTAATGGAGCCACCAAGAAAACCTACTTTTAATGACTTTCCTTCCTTTGCTTTTTGCATGCATGCTTTGATACGAGACCAGTTGCCTCTGTGAATCATTCCCTGCTCGGGATGTACATTATATTCCATAACCTTCTCTCCCTTTTTGCGCAAGTGCGCATTCATATTTTATTGCCCATGAAAATTACCTATGAGCAACAAAAGGCTTGCACGAAGCAAGCCTTTTGAAAACTGCACATAACGTGCTTCTTTGCATTATCTGATACCGATTTCTGTATCTGTTTCTGTTACATGGCTGTGTTCCTTGATATAAGCCACGATATCTTCAAACTGTGTAAATGCAAGACCTACATAGCTGTCTGCACAACCATAGTAGATTGCAATTCTTCCGCTCTCAGGATCATGAATGGTTGCACAAGGGAAACATACGTTAGGAACAAATCCTCTTTCTTCATACCATTCTTCGGGAGTTAACAGGAAGTTTTCACATCTGTACTTCACGATAGAAGGATTTTCAAGGTCTAAGATTGCACCACCGATGGAGTATACAAAACCGTTACAGGTTCCGCTTACACCGTGGTAGAATAACAACCAGCCTTCGCTTGTCTCGATAGGAGCTGCACCGCCACCAATCTTAACGGACTCCCACCATTCGCTTCCCTGGCTCATTACATGTCTGTGCTTGCCCCAGTATACCATGTCAGGGCTTTCGCTTAAGAAGATATCACCGAAAGGTGTATGTCCGCTGTCGGAAGGACGGCTAAGAAGCATATAGTTTCCGTTAATCTTTCTGGGGAACAATACTGCGTTTCTGTTGTAAGGAATGAAAGGATTTTCAAGTCTTGTAAATGTCTTGAAATCTGTGGTCTTTGCCATACCGATGGAAGCACCATAGAAATCCTGACACCAGATAATGTAGTAAGTGTCTTCTACTTTAACCAGCCTGGGGTCATATGCATATCTGGGCATGAAAGGTTCACCCTTTTCATTTACAAAAGGAATCTTTTCCTTGTCGAAATCCCAGTGAATCGCATCTTTACTTCTTCCCATGTAAATATAAGGGATACCGTTTGTCTGTTCACCACGGAACACACCGATAAATTCATCACCGTAAGGCATAACTGCACTGTTAAAGATTCTTGCAACGCCTTCTACAGGATTACGTCCGATAATAGGGTTTTCTGTATATCTCCAAACAGGTGCTCCGACTAAGTTAGCAGGTCTTTCCTGCCAGGGTACATTTTTTACCGCAGGGGCAATCATTTTTAATTCGCTCATTACTTTTCTCCTCTTTTCTTAAATTATTTCTGCTGCGCAAGAAATGCAAGGTTCTTTTCAATCATATCACATCTCTGTGCCACACATTCCACACTTCTAAGGGGATCCTTGGGTGTGTTAAATACATAATCAATCAGCTTATCAATGGTAGTAACTGCAACATGCATTCTGGTGTCACTGGAAGCATAGTAAATATATACTTCTCCCTTGTCGTTGGCAATGGCACCGTTTGTGAATACTACGTTGGAAACATCGCCGACTCTTTCACCGCCTCTGGGTCCGATTAACAGTCCTGAGGGCTCTGCAATTACCTTGGAAGGGTCATTTAAATCTGTTGCAAATGCGTAAATAACATAACGCAGACCTGCCGCTGTATTTCTTACGCCGTGCGCAATATGTATCCAACCCTTTTCTGTCTTAATGGGAACTGCACCCGCGCCGTTCTTCGCCTCGGTAATGGTGTGGTATCTACGGATACTTGTCATCTTTTCTTCATCGATAACAGCCTTGGTAATATCATCACAAAGTCCGAATCCGATACCGCCGCCTGAACCTGTTTCAATGAAATCATCCATGGGTCTTGTATAGAATGCATACTTGCCGTCTACAAATTCGGGATGAAGTACTACATTTCTCTGCTGGGGGGAATTTAAAGTTACTAAGTTGGGAAGTCTCTCCCAAGTCTTTAAATCCTTGGTTCTCACGATACCTGCCGCAGCAACTGCCGCAGACAAATCGTTCACTGTAGTGTCTTTACTTTCAGAACAGAACACACCGTAAATATAACCGTCTTCATGCTTGGTAAGACGCATGTCATATACGTTGGTCTCTTCCGGACAGGTATCAGGAAGTAAAATAGGGTAATCCCAGAATTTAAATCCGTCTACACCGTTATCACTCTCTGCTACGCCAAAGAAAGATTTTCTGTCATCTCCTTCAATTCTGGCAACCAAATAATACTTTCCGTTCAGTTCGATGGCACCGGAATTCATCACCGCATTGATTCCAAGTCTCTTCATGAAATAAGGATTGGTTTCAGGGTTCAAATCATACTGCCAAGTAAGCGGAATATGATCTCTGGTAAGTACGGGATAAACATACTTATCGTAAACACCGTTATAAAATTCGGTATCCACTTCATTCTTTCTGTTAATGAGCTCTTCATATTTTTTCAGCTCTTCATAATATTTCTGATGTAACATGATTTCCTCCTCATACAAACATTTTTATTCTGTTCTCTTTATCACTTCAAAACACATTCTGCCGTTGTGATAAGGACATTTCCAAGGTTCTACAATCGGTTTTTCAAGGGCTGTTCCATCGGGAGCTACCCACCAATACCATTCAGAACCGTTTCTCTTGTCTATTACATATTCTTTGATAAAGTTCCACTGTGCTTTCACTGCTTCCAGATACTCCGGCTTGTCAGGATTCTTTTCCCATCCGTTCAAAAATCCCACAACGGTTTCAGCCTGTACCCACCAGATTCTGTGTGTATCCACCACACCCTTCTCACATTCGTTGGCGAGGGAACGTCCGTCAAATGCAATCTTATAAATCTGTGCTGTCAAATCTTTGGTAATGGGTGACATTTTTGCTTCATACTTTTCATCGCCCAGAACTTCCACACCTCTGTCAATCAGCCATGCGGTTTCTATATCATGTCCGTAGGAATGTAAATCGATAATGGAGTTCATCTGTGCGTCAAAGAACACTTCCTGTCTGTGAAGCTCCGGATTGTAAACCTGGTCTGCAAACACATCCATGATCCATGTAAGCTTCTCCTTCACTTCGGGCAGCTTTGCCACACGGTAAAGCTCTGTATAAGCCTCAAACACATGAAGCAGGGTATTCATTGTCTTTTCTGCAATGACGCCGTTTTCGGAAAGCTTATCATTTTCAATTTCATTAAATTCTTTATCAAATGCTTCTTTATAACCGATTTCATCGGTACATTTTGTTTCAATAATGCGGAATAAGTCTTTTGCCATTTCAAGTGCTTCCACATCCCCTGATGCCTCATAATAGGAGGAAAGAGCATAGATGGAAAAAGCCTGATTATATGTATGCTTGGTAGTATCCTCCGGAGTTCCGTCATATTTCATGGACCAGAAAATACCTCCGTTTTCTTTATCCATGCAATGCTCTTTCATGAAAGCAAACCCGTGTTTCGCTTCGTCCAAAAGACTTTCATCCTTAAGAAGGGTATATGCATTGGCAAAAAACCATGTGATACGGCTGTTCAAAATGCAGCCCTTCACCGCTTCTTTGTCCAGATTAAGGTCATAGTCCATATAGCCGTAGTAACCGCCATATTCATTGTCACGCATCTTCTTCCAAAAGGGAATAATGTCCTGTGTTAAATGATTCTTAATTTCTGCTGCAATTGTTTTCATACCAATGCTCTCCTTATCCTGCGGAATTAAAGCCCGCTTTTTTTATTGTTTTAACCCTTAACAGCACCGGAAGTAAGTCCGCTGTAAATCTGTTTCTGACAAGTAATGAACAACACGAGTGCCGGTAAAAGTGAAATGATAACACCTGCACAAATTAAGTTGTATTTGCTGCCTAAGGGCCCAACAAAAGTATACAATGAAGTCGCTACTGTAGGCAATAATTTCTTATCCTGTAAATACAAATTTGCCGCATAATATTCGTTATATGTATTTACACCTTTTAAGATACAGGATGTTACAATCGCAGGCTTTAAAAGCGGTAATAAAATTCTGTAGAAAATTGTAAAATAGGAAGCGCCGTCCACGATTGCCGATTCATCCAGTGATATTGAAATATTTTCAAAGAACTGGATGTAAATATAAATGGAAATAACGTCCGTACCGCACATCAAAATGATGTATCCCCAAAGAGAGTTAATAAATCCCATTCCGTGCATAATTGCATAGAGAGAAACCTGCATTGCTACACCGGGAAGCAATGAAGCAAATAAGAAAAGGCTACGAATCAGACCATTTCCGGGGAATTTAAAACGGTTTAACACATAAGCAAGCTGTGTACCCACAAATGTGGAAATCACAAGCACACTTACCAAAATAATAATAGAATTGATAAATCCTCTTCCCATATTGGCTCTTTCAAATGCCTGTACAAAGTTCTCAAAATACAACCAGCTTTCCGGAAATACCATAACGTTGGTGTTCTGGTATTCGGTATCTGTTTTAAACGCGGTAATCACGCAGGAAACAACCGGTATAATTGCCACAAATGAGAAAAATACCAATGATAAATACTTAAGAACAGTCAATGCATAACTACCGATTTTCTGTAAATTTGTCATACTTATCTCCCTGCCTTTCTTGCTGCTAATTTTGCCAGCTTCTTATCACGTCTTGCTGTTGCATTTAAATCTTCATCCTCTGCACTTCTGAATACATACTTGAAGAACAGTTTCTGCAGAATCGTTGCCGCGAAAATAATCATCAACAGGATGATTGCCATGGCTGATGCCACACCTACCTTCTGCTGGGTATGTGCAATCTCATGCATGATAACGAAGTAGGTACCCGTTCCGTTCGCACCGCTTGTAATAACGTAAGGAGGCTCGAAAGCACTCAAAGAACCTGTGATGGAAAGAATAACATTAAGTACGATGATTGTCTTAATGCTGGGTAAAATAATATACATAAACTGCTGGAAGCGATTGGCACCGTCAAGCATGGCTGCTTCGTAAAGTTCGGAATCCACAGACATAATTGCACCGATAAAGAGCACCATGTTCTGTCCGAAATAACGCCATACAGAAGTACCCACCAGAGATATATTGTTAATGCTCTGGTCCTTCAACCAGTAAGGTAAATTTTCAAGTTCAAATCCAAACCACTGAAGCACGGTATCAAACACGAAGCCTCTGGTATAGAAAAATTTAAAAATAAAACCAACTGCAATACCATTGATTAAGTAAGGGAAAAACATGAAGCCCTTAAAAATGCTTCCGCCCTTTACTTTAAAACTTAAAACTGTTGCCAGATAAAGTGCCAGTGCCAACTGCACAACCGAACCGCCCATGTAATACAAACTGTTCTTAAGGGCACTGAAACAGTCATCTCTCTGAAATACTCTGATATAATTCTTTAAACCAACAAATTTTCTTTCACCGATATACTTCATGTTGTAAAAACTGAAGCCAAACATTTCCGCAAAAGGCAGATATGTAAATACAAATAACAGAACCAAAGGAATAATCATAAATGCTACCATGACAAACACTTTCTGTCCGTCTCTGCTGCGCGCCCATTCCCCCAAAGTTCTTTTCTTCTTCATTGAAACCTGAGTCATTGCTGCCATACGCTCTTCCCTCCTGATAAAACAAGCCCATTCCTAACACTTTAGAGTATTAGAGCCAAGGAGAAACCTCCCCTTGGCTCCGATATTCATTATTTCACTACCAATATTTCAGATTATTCTATCTAAATCTATTAGTTAGCTTCGATTCCAAGATAATCCTGAGCATCGTTCCACTTAGCTGTCCAGTCAGCCATGATATCATCATAGCTTTCGGAACCTGTAGCTGCTGCTTCTACGATTCTCTGAACCTTAGCGTTACCGCCTGCGTTGAAGGAAAGCTCAGATTCAGCGTTAACATCATTTAAGAATGTTTCTTCGCCAGCGATTGCAGGCATATCTGCTAATACTTCACATCCGTCAAATGCAGCGTACATATCAGGGTTCTGTCCACCCTTAGCTACTGTATAACCACCTTCGTTGTAGCACCATCCGGATTCTTCAGTCATCCACTTAACGAATACCATAGCTGCTGTCTTGTTGTCATCAGAAGAGTTAACATTGATAGCGAAGTTGTAGTCGCCACCTGCTGCAACGTACTGTGTGCCGTTAACAGTCATAGGGAAAGGCATGTAGCCGATGTCATCACCGTTTTCACCAGCTTCTACCATCTGAGCAAATGCCCAAGAACCAAGTACCATAGTACCGATTTCACCTCTGTTGATCATACCCTTACAACCTTCCCAGTCAGTTGTTGTGTAGTCGTCTTCGATTAAGCCGTTAGCAACTGCATCGTAAAGGATCTTGTAAAGGTTGTAGATACCTGTGCCATCACCGGGATCATCGAAAGGAGCTGCATCATGAACGAACTTCTGGTTCATGTATGTGTTGTCACCTTCAGATACTGTACCGATGTAAGCATCCCAAGCACCCATTGTCCAACCTGCTGCATAGTTTGTATACAAAGGAATAGCGTCTGTGTTATCCTTGATTGCCTGAAGAGCTGCAAGGAATTCATCGGGAGTTGTAGGAAGTTCTGTAATACCTGCTGCTTCAAATACAGCCTTGTTGTAAAGAACACCCTGTGCGTTAGCCATGTAAGGAACACCGTAGCTTGTGCCGCCAAATTCCCAAGCATCAGCAAAGTTGATTGCTGTAGACATGTTTTCAAGTGTATCGAAGGGCTGGAAGTAGTTAGCTAATTCAGCCTTATCTACTGCAGGGATGAACATAATGTCGCCCCAGTCACCTGTGGAAAGACGAAGAAGAGCATCTTCTGCGTAGTCTGTAACACCTTCAGTTGTAACTGTGATGTTAGGATATACTTTGTTGAACTCAGCTACCATAGCTGCGATTGTACCGTCTTCTTCACGGTCTGTTTTGTGGTGAATCCACTTGATTTCTGCTGTAAGGTCTGTGTAGTCCTCACCAAGAGTAATCTGTGTGTAAGTAGGAACACCTGCAGGTGCTTCTGCTTCTGCTTCTGCTGCGGGAGCTTCTTCCTTTACTTCAGCTTCTGCTTCTGTCTTTGTTTCTGTTGCTGTTTCTGTTGTTGTTTCTGTTGTTTCTGCACTGCCGCCACAAGCTACTAAAGATAATGTCATAGCTGTTGCAAGAGTAAGTGCTAACATTTTTCTCAGTTTCATAATAACTTATCCTCCTTTTTTATTTGTTACCTGAACTGTTTACTTTGGGTTACTCATGTAACTTAATTTTAATTATATTTACTTTATTTTTTTAATCATCACTTAATATTGCTATATATATATAATTATTGCTATAATTGGTCATTTCTTCCTTTTTCACAATTTTTACCACTTGTTTTTATGCAATTTGCATACCATTTTCTGTCATTTTAACCCATTTTTCCAATTTTTAACGCTTAATTTTACTTAATTTATTCTTATTTTTTAGCTAAAAACTCTTTCTCTCTTCTTCCTACGTTTGCTTAATTAGAAAAAACATACTATAATTTAAGTAATTTAAACCTTAATTTCAAAACAAGTCAGGAGTTTATTTATATGAATATAAAAGAATCTTTTCTCAGCTCCCTTTCTTCCTCTTCCAAGTTTCCCTCCGGATGGCATGCGGAAGATTTATTGGGACATATTTACGCATATTCCTTAGAGGACAACTCACCGATGCTCAAAATGCTGGCAGCCGGAGAGCATTCCGCAGCGTTCCCTTTTTCCTGCAACGTCCGGTCTATGGATTGTTTTCTTCTGCTATACACCAAAGAGGGATGCGGTAAGCTTTTAATTGACAACCAGGTCCATTCCCTGACGGCATCCTCTCTGTTATTACTTGACTGCCGGGAGCATTTCCGTCTGGATATCGCTATCGAACCATGGGTATTTCAGGTTTTCTTCGTAACCGGAGACGCTCTTTCCTATTACTATAGTCTTCTTTCCAAAGCGGAACCTGTCATTTTTCCTGTAACAACATTTTCCGGCACTACCTTATGCCTTGATAAACTGATGAGCATCACCGATATGAGCGATATCCCTTCCGCGTTAAAAGCTTCCTCTCTCATCAATACCGTATTTACGGATTGCATTTTAAACCGGTTGATTGCCGACACTCCTCCCGCTCAAATCGCACCTTATTTAGCACAGCTTAAGGAACTTTTTGACAATCACTTTGATGAAGATTATTCTTTAGATGAATTGGAGGAGCGTTTTCAAATCAGCAAATATCGTTTATGTCGGGAATTTGGGGCTGCTTTTGGTGCATCACCGTTTAAATACCTGAACCAAAGAAGAATCCGGATTGCGGGACATCTTCTTCTCACCACTAACTTAAAAATTCACGAAGTCGGCAGCAAAGTAGGAATCGACAATACCAATCACTTTATTTCCCTATTCCGGAAAACATACGGGACAACACCCTTAGAATACAAACAGCGGATGACTCTGTAAGTCTCCGCTGTTTTTACAAATACCTATATAATATCTTTTTCTTAAACAATCTGTTTTACGCTGTCTTTTATCACCATATGACCTTCCACAATGGCAATTCCCTGTTTATAATGCTCGCCGGACATTTTTCTGGTCATAATGTTGATTGCTTTTTTTGCCATTTCTTTAATATCAACCGCATAGGTCGTAATTCCCACATTGCAGACACTGGGATGAATATAGTTATCAAATCCTACCACAGAAATATCTTCCGGAACACGGTAACCTCTTTCCTGCAAAGCATTGATTACCACACCGGCTGTCAAGTCACAGTTGCAGACAAATGCCGTCGGCATCTCCTCCGGGAAATTTAACGTAAACCCATCCTCTCTCTGTCCGTTTAGCATATCTCTGTCTTCTATAATCCAGTCTTCCCGCACTTTCTTTCCATGTTCCATAAGTGCTTTGGCATAACCGAAATAGCGATCCGTAATACTTCCCGTATAAAGAAGTGTTCCCACATAAGCAATTTCCGTATGTCCCATGTCAAACAGATAGTTTGTCATCTTGTACATACCATAATAATTATCGGTAATCACCGCATCGCACTCATGCTTCTTATCATAAAAATCCAGGCACACAAAGGGCACACGGATGTTTTGTCTTAACATCTCCAAATATTTTTCTTTCAAAAGGCCAATGATAATCAGGCCATCCACTTTATTTTCCCGCAAAAGCTTAGGCATTTCAAGCTGTCTTTCTTTCTCATAGGCAACAAGCTCCAACATGGTAAAGCACTCTTTTGCCACTGCTCTGGTTGCTACCTGCTGATACATCTGCCAATAAAAAGATTCATTCTGGTCAAAATACCGCTCTGAAATCAGCACACCGATATTATAACTCTTCTGCGCGCTCTGCATCCTCATGGCAGTGGGCGACTTATATCCCATCTCCTGAGCCAGTTGTTTAATTTTTTCACGAAGCTCCTCGCTGACGCCCTTTTGGTCCGATAGCGCTTTGGACACCGTTACGGTACTTACATTCATAATTTCCGCTATGTCAGCAAGTTTTACGGCCTTTGCCATATTCATTCTCCTTTTGCTGCTGATGATTATTCTTTGGTCTTTTTAAGTTATTCCGAATCAGTAACTAAACCTCTGTAACATGAATCAGTTTTCCCACGAAGTCTCCCCAGGGATTCGGTACATTGATACCTGCTTTCATAAGAAGTTCGCCTATATAAATGCGTTCTTCTCCCTCGATGCGGTATTGCTTTTCGGGGGCAAGACCTTTCAGACAGATTCTTCTGCTGTGATAATTCGGACGGTTCAACACCTGAACAAAGGTATAAAGGGCTTCCTTTTTATCCTTGCTTACCACACCGTAGCAATCAAAATAATGATTATCTGCATAAGATGCAATTCTGTAATAGTCCCCTTCTCTTACCAAATCATTATATTTGTGATACATCGCAACCTGCTCGGGAATCATTTCACGGTCTGCTGCCGGTATCCTTGTAACATCAAGCTCATAACCAAAGGTTCCCGCCAGTGCAACATATCCTCTCGTTTCAAAAGGTGTTACTCTGCCCACTGTATGGTTCGGACAGTCAGAAACATGAGCACCCATTGCGGACAACGGATAAATCAAAGCAGTTCCTTCCTGAATCATAAGTCTTTCAATGGCATCCGTATCATCGGAACACCAAATCTGAGGACTGTAGAACAGCATACCGGGGTCAAATCTTGCACCGCCGCCGGAACAGTTCTCAAGAAGCAAATCAGGGAATTCCTTCATCAGTCTCTCCTGCATCTCATACACAGCAAGCACATATCTGTGATAAAGCTCACCCATCCTGTCTGCCGGAAGCTCGGCAGAACCGATATCGGAAAGCTGTCTGTTCATATCCCACTTTACATATTCAATATTGGCACTGCGGAGTATCTTCGCCACGCACTCATAAGCATAGTCAAGCACCTCACTGCGGGTTAAGTCAAGCACATATTGGTTTCTGCAAAGGCTGGGTGTTCTTCCCTTAATAGCAATCGCCCAGTCGGGATGCGCACGGTAAAGCTCGGAGTCCGGAGAAATCATTTCCGGCTCAAACCAAATACCGAATTTCATACCCAGTTTATTCACTTCATCCACCAGATACTTCAAACCGCCCTGCAGTTTATCTTCATTGACAAACCAGTCACCTAACGCTCTGTTGTCATCACAGCGGTTACCGAACCAGCCGTCATCCATAACAAGCATTTCTATACCCAGCTCGGATGCCTGCTTTGCAATAGCAATCAATTTTTCTGTATTAAAATCAAAATAAGTTGCTTCCCAATTGTTAATCAGAATGGGACGCTTTTTATCCTTATAAGGACTACGAATCAAATGCTTTCTATAAAAATCATGGAAGGTTCTGGTCATCTGTCCAAGTCCTTCGGCAGAATAAACCATCACAACCTCAGGAGCCTGGAATTCTTCACCGGGCATCAGCTTCCATGTAAAATCTTCAGGGTGAATACCCATTACCATGCGCACCTGATCAAACTGGTCTGACTGTGCCATCACTTTAAAATTACCGGAATACACAAAATTCATGGCATACACTTCACCACATTCCTGTGTAGTCCCCTTGGTTTGCAACGCCATAAAACAGTGATCCTGATGACTGGTCTCACCGCGAATGGATTCCACACTGTATTTGCCATGGCTGATAGGTACAACCTGTTTGTGTCTCTCTCTTGCCCAAGAACCATGAAGGGAAATTGCCTCAAATTCTTTGTTATCCATATCAAGGCAGGCAGAATATACTTTAGTCAGATATACTTCTTCCGCACCGCCATTCACCACTTTTACACTTCTGGTAATAACATCTACGTCTTCAAAAACACCATACTGTAATACCACGCGGATTCCTGTCACCTTATCTTCACAGAGAATTGACAGTACACTACATTCTTCTTCACTGCCAAAGGATGAGGGTAATCCCTGAAAGGGTACTTTTCCTTTTGTGATTTCATGTGATATGTAAGAAAGGGAAAGCGCCACATTACCGCCAAGTGTGCGGATACTGATACAGCTTTCTCTGTAATCACCCAGTCCGTGAGCCGGATATTCCATGGCAAAGCTGTCAAGGAAGGATACTCTGTCCCTGTCATTCTTTGAAGGTACAAAAGGAGGTTCCTCCGTACGCATCAGATAACCCAGACGGTAATCACTTACCTTCTCTCCGTAATAAATATGTCCGACAAATTTTTCTTCATCCACAATGCCGATTGCATAGGTTGTGCTCTTTGTATCCAATTTAAAAAGCTGTTCTTTTTCATAAAATTGAATTGCCATATTTCCCGCCTCCGAATTTGTTTTTTAACATATAATTAATTGAAATTACTTATTTTTAATTAAATTATAAAGTAATTTTCAACAATGTCAACCGGATAACCAGCATATAAAAAGCAAATAATTCACAAAAATAACAGCTTGATTTTGGTATTTTTTATCAATCAGAATCTTTTTTCAAAAAAGCAAACGGATTCCTTTTATCCTGATTCAGAAACAGCATCAGCAAAAACGCTGCCCGCAAGGAAATCCTCTCTTTTCTCATGAGCTCCAATGCCTTTTGCCTGTCAGCTAAAAGCACTTCAATGGACTCTGTTTTTTCCAGATAAGCATCGCTGATTTTCCCCGAAGCATATCCGAACACGGATGTACTGGTCTCATCAGTAAGTCCCGCTCCCAAAAAGTACGGTTTCTCAAACGCTTCATCACCATCGGTAAAAGGTTCAAAAGTAAGTCCTGTCTCCTCTTTCATTTCCCGAATGGCAGCTTCACGTGCAGTTTCGCCTTCATCTATCAGTCCTGCCGGAAGCTCATATAAGTAAGCGTCCAGCGGATACCGGTATTGCCGAATCATCACTATTTTTGAAGGATCCTCTTTCCAAAGCGCATAAATCACAATGCCGTTAGCCGGTATCTTTCCTGTTTTCAGCGGAAGGTCATCCTCCCGGTTACGGGACGCAAAATAATAGTGAAAAGGCGTTCCGTCACCGGCAAGGGCATCCATCTCATATAAATTTAAAAAACGATTGTCTGTCAATTTTTTGATATCGGTATATTTTCTCATTTTCCGATTCATGTTTTTCCTCTTTATGACCGCTTCCTACATTTCAAGGAACTTCTTGTAGTTCTCGTATTCTTCCGGTATGGGCTTACCCATATTGGTCAGTTTCTTACACACATTCTCCGCATGATGGATTTTCTGCGCTGTTCTGATGTTATGCTTGTCCACGATTTCCTTGTACATGGGGTTTGCCACCAATTTGCTTGCAACAGCTTTCGGGAACGGACAGTATGTATACAGAATATTTCTTACCAGTTTGTTCAGTCTCGGAGAACCTGCACTCTCATAACGAACCCAGGAAATATAATCCACGATAAACATTTCTTTAAAGTTATTTCTCGCCTTGGTAAGCTGTACCTTAATCTTTTCCTTGGTATCTGTGGACAAATCTTTATTTTTCTTGTAGAACTGTGCATAATCACAGTATTCACTGGTGAGGGAACGTTCCGTAACATCATTCCATCTGCCGCCCTGAATACGCTTACACATTTCCCAACGGAACTCCGCCGTCAGACGAATCATGGTAAGGAACAGGTCTTCTAACTGGAATACGGAACAAATCATTCTGGCAGGTGTGGTTCTCTTCTTACCTTCTACTTCCTGCCACATAACACCTCTGGTTCCGATGTTGGGCGCAAGAATCACATCCGGAAGTACTTCCACCTGTATTACCTCTTTGGGAATACCTTTATCAGGTTCTGCATACATGGTTTCCCTGTAAAACGCACCAAAATCTACAAAGCGGATACTTTGAATAATGTCCGTAATCTTTTCTTCCGTTACAATTACCGATTCCAAGGGCTTCAAAATATTATGCTTGGAAAATAACGGGCAGAACGTACTGGGACGTCCGAAACTGATTTTGTTAACAGACGGAAATACATTTTCAAGCTCGTAAAGCACCTTGGATGCTTTATTATCTATTAAAGAGCGCTCCTGCGCTTCGCTGATTTTTCCCATCTTGCGCTGCTCTCTTAAATACTCGCCGTAATCCATGTCAAATTCATTACGTCCGGGTTCCTTCTGTCCCGTATAAATAGCCATCAACCACTCATACATGGAATAAACACCTTTTTCCGGTGAGGTGGGCATATTCTTTGCAAGCTGATAAAGCTGCACCGCGTTGTTCACACCTGCCAGTTCTTCATCCACATAGCCGAAGTTAAAAAGCATCTTAATCAGTACAGGAACTTCCCTGTCTTTGATACTAACCTGAAAAGCTGCCGTGTAAACCTTATAGAACAGTGTTGTCAGCTCATGTCTGAGCTTACGTGCCATATCATCACTGCTGTTTTTGTTGGACATTTTCTTGTAGGCAAGCACAAACTTCTTAAAGCTGGCCGCCACCTGCTCTCCGCATTCCGCATATGCCAAAATTTTATCAAGAGAACCGCTTATCTCTGCTAAAATCTCCTTCACATTTGCATTACTCATGGCATTTTCCATTGTCTTATCATTATTTTGCTTTTCCAGTTCCATGACGTTCTTTTCAAATTCCTCCATTCTTGCCTGATAAGAAGCCGCTTCCGTCTCACAATACTTCTGTGCAAAAGAGACGATTTCCTTAATCTTTATTTTAAGTGCCAACAATCTTTCTGTCGGTACTCCCTCTTCCATTTTTGCCATATACATATTGGTATACAATCTGAATAAATCTGCTTCATCTTCTGTCATCAGATAACGGCATAATTCTTCCCTGTAAGCATGCACCTCTTTGCAATAGGATACCATCTCCTGCATATCTTCTGCCGTCTTCACTATGAACCCATAAATGAAATCATAATCCGTCTTATTGTAATCCCATACCGATAACATCTGTTCCATAGTAGCATAATAACCTTCATACCACTCCGGCGGATATTGCTCAAACTCCGGTTTCTGCAGTTCCTCATACCCCGGAAGCTGCTCCGGCATACTTCCGTCTTCTTCGCAGGATGCTACGTATCTGTCATAACAATCCCTTACGTACTGCCACAAAGTATCGCTCTCTACACGTAACACTCCACATCTGCCGCGGATATCATTCATTTGTCTGAACAAGGACGAAATGCAATAGCGGGCTATTTCGTTATTTTTCTCCATGACAGCCTTGAACTGGTTCTTATCTCCTGTAAAAGGAAGAATATTCAAATCTGTCTCTGCGCGGTATTCAAACAGCGCTTCATCCTTATCCGCTTCGCATAATCCAATCACATCGCCTGCTCTGAAAAGCAGATTCAAACCACCTGCAACGGCCCTTACATTTCCCTTCATAATCAAAGACCGCTCCAAAAATTTTTCACCCTCTGTAACCAATACGGTTCCTGCTTTAATTTCCTTCATACCCTCACTCCTGCTGTGCCCACATCAGTGCGCAATTTACAGCCTTCTTCCAGCCTTTTAATAATTTTGTCCTTGTATGCTCGCCCATGCCGGCATTAAACACCTTGCCAAGCTGCCAGTTTTCACAGATTTCATCCCTGCTCTTGTAATAACCTGTGGCAAGTCCTGCAAGATAAGCCGCTCCAAGCGCCGTTGTTTCAATGCACTGTGGTCTGTATACCTTGGCACCAAGTATATCCGCCTGAAACTGCATCAGAAAATCGTTTGCGCTGGCTCCGCCATCTACTTTAAGTCCTGCAATGGAAACACCTGCATCCTCTTCCATTGCCTTAAGTACATCATACGTCTGATAGGCGATAGATTCAAGTGCTGCGCGGATAAAATGTTCTTTTTCGCATCCTCTTGTAATCCCTACAATAGTACCACGCGCATAGGGATTCCAGTAAGGAGCTCCCATTCCCGCAAACGCAGGCACCATATAAACCTCGCCGGTATCCTGCACTTTCTCTGCATACTCTCCTGTCTGGGACGCCGATTTAATCATCCGCATGCCGTCTCTGAGCCATTGCACCGCTGCGCCGGCTACAAACACACTTCCCTCTAATGCATATTCTACCTCATCACCCACACTTGCCGCAATAGTTGTAAGTAAACCTTTTTGCGAAGTAATTGCTTCCTTACCGGTATTCATCAGCAAAAAGCAACCTGTTCCGTATGTATTCTTTACCTGTCCTTTGCCAAAGCAACATTGTCCGAACAATGCCGCCTGTTGGTCACCGGCAATTCCCGCAATGGGAATTTCTCCGCCGAGAACCGAAGCATCAGTATACCCGTACAGATAAGCGGAAGGCTTTACCTGCGGCAACATCGACTCCGGTATATCAAGCAATTGCAGCAGTTCTTTATCCCAGCAAAGCTTGTGGATGTCAAATATCATAGTTCTGGAAGCATTTGTATAATCCGTTACATGAACGCGTCCTTTGGTTAAATTATAAATCAGCCAGCTGTCTACTGTACCAAACAGCAGCTTGCCCTCTCCTGCAAGCTCTCTTGCTCCCGGTACATGCTCCAAAATCCACGCAATCTTAGTACCGCTGAAATAAGCATCCGGCACAAGCCCTGTCCGCTCCTTTATCAGTTCGCCATATCCCTGCGCCACCAGTTCATCAATCTTCTCCGCAGTCCTGCGGCATTGCCACACGATGGCATTATATACCGGCTCTCCCGTCTCCCTGTTCCAGACAATGGCAGTTTCTCTCTGATTGGTAATTCCGATACCTGCAATGTCCTCCGCTCCTGCTCCCACTTTTGCCATGGCTTCCATGGTAACCGCAAGCTGGGATGACCAGATTTCCATGGGATTGTGTTCTACCCAACCGGGCTTGGGATAAATTTGTGTAAATTCCTTCTGCGCCATGCTGCATATATTTCCTTTTTTATCAAAAAGAATACAGCGGGAACTGGTGGTTCCCTGGTCAAGTGCCATAATATATTTGCTCATATAACCCCTTCCTTCTCTTTGCTGTTTCCCCGTTTTATATTCGTGTAACACTTTTGTATCGCCTGCTACATTTGCGCCGCCTCAAGCCGTTACGTTGGCAGTTGCCACAACAGCAACCCCCGTCTGTGCTACGTTTTCAACCAGTACATCTCCTACCGAGACAGGCGCCGTGCAGAATGCTCTTTGAATTTCTTCCATACACTGCCTGATTTTTTCTTTAGGAATTTCTTCTGCTGTTTTCACGGCTACCACCGGTCTAATCCCCTGTTTTACTTTTATAAATGAAGTCACCGTCCTCTTTGGCGCAGTCATTTCATTTCGCGCATATGCTTCTCCTTTGGCACAGGTATTTCCGGTAACGGTAAGTTCTCCGTTTTCTTCAATTACCGTAATCAGACACCCTACCGGGCATCCGATGCAAATTAACGTTTTGGATGTATCCCTGTCGTTAGGCAGAATACACTTACTTTTCTGCGGAATTTTTGGTCTTAATGCCTCTCCCCAATCAGAAGGTTTCTTCTTAATATACTCTGCCGCATAATGCCCTGCTTCCTCAGCTTCTTTTGATACATTATCCACCAAATCATGTACATGCAGCACATTACCGCAGGCAAATATCCCTTCTGCTGTCGTTTCCAGTCTGCCATTCACTACTGGTCCTTTTGTCACCAAGTCCATCTGTGCCCCTGCTGCCACTGTCAGTTCATTTTCCGGTATCAGTCCGCAGGAAAATAAAACCGTATCACAGGAAACATACTCTTCCGTTCCCTTTATGGGAATTAAATTTTCATCTACTTTTGCCACGGTAACCCCTTCTACCCGTGACTTTCCGTGTATCTCTACTACAGTATGACTCAATTTCAGCGGAATGTCAAAATCATCCAGACACTGGACAATATTCCGCTTAAGACCGCCCGAATAAGGCATAATCTCTGCTACCATTTTAACCTTTGCACCCTGCAACCTCATACGGCGCGCCATAATCAGTCCGATATCACCGGAGCCAAGTATCACAACTTCCTTCCCCGGAAGTTTTCCTTCCCGATTCACAAAAAACTGTGCTGTTCCCGCCGCATAAATTCCCGAAGGACGCGTTCCCGGTATATTCATGGCTCCTCTGGCTCTTTCCCTGCATCCCATTGCCAGAATCACTGCACTGCACATTATTTCAAAAAGTCCTTTATCTTTGTTCATGGCAATCACTCTGCAAGGGTCGCCCCCCTGCACATCAATTACCATAGTGTCTAAAAAATACGGAATTTCTTTTTCCTTTATCTGCTGTACATAACGTGCTGCATATTCCGGTCCGGTCAGTTCCTCCTTAAAAGTATGAAGTCCGAATCCATTGTGAATGCACTGGTTTAAAATCCCGCCAAGTTCACTGTCTCTCTCCAAAATCAGAATATCTTTTATACCGTGTTCACGAGCAGACAGCGCAGCTGCCATCCCCGCCGGACCGCCACCGATAACAATTAATTCCGTTTTCATCCCTCTCCTCCTTCCTCAGGAAGAAGATAAACAGAACCTTCTTCGTTTTTGCAGATTTCACTTTCCGAAACTCCAAGCTCTCTTGCCAGAATTTCCACTACCTTCGGAAGGCAAAAGCCTGACTGGCATCGTCCCATTCCCGCTCTGGTCCGTCTCTTAATACCATCCACTGTGGTTGCTCCCAAAGGTCTGTGAATCGCCGCACAGATTTCCCCCTCTGTTATCATCTCACAACGGCATATCACATTAGCATAAGCCGGATTACCGTGAATCAACTTTTGCTGCTCCTGAACAGTCATCTGCGCCATATGGGCAATATCTTTCCTGAATCCGAAGAAATCTTTGTTTTCTTCCGCTTGCAGATATTCACTTATCATTGATGCCACATATTCTCCGATAGCAGGGGCGCAGGTAAGACCGGGAGATTCAATTCCTGCCACATCAAAAAAGCCCGGTACACCGTTCACCTCACCAATCACAAAGTCTCCGCCTTTTTCATGGGCACGCAGTCCCGCAAAAGAAGTAATCACATCTGTGGCTGGTACTCTTTCCATACTGTCTGCCGCTTTTTGTAAGATAAGTGAAACCCCCTCTGCGGTAGTTGCCGCGTCGTCTTTATCTTCCCCGTCCACTGCAGTAGGTCCGGTAAGCAGATTTCCGTGTACCGTAGGAGTTACCAAGACTCCTTTCCCAAGGGCAGTGGGTAATTGGAATAAGGTATGCGACACCATACTTCCCACCTTTTTGTCATAAAGAAGATATTCTCCCTTTCTGGGTGTGATTTCCAGCCTGTCATTTTCCATGGAAATCATATTATGTATCTTGTCAGCATAGACTCCCGCCGCGTTGATAATCACTTTTGCACGAAAACTCCCCTTCGATGTTATTACTTCAAATCCCTTATCTTCTTTTTTAATATTTTCCACCTTTGTTTTTAAGAAGAACTGCACTCCGTTAGAGACTGCATTTTCTGCCAATGCAAGGTTCAGCCCGAAGGGACAAATAATGGCACCCGTAGGCGCATGCAGCGCCGCCACCACCTTAGAAGATACAGAAGGCTCCATTTCCAAAATCTGTTCTTTATTTATAATTTCCAACGCCTCTACGCCGTTTGCAGTACCGCGCTGCTTTAATTCTTCCAGTTTTCCGATTTCTGTCTCATCAAAGCAAAGAACCAGAGAACCGTTTCTTTTGTACGGAAAATCAAGCTCTTTTGCAAGCTGCTCCATCATTTGACTTCCCCGTATATTCAGCTTTGCTTTCAAGGTTCCCGGCTTGGCATCAAATCCCGCATGGGCAATTCCGCTGTTTGCTTTGGAGGTTCCCTCGCAGATATCGGAAGCCTTATCCAGTACTGCAATATTTATTTTTTTCTTTGATAATTCTCTTGCCACAGCACTTCCGCTGACACCAGCCCCTACAATCAGTACATCAAACTCTCTGTCTCTCGATACGATATCCCGCATAGCACTTCCTCCGAAACAACTCTCCAAATGCAAAAACGACCATACAAAAAATTTCTCTGCTTCATTTTTTGTATGGTCCGCTTTTACTATTATAACAGAATATTCAGTTTTTCTCAATGAATATCACAAATTCACTGACAATTTTCTCCTAGTGATGGAACAATCTGATGCCAGTAAATGCCATTGCCATATCATACTTGTCGCAACATTCAATTACCAAGTCATCTCTTACAGAGCCGCCGGGCTGCGCGATATACTTCACGCCGCTCTTACGAGCACGCTCTACATTGTCAGAGAAGGGGAAGAATGCATCAGAACCTAAGGTTACGTCCTGCATCTTATCAAGCCATGCTCTCTTTTCCTCTGCAGTAAATACGGCAGGCTTCACCTTAAAGATATTCTGCCATGCACCTTCTGCCAAAACATCCATATACTCATCACCGATATAATTATCGATGGCATTGTCTCTTTCTGCTCTGCCGAGAGTATCTACAAACTGAAGACCAAGCACCTGAGGAGACTGACGAAGGAACCAGTTGTCTGCCTTCTGTCCCGCAAGCCTTGTACAATGAACTCTTGACTGCTGTCCGGCACCGATACCGATTGCCTGTCCGTCCTTTACATAGCATACGGAATTGGACTGTGTATACTTTAAAGTAATCAGCGCAATCTTCATATCAATCAATGCGCTTTCAGGAATTTCTTTGTTCTTGGTTACGATATTGGAAAGAAGCTCATCATTGATGTCAAGTTCATTTCTTCCCTGTTCAAAGGTAATGCCGTATACCTGCTTTTTCTCAACAGGAGCAGGAACATATGCTTCATCAATCTGAATGACATTATAAGCACCTTTTTTCTTTGCTTTTAACATTTCAAGTGCTTCCTCAGTATATCCGGGAGCAATAACACCGTCAGAAACTTCTCTCTTAATCAGACGTGCGGTATCTGCATCACAAATATCGGAAAGAGCAATAAAATCACCAAAGGAACTCATTCTGTCTGCACCTCTTGCTCTTGCATATGCACATGCAAGAGGAGAAAGTTCTCCCAAATCATCTACCCAGTAAATCTTTGCAAGGGTTTCATCAAGAGGAAGACCTACTGCCGCACCGGCAGGGGATACGTGCTTAAAGGAAGTTGCAGCCGGAAGTCCTGTTGCCTTCTTTAATTCTTTCACAAGCTGCCAACCGTTGAAAGCATCCAGGAAATTAATATATCCGGGTTTGCCGTTTAATACGGTAACAGGAAGCTCACTGCCATCTTCCATGTAAATGCGGGAAGGTTTCTGATTGGGGTTACAGCCATATTTCAATTCGATTTCGTTCATCGCTTATCTCCTTATCTTTGTTAGTTGTTCTTGTTCACAATCTTTGTCATGTACTGACCGGTTTGGATATTAATGTATCTTACAAAAAGAGATACCTTATTTTCTTCGTTTAAATTTTCCCAAAGCATGTCGGTAAATGCTTCCATATCATCCATCATATCCACTAACTTAGGTTCTCCTTCAAAGCTGGGAAGGGGATTGCCGTCATGCATATATGTATGAATAAAATGGCCCTCACCCGCTACAGGGTTTTCATAGGCAAATGTGTATCTGTTACAGCTTTCAGGGTTACCGTTGTTGCTCTTTAAGATAGACATTGCATAATTGTAAGTACCGTTTTCGATATGCATCACACTGGAGATACGAGGTGTGTAGTTAGGACCATCGGGTTCAAATTCGCGGCTTCTGAGTGACTGTTCAAAAGTAAGCTGCTTGTCCATACCTTCATAAATAGTATCTGTCTGGTCACCGTTTGTCACGATAGTCTTGTTGCCAAGTACTCTTACCGGTGCATAGATAATCAGGCTGGGGTCTTCTAACTTGGAAGGGTCAAAAGCCTGTGTACGGATTCCCTGTCCGTCCTCTACAAAGACACGATTACGGCTATTGGAGCTTCTTCCCATAATAAAGTAAGCTGTTACCGCATACTTTCCGTTGGGTGTCTTTCCGATAACAATTCCGCGTCCGGGGTAAGCATTGTTTGCAAGTTCTTCTTTCAGTGATAACATTTTCATCCTCTTTTGCCTCCTATTCATAAAAACCGCCTGAGCGGCACACATTAACAGTGTTCGCCCAGGCGGTCGGCATTCTCATCAAAACTGTGCTCCCTGTGAGTGCTCTCACAACGGTTTCCCGTCTTCCGCCAGTTGCACAGCTCTTTATCTGCAATCATAGTAACATGAGATTACAGAAATTTGCAAGAGGATTTTATCTTTATTTATTGCATTACCTTCTCTTTTGTGGTATTCTTCCATTATCCGTTCGGATGTAACGAAACACCGACTTGCAAAGCGTGTCGGCTTATTCAATAAAGTTCCATTTATCTTTGGTTTTTTCAACCAAACTTTTCATTTGAGGTTTTGATTGTCAAACTTATCATTATCAACCGATTGCGAGGTGATGCCTTTGAGGGTGCCATAATATCTTTTTACCACATTACTATCACATCTGATTAGGAGGAAATCATTTATGTCTCAAAATATCTATCATATCTATGACAAAGTATTTAAAAAAATCTTAACCCTTTCATCGAAAGCGGTTATCAACTTAATTAACGGCCTGTTTGACACCTGTTATCCGACTGACAGTAATGTCACTTACAACTGGACAGAGTTCGAAAACAACGAGCTTCGGCGCATTTTAGCCGATACCATTCTGACCATCAACGGCAACCACAGTTATCACATGGAAGCCCAGATGACAGAAGATGAAGACATTGTCTTTCGGGTCTTCGATTATGGCTACGGACATGCTGACAGAAATCGCCGCTATGCAGTTAATCTTCTCACCGATACAGAAGGATACATAGAACAAAGCACTACCGAAAGCGGCTGTGAACTTCTGTTTCCTGAGCCAAAGATTATCTATCTCAACTCTGCCTCAAAAGTCCCCGACGAATACTGTCTGCGGTTGAATTTCGGTACCCAGGGCAGCTTTCTGTACAAGGTTTCCACGTTTAAATTTTTAGAAGCCTCCTTAGAAGAGCTTAATAACAAAAAAATGATTATCCTGATTCCCTTTCAACTTCTCAAGCTCAGAGATATCATGAAAAAAGAGCGTTCCGAAGAAAATCTGAAAGCATTGCAATATCTGATAGAGCATGATATAATCGAAACAATAGAGCATAATTTGACGTTAAACAATATAACCGATAATGATGCCAGACGTTTAAAACGCCTGACGCACCAGTTATATCAGCATATTTATTCTCATTATGAAGAGATGGAGGTATTGAACATGCTTACAGACGAATCTTTAATTCTTGACATTGATATCATCGAAAAACAACATGAAGAAGAACTTGCAGCAGTTATTGCAGAAAAGGATGAAGAAATTGCTGTGCTAAAAGCTGAAAATGCAGCGTTAAAAGAAGCACTGGGCAAAGAATAATTTCTACTTACCATTTACAGAAAAGCAGCCGGACCGCATTATCTTCACAGTCCGGCTGTTATCTTCTTTGTGTCTTCTTATTTTTCAATTTTCCTGCTTACTTTTACCTGTCATTCCCCTCCGACTGCCACTTTTCTGTCCGCAAGTGCTATTGTGGACGGTCTGTGGGCTATCATGAGAATTGTCTTTTTATTTTTCATTTGCTTCAAGGCTTCATTTACCAACCGTTCCGATTCATTATCCAGTGCAGAAGTTGCTTCATCAAGTAATATAATAGGCGCTTCCTTCAAAATCGCTCTGGCAATGGCAATTCGCTGTTTTTGTCCGCCGGAGAGATTGTTCCCGCGCTCTCCCACGTTGGTATCATAACCGTTTTCCAATTGCATAATGAACTCATGGGCATATGCCATTTTTGCCGCATTTACAATCTCTTCATCTGTGGCATCCGGCTTACCGATTCTGATATTTTCCTTAATACTTTCATGAAACAAATAAGGTTCCTGGGGAACATAAGCAATCTGACTTCTGATTTCACTGTTGCTCAAATCATAACAGGACTTTCCATTCAAAAACCACTCCCCGCCTATCACCGGATAGAGAGATAAAAGCAGTTTGGAAACGGTTGTCTTTCCGCTGCCGGAAGATCCTGTGATTGCCACACTTTCCCCCTCTGTAACCCGCATGGAAAAATCCTTTAGCAGCGGTTTATCTTCCCTGTAACAGAATTCGATTCCGTCAAAATGTATCATGGCACCATCTGCTTTTGAAGCGTCTTTCCCATACCAATTTTCCGGTTCCTCTTCTTCCTCAAGAAATTCAAAAATATTCTGTGCATTTACCAAACAACCGATTAATTCCGGCAAATATCTTCCAAGCTGTAAAAACTGGAAAGAAAAGGTTCCGTACAAGGAGTAAATAGCTGTCAGTGAGCCCAACGTTGTTTGCCCGCTTTGCACAAAATAAATACCAAGCATCAAAAATGCAAGTGCGCACAAGAGGTCAAATCCGTTACTGCAGCTTTCTAAAATTGCCGTATAAACAATCTTCTTATTATTTTGCTTTACATACTTCTCATTTTCAGAAACAAACTCATCAACTGTTCGCAGTCCGGCACGATACATGCGCGCCTGCTCCATTCCTTGAAGCAGATTTGACATTTTCTCTGTCATTTTACTGTTTGTTTCGGAGAGTTCCTTGGAGACTTCCCTGATTGGTTTGATAAGCAATCCGTTAATCAATAGCATAATCAGATTCACCCCAATAAGGCAAAATGTAATCTGCCAACTTAGAATCATCATAGGAATCAGATATACAATTACCTGTAAAATCGGTGCCACCGTTCTTCTCAGTCTGGAACCGTAAATACTTCCCATTTTCTCTAAGTCATAAGAAAGCTTGGAAATAAATTCACCACTGTGATGCTTTTCGTAATAAGCATAGGGCAGTCTCACTTCATGATGAAAAACTTTCTTGCAAACGGTTCCGTGGGCACGCTTTGCCTCCACATTGTACACAATCGCTCCTGCACGATAAAGAAGCAGAATCACGACACCACCCAGAATATTGCCAGCAATAATCCAGGGAATCCTGTTTACCTGTGCAGACTGCGCCGCATCCACTACATTTTTTAGCAAAATAGACGTCATAACGGAAAACGCCGCCCAACATGTACTCATAAAGAAAATTCCGAGAAGATAAGCCGGACAATGTTTTCCCATCACACGCATGGTCTGTTTAAATATGCTCCACTGCTTCATCCTGCACCTCCTTTTCCTCTTTCCCGTACATGGCAGAATAAATACCGCCTTTATCCAAAAGTTCCTTATGTGTTCCCTTCTCTGCTATAATTCCATCCTTCAAAACCATAATCTCATCTGCATTCTGAATGGTGGAAAGCCTGTGTGCAATCGTAATACATGTTCTGTTGTCTGAAAGCCCCTCAAGCGCTTCCTGAATTAACTTTTCCGTCTCCACATCAATAGCAGAAGTAGGTTCATCCAATAAAAGAATCGGCGCATTCTTGAGAAAAGCTCTGGCGATGGAAATTCTCTGCCTCTCTCCGCCTGAAAGCAAAATACCCCTCTCACCTACAATACTGTCATATCCTTCCGGCAAACCCATAATAAAATCGTGAATTCTTGCATTTTTACATGCCTCTACAATTTCCTCGTCAGTGGCATCAAAATTGCCGTAACGCACATTTTCCCTTATTGTGGTCGGGAACAGGAAAACATTCTGCGACACCAGTGCCATGTGTTCTCTTGCCGCCTCCGCATTCCATTCCTTAAAATCTCTTCCAAACAATTCATATGTACCCATATCCGGCTGATAAAATCCGCACAAAAGATGAAAAATCGTACTCTTTCCCCCGCCGGAGTCTCCTACAAAGGCCACACTTGTATTTTCTTTTATCCGAAAAGAAAGTTGCTTCAACACCTCTTTACCATCTACATAGGAAAAGCTGACATTTCGGAAGGATATCACCGTTTCGTCCTCTGTTTCTTCATCTGCACCGGTTACTTTACCCGCAACACCTTCCATTGCAGTACCACTTGGTTCATCCGGCTGAGTAAGAATTTCTTCCACACGCCCTACGCACACCATACACTCTCTTGCATCTACCAGATTAAAGGGCACTCCCACAAAGGCATCCACAAACCTTTGTAAAATCATAAGGAATACCACCAGTTCACCAAGACTGATATTTCCCTGCAATACCATTACATACGCATATACCGCACAGATAATATTGGGCATCCATTGCAAGAGTCTTCGGATAATTAACACGTTATTTGTGATGCGTACCCTCTTTGCCTCGTTTGCCACCAAATCATCCGCCGCTGCATTCAGTTTTTCCTGAAAATAGTCTTCTGCACCGAAGGCTCTCAGCACCAGTATACCGCTTACACAATCCTGCGAAATTTCCGTAATAATATCTGACTTTTGCCTGAAAACCTTTCGCAGACTTTGAATCTTTTTTACTACTTTATTGGTAAACCAAAAGATAAACGGATAACAAATCAACATCAGGAAAAGAAGTCCTAAATTAATCTGTCCGATGTAAACGGCATAGGTTATCATGGCAACCAGATTCGTACATATTTCCGGCACATTCTGACTTAATAGATTATCCGTTTCCGCAATATCGGTATTCACCTTATTAATCACAGATGCCGAACCGTTTTGATCAAAATAGCGGTACTCCAAACGGTACAATTTCCTCGCCACCATATTCTTGTAAGCAGCCTGTACTTTAATGCTAAACCACGATGCAAAAATACTTTTAAAAAAAGCTGCTGCAAATCCTGCCGCCGTAAGTCCCAGAAGAACGCCCATAAACGCTCCGGGGTTTACAGTCTCTCCCGCAAGCATATCATCAATGGCATCTCCGATAATGGTATTTCCCTGTACCACAACCCTTGCAAGTATGTATGCCAAAATCAACTCTGCAACAAAGTATCCTCCATATTTCAAACAACACCTTACAAAATAACTTCGTTTCATAAACTCCCTTCCCTTCATAATTCTCCTACACAATTCAATACTCTTCCTTTATCCTTGTATCATTATACATCAAATAATTTGCTTTTTTCATTCATTTTCGCATCTTTTTTGCACTTTTTCTATAAAATTATGCTATACTGTGTAGAAAAAGATGACATAGTTGCCGCTTCAGAGCTGACAATAACGGGACGCTTGCCGCTTTTGTTCTGCTTTCGGCACACTCCCGCTACATAAAAACGTAGCAGTACTAGGTTTGCACAGAACGCAAACCAAGGACTGACGTTTTTAAAGTACCTCAAGGCAGAACAGAAGCGGCAGGCTGTCCACGAAAGACACCAAAAACAAACTGCATACTGCTACACAAAGGAGAAGTGCTATGCCTACGCCTTTAAAACCCGGAGAAGAAGTTTATATTGATTATAAGGAACTACCGGGCAATTATGCCATGCCTACCATGGAAGCTGCCAAAGACCACTATGCCATAGGTTATAATCTCGGTGGTGACAGGAAATATTTTACACATGAAAAAATTTATTATGCTCA
The DNA here is from genome assembly GCA_017434885.1 of Lachnospiraceae bacterium. Lineage (GTDB taxonomy): Bacteria > Bacillota > Clostridia > Lachnospirales > Lachnospiraceae > Suilimivivens. The sequence continues at coordinate 123,440 of JAFSGE010000025.1, read as the reverse complement.
TGGCGAGACCATCGGATTTGCCCTACCCAATGTTTACCACCGCAACATGCCCATGTCAGATACTCCCTACAAAAGATTTCTGATAAAGTATAAAAAGGAAGCTGCACAACCTGCCATTGACTTAATCGGGGAAAAAGACTTTCTGGACCTTCACATGGAATATCTGTATTTTTCCGAAGAGAGTCTGAAAATCATCCGCCCTCAGTTTGAAGCCATGCTGTCGGTTTACACAGAACACGGAAAATACGCACAATTTCAATTAAAAAACATGCTTCAAAATCTCATTTTGACTATTTATGAGCATAAGCTGCAATCAGTTAAAAATAGCATTGAATTATCCTATTTTAACAAGCAGATTTATGATGCGATGATTTACATAGAAGGAAATCTCGCCGGTGACTTATCACTGGAAATTGTTGCCGAAAAGGTTTCCCTCTCCCCCAGTTACTTTTCCAGACTGTTCAAAAACTGTGTTGGATTTTCCTTCTCTGAATATGTAACCCACACCCGATTAGAATATTCCAAACTGCTGATGGCAAATGAAAAGCTCTCTGTCGGGGAAATTGCACTGCGTTGCGGTTTTCACAATGCCAATTATTTCAGTGCCACCTTCAAAAAGTACAATCATATCACCCCAAAAGAATACAGCGCCCAATCCTGAGCGCTGTACTTTTATCTGTTATTCGATTTTTCCCTCAAGAACCTCAATTGCCTTTTCTACCTGATTGTCAATTCCCTCTTCTTCTGCAAGGTCATAGTCGTATTCAAGCTCAATATCCGGCTCTATTCCGATGCCATGAATATTTTTGCCCGAAGGTGTGTAGTAAGCACTGACAGTAAGCTTCAGAGCCGTACCATCCTCCAGCCTGTTAATCCTCTGTACAATACCCTTTCCGTAAGTAGTGGTTCCTATTAAGGTGCCTTTATTATAATCTTTAATCGCACCTGCCAAGATTTCCGATGCTGAGGCAGAATAATCATTGATTAACACTACGAGGGGAATATTAAGTTCAAATTCTCCGTCGCAGGTATATTCCTTGCGGGTACCTGCTTTGTCCTCGGTGTAAACAATAAGCCCCTCCGGCAAAAGCCTTCTCGCCACATCTACTACTGCTGCCAAATCACCACCGGGATTACTTCGAAGATCAAGAATCAGTCCTTTCATGTCTTCTGCACGAAGCTCTGCCATAGCCTCATTAAACTGGTCAACCGTCACACTGTCAAATTCTGTAATTTGAAGATATCCGATGTTGTTGGTATCCTCCAAAATACCGCTGACAACCGTTTCCGTCTCTATCAGCTTTCCACGCACTGCTTCTATTTCCAGAAAGTCCGGTTCCCCTTCTCTGTAAATCGTTAATACAACCTTAGTGTTTTCCTGCCCTTTCACTAAGCTGACAACCTTTGTCAGACTGTATCCCTGGGTATCCTCACCGTCTACTTTATAAATAATATCCCCTTCACGAAGCCCTGCTTCCTGTGCAGGAGATTGCTCCATTACTCCGCTTATCATGGGAAGACTCATGGTCTGGTTCAAACTGATATAAGCACCGATTCCATAAGATATCCCCGCACTGGAATCAAGTGCTTCCTCCAATTCTTCTTTGGAATAATATTCGGAATACGGATCATCCAGCGAGTTCACCATTCCCCGGTAAATGCCTTCCTGCAGTTTTAGCTCATCTACCTCTTCACCGTAATAGTACTGCCTGATAATATTCTCCACAGTCTGCATTTTTTGCAATGTTTCCGTATTAATAATACTCTCATAATCATCTTGCGCGGTAGCTTGCGTCTTTGAGGCACTTATCAGATAAACAATATTCTTTCCGATAATCACTATGCCTGCCAATACCGCACATAGCAACATTCCGCAGATGGCTCCCGCAAAAAATACCTGTACTCTTCCACCCGGCTTTTTTGTGTTTCTGTCTTCACCTTCCGCCGTCTGTTCTGTTGTCTCTTCCGGAAAATCCATCTCCTTTATCTCTTCGGTTTGCGATTCCAATTCCCTCTCCAAAGATGTCACTCCCATCTTACATTTAACTTCTCAAATAATTCCACGGGCTCACATAATTACCGTTCAGACGGACACTGAAATGCAAATGATTTCCGGTAGAACGCCCTGTAGTTCCTACTGCTGCAATCTTGTCCCCCTTGCTTACCTCTGCTCCTTTGGAAACATAAAGCGCAGATGCATGCATGTAAATCGTATATAAGCCGTCTCCATGGTCAATCATGATATAATTACCCATGGTACTACTGTAAGCAGCCGCTACTACTTTACCGTCATATGCCGCCAGGATCGGACTTCCGCCCGGTGCCGCCATATCAATTCCGTTATGGAACTGCTTTGTTCCCAGTATCGGATGAATTCGATATCCGTAATCATCCGAAATTCTCTTATAGGAAGGAGCCGGCCATGCAAACACGCCGCCGTCGTACTTTCTTCCCTGTTCTGCCGCCAGTTTCTTTCTCTCTTCAGCAACTGCTTTCTCCAAGGCAGCAATAGTTTCATTCTGCTCTGCAATATATGCCTCATATTCGGCAATGGCTGCCTCTTTATTCTTAATGTCGCTGGAAACAGCATTGATTTCCTGCTCCTTGGCAGCAATCAACTCATTCATGGCTGCTTCTTCCGCCTCTACGGAACTCTTTGCTTCCTCCAAGACACTTTTTTCTTCTTCCAGTCCTTCTTTGCAAAGTGCAACATACTCTGCATGAGCAGCGTATTCATCCAACTGCTCTCTGTCATACGCAGAAAGCATTTCAATATACTCTGCTTTGTTCAGCATATCGCCGAAACTTTCTGATGCAAAAAGCAGTTCCAGATAAAAGGTATCACCCTTTTCATACATAAACTTGATTCGCTTCTTCATGGCTTCGTACTGTGCTTCCTGCACAGCAACCGCCTCTTCCAGTTCAACTGTCTTCTCTGCAATTTCCGCTTCTTTATCGGAAATCAAGGTTTTAAGTTCGGCAATCTTACCTTGAATCGTAGCTAAGCTGGCATCAAGCTCTGTTATGTAATTTGCCAAATCCGCTTTTGAGGCTTCTAACTGCTTTTTCAGATTTTTCACATCTGTCAGACTGTTTTGAAGTTCTTTTTTCTCTTCTTTTGCCTGCTTTATTTCCTCTTCTTTCTTTTGGATACTTGCATTGGTCAGTTCACTGGCAAATGCTACCTGCACATATCTGCCTCCGGCTGCCAGAAACATCACCAGTCCCAAAAGAATACAGAGTCCTCTTTTCCATTGTTTCATCGCAACCTCTATTACACTTTCAAATGTTTTCTAACTGTTGTGATACTGCCCAGGAAACCGATACCAATACCCATAATCAAAGAAACAGGAAGTAACTGTCCGAACACCTTCTCTACCGGCACAAATGCCAATAGATTACTGATAGATGCAAATTCCGTAACAATATATTCAATCACATGGTTGTAAATGACAAAAATAATTCCAAGGGGAATCAGCGCACCCACTGCACCGATTAACATACCTTCGATGACAAACGGAGAACGAACAAAGAAATCCGTTGCACCGATATATTTCATAATACCAATCTCTTCCTTACGCACGGAAATACCGATTGTAACAGTATTGCTGATCAGGAATATGGAAACCGCAAACAAAATCGCAATGATGCCGATGGAAACATAAGCAAGCAATGCATTAATGCCGGTTAAGGATGCCGCTGTAACCTCGGAACGGTTAACGGTTCTGATGCCTTCTACCCCTTCCAGATATGTAACCAGTGCCGGTTGCAGGGAAACATCATTCATATAAATTTCATAGCTGGCAGAATCCTCCAACGGATTCTCTGTAAATCCGTCCGAATATTCCCCCAGATAATCTACCTTGAAAGTCTCCCATGCCTCTTCTGCTGAAATAAAACGTTTTTTGGAAACCTCCGGTCTTTTGTCAATCATCTCGCCGATTTCCACAATACGCTCTTCACTGATTCCTTCATCAAAGAATATCGTAACCGATACTCCTTCCTGCGCAGTTTTTACAATACTGTCCACATTGATAAGTATGGCAAAAAACAGACCGAACAAAAACAGACAGGCACTGATGGTTGCTATGGAAGCAAGTGAAAACCATTTATTTCTGAAAATATTAATAATACCCTGTTTAATGGTATAAAAAAATGTACTAATCCTCATCGTCTATATATCCGCCCTTTTCTTCATCACTGACAATAACACCCTTTTTCATGGTAACAACACGCTTCTGCATAGCGTTAACGATTTCTCTGTTGTGAGTAACTACCAAAACAGTAGTTCCGTTTTCATTAATCTGCTCCAAAAGCTTCATAATTTCCCATGAATTTTTGGGGTCAAGGTTACCGGTAGGCTCATCTGCCAAGAGAATACTGGGTCTGTTTACCAGTGCTCTGGCAATGGCAACTCTCTGCTGCTCACCACCGGAAAGCTGTCTCGGCTTTGCTTTGTATTTGCCTGCAAGTCCTACGGTAGCAAGAATGCTGGGTACATTTCTCTTAATTTCCTTATTGGACACCTGAATGATACGCTGTGCAAAAGCAACATTCTCATATACATTTCTATCTTTCAGAAGTCGGAAATCCTGAAATACAATTCCTAAATTTCTTCTGAATTTGGGAATCTTTCTGTGACGGATTCTTACAAGGTCATACCCCATCACATTGATTTCGCCCGAACTGGGAACCAGTTCTCTGAGCAATAATTTAATCATGGTAGATTTACCGGAGCCGCTGTCACCAACAATAAATACAAACTCCCCTCTTTTAATATGCAAATCCACTCCGTTAAGCGCCGGTGCACCTGTAGCATAAGCCTTACTCACGTTCTTAAGCGTGATAATCTCGTCGCTTGCCGCCGCTGCTTTTTTTCTTTTTGTTTTCACTTCACTCTTTGCCAATTCCGTTCACCACCTGTATTTTAATACTCAAAACTTTCCATATAATTCATGTACTTCACTACCATAAGTGCAATCCTAAAGGTAATGGCATCTTCAAAGACTCTAAGATCAAGTCCCGTACTCTTCTGTAACTTATCAAGACGATATACCAGAGTATTTCTGTGAATAAATAACTGCCTTGACGTCTCTGATACATTCAAACTGTTCTCAAAAAATTTATAAATCGTAGTAAGGGTTTCCTCGTCAAAGTCATCAGGGCTCTTTCCCCCAAAAATTTCACGGATAAACATTTTGCAGAGCGGAATCGGCAACTGATAAATTAAACGTCCGATTCCCAGTTCGCTGTACGCAATAATGTTTCTGTCATCAAAGAATATTTTACCTACATCAAGTGCCATCTTTGCTTCTTTGTAAGAACGGCTTACCTCTTTAATTTCTTTGACCACGGTACCATAAGCTACATGGATACCTTTCATACCTTCTTTGCGCAAAAAGGTCTCAATGCTTCCTGCCGCTTTTTCGATTTCCTTATTGCTGTCACCGTCTCCCAGTTCCTTTACAACAATCACACTGTTCTCATCTACTGCAGTAATGAAATCCTTGCTGTTATTACCTGCATATGTACGCATCGCTTCTAAAGCATTGCTGTCTTTACCGTTATCGGTTTCCACAATCATAACCACACGGTTTACATCCGTCTGGATGTGAAGCTTCTTGGCTCTGCTGTAAATATCAATCAAGAGCAGATTATCAAGGAGCAGATTCTTGATAAAGTTGTCTTTGTCGAAGCGTTCCTTGTACGCCACCAACAGATTCTGAATCTGAAAAGCTGCCATCTTGCCCACCATGTACACATCTTCACCTGTACCTGCCGCTATCAGCACATATTCAAGCTGCTGTTCATCAAATATTTTGAAATACTGACATCCCTGAATTTCCTGGGAGTCGGCAGGTGACTTGGCAAACTCCGTCACAGATGACGCCGTGGTGCCCATACTTCCCGCAGTAGAAGCCACTTCCTTACCTTCCGTGTCCATCACACAAAACTCAACTCGTGCAATTCCCTTTAAACCGTCAATTGTACTTTGTAATATTTGATTTGAAATCATAACCCCGCTCCTTTAAGCTGTCGCTTCCCCAAAATTGTATGCAATTTTCACAATCTTTTTTCATTGCATTTCGTCCGATAAAAAAAACTTCCTTTTCATTTTAAAACAAATGTACAAATAAATCTACATTTTTTTAGATATTATTTGTGAATTTTTCATGTTTTTAGCCAAAAAAATCCAGTTTTTTCATATATGCAACATAAACAAAAAAGAAAAGCCCGAAAAATGCACAAAGTAAATGGCATTTTCGGGCAAATCATGTTATACTGTTAATAGCAGAAAGGAAAGGAGGATTTACCAATGAATATTCCTCAGTTATCTACCGCATTGGCCAATATTGAGACCATGAATAGCGTAGGCACTGCCGTTCTCAGCAAAGCACTGGACAGCAATGAAGCAGCAGGAGCCAGTCTGATTAACATGATGGACCGTTCCATGGAATTATCCGTAAATCCTAACATAGGAAGCAATATTGACTTGTATATCTAAGTCAACCGACAATATATTCCATTAAGGACGGAAGCATCATCAGACAAACACAAAGGATAAGAGCCAGTATCAGCGAAACTGATATGATCTTGTCCTTTTTCTTTTTGTCCTGCCATACCTGCAGCAACACACCTCTTCTTCCCTCATGCCCGCTCATCCACACAAGAATTGCCCAGCCAAGTGGAAGACAAATTGCCGCAATGACAAGATACACCGTCACACTGTATACCAACATATCAGTAGTTATCATGTCCATGGAGGACCGACTGTATGCCTGCGGATCCATTTTCATCATGACATACATCAAAACGACCTGGCTACCGTTGAGCAATCCATGATACACAACTGACGCCCATAGACTTCCGGCAGCTTCTACCAGAAGCACTGCCAGAATTCCCATTCCGAAAGCATAAACTGCCTGATTAATATTCAGATGTATCAGCGCAAAAATAAGAGCTGACAGCAGCATCGCTTTCCATGCACCACTACTCTTTTTGTAGCTTTGGTAATAGACACCTCTGCAAACCAGTTCCTCACAAAACGGTGCAAAAATTGCAATTGTTAAAAACATCTGCCAAAAAGGCATCTGATCCATCCGGTAATCAGTCACCATCTGTGCCGCCGTGTTATCTGTAAAAAACTGTGACAGCAAATTCAACAATGTAATGAACGGAGATGTGAACATGGTAAAGGGAATAATCGCAAGCACGGTGGTAAACTTCATCTTACGAAATCCCATAATTTCCGTAAACTTCTCTCCTGAAAGTAACACAAATAAAATTCCGGGCAGTAAAATCACCAATTCACACACCAAATTACCAAGAACCAGATTTTCTGCCACAGCAGGGAATAAGTAAGATACTCCCAATGATACTGTCGCATCAAGAATCATCGTTATTAAAAATGCCAGATTTGCCCGCTTACTGTTCATTTACACATCCTCTTTTACCAGCGTAATCCTGTCTTTTTCAATCAGAATAAGACGCTGCTTATACAGATTTCCAACAGCTTTTTTAAATTCGTTTTTGCTCATTCCTGTTTCACCCCGAATCAGCTCCGGATCTGCTTTGTCACTAAAGGGAAGCTTTCCGCCCCTCTCCTTCAGCATTTCCATCAATTTCTTTGCATCCGTATCAATTTGCATATATGCTTTCTCCCTGATGCTGAGGGACAGCTTTCCGTCTTCCTTCACCTCAGTAACACGGGCACAAATCCTGTCCCCCACCGCAATTCCCTTTGCCGGTTCTTTCTTGGGAATCAGTCCGGAATAGCAATTGTCCACTGCCACAAACACACCGAAATTATCACTGATTTCATACACAATGCCCTCTACTTTATCATCCTTACGGTAAGGACTGTCTGTTCTTAAATAATGGTATATCTTCATGGTAGCACAAAGACGGTTGCTCTTATCAATGTACAAGGCTGCCACACACTCATCACCTGCTTTTAAGGGCGTTGTCTGCTCTTTAAACGGCAAAAGCAAATCCTTCTCCAGTCCCCAATCAAGAAACGCACCGAATTTCCCTACCTGCTTTACCGTCAAAAGGGCAAATTCTCCCACTTGAAGCATCGGTTCCTTGGTAGTTGCAATCAGCCTGTCCTTGGAATCTCTATATACAAATACTGTAAGTTTATCATTCACTTCGGCGCCTGCCGGTACCTGCTTAGCCGGAAGAAGCACTTTTTCTTCCGCACTTTCGGATACATCTGCCAGATATACCCCAAAATCAACTCTTTTTACAATAGTAAGTTCCTGTCTCTTTCCTAATTCAATCATGTTGGTCTCTCCGTTCTTTTCAATTTTGTTCCGTGATTTCCACAACACAGCTTACAGTATCATCTTTGTCTTTCAGCGCAATCACATGTATTCCCTCTTCCGAGGAAGAAATATAAGGTGTCAGCACATCATTTAAATAAGATTGCTTTTTGTACTCTGCCCGAAGCTGTCTGATGCGACATTCTTTTCCAAGACAGTCCAGTGCAATTCTCACATACTGCCCGTTATTCACATGATGATTGGTATCCAGATGATGAGGTTTGATAATCACAGGTTCTGCCTGACGCACATCGCTTGGAATCGCAATTCTTCTGGGCGCATATTCCATATCCAGCTTCTCTTCCAAGGTATAAGGTGCAATCATCTCTTCTGTGGGCTTTATGGGGCGTCCGCTTTCCGTATCAATCAGACTCCAGATGGTATTGGCACAGGCAAGTCGGTTTCCCTGTTCGTCCGTCATCAGAAAGTTACGGTTTCCCATAAATCCTTTAAAATCGTACGGTGCTGTGGCAACCGTTACGCGCTCTCCCAGTTTGGGATATCTGTCCACAACAACCTGCCAGGAAGTCAACACCCAAACCATATGACCAGCTTTTAAATAATCCACACCACGACCGATATCCTCGGAATGAAACGTAGTGCAATCCTGAAAATAATCCAGCAAAGACTCTATTTTGAGATGCCCTGTAGCATCCAGCTCACTATATCTGATTCTACTCTGATAACTGTACATTTTCTTTTCTCCTTCTGCCTTCTAAAGCTTAACGTACTTTTATCAGTATAACACGAACTTTTTAAAAGAAATAGTATCTTGTATCAAAAAAGCTGCACATGGATATCCTGTGCAGCTCAAAACTCTATGATGCTTAATCTGTTCTTCTTACAAAGAAAAGGAAAAACAATATAACCGCTATCGGAAATAACATTATTTTTTGCTGAGATACAAAGCGTTCCTCATCATAGGAGGTAACTTGAAGCAACAATTTTTGCTCAACTACTTTGTTAAAACAGCTTTCAGTAGGATTGCTTAAACACTTTATAAAATCATGCTTACCTGCTCTGACATGGCCGTACTTATCTTTCTTTACTTTTACAAGCCAACTCCCCGCTTCACCACTTGCCAGCTTATCGGAAAACTCATTTGTATTGTTCTCCGGAACTATCATCCCAATGTATTGTTTTTCTCCTGATGAGCGATACATATACATATGGTTATCTCCATATCCCACTCTGCCACGCAGAGCCGAAAAACCCTCTTCGTCCTTTTTCTGCATAAGGTCATTCATTTGAACATCCAAATAGTAAAATCGTCCGTTTCTAACTTTGTCTACAGAAAAATTACTCTCAGCATGAGTCAGGTTATAGAGATTCACACTACCTGAAAGTGACAATATCAGGGAAAAAATCATAAAAACACTATAACAATATAACTTTTTTCCTGTATGAATCAGCAATTTCATTCTCTACCCGTTATTCTTTTTCAAAGCCTACCATAAGACCGCCCTGCTCTGCATAAAAGCTGCAAAGCCCATAAGTCACGCCCATTGCTACTTCTGCCCCGGGGTATTCCTGCAAAATCAATTCTTTGAGATTATCTGCCGCCACCTTGTTATTACAATGGTCAATCCGTACCTTACCCCCTGCATAGCCAAGCTCTTTCATTCGCTTGCAAATAGCCGCAAGCGCTTTCTTCTCGCCACGGCACTTATCCATCGGGTCAAGCTGTCCTTTATCACTGGCACGACCTACGATACGAATCCCCAGAACACCGGCTATCTTCGCAACCACAGGACTGACACGACCGTTGTTTGCCAAATTTGTTAATGACTCCAAGGAAAACATTAAGCCTGTCTTTTCCTTATACGCCATAATTCCGTCACAAATTTCTTCATAGTCTTTCCCTTGGGAAATCAGTTCGTCAAGCTTATCTACAATCATTTCCATTTCAGGTCCTGCAGACAAAGAGTCCACGATGAACACACGTCTGCCCGGATGCATTTCCTCATATTCTTCTTTTGCCACACGTGCAGAATTGTAGCTGCCGGAAAGTCCACTGGTAATCGTAACACAAAAAACTGTATCCGCTTCCCCGAATGCCTGTATCCAGTCCATGGTTCCCGGACATGCCGTTCCCGATTTTCCTTTATAGCCTGACATATAGTTTACCATACCCTGCACGTCAAGGCTATCATCGTCTGTAAATTCCTTATCCCCTGCCATTATTTTTAACGGAACGGATGCATATGCAATCTGTCCTTTTTGTTTTCTCAAATTAACTGCTGAATCGGATACTATTTTGTATGACATTTTTATTACCTCTTTATGTATTCATTTAAACTTTAACATGTGTTTTTCAAAACTACATGTATTAAGAAGTATATCAGTCATATTGCCTTACGTCAAGTGAACATGCCACTTTCTGCGCATTTTCTTTGCATGTTTCGGCGTTTCCGCTACAACCAAACGATACCGCGCTTTGCGAGCCGTCTTATTGGACGAAAAAGAGTATTCTTCTGCTTTTCGCAAAAGAATACTCTTATCATTATCTTATATATATTAGATGTTATGCGCCTGTAATGCTTGTCACATGCATATAGGCATCGGAACCGCGTTCACAAGTGATAACAATCTTTTTACCGGCAATCAAAACTTTACAACCTTTAACACTTTCAAGAGCATCCATCTTCAGTTCCATCTCCCCGTGTTGAGTATCTAAGAAAAGTGTATTTTCTGTGGTTTCACTCTTTACTGTACCTGTTACGGTAGACTTGGTATCGCTATCCAACTTGGCAGATAATGTATACTTCGGATTCCCCTGAATCACTGCCGCGTGCAGATATGCATCAGAACCATGATAGAAGGTTACTGTTAATTTTGTTCCGGGCATCAGAATCATACCATTTCTGCTGTCTGTCTTACTGTCAATTACAAACTGCATTTCTCCGTCCTTTGTGGATAAGTAAAGAAGATTTTCTTTGGTCTTGTCCACAACGGTACCCGATACCGACATGGTAACAACGCTACTGTCAAGCGCGGAAGACGGCGCAGGTGTCAGCGAAGAAAGATTCTGAGTTACCACTGTTCCTGTGGATGTAGTTGTCACCGTTGCTGAAGAGTCTTTAATACTCATAGCATGCATATACGCATCAGAACCTCTGGCACAGACAATTTCATATGTTTTTCCCGAAACAAGAACAGTGCAACCGCTGATGTCCGTAGTCGGATCAAGTTTCAGCTCCATCTGTCCGTAAGAAGTATCAAAATAAATAATTTCACTGTTGGATTTCTTGTTAATTGTTCCTGTCACAGTAGCTTTTGTTGATGAATCCAGTGAAATTCCGGGAGTTGTTGTTGTATTGGTAATTTTCACTGCATGCAGATAGCCGTCTGAACCGTGAGATACAGAAACTCTGATTTCCTGTCCTGTAAGCAATAATTTGCAGCCGCTGGCATCTGTTGTACTGTCAATCTTGATTTCCATGTTTCCTTCTTTGGTAGAGAGATACAATAATTCATGAGTAGTCTCTGATAAAACAGATCCCTCCACGGTAGCAATCACCTCTGCTGCCTGTACATTCAGCTCATTTACAGGGATAACTGCCATTCCGATTATGAGGCAAATCATCATAATCATTTTTACAATTCTTAATTTTTTCATATATCGCGCCTCCGTCACATCACAAATTCCCATAATATAACAAATTATGTAAACTATCATACAATATTTATGTCGGAAAAGCAATATTTTTTCTATATTTAGTGGTTTTTATTGCCATATCAAAAACCCCGAAGGCCAATTCCTTCGGGGTTTCTAAGCAGGGCTACAAGGATTCGAACCTTGAGATGACGGAGTCAGAGTCCGTTGTTTGACACCGCATTTCTCCTGTATTTATCGGGTATTTCAATCGTTGAGTTTGGAAATTGACCTATGGATTGACCTATTGTTCTAAAATAATGCCATTCCACCATGATGCCTAATCTGTTTTTTTACATACCACTGAAGAATTCCTGCATATTCCGGATATTCTCCATTTTCATTTAACTTAAAACAATATTTCTCTAATTTCCTTAATAAAGGCATTGCATCTTGTCCTGGTTTTAGTTCTCTCAATCTACTTATTAAAGACTTCAATGCCGCCTGTCTATTTGAAATCAAATATCCCGTCGGATCATTCAGATTTAAAACATCATCTAAATCTTTTTGATAGTTTTCATTTGAAGAATATATTTTTCCAAGATTATCATAAGTAATCGTTTTCATGTCAGAAAGGCTTAATGGGTTAATATGTAATACATTTCCTTTTTCCTTCTTCATTGTATCACATGTAAACCTGTTCGGATTTACCTTTCCATATTTATTCCGTAACGCATTAAATATCACATAAAGTAAATCAATATACATTTCTATTTATTCTCCAATATTTCTTCAAACTGCTCTAAAAATTTCTTTGCATCTCGATATTGATCAATGCAATCGAATAACCCCTCTCTTTCCTTTTCTGCCTCCTGTAAGGTCATATGCGCCGAATACGAACGATACATAGGTTTAATATCACTATCAGTAAAATATATTTTCATTGTTCCTTCTTTATCTTTTTCAATTTTACTAACTATAGCATTAAACATACAACTCACCGTATATATTGTCACCTTCTTATTAAACAAATCATAATCTTCTTTATAAATGTGAGTCGTCAAAATCTCTTGCCCCACCTCACACTCCATCACAGAGACTTCACTAATAGAATTTAGTCGGTCATTACTTCTAATCTTACGCTTTTTTACACATAATAGGTATAGTCTTTCTATCATTCCTTGGCTATCTTTTTCCGACTTAATCAATGCGGGTTCAATGCAAATCCCCAAAGACATTGATAATTCCTCTAGTCTTTGAAAATACGATATTGATTCTTTAAAATATAACTGCATTCTATTCTTTTCATCATTATTAAAATCTTTTGCATATAAAGAATCTATTAACGCAAACATTCTTTCATATGCATATATTAATTCTTGTATATCTTTAGCTCTTTCATCATATGTTGTATAAGTAAGTCGCACATTTTCTTTCTTAGTATCCAAAACTATTAACACTTCTACGATTGCACCTACTGGAGTGACTAGCTCAATTTTATCCTGCAAAATCTTCCTATGAAAAACAAATTGCTCCTGCTTCCCCCTAAACTCAATAGGAATATTTATTTCTTCTTGATAAGGATACACAATTACCTGCTTAATGTGTTTCTGTTCTTCAATTTGATATTGATTATCGCCATCATTCATATTAAACTGAATACTCTTGATTCCATCAACTCTTGCCGGTTTTCCATCAACATAAACTTCATCCATCTTATCAACAAATTTTTGATAACTATCCCTATTGGCAAAATGAATTATACCTGTTAACTCATCTGGTTCTTCAGTAAATAAATCCTTTAATTTATTTCCCATACTACCAATCCTCTTTAATTTCATTTAAAACCAAAATTTTACTTATGAGTACACTCCTTTGAATGTCAACGTCCACGTCGCTTTTGAAATTATCATCAGGAATATCGTTGATAAACTTAATTAATGATATTCGTTCGGCATCATTAGGAACTACAATATATTTCACATCATCATATTCAAATCGAAGCCAAATATCTTTATAATTCTCTTTTTCCAATTCATTGCTTACTGTCTCTTTTTTCTCAACAATAGGTAGTTTTACAATAACTCTTCCCTTTTTCACCTTCTCTAAATCTTCAAGTTTAGGCACATAACGCCACTCCTTTTCATCATGAAAATTCTTTGAAATATGAACTGTTTTTCCACTTTTTAATGTTCGAACCATCTCTCCGCATAGTGGTTTCAAATAGCATAATCTGTTTATCACATCATCAAAAAATACATCCTCTAAATCCTCTTGAGAAATAGCATATTCCAATACCTTCTTTAAATCTCTGGCAAATTCTGCTTCAGAATTAACATAATGTACTGGTTGAAGATTTTGATCTATACACCACATTTTAGAAAATGCAATTGCATATTTACCATAATAATCCGGATGTGTATTATTATTAACGATTTCTTCTCTTTCATCGTCATTTAGGCTTTGTATTTCCTCTTTTTCCAAACTTATCTGAAAATTATCTGTTAATTTATGTAATGGAACATCACAAAAACATTTTTGCAAAACAAGAATTTTTTCAATTAATACACCATCGATTTGTACATTTAAATAGCTAATATCTTCTTCACAATATCTTGGCGACAATCCCTTGCGCTCCAAAGCATCTTTTAAGAACCTTGACTGCTTCATAAAGTGAAATACTGAATTTGCACTTTGTACATATTTTAGTTGCTCATTAATTAACTCCGCTTTCACCTTTTAATCCTTTGCATAACTTATTTCTCATTGTATAGTATACCACTACGTGCATTTTTCTTCTACTAGTAGTTTTATCTTCAAAAATTCTTTTCATTAATAAAGACGAATGTTATACTCACTCGCCTTTATCCCTTTACCTTTGGCAATTCCACTATATGTTTTGATTTATCACCTACCTTTACCTTTTTTCTTGCTGCTATGTAATATTGTTCCGTGGTACTTGCTAAGTCTCCAATATACGCCGCAATATCTTTTACCCTAGCTCCTTCCTCATACATTTGGGTTGCAAAAGTCCTTCTAAAAATATGTAATGCACCGGTATAATCTACAAGTCCGGCATTTTTGAAAATAGTAGCCATTCGATGTTCCAGATTCGTAGCCGTATTTGCCTTCCCTGACTTCGTAGTAACAACCAAATCCTCAGCTTCGGTATATAGGCTTTCTTTTCTGATTATCCGCAACATTTCTAATGCTTCCGGTTTCAATCTAATTTCCCTTGCTTTTTCATTTTTAGTTGTTCCTTCTACAGCAATGTACTTCTTATCCTCATTTTCTCCAGTTCTATTTTTTGCCATAGATTGACTCTTTTCAATTTTCAGCAGGCCATTTTCAAAATCCACGTCTTTCCAGCGTAATGCAATCATCTCTCCACAGCGCATTCCGGTATAAAGTAGTAACAAACCATATGCGCCTGCCGGATATTGATATTTTCCGGTTTTAGTATTGATTGAAAGTGCTTCCGCTCTAAACATCTCAACTTCTTCGTCTGTCAAAACAACAACATCCGCCTCATCTGACGACTTATTTTTTATTTTGTTAATTCGTTTAGAAAGACTCGCCTTAATTTGTGAAACTGGATTATGCTCTAATTTTCCCAAGAGCAACGCCCAATTATAAGCCGCATTTAAAACATCCAAAACCTTTTCTATCGAAGAATACGATAATTTTCCGGCATTAATTAATCCATTAATATGAAAATCTATATCTGATGATTTCACTGCTTGTACCTGCATTTTCCCCAGATTATATTCCCCGATATGCTTTTCAATAGTACATTCACGGCGATCTATCGACTTGGGTTTTAACTCCTTTTGCTCCACCTGATATTGCAAATGCATTGTACAAAGACTTTCTACTGTAATTGCATTTGAAAAAGTGCTTTTGTCCTGTTTTTCTTTCCACTCCTTTTCCATTTTACGCATTTCTCTTATACATGCTGATTTGTTATTGGCGGTAACAGTCAATATTTTCCTCGCTCCATTAGTTTTGTAACCCACATGCTTGCGATGCGTAATGGTGCCGTTAGCATTTGTTTTGAAACTGCCCTCGCCCTTGGCATTTCTCTTTTTGTTGTCCATAATGTTTTCTCCTCGAAAAACGAGATAAGTAGCATATATCGAATTCTACTTATCTCGTTAATTTAAAACACAAACTCACGATAGCTATATTTTTGTACCCATTCCTGCAGTGCATCCTCATCTACGAAATAACGTCCCCCGATTTTGATAGAAGGAAACGCCTTTGATTTCATAAGCGCATACGTTTTATCGCGTCCTATTCGCAGAACAGCTTGGGTTTCTCTAACTGTAAGCAATTTCATAGTTTCATCCTCCTTTATATAATTACAATATATAATTCGAATATTTTATTATACGATATCATTCATATAGCACCTTCTTATCATTGAAATCCATCTTCTGAATAGGGATGTAATATACGAATACCCTTAAAACCTCGTCTTTGATTACCGATTTTTACCCGTGTCACAGAATCAGGAAGTACTTCAATCAGCTCTCTTGAGAAACGATCTCCCAAGATGGGGGAATAATTATATTTTTGGCAGAACAAGAGATATTCTTCTTGCAATTCCGACGTAGCAGTAATATAATCCCTTTCAAAATCGCAACATTTTTCTACAAATTTTCTTAATTCAGCCATCTTATTAACAATAATACCGGCATTAGTAATTTCAATTCGAGGTTTGAACCTTTCAGTTCCCGCCCAACAATAGCCACTTGCTACCAATCTTTTATAAGCATCTATTGCATGATTAAACAAGGCCGGTAACTCTATCTGCATTTTTTCTAATATATTTCTATCCTGTTTATGCTTAGGGATAGCCTTTAAAAAGGGAACGTAGACCACTCGATCAACAAAAGCTTGATCATATTCTTTCAGTTTCAACGGGTGATTGGATGCGAACAAAAACTTACAAGTTGGGCGAAAACTAAATTTTTGCACATACTTCGCCTCTGCCTCCTGCCTGTTTCCATCGGATAACATTTTGATTTTTGAAACAGTAATTACCGAAAGGGCCTTATCAGGGAGATCCTCTGATATATTTAGTTTTGCATTAACCAAGTTCCCAAGGGAAAACTTACCTCCAAGATCTTGCAATGCAATTCTCGCAACCTTATTAGTTCCTGATGTCGGAAAGAAAGATGCAATCAAATCGCAAAAACGACTTTTCCCAGCATCACCTACGCCTTCGAGGTAAAAAAACGCCTTTGCTTTGGTGTCATTACTCAAAATATAGCCGATGACCTGAAGTAATAACTCATACAGTTCTTCATCTCCATCCGCAATCGTCTCCAAAAACATTTTGGTATTTGGCATTGATAGGCAACTCGGATTGTACTTTATCCCCAATGCAGAATTTGCCAAATCTTTATAAGAATTTTGTCTAAAACGTTTTGTGTCCACTTCTAACGTTCCATTTGTAAAAATCACAAGGTTTGTATTAAGTGGAAATTCATCTAGTTGTTTTTTAATACAAAAGGTAACCAGTTTAGCAGCATTACTCAAAATTGTAAGAGAGTTACCCTTGCTGAGTTCCTCATAATATCGCTCAAAAATCATACCTTGTAATTCTCGTTCAGATAACTTCCTATAAAAAGTACCGTTATACCAACAAATCTCACCATCAACAATAATTAAATGTTCCTTGTTGATGAAATCCTTTGCAATGCGAAGCGAACGGTCTTTGATTATCTGCTCCTCACTCACAACATCCTTTGTCAGAACAGCTTTAGCACGAACGACGGGAAGGCATTGCATTTCTGGAATCCGTTCACTTATCACTTTAGCTTCAACTGGTTTCGGCACTGAATACGTTTCAGATAACGGTATCTTTTTCTCATTTTCAAGATTGTAATTAAATAAATCATCATCTTTGTCGACACTCCTATTCAATGCCCAAAGCCTTCCCTCATTCTCTTCGGCCTCTTTTCTTTTATCCCTATTTTTCTTGACTGCAGCATCATAGCCTGTGTCAAAATCAGCAATTTCACAAACATCACTTACTTGAGCAATAGTTTCCACATTTCTGCTATTGTCTTCTTCCCCAAAATCGAACAAAGAATTATTCTCTTTTTCATCTAACGTAATACTATTTAAAAATAAAACTTTTTTCTTACTCTTCGCCATCTTCTTCCCCTTCTTTTTCTTGTTCTGTTTTAATTTTGTCAGTTACAAATTTTCTAAACCAATCTGCCAGAAACAAATCCACAACCGAGTTTAATGCGTCCCCTTGAATCGTGTTCGTTGATACACGAGCCGAAAACCAGGAGTAACTGGTAATCAATCCCCAACTCCTATCTTCCTGTTGGATTATCGATAACAAATAAAACTCTTTAAGTTGTACGTAATGCGTTGTTTTTTCATCATCGATAAAAACAAGGAAAGCTTCTTTCTTAGCTCCACCCAAAAAAACGAGAGCATTAATCAATGCATCATTTGTTAAAAACAAAAAAAGCGGTTCCATTCCATCCATTGTCCAAATCTTGACATAGGTGTCAACAAGTCTCTTTTCCTTGTTTAAGTATAACTGGCTCATTGTATTAAACCTGATTTCAACGTTTTCCGGTTCGCTTCGATTAATTCTGCCGCGAATATCTTCGCATCTACTTTTTATCTCCCGCCAGTCAATTTCATAGTAAGTAGTATTCTTACTACTACACAAAATAGCATCCATAAAAGATTTACCAGTCACCACAAGTTCGCCCCTTGCTATAGCCTCTCGCATTTCTTCAAGTTGCTTTTCTACTTCTTTTTGTTCCCTCTCAAATGCCTGAAAAATTAATTCTTCAATGGATTTTTTAATTTTCGTTTTCATATATTTACCTCCACTCTTTTTTCCGTACTCCTCAAGTACGGTTCCAGAATAGCATCATTCCAACTTCTTTAAAGGAAAAATTGACGCAAAAAAGTCCTAGGAAAACCTAGGACTCAAATTACATATATTTTATTTTTATCATTTAAAAAGCAACTTATTAATTTCCATTACTTTTATAACCGTTTCTCTTATCCGCTTCCGCTTATCGTTTTCTTTCTTCTCATAGTCAATAGTATCTATATCTTCCCATATTGTATTTGATTTATGATAAGAATATGCATCATACGATTTTCGTAGAAATCTTTCTGCCCCATCATAAATAGAATTTTCGTTTAAAATTTCCACATTATAGCTAATCAACTCATAAGCTTTTGCTCTTATAACCTGACACTTAAATAGTTTCTGACCCACAGCACTACGGTCACTGCCACCCTTTAGTTCTTCCAACAATGAATTCTCTATCATAAAAAGTGGTCTATAATATTTATTTTTTTATCATACCCAATATTGCCATTATCATTAAATGGAATCATAACTTCTGGATGGAATCTTTTTAATAAAAATTCTACATCTTTTACTTCCTCTATTTCCATCAGAGGCATATCGATTGCTAGTTTAAACATATAGTCAATGCGTTTATATGCTTCTAAGATAAAATAATCCATTGCCTTCTTTAAATAAATATCTCCATAATCATTTCTTTTAGGTAATAATTCTTCTACAAACTGATTGTACTCATGAAGATCTTTATATATTTCCCAATACGGATAATTACGACCATCTCTAGTATAATTTCGCCGATACTGTTTACCAGTAATCATATATTTATTGTAGTATAATTGATCCCATACATATTTAGGTTTTTTAACATACCTTTCACCTTTATATAAATAGTATTTAGAATATACATCTGCATTTACCCCTAACATTTCCAACTGTTCTCTCACCTTTGGAGTAGATAATTTTTCAAAATATTCTACCATTCCATTTTGAATTGTCTTTCGTTTTGCTTCTTTTCCCGATAGCTCATCACCCACTAACGCATGTTGTTTCGCTAGATTGCTAACATAATCCTTTATCAGCATTCTAGGCGGCTGTCTAAGATAAAAATCATATAGCATATCAAAAACCAACTGATTTATCAGCATCTCTTTTTCAACTTTAGTAATGCTATAGTCTACTTTCCATTTTCTACACGAATTAATACTTTCATCCATCCACTGATCTATTTTATTCTCTTCATAAACTACATTTTCTGAATTTAAAATTACTAATGCCACTTCAATAAATATTTCAGTCCATCTTATTAAATCATCTATATTAGTTACTTTATCCCTTAATTTTTTTCCACCAATTACTAATTTACTTTTCTCCCCTACTTCTTGTATTAGTAGTTCTTTATTCATATAACTATAATTAGTAATACGCATAACATCATCTGTCTCATATACATCTACAAACCGACCAGTACTATCTACTTTCACTGAAACTTGACTTATCAAAATTCTCTCCATTCCCTTCATTCACTTCTTAACATTAGACATCTGACACAAGAATTTTCATTTTTTATTATTATCATCTAACTGGCTAACACATAAAAAAGAATTACCATTATTGTGTCTAGCATCTTTACAACACCACTAATATATTACTGCACTCTTTCTACTTACAATATTACCACCATACTACTCCCTGTCCTTAAAGATATCAACCCTAACCAATCACTTCTTATTATTTAAATTAACCATTTTACTAATAACTCTTATTAGTCCATGAACTTATCCCATTACTCGTACATTCCTATCCCCTCTGCATGTTCTGCAGCTAATGTAACCATTCATTAAAAAATATCATTATATGTAATCAAAAGTTACCCAGATTTCTAAGAACCTCTTATCTACGAGCAATATTCTACAAATTCATTTCTTTTATTAAAAAATTTACAAAAAACTACTCTAGTATAAATCATTACAAATTTATAATGGAGGACTTATTATGATATCTATTCATACTTGCGAATTCACAATGGAAACAAATTCAAAAAATTTTAATCATCTACTGTCTTGTGCCTATAAAATGGCCAAGAAACACCATCGAGTAGGAAAATCAACCAAATACTCATCCAGCGATGTCCGCGTGGATGCCAACCTTAGTTCTAAAGGTATTACTATGGAATACCATAACTATGAATACAGAAAGATGATTAAAATAATTGCAAATCCAAGCAAAGTTCTTGGTGGAAATGATTTAAAAATATGGAAGCCAAATATCTATAATATTGAAAATTTCCTTGATTCACTTAATGAGTACATTACCGATTACTTCGACTATGATTATGATATAAACAATTTTGCACTTACCCGTATCGATTTTACTGTAAATCTTGATGTCGGGAAAAAAAAGGTTCCCGAATATATCTGTCTCATGCACAAATTGGGGAAGGTTAAAGGCTTCTCTTCCAAATACAGCAAATCTGACTATGCATCCGGAAGAAGCAACAAAGAAACGAGTTTTGATTTAAAAGGAAAAACAAACAATATTGAATTTACCGTCTATGACAAAGAAGCGGATTTGATTGAACAAAACAAATTGGAACTGGCTAAAAAAGCAAAAGGAATTCTAAGGATTGAAATTCGCTTAATGAAGCGTCCTGCTATTATTAAAACTTTATCTGATTATACAAAAGATAATGCTCTTACTGCTGAAGAAGAATTTACCATTCTAGCACTGAACTGTAAGCAAATCTTTAATGAATGGCTTGTAAAAATAATACCCTATGGTAATTTTTATTCTCTAAAAGATGCCCAAAGTCTAATCATCAAATCCGAATTAAAAAAATCAAAAAAAGAAAAAATGCTGCAACTTATAAATCTTATCCCCACAAAAAAATCTTTTTACCTGGCAAATAAAGAACTTCACACTCGAAATATCGATGCCTTACTACTCTGCTTTGCCGCTTTAAACGTATCTCCCATTACTATAAGCAAGAATAAAAAAACAACTTTTCTTCCAAATCTCTATGACTATTTTGAATAATAAGCATATTCATTCTTATTTATATTAGCGGGCTGGAATCTCCCTTCCAGCCCACTCCATCACACACGCATCCTGATTTCATCCGCCTTACCATCGTAATAGTAGCAATGGTCAGCAAGTACATCCTGCTTGTTTAATACAAGTTCATTGATTTCGACAATCATCTTATCCAGTTCTTTAGGATCAATCCAACTGTTTGCCCTCACAAATAATGTTTCATGCAGAGAGGATGGAATAATATAAAAGTCCCTCTCCTGTGCAAATTCCTTTACAAGCTCCTTATTTAAGATTCCTGCCGCGCCAAAAGCTACATCAGGATTTGTCAAAACATAAATTTCGTTTTTTTCTATTTCATCCCACATTTCATCATGTTTTTTTGATTCTAAACAACACCATTTTTCCATGATACTGTTCATAGCATGAAATTCATAACCATCCTTTTTCAGATTAAGCATAGATGTTTCGTGCAATTGTTCTTTATCAATACCATATGCATCTAATAACTCTCTGCTGATTTTAATCGTGCCACATCCCATATCCGGCAGTTTTATACGCATCACATAGATAACCGCTAAATCCAACACCTGCGTATATACTAGCCTCTGTAAGAGTTCCTGATTCTGCTCCAGTGAAATTAACACTGGATAAACAATATCTTTAACTGCTTCCCACCGGATAAGCTGTTTTGCAAATGCCTGTAATTCCTCTGTGCATTCATTGTCTTCTCTCAGCTTACATACCTTCAGCACACACTTTTTCATACTCAGTTCTCGTCTTAAATACTTAATATACATCTCATCAATATAAATAACCGGAATAACTTTTTCAGAATCCTTATAAGCAATTCTTAAGCCGTCATAATACTGTCCGTTATTTTTTAATACCCTGTCAAATACAATCTCTACACCATCTCCATAGAAATCTTTTATTCCATCAATTAAGCTTTCTTTAAATTTTTCATAGTCCATCATAATTCCTCCTGCATGTATTCACTGGTTAAAAATTTCATATCATGATCACGTAAAATCTGCCGGAGACATCTGCCTCCGGCACACTATTCTTTATGCTGCTGTTTTGGTTTTCTTTAGCGCTGACATTACCTTTCCATACATTTCTGCACTCATGCTCTTCGGTTCCTGTATCTTATACCTATCCTGGACTGCTTCCATTGTAATTCCTGTTCTGCTAAGCTCTGACTGCAGAGAAGTTATCTGCTCCTTTGAAAGAGATGACGTCTGTAATGATTTGTTATTATCCTTTGTGCCAGCACCGGCACCTTTTAATTCATATACCATCTTTTCTTTTTCATTTACGATTATCAATGCGGATATTTCTCTTTCAGCATTATAGGCAATACTTTTTACCTTAAAATGGTCATAACAACAGTATTTATTATCTTTTAGCTGTATTGCTGCTTTGCCTGCCGGAATCCAGATAAACGGAGCAGAATATAATTCTCTTCCAATTCCCCAGTTAAAGCAGGCTCTTTTAAAGCTGTCCGAAGCCTGGGACTTTTCTTTTTCCGTATATCCGGTTGTTCCGACATCCTGCTTGGCAATCCACTCTCCCGATTTTGTATCAAGGATTTCCACTGTACAGTACAGATTTCCGTCTATGCACTGATGGCTCCGTTTCCAGCCGAAAGCTCCAAATGTTTCATCAAGTATCCTCTGGTCCACCCTTGCATCCTTATAAAGAAGAAGGCTTAATCCTTTCTCGCTGATTGTGGATATCCTGCATTCAATCTCATCTGCCCTAAGCAGCCTTATCAAAGCATTCTCCATCTTCATGCTCCTTTCCGGAATCCACTTCATCTTTCTGTATGATTTTCAGCAGTTCCTCATCTACATGTAACTTCAGTTCATCCAATATACCATCTTCCCTTGCAAGCCATTCCTGATACAGAAATTCCAGAATGCCGCCACTTCTCGTAAGGAGCTTATATGCTGCTTCTTCATTCAGATTCTGAATATCCTCCAGAAATATTTCATACATATTTACAAAAGCTTCTATCTTAAAGGACCTGCTGTATATCTCTTCTTTTGTGCACTGCAGAACAGAATAGCGGAAAATCTGTAATTCAATATACAATCTCCCCGACAGTAAATTTCTCATATCCTTTTCATCCATATCCATCCTCTCCTATGCTGCTTTCACTTCAAATCTTCTGGAATGTGATACTTTTCCATAATCAGCATAAATCTGCGGCAGTTCTGTTTTAATACGCTTGGTATCCAGTTTTGTGGAATCAATATTTTTCCATGAAACACGGAAACATTCACTTCCCGCAAGTTCATTATCCTGCATGAACAGCTTTACCTCCTGCTCAATCTGCTTCTGCTCCTCCTGAAGTTCAGAAATGAATCCAATGATTTCTTCCCTTCTCCTTAACTTTTCATCAAACCCGACAAGTTCTATCATGTCTGCATTTCTTGCAGTATGGAAATACTTTTCGATGACTTCATCACATGCCTTGCTTCCATCTGGCGGCGGTATGATTCCCTTTACCACATATTCATTCCAAAACTCTCCTTCCACAGTTATTAACCGCTGAATCAGTTCCTCATCCCACACGAGTTTGTGGTATACAAATTCTCGCCCTAAAATGACCGCTGCAATATACCAAGTCCGCTTTCCGGTAACTGCCATATAGTGATAACACTGCATGACATAGTGAAGCGGGATATTACCGTCTACCCATTTATCTGCGTTATAGACACTTGCGGTTTTGCATTCCAGACCTGCATCTTCCCCGACTACCAGACGGTCTACATCTGCAATCATATAAGGATATTCCGCACTCCGGTACATGAAATTCGATTTTCTGACTTTTAATCCGGTCGCTTCCATAAACCTCTGTGCCACATAATCCTCCAGATCATGTCCGATGCGAACAGCCTCATTGTCCAGTTCTTCCACTTCCTCACTTATCTTATCCTGAAATACTTTCATGGCACTGCTGTATGGATTCAGTCCGCAGATTGCTCCGGCATCCGAACCGCCGATACCGGATTTTCTTAAGCGGAGCCAATCGGCATTACTGACTCCTGCTAATGATATTTTTTCAAACATTCTCTTTCCTCCGCTTTCTCTTTCTGAAATCAAAATAAGTATTTTTACCTGAACGATACATTTCTTTTCCATTTATTTTTTCGTGATATATCTCCCTCAAGACCAAAAGGATTTAAAAGTGGAAAATCCATGTTCATTCCCTATAAAATCCCCATCATTCTATTTTGAAACCTTCTCTGTGTACCGGTTATGCTGCCTTAATAAGCTGGTAAGCCTTATCAATCAGCGGATTTCCGTCGATGGTACGGGCAAATAAGTTTTCATTATAATTTACAGTCCTGCGAAGCGGATTTGCATGTGTAGCAAAATCAGAAACCGCATTGATAAAGCGGTATGCGTTATTTCCCACTGTCTGCAAATCCGGCGCATCATAATACCGCTTCATCATATCCTCACGTAAACGGATAATGTTTTTGCTCTGAAGCCGGGTAGCTTCTTTTTCCATCGGCAGAAGAAGATTTATATATTCTTTTACCTGCACATCCGTCATCTTCTGCCTGCGGAGCTGTTCAAACTCTGCTCCAAGACAGTCCATATACTCTTCTGCCATAAAGAGCGTATCCCTTGCTTCCTGTATCTTGTCCTGAATATTACCGGTATGAATCATACTGAAGCTTCTGCTTGCCTTATCCAGTGCCAGATTTAACGTGTTATTACACACCACCCTAACCGGAGTAACCGCTACCTTGACTGACCCGGAACCGTCATGGGTATTGCTGAATACAAGATACGGACTGATTCTTTCCCCTGCAATAATGTATTCTCTTGGAAGCCTTGTAAGCAACCAGACTTTCTTTCCCTCCTGCAAAGAGCCTGCTGTTTCATAACGTACTCCTTTTCCAATCAGCTCATCCGTAAAACTGAATGCATCCGCATTTTGAACCACTTTATAGCGGTCCGATACCACACCTAATACTTTACGGTCTGAATCACGGACATTTGCCTTATACCCTTCCACCGGCTCGTTAAATTCCGTGTAAATCGGTTCCTGCACCACGTTCCAATCCAGTCCTGCAAGGTGCAGCGCTTCTGCTGATGTCGGTGCTTCCATGACAATTTTTCCAAGACCGTGCCACGGCTTTTCCCTTACGGAAAACATTGTTTCTACATTTGCTGCCATTTTCTTCATCTCCTTTTTCTTTCATTTTTACACAATTGAAATAAACTGAAAAAACAGACAAAGGACCCTCCATAGTGGAAAGCCCTCTGTCTTAAGTATATTTATTCAATTTCTTCCTTCAAAACCCGGCAGTCCATCCATTTCACGGACAGCCTGTGTCACCATTACCAGTGCGGCTAAAATTACCAGCACAATATCAAGTACTTGACCTTTTGACAATATCATCACCCCATTCCTTTTCATGCTATTCTTAGAATATATAGCCAGAACGAGTGACGATACGATACCGGTATCCCTTTACAGCAATTTATCTCTGACACTGTTTAAATACTCTTCTGTTATCTCCCTGCTATGGATGTTATTATCTGAAACGTATTTAAATATTTCAAAAAGCTGATTCCTTCTGTCAGTCTCCGGAATTTTTTTCATAAACTCCTTTATCCGGTATAACACTTCTTCGTCCGAATCCAGCGTCCCCTGAAACTTTTCAACTCTAAACAAGGGAGATGTAGCCCACCAGCATTTATCAAAGACATGTCCATGCTTAAATGCATTTGCACGAATAAATCCATCCTCTGTAACATACGCCTGCCAGACAGCACAGCAATCACAATTATCATCAATATCAAGAAGTATCACATGCCGTTTTCTTGCAAAAGGCAGTTCATGAACCTCAACGATATCTCCCGCCAGAAATGGAACTGGAAGGTTCACATCTGGATTTTGTATGCATTGATTATGGTGGTCTACATTGTAACTAGAACAGAAATAAATCTGTCCCTTAACAACTAGGTATGACCACGCATAATTCAGATTTCCGCTTTCATCCTTTTCCCACTTTTCTACATCAAACCAAAGTCGGAGATCCTCATCATATATCTCTTCCTGCGCTTTTATATATTCTGCCGCTTTTTCATAACTGGTAAATGGTGTTATTTCTTCTTCATCATAGCTATCCTTCTCATCATCCCAGCAGATAATGGTTTTTACCAGAAAAACTGCCGGTTTGGCAGTATCATTTAATGCTGCTACTGCATCACGCGTATACTTTACAATTTCTGCATATGAGTTCCATATAATGAATTCTCGTTCTCTTTCATCTTCTGCCTCTGCCAGTTCCCCATTTAAATCTTCACTTTCAGCCAATTCTTCAAACATTTCCAGTTTACGCTGCAAAGTAATCATAGGTGAACCTGCTATCATTTCTTTTATATCAAATTTATCAATTTTATCTGTATTATCACAAAGATAATCCTTCATTTCTTCCGATTCGAATACTTCCCTGATTATGTCACATATTGTCATAAAATCCTCCTTCTCTGGCAATGCCATTTGCTTGTCTGTTGTCCAAAAATCATTTACGTGTTATCTCTTATCCCATTTATTGTCATGATACCTGTTCAAAACCTCTTCTACCCATCCTTTTCCTTTCATAAGATTACTTACAGCCTGAAGCAGTTTCCATTCTTTTTCATCTTCCCACTGCGTCACTTTCTCAAGAATGAATATATCTGGATGCCCATGTGAAAATTCACCGTCCGGATACAAAAATTCTACCGTAAGGTCATTGGAATCATAATTTAGTGGAAACATACTTTGTTTCTGCCGTTCTTTTGTAACTTTCCACTGTTCCTGACTGACAACAACAATTGCAGGACGTGAATCCCCCATAATATGTACGATGTCGCCATATTCAAAGGGATTCAGAACCGGAATATACGCATCTTCAAACCCAAAAGAATCTACGGCATTACTAATTGTAACTTCTATCTCTTTTGAATGATAGCACGCACAATAAATCATAGTTCCGTCTTTCTTAAATTTAGCTTCCCCGCCTAAAAAAATCCTTTCCTCCGTATCTGATTCCAATTTATCCTCCAAAATTGCCTTACTGATTTTAAATGTCTCTTCACAATTTTCTTTCCCATACAAAATCGCAGCATCGATAGAAGCAAATACACTATCAAAATTTTTAGCATCATCCAGCATAACACTATGAACATAATCACTGTCATGAATCATGAATGTCCTTTCCGTTTCTCTTTCAATCTCAAGCCGTTTTTCTATCTGCTCTTTTAAAACTTCATCAGCCGTTGAATCTAAAATGTCCTGTAATGCTTGCAATTTTTCATTGAATGGCAGTAAAGAGTTCCAGATAAGCGTTGCCCTTTCGGAATCTGTAAATTCCATGTTTCGTTCTTTATAATACTCTTTTATGTCTTTTGAAATTGGCAATTCCATCATACATGTTTTTCCTCCCAAAGAAAGTAAGGGAGAGTCAGACTCCCCCTATGCTTCATTAATCAATTCCTATTAAAATGATATGGTGGATGTTATTTCACCCTTCAATATTCCAATGACAGCTTCCCTATCATAACCTCTTTCACGGAATTCTCCATGTTCCATTAACTCTTCCGGATGTTCAACGAAATAATCAATCATACGTTGACGTTCAATCAATATCGGTTCATCACTACTGAACCCCCTGGTAGTAAGCATTTCTTCTCTCATCCGTTCAAAATCTTCCCATGTATATTTTTCTTCCATAATAGAAATCGCTCCTTCCTGCCAGTTTCAATCATCCTCATTTATGCAATGACCGAATCTCGTCTGAAACTTTTCAAAATCCTGATAATTATTTTCCTTACACCGAGGACATGGATTTACTGTTGTCTTTACTTCTCCTAATTTGTAAAGACATTTTGAACATGGCGGTTTTAGTTGATAAAGTAGTTTCTTTACTTTCAAATGTAATTCCTCCTACTCATATTCTCTAACATGCAAATAAAAACTATCCTTCATAGCCTCTGGGATACTGAATATCAATAATCGGACGATTATTAGGACTTGTAACTTTTACCTTCATAATCTGTTTATGGCATGCCAGTAATTGGTTTCTCACCATTTCTAAGTGTTCCTTATTATGCGGAACAACATATTTTTTACTGCCGGTCTCAAGAAGTTCAATATACCAGTTGACCATCTCTAATTTCCCCAGACAATAAGATGATATCATCATTTTATCGTTGGCGTCATTGATTGCTTCTGTTTCAATTTGAATATAAGATACTAAATCCAATGGTATTCGTTTAAGTTTTTTAGCCATTTGTCTCTCCCATTACATTTAATCATCATCATCTAATGCAAGAAGCGGATTATTTTCCGCATTCCGTGTCAGCATAGGCAATCCCTTAACATGCCTATACTGATGATTTTCCAAAATTCTGTCACTTAAATCACAATCTTCAATAGTTTGTTCCTGCACAAGTGGTTGTAGCAAAAATATTATCAAATATTCCGCCCACTTTACTGGCAAATCGAAATCATTTTTATGTAATTCTGATATATTTTTTAATCCATCCAGCCACAATATACCGCTTGGGCTTAGAGTTCCACAAGTCTCTAAAGATTCAGAAATCTTATGTTGACAGTCATTATAAAAATCTCTATCTACGTAAGCATATAAACGGGATTGTAATGAAATTTCATTCTCTGCATTTTCACGTTCTTTCCTTGCCGCTTGTCCTTCTTCTGAAATTACCTCACCCATTTTTCCTATGAGATTTTTAGGATATGCTTTTTCTAGCTTTTCTTTATACCTCTGAAATTCTTTATCAATAATCATTTCATTAGATAAAACAGAACCTTCTATCAGCATTTTATTAATAGCTTGCCAATATTTTATTTTATATTGATGATAAAAATGTCTTTTAGCAAAAGAAGTAGCACAATCATTAATTACCATATCTCCATGTGGAACAATCTTTTTTTTCTCAAGTATTTTTTTCGCTTCAATCGTCGCAGATCTTGCAATAAATGCATCTGCAAACAGCAAAAACACTACTCTGGATAATCCCCATGTAAACAATGCTGTTAAACTTTTCAGTCTATACAAAGGATCAACTCTTACTTCTATATTCTCGTAATAATATTTCGCTATTCTAATGTCACGTATACAATCAACAATAGCCAACCCACAAAATATGAAAAATATAAGCATTTCTGTTGTAAATTGGCCTATTTTAATACAAGTAAATAACATCCAGCATATATATATGATACAGAGAACAGAGTTTACTTTTGGATTAAATAATACATGCTTTCCAATGCTCACAAACGCTATAATAATTGCAACAATGATTATTATATACCACATACTTTTTACTCCACTTCATAGGATGCTTTTCCATTTGTTTTCATATCTTCCAATGACTCTAATGTAAAGTTGGAAGCATACATGTCACTTTCTGCACTTACCTTCTGCCAGTTTTTATCACTGTCCTGATAATACAATTCATAGGAAATAACAACTTTATCCGAAGTCGTTTCAGATAATTGAAAATTAAGCTTTCCTCCTATGTATTTCCATCCATTTTGTTCTACAACTTTATTCTTTACCTTATCAACACCTTTAATTGCAATTTCAGCCCATTCCTCAATAGAGCGGCGCCCCGTAATTGCACTTTCCAACGTATCTCTTGCTGTATTCATTAGAGCATCCTTCGCATCATTGGCGTATGGTTTTAAGGTTTCAATTAATGTACTTACAGCTAATTCCTTTATTGCGTGCTTAATCATAATCATCCTCCTATGCACTGATTTCTAATTGAAGTTCTTCTGTTGTAGACACTTCAACATCAATACTCTGTGCATTTACTTTCGTCAGTATTTCAGGCGGCACTTCTGATTCGTCAACAGCTTTTGTGTAAACTGTTTCCTCCCACTCTTTGGTTATTTTGTTTTCATTATAATATTTAGCCTTATTCTTAAGACCTTCTTCGGTTCTCACAATAAACGTTCTTGTACCTTGTACCGCAACTCCGAGAACCTCCATTATTTTATTAACCGCTTTCTTAATCCATTCAACTAATTTTCTCCAAAACACCATAAGCCCAGCTATAAAAATAGCTGATAAAGCAAGTATTACTGCAATAGCTATCATTTCGGTAATCTCCCTCCAAATTGTGATTTTACATACTCTTCACTGACAACACGTTTAGACGTAAGCGTTCCTAAGTTATCATTGTCAGCCTTACTTTGTATAATGCGTTCTATAGCTTCTTCAAAATAGATATGACAGACTTTATCTTCGCTTAATCTCGCAGCACGTAACGAGGCATTAAATACAGCGTTTGAAATATCTGCACCGGATACCCCGTTATATTTTTCTGCCAATGTTTTAATATCAACATCCGTCGGCATTTGCTGTGGAATATGCATACGCCACAGTTTTAAGCGATTTTCTTCATCTGGCAAATCAAATTTTACATGTGCTAATATTCTTCGAATAAATGCAGGATCATAATTTGATATAAAATTTGATGCAAATAATATCAAGTCATCGAAATCATTTATAAGCACAAGTAAAACTGAACGCGTCTGATTAACACTTACATCCGTTGAATTTGACATATTGGTTACTCGTCTGCTCAATAAAGCATCTGCTTCATCAAAGAAAATAATGGAATTAGATTCTTTGGCATAATCAAACATGGAAACAAGATTCTTTGAAGTCTCACCCACATACTTTGATTCAATTTGTGAATAGTCCACTGCTAAAATATTTCTGCCTAATTGATTTGCAATTGCATGGGCCACCATACTTTTTCCAGTTCCCGGATACCCATATAGATTAATTCCCGCACGATTCTGTTTCTTCTGAGTATTTCCTAATCCCCATTTGTCAAACAATAATTCACGCTTTTCATATAATACGAGAACATCCTGTATTGCATCATATGTATCTCGGTTTAATATGATATCTTCAAAACTGTATTGTGGTTTTTCTGCCTGAAATAATGTAAAAGAAGTCTCTTTATCATTAGCCGATGTATTAATTTTTTCAGATATTTTTTCATTTGATTGCAATGGTTGATTTATTCCTGATGAATTAATCCGTTTTCCAAGTGGCATTTTCTACCTCCCAACCATTTTTTACAATAATCTCTTTGCTTCTAGACTCGGTTCATAATGATTCTGACATGAATAACCGGCGTGTGTCTTAGTACATTTTTTTGTACATGTTCCCAAGGCATTATCATCATATTCATATCCTATTGCAGTATTAATAAACTTCATTTTTGCATTACCTATCCAGTTATTACAAAATACACAGCGCTTGTTGCTTCTTGGATGTTGTCTATACATAGTCATTTTTCTTTCCTCCTTTGTTTTACATGACTTTACTCAGTTTCATTTTCTTTTCTTCGTTTGCTTAACAATCCTTCTATTACCCTTGCTGAATAGCCACCAGCCCTGGCAATCTTAGCCCGATTTCTTCTATCCGGCTCACTTTTTGCAAGGTCAGCTATAAACTCTGGACGATATAGCCTCATAGGACAATCAATCTTATCACCATGAAAATGCGTATACAATTTCAACATGGCATCACGACCTAGCAGTTCAAAGAGTTCTAGATAGCTATCATTCAAAGCCTCTGCTTCATTACCTTCTACATGAAAGGCATTGTAAACAATTTCATTATTAATATTATTGAAATCTATCTTTATCACTCAATCACCTCCACTTCTTTCAATTATAATGATATTGCATAACATAAATCCAATCACAAAATGACCTGTTTTATGCAGTGCAGACTGTTTGTGCATATCTGTATACATAAAGTGTATACACAAAATGCTACATCAATAGTATCGTACATCACGATTGATGGTAATATGTTTATAAAAGGTAAATCCCCATGCCGCATACGGCACAGGGATTCATCATTTGTGTCTTATATATAATATATATCTGTAGAGATTATGGATACGCTTTCACGTATCTAAATACAATACTAAAATAATACACGATATATTTCACACTTAATTTCTCACTCTTTACGTTTAAACTCCACCCCTTCATAAACCCTTACTGGATTCCCCCTTACAATCTTCGTATGCTCTCTCCATGCCTGATTGGTTTGCTTTGCTCCGGCTTGTTGCTTCATTGCATCCAATACCGCTTGCATACGCTTTAATGCTTTTTGTTTATTCAGATACTGGCTTCTTTCTTCCGTGGATATAACAGCAATTCCCGTCGGAATATGAATGACACGTATTCCGGTTTCCACCTTGTTTACATTCTGTCCACCCTTACCACCACTATGAAATTTCTCAATCCGATAATCTGCACTGTCTTCTATTTCCTCTTTTTCCGGAATAATACTGACATCTACATACCAGTTCTTTCGTTTATGTCCCGGTCTGACGGTACTTTTACAAATCCACAATATTGTACCTTCCAATTCTGACAAATCATGCTCTGTCAAAAACAGAATTGAGTAATAACTGTCTTTTATTCTTCCTGCCTTAAAAGAGACAATTTCTAAATCATGATATTCGTTTTTCAAAGAATCATATAATTTTCCTACAGCAGTCTGACATTCTTCCGGT
Organism: Lachnospiraceae bacterium; assembly: GCA_017434885.1. Lineage (GTDB taxonomy): Bacteria > Bacillota > Clostridia > Lachnospirales > Lachnospiraceae > Suilimivivens. Next base: position 90,046 of record JAFSGE010000025.1, on the reverse strand, counting down.
CCCTGCCCTGCACTCAACTGTACTATCATCTTACCTCCTTCCTATGCTTTTCCACCGGCTTTAAAGTTGTATACCGGTTTTAAAACATCTGTAACTTCTACTGTTTCCTTTATCCCTTCCAGCATTTGTTCCATGGAACGGTACGCAAACGGTGCTTCATCCAAAGTATCTGCGCCAATACAGCTACAATAGATACCCTTCATTTCATTTTTAAACGAAGAAACCGTATATTGATTTTTTACTTCATCTCTTCTAAGTTTTCTACCGGAACCATGCGGGGCAGACATATTCCAGTCTGTATTCCCCTTTCCAATCCCAAGAATCACTCCATCCTTCATATTGATAGGAATTATTACCCTCTGACCTTTTTGAGCTGAAATAGCGCCTTTTCGAAGGATTCTGACACCATCTAACTCATCTAAATAGTTATGCACACTGGAAAAAGCATCATTTACCTTTATTTTCATTCCCTTTGTTATCTCTGCCACAATAACTTCTCTGTTTAACAAAGCATATTCCTGCACAACTTCAACATCCTGTATGTACTGCTCCATCAGTTCACCCTCTAACCATGTGAGCGGCTGTGGTATATCCAATCCTCTGTTCTTCAAAATCTTTGCTCCTTCATTAAGGTAATACTCCGTTACCTCTTTCCCTAAATGACGGCTTCCGGAATGAACCACAAGATACAAACGCCCATCTACATTCTTATCCACTTCAATAAAATGATTTCCACCACCTAAAGAGCCAAGACTTAACTTTGCCTTTTCCTCATTGATATGCTTGTAGCAATGAAGTCTTGCAAAATCAAATTCTTCTGCCAGATGATGTACATTCTTTCTAATCGAAAATCCGGATGGTACTTTTTCTGCAATCACTTTATCAAGCTTCTGAAATTCCATTCTCTTTTCCTTCAGCTCCACGCAGGCCATACCGCAGCCAATATCTATTCCCAGCAGATTCGGCATGATTTTGTTTTCCACTGTCATTGTCAGACCAATCGTTCCCACCTTTCCCGGATGAACATCCGGCATAACTCGGATTGCACTTCCTTCTGTAATCTCATTATCACAAATCATCTGTAACTGCGCTCTCGCATACTGTTCCAAATCATCACTAAATACTTTTGCTTCTGCAAACTTTCCTTTGATTATTTCCATAAATTATTTTGTTCCCTTTCTGAATTTGGGCGCAAAAAGGGCACCCCAACAAGAGGTGCCCTAAATCTACTCTATAAGAAAAATTTTAAGCGTTACCTATTCCACCACAAATTTTCTAAAAGAAAGACAATTGCGCCCATTGTTATTATAGATACTTGTGTAGTTGTTGCTATTCATGCTCTGCTTCATCATTGCAATCATCCTCCTTTCTTCATAACACATAGTTTATTGATACTTCTGTAAATATAGCATAACTAAAAAATATTATCAACTACTTCTTCTGATAACCATTCTCCACTCATACCGAACGCTTACTACCTTAATTCATCCTCGTAACTCTGAGACACTTTGTACCAACTCTTTATGTATGCATCATTCAAAAGCTCCTTATCACTCCTAACCAGTTGTAAAAACAAGGTAGTCAGACCATCCCACTCAGCCAAATCCCCCTTGGGGTATAATTTCCAATGAATTTCATCAATCGTATAGTTGCTTTTAATGGAATTATTCTTCATGGATGTAGTCACCCAATTTTTCTCATCATCTTCCCCACCTTTTGCAATCGGATAAATATGATCTATTGTTGGAACCAACTCCCAATATGCAATGTGAGTATCTGTCATCTTCCAATGAGGATGATAAGGGAACTCCTTAGGCAAATAATAAGAAATTATTTTTAATATTCCGGGATTCAAAAGCCTCTCTCCGGTATATCGATCAATAAAACCGTCACTGACAAACTGCCGCATCTTCTGAGCCGTGTTGTAGGTTCGTTTTTCAACTTCATAATATGCATGTGGATATTCTTGATTAATAATTAGCCGTGCAGTTGATATGTCTTCATTTAGGAGCTTGGCTGCTATATCATGTATAATTTTACTTTTATCCTTTTTCATAATGCAGTCCCTAATATAATTTATTTTTTATTACTTTACGATAAATTATATCTTTCCCTTGTCATAATTTCAATTGCTCTAACTTAATCATTTTATTACTTTCCTTCACTAAAAACTGCAGAATATTTCTTTTCTATGGTTAATTATCACAAAAACTTTTATTTCCCTTTAAATATCAGCATTCCAGCCATTTTTGCATTGACCTATGAATTGACCTATCCATTAGAAATTTCCCGTTTTTATTAGGAATTTTTAGGAAATCTAAACTTTTCTCTTTTGAGGAGAATTCAAGCTATAAAAATGGTATTTATCTACAGACCAAGCAAAATCAAGCCTTTAAACGACAAAAAACCTCATCAGCTTTCACCGATGAGGTTTCGTAGCAGGGCTACAAGGATTCGAACCTTGAGATGACGGAGTCAGAGTCCGTTGCCTTACCGTTTGGCGATAGCCCTATATTCAATTCTGTGCTAGGCACTTGGATATAATAACTCAATTTCAAATAAAATGCAAGTACTTTTTTAAATTTTTTTCAAAAAATTTCGTGAAAACATTTTTGAAGTTCGTTAGTTTTTTATCAGGATGTTTTTTTTTAGATACTTATTATTTTTTCCTGCAAAAACTGTTTTCAAACATGAAAAAATCTGTTATCTTAAATTTATGAAAGCGTTTACATTTTGCTATAGGAGGGTATAACATGAGGTATTTCTTTAACGGAAAAATTGACAAGCAGGACGACATTTACAGTATTCGTATTCCTTTTAATATTTGGGAAGTTTGCAAACAGAGAGATGTAATTCAGGCAGACCTTGTTCTTGACAATAAAATTATTGAATGTGAATTACTTCCCGAAGAAAAAGGTAATTATAAAATTCATTTAACAGAAGAAGACGTTTCCCATATCAATATTGATGACAAACACAAAATTCTTCTTCATGTAAACGGCAGTCTGATTCAGATGGATCAGAACAGCCCTTACAGCTTTGAAAATCCCATCCGTAAGATTGACAGCATGGATATCATTATCCAGCCGGAAGACGGTCTTTGCGGACAGACCTGTGTTGCTATGCTGGCAGGTGTTACTATCGCTGAAGTCATCAGCGTTATGGACTGCAGAGAATGGCAGGCAACTATGGGACGTGTCATTTCTGCTTTGAACTATTACGGTATTGACCACAGTGACATTATTATGTATACAGAAGGGGCTGATGCAACTCTTCCCAAGTGCTGTATCATGATGGAAAGAATGGGTCGTTATTGCCATTACCTTGTTCACTATGACGGTAAATTCTATGATTCCAACCTTGGCATCATTACAGAATATGATATGAGCAAGCTGTTAGGCTATTTAGAGATTAAGCTTTAAACTGAAACTAACATATATCTTCCCAATCAAAAATCCCGGTTTTTCACAACCGGGATTTTTGTATGTTCTTGTTATTAACAAATCTTTACACTTCAAAAATCAAATCTCCGTATGTAGGCATGGGCCATACTTTCTTATCCACAAGAAGCTCTGCTTTATCAACGGGCACTCGAAGTTCATCCATTGCTGCTCTTACCACATCTTTATAGAAGAATGCTTTATCTTTACCATTCTTCAAAGCAGCTGCCTTTTCTTCTGCTTCCTGTAATTTCACAAGCGCCTCTTTCATATCAGCCAGCTTATCGGAAACCTCAGTAAGAAGCTGCGTATAAACAGTTGCATCCGCACCTGCTCCCTTTACGGCAACCACTGTTTCTGCAAGTGTTTTGCAATAGCCTACCACCGCAGGAATAATCTGTCTGGATGTCATATCAATCATGGTAAGGGCTTCAATATTAATGGTCTTAGAATAGATTTCATAAAGAATCTCTTCCCTGGACTCTAATTCCGTCTTCGTAAAAATACCAAATTTCTCAAACAGTTTAACCGACTTCTCTGTGGTTAATGTGCTGACAGATTCCACCATGGTCTTGATGTTAGGAAGTCCGCGCCTTTCTGCTTCCTTTACCCATTCATCCGCATAACCGTTTCCGTTAAAGATAATTCTCTGATGCTTTGTCAGATACTCTTTAATCATATCATGGACTGCCATTTCAAAGTTATCAGCTTTTTCCAGAATGTCTGCCGCTTCACAGAATGCTTCCGCAACAATGGCATTCAAAATGGTATTGGGACTTCCGATAGAGTCGGAAGAACCTACCATACGAAACTCAAACTTATTTCCGGTAAATGCAAAAGGTGAAGTTCTGTTTCTGTCTGTCGCATCTGTTACAAAGTCGGGAAGTGTAGAAACGCCGGTCTGCAATTTCCCGCCCTCAATAAGACTGGATGCCTCACCTGTTTCCACAAGCTGTCTTACCACATCCTCAAGCTGTTCTCCCAAAAAGATGGAGATAATCGCCGGAGGCGCCTCATCCGCACCAAGTCTGTGATCATTTCCTACATCTGCCGCACTCTGACGAAGCAGGTCTGCATGGGTATCTACTGCCTTAATAATACATGCAAGTACAAACAGGAACTGAATGTTTTCGTTGGGGGTATCACCGGGGTCTAACAAATTAACACCGTTGTCAGTTGTAAGTGACCAGTTATTATGTTTACCGGAACCGTTTACTCCTGCAAAAGGTTTTTCATGCAAAAGACAGGTAAGTCCGTGACGGCCTGCCACTTTTTTCATAGTTTCCATTACAAGCTGGTTATGATCTACCGCAATGTTTGCTTCCTCATAAATCGGTGCAAGCTCATGCTGTGCAGGCGCAGCCTCATTGTGCTGTGTCTTTGCGGTAACACCCAGCTTCCAAAGCTCCACATTAAGGTCCTTCATGTAAGCACCCACTCTTTCGCGGATACTTCCAAAATAATGATCTTCCATTTCCTGTCCCTTAGGTGCCGGCGCACCGAACAAGGTACGTCCTGCAAAAATCAGGTCAGGTCTCTGCAAATACTTTTCTCTGTCTACCAAAAAATATTCCTGCTCCGCGCCTACAGACGCAATCACCTTTTTAGCATCCGTATTTCCAAACAAATGTACAATACGAAGTGCCTGCTCATTGATTACTTCCAGTGAACGAAGAAGCGGTGTCTTTTTGTCAAGAGCCTCTCCCTTATATGAACAGAACGCTGTGGGAATACAAAGAATCACACCTGTTGCATCTTCCTTTAAAAATGCAGGAGATGTAATATCCCACGCCGTATATCCTCTCGCCTCGAAAGTTGCACGAAGTCCGCCGGAAGGAAAGGATGAAGCATCGGGTTCGCCTTTAATCAATTCTTTTCCCGAAAACTCCATAATCATCTTACCATTCTCGTCAGGATGGGATACAAAGGAATCATGCTTTTCCGCTGTGATACCTGTAAGAGGCTGGAACCAGTGCGTATAATGGGTTGCACCGTTTTCCACTGCCCAGTCTTTCATAGCCTTTGCAACGACGTCCGCAGTGGCAAGAGACAATTCTCCGCCCTCATCCATCAGTCTGATTACTTCCTTGTAAGTATTCTTTGGAAGACGTGCCTTCATAGTCTCACGCGTAAACACTTTGCTGGCAAAAAGTTCTTCCACATTCATTACATTGCTCATTGTTTTTTTCCTTTCGCTATAGATTTCCTCTAATCTTCTTTATGAACTCTCAAAAGGTCATATCGCTCTGCCGGACTGCTCAGTTCCACCCAAAGCACCTGCTGGGGATGAGGTGCACTTTCCACCTTCTGTCCATCCTCTGTGGTAAGAGAAAGCACTTTGACAGGCACATTACTTCCGTCAGGCTTCATAATTTCAATTTCATCACCCACACAGAATTTATTTCTCTGCTCAATTTTTACCAGATTTCCGTCTTTTATCTCATCAATAATTCCGAGATAAATATATTCGTTCACATAGGTATTGTTGTCATAAATCTGTGTATTTTCATCGGGCTTTCCAAAATAAAATCCCGTGGTAAACTGTCGGTAAGTGCATTTGGAAATCTCCGCCTTGTACCAATCCATATTGGCGCGGTATTTCTCTTCTGACTCTAAATAGTCGTCAATGGCTTTACGATAGGTTCTGGCCACAGTTGCCACATAAAGTGCCGTTTTCATTCTTCCTTCAATCTTAAAGCTGTCAATTCCTGCCGCAATCATCTCCGGAATATGCTCTATCATACAAAGGTCCTTGGAATTGAAAATGTAAGTTCCTCTTTCATTCTCATAAACAGGCAGGTATTCACCGGGACGCTTTTCTTCTACAACCGCATATTTCCAACGGCAGGGATGGGTACACGCCCCCTGATTGGCATCTCTTCCCGTAAAATAATTGCTGAGAAGACATCTTCCTGAATAGGAAATACACATTGCGCCGTGCATAAAGCTTTCAATTTCCATATCTTCCGGAATTCTGTCACGGATCTCACGGATTTCTTTTAGGGAAAGCTCACGGGCAGATACCACGCGCTTTGCGCCCATTTTGTGCCAGAATAAGTACGTCATATAATTGGTATTATTGGCCTGCGTAGAAACATGAATATCAATTTCGGGGCAAATTTCTTTTGCAAGCGTAAACATACCGGGATCGGAAATAATCAGCGCGTCCGGTTTCATTTCCTTTAACTCCCTGAAATAGTCTGCCGCTTCCTCAATGTCCTGATTATGTGCAAGAATATTGGCAGTTACGTGCACTTTCACCCCATGCTCGTGAGCGAAATCTATCCCCGCCTTCATATCCTCTTTAGAAAAGTTTTTGGCTTTTGCCCTTAAGCTGAAAGCCTCTCCGCCGATATATACCGCATCTGCTCCGAAAAGCACTGCTGTCTTTAATACTTCTAATGAACTTGCCGGGATTAAAAGCTCCGGTTTTCTCATGTCATTTGCTCCTTCTTCGTAATCATTTCTGTTTATCTTCATATATTTGTCAAACTATCTATTTAAACATTTTGTCACTTTATTCTGCTCAAATCCTATGCGCCAAACATTCTGCTAAGCCCAATAAAGCAGAAAACACTCGGGGTAAGCCCTCCTGTTTTCTATGGTCTTAGCGCCATAGCGCAAAAGGCTTTTCGCAGTAATAAAGTCACGAAAGTTTACAGAATTACTTGCCACATTTCTATTTGCAGCCATCTTCACTACTGCATTCCCATATGAACCATCGCCACGCTCAACATTTCGTAATAATTGCATTTTCTATCTGTGAGAAGCCTTATACGCTATGGAGACAAGACCGGGCATGTATGGCAGCCTTTGCTGCCTTATATGCCGTTTCGGGCTTGTCGGAATGATTAGCGTATCGGATTTGAACAGATAGAAAATGGCATTAAGAACACTAAAGCTTAACACTAATGCTTACCCCATCTCCAACGGGCAGGATATCCGTCCGAAGCTGCTCACAATGCTTCAGTTCATACAAATACTCCCGCATCCGCGTATGGATGGTTCTGTTTCTTCTTGTCACCGCATAGCGGGACTCCAGTGCATCTCCGTCCTGCAACACATTATCAGAAATCAGCAGTCCGCCCTCCGGCATCAATTTCAAAATATCCGGCAGAAAATGAATGTACTGTCCTTTTGCCGCATCCATAAATATAAAATCATAGAAACCGCTAAGTTCCTTCAAGATTTCGGCAGCATCTCCTTCCAAAAGAGTAATCTGTTTCTCTTTTCCCGCCTTCTTGAAGTTTTCCTTTGCAATGGGAATCCTTTTTTCATACTTCTCTATAGTAGTAATCTCTGCATCAGCAGGTCCGTACTCACTCATTAACAAAGCAGAAAAACCAATGGCTGTCCCTACCTCCAAAATCCGCTTCGGCTTCTTCATTGCCAGTAACAACTTTAGAAGACTTTGCATCTGGGGTCTGATAATCGGCACATTGGTCTTAATTGCATATTGCTCAAGGACATTCAAAAACGGAGTGTTTCCGGGATCAAAGGAATTGATAAAAACACTCATTCTCTCTTCTGTAATCATTCTTCCTCACCCTCCGTAGCAGGAGTGGACATAATCGCAAGCATTTCATGCGACGTCATAGAGGTACTAAGGTCGTAAATTCCCGGAAGAATTTCACCGTGATAAGCAGAGAGCAATTCCTGTACCACAAAAAGATTGGCATCTTCTATTAAACCTTTTTCCTGAAGCATCTCACCGATATCCTTCACGCTTGCATCCTCTGCGATGCCTACGGTAATGGTTCTGCCGCCTCCTGCCACTGAAACCGGCTCATCGGCAAATACTTTATATCCAAAATCATATGCCTCTGTGGAAGTGCGAAGCACAAACATTACCACAACTGCAAGCACAATCACTTTGATAATGGTTTCCACTACCGCACCTACCAGATATTTTCCACTCATACACTACACACCTTTCTTACGGAAATTACTCAAAATCCAGTTTTTCCGTTACCATAATTTCTAACTTCTGCATCATTCTGCAAAAAGCAAGCTCCGCCTGCAGAAACGCTTCTACCAGCGGCTCTTCACGAAATTTCTCGTATTTCTGTTCAAATTCTTCCAGTTTGTCAAACAGTTCATCCTCCTGACTGGTATGCTGCAATTCAAAGTTCTTTTGTCTGAATTCGTTTACCTTCGCATACAGCTTGGGATTTTCCTTTAAAAGCTGCAACTGTTTGTAATATTTTTTGTAAGTTTCTGTCTCTTTAATGGCTTCCACATACTGATCAACTGCATGCATCATGCTATTTTCCAACATAAACTATCCATGCCTTTCCACTGTCTGTCATTTATCTTTTGCATCGTTTCTATACTTCCATGATAATCGGTAATATCATCGGACGACGTTTCGTTTTCTTCCATACAAAATCACTTAAGGAATCCCTGATAGAAGCCTTTAACTTGCCCCAATCGGTAATGCCTCTGTCAAGACATCCTTCCACTGCATCTACCGCCACAATTCTTGCCTCTTCCATCAGTTCATCGGATTCTTTTACGTATACAAAACCTCTGGAGACAATATCCGGTCCGCAAAGTAACTGGTCAGAGCCACTTTCAATAGCAAGAACAACAATGATAATACCATCTTCTGCTAAATGCTGTCTATCCCTAAGAACAACATTTCCAACGTCTCCCACGCCAAGACCGTCTACCAGTATGTCGCCCACAACTACTTTTCCTGTAATCTGTGCATAATCTTCACTTAGTTCGAGCACATCTCCTGATTTCAGGATAAAGATGTTTTCCTTCTCCATTCCCAAATCTTTGGCAATCTTCGCCTGTGCTGTCAGATGCTTGTATTCTCCATGTACGGGAATTGCATACTTGGGATGAAGCAATGTATAAATCAGCTTAATTTCTTCCTGACAGGCATGTCCTGACACATGAACATCCTGGAAAATCACGTCGGCACCCTTTTCAAGAAGTGCGTTAATTACATGGGTTACTGCTTTTTCATTGCCCGGAATGGGACTCGAAGAAAAGATAACAGTATCGCCGGGGCCCACAGATATTTTTCTGTGGTTATCACCTGCCATACGGCTTAGCGCCGCCATACTCTCTCCCTGACTTCCCGTGGTAATAATCACTGTTTTTTCTTCAGGATAATTCTTTAACATTTCAATGTCAATCAACGTATTATCAGGTACACTAAGACATCCTAAGTTTGTCGCAACCTCAATGGTATTGACCATACTTCTTCCTTCTACCACAACCTTGCGGCCAAACTTATAAGCCGAATTAATAATCTGCTGTACGCGGTCTACGTTGGACGCAAATGTGGCTATGATAATACGGGTGTTTTTGTGTTCTTCAAATAAAGCGTCAAAAGTTTTTCCCACGCTACGCTCGGAAGCCGTAAATCCGGGCCTTTCCGCATTGGTGGAATCACACATAAGAGCAAGCACGCCCTTCTTTCCCAGTTCAGCAAAACGCTGCAAATCAATGGCATCACCAAATACCGGTGTATAATCTACCTTAAAATCACCGGTGTGTACCACAATCCCCGCAGGTGAATAAATGGCAAGTGCTGCCGCATCCACAATACTGTGATTTGTCTTAATAAATTCCACTCTGAACTGTCCTAAGTTAATAGATTGTCCGAATTTTACCACCTTACGCTTTACATTGGTAAGATTGTGTTCCCTGAGCTTATTTTCAATCAGCCCCATCGTCAGTCTGGTGGCATAAACAGGCACATTCAGTTCTTTGAGTACATAGGGCAATGCACCGATATGGTCCTCATGACCGTGTGTAATCACAAAGCCTTTTACCCTGTCTGCATTTTCCAATAAATAGGTAATATCCGGAATTACCAAATCAATTCCCAGCATGTCATCTTCCGGAAATGACAAACCGCAATCCACTACAAGAATACTGTCTTCGTATTCGAAGGCAGTAATGTTCATTCCAATCTGTTCCAAACCTCCCAAAGGGATTATCTTTAGTCCGGAACTTCTTTTTTCTTCAATTTTCTTCAATCAGTTTTACCTCCACATTTTTGAAATATAGCATATTCGTAGAAGTTGCCAATCCGCCCCGGCAATTCATTCTTTACGTAAGCTGTACATCATCCAATAAATTTTCAAACACTGCTGCCACTGCCGACAGTTCTGTATCATCTTCCACTATTTCAAAAACACTTTCTGCATCCTTTGCGTCAGAAAGTTCTTTTAAAATAAGTGCATCACAGTCCCCTTCTTCCTCTTCCGTCACAAGAATATAGCGGACTCCTCCTAATTTTGTCTGTTCCAGCACATAAAACCATGCGCTCTCTCCACCTTCCAGTGTAAATGCAATCTTTTCCAATTTATTGACAATCCTTCCTTGTTTTACGTTTCCTTTTCTTTATTTGCTCTAAGGTCAAGATACCCCTGCAAAATAAAAACGGCTGCTACTTTATCCACATGTTCCTTGCGTTCTTCCCTGCGAAGACCCGCCTCTATCATCGCCTTGTCTGCGGCAACTGTGGTCAGACGTTCATCCCACATGTGCACAGGCAAACCGGTACGTCTTTCAAGCTTCTCTTTAAATTCATAAGACAGCTCTACTCTTACTCCCAGTGTATCATTCATGTTCTTGGGCAGACCCAGCACGATTTCTTCCACTTCGTATTCCACAATCAGCTCTTCAATCCTCGCCAATGTCTTGCGCAGCTTATTTTCTTCTTTTCTTCTGATAATTTCTATTCCCTGAGCCGTAATAAGCAGAGGGTCGCTAATTGCCACCCCCACTGTCTTGGCTCCGAAATCCAAACCCATAATTCTCATATTGTTAATTCCAATGATTGTTTTTAATATACTCTGTAAGCATTTCTTCTACCAGCTCGTCTCTCTCTACCTTCATAATCAGGCTTCTGGCATTTTTGTAGCTGGTAATGTAAGTCGGGTCACCTGACATAATATATCCCACAATCTGATTGACGGGATTATATCCCTTCTCTGTCAGCGCCGCATAAACCTCGGCAAGTATTTTCTTTACACTATTATTATCTGTCTCTACTTTAAAGTATTGTGTATTTCCCAAATCCTGCATATTCGCACCCCTTATGTTCTTCTTACCCATCTTTTCTTATATTACTCTATTTTGTGTGAAAATTCAACTCTTAACAAGCATTACCGCCTTGCAATTTGCAACACTTCACTCCTTATTGCAAATTACAAAAGATAACAGGTCGCTTTGTAACACATCTCCGTAACTGCCGCTTAAAATTTCTCCCGATAGATTATCGGCACTTTGCGCTGCAACCTTTATATACTCCATGCTGTGACCAATCTGATATACCTTGCCGTTTATCTCTTTTTCTTCCTCAAATAAAATAGAAGTCGGCTTATGTATATGCGCCCTGCGATAATCTTCCGACATTTTCTTTTCCAATTCAAGTAACACATTACTGCGGTCGGTTTTTACCGGCTCTACAATCTGTTCTTTCATGGCATCCGCAACAGTTCCCTTGCGTCTGGAATATTTGAAAATGTGCATTTCATAGAATCCGACCTTTTCAAGGAAACGGACTGTCTGCTCAAATTCTTCCTCCGTTTCTCCCGGAAATCCCACGATGACATCCGTGGTAATTGCCGGATTATCAAAATACTCCCGAAGCAGACATACCCCTTTATAGTATTCCTCTGTAGTGTATTTTCTATTCATCCGCTTCAACACACTGTCACACCCGCTCTGTAAGGACAAATGAAAATGAGGGCAGAACTTCGGCAATGCACTGATTCCCTTTACAAATCCTTCCGTAACAATACGCGGTTCTAAAGAGCCGAGACGGATTCTTTCAATTCCTTCTGTTTCATGAATTTTTTCTATTAAAGACAGTAGCCTCTCATGAGGAAAGGCTTCCCCTTCTCCCACGTTTTTAATTCCGTCAAAATCAAGCCCATAGGAGCTTAAATGAATCCCTGTAAGTACTACTTCCTTATAACCGTTACCTGCAAGCGTTTTTACTTCTTTTAAAATCTCTTCCTCACTCCGGCTTCTTACCCGGCCTCTGGCATAAGGAATAATACAATAAGAACAAAACTGGTTACATCCATCCTGAATCTTGAGGAATGCCCTGGTATGCTCAGCCGTATGAGCAAGCTGCATATCCTCATACTCATCAGTCTGATTAATATCGATAACAGATTTGCCGTGTAAAGTTTTGCCCTCAGATAAACCCGTCTCTTTCTGCGACAAATATTCCTCCAACAGCGGAATCAAATCTTTCTTTTTATTATTGCCGATGGCAAGGTCAATGCTCATATCCTTAAGAGCCTCTTCCTTTCCCGTCTGCACATAACAGCCCACCGCAACAACCACCGCACCCGGATTTAACTTTTTGGCGCGGTGTAACATCTGACGACTTTTTCTGTCTGCAATATTTGTTACGGTACATGTATTTATGATATAAATATCGGCTTTTTTATCAAATGGTACAATTTTATAGCCGTTTTCTTCCAATCTTTGTTGCATAACGTCCATTTCATAGCCGTTTACTTTGCATCCAAGGTTGTGTAATGCCACTTTTTTCATGATTTTCTCCATTATTTTTGTGTTGTTTTATCATTGACTTTTTTTTCCTTAACATTTACTATAGTAGCATGAAGGTATGAAAAAATTAAGGAGGTAACTCAAATGAAAACAGTACAGATTTCATTAAATTCTATCGACAAGGTAAAATCTTTTGTAAATGATATTACTAAGTTTGATTATGACTTCGATTTAGTTTCCGGAAGATACGTAATCGACGCTAAGTCTATTATGGGTATCTTTTCCTTAGACTTATCCAAGCCTATCGACTTAAATATCCATGCAGAAGACAGCGCTGAAGAAGTTTTAGAAACTCTTAAGCCTTACATGATCTAGGATTTGTGAAACGCTGACCGGATTTTATCCGGCAGCACACAACCGACCCAAATGGAAGCTTTGCTTCCTTTACTTACAGAATATCAAACGGCACATAGGTCTATGTGCCGTTTTTGTTATTTCTCCCAGTTTACCACTATCATTTCATCGGTATCCAAAGCTGTCTGCACAAGCTCGTCTATCTTTTCTTCTAAATTCTGTTCATGACGCTTAATCACATTTAAGTTCGGCTTCGTCACAGGATGCTTTGCCACGAAAATGGTACAGCAATCCTCATAGGGCAGAATAGAAGTTTCATAAGTTCCGATTTTTTCGGAGATATCCACAATTTCCATCTTATCAAAACCGATTAACGGACGGAACACCGGAAGGGTACACACTTCATTTGTCACTGCAAGCGACTGGATTGTCTGGGATGCAACCTGTCCGATACTTTCTCCTGTAATCAGCCCGAGACATTCTGTGTCCTTTGCAATTTTCTCTGCAATCTTCATCATATAACGGCGCATGATGATTGTCAGCTCGTCGTGAGGACACTTTTCATAAATATAAAGCTGAATATCCGTAAAGTTAATAATATGAAGGTAAATCGGTCCTGTATAACGGGAAACCTGCTTTGCAAGGTCAATTACCTTCTGCTTTGCACGGTCACTGGTGTACGGAGGTGCATGAAAATATACAGCGTCAATCTTTACACCACGTTTCGATACCATATATCCTGCAACCGGAGAATCAATACCGCCGGATAACAGTAACATCGCCTTACCGTTACTTCCTACCGGCATACCACCGGGTCCGGGAATCTCAATGGAGTAAATATAAATCTTTTCACGGATTTCTACGTTAAGAAGCACGTCAGGTTTATGCACATCCACCTTAATTTCGGGAAAAGCATCCAAAATAACGCCGCCAAGCTCCCTGTTAATCTCCATGGAATCCATGGGATAATTTTTGCGCGCTCTTCTCGCCTGCACCTTAAATGTAATATTTTTATCAGGGTATACCTCGTCCATATATTTCACAACACGCTCGGCAAGCTTTTCAAATCCTTCATCCTCAGCGTAAACCACGGGGCAGATACCGGATACACCAAACACAGTCTTTAACTCTTCTACTGTTTCCTCATAATCAAATTCGGAAAGTGCATCTACATAGATTCTTCCCTGGGTACGGGTTACTTTAAACTCCCCGTCACAACGTTTCAGCGCATATTTAATCTGCTGTGCAAGAGCTTCCTCAAATAAATGTCTGTTTTTTCCCTTGATACCGATTTCCGCGTACTTAATCAAAAATGCTGTAAACATCCGTCTGCTCCTTTCGTCTGGCAAAACTTCTCCGGGCATGTAATTCTGCACATTTTATTTATACACACTCGGAAGCAGTCCCTTTAACCGGTACTTGCGGCAGGTTTTCCCTTTTGAAGTCCTGCCGCCATACCTTTTATCGTTTATTTCCAAAATCTATCTCTTTCTTGTATACTTTCTAAGCATGGGAATTATATCATACATTGCCTGCAAAGTATAGTCTACTTCTTCCATGGTAGTAAATACCGAAAAACTGAATCGTATGGTAGAACCAAGCAGCTCCTTGCCAAGTCCGATTGCCTGCAACGTTGCTGAAGGCTGCGGTTTATGGGCAGAGCAGGCACTTCCGGCTGACACATAAATCTCTTTGTCCTCCAGTGCATGAAGCAGCACTTCACTTCTGACGCCTTCCACGGAAACGCTGACAATGTGGGGGGCTCCGTCTCTGCCACAGTGCCCGTTTACGGTAACACCTTCCAGTTTTCGCACGCCGTCCACAAACGCTTGCTTTATCTGATAAAGACGTTCCACTTCCCCGTCCAAATCAGCATATATCATTTCAATGGCTTTTGCCATACCGGCAATTCCGGGTACATTATCGGTACCGGAACGAAGTCCGTTTTGCTGTCCGCCACCAAAGATAATCGGTTTTATCTTTACCTTTTCATCCACATACAAAAATCCTATACCTTTCGGTCCGTGAATCTTGTGACCGCTGACGGATAACAGGTCAATATTCATCCTCTTTGGATAAATTCGGAATTTTCCGTAGCCCTGTACCGCATCTACGTGAAACAGAATGCGCGGATTCATTTTCTTAATCATGGCACCTGCCTCGGCAACCGGCTGTAGGGAACCGATTTCATTATTGGTATGCATGATGGAAACCAGAATCGTTTCTCCCGTAATGGCGCGCTGTAAATCCTCCAAACGGATACAACCCTTTTCATCTACCGGAAGATAGGTCACACGAAAGCCGTCTTCCTCCAAATGCTTCATGGTCTGCAACACTGCAGGATGCTCTACCTGCGTGGTAATCAGATGTCTTCCTGCCCGGCAATTTGCATAAGCACATCCTCTGATTGCCAGATTATCTGATTCCGTTCCGCCTGACGTAAAAAAGATTTCCTTTTCGTTTACTTTTAAGTTCTTTGCAATCACTTCTTTGGCATAGCGCAGATAACCTTCCGCCTGCACACCTTTTCTATGCATACTGGAAGGATTTCCGTAATCCTCGCACATGATTTTTGTCATCAAAGCTGCCACTTCGTCAAAGCACCTGGTAGTGGCAGAATTATCCAAATAAATTTCCATAACATCACCGGTCTTTCCTGCATTTCAAATACAGTTATCTGTTATTACTATATGCTTTTTCTTCCAATTTCGACACATTAGCTTTCCAATTGGTACATCACCCATGAAAGCACTGTCATGCCTGCTGTTTCCGTGCGCAAAATTCTTTTACCCAGCGTAATCGGTTCAATTCCGTTTTCCACAGCAAGCCCTACTTCACTTTCCTCAAATCCGCCCTCCGGTCCGATAAAGATTGCCACATCCTCACCGGGTTTTAAGGAATCTATGATTTCTTTTGTTTTTTCCATGCCTTCTGCCAGTTCATAGGGAATCAGTTTCACCTGACACTGCCCTGCAAAGGCAACCGCTTCCTTCATACTCATCACAGACTTTACCTCCGGGATGATACTTCTCTTGCTCTGCTTTGCGGCTGCTTCCGCTATCTGTTGCCATCTTGCAATTTTGCTTTTCGCCTTTTTCTCATCCAGCTTCACAACAGCGCGTTTGCAGGATACCGGAATTACCGCGTAGACGCCAAGCTCCACCGCTTTCTGGATAATCAGCTCCATTTTGTCAGCTTTGGGTAACCCCTGAAAAAGATATACCTTGGACGGAAGCTCAATACCGTCTTCTTTTATAAACCGAAGACTACAGATAATTTCGTCTTCCAAAAACTCTTCGATACCGCAGCGATAATCCTTACCGTCAATTCCGTTGCTGACAGAAATTTCTTCTCCCTGCTTCATGCGCAAAACATTTTTGATATGGTTCACATCTTTGCCTGTAATGACAATCCGATTGCCCTGTATCTGTGAGGGCTCCACAAAAAACTGATACATACTTTCACACTCTCTTATTCCGGTTTCTTTGCTGTAACAGACACCCACTCACCCTGATAAGTTACCTCAAGCACTTCAAGACCGGCTGCTTTTACTGCATCTACCACAGTCTGTTCTTTATCATCAATAATACCGGAGGTGATATAAATTCCGCCCTTTTTCATCTGATTTACAATTACGGGTGTCAAAGGAACAAGTACGTCTGCCAAAATATTTGCCACAACGATATCGTAGCACTCATATCCTACCTTGTCCTGCACTTCCTTTTCGGTAATAATGTTACCGATTAACAATTCAAACTGCTCCGGCGAAATTCCGTTATTCTTACAATTGTCCGCTACCGCTTCAATGGCACAAGGGTCAAGGTCTGTTCCGATTGCCTTCTTTGCTCCGAACATTAAAGAGAGAATCGCCAAAATGCCGCTTCCCGTTCCCACGTCTAAAAGCACTGTTTCCGGGGTAATAAACTTGCGAAGCTGTCTGATGCAAAGCTGGGTCGTATCATGCATACCGGTTCCGAATGCAGTTCCGGGATCAATATGAAGAATCATCTTGTCCTCATCCTCCGGTGCGACCTCTTCCCATGAAGGGATTACCAGTACATCATCAATGGTAAACTGGTGGAAATACTGCTTCCAATTGTTAATCCAGTCAATATCTTCAGTTTCATCTATAGTAACACTGCCTTCTCCGATATCCATAAACATACGAAGGTCATCAAGCTCAGCTTTCACGTTCTCTAAAATTTCTTCTCTGGTAGTAGCCTCTCCGTTCACCTCAAGACTTCCGTCTTCTTTTTCTTCCACAAAAAAGCTAAGGTATGCAATACCGTCATCTTCCGGTCCGTCGGGAAGAATGTCCACAAACATCTGCTCCTTTTCTGCGGCAGTCAAAGGAATCTTGTCCTCTATCTGCGCTCCTTCCAGTCCGATGTCATATAATGTGCTGATAATAATATCCTCAGCCTCTGTAAGTGTTTTTATTCTGAATTTTACCCATTTCATCTTTTTATCTCCTTCCCTTTTATTTCACTTCCCACTCCCGCAATGTCTCTACGGAAAAGGAATCGCTTGCAAATACTCTTTCCACATTTTCAAACAACACAATATCCGGTCGGTAATGTTCCACCAGTTCCTGCATCATCAGGTAATTACTGTTATGAACAAAAATTACTTCTTTGTAACGTCCTTTATAAAATTTCGCCGAATCCGCAAAGTAACTGTCGTGAAATACCAGTATGACAGGTGCCTGCGTCAGGTTATCATTTACATAGTGGGCAAAGCTGTCTGCCACAATATCCTTATATCCGTCTTCTGCTGTGATATCCCGTATACCGGCACTGTCTTTTAACTGATAATTGGGAACTGTCTCATTCACATAAAAGAATGAGGCCACCAGTCTGTCCATACACACCTGATAAAGTTCAAATTGCTCCTCGTTTAACGGTACGATATGACTGTTTAGCTTCTGCAGTTCATTATCAATCAGCTTATTTCCAAGAAAATTACCCAAATCATTCCAGTGAAGTGCATCGTATTTCACATTGTAAATCTGCTGTGTTTCCTTGGCCTCTAAAAACTCCTTCTCAGGATACACATAAGGAATTTCCATGCTCTCTACCCGCTCTAAAACCATGTCTGTCCGCGACACATCTCCGTAAACATTGATATCGTCAGACATATAATCATAATAAACCGTTTTCTTGTCCGGCGCCAAAAAGTACAGAAAGCCAATGTCCTGTCCCGCAAGATAATCATTTACTTTTGCAAGCCATCCTGTAAAGCTGTCCACAAATTCCGCATCCGTCTGTAGGTTTAAATGCTGATAATCCTGAATATATGTCCCCATATTTCCCATGATGTATCCGTCTTCCCCATACGCATACAGACTGTGTTCCAATTTATGAAACATTTTATCCAGTGCCAGCTCATAAGCATAAATCGCTTCTTCCCTGAATCCAACACGCTTGTTCAAGTAATTTTCCAACTCACTCTGCGCGTTTACATTCCCTATAATCTGCGGGAATTCCGGTAAGTAGGAATTATCGAGCAATGACTGTTTATTTGATTCCAAATCCATAAAGAGTATCGGCAATACCGTTATCACAATAATAACACCAAAATACACATAATGAATGATATTTTTCCGTAGCATTTCATACCTCTAAAATCTAAAATATATGAACGGACTGTAATGACTGTTTACAATCACCAGTAAACACATCAGGAAAAGTAATACACTCCAAAGCTTTATTGCTGCTTCTCCCAAACGATACTCCCGTATTTTATTCAGCCATTTACGAACCGGCAGCACTGACAGCAGTATCGCAATTCCCATAACAAAAAGAGTCTTGCCATCCCAATAGTACCCCCACTCAAATGGCTGAAATTCCAATGTTCCCATACCAAACATCTTTTTTAAGTAAACAAATGCATTGCTCAGACTTTCCGCCCGGAAAAACACCCAACCAAAAATGACAACAAGCATAGCATATATCCATCCGATGAATGCCGGAACTTTCACCTTTAACTTTGCCTTTTTCAGCATACGCTCTATTACAATAAAAAATCCGTGCCATACTCCCCACGCCAGAAAAGCCCAGGACGCGCCATGCCAAATTCCTGTAAGCGCAAATACAATTGCAAGATTCAAATAGACATTTCCCTTTTTATTTCCGCCCAAAGGAATATACACATAGTCTCGAAACCATGACGACAAAGAAATATGCCATCTTCTCCAAAATTCCGTTATGGAACGTGATATATACGGCAAATCAAAGTTTTCCGCAAATTCAAATCCAAACATCTTTCCCAAGCCGATTGCCATATCGGAATAGCCGGAAAAGTCAAAGAATATCTGTAATGTATAACTGATAATACCGACCCAGGCAATTTCTGTTGCCGTTTGATTCGGAGCAAGAGCAAAAATCCGGTCTGCCACCAGTGCCATGGTATCGGCAACTATTACCTTTTTTGCAAGTCCGTATATAAATCTTTCCACCCCGTCAGATATCTTCCTGATGGAATGCTCCCTGTAATCTATCTGTTCGCTTACATCTTTATATCTGACAATAGGTCCTGCAATCAGCTGCGGAAACAATGATATGTACAGTAATAACTTAAAAGGATTTTTCTGTACCTTGCACCCGGACAACCTGTCATTACCTTCATAGCTGCAATTTACATATCGATATACATCAATCAAATAGGATAACCCTTGAAATGTAAAAAACGAGATTCCTATAGGCAATACAATATTAACAGGCTCCAAAATACCGCCTAAAAGCTTATTTGCATTTACTACAAAAAAGCCCATGTATTTATAATAACCAAGTAAGGATAAACTGAATACAATTCCCGCCGCCAGAAACCATTTACTGTAACGCACATATTTATCCATCAGCAAGCCCAAGATATAATTTGCCACCGTCATCGCAACTAATATTAATGTATACTTGGTGCCGCCCCAATAATAAAAGAAAAGGCTTGCCAGCATCAGAAAAATATTTTTCGCTTTTGCAGGCAGAATATAATATACCAATAAAACAATCGGCAAGAATATACAAATAAAAATCAATGAATTAAATAGCATTTCCCTATCTCCGGCCTCTATGATTATTATCTTCCATGCTATTGCATCTTCCAAAATTTAATATTATCATAGAAACAGCTATGTTTCCAGCAAAAAAAGGAGGCTATACATGATTCAGGATATTTTACCCAAGATTTATCACAATGAATACCAGGATATCAAACCCGGTGAAAATGACTTTATTCTTGTTTTTCATAAAAACACAGTGCTTGTGCGCTATCAAGACGATAAGCTGCGCTATCCCACCTTGGCGGAAATGAGCAATGTTACCTGCGAGTACTATTACCTTTTTTCTATTGATGACTATAAATACTTTTTGGCATTTCCAAATTTTGATAGTTCGGATAGCAACCATGCATCAGTCCCGTCCGGCTTTGATGATGAAGCTCCCTTTGTGGCTTTAGACGGATACTGCTATGAAAATATCAGCATTTTCCGTACCGCCGCTTCCAAGCACACGGCATTTGCAGGAATTACCGCACATCACCTTTGTAACTGGTATGAGACCAACCGTTTTTGCGGTCGTTGTGCTTCCAAAATGGTACCCGACCACAAAGAACGTATGCTTTATTGCCCCTGCTGCCGCAACATGGTTTATCCCAGAATTTCCCCGGCAGTCATTGTCGGCGTCATTAACGGGGACAAAATTCTGATGAGCAAATATGCCGGCCGTGCTTATACCAAATATGCTTTAATTGCCGGTTTTACCGAAATCGGAGAAAGCGTGGAACAGACTGTTGCTAGGGAAGTCATGGAAGAAGTTGGGTTAAAAGTGAAGAACATCCGCTATTACAAAAGTCAGCCTTGGGCTTTTTCGGGAAGTCTTTTGCTCGGATATTTCTGCGAGCTTGACGGCTCCGATGAAATCACACTGGATACAGATGAACTTGCAGAGGCAGGGTGGTTTTCCAAAGATGAGATTGATTTAGAGGATGACCATGTAAGCCTCACACGGGAGATGATATTGAAATTTAAGAATTCATAAAACGAGGTTGCCACAAACCGGCAACCTCGCTTTTCTTTGTCTTTATGCTAGTTATTTCCAAGAATCTCCTCTATCGCCTGCAATTCCTCCCCCGAAAACTCAATCTTTTCAAGCGCTTTTACATTCTCTAAAATCTGCTCCGGTCTGCTGGCACCGATTAGAACGGAAGTCACTTTTCCGTCGCGCAAAATCCATGCAAGCGCCATCTGGGTAAGAGACTGACCTCTCTCCTTGGCAATTTCATTCAGCGCACGGACTTTCTCAAGCTTCTCTTCCGTGATGTCCTGCTTATGAAGGTAAGGGCTCTTTCCGCTACCGATTCTGGAATCGGCAGGAATTCCGTTTAAGTACTTTCCTGTCAGGATTCCCTGTGCAAGGGGACTGAATGCGATACAACCTACACCGATTTCGCACAGATAATCTTTCAGTCCGTCCTCCTCTATCCATCTATTGAGCATGGAGTAGGAAGGCTGATGAATCACAAAGGGTGTCTTCTGTTCTTTCAAAATCTGATATGCCTTCTGCGTCTGCTCTTTATTGTAATTAGAAATACCTACATACAGCGCTTTTCCCTGTCTCACGATATGGTCAAGGGCTGCCATGGTTTCCTCAAGCGGCGTATCCGGGTCCGGTCTGTGATGATAAAAAATATCCACATAATCAAGCCCCAGTCTCTTCAAACTTTCATCAAGACTTGCTATCAGATACTTGCGGGAACCGCCGTCACCGTAAGGCCCCTTCCACATATCATATCCTGCTTTTGATGAAATAATCATCTCGTTGCGGTAAGGCATCAAATCCGACTTTAAAATTCTTCCCATATTGGCTTCTGCACTTCCGTATACAGGACCATAATTGTTTGCCAAGTCAAAGTGGGTAATTCCGTTATCAAACGCAGTAAACAGAATCTTTTTCATGTTCTCCACGTCATTTACGGAGCCAAAATTGTGCCACATACCAAGGGAAAGTGCCGGAAGCTGCAATCCGCTCTTTCCGCATCTGTTATAAATCATTTTTTTGTATCTGTCTTCTTTTGCAATATACATTTTTTACGTTCTCCTTCCCAATACATGTTATCTTTTAAAACATCTTACTTCCAACCGTCTAAATAAGCTTTGGTTCCATCAAACATTTTCTCAAACAAATCCGCTTTTTCTGTCTCGGATAATTTCTTTAACATCGGCAACTTTAAGAACAATTCCTTTGCCGCCCTCTTGTCTTTCGAAAGCACAATTCCCACAATATTTTCCTGCATGTCCACATGCTCATTCATATAAGGAAGTACATCTGTTGGCACTTCACCTGCAAAGACAGGGCGCACGCTGTCATAGCCGATAACTGCGTTGCTCTCTACAATAGCATTCACGGGAAGATTGGTAATCTGTCCCTGATTGGGGAAATTGACATTTGTTACAAGATTGCCTAATCCCAATATGGCTTTCATAATCGCCACGCCTTCTTCACCCGACGATTTCAGTTCGATTTCTTCCTCACCGGATGCCAGACGTTTACTTCTGGCAATCTTAGACTTCATATCATTCACACGCCAGTCCACAGTTGTCAAAGAATACATCCAGTCACGGACGGTTTCTTTATCGTCCAGATACCCTTCCGGCATAAATTCTGCCAGGTGTCTGTCGCCTGCTGCCGCAATAGCGCCATAGCGTTTGAACATATCCATTTTAACCCGTTCACAGAATTTAAAAGTGTCTCTTTCCCACTCCTTGTTTTCCTCATCTATATAGCCTGTTTCCAAATACTTTTCCACAAACTTGTCATAAACAGGCATCAAATCTACATTTCGGTAAGAGGCCTGAGTAAACCATGTAAAATGATTGATTCCCACTACATTGGTGATAATTTCCTCACGCTTTGCATCCTCTGCAATTCCTGCTTCCTTTAATACTTTTATCAAAAGCTTCTGTGTTCCGAACACCTCATGACAGCACCCCACCGCCTTTATCTGCGGAAATACGGTATACAAGGTCTTTACACAGATAGTCATGGGATTGGTGTAATTAATTACCCATGCATCCGGCGCATACTCCTTGATGGCAAGTCCGATTTCTTCAAACATGGGAATGGTTCTCATGGCACGGAAAAATCCGCCGGGTCCCACAGTATCGCCCACAGACTGATATACTCCATATTCCTCCGGTGCATGCACATCACTGCGCATCTCCTCAAAGGTACCGGGAAGAATCGACACGATTACAAAATCAGCTCCGGTCAGCGCATCCTGCAGAGTATCCACCGCCCTGTAATTCCATTCACCTACTGCCTCCGGCCTTGCCGTCAGATGATTACCAATGGTTTCATTAATCTTCGCAGCCTCCCGGTTAATGTCATAAAGCCTGATACACCCCGACATGGATTCCTCTAATGCCAAATCCGTCATAAGCGTCCATGCCCAGTTACGGGAACCACCGCCGATATATGCTATGGTAACATTCTCTCTCTTTTCACTCATCACTGTTACTCCTATTCCTTATCCGCAAACTCTTTCATTACCTCTGTGGTTTCCGTCTCCTCTGTTATCACTGCTTCCGAAGCCGCATCACCTGCTTCTCCAATGCCGGAAGGCTCATCACTTTCTGTCATGGCATCCTCGGCAAGACACTTCTTATACTGTTTCACGGCAAGAACCAAAAGCACCGCTCCGGCAACCGCAAAGAGCGCACAAAAAATGGTCATCGCAAGTCCGTCCTCTCCCTGCATGGCACCGCCCTGAAACATATCATAAGCCAGATACAGCAGATAAGCAGCTCCTATTCCGTAAAAAATGGTTCTTCCCTTCTCGTTCATCCTCTTTCTCCTTGTGTTCATAAAATCTTCTTTTATCAGTATATCTTTTTTCCCTTTCCTGTACAATATTTATTTGTTATACTTATGCTGACACTGTTTTTGGTATCAAACTTTTACTACGGAAAGGTACTATCTGATTATGATTAAAAATATTATTCTCGATATGGGAAATGTACTGCTTAGCTTCGACCCGGAAGTATGCCTGAACGCTTTTCTTTCTACTGAAGAGGACAGAGCCATTATCCGCAAAGAGCTTTTCGGCGGTCCCGAATGGATTATGGGCGATTACGGCACGATTACCAATGCCGAAAGATACGAGCCTGTCAGCAAGCGTGTTCCCGAAAGGCTTCATACTAAGCTGAAAGAATGTGTGGATAAATGGGACATGTGTATGGAGCCTATTCCCGGCGCAAGGGAATTTTGTTCCTATATCAAAGAAAAGGGCTACGGCATCTATGTGCTTTCCAACGCCTGCAACGGATTTTACAGTTATTTCCCACGTTTTCGCGAAATTTCCTACTTTGATGGTGTCATGGTTTCCTCAGATGTTCACATGATTAAGCCGGAGAAGCGGATTTATGAACATTTTCTGAATACCTATCACCTAAAAGCGGAAGAGTGCCTGTTCATTGACGACAGAACAGAAAATGTGGAAGGCGGTCAGTCGGTAGGCATAAACGGCTTTGTCTTTGAAGGAGACTTTGACGCAATAAAATCCGCATATCATTTATAACGAAATTGGAGAATATCTATGAATAACACATTTAAAAAACTAAAAGCCAAATATCCTCTTGCAGCACTGATTCTTTGTATTGTGGCATGTCTGCTTGGTAAACCTATTCTTGACGAGAGCGCGGAGCAAACTACTAATGCCGAAGCAGTTACCGTTGAAATTACAGAAACCATCACGGAATATACTTTCCGCTCTGAGGACCAGTTTATCAGCCACTACGAAAAACACGGCATTGAAATGGGCTTTGCCTCTGCCGAAGAATATTTAGAAGCTGCAAACCGGGTCATTTCTTCCCCGGATGCACTCTACAAGCGGGAAGCCGAAGACAATGACCACGTTTATTATCTGGAGGAAACCAATGAATTTGTTGTTCTTTCAGAGGACGGCTACATCAGAACCTATTTCCTGCCAAGTGCCGGAATTGATTATTTTAACCGCCAGTAATTTTGGTTTTTCTGTCCATAATTTTACAATAAATAACTGCTACTAAAGTACTGATAGAAGTTGCCACGATTGCCGGTGCAATGATTGCTGCAGGGTTCACACTTCCGTACTGTTGCCTGTAGGCTATCATATTCACCGGAATCAGTTGCAACGAAGAAATATTAATAATCAAAAACGTACACATCTCATTGCTTGCAAAACATCCTTCATTTCCCCTCTCTTTTTCCAAATTCGCCAGTTCCTCCATTGCCATAAGTCCTGCCGGTGTGCACGCCCACCCCAGTCCCAGAATATTTGCGATTATGTTAGTGGAAATATAATCTCTTGCCTTATGTCCCTTCGGAATTTTCGGAAACAAAAACGTAATAAACGGCGACAATAATCTTGTAAGCCGCTTCACCAGTCCCGATGTTTCCGCAATCTCCATAAGACCTACCCAAAAAGCCATAATTCCCGCCATGGAAATACAAAGGGAAACCGCCTCCCCCGCACTGTTTAGTGCCGCTTCCGTAACCGCCTGCATATTTCCCGCAAGCGCACCGTATAATACCCCGATAAAAATCATGATTGCCCATATATAATTCAGCATGACAACCTCCGGTTTTTGTTTATTAAAAGATACGACACTATTTATAGAAAAATTACTCGGAATATATTATAATCTCTTTAAAAGATTGATTTAAGGAACGTTCTCATGGCATTTTACATAAAAAGCAAACTAAAAACTACATACTGCCTTTTGATAGGGTTGTCTCTTTGCATGCTTATTTTGTGCGGCTGTGAGAAAAAGCAGGAGCCTTATGTCTCTGCGTCCACTACCATTCGTGACAACACCCCCAACTGCCTGGTTCCTTCAGCAGACGGAACAGTCACCTACGAAAACGACTATGTTTCCGTCGATGCTTCCCACACGCAGGAAGGATATCTGATGGTTTTTTATAAAGGTAGCTGCGAGAAAGTCAAATTACAGATTACCGGTCCTGACTACATGACTTACACCTACGATTTAAACACCTCCGGTTACGAGGTTTTTCCACTTTCCGCAGGAGACGGTACTTATCAGGTGGGTATTCATGAAAATGTGGAAGGCAGCCAATATGCCACTATTTTTTCAGAAGAACTTGCGGTACAGATTTCCAATCTGATGGGACCTTTTCTTTATCCCAACCAATATGTCAAATTCAGCAGCGACAGTAACGTAGTGGCCAAAGGTGCCGAGCTGGTTGCTCCTGCCCACGATGACTTGGAAGCCATCAACTACGTTTATAATTATATGATTGAAAATATTACCTACGATTATAACAAGGCTCAGACCGTTCAAAGCGGTTATGTCCCCGACCCTGACGAAATTTTGTCAATAAAAACCGGTATTTGTCTGGATTATGCCGCCGTGATGGCAAGCATGCTCCGTTCGCAAAATATTCCGACACGCTTAGAGGTTGGCTATGCCGGAGACGCATACCATGCCTGGATTAGTACCTATGTAGAAAATCAGGGCTGGATTAACGGTATCATCCAATTTGACGGTCAGAACTGGTCTATTATGGACCCCACCTTTGCCGCCAACGCCGGAGAAAAAGAACTCAAAAACTTTATCGGTGACGGAAGTAATTACGTTACCAAATATGTCTACTAACAAAACACACTGGAGGATAATTAATGAAAAAGCAAAAAGCGCTTTCCAACGCTGAAATCTCATCTTTTTGCAGACAGACTGCCATGATTATCAAAGCCGGAATTACTCCTGCGGAGGGTATGAATATTCTGAAAAATGATACCGCTGACAAAGAAGGAAAAGAGCTTTTAGAGCAGATTGCCCTCTCTTGCAGACAGGGTAACCCTTTTCACATTTCTTTGGAAAATACAGGTCTGTTTCCTTCCTATGTAATCCGTCTGATTGCCCTTGGGGAAGAATCCGGCAATACGGATGATGTCCTGAGCTCTTTGGCAGATTACTATGACCGTGAGGAAGCGATATCCGAAAACATCAAAAGTGCCGTTACTTATCCGCTTATTATGATTGTCATGATGTTTTTGGTTATCCTTGTTCTTGTGGTAAAAGTACTCCCTATTTTCAGACAGGTTTTTTCACAGCTGGGAACAGAGATGAACGCCTTTGCATCCTCCCTACTTTCCATCGGAAACACTTTAAGCAAATATTCCTTAATTATCACCATTGTTATCTTTTTGCTCATCGGTGCAGCAATTATTTTTTATAAGTCAGAATCAGGCAAAACAAAAATCACACGTTTTTTGACCAAGTTTTCTCTCACCAGAAACTTTTATGAGAAAATTGCAGCAGGCCGTTTTGCCAGTGGTATGTACCTTGCCATCACAAGCGGTATGGATACTTACCGAAGCCTTGACATGATTTCCGAAATTGTGGAAAACGAAGAAATGTGCGAGAAAATAGATATGTGCAAAAAATCCCTGAAAGAAGAAATGAATCTTCCCGAAGCGCTTTCCAATGCTCAAATTTTTACGAATCTGTACTCTCGCATGGTTGCCGTAGGATTCCGTTCCGGTTCTGTAGACCTTGTATTTAAACAGATTGCACAAAATTATGATGAGGAAACAGAAAAACAATTAAACCGTATTATTTCCATTATAGAACCCACTTTGGTAATTATCCTTTCTTTGGTAGTAGGAATGATTCTTTTATCAGTCCTTCTTCCTCTGATGGGCATTATGTCCAGTATCGGTTAAAAGGAGTTTGGTCATGACAAATCGTTTTACTGCAAAAAAGAATATTTTTTCCTATTTGTCGCGTATCCGGTTTATCTACTTACTCTGTCCGGCACTGTTACTTATTTTTACACTGGCATTATCCTCCATTGAGGAAACTGCAGTGGAGAAACAACGGGAAAGCTTAGAAACTGCTCTTACGCGCAATATTACCCATTGCTACGCAGTGGAGGGATACTATCCCCCAAGCCTTGCTTATCTGGAAGAACATTACGGTCTTACTTATGACAAGGAACTATTCTTTGTAGATTATCAGCCCGTTGCTTCCAATATGCGCCCCTATGTTACTATTTTACAAAGAAAGGCTTCGTCATGAAAGGAAAACAGGAAAACCACATTATAGATATCTTGTTTGTGATTGCCTTATTTTGTATCTTTGCACTTTCGGCCATTTTTTTAATTTCCGTAGGAGCAGATATTTACGGCAAAACAGTATCTCATATGGAATCCAATTTTAATCAGCGGACTTCTTTTGCCTACGTGACGGAAAAGGTGCGCCAGTCTGACGTATCCGGCAGTATCGGCATCGGAAGCCTGGAAGATATTCCTGCACTAACGATAACTCAGGAAATTAACGGAAACGAATATATTACTTATTTATACCAACACGAAAATATGCTGAAAGAATTAATGGTTCGAAGTGATACACCGCTGGGTCCTGAGGCGGGACAGGATATTCTTGCCTTATCGAATTTTTCATTAAACGCTGTTAATGATAATCTATACCATTTCACCATTACTTCTCAGGAAGGTGAAACGTGCAGTCTGTATGTCAGCACCAAAACGACAGGAGGAGATGCGTATGAAGAATAGAAGTTCCTCCCGAACCGGTTTGTTTTTAATGGAATTAATTATCGCCATTTTGCTGTTTGCCATATCCGGCGTTTTGTGTATTCAGATGTTTGTGAAGTCCCATTTGCTCAGCAAAGATAGTGTAACCCTAAATCACAGTATTCTCTGGGCTCAGAATGTTGCGGAAGCTTTTTATGGCTGTAACGGCGACCCCATGGAAATGGCATCCCTTTTTAAAGATTGTTCTTATGGCGAGTGGGATGATGGCAGCAAATTTATCGGTATTTACTTTGATGAAAATTTTAGTCCTTATCCTGCAGGTGCCATCACACAGTCACAAATCAAAAACGATGAATACTGCTACCATTTGCGAGCCCTTATCACTTCCGATAACAACGGGCTTCTTCATTGCAACATACAAATATTTCAACCTACGGAAAAGGATAACATCTACGAATTAAATCTTTCCCTTTTCCCCGAATAGGAGACTGATTATGAACAGAAAAAAAAGCTATGGTATCAGTGTGGGAACTTCTTCCATTCTGGTTATTATTGTTATATTATCACTGGTTTGCTTTGCCGGTCTGTCTGTGGTTAGTGCTAATGCTGACTACCAACTCAGCAAAAAGCTTGCGGACAGAACTACCACCTATTACAATGCTGTTTCACAGGCACATGAAGATTTGGCAAAAATAAAAGAGCCTGTCACAGACTCTCTTACTTTTTCTTATGCTATCAGTGATACGCAATCACTACTTGTTAAACTTGAACCTATCAGTTCCTCAACCGAATCCGACAGACCTTTTACAATTAGCCGGTTTCAGATTGTAACTACAAACGAACCTGAACTGGATACTTCCTTACCTGTCCTCCTCGGCAATTAACACGCCGTGTACCACGGTTCTGTTATTACTGTGGAGACCGTGGCAAGTGGAAAGTGTAACAATTTTGTCACTTGCCTTCACTTCCTTGTCAGAAAGCCATGTGGCCACACCGTCTATATAGTCCAAATATTCTTCCTGACCTGCTTCATCCTTAATCAGATCATATGTCTGAGAGCTTGCCTTTGTAACATAAACTGCAAAGATTTCATACATGTATGACTTATCTTCTGTAAATACATAGAAATAAGGATCTACGGTTATTAAGGACTCATCATTTAATAACTTCTTGAGAGAACCGAACATAGTACCGTTTCTCATGTTATGTCCGTAAATAATGGTATTGTAATTGCTGTAATCCGGTTTATTCAAAAAGTCCATAAAAATAGCACCCGAACTGTTCTTTGTACCTTCAAACGTGTAGCTGGTATAATAATCGTTATCATTACCGCGTACTACCGGGTAACTAATTTCCAATGGTTCATAGTAAAGCCAACTGACAAAATCATCATTAATGCTTTCCAAAACTTCATATCTGACATCAACCAATACAGGAATTTGTGATTCCTTTTCCACAACCACTTCTTCCTCCTTAACTGCAGGCTCCTCTTCCACGTGTGTTTCCTCAACTACTACATATTCTTCCAGTGCCGCATATTCTTCAATGCCGGTTCTGTATTCACTTGATAATTTAATTACATTGTATCCGGATACTCCTGCAATTACTAATGATAAAACCAATATTACTCCCCAAATTTTATTACTCATAAGACGGATTCCTTTCACACAATAAATGAATACCTTTATTTTACACTATTTAAATTGAAAAAGGAACTCATTTTTCAGGCAAAGCACCTGTATCCTTTACAAACAACACTACCCGACCAAAAAAATACCGGGTGAGATTCACCCGGTATTTCCTGAATTATTGAATTTTTAGTATCCAAATTCCTGAGCCCAGAACCACTGTCCGTTGCTGTTTACGTGAATTGCAATCGCACCTGATACAAACTCTACATCCATAATGTTAGCCTTATGGGTGGGAGAATTTAACCATGCAGTTACTGCTGCATCTGCACTTGCATATCCTTTGGCAAGGTTTTCACCATACATAAGATTACTGTTAACAGTCCACCAATCGGAACCGTCAGGTCTCGTATGGGAAAATGACTGTGATGCTTCTACAGCTCTGACAGCGGATGCCTGCTCAAGTCCTGTATTCCAGGTAAGAGCTCCGAGTCCTGCTTCCTGTCTCTTGGCATTTACGATATCAAAGGCTGCCTTTGCAGCTGCCTGTGACTCTGCTGTACCGGAAAGTACACCTGCCAAGCTTACCATTTCGGGCTCGATATAAACGATACCGTCTGCGGGTACCCCTGCATCTCTCACTGCTGCCTCTTCTGTGACAACACCGTCACCCTTAACTGCAACATTGTAACTTACAACGCCGCCTGCAAGAGCTAAAATCAGTGCTAAGCAAATCAGTAGTTTTTTACTTTTTGATTTACTCATAAGATACACATCCTTCCCTATTTGCCTCTTTTAGGGGAGACAAATCCATACTAAAGTACTATTATCTACTTATATACTACCACTTCTCAAACAAAAAACAAGTACCATTTTACTAAAATTTTTATTTTTTTCTTCGCCTGAACTGACCGGGTGTCATACCTATTTTTTTCTTAAAAAGTTCATTCAGATAATTGCCGTGACAAAAGCCTGTCTCCTGCGCAATTTCCATAATAGACTTATCGGTTTGTACTAATAAAATACTTGCGTGATGAAGCTTCACGCTGCTTAAATATTCGGAATAGGACTTTCCCATCTGGGTATGAAACAGCCTGGAAAAATAGGCCGGTGAAAAGCCTGCTACCGCTGCTGTTTCTTCCAATGAAGGATTCTGAAAATAGCATTTTTCTATGTAAGAAATCGCTTCCACAATCGGCGGTGTAAGCGTCATTTTTGCTGTATTTACGCCTTCTGCCGGTATTCTTTCCTCCCATATGGTAAGTAACAGGCGGAACAACATTCCCTGCAAAATAAATTCCCTGTACGGCATCTCTTTTTTATATTCATCTACCATGTCCATAAACATTTTTTCTATCTTTTTCTGCCCCTCCGGCGGAAAAGAAAAAAATACCTGTTCATAAATTCCGTCAAAAATCTGTTGCCCCACCTGCTCTATAAACAATGTCACAAATTCGGGAGAAAACTTTATCAAAATCCGTTCATAAGGTTTGTCAGATTTTGAAACGGTACGAGCATACCTGTAAGGAGGAGATCCTGTCACCATTCCCTCATGATACACAAAGGTACCAGATGGCGTGATAGTTGCCCTGTCTCCCGATATAATATAACTGAGGCTGTAATGGTCTGTTGCCATCTCCATGGCAGGCATCACATAGTCTGCATCAAACACCTTTCTTTCTATATAAATATGAGTTCCTTCACGAAGCGGCAATGCCATTTTCAAATTTCCTCCCTGTAATCTGATTTAATGTCAATTCGCTATTAATTTAAATAATGTCATAAAATCTTAGTTTTTGCAACAAATATTATGTCTGATTGGATGTTTTTCTAAGTTTTATTGCGATATACTACTTTCAGACAATCATATTACATATCATACAGACATTAAACAGAGAGGATTTTTCATGGAAGATAACAAAAAAATGCACCCGGCGCTTCGAACGCTACGGTATTCTAAACCGCACTGGTATCTGATTGCCGGTTCTACCCTTGGCGGTGTCATCAAATTAACTCTGCCTTTGGTACTACCTCAGGTTTTAAAATATTTTACAGACGTACTTCTGGTTGCCTCAAATACTATGTCCGTGCAGGAAAAAACCACAGAAATCTATAAATGGCTGTTATTTTTACTGTTCCTGTACATAGTAGTTTATATTCCCGCAACTTTTATCAGGGAATCCGGTGCACAGGAAGTCTCCAACCGGGTTATGCACACCATGCGTTGTGAGCTTTATGAGCATTTGCAGCTGATGAGTGCCAGGTTTCATCAGGTGAACAAATCCGGTGCTTTGGTAACACGTATCAACAGTGATGTGGAACAGGTACACGCATTTATTTGGAGTGTTGCTACCAACATCTGGATTGATGCCATTATTTTAATTGTATATCTGGCATTAATGTTGAGCATCAATGTTCCTCTTACTATTGTAGCTTTTATTACCTTGCCTTTATCGGTATTGACTACCAAGAAAATCCGTGCACGTATCCGCAAAAGCAGTAAAAGCGCACAAAGTGAAATTTCCAGTTTATCCGGCTATTTACAGGAACGAATGGCAGGCTATGCGGTAGTAAAGCTTTTCCACATGGAAGAACCTGAAAAAGAACAGTTTGACCATATCTCCGAATCTATTTATAAGTTTAACCGGAAACGAAACATTTTTGTTTCTTTGGGAATTGCTGTTACCGGTTCCTTCTCCGAGGTTATCAGCTCTGTCATCATCTGCATGTCAGCCCTCATTATTATTAAGGGAAATATGACCATCGGTGACATGATTGTATTTTACAGTTATTTAGGGTACTTAATCACACCCCTTCGCCGCTTTGCGGAATTAAATGTTACTTATGCAAGGAGCATTGCCGGAATTGAGCGTGTTTATGAAATCCTGGATACCAAGCCGGACATAGCAGAAAAGGAGGATGCGATACCGCTTCCTTCGGATGCACCCATGAATATCGCTTTCAACAACGTATCCTTCCAATATGATATGGACAGCGAAATCATGAATCTGAAAAATATTGATTTTTCCATCCGTGAAGGGGAAAAGATTGCCCTCGTAGGCTCCAGCGGTTGCGGCAAATCCACTATCGTCAATCTGCTCGCAAGATTTTATGACGTAGAGGACGGTATCATTACCATCGCAGATAAACCGATTACCGATTATACCCTTGCTTCCCTGTATACGCAGATGGGTATGGTATTCCAGGATACCATTCTCTTTTCCGGTACCATTGCCGAGAATCTGCGCTACGGCAAACCGGATGCTACCATGGATGAAATGGTTGCCGCGGCAAAAGCTGCCAATGCTTATGAATTTATTATGAAAGCTCCCAACGGTTGGGATACCCTCCTTGGTGAGCGCGGCATCGGTCTCTCCGGCGGTCAGAAGCAGCGTCTCTCAATTGCAAGAGTATTCCTGCGCAATCCCAGACTGCTCATCTTGGATGAAGCCACCAGTGCTCTTGACTCGGAATCGGAGACCTTAGTACAGGAAGCTCTGGATAATCTGATGCAAAACCGTACTTCTATCGTAATTGCACACAGACTTTCTACCATCGTCAATGTAGACCGCATTATTGTTATGGATAAAGGACAAATTGTGGAAGTGGGTAAGCATGATGAGCTGCTTGCGAAAAACGGACGTTATACCGAGTTATATCACATGCAGTTTAAGGATGTTTTGACAGATTAATTTCTTTTTTCATAAACCCTTTCATAAAAAAGGACAGCTTTCGTTCAAACGAAACTGTCCTTTTTACTTGTACTTATTTACTCTTCCGGAAACATAGATGTTGATAAGTAACGGTCTCCCGAATCCGGCAAAAGCACTACAATTGTTTTCCCTTCATTTTCCGCTCTCTGCGCAAGTCTGATAGCAGCACAAGCTGCCGCGCCTGCGCTGATTCCTACCAAAATTCCCTCTTCCTTGCAAAGCTCGGCCCCCATAGCAATTGCTTCTTCATTTCCGATACGGAGAATTTCATCATAAACGGTAGTGCTTAGTACCTCCGGTACAAAACCTGCACCAATTCCCTGAATGGCATGAGACCCTGCCTGACCTCCCGACAGAACAGCAGATGCATCAGGTTCTGCTCCTACTACCTTAATCTTTGGATTTTGCTCTTTCAGATATTCACCGGTTCCGGTAATGGTACCGCCGGTTCCTACTCCTGCTACAAAAATATCTACATCTCCCTGTGTATCTGCCCAAATTTCCGGCCCGGTTGTAAGCCGATGTGCCTTGGGATTGGAAGGATTCACAAACTGTCCCGGAATGAAGCTGTTCGGATATTCTTTTGCCAGTTCTTCTGCTTTTGCGATGGCTCCTGCCATACCCTTAGCACCTTCCGTAAGTACCAGTTCTGCCCCGTAAATTTTCATTAATTTGCGACGTTCTGCGGACATGGTCTCCGGCATCACGATAATGGTACGGTAACCTCTGCCTGCTGCCAC
The DNA here is from genome assembly GCA_017434885.1 of Lachnospiraceae bacterium. Classification (GTDB taxonomy): domain Bacteria; phylum Bacillota; class Clostridia; order Lachnospirales; family Lachnospiraceae; genus Suilimivivens. The sequence goes on along the minus strand of JAFSGE010000025.1, from coordinate 55,124 downwards.
CAGCGCAAGTCCGATTCCCGTATTGCCGGACGTAGGCTCGATAATAACGGAATCAGACTTTAAAATTCCTGCATCCTCGGCATCATCAAGCATCTGCCTTGCCACACGGTCTTTCACGGAACCACCCGGATTCAAATACTCCAGTTTTGCAATCAGTTTTGCTTTTAATCCATATTTTTTTTGAATGTGAGTTAGTTCAAGCATCGGTGTATGTCCGATAATTTGGTCTATCGATGTATAAATATTTGCCATAAATATGCTCTCCGTTATATTAAAAATTTATGTGTTCATCATACCTCGCAAAAAGTGGCAAGTCAATGGCGTAAAATTTGCCAGTCTTCTGTTTATCACAATCGTTTTTACTTCATCAATTTCTCTGTCAGCTGCAAGATTTCCGGTACTTGCACACAGGCCGGCACATCCACACGAAAATGCATGCGACGAATGCCGCAACAACGAGTGGGAGCTGGCTTACAAGTCTGGCGGCATAGCACCTTCTTGTCCCAACCTTTAAAGCAAATTTACTACTATTGTCCTACCTCAAGTAGCTTTTTTACGTCTTGGTAGGACATCTGATATCTCTATTATCCTACCTCAAGCAACACTTTTTCATTTTGGTAGGACGAACATCCTGCCTCCGCTTATCCTGTTCTATACCCCCTCACAAAACACTATTTTTAACTATTGTGAAATCCCACTTTTCAGATATCCTCTTATAAAATTACTTTTAATTTCTCCGTCTCAATCTCTATAACACTTTTATCAATCCTTTGAAATAAAATTTCCACTTCCGGAAGCTGATATCCCGCCTCAACTGATTGTCTTTCCCATTTATTATTTATATTCAACCATCCAAAAACCTTCTCAGATGAAAACGGGATAAATGGTGATAACAGTATTGCCAAATTTGCAATAATCTGAACACACTGATACAGCGTATTATCGCATGCTGTTTTATCTGTATTTCTTGTAACCCAAGGTTGTTCCGTATCAAAAAATTTGTTTGCATTTCTTACAAATTCAAATATTTCATCTATCGCATCCTTAAAAGCACCATTTTCAATCTTCTCACCTACCGAACCATACAAGGCTTCTATTTGCGTATTGATATTCTGATTATCGCTCCCTTTTGGTACAATTCCGTCACAATACTTTGCAATAAACGCTAATGAACGATTCACAAAATTTCCGTATGCTCCAAGCAATTCTCCGTTATGGCTATGAACATATTCTCTCCACGAGAAATCTGCATCTTTCTTTTCCGGAGCGTTTGCTATAAAAAAGTAACGGATTGAATCTGCTTCATAATTATTCAATAACTCTTTAACCCATATTGCATAATTTTGGCTGGTAGATATTTTTCTTCCTTCCAACGTCAGATACTCGCTTGATACAATCTGATCCGGTAAGTGCCACTTTGCACCGTTACCCAACAAAAGCGCAGGTAATATTATAGTATGAAAAGGAATATTATCTTTTCCATGCACATAATAATGTTTCGCATTGCCTCCCCATAATTCATCAAAATCGGCATTTCTTTTTTCGGCAGCTACTTTACTCGCAGACAAATATCCTAATACATTTTCTGCCCAAATATAAATGGTCTTATTGTCGTATCCCTCTTTCGGTACTTGAATTCCCCATTCCAAATCTCTGGTCAACGCCCTATCCCTTAAACCATCATCAATATATCTGTTTGTAAAAGTAATCGCGTTCTTTCTCCACTTCGGATGATTGTCAACAAGAGCTTTTAACTCTGCCTGCAGTTTAGTAATGGCTATATATAAGTGCTTTGATTTTTTGAATCCAATCTTATTACCGCATATCGCACATATCGGTTCTTCGAGCGTCTCCGGCTCAAGAACTGTACCACAGGCATCACACTGATCTCCTCTGGTATCACTTCCGCACTTCGGACATTTTCCCAATACAAAGCGATCAGCCAAAAAAGTATTACACTGCTCACAATATGCCTGTGGAACCTCTTTCTCATAAACATAAGAACTCTCGTATAACTTTTTATGAAACTCTCTTACAAAGCTTTTATGCTCATCAGATGATGTCTTGGTATATACGTCATAACTAAATCCCAGCTTTTTAAAGCACTCAGCAAATTCTTCATGATAGAAATCACTCACCTCCTGCGGAGTTCTGTTTTCCTGCTTTGCACGAATCGCCACAGGCGTGCCATGACAATCACTTCCTGACACAAAATATACATTGTCACCAACAGCTCTATGATATCTTGCAAGTACATCTCCCGGTAACAGTCCTGCAATGTGACCAATGTGCAATGAACCGTTTGCATATGGCCATGCTCCACCAATTAAAATATTTCTCATATTACATACCTCATTTCTAATTTTATAGTGATAACTTAATTTCTAATGCCTTAATTGACATTAGTTTTTATGGTTTATTCCATTTTCTGCAACAAAAAAGCCCTCCTCTCTGAAAAATTTCTTTTTCAGGGACGAGAGCAACTGCTTCGTGTTACCACCCTAAATTCACTCACACCTCACGATGCAAGCCTTATCAACTACGGACGAGAAATGATTCATCGATAGTCTATCACTATAACGGGTGCACCCGTCGTAGCCTTGGCATAATAGCTTCGGTACGCAGCTCCGAGACCATTTTCCGTAGTTCCTTTTGCATCTGTTCTCACCTAATCAGACTCTCTGTAACATATCTAACTACTTACTTTTCTCTTCATAGCCTTTGATAATATTTTTATAAAGAATACATCCTATCTTGCGTTTTGTCAATTCTTTTATATTTACTTGTTGCCCCTTCTCATCGGCAAACAAAAAGAGTATACCACATAAATGATATACTCCATTATCTTTATTATCGAATAGCTCCTCCATGAAAAAAGCACTCGTATATTTTTTCATCCCTATAAAATATTTCTTCATACCCCTGAAACCACACAAACTCGCCATCCACTTTGCAATGATAATGATAGTCTCCCTTGTTATAAATCTCAGGCCCACGGAATGGTAAATCTGCCGGAACTTGCAAAAGTACTTCTTTCAGAAAATCGCCACTAAAATTTTCTCCGATTACACGTCCTACATAATTCATGCTCCAAACCGGAATATCATGTAACCATACCGCTTCCTCACCTACAAAGCATTCACCACCCAGATAAGTATCGAGATATGTATATCCTTCATCCTCATAACGATAATCATGAGAATTCATTCTGCATGAATCCACCTTATTGTTTGCGGCTGCATAGGTATTCTTTTTAGCTAAAAGAAGAAACTCAGTCACTCTGCTTATATCCGTGTTTACACTCCTGCACAAAGCTGTATTGCATTCGTCATCTTCTTTCACAATACGGTCTATGGTAACTCCATAAAGATTACTCAATGAAATCAAACCGTTTAACTCCGGAACAGCCTGTCCGTTTTCCCATTTGCTAATGGTCTGACGGGCAATTCCCAGCTTATCCGCAAGCTGTTCCTGTGAATAGCCGTTTTCTTTCCTCAAAAGCTGTAATTTGTCTTTCAACTCCATGAAAAGCACCTCCTATCATCTTACAATGATTATAGCAAAGGCTCTATTTACAAACCACCACTTCCAAGATGCAAATTTGTCACTCTTTCATTACACAGTCAGCAAAAGTCCCAATCTATCCATCAGCTTAAAACTCCGGTAACTCCCGGAATTTTACCTTCTCCCCATCGGCAACACCTGCATAAATTTTATCATCAAATCTTCCCACTGTCAGATAATGCTCCACCACAAATTTGGCGGTAAAAGGCATCTCAAGCTTAGGCGCTTCATCAAACTTGCACCACTTTAAAATACCTTCGTCAGATGTAAGTTCTCCTTGAAATTCGTCTTTAAGTCTGGCAAAGAAATAATAATTCTGGCGGATTTCTCCCTGTGTTCTTCTCAGTGCCACATACCGAAACTGCAAGTCCTCTAACATCTCCTGCGTAACAGATAACTCTTCCTTAAGCTCCCTAAGCACACATGCCTTCGGGTCATTTAATTCACTTTCCTCAAAATGACCGCCTGCAGAGGCAATCCACAAATTATTCACTACCTTCGACCCCTGCCTGTACAGTAGAAGGATTTCATCATCTCTTATCAGATAAATCCCCGTCATGTTCCGTAGTTTCATATAACGCCTTTCTATACAAAGGGATTATAAAACCTTCCCCCATTTAAAAAGATAAACAACATTGAAATCACCATCGCACAAACCGCTATCCCAATCGCCACATAATCCGCCTTTTTAAAAGGTCTTTCCACAATCCATGTTCTCTTTTTGTTCTTACCGAATCCACGAAGCTCCATGGCATTGGAAATCACTTCGATTCTATCCAGACTGGAAAGCACAAGCGGAAACAAAATCGCCGCTGAATTCTTTAATCTGTCTACCATTTTATCCTTTTTACTCAGGTCAATTCCTCTCGCCTGCTGTGCCTGGGAAATTTCACGGAAATCTCTCTGTATATCAGGAATATAACGAAGGGCAATAGCTACGGAATATCCCACCTTATAGCTGACACCGATTTTGTTTAAACTCGCTGCAAACTCACTGGGGTCTGTGGTAAGAATAAATAAAAGCGCCGCAGGAATTACTGCTAAATACTTCATCATAAAATTGAACAAATAAAACATTTCCTCAGCTATGATGGAATAACGCCAAAACAAATGGACAATCTCTGTTCTTGTCCCATAAATACCGACCCCCTGCTCCGGTGAAAACAAAAACAGAGCTATCAGATTCAAGGCTATCAGCCATACCATAAACAATACCGCAAAGCGTATGTCTTTCCATGTCAGCTTTGACATACGGAAGAAAACCACACCCAGTAAAAACATACCGACTAATACTCTGGTATCGTAAGTAATCATTGCCGCAAGGCTCCATACCAAAAAGAAAATAAATTTGGTGCTTCCTGTCAGCTTATGAATCGGTGAATTTTTTTTGATATAGGAAAGTGTTGCACTCATGAGCGTACCTCCCTGTCATATTCAATAAATGCGCGGATGTAAGCTTCTTCGGGAAGTCCGCAATCTTTTGCAAGCTGATACAAAGATGTTTCTTTTAAACTTGCCTGCTGCAGAAGCTGTGGATTAGCAAACAACTTCTCCGGTGTGGTATCCGCAATTTTTCTTCCTTCTGAAAAAACAAGGCTTCTGCTTGTATATTCCAACATCAGGTGCATATCATGGGTAATCATCAGAACCGTATATCCCTTTTCATTCAGTTCCTTCAAAAACTCCATAATCTCTGTGTAATGTCTGAAATCCTGTCCCGCCGTCGGCTCATCCAAAATCAGAATCTGGGGTTTGGAAACAAGAATGCTTGCTATGGTAACACGCTTCTTTTGCCCATAGCTCAAAGCATTAATGGGCCAGTTTCTAAACTCATACAAACCGCATATTTTTAATGTCTCATGCACCCGTTCCTTGATTTCCTCTTCAGGAAGCTTCTGCATCACGAGACTTAACGCAACCTCATCATAAATCATCGGTTTACTAATCATCTGATTGGGATTCTGCATCACATAGCCGATATGGGCAGCTCTTTCCTTAATGGTATCCTCTGCCATATCCCTGCCACGTAAATAAAGCTTTCCTTTATTCGGTGTTTCAAATCCGCAAAGAAGCTTTGCCATAGTACTTTTTCCGGCACCGTTCTTTCCTACGATGCTGACCATGTCGCCTTTTCTAATGGTAAAACTGATATCGGTCAGATTCTCTCTTTCCGGTGTATATCCAAAATGAATATTCTCTACCCGGAGTACTTCTTCTCTTTCCGGTGCAGGCTCCTTTGCCTGTCGCTTGGCAAACCATTTACGAATCTGCTCTTTATGCGTATCTGCAAGAGAAAGCGTTTGCATTCTTTCCACATGCATGTCTTTGGAAAGGGCAACATCCGCGTATTTAAGAGCGGTCAGATACAATGGCTCACGAATCCCTGCCTCAATTAATTTATTTGATAAAAACAGCTCTTCCGGAGTGGAATCGCTGATGATTTTTCCGTTTTCCATCATAATAATCCGGTCAGCACCCATATGCATGGCGTCTTCCAACCGGTGTTCAATAATAATAACTGTCTTTTCTCCATCCTTTTGGAGCTTGTCAATTAATTCAATGGCGTCTCTGCCTGCTGCCGGGTCAAGATTGGCCAAAGGCTCATCAAATAACAAAATAGGCACCTGATTCACCATCACCCCCGCCATAGACACTCTCTGCTTCTGTCCGCCGGAAAGTGCATGCGGTGCATCTCCCAACTTAGAAAGTAACCCCACTTTCTCTGCCTCTGCTTTAGTTCTCTCAATCAATTCCTTTTGAGGAATACATTCATTTTCCATGGAAAAAGCAATATCTTCCAATACGGTCATTCCGATAAACTGACCGTCCGTGTCCTGAAGCACGGTTCCCACATATTGGCTTAACTCAAAAATACCTGACTTTGCAGTCTCCACGCCGCAAATCGTCAGGTTTCCTTTTATTTCTCCCGGATAACTAAAAGGATTCAGACCATTTAAGCAATGGGCCAGGGTGCTTTTTCCGCACCCTGACGGCCCAACAATAATAATCCGCTCACCTTTATATATCTCAAGATTAATATCTGTAATTGTAGGCGCTGCCTGCGCACGATAATGATAAGTATAATCCTTAAATGAGATAATCGGTTCTCGCATATTCATTAATCTTCTTTCTGAAGGCTTCCTGCTTTGGTTCTTGTCTTAGCATATGCAAATAATAATGCTGTACCTACAACACCTGTTGTAACAGAATTCAGTGCCCATGCTGTTAAGCTCTGCATAACCAGCTTACTAAATGCTTCCTGATAAATCACAACATCAAGAACACTTGCAATAACAATCCAGCAAATTGCATGTGCAATTACCTGAGTCACGTTAAAAAGAATAATTTCTTTCTTACCGAATACACCATTTTCAATATCAATTTTTTTCTTTACAAGACCTACGATAAGACCAAACACTGCAGATGCAATAATCCAGCTCCACCAAGGACTTCCCCATGTCAGGTCAATCAGGGTATGACCGATAAATCCTGCCAAAACACCTACAAAGGGTCCAAAAATAATACTAAATACAGAAAGAATACCATATTGGATATTCATTGTAGTGTTAGGAACCGGTGAAGGGAGCGCAATAAAACGTCCTGCCACAAAAAACAGTGCCGCACCGATACCGATGGCAACGATGCTCTTAATAGTGATGTTACTCTTCTTCTCCATATATTTATCCTCCGTTATAAGAAATTTGTGCGGTATTCCGCTATATATAATTTTAACATAAGAAATATCTCTTGGAAATAGCGAAATCCCTGTTTAATCAAACATATACGGAAATTCTGTTACAGGAACCCCATAATAGCGTTCCAGTTCTTCCAAATATTCCCTGCTTTCCCCATCAATAGATTTCCCTGAAAAAGAAAGGGAAAATGACAGCGTATCGGTTCCGCCAAGGGGAATCGCCGCTACCAACTCGATATATTTCACAATCTGATTCTTATGGTCTACTCTTTCTGCAATGCAAATCTGATATACCAGTCCGTTTTCCTCGATAATTTCCGTCTTTTCTACGTTAATATAGCCTTTTTCCGGGTCTTCGTAGATAAAGTCGTTTCCAACCTCCAAAAAATCAACCAATGTCTCTTCATCAAACAATTCCCGTGCATACATGCTCAGCATAAAGCCGTCATCATCCAAGTGAGTTATAAAACGCTTTTCACCTTCCGGGTCATACTCCTTAGGCACCATCACCTGATAAATATTGCCATCTGCAGAAGCAATATCAATCTGCATCAAGTATTCGTAATCTTCCACTTCTTTTAGTGTCAGGTCTGCGGGAATCTTTTCCTTATGCTCTTCCAGAGCCTTATCAAGGTCCTCCGTATCAATGGATGTATCCTCATCTACATTGAAAATCAGGAAACTATGTATTTCAAACAATGCCTCAAAATGCTCCGTAAGCTCTAAATCTCCCGCATCCTCCACGTCACTGTATGTCACAGAATCCATTGTAATTTTAGCAAGTCTCTCTGTCTCTTCAAAGTCTTCTTCAATGTATGCCAGAGTAAATATGTACATGTCATCTTCCAGCTTCTGCACCTGTGCTAAGGCCTTATATTCATTATTATCAATATCAAGGACTTCGTACTCTCTGTAATATTTTCTTCCTTCTCCGTCGTTGGATTTGCCTCTTGTCTTTTCGACAATCTCCATTTCCTTTCTGCCATTTAAGGTTTTTTCCACACTTTCAAAAAATAAGTCCTTATCCCCATCCTCAAGTTCAATCACCACAGAGCAAACAACCACATTTCCCTCTTCATCACTGACTGTAACATTGGTACAATTTTCCTGCTCTCTGGAAGATAACTGCAAGGAACTGTCATATTCAAATTTCATATAATTGCCTTCATAAACTTCAGGTTTCTCTGCCATAGTTACAACTGCAATTCCCGCAATCCCTACCAGGCAGATGAAAATAATCCCTAAGACAAGTCCGATTACTGCTCCTTTTTTCATAATGTCCTCTTTTCACACAAATTATTTTTATGACATTATACATGCTTTTCTTCTTTTTGTCACAAAAAACCCGGATAACATGACATATTTCCCATGTTATCCGAGTTCTCATTTTACACTAATTTCTATTTCTGACTGATTACTCACGCTCTCCGCAATACGCTTTGACTCCGTTTATTCTGCTTCATATAAGTAGAAGTCATCCCATGCACCCCAGGCACCTGCTGCCGCATTCGCTCTGACACCAACCACTACCTTAGCACCCTCCGGAATCTGAATGCCGGTAATAACCGGATTATCCCATTGCTGCCAGGAAGTCACCTTAGTCGGTGCCGTTAATTCTTCTCCGTCTATCTTAATATAAAGTTCAAACACTGCGCTACTTCCTGCATCTCCACCTTGCAGATAGGCACCCATTTCATAAGCCCCTGCAGGTATATTCACAATTTCCTGCTCCACAGTATAGCTTACAGGATCAGCACTCCAGAATTTCAGACTGTAGTCCCCTGTTCTCTTGTTATTGTCCATTTCTTTGTCGATTCCTGCTCCATCAATCACCCACATGGACATATCACTATCTTCAAAACCAAAATTCTTAATGTAATTAATCTTTTTGATTTCAAGATTGCAAATCACATCATATTCCTTATCGTCATCTGTGGCAACTCCTGCAATTTCATAAACTCCTGCTCCGCTGCTTTCTGCTGCTTTTACCTGCTCCTCATTCCAAGACACAGAAATTTCCTTTGACTTGCCATTGCTCAGCAATGCAGGAATTGTCTCAGGCATCTGCACTTCCTCACCGATTCCTGATTCATAAGCGTAAGGCTCTACTTTTGTAACAGCAAGTTCTGCCGTCGTACCGCCAAATACATATTTAAAAATGTTGAGAGATTCTAACGGATTTCCTTCGAAATCAAACAACGCCTGATTATCCCATGAAGAACCTCCGTAATATTTACCTGCATCGTTAGGATCATATTTGCTGGCATAGCTTGCTGCCCATCCGCTTCCCTTTTCTTCCCACATTTCCTTATTTTCGGCAAGAACAGTAGCTGCATCTGCGCTTGCAGCATCATAAACCTGTACCGGAATCCATGCCGGTTCCCAGTAGAACAAACCAATTCCCTTTTCGCCGACTTTGGTTACAGCTTCCATAACATCCCTTACTTCATTTGCCTGCCCCTGCACAGAAATATCATAATCGAGTACAACACCTGAAGTTGCTGTACTGACGGAATTGCCTGAGCCATCACCGTCCACATCTGTATAAACATAAGAGGTTTCTGCCACCATTACTTTTTTGTCATAGGTTTCTGCTATCATGGTAAGTTCACTGGTCAGATTCTCCAGCGTACCATGCCAAAAAGGATAATAGGAAGATGCAAATACATCATAATCCACTCCGGCTTCCTTTAACGTATCTGCATAAAACGAATAATTTTTCTTTTCAGGATTGGTAAAATGCACTGCTATCAAAATATCCTTACTTCTTTCAGCAGATACATCCCTGATTGCTTTGCTGCCCTGCACCATTAAGCTACCGATTCTGTCCCATTTGGTCTCGCCGGACATACCGTTGTTTGTCTCATTACCAATCTGCACCATAGTAACATTTACACCTGCGTCCAGAAGAGTATTTAAGCTTTCTTTGGTATATTCATATAATGCCTGCTGCTTATCCTCAATGGTGTAATGCGCCCATTCCTTGGGGGATTTCTGCTTTGCAGGGTCTGCCCAAAAATCAGAATAATGGAAATCAATACACACCTGCAAGCCTGCTTTAGTCGCCCACTGACCTAACTTTACTGCAGTCTGAATGTCATTGTTACCACCACCGTAGCTTTTTCCCTCTTTGTCGTAAGGATCATTCCATACACGGATTCTGACACTGTTGACACCGGACTGTGCAAGCAGAGTAAAAAAGCCTTCCTCATCCAGCACATTCCCATCAAAATCTTTGTACACAACACCACTCTCTATCTCAGCAAGATAAGAAGAAATATCCACGCCACGCAAAAACTCATCCGTCATGCCCTCTACAGGTTCTACATAAAGCTCTGATTCCTGTGCACTGCTTCCTTCAAATGAAAGTGCCGGTGCTGCTTCGATTACCACCACTTGTTTTTCTTCCCCCTGGGTTTCTCCTGCTGTTTCTTCACCTGACTGTGCTTCACTGTTTACATCTGCTTCTAAGCTGCTATTTGTCGTTACTGCACTGCCACAGCCTGCAAGGCATAACATAAGCACTCCCAATGTTGATGCAAGACGAATTTTCACTTCACACATTTTCATAATCTCCTTCTCTCACCTATTAGAATTTGCCCTCTATCTGACAAAAAGAATGCGCAACATACAGTTGCGCAAGCGGTTGCGCTCCTTTCCTTTTTATTATAAAAGGATTTGAAAGCAATCGTCAATTATGAGAATGTACTACTTTTTTCCTTCTGAATTTAGAACATTTTAACAATTTATTTCATCAATCTTTCTTCTTTTGCAAATACGGACGTAAATTGGGGAAGCTTAAATCTGTGTAAAAACAAAGGGCATTTACACAAAAAGAAGAAGTATGGATTATATCCTTCCCCGCAAAAGCCTTCAAAATTTCCCTGTCCCTTTGAAATAATCACGTCTGCATCATCCAAAACTCTTTTTGCCTCATCACTTAACCTGTTAAGTATCGTGCTGGGCGCTGCATTGCCGTTCCCAATACAGGTAACCATCTCTGTAAGACCTACTTCCTCTGCATCCGTCATAGTTGCGTCATTAATTACATTTTCGCCTCTTACGATGACAGTTATATTTAAATCGGGATATGCTTCTTTGATATGACGGATAAATATCTTGTCGAGAACAATCTCACCACAGTTATCAGTCAGATAGGCGAGTGTTTTGGCGCTTGCCAAATCATCCCGGAACTTTTGATACTCCTCTTCACAGACGCTTTCCTCCTCTGCCTTTTTCAAAAGTTCTTCAAAGGTATTCATGTTTACATTTTCTACCCCTGTAAAGTCAATATAGTTTCCGGCACAGACATATTTGATACATTCCACAAGCGGGTCATCTGCCATCTTTATTTTTTGCTCCATATCCGCTTCTTTATCTAATAATAACATGTTATATTCATGCTTAATGTCAGTATAATCCTCTAAAGGTCCCCAATACTTTTCGTACAATCTGTTTATCTTTTCTGCCATCCAGGGTGCACTTTCGGTTTGCCCATTCTCATACAGAATTTTTAGAACCTGATTCATATACTCTGATTTTTTCTGCTCATCTTCAAAACTTCTGATTTTCTTTTCCTGTCTTGATAAAATACAGGAGATACACATACTGTTTGCTTTCATGCTTTTCCTCTCATGTTCTTTGACAAATATAAAACCAAATCATCATCATTACAGCAGTCTGCGTACTGTTCGCAAACACTGTCTTTGTACCAAACTCCGCTTCCGTCCGGTATATACCCACGCTTGACATACATTCTTTGGGCACTTCCGTAACCGTAATGCAGACCCACACCCAAATAAACCGTATCCGAATAGGTGGCAGCAATTTGTTCTGCAATGTCCATCAATTTGCTTCCCACTCCGACCTTGCGATATTTCTCTAATACGCCAAAGTCTACAATCTCAGGATATCCCCGGTTTGCGAAGGCACCCCACTCAGAGTTTGGATATACGTTGATATAACCTGCAACATTGCCTTTATACTCAGCAACCAGGGCAATTGCTTTCCCTTCGGTCTGATGCTGAAGTCTCATTTCATACTTTTCTGTGGTAGAGTCCCAGCCTTGCTCGATTTCTCCGTCTGTAATTATCTGCGCATCGCTTTGCCTCATATCTCGAATCAGTATTTCATCATCTCTATAATAAATCATGTTGTACCCCTATCTGGCTTTCTATGTAGAATATATTATTTTTCAATTCAATCTAAAATTCTGCGGGTCAAAAAAAGCCGTCCAGAACATTCTGAATAATCCTATCATATTTCCTAATAAACCAAAGCATATGATTAGAATTGTCGGTAACGGAAAAACACATGTAATACCTTGCATAATCATTCCGGCCTTTCTGCACAAATCATATGCCTGCTTTCTTCTTGTATTATCTTCTTTCTTTATTATCATTAGTGATAACTTAATGCCATAGGTAATAAACCACGTAACTGCAGTGGGAATGATTAACACAAGTCCTGCTATCAACATATTGAAAATTATATTTTCCAACATATTTATAATCTCCCTTCATTAAATAAATCTTTCTTCCTCTATTACATCACTCAAATTACACATCATATTCACACCTTACTTTATTTACGCCAAAATCTGTTTCCTGATATATTCAAACTGCCGGTTCAGCATATCAATATCCACTTTTCCATCTGCTCCGAACGCAGTTGACTCCACTGTAAATGTATCCTGATATCCAATACTTCTAATAAATGCAAAAAACTTCTCAAAGTCGATATGCCCGTTTCCGATAGGTAAGGTTTTCAGGTTCTTCCAGTCTTTATAGCCGCCCGCATAATCATTCACATGATAATGACAGATATGTCCGTGCTTCCAAAGCCACGCATATTCTTCTTCATACAAAAAGTTCAGTTGGTCATGAAAAGCTGCCATCTTGGTATCAAAAATAAAATGAATATCAGGGTACATTTCTCTCAGTTCACACCAATGCTCCATAGGTGATTTGCGATTGCACACCACATTTTCCACCAAAAGGTCTACTCCGTGCTGCTTTGCAATTTCTCTTAACTCCGGATACGCCGTTATATTGTTTTCAAAATTGGCATCAGAAGTGATTCCGTCCCACAAATGCATCACTAATTTTTTTGCCCCAATTTTTTGCGCTATTTGGCAATTAACGGTATACCTTTGGAACGCATCAGCAATATTTTCCTCACCGCCCATACTGATAGCTTCGCCAATGCTTTTTTGACAATGCACTACAGGAATCGGCATATCAAGCTCCTGTAACGTTTTGACAAGCTCGTCTACCTCGTCATACCACGTACTATACATCATAAATTCCAGACCATCGCAGGAAAGCTGTGGTGTTAATTCTTTCAGCAATCTGTAATCACGATTATTAGGTCTTCCTATCAAGGCTCCTGTGGAGCATAAAATTCTACACATTTTTGTCCCTTTCACCCAAATTCTCATCAATAAACTCTATCAGTGGTTTCCTTACCACTTTGTCTATATTCTCCAAATACCACGCAAGAGCTTCCCGAAGCCCTTCTGCAAGTGGCTTTGTCTCCGGCATCAACTCACACTGCCTACGCACATCAAGATAATATTCATAATCGTAAAAGCTGAAATAACTTCGTTGTGGTATCTCTTCATAAACATTTACAAACTCAGCTTCTTTTCCGACTATCTGATAACAAAGTGTTACCCACTCTTTTATGGAAACAGCTTCTTTGTTTCCCACATTAAAAATACGATGCTTAGGTTTCTTATCAAGAATGGTATCAATGAATCTGCACAAATCCTCCACATGAAAAAATTGTAACTTCATCTTTCCGTCCTTGGGCAGATAGAATCTTCTCTCCTGCATGGCACAATCAAACACAAAAGCCTCTCTGTATACATTATTCATAGGACCATACAGATAAGGCGGCCTTAATATGTAAGCGTTCGGAACATGCTTTATCAGTGCTTCTTCCGCATCAATTTTGTCTGTTCCGTATTTGCCCCAAAACTTATTAACGGCAAGCGTACTCTCTTCTGTAAACGGCTGAGTTTCGTATTCGGGATATACTGCACTGGAACTAATCAGCACATAATCTTCGAAACCTCCCAAAGCATCCAGCAATAGGTTAACGTCCTCGCAGGTGTAGGCGGTTATATCCAGAACTATATCAAAATGATGACCTTTCAGCACATCACCAAGATTTTTGCGGTCAGCCTCTATCAGCCTTACGCCCTCGCACTGAGGTCTGTTGTTACGATTCAGGACGTAAACATCATATCCCTTTTTCACATAATATTCCGCCACAAAGCGACTTACAAAAACAGTTCCGCCAGTCACAAGAACTTTTTTACTTCCCCGCACAACTGTCAGTTTCTTCTTATGCGCAGTGATAATGGTGTAACTATAGGCGTTGACTGTTATCACGATATCGTCCACATCCACATACCAGTTCTTACCGTTTCGCGTAATAACTGCATGGGAAAGCAGAATTTTATTTTTACAGTAATCAACTGCATCCTCTGTATGTAGAGATAGATTTCTCTTGATTCGCTCTATGCCCATCCCCGTTGTATGAAGCTTATCTAAATTTTGAAGTAAGTCACTGTTTGTATTCATATTTCTCCTTTATCTTCGCAAAATTGTCATTCAAATCATCAGAGCCATCCAGGACTAGCACTTCGCATGCAAGTAGTTTCTGCCACTCATCATGCTTTGCCTTACTCCGCATCTCTACACTGCCTGTATCATATGCTCTCGCCCACTCAATAAATTCTCGGTGGTTCTGATACATATCTCCTCCTTCATCGATGCGGCTTCCAAACTGTTCCCTTTCTCGTTTTCGCAGTCTTTCTATGCGTATATCCACATCAACTACTAATCGAATTGCCAATGTAAACAAAGGAATCAATTCATCTCCCCAATCCGTAAGCGAACCGGAAATTACCACATTTTCCGCTGCTTCAATATCCTTTTTCATAAGTCTGAGTCTTTCATCGGTCGGACGTTTCTGCGTATATTTGGGGTCTGTCGGAAGCCAGAAATAATCATCTGTATCCATAAACTTATATCCCAGTTCTTTACTTATTTTTCTGCCAAGTGTCGATGTTCCGGAACCGGATGCTCCGAAAATATGAATGATGTTCTTCATTTTACTCTCCGTTTATAGACCAATATTTTCTTCCCCAGTTATCAAAACTCCATTCATCCATATACTCATTACATTCGTAATCGATATAATAAATGAGCTCATCCTGTACCACGAAATTTGTTGGATAATAGTCAATATTCAAACCTTTTTCTTTTACTAAAATAGCCATCTCTTCTGCCTGTTTCAAGTAACTCTCTTTCATTCCGCCGCTTTTTACCAGTTCATCAATCGTCGGCCCGTTTATGTACTCTTTTACAATTCTTTCATTTAGAACATCAATACTTATCATCTTAGGAATGCGGATACCTGTTTCCAGCAGCCTGCCATAATCATTTCGCTCTGCTTCAATTTTGTTACCAAAAACATAATACTCACAAGGTTCATGATGTATCTGTTTTACTACATACTGCCTGTCATCCTTTTTTGCAAGATATGAATAACCACCTTTTCCGTGTCCCAAAAGTTTAATAATCGTATAGTCAACACCATTTACAGTCATAATTTTTCCAGACATAATTTATTCCTCTTCGGATGCAACAATCAAACTGCGCTTCTTATATCAAAGTCATAAAACCGGCAATAATAGCCGCAATTATGGGAAAGCCAATAAATGTTCCTATCCATTTTTTCGCTACAACCTTTAATGGAATATACGGCATTAAATCTTCTGTCCCCGGTATCAGCCATGCTTTTGTACGCCCTACCCAATACCAATCGATAAAAATTCTGTCAAACAAATTCATTATCCACAAAATAATTGTCATCTGCCAAAAGCTGTCCACAAAACCGGTTGCCCCGTTTATGCAGTACACCATTACAGGCACTACTAATATCACGGGTGAAAAAATTGCAATACCGGAAATCATTTCATTCCTTTTAATTTTTTCTTTCGTTGTGTAGCCCAGTTCCACCACTCTATCCTGAACCTCTTTTTCATAAAGACACACCAACCCCACCGGTCCGTTTGCAATACCGATTACACAGACAAGTAGCAGCCAAAAGCTCATTGTAATACCTTCAAATAAAATCATCATATAATTTTCTCCCTCACTTAGTACATACTTCTGCTAAAACCTTTCGTATATTCTCTTCCCGCGGAACAATTATATCAATATCCACTTCAGGATGTTCCTTTACATACGCAGTAAGCATGTCCATTAAATTTTCCTTGGATTTCATGTAATCGTCCACAATAACAGCTTCCGATACTCCAAGTCTTTTTAGAAGCAACGCAGATACTACCCCTGTCCTATCCTTGCCTGCTGTACAAAAATACATCACATTTGAAGCAGCATTTAATATTGTATCCAGGATAATATCCATTTGTTTATCCACCATTCCCCGATAAACTTCATGAAGATGTTTTCTTGACTTAGGGGTATCTCCGCCACCCGATACCGGAAGGTGGTAATAAGTAAATCCGTCCACATTCTGTAACGAACACGGTTTCCGCGTAATTTCCTCCTGTGAACGCAAATCCACAAGTGTAGTTATCTGATTATCCAGTAACCACTGAATCTCTTCCTCTGTTAAGCTAATCGGAACATCGCTCCTTATGTATCGCATACCACCTATCGGCAATGCACGTGTATTTAACGTTGATTTTAACAATGAACTCATCTATTCTTTTCACTCCCATTCTGACTATTGGATTTTTCCAAAATCATATTACAAAATTTGTTTATTTCATCAATTCTTCCTGCAACATCTTCCTTACATTCGATAGAACACAAGCCAAGCTTTCCACATGCTTCAATTTCCAAATGCCCATAAAAATGTTCAATACTTCCTATTATGCGCTCGCATTCCGGCATACTTGGTCCCGTTCTGAGCGCAATCGTATATCCCTTTTTTCCATCGGAAAGCTTTGCGTGCGGCTCATGAGTATTGCACCACGGCGTACATCTATCGATAAACACCTTAAATTGACCGGGTATGTCCGCCCAATATGATGGCGCTACAGATACAACAATATCCGCCCATTCATAATATTCCATAATCAAATCCACATCGTCATGCTGAATACATTTCGCCGTACTATGACAACTTCTGCACCCTTTACAAAAGGCAACCTCAAAATCATCAATACAAATACTTTTTACATCAAATTTGCTCTTCAAACATTTTGAAACAATATGTACAATTTCTGCTGTTGCACCGCCTCTTACCGGGCTGCAATTAATCACTAATGCATTCATAATCGTCCTCCATAATTTGTCAGTATCTATCTACATATCTTTTCTTTGCCTCTTCGGTATACTTCATAACAAACTCACTTTTTGCCGCTGTATATCCGTCTCTGTCATGCTCATATTGCTTCCATATCCTCAATTTAAGAGCCTCGTATTCTCGTGCAAGCAAAGGATTTTCCTGCATATAGTCCCGAAAATATAATTCATCATTATCACGCTCGTATCGAAGATGTAAATGATAGACCTTATCTGCAAAGCCTTCTTCTGTATATCCCCAATTAAAAGAATATCTGCTGTTTGAAGAAGACATTCTTTTAAAACCTGCCTTCTCAATAACTTTTGCGACATTATCAATATTTTCCGAGCCTGAAATTTCAACCAATATATCAACAATATCTTTTGCCCATATATTATCAATTGCAGTACTTCCAACATGGCTCATCCTGACAATTTTACATTCTGCCAGTTTGCAGGAAAGATATTCTTCCATCTCGCAATAGTAATCTTTCCAGTACTCCTTATGTTCAACAAGTGTAATCGGAAATAATTCCCACAATTCTTCAAGTGTCATTTCTGATAGCTTTTTTCCCATATGATTCCCCCAATAAGCATCAAATCTCCTATTACTTTATCCACTTTGACATCCCCGGTCCGCTATGCTCATGAGGATGAACCGCATAACCCAGTTTTTGATAAAATTCCTCTTTCCCCTTTGCACTCACAAGCTGTAAATATCCTTCCCAACCAGGGTTTAATTGTGCACGAATGTACTCTTCCACATGTGTTAAAAGAACACGTCCGATACCACTCCCCTGATATTCCGGCTCTACAACCAAATCCTTCAAGAAAAAGGACATCGCACCGTCTCCAAGCAAGCGTGCCATTGCAATAACCTTGTCCTCACTTTCTACCGAAAATGTCGCATAACTGTTTGTCAGCGCAGCTTCAACCATGTCCTGTGGAAGTTCTCCCCAACCGGCGCTCGCAAACAGACGGATAAAATCATCTGCCTGTAGTTTATTATCAAGTATTGTATATTCCATTGTTATGCACCTCCACGAATTCAAAAATATTTGTTAATCTTTTACATATTTTTCATTATAAAATTTTTTAATAAATAACATCCTCAACTCTTATTGATATTACCCTTTTATTCCTGAAATCACCATCAAATACCAGATTAATCTTGTATGTATCAAAATTTACTTTCATATTGTATTCTGCTGCCGAGCCTCCTACACCTCTCGGAGTCCCCTTCCCCATAATAGACTTTGCATCCTCCTCGCTCATCCCATTTTTTACTCCGTTAGGTAACTTTATTTCCGGACCGTTTTCCTCATGTACCCTTATTGCAATCAGCTCACATTCTGTTGCTTTCCTGTCCTCTTCTCCTCTGTTTTCAAAAGTAACTATAATTTCTTTTCCTTCTGCATTTTTTACTGTATATGTAGAAGAATTCTTAAGATTTTTGCTTGTTGCACGTAATGTTTCTATCTCTTCCTCCGGGTCAATTTGATATCCTAAGGCTTCCATATCGGAATAAGTGCAGGGCATCCTAAGCTCATTACCGTCTATCTCTATAACATATCCCCTAGCTTTTGTAACAGACATACTGATACTCAGCAAAATCATGATTACACCAATAAAAATGTAAGCTACAGCTCCCATTCTTTGATTTTCATAATAAAGGTCTGTAGGTTCTCCGCCCTTAAGATACCAACGTCTTGATAGGGAAATTTTCCATCTAAAATCAGGATGCTTGAATGTATAAATTCCAATTCCGATTAATACGATTCCTATAAGAATTGATAATCCGTATACTTCTCCCATTTTACGCTCCTTATATTTTATAAGTAATTTTCTTCAAGCCACTTGGCAACCCCGTCTTCAACATTTGACGGGATGGCCTTCATTACTTGCGCTAATCAATATCCCTTGCTGAAATCAATCACATTCTTTTTAGGCTCATTGTTTCTGTCCCGTTTTAAATTTTCGCAGAAAATATCCAAAATTCTCTTTCTTGTAAACATATTTTCTCCCCAGCTTATTCCGGAAATATGCGGTGTCAATACCACATTCTCCATATATCTGAGAGGATGTTTTTCAGGCAACGGCTCTGGCTCCGTAACATCAAGCACTGCACCGCTTAAGAATCCATTCTGCAGGGCACTTGTTAATTCGTCCGTATCCACAATAAAACCACGTCCCACATTTACAAGAATAGCGCCCTCTTTCATCTTTTTTATTCTTTCTCTGCCAAACATTCCCGTCGTTTCCGTTGTTCCGGGAAGCGCAATAACAACTACATCTGCATTTGATAATTGCACATCCAAATGGTCTATTGTATATACTTCATCAAAATGCTCCTGCTGATATCTGTTTGTACGACATATCCCCACAATATAGCATCCGAAGCATCTAAGCCTTTTCGCAGTTTCCTGACCTATATTTCCTGTTCCTAAAATAAGCACTCTTTTTCCTTCTAAGGAATCATCACCCTCAATTTTATCCCAGCCACCATTTTTCATTTGTTCACGGTAGGGAAACAGATTTCTTTTTAATGCCAAAATCCCGGCAATAATATATTCGGAAATCACGCAACCATATGCACCGGAAGCGCCGGTAAGTGTAATCCTGTCAGGAAAATCCGGCGCAGAAGTATACTTATTGGCACCTGCCCAGCTCATTTGAATCCATCTGAGATTTTTCATCAATTGAATGATACGATGTGAGGGCTCACCAAATATGATTTCTATATTTGCACATTCCTTGCTGTTAAGAAGTGCTTCCTCGTTGTCAAAAAATAACACCTCATCTCTGCTTTCAACAGAAGATAAAATGAATTCTTTTTCACATTCCAGACAATTTTTCAGTACGGCTATCATCGACATTGTTTTCACTTTCTCCTAAAATACTTTTTCTTAAAATCAACAAGCTTTTCGATATCTCTTCCAAATACAAATATTCTATACGCATCTTTTCCCTGCGAGTAATTTGGTATATCGTTTCGCTCAAACATGATATCTTTCTTCTTTAATTCCTGCTCGGCTTGTTTTATTTCATCTTTACTCCAAACCCATGCGACCAAATGAGCTTTATTCCATTTGTCCGCTGACAGCTTTTCAAATGCATATTCTACCAAGTCTTTTTCACAGCAAAATGATTTTAGTACCGTCTTGCGTCCTCTTTCAGAATAAGAAAAGTTGTATTCACTACCATTTGCTTCAATAATATAACCTTCCGGCGCGCTATGCTTCCCTATCGTAAGACCTGCAAAAGAATAACACTCTTCTTCTAAATATTTTTCCAGTTCTTCTATATTTTTCATATATATTTCTCCGCCAAATTTAAAATTGCTCGTACATTTGTTTATTTACGTGCTCCTTTTTTAGCAGACTTTCCTGCCTCTTTAATCGTTTCCATATATGCCTCTTCCACTGGTGATAAAGTAATCGCTTGATATTTCTTATATTCCTCTTTTGCTTTTTTGATTGCTTCATCGTGACTAACTTTACCGGAACCTGCCAGTAATTTTCTATTTCCTGATGACAAAACAGAGTCCAGTTGCTCAACATAATCACTCATATACATTGGTCTGTGTTCAATAGCGTTGATTTCCGCCAAATCAAAATAACCGGATACAAGATTGTTTAATATTTTTAACTCATCCTCATTTAAGTAATTCTTTGCAATCCCTATATCTTTAAGCGCAGGCATTTCTCCCTTAAATGATGTTAGTCCCATAAATGGCTTTTCTGCATCCGCACGCTCGTATATTACCTCAGCGGCAGTGTGTCCATGTGCTGCATAATGTAATTTATTTTGCACAATCTTAAAGAATAAAATGGATTGCTCACTATGAGGGTCATAATCCACACTTGTTGCATACAAGTCCAGTACCTGTCGGTACAATACTTTCTCAGATGAACGAATGTCTCTAATACGATCAAGTAATTCTTTCCAGTAATTACCGCCACCATTCCCTTTTAGGCGTTCGTCATCCATAGTAAAACCTTTTATCATATACTCTTTTATTCGTTCAGTTGCCCATCGTCTAAACTTAGTTGCAATAGATGATTTTATTCTATATCCTAAAGAAATTATCATATCAAGGTTATAGTAAATTACATTATAATTTTTGCCATCAGAAGCAGTTGTTCGGAATTTCCGAACAACTGACTCTTCGTCAAGCTCTCCTTCTTCAAAAATGTGCTTGATATGTTCACTGACATTTGATTTACTGGATTGATATAACTCTACCAATTGTTGCTGTGTGAGCCAAACAGTATCATCTTGCATTTTCACATTTATATTTGTCAATCCATCTTCTGTTTGATAGATTAAAATTTCTCCATATCGTTCTTCCATTCCATGCTCCTTTTAACTAATATTTCATCAAATCTTGTTTTCATCCATCTTTTTTCTTCATTTATAACTACTGAATATGTACGATTCACCATTCTTGCATATCTGCTTCAGGTTTCCGTCTTTAATGCTATATGCTTCACCATATAATGTTTCTACTCCATCTTCAATTACAATATAACTTCCATCATTCAGTGCTATAAATTCATGTCCCATACTATCTGCATATGTAATATCCTCAATCAATCGAAGTCCATCAAGCATTTCATCTTTCAGACTTTGAAAGTGCGGAAATATATTAATCTTAGTCAGTCCAAGCCCTGATATCCAACGCTGATAATCAGGGTCAATTGCTTCACCCTCTAATTCCGGTCCGGCATACACTGTCTCTGCGCAGTTCATAGAGCCTGCACTCCAGGCAATCACAACTCCTCTATAGCTTTCTATTTTTTCTCTTAAACCTATCTTTTTCATAAATGCATTTTGTGTGGGAACATGTCCTCCCACCAAAATAATGGCATCCATCTCATCTAAGCGTTCTACAATCTCTTCATTTCTGTCATCACATATTTCAAAGGATGTGAAGGATAAACCACTCATAGGGAATGCTTCTTTTAAGCAATGATATATACTATTATTAACATCATAGTCATTGGGAGAAGCACAAATCACCATTACCTTCGCATTGTCTTTCCAAATTGACTTTATTTTATCTGTCAAACCGTTATCTTCCATTAAAGTTGAAGGTATCCTTTTCCCGTTTACTTTTTTTGAACCTCCAAGCGAACTTGTTAATATGACCTTCATAAAATATTCTCCTAAAAATCATTTTTGATACAAATACAACACATAAGTATCATAAAATACTACCTTATTTCCATGCTTCAAAATCGCATTGCGAATGCCTTCGAAAAAAAGTTCCCGGTATTCCTCTTCAATACCGTTATGGTCTGAATGGGTATGAATATATTCGATATATTCATCTGCCGTAAATTCCCGCTGTCCGTAAAACTCTTTTCTTCCAAGATACTTAAGTCCATAGCTTGTACCGTTTTCATAATCAAATTTGCATCTGTAAGGGTTTTCCGTCTTAAAGTACTTATCATATATTTTTTGAATTTCAGAAAACAATTCGGGGGCTGGTGTCTTGTAATCACCGCGGGTAAGGAACATGGCCAGATAACCACCGTCCTTTAACATATCCACACATTTACTGTACGCAATATCTTCCTTAATCCATTGAATGGCTGTTGCAGAATATACAAAATCATAAGTATTCTTCTCAAACGTGTAGGTCTCGAAATCAGCGTTTATGATGTTAAAATTAGAATATTTCCCATACTTCTTTTGCATAAATGCCGCCAGATGCTCTCCCAGCTCAATTGCCGTATAATCGCATCCTGTTTGCAATGCAAAGTCCGTCGCCTGTCCGGTTCCCGGTCCGATTTCAAGACATTTTTTGCTCTTATCAAGCTTACAGGTTTCTGTCAGATAATTGAATAATTCTCCGCTGTAACGACCTCTCCATTTATCAAAAATATCTACAATTTTATCAAATACTAATCTGTTGTCTTTCATGGCCTTCCCTTTTCAAGCACAATTTCTAGGTTTCTTCTTTTCCTACAAATGCGGCAACACTTCTAACAAATTGCTAACTGCTGTAACTTTATCCGGAATCGCTTTGCCATTCCTATTTACCCATATTGGACTTATTCCTACTAATGAAGCTCCCCTTATATCACTACTGAGTGAATCTCCGATATGCAAAACTTCATCAGCGGTCAGTTCTGCCTTGTTAAGCGCCAACTCGAACAGTTCCTTCCTCGGCTTATATGACTTTGCATCTTCACTTGTAAATACGTCCCGGGGATGTAATCCATGATATTCAACTGCTGCCAGGATATCTGCCCTGTCAATATTAGACACTATATAAATGGGTACCGGACACTCATGAAAGAATTGCTTCGACTCGCCAAAAATAGGCGGCTTCACCCAATATTCAAACATCTCTTCACTTAAACTAAGTCCATCTAAGGGCGATTCAAAATGCCGGATAGTATCAATAAGTGACTTTGTTTCAAGCTCCCTTTGCGTTTGGAAAGTCTCACCATAAGAATTTTCAAATAATGATTTAAACCTGTTCCACCAGTAGGCATCTATCTGTGATACGCTTTCCGCATTACCGGTTTCGTAAATCTTTTGGCTTATTTTACTGACGATTTCTCCGTCTTCGTATACAACCGTTCCGTAAAAGTCTATAAAAATTCCCTTAATCATACCATCCTCCATCTAACTCCAAGCATATTGTCATTTTTACAATTTCATTTTTCATTCATAATCACATAATCCTACTTCTCATTACCATCCAAGATTTCTTGCGGTTTCTTATCTTCTGCTTGTTCATACTTACACCCGCATGTATTGCAAAAATCATCGTTCGGACCAATGTTTCTGCTTCCACATGCTCCACATTCATATTTGCCATCGTTAATCTTAATTTTAACATTTCTGTGCTTGCTGTAGTACTTGTCTACCTTCTTATCCTGGTGAAATTCAATGAGTAGATGCACTGTAAAACATATCAAAATAACAGCACCTATTAAAAATAACAATCTTGATAACATCAAAATTACGTCAAAATTTAGTATGGTGTTTATAAGCATCAGCATCCCCGGTATAACAAACATAATCATTAAACCGACACCAATTATCTTGCCACCGTAATTAATTGAATTAATCTTTTTCATTATTTCTCCATAATATCCGTCAGCTTCAAGTCATTTTGCAATCTTCCTGTGAGGCTGAAGGTTTATTTTTTTCCGTGTTTTCTTCTTTTATCACAAATGCCCCTGTAAAATCCCAAAGAAAATGCAATATAATTCCGGGAATAGTATCATATACTAAATATGCTAGAAGTACTATTAATAATAAAATATTCATTGTTATGTACCTCACAAGCCATACATTAGCTATTTACTCTGCTATCTTGCTATTGACATTTCCCCGCAATAAACAATGTTTTCCAGTTTTTCTTCTGAAAGTTTTTCATAGTCCTCTCTTGTTTTTGCTACATCAAATCTCGCACATAATGTTTCACCATGAATACTGCCATCTTCATTCTCATATAAAAAATATTTCAATCCAGGCGATAATGTTTTAAGTTCACCCTTTTTTATCAATATGGAATTGTTATGGACATTATCCTTTTTTGGTCTTATCATATATCCTCCATATTATTTAGCAGCTTAAAAATTTCAGCAGTTCGGCAAATTGGGATTTAGTAAACTGTATGTTCTGTACAGAATTTCTGTATTATATTTAAAACTTCACTATCATAATAAGTTGCGCCACCATGAGCATCATTGTCTTCCAGTTCATAATAACTTGCTTCATGTCCAGTAGCTACAAGATTATCATATAATACTCTGCTATTTTCTACCGATACTATTGGGTCTAGTTCACTATGTAAAAGCAACACCGCTGGTAGTTCTATGTCCTTTGTTATATACATTCCACAAGAAGCCTTCCTTGCCAACTCTTCATTGCCCTCAATTCTATCCACACCAAGTAATACCGCCGAAGGACGCACTTGCATCCATGGTGGCAGTGGGTCTTTTGCACAAATCAGTATATCTGTTGATGCACTTTCCAAAATCACACCAGAAATATTCGTGATTTTTTCACATAAACCATGTGCACTAAATAATGCAGTCATCATAGCAATATGCCCACCAGAGGAATTGCCCATAAGAAAAATCCGTTCAGTATCAATATGGAAATTCTCAGCAATAGACGGAATAAATTTAAGTGCATTGCAAACATCTTCTACTTGTGCAGGGAATGGAGCAATATCAGATTCACGATACTGCATTACCGCTACTACATAGCCTCTCTTTGCCAATGTTGCATACTGTGGAATATCATTATACATCTCTTGCTTATGCCATGCTGAACCTGGAATAAATAAAATAAGAGGATATTTCTCTTCCTTATTCATTTCACGCTTATATGGAAAAATAATTTGTAAATACCTTTTGCAATTACCATAATCATAATATTCCCAATCTTGTGAATATAGCCACTGCATTTCATTACTTCCAGTAACAACTTTAATTCGTTCTTTCATTATTGTCCTCCCAAGTCAAAATTTTTATTATTATATTGACACCTACAAATTCCAAATTATAGACCTAAACATGCCATACAATTGAACTTCGTTCAATTGACATTGCTCGCAAAGAAGCTCGCTCAATTCAAGTTTATCGCTCAAGCCCTGCATCTTGAGCCGCTTTAATGAATCCCTCTAAAAAATCAATATTATAACCTATAGGATTTCCATGTAAAAAATGTACATGTACATCTCGCATTATTTTTTCCTCCATCAGAATCTAAACTAAAAATTCTTAATTTCTCCCTCATATTCCATTGAACGCATTTTATTGCTACCATCAAGTTTTTGGAACTGACCGTATTTAGCAAAATGCAGACCACACTTTTCCATAACGTGACCGGATGCTTTATTCTGCTCCACATGACTGGAAGAAAATTTGACTACATCAAAGTGTTCATTGGCAAACTTCATCATTGCTTTGGTTGCTTCAGTAGCAAAACCGTTCCCCCAACAATCATACCGCAAATTATAGCCAAAACCCCAGAAGCCGCTTCTGTCACTATCAGGTCCAATACTTCCGCTTCCAATAAGTAAGCCATCTTCTTTTCGCACAAAGCCAAAATGATATTCCTCATCTGGTTTCTGAAGCATAGCAAGCCACTCTGCAACTGCTTCCAATGATGTGTATGTATTATAAACCATATATTTTGCAACTCGTTCATCACTTACCCACTGATATACTGCTTCCGCATCGTCGATTTTAAGAGGTCGCAATATTAATCTTTCTGTTTCTATGATATAATCGTGCATTTCTTCATCTCCATGAAATTCGTATACCACTATTGCCGGCAGTTATTGTCAAAAATGGGTTGTTTAATAATTCCTTTTCCCTAAATATATTTAATCATTAAATACCTGTTTCCCTGATCTTCATGTATTTTATATCCAAGTCGCTGATATAGCCTAAATGCAGCAGTATTTGATTTTTCTACATGAAAGCAGATTTTATGAATACCAATCTCTTTTGTGTATGTCTCAGCATTTCGAATTAATTTCGTTCCTATTCCATTATTTCTATATTGTTTAGTCACTGACAAATCATCCAAATATACGTACTCTTCTTCATCATGATGTACCTCAATTGATAGAAATGCAATAATCTTGTCCTCATCAATTGCTACACTAATCCATTCGTCACGACCATCAAAAAAACGATCTAAGTCTCCGTCTGAATACCCATCCACTTTATCTGTACTATAAATGGTCTGCAACATTTCTATAAACAATTCGTTAATTCTATCAGTATCTTGCTTTTCTGCTTTTCCTAATGTCCAACTCATAATTTACAATCTCTCCTGAAAACTTCAACTTTTTAAGCGCTTTCAAACACACCTAAAGCCGAAAGTTTTCATCTATTTCTTTTTTCGATATTTTGGTTCAATAACTACAACATACACTACCATAGCCGCAATACTAATAAGCATCACACCCAATATAGATATAATAATCAAACCCGAATTCTGCCCATCTAATAAAGGCAATCCAATTAACGTAAACAACACACCATACACACACCACAATATGCCCAAAGCACGATTATAACCTTTTACATTTTCTATAGAAGACACCTCAGCATTTGCCCAAAAGCCGAAAGGTTTTTCTTTCTTGGAATTTAAATCATAGATGCCCATTACAATAAATAACACGCCCATAATTGCCCAAATAATAAATGCCGTTAATCTTTCTTCCATAAGTTACACCCTCTCTTTATTGTTCTGTAAAATCAAGTCTATCATTCAAGCAAAAATTCAAAGTTGCTTCTTACTCTCAGCCTCTTAACAAGACTGAAAGTAAGAAGAATTATTACTTATAAAATCTCATTAATTCAACTGTTTCACATACAATCGGTCTATTCCATTACCATAGTTTACAATATCTTTAACATAACGATATCCATACTTCTCATATAAGCCAATATGTTCTGACGGAATATAGCTCTCTTTAAATCCAAGCGACTTCGCATATAGATTTGCTGCTTCAATCAACCTTTCGCTAATCCTACGCCCACGATACTCTTCCGTTACAAATATGCTGGATACCCAAGGATAAATTTCCGGCAATGGATAGTAATCAGTTTTCGCAATAGATACCATTCCGACAATTTGATTGTTAACTAACGCCACAAACATAGTTTCCCACTCACTAAACTCCCAATTATGAAGTACTTGCAATGTATGTTCTTTCACATCTTCCCAAGAAAAGTTTTCTACAAAGCGGATTAATTCATCTGCCAGTTCCGTATTTCTATCTACCTTCTTAATTTCCGGTAAACTCACTAATCCGAAATACTGCTCTACTTTGTCTGACGTTTCCTTAACTGTACTCTGAGGTGTTCTTTCAAGCCAAAAATATTCACTCTTTTTGATATCAAAGTAATGTTTCTCGTTGAGACTCTTCAAGGTTGTATTGCATGTTTCTTTTGCTTTTTCAACATCAGACGCACTATTAATAAAATTACTGAATCCTTGATGATCCGGACGATTACAATAATCATCAATTATATTAGATGGTTCCTTTAATAAAAAAACAATTCTGGATGGTTCCGTAATCTGCCCGGCCTGTTCCATTGTTAAATGGCAATCGCACAATACAATTTGATTTTGAGACAGACGTATCAGATCCAATAATACAAAGTCTAATTGTTCCCGTGTATTATCAAGCAACCACTTTTTATACTCATCCACACTACGTCCGAAAAACTCATCCGCATCTTTAAACTTCTTATTCATTGCCGGTTGAAAAGCAGCATTTGAAACTTGTTGATGGCTCTCAAATTTTTCATCAATATCATAAACTAATAAATTATGTCGCTTTGCTAACTCCCGTGAAATCGTTGTCTTTCCTCCACAAGGTGTTCCTGTTACAAAATAAACATTTTTTAAATATTCTTTTATTACGTTGTCTTGAAATATCATTACAAAATCTCCTTTATTAAATAGCTTTTCGTGTTTTGATTGTACATAAAACTATTTAATACAGCCTTATGTACTTAGATATTTCTTAATCTTAAACATCCTGACATATCAGTTACCTCCAAATTCTAATTTTTTCTTTCCTTTCAGCCTGTTCATAAGACTGAAGATTGCGCGTAGCAATGAGCCATGCGCAGATGAGCTGAATGTACCTGCCGGGTACTTGCACGCAGGCAGGCACCTCCAATCGAAAATACATATGACGAATTCCGCAACAACGCGTAAGCGTAAGCTTGTGAATGTCGACATACCCACTTCTTGTCCCACCCTTTAAGGCAAATTTACTACTATTGTCCTGCCAAACTACTATTTTTACATCTTAGTAGGACATCTGACTCCTTCTTTGTCCTACTCAAGCAACACTTTTCTCATTTTAATAGGACATTTGACTCCTCCTCCGTCCTATCGCAAGCAACGTTTTTACATCTTAGTAGGACATTTGACTTCTTCTTTGTCCTACCGCAAGCAACATTTTTACATCTTAATAGGACATCAGACTCCTCTTTTGTCCTACTCAAGCAACACTTTTCTCATTTTAGTAGGACAAAGGTCCTCTCTCCACTTATCTTGCTCTATAAATCTCCTCGCCAAACATTATTTTTAACGATTGGAAATCCCAATTTTCAGATATCACAAACTTTGAAGTTTAGCCTAATCACATATCATAAAACGAGTTCAAAATAAAGTTCTGCATGTTCGTTATCATTGTATCTGTCAGTTTCTTGAAAACCTACACTTCGATATAAATGTTGTGCTACGGAAAACTGTTTTCTGGTGTCTAAGCACATTTTTTGATACTGTTGTGCTCGTGCATATTCAACGGCATGCTCTAATAATAATCTTCCATAGCCTTTCCCTTGATATTCCGGTAACACAAACATTCTTTTTAGTTCGACAATTATATTCACGTCATCAATCATTCGAATCGCAATAGTCCCAATTATTTTATCACCATCAACCAAGCACCAAAAACAACCTTTATCCATATAATTCTGCTCTACATTTGCAACATCAGAGTGCCTATCCTGAGGCGAATATGGTATGCCGACAGCCATAAAACATTTTTCAAAAAAATAGTGAATCTGCTTTTGCATATTACTATTGAAAATAACAATTTCCATTTCAATTTCCTCCGTAGAATTCGAATTATACTAAAAAATCAACTATCATCTTCTGTTCCTCCTCTGTTAAGAAGTGCATATGCCCTCTTCCTTCCAGCAAATATGTAGTACAATTGTTTATTATCTTCTTTGCTCTCGGTATCACATTTTTTGCAGGAAATAAACAATCCTTTTCTGCTGCCATCACCAATGTGGGAGCATTGCACTTTTTTATTTCCTTGGCATCAACATTACTTGGCATTCCGGTCTTCACTTTTGAAAAATCAATACTCAATTTTGCCGTCTCATAAATATCATCCGTAATATTGTCTTCCTCAATAGCCATGGGCATCATACACTGTTTTAAAAATTTATCCTTATGGGTAATCCAATACATAATCATCGGCATCATCATACTTAAACTATTAATAGCCGGAGCATTACTTATTCCGGAAGGAATATATAATACAACTCTTTTTATCTTATCCGGAGCAACACACATTGTTTTTGCAATTATTCCCGCACCAAAAGAGCCTCCAAAGCAAGAAATCTTTTCATATCCGAGTTTTTCTATTACCTCAGCCGCCCATTTCCCATAATCATAGTTATTAGGTGACAAACTGACTTCCGCACTTTTTCCCGGATGCCCAATCGTATCAACTGCATAAATATGAAAATCATTCATCAGAAAATCACATGCTAACAAATTATAAGCTGTAGTTGCATTTCCTCCATGAAAAACAAGTAACGGATTCCCGGACATATTACCGGTTTCGATTAAATGCGTTTTTCCAAAAGAGGTATCAATATAAATATCTTCATATTTCTTGTTCATTCTTTTTAATTGTTTTTCATAAAGAGATAATATTGCCTTTTTCCCTTTTTCCGACTTGTATATACCCATGTCATTTCCCCCTATTTTTCGCGTCTGTTAAAACACAAACGGAAATTCAAACATCTCCCCTACAGAGAAAGCAGACTCTCCTGATATCTCCGTAACCTCAAAGCTTGCACCATCCCATCCGTTAATTCTGATGATTCCTTTTACACTTCCGTCAACAGATGTAAAAGCCAGTTCTCCGTTTTCGTTATCAATAAAAGAGCCTTCTGTTTCACCCTGTCTGTAAATGGAGATAATTACTTCATCCTCACCTTCCCAGCCCTGCCGGGTAATCAGGAAGCCGTATATATCACCGGTTCCTTGGTTGTCTACAAACAAACCGTATTTTGTTGGTATTTCCGGTATGACAAAAGATTCACCATTTATCTTTGCCAGCTCATTTGCCAGAACATAAGCTCTACGCTTGGTTATCTCCTCTAAAAAGGCGTTCTTATTAAGAGGATACATGCTGCCGTTTTCTTCAGCGGGTCCAAGACCTAACAATGTTACTTCTTCCTTCATGGCTATCCAGTTCCTCTGTTCTGCAAGAACCTTCTCTTTTGTCTGTGGATCTGCAGAATTGCTGAATCGGCTCCAAAGATTATTTAGCTCAGTATCCCAAATTACCAAAAACCACTTAGATGAAATATTCATTTCCATCTGTGACTGAGCTGCTTGTGCTAAGGGAATATACTTTTCGATAATCTTTTCAATATTTTCCAGTTCTTCTTGTAAGGATGTTGAATTTGATGCC
The DNA here is from genome assembly GCA_017434885.1 of Lachnospiraceae bacterium. Classification (GTDB taxonomy): domain Bacteria; phylum Bacillota; class Clostridia; order Lachnospirales; family Lachnospiraceae; genus Suilimivivens. The sequence continues at coordinate 23,311 of JAFSGE010000025.1, read as the reverse complement.
ACATAGTCAACATCCCTCTTGATATCCTCAGAATAGTCATAAGTGAAATCTATTTCTAAATTATCATCTAATTCAATACCATTATTTGTTTTGTCTGCATCTTCGTCTTGTTCTTCAACTCGAATAGATTCATTTTCAACATCACCTTGTTCTTCAACATGAACTGATTTGTTTTCAGCATTCGCTTGTTCCTCAATATGAAAAGATTCAATTTTTATACTCTGATCATTACTTTCTGTTCCCTGTTTACCACAACCACTGCAAAGCCCGACCATGAATACCAATGCCATCATATAAATTCTTTTTTTCATATGCTATATACACTCGCTTTCTTCGTTTCGATGTCTCACACTAAAGTTAATTCTTATATTGCATTGAAATGCATGTATCTTCAAATCCGCAACTCTTCCAAAATAAATATCCGCTCTCATTCCAAGGCAATACTTCAATATCAATTATATCTGCTTGTATGTATTCCATTAACTGTTGAAATGCTACTTTTCCATAATGTTTACGTCTAAATTCCCTCTCAATGTAAAACTGACGCAAATATAACGGTGTTGAAGTGTACTTTATTAGTGCATATCCCACAACTATATCATCTTCAATAAAAAAATAGGCGTTATAACCATCGTTTATAAATCTCCTCATTCTATCTTCTAACTCTGTAATAGTCATAGGATTATTACTTTTTTCATCCTCGATTAGATGTTGATTCATCAGTGCTAATTGTGGAACATCTTTATTTGTACACTCACTTATTAACATGATAACCCTCCGTAAATTCATATTTGTATATAGAAATGTCTAATGCAATTGAAATTTATCTAAAAACCATACTAAGACCTTCAATAAGATTTCTACTAATATTTTTAATTGAAGGAATGTGAATAAGCACAACATTCCTATTGAATTTTCGTAACAAATGCCAGTATGCATCATTACATAAATAATGTGTTGGTTTATCAGATAAATAATTAGATATTCCAATTTCGTCCAACTGCGCTGATATTTTCTTTAAATTCAAAACCGAAAATTCCTTAGTTTCTTTTTCCGCTACCTCCTCGATTCTTACAGTATCTATTAGGTTCTTATCTATTCCGAAAAGGACAACGCAATCGTAGGAGTCACTTAATGATTCAATATCTCTTTTTATTCCGTTAAAAGAATTTGTTAATAAATAGCCGTCTGAAGAAATTCTTTTTACTAGGATACACGATGCATTATTCTTTCCTTTAAATCCGATGTAAAGTTTTCTATTCATACAACAACACCTTCAAATTCATCTCCTCTATAATTCAAAAATGCACTCACAAGCTTTTAATGTAATATATATATCAATAAATCAATGATTCTATCTGTCACTTTTTTGCGCTTATGTTAACCGGCGACAGATAGTATCAAGCATTATGCTGTTTCTATATGTCATTATTCCTCCAAAATTAGGTCAAAAGCCAATACCCCAAACGTAATATCACTATTTTCAGCAGATATATTTCTTAAAGTATCCTTATCTCGCTGACGAAACTCTTTTTAACATGCATTTTTCGGCATCTATATCATTCCAAATAACATCATATATATGTCAAGCCCTAATAAGAAAAGCCGAATTCCGATGTTATTACTTCTACCCTTCCATCAACTTGCACACATCAACCCAACACTCGCATCCCGAATATTTCTCTAACTCCGGTATCGTCATTTCAATAGCACTGTTACCGCTTCCGCAGGCAGGAAAAACTGTCTCAAAACGTTTCAGTGACTCATCAAGATAAATCTTAACCCCTTCCCTGACCCCAAAAGGGCAAACACCACCTATTGCATGTCCAATCAGTTCAGTCACCTGCTCAGGAGAAAGCATTTTTGCCTTGGCACCAAACCGCTTTTTATACTTACTGTTATCAATTTTAACATCGCCTGCTGCCACAATTAAAATTGCCGCATCCTCTACCATGAAAGACAGCGTCTTTGCAATTCTCTGTGGTGCGCAGCCAAGCGCCTCTGCTGCCAGTGCCACTGTTGCACTGGATACCGGAAGCTCCTGCATACGGTCTTCGATTCCAAACTGTTTTAAATATTCTCTTGCTCTTTCAATTGACATTTTTATTTCTCCTACTCACTGTAAATTCTTGTAATAATCGTTTCCATTGGTAACTCTTTGATGGAAATATCCTTAAAATCTACTATCCCATTAAGACTTCCCAGAAAATCCCTGATATTTTGCTTATCCAAATCTACTTCCAATAAGATTTCATGATCGTTACTGCCCGGAATCACCGGAACATCACCCAAAACACTCCTTAATTTCTCTTCATTAAAAGCCTTTGCCAATGACAAACTCACTATTTTCTTATTCCCCAATGTAGATTTTAAATTTTGCAGGCTGTCATCAAATACCTTTTTGCCATGATTGATGACAATGACCTCCTGCGCAAGCTGCTCTACATCCTCAAGGTCATGTGTCGTCAGAATAAACGTAGTTCCGTTTCGATTCATTTCACTGACCACCTCACGTATTTTTGCTTTGGCAATCACATCCAGTCCAATTGTTGGCTCGTCCAAAAACACAATTTCCGGTCCATGAAGCATTGCCATGACAAACTCACATTTCATCCTCTCTCCCAAGGAAAGCACACGGGTAGGCTTATACATCACTTCCCCAATATCAAAAAGCTCTGCCATTTCCCCAAGACGCCTTTTGTACTCTGCATCTTCAATTCCGTAAATTGCCTTGTTCATGGCAAAGCTGTCCACCGGCGGAATATCCCAAATCAGCTGAGATTTCTGCCCAAACACGGCACCGATTTTCTGAACATATTTCATTCTGTCCTTTGCCGGAGAATACCCCATTACATCAATGCTGCCGCTTGTAGGATAAAGTGCACCACAAAGCATCTTAATGGTTGTGGACTTTCCCGCACCGTTCGGTCCCAAAATCCCGCAGATACTGCCCTTTTTTATCTGAAAAGAAATATGGTCTACCGCCTTAATCTCAATTTCTTCCCGCTTAAAAAAGCTTTTCAAGGTTTCCTTAAATCCGCTGCCACGTTTATAAGTTGTATAAGATTTCACAAGGTCTTCTACTGTAATAATCGACATCTCAACCTCCAACACCTTCATAAAGGCGAATCATTTTGTTATAAAGCCATACTCCGAAGCAAAGAAACAGCACACACGGAATTAGGGCTAAAAAGGCTTCCTTGTCCACTCTTCCAAGTAACGCTGATGCCGGGAAAAATCCGATTACCGCTACCGGAATCACTATCACCGAAAGAATCTGTACTGTCCTTGGGAAAATGCTAAGGGGGTATTTCCCAAAGGTACTGATACTGTCAAAAATCTCCGGAATTCTGGAGTTTCCTACCCATTTAAAACTGATGGCTGCCATTATCAGATTCATACCGCAAAGCACCATAATTCCCGCTACAAATAACAACAAAAATGATAAAATATCAAGTACACTTCCAATCCCCGTATGTACCACCGCAATCACCATCATAATTACACCGCCAAGAAACAAACCAATACTCTGCACATCAAAATTGGCAGATATAATGAAAAATAACGGCGAAACCGGTTTTAAAAGCACCGTCTCAAAGCTGCCTTCCCGAATATGGTCCATTGTCACCCAGACCACACTACTTAGCAGCATAGAAGAAATACCCGTGGACATAGAATAAATGGACTGTATCAACAATACTTCCCACATATTCCATCCCGGAAACTCTGCACCGTTTGCATAAATCAAAATCGTCACAAGTGGAAACAATATGTTGGAAAGTAATGTTATAAAGCTTCCCATGATAAAATCAGCCCGATAAGCTGCCGCCTGTGCAAATGCCGTCTTCACACAGGCAAAATATATTTTGATATACTTCAATGTCAAACTCACTTCTCTTTCTATGCATCGGTTGCTCTGTCAGCAACCGCTTCATACTTTAGGCTTCCAAAATCTTTCCTTCGCTTATGCTCCTACTGCTGTAAATCGTTTCATGGCACACCGATACAACACCTCACTGAGCACAAACATCAATATCGTTGCAAAAGCCTGTGCCAATACAGCCTGTGGCACATTAAGTTTCAGCACACCGATGCTCTCACTACCCGTCCACACCATTGCCGGAATATAGTTCGTATACTGAAAAGGTAAAAAAATCATCACGCTTTGCAAAACCTTCGGGAAAAAATTAAGAGGAATCAATGCGCCCGAAAAAATTTGTGCAAACAACTGATATACCACCCGGATACCGTTTGCCTTTACCAGAAAGAAAGCTGTCATTCCGAGACAATAGTTCACGTAAAAGTTCATCAAAAACGCCAATGCCACAGAAACAAATGTCCATCCCATCCTATCAGGCAAAATCTCCACCTTAAAAAGCAACATGAATATCAAAAGACAGGGCAAAAATTCAAAGAAAAACCCAAGTACCCTGTGTCCCAGTTTCTGTGAAAGTGCAAAGAATCTGTGATGCATGGGGCGAAGAGTAAAGGTCAGAAATTTACCTGTCCGAATCAACATTTGCAGATTCCAGTCCGCAAAATCCATCGTCAGATATCCAATCAACGCTGAAGCCCCAAAATAACGGATAGTTTCCGACAATTCAAGTCCTGCCAGACTTCCTGCATCTCCATACACTGCCGTCCATATAAAATACTGAACGATAAAATAAACCGGTCCTACAAAAACCGACACCAAAGAATGCGTGCGGTAGGCACTCCATTCCTTGTAGGTCACGAAGGCTACCGCTTTACATTCCTCAAATTTGTGTTTCAACTTCTTCATAATATATCCTTTATTCATTTTAAATAATTCCGGACCAAATAATATTCTGTACATTATAAAGCGGGTCAGGACACCATTCGCCTTTGTTCCAAGGCACAAACCATGCCGCTGCAAGCTGCTCTTTCGGGTCAATATCAATGGAACTTGCCCCTGCGCCTTCATGCATATATGTTCCCTTAGAATAGTTGTAAGCAAGTCCTTCACGCATATCGAAACCAATACCATATTTTCTGTCAGGCTCATTTGCTCCCCAACAGTAATCGGGCACATTCTTAAGCTGCTGAGTGGTCATAACTTCCACACTCTTTCTGCCCAAGATTCTGGTATCTCCCAAACGGCCGCCGTTAAGTAGCATATTTGCAAAGCGAATTAAGTCTCTTGTATTGGAATGGATGCCACCTCCCGTATTCGGCATTTTCTCCCAGAAAGTTCCTGCATCTTCATTCTCAATAGACTTTCCTGCAAGGTAAGCCTCCACCATCTCTTTTTCCTCTTTGCTGTGGATAAAGGATTTTCTTGCCATATCTATCGTCGGTCTGAAAGCACTGTCTTTCATGGCAAGGGGTTTTAAAATTTTTTCTTCTATGTAATCATTTGCGTACTGTCCGCTAACCTTTGTAATAATCTCTCCAAGAATTACAAAGCCAAAAGAATTATATTGCCATTCACTGCCTACCGGTCTGCGGAGTCCTCCGGAGATACCTGCCTTTATCCAGTCAAATTCTCCCTCTCCGTTCCAAAGCTTTGCTGCTTCATCCATCAGCTCCCAGGGAGACTTCGGTGCCGCCTCAGGGAAACAACCACCATCAGGATAAAGACCGGATGTATGAGTCAACAGATGCCAAAGCGTAATTCCGTTAAAAGGCGGCTCTGCAAACTGCGGCAAAATCTCTGCCACATAGGTATTAAGACGTATGTGTCCGTCTTCTATTAATTTCATAATTGCCACTGTAGTAAATGTTTTGGTAATGGATGCAATCGGGAATACCGTATCCGGGTGCATTTTAACCGATTCAATCTTGCTGCCGCTTCCTAAGCTTGCGTTAGCAATAATTTTTCCCTTATGGGAAATGGTATACTGCGCACCAAAAATAATTTCATTGTCAATCAGTTTCTGAAAATGGGTATTTAATGCTTCCAGTCTGCTACTGTCATACCCTGTCTCTTCCGGCTTACAATCCACTTTTCCTTTTAATACTTCCATTTTTCTTCCTCCTTTTTTACCTATAAATAACAAAAAGCGCATTCGACAAAACACTATCGAATGCGCGTGTAAACAAATAAACCTTATAGAAAAAAAGTCTAAACGGCAACCGACAAAGAACTATAAAATTGTGTTGTAACTCTGATATGTCTCTTTGTCATGACTTTTTCTCCTTCCATTTTTTTGCTTATTGTTAGACTATCACTTGTATTTCTTTCTGTCAAGGATAGTTTCCTTCTATTTACACTTTTGTCTGTTTCCATGCCAATTTTATTATTCTATTTCTCTGCCTCTGTTACTCTGTATGCAGCAAACTTACCCATAGATGCTGCAGTGGGTAAGCCTCCCGGTCCCATCAACCACTGTCCCGCAAGAAATACATTGGACAATCCTTTTATTTTTCCTGCTACTGTTTTGTTTTTGGCATTTTTTGTAATAATAAAGCTCATATATGCACCGTGGTATGCATTACAATATCTGTCATAGGTTGCCGGTGTCCAAACATCAATTACACTCACCTTTCCTTCAAGCTGCGGAAATCTCTCAAGCAACCTAAAAAGAGCTTCTTCTGACAACTCGGCCTTCTTTTGTTTGTATGCTTCCTGGTTTTTGGCAAGTTCCATCCAGTAGGCATAATCTTCTTCTGTCTGTATAAACTGACTCTGCAGAATTGTCTGCCCCTTGGGGGCAAAAGTAGGTTCGTAGGAATAATTGTTGATACTCATTCTCTTGGCAACTGATTTACCAATGGTAAGCGGCTTACAGTCAAAAAATGATGTTTCTTTTGCTTCCTCCAGCAACCCGTCTACTGCAAATGCTACATGGAATCCACTGACAACAGGGTACATCTGCCTTTCCTCAAACATTGTTTTTAAATCCTTTGGCATATAGCTCTTATCCAGAAGCTTGGAAAACGTATGCCCGGCATCGCTCGCACAAATGACATAGTCCGCTTTTACCTCATTTGCAGACAATACAATTCCCTCTGCCTTTTTGCCATTTATCAAAACTTTTTCCACCGGTACATTCAAATGAAGTACTCCGCCAAGCTCCCGGTAACGTTTTGCCATGCGAAGAGACATTTCCAAAGAGCCTCCTTTCGGAATGTCCCCATTGCCTCCCGTTACCGTTGCATAGGAAACCAGAAATGCATATGCCTGATAGCCGGGCGGCATGTAATCTACGATTGCCCTTTGAATCAGAGGATGTTTAAACCGCGCTGCCAGTTCCCCGATATCCATTCCTCCGTATGCCTTCATCACCTTGCCCATATCTGCCATAGACATACCCATTTTCATAAATTCAATGGGATTCATTTTATCAAAAGGCTTGTCCACGGGCACCTGCATACTCTCTGCAAGCGCTACCATATCCATTAACTTATTAATTTCCTCCGAATCCTCCGGGGAAAGCTCCAAAAGCTCCTGTCTGGTTCTATCCTTATCTCTCCATAAAGTAAGTGTCTGCCCGTTCAGTTCTGCCGAGAAGAACTTTTCTTTTTTATAGAGTTCAACCCCATCACCAAGCGCACCCACTTCTTTCCAAAGTTCATGAAGCCCGCTGCCCTCCCTGGTTCCGGTAAGCCAGTGAATACAATTATCAATCATATAGCCTTCCCGCTTCCAGCCCACACACTGTCCTCCGGGTACTGCATTTTTTTCATAAATTTCTGTGTTAAAACCTGCTTTTTGCAAGTAAATTCCTGCTGTCAGACCGGATATACCGCCGCCAATAATTACTACCTTTTTCATTCTGTTTCCTCCGCCTTTTATCACCTTATATACGCATTTCTTCCGTTCTTTCTCCTCGCGCATTTCTTCGGCTTTGTCTCTTCTTTTCAAGTATTTCTCTATGCACTCTCTGCACGTTACTTTGCCCGCACAATATCTACAATCCATTGTGCATCCGGCAGTCCCATATCAGGATGTGCCGCATACTGCTCCGCAATTCCCTGAATACTGCACCAAAAAGCACTTGAAAGAGCAAGTGCATCCCCCTGCTTGATGCTGCCTTCTTTTTGTCCCCACTCCACAATAGGAACAAATTGCTCTATGGTATTTACCTGCATGGCAATCTCCCGAATGTGCTCCGGCGTCCCCTCGCTTCTCTGCGCATCCGCCATTAACACAAACATCTTTGCAACATACGGCTGCTGCCTCATATAAGTAAATAACTGCTCTGCAAACTGTACAAAAAAGTCAATTGCATGCTCACACTTCTGTGCTCCCGGGTAAGCAGTTCCCTGCAAGCCCATCTTTACCAGTTCTTCATAAAGTTTTTCCTTCGATTCAAAATAGTGAAAAAGCAGTCCCACACTCATGGATGCTGCCTTAGCAATATCTGCTATCTTAGTAGCTGCATATCCTCTTTTTACAAATAAATCAAGCGCTGCATACATAATTTCCTGCCTGCGTTGCTCTTTTTGTTCCTGTCTTGTCGGCATCTTCTTCTCCCTTTCCTGTTCAGCATGTTGTTTTCTTTATCTTACATTGCAAATTCAGTGTTCTGCCTTGCAACTCTTTCATTGAATTTTTGTTCATTGAATTTATATTCAATATTTTTATATCAGAAAAGCCGCTCTCTGTCAAGCAGCATTTAAGCAGAAATTTTCTCTATCCATTGACGATTTTATCAGATAGAATTAAAATTATAATATGAAGAAAATTAACAGCAAACATATTTTTTACATATATTGTATTATGCTGGCCATCACAGTTATTACTGTGATTATTTCTGTTGCTAACCCAAATCATATCCAACACATTTCGCGTGATTATTCCGATTTTTCAGAAGGTTGGGTCACTGAAGACGGCAGTGCTGCAAATCTTTTCAAAATAGCCGGTACCTACACAATCTCTAAAACGCTCCCTTCCCTCCGGGAAGATGATGTCTTATATTTTAATGCTAAAACATTGAATGTTTCTGTTTACCTGGAGGATGAGTGTATTTACCGCTCGGATGTTTTTCTATCCAATCTGTTTGGCTATACACCGGGCTCCTTCTTCGTGCGGATTCCTTTCCATGTAGAAGACAGCGGTAAAGTTCTTACCATGGTATTGGATAATCCTTATCACGACCATAGCGGCAAAATTACACAAATTCGCATCGGCAACAGCTATGATATGCTGGTAAGCAATATTAGCGGCAGATTCGGAAGCCTATGTGTCAGTCTAATTATTGTATTCATTGGCTTATTGTTTACTATCCTTTTCTTCCCCATGTGGAAAAACCATGCAATCGGTAAAGAAATGCTGTTTTTCGGTTGCTTTGCCTTCAGCATCGGAATGTTTATGCTGACGGATTGCAAATTATTGCAGGAGATGTTTCAGAATGCTCACATCTATCATGTGATATCCGAAATTTTTATGATGTTGATTATTATTCCGATGTTCCTGTTTTTTGAGTCCATGTATCAGGAATACCATATACAGTTTAAGCTTTTGTTCTTTGTTTGCTTTTATTCAGTTTTTGATTTTACAGTTTCCTATTTTTTAGCAATTACCGGCATTATGGATTATCATCAGACCATTCGCCTGACCCATATCTCCTATGTAATAGCTATGCTTGCTCTTATCATCATTACTGCAGGAAACATAATAAAGAAAAAGCCCGTCAGCAGTTATCACTTTTTAGGTATTTTATTTATATGTGCCGGCGGTATTACCGATATTGTTCTTTGGAATATTGCCACTCTTATGGACAGTACCTTTTTCACCAGAATCGGTGTTCTGCTTTTTATGATTTGCGAAGCAACGCAGCTTTTATCCGGATTTCTATTGGAATATAAAAAAGTAATTAAATCTCAGTTTCTCGAAAAGCTTGCCTATCAGGACGGATTGACTGACCTTTATAACCGTACCTCTTATACGGAAGACATCAAGTCTTTGGAAAGTAAACATTCCGAACCTGTTTTAATCGCCTTTTTTGATATTAATAACTTGAAAGTAGTAAATGATACTCTTGGACACGCTTTAGGCGACGAACTTCTGCTCACCTTTGCCGATACTTTTAAGCAATGCTTTTCCGGCTTCGGAAAATGCTATCGAATTGGCGGTGATGAATTTGTATTTATTTCCGCCGGAAACAATGTAGAAAAGAATTTCACACTTGCTCTGTCAAGTATGCAATATAAGCTAAACACTATAAATACTAATCAAGGCCTTCCTTTTAAAGTAGAAGTTGCTTCCGGATATTCTGTATGGGCTGATGATTCTGTTATGTTGGCAGATGTCATTCAGGAAGCTGATAGTAATATGTACGCAAATAAAAAGAAAATGAAAGCAGCTAAAAACGGCACCCATTAGCGGGTGCCGCTTCTTTCATCCTTTTTCTATACTTCCTTCTTATTTTTGCTATGTACCACCAAGCGGATTACACCGGTAATTGCTCCAAACAATACGCCTGCTACAGGCCAGATTACCCAGCTGATATCTTCTCTCCAATTACTTGCTTTATCAGCATTTGGAAGCATCATACACAGATAAATTGCTGTTACCAAACACCAGTAAATTCCTGCAAAAATACGAAAATACTTTCTGTCTTCTTTCTTTTCGCGTGTGTAGTCTCCTACTTCCAGAAGCTTATCAAAGCTTTCCTGAATAGTGCATGACCATACAAATAAGAGTACACCACAGGCAATCAGTACAAGCAATATTGCTACGCAGTACACCAGAAGTAAATCTGAGAATTCAAGTGCTGCCCCAACAAATAACGGTATCACAGAAATAATACAAAGCGCAGTACCGATTGTAATGCAGGTTCTGTAACTTTTATCAAAATCAGCTTTTCTCTTCTCAACAATGCCCTGCACACCGTATTGTAGTTCCACACGCTGTTTCTCTAAAAACTCATATTTATCCATCTGCATACCTTTCCAGATAAAAATCATTACTGCAGGTACGATAAACAATAATAAAATCAGAAAGCCGATGCCACCGGCTGCATCTTCGGAGATACCGATTTTTCCGTATTCAGAAAGCCCTCCCAGCACAATGAGACAAATTGGTGATAAAACGCAAAGCGCCGTTGCCAATGCCATTTTAGGTGCTGCTTCCTTTGATAAATTCATATAGTTGTCTGCTTCCTCTGCCGAAATGCTACGCACACCTTCTTCTGCAGCATCATCTTTTGTGCCAACAATTTCTGCTTCTTCCAGTTCATCCTTTAATAAGTAATCGGTGCTGACACCAAACAACTTACTTAATTTAATAATTTTGTCTAAATCAGGAATAGATGCACCGGACTCCCATTTGGAAACGGACTGTCTGGAAATGTCTAACTGCTCTGCAAGCTGTTCCTGTGACCAACCTACTTTTTTTCTTAATAAAATAATCTTGTCTGCTAAAATCATATTTTGCCATCCTTTCACTTTCTGCTGATATCACTTACTTGCTTTTATTGTTTTTCAAAGATTTTGTTCATCAGCATTTCATTGTTTGTTTTCGCGATATCGTCTGGCTAAACCATAGCAAAAATCCCGGTTGACAACTACCAAGTGCGCTTGGAAATTCGTCAACCGACAGTTGCAACCGGCTGAAAATCAATGTTTTTCAGCAATATTTCATAATCAACGCTTTCCAAATTAATTTTCTAGCAACGCCTGATAAATCTCTCTCTTACTCACACCTCTGTCAGCGGCTACCATCTTCATGGCACTCTTTCTGTCAATTCCCTGACCTTCATATAGAGCCATATGTTCTTCAATGCTCATCTCTTCCCACTTGGCCTGCTCACTCTGTAAAAGCTCCTTTCGGCTCTTTCCCTCAAGCACAAGCACATATTCCCCTTTTGGTTCATTTTCTTCATAGTACGCAAGAGCCTCCTCCAAAGTAGTGGGAAAAACCGTTTCAAATTTCTTGGTCAGCTCACGGCAAAGTGTAATTCTTCGCTGTCCCAATATCTCATAAAGTTCCTTTAATGTTCTTTTCAAATGATGAGGTGCTTCATACATAATGATGGTTCTTGTTTCATTTTGAAGCTCATCCAAAATGTATTTCTTTTCTTTTTTATCAGCAGGCAAAAATCCCTCAAAGCAAAAACGTCTTGTGGGAAGACCCGACAACGTCAACGCTGTAATACAGGCACAGCAACCGGGTAAGGACGTCACCGGAACGCCTGCTTCCTGGCACTTTGCCACAAGTACTTCTCCGGGATCCGAAATTGCCGGTGTCCCTGCGTCAGTAATCAGTGCAATATTTTTGCCGGAAAGAAGCTGTGATACCAGTTGCTCAGCCTTCTCTATCTTGTTATATTCATGATAACTGGTCATAGGGGTTTTAATTTCGAAATGATTCAGCAGCTTGATACTGTTTCTGGTATCCTCTGCCGCAATCACATCCACTTCCCGTAGTGTTTCAATCACACGGGGTGTCATATCTTGTAAATTCCCTATGGGTGTTGCACACAAATACAAAGTCCCTGACATTTTTCTTTCCTCTCTGAATTAATACCCGTAAATATCATAAATCTCGTCAGTATATACCCCAGGCTCTTTATACACTACTAAAGGCTTTTCCACAGTGAGCCGCGGTTTACTGCCACGCTTTGCTTCAATAAGCACCATATTCGGCTCTTTATCCGCAAAGGGATACACCAGCTTCATCCGTTTTGCTTCCAGCTTATACTGCCTCAAAAGTACAATAATATCCGCAAGTCGGAACGGCCTGTGTACCATATAAAAGTTACCACCCGGTTTTAACAGCTTTGCCGCCTGACTAATCACATCTTCCAAAGTACAAAGAAGCTCATGCCGTGCAATTGCCTTTGGTTCATGCAAGTTGGTAAGCCCGTGATGCTCCGTCATATAAGGTGGGTTACAGGTAACAACGTCAAAAGAAGCAGCTCCAAACAGACGGGCTGCTTCCTTGATATCACCATTTACGATTGTAATCTTGTCACTAAGACCGTTCAGCCTCACACTGCGCTCTGCCATGTCTGCACTTTCAGCCTGAATTTCAAGACCTGTTAAATGTGCTGCCTTAGTTTTTGCCTCCATCAAAAGAGGAATAATTCCTGTGCCCGTACCTAAATCAAGCACTTTATCACCTTCTGATGCCTTGGCAAAACCGGAAAGAAGCACTGCATCCATACCAAAGCAGAAACGGTCAGGGTCTTGGATAATTTTGTAGCCGTTTCTCTGCAAATCATCCACCCTCTCATTTTCTTTAAGAAGTACATCAGTTGTCATTTAATTTTGACTTTCCTTCCGCTTTTTCCAGTTTCTCTAATTCTTTCAGTTCAGCATCCTGAACATCCATCTTATCCTTTTTGTGTCTTCTCTTAAAACGAAGCTGGTCTGCTCTGAATTCCTGAATTTCTTTTTCGTCATCTACATCTACGATTACTTTTACCAGCTGACGGAGTACATTTACACTGGCAACTTCTCCCTTAAGACCTGTGTCCGTGGTTACATGGTCTCCCACATTAGGAAGTTTTCTGTTTAATTCTTCATAAGTTTCTTCCTCATGTTTCAGACAGCACATCAGTCTGCCACACACACCGGAAATCTTGGTAGGGTTCAAAGAAAGATTCTGTTCCTTTGCCATCTTAATAGACACCGGTACAAACTCTGACAAATGGGAATGGCAGCAAAGCTGTCTTCCGCAAATTCCCATACCGCCCAGAATCTTGGTTTCATCTCTGACACCGATCTGACGAAGTTCAATCCTTGTCTTAAACACAGACGCTAAATCCTTTACCAGCTCTCTGAAATCGATTCTTCCGTCTGCCGTAAAGTAAAACAACACTTTATTATTGTCAAACGTATACTCGGCATCAATCAGCTTCATTTCAAGCTCATGCTTTCTGATTTTTTCCAGGCATACCTTAAAAGCTTCTTTTTCTTTAATTTTGTTGGCTGCTTCCTGCTCATCATCTCTCTCTGTGGCAATACGAAGTACCGGCTTTAGCGGCTGAATCACTTTGTCATCCGTCACTTCCCTGATATCACCAACCACAGTTCCGTACTCGATTCCTCTTGCAGTCTCAACAATAACATGATTGCCTCTTTTGATATCTAATTTACCGGGGTCAAAGAAATAAATTTTACCCGCAGTTCTGAAACGCACACCAATTACTTTAATCATAAATCTATCAACCTCACAATTTCTTCTTGTTCTTTAATTTTCTTTGATGGTCAAAAGCAAAAGTTCCATCGTCAAATCAAAATTAACATTTGCTTTTAATCTCTGCTTTGACTTTTCAAGAGCCTCGATAATTAATTCAATTCCCTCGTAAGTACTCTTGTCTGCCACCTTTCTAATATACTGTATTTCTTCCCTGAAAATCAAGTGGTTTGCATCATGTGTCGCTTTAAACAAAAGTGCATCACGATACCAAATGGAAAGGATGTCCAAATAATCGTTCACATCAAATTTATAGTCATTAATCTTTTTGATGGCAGCAACTATCTCATTTATTTCCATATCATTGATATTTTTAAGAAGCGAAAGTGCTTCTTCTTTTACTTTGTCAAATTCTTCACTGTTTGCAAGAAGACGTGCTTTTCCTACATTTCCTCTGGCAAACGCAACACATACTTCCGCCTTGTAATCAGGAATTTCCATAGTTTCCATCAGATATTTTTTAATCTGCTCATCCTTAACCGGCTTCATATTAAGAAGCACGCATCTGCTGAGAATGGTGGAAAGCAGTGCATTTGCATTGTCTGTAAGCAGAATAATTACTGCATACTCCGGCGGCTCTTCCAAAGTCTTAAGAAGGGCGTTCTGCGCCTGTACAGTCATCTTTTCCGCATCATTCACAATATAAATTTTTCTGGGACTGCTGTAGGGCTTGATTGCTACATCATTATTAATCTGGGCACGGATGTCATCTACACTGATGGTATTGGGTTTTTCATGTGTCAGAAAAATAATGTCCGGCTGGTTTCCGGTCTTTGCCTGCTTACAGGAATGACACTCGCCGCAAGGCTCCACATCCTGTCTGTTTTCACACTGAAGCGCCGCCGCAAAAGTTTTGGCTATAAACTCCTTGCCGGAACTTCTCTCTCCGTTAATAATATATGCATGTGACACTTTACTTAATCTGATAGCGTTTTCTAAATGCTCCCTGATTTGTTCCTGCCCGATTATATCTTTAAATCTACTCATCCTTAGTCCCCCTATGTGAAAATATCAAGCAAAAGTCCCCTTATTTCTCCAATTTTGGAAAGAATGGCAAGATGATCTTGTTCATCTTTCATCAGCTCTTGTGCCAATTCATCCAGATTCTCATCTACCAAACGGATAATACCGTATACTCTGTGCCTTCCCTTACGGTCCAAAAAGTTTTCACGACTGAATTCATGGGAACGGTTCACAATCTCATTCATAAATTCTTTAATCAATCCCCGGTACTTTTTCATGTCCCGGACATCTCTCTTTTTGGCAAGCTTTTCACCCTGCATGGTAATTTGCTCCATCAGACCGTTAAGCTTTGCCTGAAGTTCATGCTCCGCTACATGACTGATTAACGTAAATTTAAACTGTCCATCGGCTTCTCTCACCGGCGCCGCAGCTTCAGGCTGGGTAACCTGTGTTGTCTGATTTACTTTGATATCCATAAGGCTACCCCCTTTCAAATGCTGCTTCGCATCGCTTGTTTTGCTTTTGCCTCATATATATTTTAACAGATAATCCTCTATTTCGGATAGGCATTTCTCTAAATTATCATTGGAAAATTTTCGGGTAATGCCTGCTTCTTTCTGCTTTTCTTCAGAAAAGTCCTCAGCGTCTGCCAAAAACCGACGGCAAAGCTCCTGATACTTCGGTTTATCCTGTCTGCGCTCTCTGTCAAGAGCTCTCTGTAATCTGTCTCCGTCATCTACTTCGAGAAGCACCGGAATCACTTTGTCCTTTCCGAAATACTGCACGGTTTTTACAAAAGATTCCAGAGTTCCGATAATAATATAATTATGATTTTTTAAATCAATGCTACCGTCATCTACCGTAAAATAACGCCACAACCCGTGATATGTATGGTAAGCCCGGGCTTCTATTACTTTGCCCTGAGCTTCCAGCATGCGATACCCATCCTCATCGGTAAAGAAGTAAGCTTCCCCCTGTTCTTCACCTGCACGGATTGGTCTCGTAGTGTAAGGCACAACCTTGTTCAGCTTAAGTGCTTCCTTTGCAAGCAGTTCCTTATACACGGTGTCCTTTCCGGTAGAACTCTTCCCCATTAAGTATACCATTTTTCCCATGTGAATTAAACCTCAACTACACGAATCATATTTGTTTTTCCGGATACTCCCAAAGGTACACCCGCGGTAAGAACCGCCTTGTCTCCTGAATTAATATAGCCTGCTTCCTCTGCTGCATGAACTGCCACATCAAACAAATCGTCTGTAGTGCTTTCTCTTGCAATCCAAAGCGGTGTTACTCCCCAATATAAACTCATCTGACGACAAATTCTTGGGCTGACACTGCACGCAATAATCGGACAACTGGGTTTATATCTGGAAATCATTCCTGCCGTAAATCCGGAAATTGTGACAGTGATAATCGCTGCTGCTTTTAAGTCCATTGCTGTGGTACAGGTTGCATGCGAGATTGCTGTTGTCACATCAAAATTCTCAATACTTTCCCTGCGTTTCATACGACCGTTGTAATCAATTGCCTGTTCTGTACGTTCCGCAATCTTTGCCATAGTCTTTACAGCTTCTACAGGATAAAGTCCTGCAGCTGTCTCACCGGAAAGCATAATTGCTGTTGTTCCGTCATAAATCGCATTGGCAATATCAGTAATTTCTGCTCTGGTAGGTCTGGGATTCTTAATCATGGACTCTAACATCTGGGTAGCTGTAATTACATGCTTACCCTGTGCCTCTGCCATTTTAATCATCTTCTTCTGAACAACAGGTACTTCTTCCATGGGAATTTCTACGCCAAGGTCACCTCTTGCAACCATGATACCGTCGGATACCTCAAGAATTTCTTCCAGATTCTGAATACCCTGCATACTTTCAATTTTAGCAATAATCTTCATGTGACTGTTGGATTCATCAATAATCTTACGTACCTCAAGAATATCTTCTTTTGTTCTGACAAAAGAAGCCGCTAAAAAGTCAAATCCCATATCACAGCCAAACATAATGTCACTTCTGTCCACATCACTAATATAAGGCATGGAAAGCACAGCACCCGGCACATTTACACCCTTGTTATTGGAAATAGGACCGCCATTTACCACTGTACATATTATATCGGTCTCATCAATCTCTTCCACAACCATTTCAATCAAACCATCGTCAATTAAAATGATATTTCCCACTTCCACATCATTTTTTAAGTTCTTGTACGTAATACTTACTCTTTCGTTGTTTCCTTCGATGTCTTCTGTGGTAAGTACAAATTTTTGTCCGGCTGTCAGTTCTGTTTTTCCGCCCTCTATTGTTTTCAGACGAATTTCAGGTCCTTTGGTGTCAAGCAAAGTTGCAACCGGAATTCCCAACTCGTTGCTGACTTTAATGACTCTGTCAAATTTTTTCTTATGTTCTTCATGACTGCCATGTGAAAAGTTAAAGCGGGCTACATTCATTCCTGCCTGCATCATCTCTTTTAACTTCTCTTCCTTTTCACTGGCCGGTCCGATGGTACAAATAATTTTTGTTTTTCTCATATTCTCCTCATTTCTGTGGCTGATGTGTCTTACTTTTTTGTTTTACTTCACCACATTTATTTTTATTTCATTGTTGCAGTTCTTAACATGAATTCCCTGAACAATATAACCTTTTTCATAATATTTTTTTATCATGTTTAAGCACTCTGTGTCCAAACATTCACCCGGTGTCAAAAGAGGAATGCCCGGTGGATATAAATTGATAAATTCACTTACAGCCCTTCCTACTGCTTCATTCAAAAGCAGTTCTTCATAAGGTGCCATAAATGCTTCCTTTAACGGCATTATTCTTTTCGGAACATTCTGTCCGTCTTTACAGCCGTTTCTTTTCCACATGCCATAGATTTCAAATTCGTCAGCCTTCTCATCCGCTGCCACTCTTACATCTATCTCAGCGTCAAGTTCTGTAAGCGCGGCCTGCAAACGTAAAAATCCTTCCTCGGTGTCCATCATGGAAAGAATTAAAAGCACATAATCGGCGGCACACATTTCCGGCTGCAAATGATAGTTCTCTCTAAGCCTGTCATACAGCCATTTACCGGTTTTGCCTGTCCCACGTACTGATAACAATAGCTTTCCCGGTTCTTGACTTCCCGATGTCCACTTCATAGTATTCCCTTTTGCACCTACCCTTGCAAAAGGATAAACCCGAATATGCCTCAACCCTTTGGTCTGTTTCTCAAAATTTTCTCTCCATTCAAGTAACTGTGAAAGGCGCTGACCTGCCTGCGACTCCATAATATCCATACAGCTGTCGATTCCCGCCATCAAAAGATAGGAAGGACTGCTTGTTTGATAAATTCCCAAATATTTCCGCAAACGTTCCCTATTGACCAGACTTCCGTTACAATGCAAAATTGCTGTTTGCGTCGGTGCCGGCAGAGTCTTGTGTACACTTTGAATTACGAAATCAGCTCCCTGTAATACACCACTTTCCGGAAAACCGGGATGAAATCCAAAATGCGCACCATGGGCCTGATCAAGAATAACCGGTATCCCCAGTTGATGGACGAATTTTACAATATTTTCCACATCAGAAAGTATTCCGTCATAAGTTGGCGATGTCAGAACAACACCTGCCACCAGATTTTTCAGTTCACTTTCATTAATCTCTTCCCGTACGATTATCTCCTGCAGTTTTTTTTCCACCTGCAAGGCACTGATTCCGTCCGGGCAGCCATACGCCTCTATCACATCAGGATACAGATACTCCGGCTCAAGACCATTCAAAAAAGCCGCATGATATACGGCTTTATGACAATTTCTTGCAACAAGTAATCTCTTTCCCCTGCCTGCAACAGCAGATATGGCACTCAAAATTCCTGCAGTACTTCCGTTAACAAGAAAATAAGTCTCCTCTGAACCAAAGATCTTTGCTGCCCGTTGCTGTGCCTTAAGCAAAATTCCTTCCGGCTGGTGCAAATTATCAAAACCGTCTATTTCCGTAATATCACACTTGTACCATTCACTCAGCGGTCCGCTCTCAGGATTTCTTTTGTGCCCTGGCATATGAAAGGGATAATAATCACTTTCCCCATACTCTTTTAAGGTATGATACAGATTCTTTTTCATTTGCTTTTCCCGTTTTCATATACAATTCCAATTGGGAAAAGTCGAAACTTTCCCTCAATTCTTAATTTTACCATATAATACGAAATAAATGCATAAAATACTGAAAAATTTCTTATACAAACTCTTTTCTCATGGGATTGAAGACATCCACAAGAATGCCTGCTTCTAACGCAGTCACACCATGCTCCACACCCGAAGGCATATATACACTGTCTCCCTTGGAAACCACTTTAGTTTCTCCTCCGATAGTAAAAGAAAAACTTCCTTCCGCAATATAAGTAATCTGCAAATGCTCGTGACTGTGGAAATTTCCCTTTGCACCTTTTTCAAATGTGATTTCACACATCATAAGTTCTTCTGAATAGCTGAGAACTTTTCTGGTTACTCCCGGTTCGCAATTTGTAATTGCCGCATCTTTGTTAAATGTAAACATCGATTCTTCTCCTTTTTATACCTTCTTTTTCCAACAAATAAAATCGTTCGTCCTTAAATTTAAGTAAATAAATAGATAAAATGATAAACCACTTTCATATAATGACACACAAGTGCTATCAAACTTACTACTATCAAAACAGTTATTATTTTGTCAAATACAGTTCCCTCTTTTTCGCGGTCTTTACGCCACTTTGCCATACTCTTTTTCGAATCAAAATCACTGCGAAGACAACGCTCCAAATATTCCCTGTTATTTCGCTTTCCTGTTATTATCTTTATATTTCTTTTGCAACATAATTCATACAATTCTTTTGTAGAAAGTTGCTCATAATTGACAGAAATCAATGCAGACTGCTCACTTGCTTCTTCGCAGTTTTCTCCTGCTTTCTTTTTCCTCTCAGCCGATTTTCCGGTATCCACTCGCATATAACTGATTGCCAAATAGAAAATTGCAACTTCTGCAAGCAATCCCAAAATTCCCTGCCAGAAAGTATACTCACGGCTGTCTGCCCTTATTTTTTCATTACGAAAATATACGTAAAAATCAAACTCATCCCCTACTTCATAATCTCTGCAATCACTAGGTCTGACCATAACCTTATGCCCGTCTATTTCAAAGAAATAAGTGTACATGGTGGTGGTTCTTCGCTTAACGGCAACCTCTTCCTCCACGGTAATTTCTTTTTCTATCACGCCGTGGGTAAACTCTTTTTCATATGCTGTTGAATACACAATCCCTCTGTATACATAAGGCAGACACGCCCCTGCAATAATAAGCAGAAAAAAGAGAATTAAATACAAACAACCATATACTTTGGGAAATCTCCGGCTGATAAAAAGAACAATCTTTTTCATTTGCCCTTTCCTTCTAAATCTCTTTTATACTTCTATTAATTCATATTCACGCTCTCCCAGACCAATAGCTGCGGCTGCTTCAATAGTGTGAACACCGTTTCTTGATTCGATTCTTTCAAGCAAATGGTCTCTTCCCGGATCCTCGGATGCATATACCAAGTCAAGGCATGCCTGATCAATGGCAACTGCATCAAGAGACACCAAAATACCAATATCTTTCATGCAAGGGTCCTCTGCAACCGCACAACAGTCACAGTCAACAGACATATTTTTCATTACATTTACAAAAGCTGTGTCTCCTTTGAAATACTTAACAATTGACAAAGCTGCATCTGCCATGGATTCTAAAAATAAATCATGCTCTGCACTCCAAATTTTTTCCGGCTCACCTGCACCATGAATATACGCCTTGCCATACGAAGAAGCAACACCGATGGAAAGCTGTTTAATGGCACCGCCGTATCCGCCCATAGGGTGTCCCTTAAAGTGGGAAAGCACCAGCATAGAGTCATAATTTACAATATTTTTACCCACATAATTCTTTTGAATTGTTTTTCCCTCAGGAATAGAAAGCTCCAAATCCGGACCCTCTCCATCCATTAAATCAACATCAAAATATTTATTCCAACCGTGCTTTTCCATAGTCTGTAAATGCTTTTCTGTCGTATTGCGGGAACCTTCGTAAGCCGTATTGCACTCTACTACCGTTCCGTTTACATATTCAATTACAGGCTTCCAAAATTCCGGCCGTAAAAAATTCTGATTGCCTTCCTCACCGGAATGGAGCTTGACAGCTACCTTGCCCGGAAGTTCCTTTCCTAACAATTTATACATCTCCAATACCTTTTCAGGTGTAATCTCTCTTGAAAAATAAACCTTTGCCGCCATAGTGTAACCCTCCTGTTTTCTAAGTCTTTATATTATAGACATTGCTTTGCATGTCTATGATCAATTCCAAATGTGCTTCGCACATATTATATCATATCTATGTATTCTTGAAAACTTTTCGAATAATCATTAAATTTTTTTCAAAATATCCATTGTATGATTGGATGCTCCCAGCAAATCATTCCTCTCACAAATTGAATAATGATATTTTAAATACATATCAAATAACTCATCACTCATTCCGTCTACTTTTTCTTCCATATATTTAGTAGCTCCATCTGTAGCAACTAAATGGAGTCTATGAACAGGATATCCCTCTGTCAGTCCTAAAATATCTTCTGTACGCACAAGTGAAAATGCATCATTTTCATTTGGTGTCCAAATAAAGTCTTCCGATAAAAGTCCTTTTCGTTTATCTTCCCATATGGTTTCCTTTTGAAAACAATACTGAATTAATGTTGGCTCATTCATGCAATAGGCAATGAAAATTATTCCGTCTTTTTTTGTTACACGAAGTGCTTCCTCCAATGCTCTTTTCTTATCAATATTTTCAAAAATATGATACATAGGGCCAAGTAATAATGTTATATCAAATGTTTTGTCATTATATACAGACAAATCCATCGCGTTTCCCTGCCGTATCCGTACTGTATCTCCTGGCTTGACTTTAGATTGAAACAAATCTATATTCCGCTCTACCAGTTCAATAGCATCAACTTCATACCCTTCTCTCGCAATCGCAAGAGAATATCTTCCTGTTCCTGCACCAACCTCAAGTACTTTCATTCCCGGTTTTAAATACTTATGGATATATCTCATAGTAGTCAAGAACTCCACTTGACCACTTTTTTTCTGTAATCGTTCTTCCTCATTAATTGTGTTATAAAACCGGATAACCACTTCATTTTGCTGCATAATATTTTCCTCCCATATTTTATAAATAAAAAAGTACATTTAACATAGACACCGATAATAGTATCCATGTTAAATGCACTTTAATTCTGCAAGAATTTTATAAGTGAGCCACCGGGGACTCGAACCCCGGACAACTTGATTAAAAGTCAAGTGCTCTACCACCTGAGCTAGTGGCCCATAAACACGTGTAAGCACTGTACTCTGAACATTTATTGATTCATATTGCAATCAATTTCATAGTATTTTTTATTGCATTACTCACAAGTTTATTTACGAACAATACAAATATTATCATACGTAAAGAGCCATGTCAACGACTTTTTCTAAGTCATCTAACCCAAGCCATCCATAAGAAAAAGACATAAAAAAAGACAAGTTTTGCATTTCATATAGCTCTACTTATCTTTTTCAAATTTCACAATATCGTTCGGTGTGCAATCTAAAATATTACACAACTTTTCTACAGTTAATAATGTTATATTTTTGCTCTTCTTTAATGAATCTAATGTCTTGTTATCAATGCCATTTTGCAGCAAATAATATTGTGATATTTCTTTATTTTTCATTGTTTGCCATAACGGCTCATAACTAATCATAATAATACACCTCTGTCTATTATTATGATTCAACAAAACTGAAACTAGTATTGTGGATATTTCCGCAATGTGCTATGATTAGAAAAACCGGGAGATGTTTGATATTTATGAAAAAAACACACGATATTAACGTTACATGCATATTATCAGATGAACAACTGACACGCTTACAAAATATCACAGAAGTATTGAAGAATTACTCTAAAAATACAAACTGGGATGATCAAATGACTTTACAACTCGCAGCAGGAAATATGCATCTTGTTGAAATAATTTTAATATTATTAGAAAACTATGTTAAAAACAACATTAAATAAATTGCATTTACACTTAACAATAAAAAAAAGAACTACCACAAAATGTGATAATTCCATGATTTTTCATTTTTAAATGCCCAGAGCCGGAATCGAACCAGCGACACGAGGATTTTCAGTCCTCTGCTCT
>JAFSGE010000024.1 GCA_017434885.1 Lachnospiraceae bacterium | reverse complement strand
CCTTGAAGACTACGAGGTAGATAGGAATGAGGTGTAAGTGCAGTAATGCATTCAGCTGACATTTACTAATCGGTCGAGGGCTTAACCACAAGTATGAATGCAAGCATTCAAACTTGAGAAAAACGCAAGCGTTTTTCCAGACAGTGAAGATGTTGAAGGATAAAAGATTCGCTAAAGCGAACTTTGAGATTTGGTATTCGGTTTTGAAGGTATGATGAATACTTTCAAAGAAACTGTAGAAAATACAGGAAGGAAGAACCGTAGGTTCTTCGAATGTTCGTCGCAGACGAACCATTTTTCCTCGATAGCTCAATGGTAGAGCACTCGGCTGTTAACCGAGTTGTTGTAGGTTCGAGCCCTACTCGGGGAGCTCATGACTTGAAGTTCATCTAGTGGCTGAGAGAAGCAGCCCCAAGAAGAACTACTGTCAAGTCAGAAAGAATCAGTAAGGTGTGAAAGAACCACACCAACTGATGCTAAATCATCTCGGGAAAAACGAAAGAACCGTTTTTCCAAGCACCAATGGCTCCGTGGTCAAGCGGTTAAGACATCGCCCTTTCACGGCGGTAACACGGGTTCGATTCCCGTCGGAGTCATTTTGCTTCGATAAATAACAGTTAAGAATTATTGACTGTCGTTTATCGAATTGTTATAATTAAATAGGTATGGCGCGATAGCCAAGTGGTAAGGCTCCGGTCTGCAACACCGTCATCACCGGTTCAAATCCGGTTCGCGCCTCTAAAGGCCTCGGGAAATTTTTCGAGGCTTTATTTTTATATATTTTGCCTTTTATAAAAGTAGATAATGCTATATGGTTATTGCATATGATATGTTTTGACACAAGATGCGTATGCGATAATGAAAAACAGAAATTCATGCGAGGATAAAAATGTATAGGGTAGAAGATAAATTTAGCTGTAGTGTGGCTGAACTGTATCATTTACAGAAACGCTTGGAGTACGTGCTGGATTCGGACTTTAATGAAAATAATATGGAAGGCTATAAGGTCAGTAGTTTATATTTTGATGATTTGGGTGATTCGTGCTTACTGGATACGGTAGAAGGGTTTCGCAGCAGAAGAAAATATCGTATTCGAATCTATAATGATTCTTTAGATACAATTAAGTTAGAGGTGAAAGAGAAGCAAAATAATAGAATATACAAAATATCCAGGAATATCACAAAAGCGGAGATGGAGAAATTGATTCGTGGTGAATGTATAGACTGTACATACACGGAAGATGATCCGGCTACATTTTTTAATTTATCAATCCAAACAAAAGGACTTAGACCTAAAGTGATTGTGACCTATGAGAGAAAAGCATTCATCTATGAATCGGGAAATGTACGCATTACTTTGGACAGAAATGTACGAGGCAGTAATGACGTATTACATTTCGGAGACAAAGAGATGGCGTATGACTTTGTAAAAGAAAGTGATGCAGTTTTGGAAGTAAAGTATGACGAATTTATGCCGCACTTTATATTACAATTATTGGAACTTGGAAATATGAAGCAGACAGCATATTCGAAATATCAGTTATGCAGAGAATTATTTTGATAAATAAATGAAGGAGAGGAATGACATATGTCAACAAAAGATGTTATAAAAAACAGTATATTGGAAAGCTTGGCAGGAGGAACATATTTAGATGCGTCAACGATTTTAGGCATTCTCTTTTTTACTGTCCTGATAGGAATCTATGTGTATTTAGTTTATCGTTTTTCTGCTAAAAAAGCATTTTATTCAAAGGATTTAAACATTACTATGGCGGGAATGCCGATTGTAGTGGCTGCTATTATGATTGCGATGCAGGCGAATCTGTTAGTTTCATTAGGTATGGTGGGAGCATTATCTATTGTGAGATTTAGGACGGCTGTCAAAAATCCGTTGGATTTATTGTTTTTATTTTGGACAATTAGCGCGGGAATTATTTGTGGTGTTAATTTGAAAGCTTTGGCACTTTTGTTGTGTGTAATGATGACAGTTCTTGTTTTGGTTTTACAGACAATTCCGGAGATGAGTGCACCGTCTGTACTTGTAATCAGAGGTGATGCGAAAGAAGTGGATTGGGATGCAGTGAAGGAATGCGTAAAAGAAAATACTAAGACTGCAAAACTTAAAACAGAAGGTTTTAGGGCTGCGCAAACAGAAATCATTTATGAGGTAAGGGTGAAAGCTGATGCACAGTTAATAAAAAAATTACAGAAATTTGAACATCTTCAAGCAGTGAATTTACTTACTCATGATGGTGAATTCCGAGTATAGGGATGAGAATATATGAAAAAAACAATAGGATTGTTTATTGTATTGATATCAATTGTACTTAGTCTGTTTCTCTTGGAAAATAGAAAAAGTAATGTAGTGATGGTAGATGGAGAGCAGACTCCTTTTTCATTTCAACTACATTATGATACGGGAGAATTAGTAATACATCCGTGGTATGATGAAGCAACAGGGATGTGGTATGTATTTTTTCCCGCTTATATTGATAGTGATGAAATAGATTGTAGTAATCTGAAACAGGGAAACTTATATGTGAATGGTGAAATAGAAAATCATCAGTTTCAATGGCAGGACAATACCCAATATGAGATTATGTACTGCGAGCAGACAATGCAAGTGTTGTTCTTAAAAGACCAAAATTTGTCAAGTCTGTTTATAGAAACGGAAAGCGGCTCAAATGATTTGATAAGGGCGGCTAAGGAGAATGCGGAAACGGGACATATTGTTTCTTTGGATTATAACGGAAATCTTCAGCACGATGGTAAAATAAAAGAAATTTCAGGGCATGGAAATGCATGGGAATTTTATGATAAAAGAGCTTATGATATTAAGCTAACCGGCAAGGCTTCACTGGCAGGTATTGATGGCGGTAATCAGTGGAAGCTTTTGCACTTGTGGAATGACGGAGATAAGATTCACTCTAAATTAGCTTTTGATATTGCAACGATTTTAGGTGCAAAATATACACCTGACAGCACTTGGGTCAATGTATATTTGAACGGCGAGTATCACGGAATGTATTTGCTTACGACAGCGGTAAGGGATCAGGATGTATTTAATACTAATGATGCTCTTTTCCTGGAGAAAGATTTGGAAGACAGATATACGGCAGAAGAACATGTGATATCAGATGAAGGAAATGGTTTCGTTATTCACAGACCGAAGATGGTGACAGAAGATGAGAAAATAGAAATACAGAATATGGTTCAAACTGTAGAAAATTCTATTGCGGCCGGAGAACTGCAGGAGAAATTAATTGACATTGATTCTTTTGTTACACAGTTTTTGATAGATGAAATTGCACTAAACAGTGATGGGTTTGAGACCAGTGCATATATATATAGGACCGCAGAAGGGACGCCGCTTTGTGCCGGACCGGCATGGGATTATGACGGAGCTTTTGGTGAGTATTTGCATATGGGGGAAAATAATGTGAATCCCGCACAATCTGTTTTGGACGGAGAGCCTACAGAACTGACATGGTATCAGAAGCTATATGATAATCCGGAGTTTTTGCATGCTGTTATTGAAAAATATGAATCTGCCATGCCACAGCTGGAAGAATTATATAAGGAAACAATAGACTTATATGCGGAATATATTGCCACGTCGGTCAGAAATGATGACATCAGATGGAGAGGGTATAATGAAACCCATCCGAAAACCGGAAATTATAAGACATGGGAAAATGATGTCAGATATTTAAAATATTTCTGCATGACCAGATATAATGCATTAATGGAAAGGTGGAATATAGAGGGAGAAAAACTTGTCTTTGAAACAACAGGAGAGCAACATGAGGTCAGAGTGCTTTATGGTGGAGATGAGACTGTTTTGAAAGTAAATGACGGGGAATTATTAAGCGCGGAACAACTTGAGCAGCTGTATCAAAACGATGATTGCGTTATAAAAATTGTTCATAGTGATGAAGTGTATAGTAAGTACATGCCGGTGTTAGAAGATTTTGTAATAAAAGTTGAGGTAACTCCGGTTGTTGATGAAACAGAGGAAGGCAAATATGTGAGTATTCCCAAAAACATATTTGCAGAGAACTATGATTATGTTTCTGTATTTGTCATAGACTCTGAAGGAAATATGGAAAATGTGCAAGTTGCAGAGCCAATGAAAGATATTTACTTAGAGTTCGACAAGGAAAAAACAGGCATTGTTGCAATTTATGTTTTTGGAGACGAAGCAGGAAGCACAGTACTGAAAGAAATGGTTATTGAATTTTAGTGCAAGCAGGATGGACAGCATATGTATTTATTGTTAATCGTATTAAGCATTTTATTTTTGATATATTTTCTTGCAATTGCTTTTTTTGTAGGACATGGGACGAATTTTTATTTTATTTGGTTGCTTCTTTCAATGGCAGCATTTGCCTTTGCAATATGTCTGAAAAAAGGAATATTTGAAGCATTTATTGCGCCGGGAATCAGGAAGTTGTTTTTGGTATTTTTTTGCATTGGACTTGCAATTTTCCTGATTGTCGAAGGATGCGTATTGAGCGGATTTTGGCAAAAGGGAGAACCGGGTGCAGACTACGTGATTGTTTTAGGTGCACAGATGAAGCATAATGGTCCATCCAAAGCGCTTAGGTATCGTTTAGATGAGGCAGCACGGTATCTGGAAAAAAATCCTAATGCAAAGGTAATTGTATCCGGCGGACAGGGAAGTGATGAACATATTTCTGAGGCGCAGGGAATGTATGATTACCTGATTTCTATAGGGATTGACGATGAGAGAATTATTAAAGAAGATAAATCACGCAATACCTTTGAAAATTTAACTTTTTCTGCAGAGTATTTGGATAGGGAAAAGGACAGTGTGGCGATTGTAAGCAACAATTTTCATATTTTTCGAGCCACAAAGATTGCAAAAAAAGCAGGATATGCGAATGTGTGCGGCATTGCAGCCAAGGGAGAGCCGTATTTACAGATTAATAATATGATGCGGGAGTTCTTCGGTGTGGTAAAAGATGTTGTAATGGGGAATATGTAGTAAGCATATGGAAATGTGTCGTGCATAAAGAAATGTGACAATGAGACGGCAGTTGATGTTGATGAGTCGAGAAGGAGGAAATGGTATGGAAGCAATCGCAAAATTGAAAGAGATTGTGGATAACAGTGACAATATTGTATTCTTTGGTGGAGCCGGAGTGTCAACCGAGAGTGGTATTCCCGATTTCAGAAGCGTGGACGGACTTTACAATCAGAAATATGATTATCCGCCGGAAACGATATTGAGCCATACCTTTTATAAAAGGAAACCGGAGGAATTCTTCCGTTTTTATCAGGATAAAATGATTTGTTTGGAAGCTAAACCCAATGCGGCTCATTTAAAACTTGCCGAATGGGAAGCGCAAGGCAAGCTAAAAGCGGTCATTACTCAGAACATTGATGGACTGCATCAGGCAGCAGGGAGCAAAGAAGTATTGGAACTTCACGGAAGTGTACTTCGCAATTATTGTGAAGATTGCGGTGCTTTTTATGGCGCAGAATATATGCTTTATGCAAACGGAGTACCAAAGTGCAGTAAGTGTGGTGGACCGGTAAAGCCTGATGTGGTGTTATATGAGGAAGGGCTTAACCAGCAGACTATCAGTAAAGCCGTGAAGTATATTTCGGAAGCGGACGTGCTGATTATCGGCGGTACTTCTCTTGTGGTGTATCCTGCGGCAGGACTGATTGATTACTATAGAGGAAATAAACTGGTTTTGGTAAATAAGACTGCGACTTCAAGAGATAATGTGGCGGATTTGGTGGTACAGGGCAGTATTGGAGAGATTTTTTCAAAGCTGTAAGCAGTGAGGAGATTAGCGAATATGGAAATTCAGATTGGTGATATTCTGAAACTAAAAAAGCCACATCCCTGCGGAAGTAAGGAGTGGGAGGTTTTAAGAATCGGTGCGGACTTCAGACTGAAATGCTTAGGTTGCGGGCATCAGATTATGACACCACGCAGACAGGTGGAGAAGAATGTGAAAGAGGTTATACAGAGTAATAAAGCTGCCGGGGAAACACGGAACTAAACAGCAAAAATACCGGCAAAAAGTTAGAAAAAGTTTGAGGGAATCCCTTGCAAAACCCAAAACTTTATGGTATCATTTTAATTCGTGGTATATTGTTTGCGTCTTATATAGAAGCAGACATTTTCCCAAAAGGGACAAAACATTTTCCTTGCTCCTGAAAAAGCAGGGGCCAGAGACCAAAAGGAGGTAACGAAGCATGAGCAAATATGAATTAGCCGTTGTTGTTAGTGCGAAAATCGAAGATGATGAAAGAGCAGCAGTTGTTGACAAATGTAAAGCTTTAATCGAAAGATTTGGCGGTACAATCACAAACGTTGACGACTGGGGTAAGAAGAGACTGGCTTATGAAGTTCAGAAGATGAAAGAAGCTTTCTATTACTTCATTCAGTTTGATGCAGAAACCACTGCTCCGGTTGAAATTGAAAACCGTATTCGTATCATGGATAACGTCGTAAGATTTTTAATCGTAAAACAGGACGAGGAATAGAGTGTATGTAGTGTATCCTGAGGATGCACAGCGTACCGAAGGAGAGAATGTATGAACAAGGTTATACTTATGGGGCGCTTGACCAGAGATCCTGAGGTGAGATACTCCCAGGGTGAAAATGCTATGGCAATCGCCAGATACACACTTGCTGTTGACCGTAGATTTAGCCGTAATAACGGTGGTGATGACCAGTCAGCGGACTTTATCGGATGTGTTGCTTTTGGAAGAGCCGGTGAGTTTGCAGAGAAGTACTTCAGAAAAGGTACCAAGATTGCAATTACAGGTCGTATCCAGACAGGCAGTTACACCAACAAAGACGGTGTGAAAATCTATACAACAGATGTTGTTGTAGAGGAACAGGAATTCGCTGAGAGCAAAAACAGCTCAGGCGGTGACGGAGGGTTTGCCGGAGGTAATAACAACAGAACGTTTGAACCTAGCGGCGCAGGTGACGGTTTCATGAACATTCCTGACGGAATTGACGAGGAACTGCCCTTTAACTAAGTTGGACATGGCGTTAAGTCATGGATAGTAAGATAGGAGGCATATATTATGGCATTCAATAAAGCTGAGAAGTCTGATTCTCCCATGAGAAGAAAAGGCGGAATCCGCAGAAGAAAAAAAGTTTGCGTATTTTGTGGAAAAGATAACGTAATTGATTACAAAGACGTAAATAAGTTAAAAAGATACGTATCTGAGAGAGGAAAAATCCTTCCCAGAAGAATTACAGGAAACTGTGCAAAGCATCAGAGAGCTCTTACAGTTGCAATCAAGAGAGCACGTCATATCGCTTTGATGCCTTACGTTCAGGACTAATCCTTAAGCGTATTAAGCAAAACGAACTAAAAGCCTTTAAGTACCGTATTTGTGGTGCTTAGAGGCTTTTTTATTGTATGCACCAAATGACTGAAAAGGTAAAAGCCAAACGACTGAAAGAAATAGTGCCAAATAACCGAAAATAGATTGTAGTTGGTTTTTTCTTTTTTATATGTTATAATGCTTACACTAGGGGAGTTATGTCATAATATAAGGTTGGTAAAGTGTGAGAACAAAGACAAAACATTCCAAACTGAATATTATTATTCCTGCAATTCTGTTGTTGGTTATTGCGGTAGTGAGCAGTCTCGGAACTGCCATGAGCTGGAAGTCTACCGTACAGCGAATGGAAACGGAATTAAAAGTGCAGGCGGAAAACCACGTGTCTACATTGAATGAAAAAATGCAGGCACAGCTTGCTGTGCTTGAAGGATACGGTGCATCTTTTACTCAGGTTGATTTAAACAGTAAAGAACTTATTCTTGATAAGCTTGACCGTTGTGCCAGAAACACAGATTTTACAATGGCATGTTTTGCCTATGAAGACGGAGATTTATATCGTAATGACGGAGAAGAAGTGAATGTTGATTTCCGATATTATTTTCAACAGGCAATGAAGGGAAATAACGTAATTCAGTATATTGATGACAGTCCGATTGATGACCAAAGCAGAGTGGCAATGGCGGTGCCGGTAGTGATTAGAGAAGAAATCAAGGGTGTTCTTCTCGGAATTTATGATTCGGAAGAGTTTAGGGCACTGTTTGAAAGTACCATGTCCGGCATCAGCAATATGTCTTACATATGTGATTCTGACGGTAATTATATTATCGGAACCAAGGAAGCTGTGGCGGTAATGGAGGGGCATAATCCCGGTATTACCAAGGAAGGTGGGTTCTCTGAGATATTGGAGGAGTCAGAGTTTTCCGTTAACAGTAAGGACCAGATTATGGCGCAGATGCGTAACGGACAGAGCGGACAGGCTGTGTATGAATATCGCGGAGAACTCAGACATACATTTTTTGTGCCGCTTGGAATTAATGACTGGTATATTGTGTCTGTATTGCCGGAAGCGCAGATTTATGAGCAGGCAATGGGAAATGCAAGGGCATCGTATATTATGCTGACTGTTGTGATGTTCGCGGTATTGGTATTTTTCATTTATCTGATGATTCGGGAACGGAAGATTGCCAAGCAGGAAAGAGAAAAAAGGCATGAGATTAAATATCTGTTTGAGCATGACAGTCTGACAGGTGTTTTGTCGGAAAAGGCATTTTATGAACAGGTAGAGGCTCGTCTAAAAACGATAGATATTGAAAAAGAAGAATACTGTCTGGTATTTATGGACGTGTACAAATTTAAGCTGTTCAATGAAATGTTCGGTTATGCGAAATGTGATGAGCTTCTTTGTGCAACAGCTTATGAACTGGAAGCAATGATGCAGGGATGCAACGGTTTGTGTGGCAGAATAAGCGGTGATAACTTTATACTGTTTATGCCTCATAAGGAAGAACTGATTAAAGAATTTTATACAAAGAAGTACAAAAAGAAACGTATTATTCCCGTAGAACTTTATTTGTACTACGGTATATATGTAGTCAGGGACAAGACAATACCTGTGGCACGAATGGTGGATTGCGCGCAGATGGCGCAAAAGCTTATCAAGGGAAATTATAATAATTGTGTTACATATTATGATGATAAAATCAGACAGAAGAGCCTGAAAGAACAGGAAATTATATCTTCCATGAAGGAAGCGCTGGAAAACGAAGAGTTTGTTGTATATTTGCAACCCCAGTATGATTACAAAGAAAACCGGATTTGCGGTGCAGAGGCACTTGTGCGTTGGAACAGTCCGACCAAAGGTTTAATACCACCCGGAGATTTTATTCCTGTTTTTGAGAGTAACGGATTTATTATTAAATTGGATGAAAATGTTTGGGAACAGGTATGTAAACTGCAAAGAAAGTGGCTTGACGAAGGAAAGGAAATACTTCCGATTTCAGTCAATGTTTCCAGAGCTGACCTTCTTAAGGGCGGTGTGGCTGAAAAACTGATGAGTCTGATAGAAAAGTATGAGCTGACAGCTGATATGATTCGGGTAGAGATTACCGAGTCTGCTTACATGGACAACCCTCAGCAGTTAATTTCGGAAATTAACAGTTTGGAGGAAAGCGGACTTATTGTAGAGATGGATGACTTTGGTACGGGATATTCGTCCCTGAATATGCTCAAAGATGTTCCGATTCAGGTATTGAAGACAGACTTGAAGTTTTTGTCGGCATCGGGAATTGAGTCCCGTAAAAAGCATATTTTGGAAAGTATTATCCGTATGGCCCATGGCATGGGAATGAGTGTAATTGCAGAGGGAGTGGAAACGAAGGAGCAGGCAGACCATTTGATGAGTCTTAAGTGTGACCAGATGCAGGGATATTATTTCTCCAGGCCGGTTCCGGTTTCAAATTATGAAGAATTGGTATATCCGGACTAAGTTCGATATGCGATATATGTGTAAATGTTGAGGAGGAAAAAAGATGTTTGAAGAAACAAAGGAAAATCAGACAACAGAGCAGGAAGCTGTTCAGTCTGAAGTAGTACAGGAAACTGCCAAGGTTCAGGAAGAAACAAATCCGTATCTGGCAAATACAGCAAGCAGCGTAGCAGAGACTGCACAGGTAACAGACAGTGCAGCAGATGTTGTGGTGACTGAAGCAGTTGCAGAAGAACCGGTACAGGAGCAATTTATGACAGAGGAATCTGCGCAGGAGCAATCTGCACAGGCAAATCCGTTTGGCGCACAGGCTGCATCACCCATTCCGGAGGAACCTAAAAAGAATAATTCTGCAACAAAGGTAGCAATTGCGCTTGTTGCTGTTGCAGCAGTACTGATTATTGCAATTGTAGCAATTGCATTTTCAGGATTATTCGGTAACAAGAAAACAGAAATTGCAAAAGCAATGAAAGCAACATTTTCCGAAAGCGGTGATTATCTCAAAGAAGTTTGGATGACAGAGCAGTATGAAGGAATGTTCAAGGACAAAGAATATTCCGTTGAGGCTGAGTTTGAACTTCCTGAAGGTATCGGCTTTGAAATGGAAATGAATGCCACAGAAGAAGAAAGCGATTTGTGGATGGATATCAGCATGGCTGGAAGCTCTTTTGTGGAATTGGAAGGCTACTTTACAGAGACACAGCTCTTTGTTGCATTGCCCGAATTGTTTGACTATGTATTCTTTATGGATCTTGAAACCATTGAGGATGATATCTGGGTCATGGTTGACAACGGAATGATTGATGAAGAATCTGCAGAACTGCTTGTGGAATCTTTAGATACAGAAGCAGCAGAAGAACTTTCCGAAGAGGCTTCTGAACAGCTTCTTAAGGATATTAAAGCTGCATGGGATAAATTCTATAAGGAAATCGAAGTTGAAAAGATTGATTCCAAGAAGATTAAGGTAAACGGCGAGAAGGAAGAATGTAAGGGCTATGCTTTGATTTTTACTGCTGAGCAGACAGCAACATTGTTTGAAGAAGTAGTGGCTGCTTATACAGAAAATGAAGAAGTAATGGATATCATGGAAACGACTATGGAAGCCATGGATGAAGATATTGATGATGCACTTGATGAAATCGAAGATTTTATTGATGAAATTCGTGACGAGGGTGACGAAGAAGCGCAGATGGAATTTTATCTTCATGATGGAAAAGTAGTTCAGATTTACATGGAAGACCATGACGGTGAGGAGACTGTATTTGAATGGACTTTTGCAGGCGGTAACTTCCCTATGGAAAATATGGAAATGAAGCTTGGCTCTGAGTATGACGGCTACTTTGAACTTATCAGAAGCGGTTCTATGAAGGACGGCAAGTACAAGGCAGAGTATGAAATCATTGATGATTACGGAACAAGCTATATCCTTGATGTGCGTTATACGCCTGAAGACGGAGAAATTTCTATGGAATACCTTGAAGACGAATGGAGCTATCTGTTCCTGATGGGTACCTTTGAAAAGACAGATGATTCTACACTTGAAATCGAAGTTGACACATTTGAGGTTGAGGATGAAGAGCTGCTTTCCGGTGAGATGGTAATTGTAAATGAAGCCGGTGATATCGAGAAGCCTGACGGTGAAGAAATCAATTTCCTTACCATGACGGAGGAGGAATGGACAGATATCATTATGGAAGCATATGAGATGTTCTATTAAAAAGCAGATAAATCAGACATACGGGATAGGAGCAGCAACGGCTGCTCCTTTCTTGAAATATAAGGCGGAAATAAGATGGAAGTAATCAAAATACAGAAAACTTACGGAAAAAAACAAGTATTAAAAGAGATATCCTTTGAGATGAAAAAAGGAACCTGTACAGGAATCATTGGTGCGAACGGCTGTGGCAAGTCCACTTTGTTTCGGATTTTATCGGGCGGTGAAAAAGCGGATGGCGGTGAAATTCTGATAGAGGGAAAGCCTTATCGATATGGCAAAGATAACTTGGCGGGGATAGTGGGATATATTCCACAGGAGAATGCATTAATCGAGGAATTGTCTGTAAAGGATAATATTGCTTTGTTTGCATCTTTGAGCAGGAAGAAGCCGGAGGCAGAATATGTAAAATCTCTTTGTAATCATTTTTCGGTAACGGATTTTTATAAGGAGAGAGTCGGCAGACTTTCGGGCGGAATGAAAAAGCGCGTAGCGATTGTATGTGCACTTGTAAACCGGCCACGTATTTTGATTATGGAT
Organism: Lachnospiraceae bacterium; assembly: GCA_017434885.1. Taxonomy (GTDB): domain Bacteria; phylum Bacillota; class Clostridia; order Lachnospirales; family Lachnospiraceae; genus Suilimivivens. The sequence continues at coordinate 27,894 of JAFSGE010000024.1, read as the reverse complement.
GAGCCCAGTGCGGCACTTGATCTGGTGTTTAAAGAGGAGTTGGGACATTATATCAAGCTGTTTACAGCACAGGGGGGCAGTGTTTTAATCAGCAGTCATGACAAGGGAGAAATTGAAGCCTGTGATACGCTCTACGCAATTGTTGACGGTGTTACTGTTTTGGCAGACAAAGCGCTTTCGCTAGAAGAAATGATAGAAAGATATATGAAAACCAAAAGGAAAGAAAGTGTATGAGAGCCGGTGTGGTATTTTTCGGATTGCAATGTAAAAAATATGGAAAACTGCTTCCGGCAATTTTGGGAAAAAGCCTGATATTTGCCGCTGTTATGGGGGTGTTCGCAGCCGTGGCAGTAAAAATGCTAAGTGCAGAGAGTTCTTTTTCGGAAATAACCGTGGCAGTAGTTTCGGAAGAAGACGATTCCGTTACGGACATGCTGGTAGGCTTTGTAGGCGCAATGGACAGTTTTGAGGAGTCCGTCAGCTTTGAAAGAATGAGTGAAGAACAGGCTCGGAAAGCACTTGAAAAAAGAGAAGTTTATGCAGCAATATATCTTCCGGCAGGTGTTCTTGAGGGGATTTTGAACGGAAATAATATTCCGGCAAAAGTTGTACTCAGCCGTGCAGGAAGTGAAATGGAAACGGCAGTGTTTGAAGCAGTGGCGAAGGCAGGCGGCAGAATGCTTTCTATTGCCCAGGCAGGTATTTATGCAGCGGATGAGCTATGCCTGGAAACGGACCGGAAAGAAAATATCAGGGAAGCAGAAGACTATTTGAATAATGCTTATTTGGAATATGCATTAAACAGGACTGCTATTTTCGAACTTGAGGAAGTGACGGCAGTAGGAAAGGTAAGTATACAGACCTACTATACACTTTCTGTGATGATTGCCTTTTTGACGTTTGCGGGAGTGGTTATGGGCAGGTATGCCAAGGTAACACCCGATGCACTTACCTCAGTGCTGTCGGCATCAGGACTTGGATGGGGCAGACAATATCTTTTGGATACAATAGCGTTTTCGCTTGCTTTTGCAGTGGCAGGGACTGCACTTGGTTGTCCGGTTTTGGTTTTTTGTGCGGTGACAGAGGGCAGAAAAAGTGCGGTGGTATTGGTCTTAATTACTTTTATGTCAGCACTGTGTTTTTTGGGTATTTTCTTCAGATTAATCTTAGGGCTGACTGGTAGCGGAAATATGGGCTTAGGATGTGCGGTGGTATTGCTGCTGACAATGATGTTTTTGTGCGGCATGTTTATTCCTTCGGTATTCCTTCCGGTATGGGCTGAGCGGATAGGTGGTGTACTGCCTTATCATGATGTGCTGGAAATCCTTGTCTGTTCTTTTCAGGGAAAAGTGGAGAATGTTGATGTAATTGGTCTTCTATCAGGTGCTGTGATAGGACTACTTTCCGGTGCAGGCATATTTTTTGTCCGCGGAAAAAAAGCAATTAGGGAGGCAGATGTGCAATGAACGGAAATTGGTTGCAGTTAGAAAAAATATTGTGGAAGCAATATCTGCTGAAACATCGCTCTGCGCTGCTTATTTTTCTGATATTGGCAATTCTGATAAGGGCTCTTGGAGTATCCGGGCAGGAGAATACCGTTAAAGGAATGCAGATAGGTATATGTGCATTGGATGAAGACGGAGAAACATTGTTTGGCTCATTGGTAGAAGAGTCGGGAATTTTTCATTTTTGTCTTTATGAAGATGAAGAAACAATGATTCGCGATGTGAAAAACGGTAATTTGGAATGCGGTTATGTATTGCCGGAGGATTTCTTTGAACACTTACTGCAGGGAAAAATCAGAAGACAAATACCGCTCTATTATTCAGTATCGTCCGGAGCGCATAAGCTTTCGTATGAGGTGGTTTTTGCACATCTTTTTGGAATGCTTTCCGATGAGGTGCTTAAGGAATGGTTTTTGCAAAGTGATTTTAACACGGGTGAGCTGGCGCAGAAGCAGCTTGACCGCTTGCTGGAATTAAAGGAGTATTGTGAACAGGGAGGAGAAACATTTGCTTTTCATTTTGAAAAAGTGGGAGTAGAGGCAAAGGAGAAAACGGTAGGACTTGATGTCGTGCGCGGAGTCGGAGCAGTTATGATGTTTTTTCTGAGTCTGCTTGGACTGGCGAACAGCAAGGAACTATGGTGGCAAAATAAGATGCTTTCCCATAAGCAGGCGAAAAACATCGGGAATCGTAGTTTGCATGTTGCAATTGCGGGAAGTGTTATGGCAGGAGGAATATTTATTCTTATCGTAAGAGGATTTGACAATCCGCTGAAGGAAGTCGGTGCGCTCCTTTGTTACTATGTTTTGTTGGAAGTGACTGTAAGGCTTCTTGGAATTGTTTTAAGAACAGCGCAGAATGTATACAGTGTTGCACCGGTACTTTTGCTTGTGTCATTACTTTTGTGTCCGGTATTTTTCCGTATTGATACATGGGTGCCAATACTTGGGTATATAGGAAAAGCATTTCCCGTATCATGGTATCTGAACTTTTTTTACTGATAATTTTACATAGATTTTACTTAAAGATGCTATCGGATTTTACATAGCATCTTTTATACTGAGAATGGATATAATTTGAGTAAAACATGTAGAAAAAAGAGTAAAGGAGCATAGGAGAGAAGCCATGCAAACAATTTTTGGATTACTGGGAGGACTTGCAGTTTTTATTTACGGCATGAACATGATGAGTGAGTGTCTGCAAAAGGCTGCGGGAGAAAAAATGAAAACAATTTTGGGGGTTCTGACGAAGAATCCCGTGATGGGAGTACTGGCCGGAGCGCTTGTTACGGCAGTATTGCAGAGTAGTTCAGCAACCACGGTTATGGTGATAGGTTTTGTCAGCGCGGGACTGATGAGTCTGCCTCAGGCAATTTCGGTTATCTTAGGTGCAAATATCGGTACTACCATGACGGCACAGCTGATTGCTTTTAAAATCAGTGATTACATTTGGATGTTTGTATTTATCGGTTTCTTTATGTTCTTTATCAGTAAAAAGGAAAAGGTGAAAAGTATCGGTCAGACGATTTTTGCCTTCGGTCTTTTGTTTGTGGGAATTGAAACGATGAGCGGCGTTATGAAACCGCTTGCCACAAGTCCTATCTTTACGAATCTGATTGCAGGCGTGTCTCAGATTCCGATTTTGGGAGTACTCCTGGGAACAGTTATGACATTAGTGGTACAGAGTAGTAGTGCGACAATTGCGGTTCTGCAGAGCTTTGCGGCGCAGCCTGCCGCAGACGGAGTCAGCAGTGCCATCGGTCTTGCCGGTGCGATTCCGATTTTGCTGGGTGACAATATCGGTACTACCATTACTGCACTTATGGCATGTATCGGACAGTCCAGAAATGCCAAGAGAACGGCGGTTGCCCATAGTGTGTTCAATATTGCCGGTGCAGCAGTGTTTATCTGGTTTGTTCCTGTGTTTGCGGAATTTGTACGCTTCATATCTCCGAAGGGTAATGAGGTGGATGTGATTGCCAGACAGATTGCAAATGCGCATATGTCCTTTAATATTTTAAATACATTGATATGGTTGCCGCTAATTCCTGTTATGGTAAAGATTGTAAACTTTATTGTCAGAGGAGACGAGAAACAGGAGGAAGATAAAACAGCGCCTCTCTTTATTGACAGCAGAATGATTGCGCAGCCTGCGGCGGCACTTCATCTGGCAACAGAGGAAGTAAAGGTGATGTTTGAAAATGTAAAGATTTTATTGCAGGATGTAAAAACAAGCTTTATAACCGGAGATACGGAAATTCTTAAGAAAGCGGATGAAAACGGTAACTGGCTTGGTAATATCAGCAAGGAACTGGTGGACTATATGTCGGCATTGTTTGCAGGCGGCGGACTTACCGAGGAAATGACCGCGGAGGCAGCAGGGCTGATGTATGTGGTGAATGACGTAGATAAAATGCGTGACAGATGCATGGATATTTCCAAGATATCGAGAGATAAGATTTTTAATGAATATCAGTTCTCCGAAATGGCAATGGAAGAACTGGATAGGTGCTTTGAGTTTGTTATAAAAATGATGGATATGGCAAAGCAACTTGCAAAAACACAAGACAAACAGGAAGCACTGGAGCTGCTTGATGCCAAAGACAAACTTCGCAAAATGGAGCGTAAGTTTAACAAAAACCATGTCAAGAGAATGAAAAAGAATGACTGTAAACCGGAGCTTACCGGAGCTTTTTCAGGTATTCTTATGAATCTTGACAGAATCGGTACAAGCTGTATCAATATCGCAGAGGAAGTTTTGGATGAGGACTAAGATACAAAAGCCTTTGTGAAATAAATAAAGATGGTAAAGAGACAATGTTGGGAGCAAAACCATAATGTTGTCTCTTTTGTTTATCCGGCACAAAAAGGCGACAGAATCAGTCAGAAAGCAACAAAATAAGGGTATGGAAACTTTATATAAAAAATGTTATACTAAATAAGTGTTATTATTATCAGGAAACCTGTTTAAGGCAGAGGTACGTAAAAGCATGACTTCAAAGAAAAAGAATCTTAAGTTAAAAGGACGACTGAAAAGCTTCACCCAGACTTCTTTGTATATGGGTTTTTTACTGGTTGCAGTAAACATGGTGGTGTATTTGTTTGATACTTCCGCCGGGCTTGTGGTGACTTGTTTTGCGCTGTTTTATTTTGCAGTTACTGTTTCCATGATGCTTTACAACAAACCGATTATTATGAATGAACTGATAAGCTTTGCTACCCAGTACGGACAGATTCAGAAGGTTCTGCTTCGAGAACTTGAGCTTCCTTATGCTATGCTGGATGAAGAGGGCAAGATTATTTGGACAAATATCGGATTCGAACAGGTAGTACATAAAGAAAAGGGATATCGCAAGTCCATTACGTCGTTGTTTCCTTCCATTACCAGAGAAAAACTGCCCGGTGAATCTGAGGATGTTTCATTTGATATTGTCTATGAAGGCAGAAATTATATGGTCAAAATGAAACGAATCTCTATGAGGGAAGTGATAGAGAACAGTGATATCATTGAGGATGTGGATTATACAAGCAGTTTGATTGCGTTTTATCTGTTTGATGAAACAGCACTTAAAATTGCCTTGCAGGAAGTGGATGACCAGAGTCTTGCAGTAGGTATGATTTATCTGGACAATTATGAGGAAGCACTGGAGAGTGTAGAAGAAGTAAGACGGTCCCTTCTTACTGCACTTATTGACCGAAAAGTAAATAAGTATATAGCGGCACTTGACGGTATCTGTAAAAAGATAGAAAAGGACAAGTACATGGTTGTCCTAAGGAAAAAAGCCATTGAACAGTTAAGAGAAAGCAAATTTGATTTGCTGGATGATGTAAAAACCGTAAACATCGGTAATGAGATGGCGGTGACCATCAGTATCGGAATCGGATTGGACGGACTTACTTATGCGCAGAATTATGAGTTTGCCCGTAATGCCATTGACCTTGCACTTGGAAGAGGTGGTGACCAGGCGGTTGTAAAGGTGCCGGACAACATTGTCTATTATGGCGGAAAGAGCCAGCAGGTGGAGAAGAATACCAGAGTAAAAGCCCGTGTAAAAGCGCAGGCCCTTCGGGAAATTATTTCTGCCAAGGAACGAGTGCTGATTATGGGACACAGACTGGCGGATGTGGACAGCTTTGGTGCGGCGGTAGGTATTTACCGTATTGCCAAGACGCTTGACAGGAGAGCACACATTGTAGTGAATGATGTGAGTACTTCTGTAAAGCCTATGATGGATTTGTTTAAAAACAATGATGCCTATGAGGATAACATGATTATCGGCAGCCAGCAGGCGATTGAACTGGCGGGGGCCGGCACGGTACTTGTAGTAGTGGATGTCAATAAGCCCAGCATTACAGAGTGCCCGGAACTTTTGAAGCTTTGTAAGTCTATTGTGGTATTGGATCACCACAGACAGGGAACAGAAGTGATTGAGAATGCAACGCTTTCTTATATCGAGGCGTACGCATCTTCTGCCTGTGAGATGGTTTCCGAAATTTTACAGTATATCGGAGAAAGTATCAAGGTCACTTCCGATGAGGCAGATTGTATGTACTCCGGTATTATGATAGATACCAATAACTTTATGAGTAAGACAGGTGTCAGAACCTTTGAGGCAGCAGCATTTCTTCGAAGAAACGGAGCGGATGTTACCAGAGTACGTAAGCTGTTCCGTGAAGATGCCAATGAATATAAAGCAAAGGCGGATGCTGTCAGCCAGGCGGAAATTTACCGCAATGCATTTGCGATTTCAACCTGTACCAGTGAGGATATTCAAAGTCCTACCGTAGTGGGAGCACAGGCAGCAAATGAATTACTGAATATCAACGGTGTGAAGGCCAGCTTTGTGCTGACAGAGTATCAGAATCAGATTTTTGTAAGTGCCCGTTCCATTGATGAGGTGAATGTACAGGTCATTATGGAAAAATTAGGCGGAGGCGGTCATCTCAGCATTGCGGGGTGCCAGCTCAGCGGTGTGTCGCTTGCAGAGGGCATCGGTATCCTGAAAGAAAATTTGGATAAGATGATTGCAGAGGGCGATTTGGTCGTATAAAGGAGGAAAGTACCAATGAAAGTTATTTTATTACAGGATGTAAAAAGCCTTGGAAAAAAAGGCGATGTAGTAGATGTGAATGACGGATATGCAAGAAATTATGTTCTTCCAAAGAAACTCGGCGTAGAGGCAAACGGAAAGAACATGAACGATTTGAAGTTACAGAAGGCAAATGAACAGAAAATTGCCAAGGAGCAGTTAGAGGCAGCGCAGGTATTTGCGGCAGAAATGGAAAAGGATGAGGTGATTGTTTCCATTAAGGCCGGTGAAGGCGGCAAGACCTTCGGCTCTGTTTCCAGTAAGGAAATTGCTGTGGCATACAAAGAGCAGTGTGGAAAGGAAATAGACAAGAAAAAGATTCAGCTTCCGGAAGCCATCAGAAATTTCGGCGTATATGAAGTGAGTGTGAAGTTGCATCCCAAGGTAACAGGCAAGTTAAAGGTAAAAGTTACGGAACTGAAATAAGGCGAGGAGTATAAGCCAATGGCAGCAACAGAAGAAATGCTTTTAAAGCGGGTATTGCCGCACAGTATAGAAGCAGAACAATCTGTAATCGGTTCTATGATTATGGACAGAGAAGCTATTACGGTAGCCTCTGAAATTATCATGGGAGAAGATTTTTACAGCAGACAGTACGGTGTTTTATTTGACACCATGGTAGAACTGAATGATGAAGGAAAACCGGTTGATGTGGTGACCTTACAGGATCGTTTGAGAGAAAAGGATGTGCCACCGGAGGTCAGTAGCCTTGAATTTATCAGAGAAATCATGACATCGGTGTACACTTCGGCAAACATCAAGCATTATGCAAATATTGTGGCTGAAAAAGCTACTCTGCGTAAACTCATACGGTTAAATGAAGAGATTGCCAATACATGCTATACCGGAAAAGAAAATCTGGAAGTGATATTGGAAGATACGGAAAAGAGAATTTTTGAACTGGTACAGAAAAGAAATACCGGAGAATTTGTTCCCATCAGACAGGTTGTTATGAATGCCATGGACAAAATCGAAAAGGCTTCCAAGAACAAGGGGAATGTTACCGGTGTGGCAACCGGATTTATCGACCTTGATTACAGGACGGCAGGCATGCAGCCTTCTGACCTGATTCTGGTAGCGGCAAGACCGTCTATGGGTAAAACCGCATTTGTGCTTAATATTGCCCAACATGTGGCTTTTAAGCTCAATGAAACAGTAGCAATATTCAGTTTGGAAATGAGTAAGGAGCAGCTGGTAAACCGTCTGTTCTCCTTGGAATCAAGAGTGGATTCCCAGCATCTGCGTACCGGTAACCTTTCCGATACAGAGTGGGAAAAACTGATAGAAAGTGCCGGAGTAATCGGAAAGTCCAACCTGATAATTGATGATACGCCGGGTATCAGTATTTCGGAGCTCCGTTCCAAATGCCGAAAATATAAATTGGAACATAACCTGCAGATGATTATCATTGACTACTTACAGCTTATGAGTGGCAGTGGCAGGGGCGGTGACTCCAGACAGCAGGAAATTTCAGATATTTCCCGTTCGCTGAAGGCGCTTGCCAGAGAGCTGAATGTACCGGTAATAGCGTTATCCCAGCTCAGCCGTGCGGTAGAGCAGAGACCGGATCACAGACCGATGCTTTCTGACCTTCGTGAATCCGGTGCGATTGAGCAGGACGCCGACGTGGTAATGTTCATCTATCGAGATGATTATTATAATAAAGACACTGAGAAAAAAGGAATTGCAGAAATAATTATTGCCAAGCAGAGAAACGGTCCGATTGGTACTGTAGACCTTGTATGGCTTCCTGACTACACCAAGTTTGCCAATATGGAACACTAGGAAATGTGAGGGGATTTTGCGTGGCTTGCTAATTTGCAAGGATAGGATACAACAGAATTTTGAAATGTACGAAAGAGGACAAGCGTAGATGCTTGTCCTTTTTGTGATTTAAATAAAAACAGGAGGGATTTTATGAAACAGGCAGAAAGAATGTATTTGATTTCAGATGCAGCAAAGCAGGTACAGGTGGAAAGTCATGTACTAAGATACTGGGAAGAGGAACTGGGACTTCCGATTAAGAGAAATGAGTTGGGACACCGCTATTATACGGAAGAAGATATTGAACGCTTTAAAGAGGTGCGAGATTTAAAGGAGCAGGGATTGCAGTTGAAGGCAATACGTAGCCTGTTAAACCGGGCGGAAATGCAGCCGGGAGCAAATTACGGCATTGGCGGGATGCAACAGGCAGAAAGCAGGAAGAGACATGTATTAATGGTAAACAAAGGGGAATTTATGCCTGTGCATGAGGAGAGCAGAGAGGCAAAAAGTCTCAGGCTACAACAGCTTTTGCAGACAATGATTACAGAAGCGGTAAAAAGCAACAATCAGGAGGTCTGTGAAGAAATTAAAGACACGCTGTTAAAAGAATTAGACTATCAATTCAGACTACAGGAAGAGAGAGAAGAAGAGAGAGAACTGATTCGCATTGACAGACAGGAGGAGCACTACCGTAGAGTAGATGAGTTGATTCGCTCACGGAATCAAAAGAAGAGTGCTTCGGAGAAAAAGGCGGAGCGCAAGGAAGAACGCGCCCTGCAGGCAAAACATCTGGAGGAAATCATGCAGCAAAAGAAAGAAGAGAAGGATGCTCAGCTACAGGTAAAGCCGGAGGGGCAAACGATAGAAAAAGCAGAGATAAGCGAGGAGAAACAGATAAAAGAAAAGAAGCAGGGGGAAAAGAAAAGAATTGGCTTTTTAAGAAAAAAGCGTTCAATCGTATGATTGAACGCTTTGCTTTCGTATTTAATACTTTGCGCTTGCTTTTCTGCTCGTGAATTCTATTCTTCGGAGATAGCTCCAACGGGGCATCCACCTGCACAGGAACCACAGCTGATGCATGTAGCTGCATCGATTTCAAACTTGCCGTCGCCTTCAGAAATAGCGCCAACAGGGCACTGTCCTGCACATGCTCCACAAGAAATACAAGCGTCACTAATAACGTATGCCATAACAATATCCTCCTTAAAAATGTTTTCTTAATAATCCTTCTATTATTTTAATATAAATGACGAAAGAATACAAGCCAAAACGATAAAAATTTAACAAATACAGAAGGGAATTATTGAGAATTTATTTCACTTCTGCGTTTTCTGATTCCGTTGAGAATGACTTCTTTTTTTGCCGGAATCAGATTTTTGTCCATGGGAGGAACTCCGGCAAGCTTGTAAGAAATGCCAAGCTTTTCGTATTTGTTTTCTCCCATCGTATGATAAGGAAGTACATCCAGTGCTTTCAAATTGGTAAATTGTCCGATGAAGTAACCTAAGTCAAATAAATACTTGTCGTCATCGGTAATGCCGGGTACAACAACGTGGCGAATCCACATATCAACTTGCTTTTCGTTTAAATACGCTGCAAAGGCCAAAATCGGTTCATTAGGTTGCATGGTAAGTTCTTTGTGCTTTGCAGGGTCAATGTGCTTAATATCAAGCATAACAAGGTCCGTGAGCTCCATAAGCTTATCTAATTTTGCAATTAAGGGAGCGTTGTCCGGGTTGTAAGCAATACCGGAGCTGTCGATGCAGGTATGCACATTGTCCTTTTTGGCAAGTGTAAACAAATCAATTAAAAAATCAATCTGCATAAGAGGTTCGCCGCCGGTAACGGTAATACCACCGTTTTTGTAAAAACTTTCGTTTCTTTTGTACTGTTCATAAACATATTCCGGCTCCATCAAGGTTCCGCCGTTCATTGCCCAGGTATCAGGGTTGTGGCAATAGGCACATCGCATGGGGCATCCTTGCACAAATACAACAAATCTGGTGCCGGGACCGTCTACGGTACCAAAGCTTTCTAGTGAATGAATTCTGCCTTGCATAAAAATCTCCCTTCCGAGTTAAAAACCTCCGGCAGAAAAACCACCGGAGGTTTATACACTTTACCTTATTTCTTCGTATTATCCGAAATTAGATGGATTCATGGAATGTACGGGAAATAACGTCAGCCTGCTGTTCAGGTGTTAACTTGATGAAGTTAACAGCGTATCCGGAAACACGGATTGTAAGCTGAGGATAGTTTTCAGGATGCTGCTGAGCATCTAAAAGTGTTTCTCTGTTTAATACGTTAACGTTAAGGTGATGTCCACCTTTAACTGAATAACCATCTAATAATGATACCAGGTTGTCAACCTGTGCTGCACTTACTGCTGCCATGGTAATCTACCTCCTATAATATTTAATGAAAGTCGTCTAATCCATCCTGTAAGGTAGGAACGCTACATGCCAATGGAGTTCTGGAACAATCCGAGCATCCCATGGTTTGAACTTCTTTTGATTTGTCACTTGAGGCATTAGTGTCTACATTTACATGTCCTACGCCCATTGCCATGCCGGAATCCAGCATTTTTACAAGGTCATCAATCATAGCTTTCTGGTCCATTGTGTGTCCTCCTTACAGATGAATGTAATGTGTTAAGTCAATTATTTGTTTAAATCAATTTCAATATCGCCTGCGAAGATCTGATCTTCTTTACCAAGAGCTCCGGGGATGATAGTAAAGGTATTGGAAATACCATCCTGTGCATCCTTGAAAGGAAGCTTGGAAACGGAAGATAAGGATGCTACTGCACCGTGAGTATCACGTCCGTGCATCGGGTTAGCACCGGGTGCGAAAGGCTGTCCTTTCTTACGTCCGTCAGGTGTATTACCTGTAGCCTTACCGTATGTTACGTTAGAAGTAATGGTAAGAATGGATGTTGTAGGAATACCGTTTCTGTAAGTATGATGTCTTCTGATAGCTGTCATAAACTTAGTAACGATTGCCTGAGCGATGCTGTCAACGCGGTCATCATCGTTACCGTATTTAGGGAAGTCACCTGTTGTCTTGAAGTCAACGATAACGCCGTCTTCATCTCTGATAACTTCAACCTTAGCATACTTGATAGCAGATAAGGAGTCAGCTACGATAGAAAGACCTGCAACACCTGTTGCGAAGTATCTCTTAACATCTCTGTCATGAAGTGCCATTTCAGCTCTTTCATAGCAGTATTTGTCATGCATATAATGAATGATGTTCAGAGTATTTACATATACGTCTGCCTGCCATTCAATCATGTCTGAGAATTTATCCATAACATCATCATAATCAAGAACATCACCTTCAACAGGACGATATTTAGGACCAACCTGTTTCTTGGTAACTTCGTCAACACCACCGTTTAATGCGTAAAGTAAGCACTTAGCAAGGTTAGCACGTGCTCCGAAGAACTGCATTTCCTTACCGATAACCATGGAAGATACACAACATGCGATACCGTAGTCATCACTGTGGTCAGGTCTCATAAGTTCATCGTTTTCGTACTGGATGGAAGATGTTAAGATGGACAACTTAGCACAGTATCTCTTGAAGTTCTCAGGAAGTCTGGGAGACCAGAGAACTGTTAAGTTGGGTTCAGGGCTTGCTCCTAAGTTTGTTAATGTGTGTAAGTAACGGAAGCTCATCTTTGTTACTAAGTGACGTCCGTCAACACCAACACCTGCTAAGGATTCTGTTACCCATACAGGGTCACCTGCGAAAATCTGGTTGTATTCAGGTGTACGCGCAAACTTGATGCAACGTAATTTCATGATGAAGTGGTCAACAAATTCCTGAATTTCAGATTCTGTAAATGTACCGTTAGCTAAGTCTCTTTCTGCGTAGCAGTCAAGGAATGTAGATGTACGTCCGAGGGACATAGCAGCACCGTTCTGTTCCTTAACAGCACATAAGTAACCGAAGTAAGTAGCCTGAATAGCTTCTTTTACGTTGGTAGCGGGCTTGGAAATATCGCATCCGTAGGAAGCTGCCATTTCTTTCATCATCTTAAGAGCAACGATCTGCTCGGAGATTTCTTCACGAAGACGGATAACATCATCTGTCATTACACGTCCTGTGGAATCTTTCTGCGCAAGCTTGTCTTCGATTAAGAAGTCAATACCGTAAAGAGCTACTCTTCTGTAGTCACCGATGATACGTCCACGTCCGTAAGCATCTGGAAGACCTGTAATAATGTGAGAAGAACGACAAGCTCTCATTTCAGCATTGTAAGCATCGAAACAACCTGCGTTGTGTGTTTTTCTGTGTGTAGAGAAAAATTCGCTGATTTCGGGATCTACTTCGTATCCGTTGTCAGAACAAGCTTTTTCTGCCATTCTGATACCGCCGTAAGGCTGAAGAGAACGCTTGAAGGGCTTATCTGTCTGGAATCCAACGATTTTCTCTTTGGATTTGTCAAGGTAGCCGGGGCCATGGGATGTGATAGTAGATACAACCTTGGTATCCATATCAAGAACGCCGCCTGCTTCACGTTCCTTTTTCTGTAATTCAAGTACCATCTGCCATAAGTCTTTGGTGTCCTGTGTAGCTTCTGCTAAGAAGGAATCATCACCATCATAAGGATGGTAGTTTTTCTGAATGAAGTCACGTACGTTAACTTCATTTTCCCACTTACCTGCTACAAAATTGTTCCATTCTGGTCTCATTTTGTGTAAGCCTCCTAATATTATTTTGTTAGATTTATTTGAGCATAAAAACTATGCTGATACCGTACTTTTATTATATGTTACAAGACCTTTCAGGTCAAGCAAGGGAATGTACTTTTTTATATACAAAGTAAATAATCTTGCCAGAAAGAGGGGAAAGTATTATACTAAATGTTGCTATGAATTTTATATTCAGAAATAGAAATTTTATTTGACAGATAGAAGGAGGTTGTTACAAATGGCACAGATTACCAAAGACATGACAATCGGTGAAATCTTAAGAACCAATCCTGCGGTTGCACCTGTTCTTATGGAAGCAGGTATGCACTGTCTGGGATGTCCTTCCGCACAGGCAGAGAGCCTTGAGGAAGCTGCTATGGTTCACGGCATGGACATCAATGACCTGATGGCAAAGATTGAAGCTTTATAAGAATCATCACCTATAGGACGCAAAGAACCCCTGTCTCACACATCAGTGAAACAGGGGTTTATTTTGTTAATGCGGTATCCGGAAATGCCGGATATTATGCATCTGCTTTTGCGGCGGTCATTTTTTTGATGACAAATAATGTGCCAACCATCAGAACGATACCTACCGGCAGGGAAATCCATGCGCTCTGCGTAAATCCTGCAACAATATATGTGACAAAGGATACGCCGGCAGCAACCAGTGCGTAGGGAAGCTGTGTGGAAACATGGTTTACATGCTTACACTGTGCACCGGCACTTGCCATGATGGTAGTGTCGGAAATGGGGGAACAATGGTCACCACATACGGCACCTGCCATGCAGGCAGAGATGGAAATAATCATCAGCTCATGGTTGGAACCGGAGAACACGGCAACAACAATGGGAATCAGGATGCCGAAAGTTCCCCAGGAAGTACCTGTAGAGAATGCAAGGAAACAACCAACCAGGAAAATGATGGCAGGCAGGAAGTACATCAGGGAGCCTGCGCTCTGTTCCATGGCAGCGGCAACAAATTCTTTTGCGCCAAGGCTGTCCGTCATGGCTTTCAAAGTCCATGCGAATGTCAAAATCAGAATCGCGGGTACCATTGCCTTAAAGCCTGCGGGAATGCATTCCATGCAGTCGGAGAAGGTAAGTACTTTGCGAATTAAATAAACGATAACGGTAACAATCAAAGCACAAATACTGCCAAGGGCAAGACCTACGGAAGCATCACAATTGGAGAAGGCTGTGACAAAATCCGTTCCTGAGAAAAATCCGCCGGTATAAATCATACCGATAACACAACAGATAATGAGGGCTGCAATAGGGATAATCAGGTCAATTACTTTTCCCTTGGGATTCACATAAACGGATTCCTCTTCGCCGCTTTTGCTGTCAGAGAAAATATCACCGTTTATGGCATTAACTTCATATTTTTTCATGGGGCCGAAGTCAAAGTTCATAATAACAAGAAGTACCATCATAAGGATGGTCAGCAGTGCATAAAAGTTGTAAGGGATGGCACTGATAAAAAGACTGAAACCGTCTTCACCTTCCACAAAACCCGATACGGCAGCAGCCCAGGAAGAAATCGGTGCAATAATACAGATGGGAGCAGCAGTGGCATCGATTAAATATGCCAGCTTGGCACGGGATACCTTGTGCTCGTCCGTAACAGGACGCATAACGCTGCCTACGGTAAGACAGTTAAAATAGTCATCAATAAAAATCAGAACACCGAGTGCAATGGTAGCAAGCTGTGCTCCGACGCGGGATTTAATTTTTTCTTTGGCAAAACGTCCGAATGCGGCACTTCCGCCGGCGCGGTTCATCAGGCAGACCATTGCTCCCAGAATGACGAGGAAAATAAGAATGCCTACATTGTATGCATCGGAAAGTACGGCAACAAAACCGTTGTTAAAAATATGTGTTAAGGTTCCTTCAAAAGAAAAGCCGGAGTAAAACAAGCCGCCTACCAGAATTCCCACAAACAGGGAACTGTATACTTCTTTGGTAATCAGGGCAAGTACAATGGCTACGATGGGCGGTATAAGCGCCCAAAAGGTTGCAAACATGTCCATAATAATTATCCTTTCGTTTTTTAATGGCTTTTGTATATTTCCGTATCAGTTTATCATGAAATAAAGAAAACGGCAATAAAAAACACATCTGACCACAACCGGTGGCAGATGTGTCTGATGTTCCGGTAAAGTTGCCGAAAGGAAAGCGGCAGTCTTTCCGTTAAATGGATGCCAGGGACTGCAAAGCAGTATTGCGAAGAATGGCATCACAGTGTTCCTCAAGGTAAGCTTCACTTGCCGGGAGGGACTTAACGGGCGAACCGTACTCGGAAAGAATATTGCAGATTCTGTTAAACTCTGCAGGGGAATGCCCACTTTTGGAAATTACCAAAATATAGGATTCGTCTTTTGCCTTATATAAAGAGTTGGTACCCTGGTAATAACCGTCCAGTACACGTGCTAATGCAGTGACCTCGTGAAGAGACCGGAAAGAACAAAGTCTGGTCAATACTTCGGGGGAGCCGTTCTTGTCAAGCTTTTTACGAAGCTCGTTTTTGAAGGAAGAGTCCTCTTTTTCTGCCTTGGCAGAATCTGCGGATTCTTCTTCGGTATGGGAATCCTTGGTAAGACCGTGTTTGTTCTGAATTCTCTTAAATAAATCAAGTACATCATCGGCACCTTCAGCAATGGAGTCGAGTACGTCATCCACTATCTCGCTGTCTTCCTGGACGGAAGGGGCAAATTTGGAAAAACGTGTATCAAGCTCTTCGGGGTCCTCCACCTTGGTGATAATGAGTACAATACATTCGGAATTTAAAGGAATTGCTTCTATCATAAGCGGAATATCTTCGGCTTCAAAACCGAATTCGAATGCCGCCTGTTGCATCATATCCCGGAATAAATCTTTGGCTTTTTCGGTACCGTAAGCAAGTTCGCTGAGCTTTAATTCCCTGTCAGCTAAATCTTCTCTTGTCAGGGTGCAGCGAATCTGATGATCATTTACTTTTTCTATCTTCATTATTATCACATCCTTACTATTAAGATACTGTTATCCTGCCGTTTGGTTACAATTATCTTATACTTTGTTGAAATTTTAGTCAATAGGACAGAATAAGAGTTTAAGAAAAATTTATAAAATGGCGTATTTATAGCCATAAAACGGTGTTTTTGTAAAAAATAGCCAAAAAATTAAAAAAAGCACTTGCAAAAATTGGTAATAAACACTATAATACAGTCATGAGATGCTTCCGGATAAATCTGTATCGGAAGGAGGCATGGAGTATCATATTTTATTTACATTAGTTCTGAGCATATTATATCATATGAAAGTTAGCAGTTAAACTTTCATCTCTTCTTTTTATATATTGGCCGATACTTATCGCGCCGAGGGAAAGAAGTCTTACAGGCTATAGTGCTTGTCGCGAATATTTCTCGCAGATTCACGTTTAATTCACTCTGAAATTTCGCAAGCGGTAGTTTATTTCATGATACATATCCGGCATCTCTGCTATTTATTATCGTCATAAACAAAAAATATAATCAGTCCCGAGGTTTATTTTGCTTTTTGGGAATATATCACGATTGATCCTCCTATTGAAATGTTTGGAAATAGACTAAAGGGCAGACGGGAGAATGATTGATGGAAGACAATAAAACAGAATATGATTCCCTCAGATGTAAGTTACAGAAATGGGAAAGTGCGGGTGTTAGGCTATACCTTGACGGTGCTCCGACCTCTTCGGAATATATTGAAAAAAATTGCGTTAATGAAAATGCATTGTATATGCCTGATTACGTTACGGACCATGAGGGAAACATAAAAGAAATCCGGTACGACAGGATTTCAAACAAATAAGCCCCTATCTTACTGACTCCGGCAGCATATGAAAGGCTGCGCGCGGTGTACCCATATAACGATGCGGCGCAGAATGTCCTTCGGCGGATATTGCCTGCAAAGAAAAGCTGCCGGAACAGCGTATAAAACAATCATTTTTTTAGAAAAATGGTAATGACGGTAAGACAATAGTTTGATATAATATAGGACGATTGGAGGAAATTACTTATGAAGAAAAAAATAATTCCGGTGATTCTTGCAGTCGTCCTTATTATTATCATAGGCGGCGTCAGTTTTGGGGGAATGATTATTGACAAATACTCTTATTCCAAAGAGAGAGCGGATCTTGCGGCTTATTATTCCATAAGCGGCAGTGATGATGTGGCTATTGTTTTACAGAATGAAATTGTTGAAGAGAGAGCAAAGCTTTTGGACGGTATATATTATTTGGATCTTGCTACCGTTCATAAATATTTAAACGAAAGATTTTATGAGGACAAAAATGAAAATCTTCTGTTGTATACGTTGCCGGATGATATTATCAGGACAAGCATCGGAAGCAATATCAGGGAAGATAAAAGCGGCAGTGAGGATATGGGGTATGTGATTTCCAGATATGAGGGCGATACTCTGTATGTGGCAATTGATTATGTAAAGAAATATACCAATTTTGGTTATGAAGTCTTCACAGAGCCTAACCGTATCCAGTTAGATACTGTATGGGAAGATATTCAGATTGCAGAGATTAAAAAGGACACTGCAGTCAGAGTAAGAGGCGGTGTGAAAAGTGAAATTCTGACGGATGTAGCAGCAGGAGATAAGGTGACCGTGCTGGAACAAATGGAAACATGGTCCAAGGTAAAGACCGCCGATTCCGTTATGGGTTATGTGGAGAATAAACGTCTTACGGGAATCAGAAGCGAATTGCCGATTCCTGTTACAGACTATGCAGAGCCGGAATATACCAGTGTAACCAGAGATTACAAGATTAATATGGGATGGCATGTGGTCGCAGGAGTGGCAGGAAATGACACGTTGACAGAAGTGACGGCAAATACACAGGGGCTTAATGTGATTTCGCCTACCTGGTTTAAGCTTTGCGATAATGAAGGAAATTACACCAGCTTTGCCACCACGGATTATGTGAGCAAGGCCCATGATATGGGACTTGAAGTGTGGGCGCTGATTGAAAATATTGAGTACAGTGACAGTATTGATATGTATGAAATTCTGTCATCTACTACTACCAGAAAAGTATTGATTGATAATCTGGTAAATGAAGTGCTTAATTGCGGAATTGACGGTATCAATGTAGACTTTGAACAAATCAGTATGGACTGCGGGGAACATTATGTGCAGTTCCTGAGAGAACTTTCGATTCCCTGTCGTGAGCATGGGATTGTATTGTCTGTGGATAACTATGTGCCTACCGGATATACAGACCATTATGACAGAGCAGAGCAGGGCGTTGTGGCAGATTATGTGATTATCATGGGATATGACGAGCATTATGCGGGTAGTGAAGTTGCAGGAAGTGTTGCGTCCATCAATTTTGTGGAGGAAGGTATTGCCAGAACCGTTGAAGAGGTTCCTGCCAATAAGATTATCAATGCCCTTCCCTTTTATACAAGAATTTGGGAGACTACAACAGAAAATGCATCTACCAGTATCAGCAGCCAGGCAGTCGGTATGCAGATGGCGGAAGACTATGTGACAAACCATAATATAGAAGTGGTTTGGGATGATGAGACCTGTCAGAATTACGGAGAGTATACATCCGGGAATACGTTGCATCAGGTATGGCTTGAGGATGAACGCTCCATTCAGGTAAAGCTTAACATTATGGAGAAATATGGAATTGGCGGTGTTGCCAGTTGGAGACTGGGATTTGAAAAACCGGAAATTTGGAATGAAATCATGGCATATCTGAACCGGTAATCAGATAGATAAATAAGAAACGGATAAGCTGTAGGGTATACCTACAGCTTATTTTTCATACATTTTTATCAAAGCACGGTGAATAAGAGGTGTAGCTGTGACAGAAATGAGAAACAAGATTTTGCATTTGATTATGGCGGGAATTCTTTTGGTGTCAATGTATCTGGTGGCGGCAAAAGGAGCTGTATACATAAATGAAAAGGAAAGCCGTAATGACGATATCAGCAATGAAGTGTTTATGGAATGGGCAGAGGGTGAAGCGGATGCACTGATTCAAAATAAGGAGAGAGAAAAGAAAAACGGGGAATCTTTACAGAAGGGAAAAGTGCGTGTGGTGATTGATGCCGGACATGGCGGTGCTGACCCCGGAAAAGTAGGTGTTAACAACGCGCTCGAAAAAGATATTAATTTGGAAATTGCAAAGAAATTGAAATTATTTTTGGAAGCGGATGACATTGAAGTTGTCATGACCAGAGAAGATGAAAACGGGTTATATGATGAAAATGCATCCAACAAAAAAGTGCAGGATATGAAGAACAGGCTTCGCATAATTGAAGAGGCGGATCCGGTACTGGTAATCAGCATACACCAAAACAGCTATCATGAGGAATATGTGAAGGGCGCACAGGTTTTTTATTATACTACCGGTGAAAAGAGCAAACAGCTTGCACAGATTATGCAGAAGCAGCTGCGATGTCTTGATGAGAGCAATACACGTGAGGCAAAGGGGAATGACAGCTATTACCTGCTGAAAAAAACAGCGAACCCAATTGTAATTGTAGAGTGTGGCTTTTTGTCAAACAGGGCAGAGGCAGAAAAACTGATTACACCGTTGTATCAGGAAAAACTGGCGTTTCAGATTCATATGGGAATCATGAAATATATCAATACCCTGCACTAGTCAAACCGCAAAAAATGTGATAGAGTATAAATGGCAAATTGCGTGAGGAAATCATCACATGAAAACAAAAATTATTACGATAGATGAAAACAATATAAATGAAGAATTGATGATGCAGGCCGGTGACATATTGAGGCAGGGGGGACTGGTAGCTTTTCCTACGGAGACGGTATATGGTCTGGGAGGAGACGGACTGAATGAAAATTCCTCTGCCAAGATTTATGAAGCGAAAGGACGACCGTCAGATAACCCGCTAATCGTGCATATTGCAGACATGGAGGCACTTCCGGGAATTGTGAAGGAAATTCCGGAGGAAGCCTATCTTTTGGCTGAAAAGTACTGGCCGGGGCCGCTTACCATGATTTTTTACAAATCGGATGCGGTACCCTATGCGACCACAGGCGGTCTTGATACGGTGGCGGTGAGGATGCCCTCTCATAAAACAGCCCGGGCACTTATCCGGGCGGCAGGAGGATACGTGGCAGCGCCCAGTGCCAACCGTTCCGGCAGACCCAGTCCTACGGTTGCAAAGTATGTGATTGAAGATTTGGATGGACGGGTGGATATGATTATCGATGGCGGAGAAGTAAACATTGGGCTTGAGTCAACGATAATTGATTTAACAGACGGACAGCCGGTGATTTTGCGTCCGGGTTATATTACAGAGGAAATGCTTAAGTCAGTTGTGGGACAAGTTGATATGGATAAGACACTTCTTGATGCGAATGCTAAGGAGGCGCCCAAGGCTCCCGGTATGAAATACAGGCATTACGCCCCTAAAGGAAGCCTTACCGTTGTGGAAGGAGCAGAAGGGGCAGTAACGGATTACATTAATAGGCAGATTGCCGTTGCGCAGAGCGAAGGAAAGAAAACCGGCGTCATTGCAACCGATGAAACAAAGGGCGGCTATGTTGGTGATGTGATAAAGAGTGTGGGTAGCAGAAATGATGAGGAGGCTATTGCAAGGCAGTTGTTCCGTATTCTGCGTGAGTTTGATGACAGCGATGTACAGGTGATGTTTGCGGAGTCTTTTGACAGTCCGGGAATCGGGCAGGCGATTATGAACCGGTTGCTGAAGGCAGCAGGACATCACGTGATAAGGGTATAAATAAAGATAGCGAAGCTAAGAATGTAAAGCAGGGAATGAAAAAGAAGACGGAGGAAGAAAAATGATAGCAATAGGAAGTGACCATGGCGGATACGATTTAAAAATGCAGGTGATAGAGCACTTGAAGGAAAGAGGACTGGAATGCAAGGATTTCGGATGCTATGATAAGAATTCCTGTGATTATCCTGAGTTTGGGCGGGCAGCAGCACAGGCGGTTGCAAGCGGAGAATGTGACAGAGGAATCGTTGTCTGTACTACAGGCATCGGTATTTCCATTGCTGCCAATAAAATTCCGGGAGTGCGCTGCGCACTTTGTACCGATCCTTATCTTGCTAAGATGACAAGGCTCCACAATGACGCAAATATGCTTGCGTTAGGAGGGGGATTTACAGGTAAGAATCTGGCACTTGAGATAGTGGATACATTCCTTGATACTGCGTTTTCGGAAGGAGAAAACCATATCAGAAGAATTTCCAAAATAGAAGGGTAACAGGATAAAAGGGTAAAATACGGAGGTAGAAAAATGGCAAAAACAGTAATTATGGATCATCCTTTGATTCAGCATAAAATCGGTTATATCAGAAGAATCGAAACAGGCACCAAAGATTTCAGACAGACCATCAGTGAGATTGCGATGCTGATTTGTTACGAAGCAACCAGAGAACTTCAGCTTTCCGAGGTGGAAATCGAAACACCGATTTGCAAAACTACAGTAAAAGAATTAAAAGGCAAGAAGATGGCGATTGTGCCCATTCTCCGTGCAGGACTCGGTATGGTGGATGGAATGCTTTCCCTGATTCCTGCTGCAAAAATCGGACATATCGGTCTTTATCGTGACCCGGAGACGTTAAAACCTGTGGAATATTATTGCAAGCTTCCGGCAGACTGTGCGGAAAGAGAAGTATTTGTGGTTGATCCCATGCTTGCAACAGGAGGTTCTTCCGTGGCAGCGATTCAGATGTTAAAAGACAAAGGATGCAAAAAGATTCATTTCATGTGTATTATTGCTGCGCCGGAAGGTATTAAGGCAATGGAGGAAGCGCATCCTGATGTAGATATTTACGTAGGTGCGTTAGATGAAAAATTAAACGACCACGGATATATTGTGCCGGGGCTTGGAGATGCGGGAGACAGAATTTTCGGCACAAAATAGTGACGTATTAAAGGCAGGTGAAGCGGATGAAAGGAGCACGGAAGCAGTGGATTGCCGTATGGACGGCAGTGGCTCTGCTGTTTTGCGCCATTCCCACAACTGTTTATGCAGATGTAAAAGAAACGGAAGAAAAACTGAATCAGGCTAAGGAAGAAAAAGAAAAGACAGAGCAGGCTTTAAGTGAGACGGAAGACGAACTGACAGGATTAAAAGAAACCACGGAAGGGTTAAAAGGTCAGTTGAATAATCTGAACAATGAACTTACCCAGGTCAGTAACAATTTGGCAGATTTAGAGCAGCAAATTGAAAACAAGGAAGCTGAGATTGAGCAGACCGGTAAGGAACTTGAAGAGGCCAAAGCGGTAGAGGAAGCCCAGTATGAAGCCATGAAAAAACGTATCCAGTTTATGTATGAGAAACGGGATTATGTGGTACTGGAAATGTTTTTTGGTGCTGCCAATTTTTCGGATATGCTAAACCGAAATGACTACATCGAGCAGTTGTCCGCTTATGACAGGGAACAGCTTACGTTGTATCAGGAAACCAGAGCAACCATTGCAGAAAAGGAAGCAATGCTGATTGCAGAAAAAGAAGATTTGGATGCGCTGAAGGTAGAAGTGGAAGCGGAGCAGAGCCGTGTTTCCGGTCTGGTCAGCCAGACCTCCGGTCAGATTTCCGGTTATCAGCATCAGATTTCCGAAACAGAAGCGGAAATGATTGCTTATGAGAAACAGCTGGAAGAACAGCAGAATAATATTGAACAGTTGCAGAAGCAGTTAGAAGAAGAGAGAAGATTATCACGGCTGGCAGCACAGTCTGCATGGAGGGATATTTCAGATATTACCTTTGCGGACGGAGACAGATATCTTCTTGCCAATCTGATTTATTGTGAGGCG
Organism: Lachnospiraceae bacterium; assembly: GCA_017434885.1. Taxonomy (GTDB): domain Bacteria; phylum Bacillota; class Clostridia; order Lachnospirales; family Lachnospiraceae; genus Suilimivivens. Next base: position 5,033 of record JAFSGE010000024.1, on the reverse strand, counting down.
GGTAACCAGCCTTATGCGGGACAGGTTGCGGTAGGAGCTGTAGTTATTAACCGTGTAAAGAGTTCAGTATTTCCTGATACTATGGTGGGAGTGATTTATCAGAATAAGCAATTTTCACCGGTGGGAAGCGGACGCCTTGCACTTGCTTTGGCAGAAGACCATGCAACTGCGGCATGTTATAAAGCGGCGGATGAAGCCATGGCGGGAGCAACCACGGTAGGCGATTGTCTCTTTTTCAGAACGCCCATTGAAGGACTTACGGGAATTCAGATAGGCGGACATATTTTCTATTAATAGTAAAGCACCAGAGAAACTAACCGATTCATTTCGGTAGAGTTCCGATGGTGCTTTTGTTTTGGTGTTATTTAGGGCAGTTTTCCGGTCAGGCTTGTGAAGTTTCCTGCATAAATGACATTCAAAAGCTTATTCAGCTTATTGAGACTTGCTTTCAGAGTATCAAGCGAAATAGAACGTGCTTCCAAAGCGGTTACCAGCTCGTCCAAATCAACTACTTTCACAAATCCGTCGGGATAAATAATTACATCCGCAAGAAGATCCGTCACAATTAATTTGTTGAAAAGTGTGTCATAATCATAATCCACAATATCACAGTACCAGTAAAGAAGGGAGCCGTCCTCGCGACAGAACTTACTTACCTTATAACCTTCTTTCAGAAAATAGCAGGAGGCACCGTGGTGTAAGTCCTTCTTGGGATGAAGGGCATTCCACTGCGTAACAATGGTATCCTCATCGCAGGAGAGGATAATGTCATCCTTTAAAAGAACACATTCATCGGGGATAATTCGTCTGCGGTACAAGATGGGATTTGTCATATTATTTCCTCGCGGTATGTATGAAATAAATGTATTTATAAAAATAGTATCGTGAATTGAGAGGAAAGTCAACAGCTGCCGTTTTTTTTACTGTTTTCCTAGACATTCTTTGAAAAAATGGGTATAATCATATGGTAGTGAAAACTATGCATATTTATAAAAATGAGAGGGAGAGACGTGTTGAAGTACAATCGAAGTGTATATCAGTCCCTGACGATGATAGGTCAGTTCGGTATTAACATGTTGGTTCCCGTTTTTTTATGTTCTTTTTTGGGAATTTACCTGGATAGAAAGCTGGAAACATCTTGTTTTGTTGTAATCCTGTTTTTTATCGGTGCCGCAGCGGGCGGACGGAACTGTTACCGGTTTGCCAAAAAGATTTTTGACAGACCCAGCAGTACGGATGCTTATGTTCATAAGGGACGAAAACGCGTAAGAGAAACAGGGATAAAGGAAGAGCATTATGAAAAAAATAGTTGAGACGGTAAACAGAACGCTTTTTGAATTGGAAGTGGGGATTCTGATTTACGGAGTCATCTGTCAGTTATTTGTATTTCTTCCAAAGGACAAAGCAGGGTACAGTATCGGACTTTGGATAGGAATCGCGGCGGCAGCTTTGGCGGCATTTCACATGTGGTATACTCTGGATAAGGGACTTGACTTCGATGAGAAATCGGCGGTTGGTTATCTTGCCAGACAGAATATTATCCGGTATGTGGGAATTGTAGCCGTGATGATTGCAATTGCCGTTTCCGGTATGGGCAATCCCTTGTCCGCATTTCTTGGGATTATGGGACTGAAGGCAGCAGCCTATATGCAGCCGTTTACAAAGAAGATAAGTAAGCTTCTTTATGGGGAAGAAATTCTTCCCGATTTAATAGAAGAACCTGAAAGTAATCAGGAATAAGGAGGTGAAAGTATGGAGCAGGGAATCCTGTTATCGGAAAGCACATCTGTGGATTTTATGATACACGGTGTCTTTTCCTATGAACTATTCGGACAGACAGTCTGGATTACCACGACACATGTGTGTGTGCTGATTGTTATGCTGATTATCATGGGATTTTGTCTCGCTGCCAATCGTGCCATGAAAAAGGCACAGGAGGTACCCGGAGCTTTTCAGAATGTGGTGGAGCTTATTGTGGAGATGCTGGATGGTATGATAGGTGGAGTTATGGGCAAACATGCTGTCAGATTCCGCAATTACATCGGTACGATTTTCATCTTTATTCTGATTAGTAACATATCCGGTCTTTTGGGACTGAGGCCGCCGACAGCTGACTATGGTGTAACCTTTGCGCTTGGTATTATTACCTTTACGTTAATTCATTTTAACAAGTTTAAATACCAAAAGGTGTCAGGGGTTTTACAGGGACTTTGCAGTCCTTGGCCGATTTGGGCACCGATTAATATTGTCAGTGATTTTGCGGTTCCGATTTCATTGTCACTGCGTTTGTTCGCAAACATTTTGTCGGGTACTGCCATTATGGCACTGATATATGCCCTTCTTTCTAAGGTGGCGATTATCTGGCCGGCAGCACTTCATGTGTACTTTGACTTGTTCTCAGGAGCAATTCAGACGTATGTATTCTGTATGCTTACCATGACATATATTACAGATGCATGCACGACAGAGGAATAAACAGACGAATTTGTCTGTAACAGGCTGTATATACAGCAGAAATAATAATATGCTTGAAAGCACAAGGAGGAAACAAAAATGGAATTTAATACTAACTTTATCTTAGGTTGTTCAGCAATCGGTGCAGGTCTGGCAGTTATCGCCGGTATCGGACCCGGTGTAGGTCAGGGTATTGCAGCAGGACATGCAGCAGCAGCAGTAGGAAGAAACCCCGGTGCAAAATCCGACATTACATCCACCATGTTACTTGGACAGGCCGTTGCCGAAACAACAGGTCTTTATGGTTTGTTAGTTGCAATCTTACTGTTATTCGTAAAGCCTCTTGTACCCTAATTAAGAGGCAAAACAACGGAAAGGAGACTTACGAATGGAACCCAGATTGTTTGACCTGGATTTGCAGCTTATTGCAGACTCAGTGCTTATGATTATCGCCATTTTCGTATTGTTCCTGTTTGCTTCTTATTTTCTTTTTAATCCTGCCAGAGCATTCTTAAAGAAAAGACAGGATAAGATTAAGGGAGAACTTGACAACGCAGCCAAGGATATGGAAGATGCGGCAGCGTTAAAGGCCGAATACGAAGACAAATTAAAGAACATCGAAAAGGAAGCGGACGAAATCTTAAGCGAGGCCAGAAAGAAAGCACTTGCAAGTGAAAATAAGATTATTGCAGAGGCCCGTGAAGAGGCCGGCAGAATCATTGAAAGAGCCAAGACGGAAGCTGAACTGGAAAAACAGAAAGCAGCTGATGATGTGAAACGCGAAATGGTAGTGCTTGCATCCCTGATGGCAGGAAAAGTGGTAAAGGCGTCCATCGATACCAATGTACAGGAAAGTCTAATCAATGAAACATTGAAAGAAATAGGTGAGAACACATGGCTAAGCTAGTTTCCAAAACATATGGAGAGGCTTTGTTTGAACTGGCAGTAGAGGAAGGAAAAGAAGACAAGTTCCTCGAAGAGATTACGGCGTTAAAGAAGATTCTTGATGAAAACCCTGATTTCGGAAAGCTGATGAATCATCCGAAGATTTTAAAGGAAGAAAAGCTTACCGTTTTGAACAATGTGTTTAAGGGAAGAGTTTCCGATGAACTGAAGGGCTTTTTGCATCTGATTGTAAGTAAAGACAGATACGGTGAAATAGACGGTATTCTTGATTACTTTGTCAGCGAAGTGAAAAAGCTGAAAGGAATCGGTATCGCGTATGTGACGACCGCAATCGCATTAAGCGAAGCAAAGCAGAAAGAAATAGAAGCAAGGCTGCTTGCCACCACAACCTATAAAAAGATGGAAATGCATTTTTCCGTGGATGAGGATTTGATTGGCGGCATGATTATCCGGATAGGTGACAGAATTGTCGACAGCAGTATCCGGACAAGCCTGTTTGAAATGAGAAAACAACTGCTGAAAATAAACGTATAAGGTAAACGACGAATAAAAAGAAAGGTGCGTAAAGAACCATGAATTTAAGACCGGAAGAAATCAGTTCTGTAATTAAAGAGCAGATTAAACGATATGCTTCAGAACTTGAAGTATCTGATGTCGGTACCGTAATTCAGGTGGCCGACGGAATCGCGCGTGTACATGGTCTGGAAAACGCAATGCAGGGTGAACTTTTGGAGTTCCCCGGAGAAGTATACGGAATGGTATTAAACCTTGAGGAAGATAACGTAGGTGCCGTACTTCTCGGAAGCCAGAAGAACATTAACGAAGGCGATACGGTTAAGACAACCGGACGTGTAGTTGAAGTTCCCGTTGGTGATGCAATGCTCGGACGTGTAGTAAATGCGTTAGGTCAGCCCATTGACGGCAAAGGTCCTATCCAGACCGACAAATACCGCCAGATTGAAAGAGTAGCATCGGGCGTTATTACCAGAAAGTCAGTAGATACCCCTCTGCAGACCGGTATCAAAGCGATTGACTCCATGGTACCCATTGGAAGAGGACAGAGAGAACTTATTATCGGTGACAGACAGACAGGTAAAACTGCCATTGCCATCGATACCATTATCAATCAGAAGGGACAGGGCGTAAAATGTATTTACGTTGCCATCGGGCAGAAGGCATCCACTGTTGCTTCTATCGTAAAAACATTGGAAGAATTCGGTGCATTTGCATATACAACCGTTGTTGTTGCATCGGCAAGTGAACTTGCACCATTGCAGTATATTGCACCTTACTCAGGATGTGCAATCGGTGAAGAGTGGATGGAGAACGGAGAGGACGTACTCGTAGTTTACGATGACTTAAGTAAGCATGCGGCTGCATATCGTACACTTTCCCTGCTTCTTAAGAGACCCCCCGGACGTGAGGCTTATCCCGGTGACGTATTCTATCTTCATTCCAGATTGCTTGAGAGAGCAGCAAGAATGAATGAAGAGTACGGCGGAGGTTCCTTAACGGCACTTCCCATTATCGAGACACAGGCAGGCGACGTATCCGCGTACATCCCGACCAACGTTATTTCCATCACAGACGGACAGATTTATCTGGAAACTGAAATGTTTAACTCCGGTTTCCGTCCTGCGGTAAATGCGGGTCTTTCCGTATCACGAGTTGGT
>JAFSGE010000023.1 GCA_017434885.1 Lachnospiraceae bacterium | reverse complement strand
ATTGAACAAAATCGCTGCGCGATGGTCTGCCAAGGCTGTGGCGCAGCATTTTCCTTTTCTCAAAAGCAGTAGACATTTGCCTACATAAGAAGTATTGTTAAATCACCACAAAATAACAATCAACAAAGGTCAAATGCTACTGCCTATGAGAATAATACCACCATTATGCTGCTTACACAAGCAGTTTTATTTTTCAAATGCTCCTCCATGATAGGTAGTTACTGCTGTTATTACTACTTTTATTTCATGGAGGTTTTTTATGTACAATAACTATTTATTACAACTGGAGGAAGCCGGGAAAATCCGCAACCTTAAACAGCGTACTATTGACTGCTATAAAAACTATGTTTCCTCTTTTCTGAATTATATGAATAAAAATCCAGAAGAACTTACCTGTCAGGATGTCAGGGAGTTCCTTCTTCTCAAAAAGAAGGAAGGGCTCAAAGCAACTACCCTGAACCTTTATAATTCAACAGTCCGATTCTTTTTCCGCAACGTTCTTCACATACTTTGGGATGACATCACGGTCCCTCGCATGATAACAGAACACAAACTACCGGTTGTCCTTTCTGTCGAAGAAATCAACAGGCTTTTGGATGCTACGAAAAATCTGAAATATAAAGCCATGTTTGCAACCATGTATTCTTCCGGTATGCGTGTTTCCGAAGTCATTCATCTGCATTATGACGATATTTCACGCACAAACATGCAGATACACATCCGGGATACCAAGAACCGTATGGACAGATACACCATTCTTTCAGAAAGGAATCTGGAAATACTGACAGAATACTGGTTCTGCAACGGCAAGCCCCGGGAAATTCTTTTTCCTAATAGGTTTACCGGACAGTACCTTACTGTAAGCGCATTAGAACAGGTTATGCGCAGAGCTGTTGCAGATGCCGGACTCTCAAGTAAGGCTACCCCTCACTGTCTCCGGCACAGTTTTGCCACCCACCTTATGGAACAGGGCGTAGACCACAGAAATATACAAGCACTGCTTGGACACCGTGATCCCAAATCCACCGAAGTCTACCTTCATGTCAGTAACAAAGCCCTTATGGGAATCCGTAGTCCTTTTGACAGGGAGGCAGGTGTTTCTCATGAATAAGCCGACGGTTCAGGATATTTTCCACCGTTTTTATCCGGCATATCTTGAAAAATATACACCATCCCCGGTTCAGGCGAAAGCTGCCCATAACATCATGAACTGCAAAACGGGTGCTTATGGTGCTAATGTCTGTATCTGTGAAGACTGTGGTTCTGTGCAGACTCACTATAATTCCTGCCGTAACCGTTGCTGTCCTATGTGTCAGGCAGTTCCAAAGGAGTTGTGGATGGATGCCCGCAGGGAAGATGTCCTTGACGCTCCTTATTTTCATCTGGTGTTTACCGTCCCTGATATCCTAAACTCTGTCATTTACTGTAACCAGAAGCTTCTTTATGATGTCTTGTATCATGCTGCTTCTGACACTATCAGTGAACTTACTGCGGATTCCAAATATCTTGGAGCAAACGTCGGTTATATCTGTATTTTACATACCTGGGGCTCCGAAATGAATTTTCATCCCCATATTCATACCATCCTGCTCGGTGGCGGTCTGACATCCGACAACAAGTGGAAAGACAGCGGCAATGATTTCTTTCTTCCCATCCTTGTCATTTCAAAGGTTTTCCGTGGTAAATACATGGAAGAACTAAAACATTTGTGGGAAGAAAACAAGCTGGTATTTCATGGCACTGCCCAAAAATACCGCAATCATTATGCTTTTAAGGAACTCCTTGATACCTGTTATGTAACAGACTGGATACCACACTGTAAAAAGACTTTTAATGGCGCTCAGTCGGTAATCAACTATCTTGGCAAGTATACTCACCGCATTGCTATCAGTAATCACCGCATTATAACAATGGACGAAAATACAGTTACCTTTTTCGTAAAGGACTATCGTAGTGAAGGCAAATGGAAAGAGCTGACTCTTTCCGGTGTGGAATTCATCCGGCGATTTCTAATGCATGTGCCACCGAAACGTTTTGTACGTATTCGCCACTATGGTTTATTGTGTTCCCGTACCAAGAACCAGAAACTTGCTCTTTGCAGAAATCTTCTTGGCTGTCAGAAGTATCTTTCCAAGCTTCGTGACAAGGAAATGCCTGAAATACTGGAGCAGCTTTATGGTATCAGAGTTTGTGTATGTAAGGCTTGCGGCGGACATCTTGGAACAGCACAGTTAAGAATACCGCTACGTTGTTAACGTCCTATGCCTCATATCTTCAAGAGCCTCAGTACCTGAGGTTTTATTGGCATGCTCATTTATATAAAAATCGTACTTATACCTGGTACTCCCGTAAAAAATCCGATATAATTACAGGCAAGAGCAAAGAATTGAAAGTCCATAGATAATGATTCCCCGGACGCTTACTTTGTTCAATTAGGTCAAATCGAAAATGGTGCAAACGAAAGGGCAGTTCGCTGTAATGTCAAAACTGCTTTTTCGTTTACACCATCATCGATTCTAACCTAAAGAATTTACACAAGTAAATAAACAAGCTGAAGGTCATCTGGTTCATCATTTGCAATGGAAAGAATAGGATTATCAGTAACATCTGCTCCCATAGCTCTGTAGAAATTAATTGTTTCTTCTGATGGACAAGCAGAAATATACAACTCCCTTGCTCCGTTTAAGCGTGCTTCTTCCACTGCTTTTTCCCATAATATACGGCCAATTCCCTGACCACGAAAATTCTTGTCAACTTGAATCAAATCAAGAATCATCCGCTCGGATATCAATTTCTTCACAAGACTCATAAAGCCAATAATTTTACCTTCCTCGAGTGCGAGATAGGAAATATAATTACTATCAACAAGGTCAAGAGCGACTTCTCTTTTTTTATCTATACTCCAATCCATCATACCAGGTTGTTCTTCAAGAACATACTTCTCGTCTTTTCTAACATATATTCTTGTAATCTCCTGTTGACGGTTAAAAGCATCCAGATTAATTTCCGAAAAGCCATTACATCTTACTTTTTCAATTGTCATACAATCCTCCACAAATTCAAGTTTATCTAACTGTTTACAAATCGTAATCTTTTATCCTAAAGTTTTTGCAAATATCTGCTTTAACACATCAATAGGTAGTTCTTGCTTTAGAAAAATCTGCAACATTCCCTTAGGTGTTACTTTATAGCCCGATAACACATCTTTATACTCCGATATAGCATTTGCTTTAATGTTAAATATGGTCTTTAAATGGAATAAATCAAACTGGACGATATGGAATTTCGCATCATCGTAAGAGTCACCGGTTTTCGTTTGGCCATTCTTTTTCACGCTTATTGTAGCATTGATGAAACTACGCATGGAAACAAAAACTGCGAATACTACGGGAAAGGCTATTGCTCCCATGATACACCCAATTAACATGATTAGTAAAGAAGATGATGATTGTGTAGCGGCAATCGCATATGTTAGATTATCAATTGTATGGATTAAGTTTTTTCCAGTTGTAGGTGCTACAAGGATTACCCAATTCCAAACCTTGATTACAACCGTAGTAATCAAAGAGACCACAACACCCATAATAACTTCTTTTTTATACCTGTTTATTATTTCTCTCATGGAATTACACCTCGATTTCTCCGTTCATCAGTTTGGGGAGCAGGCGGTCACGGGCT
>JAFSGE010000022.1 GCA_017434885.1 Lachnospiraceae bacterium | reverse complement strand
CTCTCTGCTACTTTTTTCTGTTCGTAAAAACTGGAAGAAAGCATAAAATCATACCCGTTTGCCAGTGAAATGATGGTTTTCTCAATGATGTCTCTTGCATCATCGGAATCGCATAAAACTACAAGGGAATAGGATACGTTCAGATAATCCTCCTCTGCTACCACCGGGAGCCTTCTGTTATACCTCTTTTCAATCGCCCTGCTAAAATCCATCTGCTCCTGTGCTGTCAGGGAATTTAAGTCAAGACAGACAAACATCTGACAACCCAAATCCTTTAATTTTTCTGCAAATCCATCTTTTAGGATGGATGGATAGGCTAAAGCACTAAAGGCTTCTCCATAGCATCTTCCGACACGAAACTTGTTTACTTCCTCCTCTACTTCAAGGAAGCATTCTTTTTTCCAGTCCTTATTGCCACGCACATAGGAGGCATACGAAAACCGGATAGACTGACCGAACATCTCACTAATATGATTCATTACCTCGTCTACAGAAAGCGGCGTAAGTCTTACGGCCTCTTTTATAGACTCCTCATCTCTTGACATAAGCTGTCTAACCTCTTCGTAAATCTCTCCGGTTTCGATAAGACTTAGGTGGCAGGTGTCCCTGCCACCATCCTCTCCCACATGCCAGACAATACGGATTCTTCCGGAAAGGTCTAAGGCAATGCCTGCAAGCTGCGAAATATTTCCTTCCGCTTTAAACACTCGAATCCAACGGTTTTGTGAAAATCTGAAAACACCGTTTGGGTCAAATGAGATAAGTCCCAAGGTTTCCATGGTTTTCTTTCCCACCGGAATCAGCATTTTGTTTGCAAGCTCGATACGCCTTTTTCTTTCCTTTTCCAATCGCTTTTCTTCTTTTGCGATGGCTCTCATACCTGCATTCTTTGCCATATTGCCTCCTTACGCATGATTGAACCAGTTGTTAAGCAGTTCGCTTACTTTGCTCTGGAATTCAGGGAGCAATGTGCTCTTTGCGAAGATGTATAAAAGACCTGCTACACCTGCCGCCACTGCGATGATGATGAACATAACCATAAGCTGGTCGGAGCCTTCTTTCTTTGTCTGAATCCAGTTCTTTGCTTTGATAATTGCCATTTCAAGCTTTCTCTTCATGATGACTTTTCCTCCTTTCCCGATTTCTGTAAGGGAAGTGTCGCTTCGTTTGATTGCTTCCACTTTTTGTTCCTTACAGTTAGTACTTAGGGTCAAAAAAAGCTGATTGCAAAAAATGGGCAAAAAAAATCCCAAGAAATTTTATTTTTTTCTCAGGATGGTGTGTTTTGGCTTTTGGATGTGGGATTTTTGCCTGCCGAAAGTATTTTGTTTTATGCGTGTACCATTCCTACCCCCTAGCCCCCGCCCATCTCCCCGGGGGAAGGATACTCTGCGAAAATGGGCAAAAGAAAAAGCCATGTATCGCTACATGACTTCTATCTCTACAATCTGTTCCATTTTAATCTTTATGCCACTGTCCATTAAGACAAGCTTTTCTATCTCATCAATCTTCTTTACACTTCCAATATCCGTAAGATAGGCTCCACCCTTCTTAAGTGCATCCGGTCTAAAGTAAGTAATTGACACATTCCACTTCTCTGATAAATGCATGGAAATCTCATAAAGCTTTTCGTTAATTTTCTCTATAGCAGTTTCATCTAATGTAATCTTTTCATCGGTAAGCCTTGCAGTCTCTTCGATTGCTTCCTCATGACCGGAGAGTGCTGCAAAAGGTGCAAACTGCGCTGCCCTATCATGCAGGGACATATGTGCTCTTTCCGCAGACTGATGATGTGGTAAGTGAATGATATCATCATATCTATGCTCATCTTTATAATATCCACTCATGCTTTATGCCCTCCAATCTGACCGTTTCTCTCCCTGGTCATGGCTCCCTCTTCAAAGTTCATGCCCTTAAGGACCGCATTCTTACCAAACTTCTTTTGAATATCAAGAACTGCGTGCTGAATCTTTTTCTCCTTTTCACGCTCCTTCTTTTCCTGTTGCCTCTCCTGCTCTAATGCTTCATAATCGGTAAACAAATCAAGCTGTTCAAAAGCCGGCTTCTCCACCACATCCCTTTCCGGTATCACTCTGGCTGCTACAATATTGACTCTTCTCACAAGCAAATCCCAGTTAATGATTCTGTCAAACAACTCTTCCACTGCTTTCATAATTATCTTGGTAGAGGAAGTCTGACAAGGAAGATTGATTGTACCGTGAGAATGCTTTGGCACTTGTCTTCCATAGTGGTCTGTGGTCACTTCCCCATGATACTTATTTTGATATTGTCAATACCGGTTTACACTTTTTTCTCAAGGATGTTCGACCTATGCTGCTGTTTGTAATGAATCATAATATTGTTGACGTTTCACCATTGGTGGAAGACCGCCATTTGCAGAGCATATTCTTCTGTTATTCCAATAACTGATGAAATATCTCCAGATGAGAGTTTTTAGCTGCTCTACTGTCATCTTGGGAGTATCGTAACGTCCATATAATAATTCCTCTTTGAATCTTGCCCACATGCTTTCACATCTGGCGTTGTCATGGCATCTGCCACCGGCACTGTTCATACTTTGGAGAATCCCGTATTTGTGGATTGTTTTACGGTATAATTCGCTTGTATACTGCGTCCCTCTGTCGCTGTGCAGTATTGCACCGCGGAGCATGGGATATGCCCCATAAGCATTATCCAGAGTTTGTTTGCAAAGGGTTGCTTTCATATTGGTATCCATGGCAAGACCTAATACTGCTAAATCGTAACAGTCAAAAATAGCTGAAACATACAGTTTTCCATCAGAAGCTTTTACCTCTGTCATATCGGTAATACATTTCTCAAAAGGTTTTTCAGCCGTGAAATCACGTTTGATTAAATCCTCTGATTTCCGGGCTTCCCTGTCAGCTTTGGTAATGCCATTAGGCTTACGCCTCGGTTTGTGGTTAAGGCCAATTTCTTCCATGACACGGTAAACAGTCCTCTCGCCGGGAATCTGTACTCCTTCCGGCTGTTTGAGATGCAATGCCTGGAACATTCGGATTCTTCCATAAGCATCATTGCATTCATCTTCTTTACGAATCTCCAGCATGGCATCTGCCAGAGGCTGGTATTTCCACGGAGCATCCTTTATTTTTAAATATTTATGGAAAGCCTGCCTGGAAACATGAAGCACCCTGCAATAAAAAGAAATTCTGCCCTTGATCCTGCCGTCATCCGTTTTGATTGCAAGAAACATCAGTCTCTGTTTTTTGCTGACTTCCGACGGCTGGCTGCGAAAAAAGCGCTTGCCTCTTCAAGAAATTCATTTTCTTCTTTTAGGCGGCGGATTTCTTTTTCCTGATCTTTTACACGTTTTCTGAGTTCCACAAGTTCTTCATTTAAAGAAATAGCATTGGAAGGTGTATGGGAAGCTTCAGCAGCTGCCAGACGTCCCTCTTTGAATGCCTTCACCCAGCAATATATAGTTCCTTCCGGTACGCCTAATTCAGCGGCTGCTTTGGCACCGCCAACTTCCTGTGCCAGCTTGACTGCCTGTGCTTTATATTCCTTGTCATATGTTCTTGTTTTTCTTGCCATCTTGATTATCTCCTATTCTCACATTGATTTATATCTTAATCCTTGAGAACAGGTTGTCAACATTTATTGTACAACATCATTTCTAATATTAGGGTCGGTCAAGTTATCAATATCATATCCAATGGTCAATACCATCTGGTCAGTAACAAGCTTTTTATCTACCAAATCAAGCACCAGTAAATCCGTCATTTCCTTTACAATCAGCTTTGCTTTTTCTGCAGTGTAGGCACAGTGAAGTACCTGCCCGGAACCTAAGCTGTTCTTCTGCGGTTTATAGGATTTAATCTCTGCAATAGTGGTAGGCTCCCACCCCCATGCATGGTCAATAAGAAGCTCTGCATTGATTCCAAAGAGCTTATACAAAAATGCCTCGTTATAATATTCATTAGGCTTACCCAAAGAACAGCGTGCAATATCGCCCATTGTATATAAGCCATTTGCCATAAGCTTCTTAGCATAGCCCGGTCCTACTCTCCAAAAATCCGTAAGCGGCACATGGTTCCATAGTAACTTCCGGTAAGACATCTCATCTAATTCTGCAATACGAACTCCATCTTTATCCGCAGGCATCTTCTTAGCTACAATATCCATAGCAACCTTACACAGATACATATTTGTTCCAATACCTGCTGTAGCTGTTACTCCGGTTTCCGCAAGCACATCTCTTATCATCTTAAGGGCAAGCTCGTGTGCTGTCATCTTATAGGTGTTTAAATAGGTGGTGGCATCAATGAAAACTTCATCAATGGAATACACATGCATATCTTCCGGAGCAATGTATCTTAAATAAATATCAAAAATCTTTGTACTGTACTCCATGTAATATGCCATTCGTGGAGCCGCTGCTATATATGCAACTTCCAAATCCGGTGACTTGGCAAGCTCCACTGCATTAAAAGAGGCTCCTATAAATTTTCTTCCCGGTGCCTTTGATTTTCTCTCAATATTAACTTCCTTGACCTTTTGGACCACTTCAAATAATCGTGGTCTTCCCGGAATGCCAAAACTCTTTAGAGATGGCGATACTGCAAGACATATGGTCTTCTCTGTCCTGCTTGCATCCGCTACAACCAAATTCGTGGTCAAAGGATCAAGACCTCGCTCTATACATTCCACAGAGGCATAAAATGACTTAAGGTCGATTGCTATATAAGTTCTTTCTGACATTTCAGTTGCCTCCTTTCTCACTCTATGGTTACGTTTCCAAATATTACCCCACATCTTGTAGTTGAAATCGAATGTATGTTCGTATATAATATTATCAGATTCTCTTCATATTTTCAACTAGGAGCTGATAGAAATGAAACAGATTTTCCGGAAATGGAGTGAGGATACATGAGTCAAATCCTCTCTTTGAATTCCCATGATTATCTACCCATGCAGATAGTTCCTGTGATTGCTTCCTTCAATGATGACGGTCAGATTAAACCTCTATATGTCGGCATCAATGGGGAGCGATACAAGGTTGATTCTTACTGGGTACGGCGTAGCTTCTCCAATCAGATCGAGTTTCACTGCAAGCTCATCATAGAGAATATGCTAAAGCCGGTTATTATGACTTATTATTTGAATGAATGCATCTGGACTATACCTAACAGTCCGGAAAATAATTAAGGCCGATGGGATTCCCACCGGCTCTAATTATTTCTATTCATATGTACAAACTAAACGTCTTATGTGTTCGATAAATTGGAATTTGTCAATACCTATTACCATAAAGATATTTATTTGAAATTCTCTTTTGTGTTTCCAAATATTTTGTAACGTTTTCATCATAATCAGGATAATTATAACCAAGTGAATCTGCCACTTTTTTAGATATTTTTT
>JAFSGE010000021.1 GCA_017434885.1 Lachnospiraceae bacterium | reverse complement strand
GTGCGCCCAGAAGTCGCCAGCGCAATATAAATTGGCGACGTGGTACTTACAGGATACTGCCTTTAGCAAGCAGTAGGTAAAAGTATCAAGTGATGAAAAATCACAGCCTATTATTCTACAACTTATCCGAGAGGGGAAACCCGAAGGGGAGTGTAGCATGTTGTTGTTCCTGATGGAACGTAAATAGGAAAGACGCTAATCCTGTGCGTCAAAATATTTAAGAATAAAAATCAGTGTATGAGGTACAAAGCTAAACTGCCTAAACGATAGCCAGAGTGGGGGAATCCGTGCCCTGCATACGAAAAGGATTGAAACGTATGCCTTTCATGTTGGTTTCATTTCGCAGTTATGAAAGCAAGAGATACTCATGAAAGAGCAACCGCAAGACAGCGGGCAAATGGCGAAAGTCGGTGCCGACAACACTGAATGCTAATCCTGTATTTACTAACTGGGGATGACCTAAACCTGGTAACAGGCATGGTCACACAGCTCCCATAGTAGTCCGAGACGCTAATGACGTTCACATGGCGAAGGGGAGCAGCTTATCAGAAAATACTAAAATGAAGGAAGGTGCGAGAGGCATTGAGAAATCCAACTGAGGTATTGAAAAATTTGATGGAAAAATCAAAGAATGAAACTTACAGATTTCAGAGGTTATACAGAAATCTGTACAATCCGGAGTTTTATTGGCTTGCGTATAAAAATATTTATGCAAATGATGGCAGTATGACTGCCGGAGCTGATGGAACAACGATTGATGGCATGGGTAACGAGAGAATTGAGAGGATTATTTTATCCTTAAAAGAGCGCAGTTACCAACCAAAACCTGCAAGAAGAGAATATATTGCAAAGAAAAACAGCAGTAAAAAGCGTCCTCTAGGTATTCAGTCGGGGGATGATAAACTCGTGCAGGAAGTCGTTAAGATGATTTTGGAGAGTATTTATGAGCCTGTGTTTAGTAATAAATCACATGGGTTCAGACCAAACAGAAGCTGTCAGACAGCACTGAAACAAATACAGAACACCTTTACTGGTGCGAACTGGTTTGTAGAGGGAGATATACACGCATGTTTTGACAGTTTTGACCACCATGTAGTTATTGACCTCTTGAGAAAGAGGATTGATGACGAAGCGTTTATTCAGCTTATATGGAAATTCTTAAAGGCAGGATATATGGAACAATGGACATTCAATAGAACTTACAGCGGAGTTCCGCAGGGTTCGGGAGTCAGTCCAGTGCTGGCAAACATTTATCTTCATGAACTGGATAAATTCATGGAAAACTATGCAGAAAACTTCAATACAGAAGCTAAGAGGAAACATTTTTCTACTGCATATAAGTCCAGTGTCAGTAAGACATACAGATATAGAAAAAAGGGCAGAGAAATATGGGATAGTCTGTCCGAGGAAGAAAAGAAAATCAGATGTAAAAATCTCAAGAAACTGGAAATGATTGAAAAATCTACAACACCTTATGTCTATAACGACAGTAATTATAAAAGGGTTCAGTATACGAGATATGCTGATGACTTTATCATCGGAGTTATTGGTAGTAAAGCAGACGCAGAAACTATCAAGAAGGACGTGAAAATATTCCTGCAAAAAGCATTGAAATTAGAAATGTCAGACACAAAGACGAAGGTTACGCATACTGGAGATAGAGCAAGATTTTTAGGGTACGATATTACCGTATCAAGAGTACAAACACTCAAAAAGACTTCTAACGGAAAAGTTCAGAGGTGTCAAACAGGAGTAGTAAAACTATATGTTCCACGCGAAAAGTGGGTGGGTAAGTTAATTGAGTACAAAGCAATAAAAATCAAAATCAACGAAAACGGAAAAGAGAGATTTGTAGCCCTTCACAGGGGCAAGCTGGTAAACCAGAGTGACATTGAAATTTTAGCAAGATACAACGCAGAAGTTCGTGGACTATATAATTATTACTCCATAGCGAATGATTCCTTTAAAATCGGGAGATTTGCTAATGTAATGAAATACAGCATGTATAAAACATTTGCGTGCAAGTACAAGACGAATGTTCATGAGATTAAGCGTAGATATTGTAGAAATGATTTATTTACGGTTGCGTATGAAACAAGACAGGGAACGAAAACAACAACATTCTACAAGGATGGATACAAACGGAAGGAATGTGCTACAAAGTTTGATAATGTAAACGAGCTTCCGCAGTTCTCAAAATATGCCAAGACTAACACCCTCAAACAGAGAGTGGAACGTCATACTTGTGAATTATGCCAAAAAGACTGTAGAAATCTGGTAATACACCAAGTCAAGAAACTCAAAGATTTAAAGGGAAATGCAGAGTGGGTACTTCTCATGCGTAAAAGGAGACGAAAAACACTCGTGGTATGTCCCGAATGCCATAATTTAATTCATTCACAACACCGCAAATGATAAGCGGAAAGCCGTATACATCGAGAGGTGTACGTGCGGTTTGGGAGGGAGTGGATGCAAGTCCTTTTCGGAGGATGAGCTGAAGCTTACCTCATGACACCACATTATTCCTTGGTGGAAAGGAAAAGACTACGTTAAAAGAGCTGGCAGAGGTTTTGGGTAAAGAAACCATTGACCTTTATAATACCTCGGATACAAGAGGAACATCGCAGTCTTACGGTCTGAATTATCAAAAGACCGGAAAAGAACTTATGAGCCAGGATGAGATTGCAGTCATGGATGGTGGCAAGTGTATTATGCAGCTTAGAGGTGTAAGACCATTCTTCTCCAATAAGTTCGATATTACCAAGCATAAGCAATATCATTTGTTGTCCGACTATGACGAAAAGAATACCTTTACATCGAAAAATATGTGAAGAACCTTAACAGAGCAAAGATAAGGAACAATGACACCATTGACGAGGTGGAAGATGTTGGGGAAATCG
>JAFSGE010000020.1 GCA_017434885.1 Lachnospiraceae bacterium | reverse complement strand
TCGTAGAAGGATTATAGCAAAACAAAAAATACTTGTTTTAATATTTCTTGCTATTCATAATCAATTATATTTTTTGATTCAGATGATATTTTCCTTTTACATTCACACTTACAACTTCAAATCTTCTGTTGTTTTCAATCTCTCCACACGACTGAAAGTTTGCTTTCCCTACCATATCCCCATTATACTTTGCAACACAAGACTCACTACTGTTATTCCAGCCCAACAACTCGCCCCCATAATAATCGGCTTACCACCTGTTTTTATGAGTTTAATAATATCTGTATTTAAGCCTATCGCCGCCATTGCCATTACTATAAAAAACTTGCTGAGTTCTTTAAACGGTGCAAATATGCTCGATGGTGCTCCAAGACCAACAGCTACTGTTGTAATAAGTGATGCTCCTATAAAATACAAGATAAAGAATGGAAAAATGCTTTTTACACTTACTTTCTTTCCATCCTTTCCTGATTTCTTTGTCCGGACAAACGCCAATACTAGTGTAATAGGAATAATCGCAAGTGTTCTGGTTAATTTTACGGTAACTGCCTTATCCAATGTCGCAGTACCAAGCCCCCACATACTATCCCATGTTGCAGCTGCAGCTGTCACAGATGAAGTATCATTTACTGCAGTTCCTGCAAAGATTCCAAATGCCTCACCAGATGTAGTAGAAAAGCCAAGTAAACTACCTAGCGGTGGGAATACAATTGCAGCCAATACGTTGAAGAAGAAAATAACAGAAATCGCTTGTGCTACTTCTTCATCATCCGCATCAATAACAGATGCCGTTGCTGCTACTGCAGAACCACCGCAAATAGATGAACCACAACCGATTAAAGTTGAAATATTCCCCGGAATATGTAAAACCTTGTGTAACACAAAAGCAATAACAAGCGATGTAGCAATTGTACATACAATGATTGGAAGTGACTGTACCCCTGTCCTATATACCACACCCAAATTCAATCCAAACCCAAGCATAACAACTGCCCACTGTAATATTTTCTTCGATGTAAATTTAATACCACCTTCAAAAACTCCCTTATCTTTCCAAAATAAGGTAATTATCATTCCAACAATAATCGCAATTACTGCACCACCAACAATTTCATATTTCTTTCCTAATAGCCATGATGGTATAGCAATAAAAAAACACAACAAAATACCTTTCCACTTTTTCATAATATCACCCATATTCTCATCTCCAAATTAAAACTCATCGTATTCTCACCATCAACTTCAAATTCGTCTCTCAGTTAAACACACTAGCTTACTAAAAGTTTACGCTCTATTTCCTATCTTTTTCATTTTACAATACGCCATTCCCAGCAAGGCGTACTTCCTTCTGAAAGCAAACAGCTAGCATTACCATTCCAACTGTTGCTCCAACTAACCAAGACAACGCTCCAAACATCATAATAATCGCTATATCGAACAACGCTCCTATTAAAAACAGCGGTATTGCCAATGCAGAACAAAAGAATAATCTATGTACCCACTTAAAATTTCTTTCATTCTTTGAAAATACAAAAGAAGCAAAGAAAAGAGAAATGCACATCAAAAAATAAGAAGCCATAAGTGCATAAAATATTGAGTTAGAATATCCGCTAACAAACAATGCAAGTCCTTCGAGCATCCCATTTTGAATACTTGGAATTACAGTAACAAGTTGTATCAGATAATTTGCTATTGATATTCCTGCATAAAGCAAACCAAAACTCAGTGCCAATTGACTCCATATTTTTTTATAACCCCAAGCATAAATATGCAGTCCGCTAACAAAAATCACATAGGAAATAGCAAGTAATATAGATGGAACTACTGTAAGCATCTGAATCGGACGAAAGGTATTCTTGTAGTTGACAATTCCTTCCCATTCCGAAAAATCAAAGGTACATCCCAAAAGAATAATAAATAACACCGTGAATACTGCAACAGCTATTGCTGAAGCACTACACACTTTATATATTAATCGTTTCTCTTTCTCCATATCTATTCCTCCATAAACTTCAAAGTTTCCATCCTCCTTCGGAAGTCAAATTCTTAAACTCCATTTTCTCTACGAAAGCATCTATATATACCATATAGAGAAAATCTATCTGTCCAAAAATGGATGAAAAATCAAGTCCCATCATCTATGCAGAACATATATCCAAAATATATATGTCAAATTCCTTTTTTAGTTTTATGAAACCTCCACATTCCAACACATAATCTCAAAAAAACAAGAAACTTCAAATAATCACCTGCGTTCAATCTTTATAGAGATTGAACGCACGCTTAATTATCCAACAATTATTCTTGATGCTCCAATACCCACTTAAGCATATCTTGATATTCTAAACTTCCATCTGCTACTGCGAGAACCATTTCATACAATTCTTTTTGCGTATATCGTAATTCGATTCCATTTAAGGAAAAAAATACAAGCATCGCATGTGTTCCTATTCGCTTGTTTCCATCCAACATACAATGATTCTTTATTAAGCCATAGCCTAGACGTGTACCTTTTGCTTGAATCGTTGGATACAACTCTTCTCCACCAAATACCTGAAACGGAGTCTCTATCGCAGACTCCAACAAATTGAAGTCTCTTACACCGGTGGTTCCGCCAGTTTGTTCAATGAGCTGTGAATGGAGCATCAAAATTTGCTCTTTACTCATTTTTTTCATTTAGCAAGCACCTCATAAGCCTCTTTATTCTGCGCAATTAATCTCTTTGAAATTTCAAGTACATCTTCATCCTTTGCTACAGCACTGTCATCTGCTTTGCTAAAATCTATTACCAAATATTTTGGCGCATTATTCTTAAGTATAACAACTGAGCCAAGTTCATCTACTAATCTTGCAACTTTTGAAAAATTCTGATTTGCTTCTGTAATTGAAACCATTGTGTTTGTATCTATTGTCATAACAACACCTCCACCATTTTATTTATATAGATAATATATCACTTTGCCTAGGATAAATTCAACCTATCACCTCTTAAAAAGTTTCATTTTATTCAAAAAAATAGTAAGCGTATGCTTACAAGTCTGTGGGCATTGCAACTTCTTGTCCCACCCTTTAAGGCAAATTTACTACTATTGTCCTACCAAACTACTATTTTTACATCTTAGTAGGACATCTGACTCCCTCTTTATCCTATCACAAGCAACATTTTTACATCTTAGTAGGACATCCGGCTTCTTCTTTGTCCTACCACAAGCAACATTTTTACATCTTAGTAGGACATCTGACTCCTTCTTTATCCTATCACAAGCAACATTTTTACATCTTAGTAGGACATCTGGCTCTTCTTTTGTCCTACTAAAACAACACCTTTTTCATTTTAGTAGGACGAAGTTCCTCTCTCCACTTATCTTTCTCTATAAATCTCCTCACAAAACACTATTTTTAACGATTGGAAAATCCCAATTTTCAGATATCGCAAAATTCAAATAATCACCTACGTTCAATCCTTTATAAAGATTGAACGCACACTTTATTACCCAACAATTATTTATCGCATGATACTCTACAAGATATTTTTGCAGCATTTCAGTTGTAAACTTTTTTACCGAAATATTTTATAGTTGTCCTAATCAAGAAGCCCCTCAAGCAAATGTACCGTCATTTTATTTTCTTGGGGTTTCACATCAAGAATGCATTGCTTAATGGCAGGAATCAGCACTTCCGTCTGTCCTTTTTCTGCAAAGCCTTCGCAAAGCTCTACCACATATACATCATTGGCACCGGTAGGCATCACCTCTTTTAATATGCCAACTTGGCATCCGTCTTCTTCAAATACTTCAATGCCGATTAAATCTGCAATAAAGTATTCGTCTTTATATAATTTCACAGCATCCTTACGCGCAACATACAAATCCTTTTGTCTGTACTTCTGTACATCATCCACGTTATCAATGCCCTTAAATTTCAAAATCACCATATTCTTAAAAAACTTAACACCTGCAATTTCAAGCGTCAGCATTTCCTTGCCGGTATCAAGCATTACGTTTTTCAGCTTTTTAAAACGATTCACATCATCCGTTGTAGGGTACACCTTTACTTCCCCACATACACCGTGAGTTGAAGTAATCACACCTACTTTCAATATATCTTCCATTCTTCTCTCCTCATAACAAGAGTTTGCAACGCAAACTCTACGCACCCTGACAAAATCTTATACAGAAAAAAACAGGGACGCATTCACGTCCCTGTCTGTTTAGACGATTTCTACGTCTACTTTCTTGTTTTCTCTGGTAGAAGCAGCTTTTACAACGGAACGGATTGCTTTTGCAATTCTTCCCTGCTTACCGATTACCTTACCCATATCGGACGGGGCAACATGAAGCTCAAGTGTAATGTGCTTACCTTCTTCCTTCTGGGTCACTACAACCTCATCAGGATTCTCAACAAGTGCTTTCGCAATGACTTCAACTAATTCCTTCATAGTACACCTCCAAAGAGCTTGTCAACAGTTCCTATTTTTCAATACCTGCCTGCTTGAAAATTCTGCTAACAACTTCTGTGGGCTGTGCGCCATTTGCTAACCACTTCTTAGCCAGTTCTTCATCTACCTTGAATGTACTGGGGTCTGTGTTAGGATCATAAGTTCCGATTTCATCGATGCACTTTCCGTCTCTGGGAGATCTGGAATCTGCAACTACGATTCTATAGAAAGGAGCTTTCTTATGTCCCATTCTTCTTAATCTGATTTTTACTGCCATTGTTTTCACCTCCGAAAAAAATTAAAAATAATAGTAATTTATTTGAATAGAAATTCAAAACAAGTTAAAAAGGAAACTTCATGCCTCCGAAGCCACCGAAACCGCCTCTGCCCCGCTTGCCGCCCATCATACCTGACATTTGTTTCATCATCTTCTGGGACTGTTCAAACTGCTTAATAAAACGGTTTACCACTGCAATGTCCACACCGGCACCTTTTGCTATTCTGTGCTTACGGCTTGGATTTAAAAGCTTTGGATTTTTGCGTTCTGCAGGAGTCATGGAAAGAACAATTGCCTCTGTTCTTGCAAGCTGCTTTTCATCTATCATGGATTCCATGTCTTTCATCTGCTTGCCCATTCCCGGCATCATACCTAAGATACTGGTAAGACCTCCCATATTACGCATCTGTTTCATGCTCTCTAAATAATCCTCGAAATCAAACTTACCCTTTTTCATTCGGGAAGCCATTTCTTTTTCTTTATCTTCATCAATGGTAATGTTCTGTTGTGCCTTTTCTATTAAGGAAAGAACATCTCCCATTCCGAGAATTCGGTTTGCCATTCTGTCGGGATAAAACTGTTCTAAATCAGAAAGCTTCTCTCCCATACCTACATACAGAATAGGTTTGCCTGTAACTGCCTTAACGGAAAGTGCCGCACCACCTCTGGTATCACCATCCATTTTGGAAAGAACTACACCGTCGATTCCTATTTTTTCATCGAATTCCTTGGCAACTGTTACTGCGTCCTGACCGGTCATGGCATCCACAACCAAAAGGCTCTGATGAACCTCCACATTGTTTTTGATTTCCTGAAGCTCTGCCATCATATCTTCATCAATGTGAAGTCGTCCGGCGGTATCCAGGATTACCACATTATGACCGTTCTTTTTGGCATGTTCAATGGATGCCTTTGCTATATTCACAGGCTTCTGATTATCTCCCATGGAGAATACATCAACCTTCTGCTTTTCACCGTTAATCTGCAACTGCTTAATCGCTGCAGGTCTGTATACGTCACAGGCAACCAAAAGAGGTGTTTTCCCTTTTAATTTCAGCTTGCCTGCAATCTTTGCCGTTGTGGTTGTTTTACCGGCACCCTGAAGACCGCACATCATAATTACGGTAATGGCTTTTCCGGGCTGCATCTGAATCTCTGTGGTCTCAGAACCCATCAGAGCAATCATTTCCTCGTTTACGATTTTGATTACCATCTGACCGGGATTTAAGCCATTCATAACATCAGAACCAATGGCTCTCTCTTCCACAGTTTTCACAAATTGCTTTACAACTTTAAAGTTAACGTCCGCCTCCAAAAGCGCCAGCTTTACTTCTTTTAATGCTGCTTTCACATCTTCTTCGGTCAGACGGCCTTTGCTTCGCAAATTTTTAAACACATTCTGAAGTTTGTCTGTTAAACTCTCAAATGCCATCTATTAAAGCTCCTCTAAAATCTGACCGGCAATTTCTTTCATTTTCTTTGCCAGTTCCTCACGGGAGAGACTTGCGTTTCCGGTCAGCTCATCTATTTCTTTTACTTTTTGTTTGATACTGATAAATTTCTGCATCAAATGCAACTTATTTTCATAATCCTGCAACGAATTGTCACAGCGCTTTATCAAATCATGTACACCCTGTCTGCTGATATTATATTCTCTTGCAATTTCCCCAAGGGACAAATCGCCAAACACGGCATCTTCATATATACTTCTTTGATGGTCTGTCAGCAGTTCCCCGTAAAAATCATATAAAAGACCCTGCTCTACGATTTTTTCCATATCATCACCTTTGCTAGAATACACCATAACAACAAAAGTGTCAAGTACTTTTCCTTTATGTAAAGGTTTTTTTCTTGACACCGTTTTATTTTTCATATTTGTGATTCATTATTTGTAAAAAAATGGTATAATAATAGTAGGAACAAAATGTTTTGCACGAGGGACTGCGTTATGAAGAAAGATACTCATCTTATCAATATTTATCTTAAAATTCATAATAAGAAAACTCTGACTATGGATGATTTACGCTATCTTGCCAAATACGATCCCGATTGCTTCGAAAAAACCTGTCAAAACGTAGTGTATAACATCCCTGAAGCAAAACCTATCATGGATTCCGTTGCTCCTGTGACTTCCGCAGCAACTGACAGCAATGCAAAACTTCTGCCACAGCTTTCTGAAAAGCACAACATTGACATCATTCTGGATAACATTAAACTGCTTGAAAGTGATATGCCCACTCTGTATCAGGTAAATGCAGACGAAGTAAAATCACTTTTGGGTAATTTATATATGGAATTATTATTCCCTCACAATGACCAGTACTCTTTTCTGGAGGCATCAAGTCCACTGCCTGCTCCGTCCTTTGACAAAAAAGCATAAGGGCTTATTCTTCCGTGCCATAATCTTTCATACAGACATTCATATCCACATCTCCTTCAATTCCTTTCACAGAACCTTCCGAGCTATACTGCCAGATACCGAATTCATAAGGGAAATATACTTCATCGCTGTAATATGCAAACCACTTCTCGTATTCCTCAAGCTGTGTCATATCAAGCATAATCATAAAACTTTTCAGATTACCGTAAATCATAGGCGTATATCCCGCCGCCTTGATGGTTTCACAAAAGGCAATGCAATTCTCCGTGTATTCCTGCTTGGTCAAATCCCGTGTTCTGGCACTGTCCGACGTCACTTCCTCAATATCATATACCACCGGATAAGTCACATCATAATCTTCAATCAGTTCCAAAACAAACTCTGCTTCTTCCACTGCCTCTTCAGGTGTTGTTGCCTGGGTAAAGAAATAAACCCCTGTTTCAATCCCGTTATCAATAGCACCTTCCATATTATCTTCAAAGGTTGCATCTTCTACAATTTTTCCTTCTGTGCTTCCTCTTGATCCTGCTCTGACAAATGCATATTCCACCCCATCGGATGCCACATCCTTCCAGTCGATTTCACCCTGATAGCGGGACACATCAATTCCTTTTTTGGAAAGAATCTCGTTGGTATCATCTACATAAACAATCTGTTTATTCTCAAGAACCTTAAAATTGTCATACTTATAATCATGCTGTTTCAACGCATCCGTAATTGGGAAAAAATGAAATTTTCCGTCTGCATTGATGACCACATCCTCTGTAAACAAATCACGAAGCACCGAAACTGTGGACTCTCCGCTGCTCATTCTACTCCTGATAGTAGAAAGCACAGCATCTCTTCCTTCAATTCCGCCGGAATTGGTTGCTTCCAAAATATATGCATCCAAATCAGACTGCGTATAAACGTAATCTTCTTTTAGTGCTTTATAATCATTCAGTTCCGCCATAACCTGTGTGCTTTCATTTTTCAGCATATAGTTCTGCAGCAGAAGCACAATGCAACCGGTTAGTGCAGCCAGTGCAATTACGCAAAAAATAATATTTGTGACCAGACTGATTCTCTGTTTTCTTTTTTTTCTGATTAATCTTGTATCTTTCATCCAGCAAATGCCAGCCTTTCTCTTAGCGTTAGTATCATTATATAATCAAACTGCTTTTTACACAAGATGCACATTCTGCCATAAATCCTTCAAAGAACATCTCCAAAATAGCTTTTGTACCCCTCTCCGTAAATTTCCGATGCCTTTGTTATAATCATAAATGCACTTCCATCCTCCTGCTTTACAATTTCTTCCACTTTATGGGCCATCTGTTTTTTCACCACACACATAAGCACTTTCTTTTCTTTATTCATATAAGCACCACTCCCGTGCAAAATCGTTACACCTACAACAATTTCCGCAAGAAGCCTTGCAGTTATCTGATTTGATTTATCGCTGATAATATAAATAAGCTTTGCTTCATCATGACCGTATAACACCAGTTCCAGAACATAAGAGGTTGCAAGTGCTGAAATAATACTATATAACACCGACTCAATATTTCCGAATATGATTCCGCCAAAACTGAAAATAAACGCATCGACTATCAGCATTAAGGTACTTGTTTTTAAATGCGGAAACCGTAATCTCAAACATTTGATAATAATATCTACACCACCTGTTGTTGCACTGTTTCGAAAAACGATTCCCATTCCTGCAGCAATCAGTATTCCTCCGAAAAATGCGCCGAGAAACGGCTGTTTTGTCACCGCCGGAAATTGGGAAAGACTATTGGTAGTAAGTGACACCACAAAAATCGCGTACAATGTGGAGACGGTAAATTTCCATCCAAATTTCCTGATTCCCAGAAAGATAACCGGAATATTAAGCAGCAAATAAATTGTTCCTGTTTCTACCGGTATCACACGATTTAAAATGACGGCAAGCCCGGTAAATCCTCCCGGTGCCAAATCATTCGGGTCAATAAACAGGCTGATTCCTACGCCGTAAATCAGGCATGCCCCTGTAATATATCCATATCTCCTTATCTTATGGAAGCAGCTTCTAACTTTATTGTCATCCATCATTATTCCCCTTAACATCATAAAAAAGTCCGCACACTTCTAGTATGCGGACTTTAGCAATAATTATTTAAATATTTGTTCTAACCACCTTGGGTTTATATTTGTTTTCTTCCAATGTTTTGATAATCTGTTCCTTGTGTTCTGTACCGAATGCTTCCAATGTGATGCGAAGTTCCACTGCAGCACTTCTGTTGATGGACACAAACTGATTATGCTCAAGCTTAATTACATTACCGCTTTCTTTTGCAATAATGTCGGCAACTCTGGAAAGCTCACCCGGCTTATCCGGCAAGAGAACGGAAACAGTGAAAATTCTGTCTCGCAGGATAAGTCCCTGTTGTACCACGGAAGACATTGTAATCACATCCATGTTTCCTCCACTCAAGATAGAAACCACTTTTTTACCTTTTACATCAAGCTGCTTTAAGGCAGCTACCGCAAGAAGTCCTGAATTTTCTACCACCATTTTATGATTTTCTACCATATCAAGGAATGCCACTACCAATTCATGATCTTCCACGGTAATAATGTTGTCCAAATTTTTGCTGACATAGGGAAAAATTTTGCTGCCCGGCGTTTTTACTGCTGTACCGTCTGCAATAGTGCTTACAGAAGGAAGTGTTACTACCTTACCTTCTTTTATGGATGCCTGCATACAGTTTGCACCTGCAGGCTCTACACCAATTACCTTAATCTTGGGATTCAGTAATTTTGCAAGTGTGGATACACCTGTAGCAAGTCCGCCTCCTCCAATGGGAACTAAAATATAATCCACCAAGGGCAGTTCCTTGAAAATCTCCATAGCAAGGGTACCCTGTCCGGTTGCTACAGCCAGGTCATCAAAAGGATGAATAAAGGTATACCCCTCTTTTTCCGCAAGTTCATAAGCATGCTCACATGCTTCGTCATACACATCTCCGTAAAGAACCACCTCTGCACCATAACTCTTGGTTCTGTTCACTTTAATAAGAGGTGTTGTGGTAGGCATAACAATCACAGCCTTGACACCGTAGCACTTTGCCGCGTAAGCAACACCCTGAGCATGGTTTCCCGCAGAGGCGGTAATCAATCCCTTCGCTCTCTCTTCATCGCTCAATGTACTTAACTTATAGTAGGCACCACGTAGCTTGTAGGCACCTGTAAACTGCATATTCTCCGGCTTTAAGTACACTTTATTCCCTGTCTGCATGCTGTAAAAGTCACTGTAAACCAACTTTGTTTCCTGTGTCACCTGTTTTACAACCTCAGATGCCTCTTCAAATTTTTCAAGTGTCAGCATTTTATTATCCATTGAAAACACCAAACCTTTCTTTTCCCTTATCCGTATATTCCCATACAATCACACATTCTTATTCTTCTTCCGAATGTTCTCCCACATCAAACAATGCATTAACAAATTGATTTGCATCAAACTTCTGTAAATCTTCTATGGTTTCCCCAACGCCGATATATTTCACCGGAATCTGAAGTTCCGACTGAATGGCAACGGCAATACCGCCTTTAGCAGTTCCGTCCATTTTGGTCAGAATAATGCCGGTAAGGTCGGCTGTCTCTCCGAATTCTCTCGCCTGATTTAACGCATTCTGTCCTGTTGTTCCGTCAAGCACCACCAAGTTTTCCCTGTGTGCATCGGGAAACTCTCTGTCAATGATACGGTTTATTTTTTTCAGTTCTTCCATCAGATTCTTTTTGTTGTGAAGTCGTCCTGCAGTATCACAGAGAAGCACATCAACACCTCTAGCCTTTGCCGCATTTACTGCATCATACACTACACTTGCCGGGTCAGCGCCTTCCGTGCCTCCAATCATCTCCACTCCGGCACGATGCGCCCATTCAGATAACTGTTCGCCTGCCGCTGCGCGGTAAGTATCTGCCGCTGCAATCAGCACTTTTCTTCCCTGATCTTTTAAAATGCCTGCAAGCTTTCCTACAGAAGTGGTTTTACCCACTCCGTTTACACCAATTACAAGTATCACAGACTGCTTTTTTTCAAACTCATATGCCGTTTCCCCTACCGCCATTTGATCCTTAATGCTTTGAATCAAAAATTCCTTACACTGCGCCGGTTCCTTGATATGATTTTCTTTTACCTGTCTGCGAAGATCTTCAAGAATCTTTCCGGTGGCATTCACACCGATATCACCCATAATCAGAATTTCTTCCAGTTCATCATAAAAATCCTCATCAATAGAAGAAAAACCGCTGAAAACAGAATCAATTCCTTGTACAATATTTTTTCTTGTCTTGCTTAAGCCTTCCTTCAATCTGCTGAAAAAACCGCCCATTAATCGTCTAACTCCTTATCAATCAAATTCACACTTACCAGTGTGGATACACCCTTTTCCTGCATGGTAATACCATACAGTCTGTCCACCTGCTCCATAGTACCACGTCTGTGGGTAATGACAATAAACTGGGTATTCTTGGTAAGCTTATGTAAATATCTTGCAAATCTTGATACATTACTTTCATCAAGCGCCGCTTCAATTTCGTCCAAAAGACAGAACGGTGAAGGCTTTAAGTTCTGAATAGCAAATAACAGTGCAATTGCAGTAAGTGCCTTCTCTCCACCGGATAGCTGCATCATGTTCTGCAATTTCTTTCCGGGAGGCTGTGCAATGATACGAATACCTGCCTCCAGAATATCTTCATCCTCAATCAGTTCCAGTGTACCCTTACCGCCACCGAACATTTCTTTAAATACTTTGTCAAACTCTCTGCTGATTTCGGCAAATTTTTCATTGAACTGCTTTCTCATGGCAGTATCCAGTTCTTCGATAATACCCTCTAAAGTCTTTTCTGCCTCAACCAAATCATCATGCTGGGTCTTTAAGAAAGTATAACGTTCCATCAGATTCTTAAAGTCCTCAATAGCATTTACATTAACGTCACCAAGCTTTTTAATCTGATCCTTTAATGAAGAAATTTCCTTCTTCATGGCAGACAAATCAGTCATTTCTTCATTACGTAGATTACTTGCATCAGACAATGTGATTTCATACTCATCCCACATGTAATTAATCTGGCCTTCCAGCATTTCCTGGAATTTTTCTTTCTGGGCATTTAAACGGTATACTTCCTTATCCAGTGCCGTCATACGCTCTGCAAGTGTTTCTCTGTCAGTAAAGAAGTTCTTCTGTTTTGCAGTGAGTTCTTCCTTCTTTGCAATATCATCCTTAAGCTTTAACTCCGCATCACTCTGTGTCGTATGGGATGCAGCAATGGTCTGTTCAATTTCTGTTATATTATTTTCTTTATTTGCAATGTCTTCAACACACTGTTTAAGACCTTCCTCAATTTCCGCCATTTCAGCCGCATAACGTGCAATTTCTCCATTGATACGGTCTACGTTCTGCTGATGGAAACCTTGCTGCTGAAGCATCTTTTCAACTTCCAAATCCCATGAAGCAACATGCGCTGATTCTTCGGATTCCTCCAAACGCTTTTCTTCCAACTGTGCCTGAAACTCTTTGATTTGGATTTCCACCTGTTTTTCCAATTCTTCAGAGTCACTCAGTTCTTTCTGAATCGCCTCTTTGTTGATACGGATTTCCTGTATTTGGTTCTCAATCTCGCGCTCTTCCGCTTTCAGTTCCATGGAGCCCTCAGACGCTTCTTCCTTACGCTCCTGTGCTTTAATTACATTCAGCCTTGCCGTATTCTGCTCGATAAATTTCTTTTGCAGTGCAGATTTATCTTCTTCAATGGCAAGACGAAGTTTATTTCTGTTTTCCTTGGTCTGTGCAATATCTTCAAGAATGCTGTCAATTTCTTTCAGAAGCTTCTTAACCTTCGCTTCCAATTCTTCCATTTCTCTTCTTCGTCCCAGAAGATTACTGTTATTCTTGAACGCACCACCGCTGATTGCACCTCCGGGTACCAAAAGTTCTCCTTCAATGGTAACCATACGGATTCCGTAATCAAACTTTCTTGCTATTTTTACCGCATTGTCCACGTTATCTACAACAACGATACGGCCAAGCATGGCCTTTGCCACGTTTTTGTATCTGTCCTCAATGTGAACCAGTTCATCCGCCATGCCGATAACGCCTTTTTCTTTCAGTGCTTCCGGATTTTTGAATTCTTGGGGATTGGTAATGCTGGTAAGGGGCAGGAATGTGGCACGTCCGCCCTTATTCTGTTTTAAAAATGCAATCATTCTCTTGGCCGTTTCTTCGTCATCCGTTACGATGTTTTGAATGTTACCGCCAAGTGCTGTTTCGATGGCTGTTTCGTATTTCTTATCAACCTTAATAATATCGGCAACAACACCTATGATTCCTTTTTCTTTGTCCTTTTGCTCCATAACACGCTTTACGCTGCCGCCATAGCCTTCGTAACGCTCTGTCAGGTTGGACAATGCTTCTAATTTAGACTTTTCCTGATGATAACTCACCTGCGTATCGCGCAGTTTCTGATCCTTGGCAGAAAGTTCCTCTTTCATCAGGGAAAGTTGTTCTTCTTTGGATGTGATGGCATCGTTCAAATTACGAATGATGTCATTGATTTTTTCAAACTCACCCTGCATCTTCTTCATTTCAGCTTCCTGCTGAGCTTCATCGGATTTGATGCGAAGGAGTCTTGAGGTAAGCTCCGCTTTACGGATGTTAATCTGCTCCGTCATGGTGTCATAACGGCCCAGCTTAGTCTTAATGGTTGCCCTGGAATTAAGCGCATCAATAATCGTATTCTTACCACTTTCAATATTATTGTTCAGTTCTTCAATTTTATTTTGTACGGCAAGCAGTTTTTCTCTTGCTTCGTTCCGGCTGTTTTCAATCTCGGCAACCTGCTTGTCGATAACGTCTTTATCAGTCAGAATTCCTGCTTTATCGCCGGATTTTTCGTCGATTTCCTTCTGAACAGCTTCCTTACGGGACAATAAATGTTCTTCATTACTTTTTGCGGACTTAATCTGTTCTTTCAAGACATTAATTTCGCCTTCCAGTTTTCCGCGAAGAACGCTGGTGTCCGTAAGCATACTTCTGCTCTGCTCAATGGTCTCATCCAGCATTTCAATTTGTCCCTGAATCTGTTCATACTCTTCTTTGATTTTTTCGTACTGCTCCGATGTACTTTGTAAGTCACCGCTTGCAATGGCATACTTTTCGTCAGCAGCTTTCAGCTGTTCCTGCAATCTGACATTTTCAAGCAAAAACACATTTACATCCAGTGTTTTTAGCTCTTCTTTTTTCTTCAAATATACTTTTGCAACCTCAGACTGTTTTTCCAAAGGTCCGATTTGCTTTTCCAATTCGGAGAGAATATCGTTTACACGAATCAGGTTCTGCTTTTCATCCTCTAATTTCTTCTGTGCTGCTACTTTTCGTCTTTTAAATTTAACAATACCGGCAGCTTCATCAAAAAGCTCACGTCTCTCTTCCGGCTTACCACTCAAAATTTTGTCAATCTGCCCCTGTCCGATAATGGAATAACCTTCCTTACCGATACCCGTATCATAAAAGAGTTCATTGACATCTTTCAAACGACATATAGTACCGTTTAACAAATATTCACTTTCACCGGAACGGTAAATTCTTCTTGCCACAGTTACTTCATCATAATCAATGGCAAGCTGATGGTCAGAATTATCCAGAGTAATAGCTACATATGCGTATCCCAAAGGCTTTCTCAGTTCTGTACCGGAGAAAATAACATCCTGCATGGAGGCACCACGAAGCTGTTTGATTCTCTGTTCACCAAGCACCCAGCGAACCGCATCGGCAACGTTACTTTTACCGCTTCCGTTAGGTCCTACGATGCCGGTGATTCCGTTGTGGAATTTAAATACAATTTTATTTGCAAAGGATTTAAATCCATGGATTTCTATACTTTTAAGATACATATAATCACTATTTCTCCCATTCAATAAGTACTTCATAGGCTGCTTTCTGTTCTGCCGCCTTTTTGGTTCTGCCAACGCCTCTGCTCAAGGCTTTTCCGTCAACAACCGCTTCTACCGTAAACTGCTTATCATGGTCAGGCCCGATTTCCTCTATTAATTCATAAACCAGACTTTTTCCTTCTTTTTGGATTTTTTCCTGCAGAATAGTTTTGCTGTCATAAAATAATTGCTTACTTCCCAAATCGGACAAAATAAACTTAAGGATAAACCTTTCAGCTTCCTCAAAGCCTCCGTCAAGATAAATGGCTCCGATTATTGCCTCCATCACATCGGCAATAATTGATTCTCTCATTCTTCCTCCGGTTGCTTCCTCTCCTTTTCCCAAAAGCAGATAATCTCCAAGCTGAATATCCTTTGCACAAAAAGCAAGTGCCTGCTCACATACCATGGAAGAACGCATTTTGGTCATCTGCCCTTCTGTCATATCAGGATTCTCAGTAAAAAAGAACTTACTGGATACCAGTTCAAGCACAGCATCACCCAAAAATTCAAGTCTTTCATAATTTTTCAGTTTATTGATTCTTTGTTCATTGGAAAAAGAACTGTGCGTCAAAGCCTGTCTAAGCAGACTTTTATCTTTAAATTCATAACCGATTTTCTTTTCCAATTCTGCACTGTTACTTATCGCAAGCATGAGCTACCCCTTCCATTCATCCATTTCCGGCAAAATACTTCCTATGAAGTTAAAAAGCCCTTTTTAAAAGGGCTTTTCATTAATTAACTGCATTTTTAATTAAATTAACCGCTTCTTCCACTGTAGTGATGCTTTCAGCATCCTCTGCAGGGATTTCGATATCGAACTCTTCCTCTAATCCCATAATAATCTGAAAAATATCCAAGGAATCCGCTCCTAAATCATCTACAAATGTGGTTTCCATTGAAATCTCTTCAGGATCAACGTTTAACACGTCAGCAATTACTTTTTTTAATTTTTCAAATTCCATTGTTACATTTCCTTTCTTACTTTTCTTCCATTGTAATTTTTTCTTTTATTTTTTCATTAATATTCTGTTCTGTAAATGTAATACACTGCAGAATAGAATTCTTAATTTCTACTGCTTTGGAACTTCCGTGGGTCTTAACTACAAGACCGTTAAGTCCAAGAAGCGGCGCACCACCGTACTGTTCAAGGTCAAATGCCTTTAAAGTCTGCTTCAAAGCAGGTTTTACAAGAAGTGCTCCGATTTTACTGCGAAGGGAAGTCATCATGCCCTGTTTTACCATCTTAATCAGAGTGCCGCCTACCCCTTCATATAATTTCAAAATAACATTTCCCACAAAGGCTTCACAGACAATAACATCTGCATAACCGGAAGGAATATCTATCGCTTCAATGCTTCCGATAAAATTAATATCGGGACAATTTTTCAATAAAGGGAAGGTTTCTTTTACAAGAGCATTCCCTTTTTCTTCCTCAGCACCGTTATTTACAATAGCCACTTTAGGATTTTTTATACCTACAACGTGCTCCATATATACGGAACCCATCTTTGCAAACTGAATCAGATGAGAAGGTCTTGCATCAACATTCGCTCCACAATCAATTAGCAGTGCACAGCCTGTCTCTGTCGGAATAAGGGGCGCAAGAGGAGGACGTTCCACGCCTTTGATTCTGCCCACAATCACCTGTCCGCCTACCAATGTCGCTCCTGTGCTTCCTGCAGAAACATAAGCATCACAAGTACCGTCCTTTACAAGATTCATGGCTACTACAATAGAGGAATCCTTCTTTCTGCGAATCGCCATAACCGGAGGCTCTGCTGTTTCAATCACTTCTGTGGCATTTACCACTTCTATCTGTTCCTGATTATATGTATATTTGGAAAGTTCCTGCTTCACAACGTCTTCCTGTCCTACCAGAAAAACTTTTACCTGCGCAGCTTCATTTACCGCGTCAATTGCACCTTTTACAATTTCAACAGGGGCATTGTCACCGCCCATAGCGTCTACTGCAACTTTTACCATTTCTGCCATAAACTTACCTCCATTTACATACCTATTCTACTATACTAAACCACATTATAAAAATCAAGACAAAATTTCCTTCCACGCGAGCAAAAAACCGCCATATACTAAGATATGACGGCTCGTGCTTTTATAAGTATTTCGCCTGCTTTATTTTACCTACCCTTATTGTTCTACCAAATGAATCACACCCATCCAGTAAAATCCGTTCAAATTAACACCTGCCTGATTCGCTGTCTCCTGTGCAATTTCATAAAACATTTCATCATCAATATCATAATCGGTACGAAGAACTGCACTTCCCTCGTTGCTAAGAAGTTCTGCTAACTCTCCTGCAACAGCTTCTTTATCAAAGAATCTGTCTGTTGCATGATAATGTTCCAGTTCATCGGTTCCCGCCGCATAATCGTAAAGATTATTATCAATTGCAAAGCTGTCATTTTCCACCAGTGTTCCGGCCGCCGCTTTATCAGATAAATTCAGAAGTGCATTCTGAATCATTTCATTATCATTATTTGTAGCATCCACAATATACCAGTCACCGTCAAGTTTTACTTTGTTCCATGCATGGGGAACACTACCGTCCAGATAACCGGTTACTACAATACTTTCAAGACCTGCCGCATCGGCAAGTAACTTAAAGGATGCCGAATAGCTGGCACAAACCCCTACTCCGTCAACTAAAATACCATACGCAGTAAAAGAATCATAGAAATCTTCATCTACCTGTGTGAAAGAATATTTCTCTGCATTTTCCAATGCCGCATCATCATAATAGGCATTTTCACAAAGGTAAGTATTGATAGCCAGGCCTTTCTCTGCATCGCTCATATCCTCTGTAATAATTTCTTCTGCAATTTCTGCAACTTTTTCTTCTATGGCCTTCTGTTTCTTTGCAGTGGTTTCCTTATCAAAATCATATTGCACATACAAAATTCTTTGTTCCGGGTCAATACTTCCTCCCTGTACACCCAAAATCAAAGGATTCTGATACTGCGCTTCAAAGAAAGCATCCACTATCTGCTGAGTGTCGGCCGCTTCAGGAAAATCGGAAAGATAAATTGCTTCTTCGGTCTCAAGCATATGAAGGGCAATGTATTCACTCATGGCGGAGTTTGCTGTTATTTCAATTTCTAACATTTCTTCCGTATTTAATTCGCTTTTTTCTTCTGCATCAGAGCTCTCCTCCGGCTTTTCTTCTTCTGTTTCTTCCGCTTTTACAGGCTCCTCTTCTTCCGGCTCAGAATCCTCTTTTGCAGGTTCTTCATTCTGCTCAGGCGCACCTTCTTCTACTTCCAAAGACGGTGCCACGTTACCGCCCTTGTTCATCAGTTTTTCCTGTCTGTCCTGAATCTCTGCCATATCGGTTTCTAAGGTATCCCAATTCACCAGATATACGGAAAACTCATCTTCAAAAGGAGTATTGATACCCTTTGCTTTAATTTTATAACCGTCAAAGGACTCGTCCTTTACAATATTATCAAAGTCATAAGAGATTACTTTCTGCGCAGTACTGCCGTCACACATAGTAACACTGATGGTTGCAGGCAGGTCAAGGGTTCCTTCAATATCAAAAATAAATTCTTCATTGGCAAACCGTGCTCTTTCATAAGGAAGCATATGCGCTAAGTCCATGGCACTTAAGGTATTGCTCATAGCCGAACAGCCTTCACTGTTATATGCTACCATGCCAAAATATTCACCATAATATTCATCATACGCAATATCATCCAGTTCAAACTCGGCAAGGAAATCACCGTTTTCTTCCATCCATGCCAAATCATCCGCAGAAGTATAATACTGCACGAAACGCTCGTTTAAAGTCAGAATACTCTCTTCAAACTCATGGTCTTCCACATCGCTTGTCCATTCTGTTCCCTTTACATCTGCAAAAACATCATTATATTCCCAAAATCCGGTTTCATCCTTGTTAATCATAAATAACAGATAACCTTCTGCTCCGGGTACTTCCTTCCATGTAAATTTTGCATAACCGTCATCTGTCTGGGAAAAAGTAAGCTGAGGCGCCGTGGTAATTTCATGGTTAATCTTTACCACTGTAATATTAGGCGTCTGCAACGCTTCTCCTGTCTGCAAATCTACATAAGAGGCCATATAATATTGGGAAAGTGTTCCCCATGCGGGATCTTCATTCTCATTTAAGTAATTACCACTCAAATGACTCAAATCAATTTCTGTGGAATACATTTCATTAATTCCGTAGTAAGGCGGTTCAATAGTAAGAATTCCATCATCCATATTATAATCATACATTCCCACTTCCACAGGATATTTAAGTTCTGCATCCTGATAAAATACAATACTTTCATAAATGCTTTCGTCACCATCCCATGGATTAAAGCCGATTTCCAATTTAATGGAATCACCTCTGTCCACCTTAATTACATTGCCGTCAAATTCTCCGGCTTCTGCTCCCGCATATTTTTTTCGAAGCGCATCGGCAAGTTCACTGTTTCCTGCCGCAGCACTTTCCCCGTCGCTATCTGCAACTTCGCTCATTTTTTCTTCTGTTGTTTCTTCACCTTCTGCCGCTTTGATATCGGAAGCTTCTTCTTTTTCATTTTCTTCCGTTTCTTCCACTGCCGCACTTTCTTCTCCGGC
Organism: Lachnospiraceae bacterium; assembly: GCA_017434885.1. Lineage (GTDB taxonomy): Bacteria > Bacillota > Clostridia > Lachnospirales > Lachnospiraceae > Suilimivivens. The sequence continues at coordinate 77,717 of JAFSGE010000020.1, read as the reverse complement.
AGTCCCTCCACCACAGCCGGTCAGCAGCATAGACGCCGCAAGAATGGTTACAATTCCTCTTTTTAACAAATTCCTATATTTCACTTTTTATCCTCCTCTGTTTTGCCTTTCTATTATTAACACTGTGCAAAAACATAAAAAGTTTCAATCTAAAAAAAAAATTTATATATCTTTTACTCTGTAATTCTGTCATAGAGCTCATCTATAAATTCTTTTTGTGTTACACCCTCGCCAATCACTTCATAGGTTTCTCCACCTTTTTCATAAACCGCCTGATAGCGAATCTCATCTTTCTTTAGTACAGTAACATAGATTTTCTGTTCCCCGATATATGACCAGCTATCCTCTGCAATCTGAGGCAATTTCTGATTTCCTGTTTTTTCAAAGGTAATCATGCCACCGCTTTTGGCAAGTAAAACTTCTGCTGTATTTTCTTCCGCTTCTTCTTTGGTATCAAATGCATTTCCTGCATTGGGAGAAATAGATATTGCAACCCTGTTTGACACGAAATGGATTTCCCCGTCCTTTAATTCAACCGTATCATAATAAGCACCGTCTTCCATAGGTGTTACATAGGACGCTCCTTTAGGTAAAATCAGGAACAAACAAATTGCTGCTGCACAAAGGCCCGCCGTAGCAGCTATCAGATGAACCGGAGTTACTTTTTTCTTTTTTATGTTGTCATCTGCTTTTTGCACCTTTTTTTCTGATTCCACGCGTAAAGCTTCTTCCTGCATTTTAAGAAGTGTCTCCTGTTTCCATGTATCAGGGGCATGCATATCATCGTACATGCTTTTTACCTCATTACTTAATTCAGCATCTTTCTTTTCTTCAAAAGACATGATTAACCCTCCCCTCTCTCAAGCTGTTTTTTCAAAAGCGCGCGTCCTCTGTTTAATAGCGTTTTGATGGTATTTTCATTTTTTTCAAGAATAACAGCAATCTCTTTTATGGAATATTCTTCATAATAAAATAAGTACAACGGCAATGCATACTTAGAAGATAGACTTTTTACTTCTGAAAGAAGATGACTTTCCTCCTGCACAAACATCTCTTTTTCTTCTGTTCCGTCAAGCCCTTGCGTTCTTTTATTCCACGGATTTGTCACTATGGATTTTGCACAGTTGGACGAGACCCGAATCAGCCATGCTTTTAAATGTTCTTCATCCTTTATCTTATGTTGATTTCGGACCAGTCTCAAAAAAGTTTCCTGAAATGCATCCTTGGCATCTTCACCGTTTCCCGTAATAGTCACAATAATCCGATAAACCATATCCGAATAGGTTTCCATTACCTTTTCATAATCTATTATATATTTTTCTTCCGACAAACTCATTTTTTCCTCACACTTATGTATTTCATGCAATATGACATATTCAATCTCTGTTTACTTTGTCACAAATCACACGATAATATTTTATCATGCTTACATGACTATCACAATCACAAATCTGTAACACACTAAAAGGAGTTTCTTATAGCACAAAAAAATTGAGAAGCCATATGACTTCCCAATTTCTTACATTCATTAAATATTCAAATTAATCCTGAGCGATGATTTCTTTCTTGTTGTAAGAACCACAAGCCTTACATACTCTGTGAGGCATCATCAGGGCGCCGCATTTGCTGCACTTTACTAATGTAGGAGCACTCATTTTCCAGTTTGCTCTTCTCTTATCTCTTCTTGCTTTGGAAGATTTATTCTTAGGACAAATAGACATCGTTACACCTCCTTATTTGCGTTAAAGATATCTTTAATTGCTGCCATTCTCGGGTCAGGTACAAATGTATCACATCCGCATTCCTTCTCGTTCAGATTCTGTCCGCATACAGGGCAAATTCCTTTGCACTCTTCCTTGCACAGAACCTTGACAGGCATATTAATTAAGATTTCGTTGTTTATGAGAGTGTCTGTATCCAGTTCATAACCGGACATAAAGCACTGTTCCTCTTCCTCTGATGGTACACCCTCCTCGTTCGGAGCTGCAATTTCATGTGCAAATGACACACCGATTGGCACTTTCACACTTTGCAGACATCTGTCACAAGGAATATCCACTGTCAGGGACATCTCACCTTCCAGTAAAATACGTCCCGTACCAATATTGGTAAAAGTAAGAGAAACATCTGACTTGTCCACAACAGGATAACTTTCTCCCATGTAGGAAACGCTGCCTGCGTCATAAGTCTGACTTGTCTTCTTTACTTTTCCTTCAGATGTAAAAACATCGGTCAGATTCATCAACATACATTACTCCCAAATGTGCATAAAAATCCTATCGCACACTCAAACAATTATAACTATGGTATCGGCTTTTGTCAATACCATAGTTACAATTTACATAAATATTTTTTGTCTAAATTTTTTCAGGCTATATTACTTCACCAGTGCATAAGTTTCTCTTGCAATTGCAAGTTCTTCGTTGGTAGGAATTACAAGCACACGTGTCTTACTTTCAGCTGTTGTAATATCAAGGTCTTCACCACGCTTTGCATTGTTCTCCTCATCAAGAGTAATGCCAAGATATCCAAGATATTCGCAAACTGTTCTGCGGACAAAAGGACTGTTTTCACCAAGTCCTGCCGTGAAGCAGATAGCATCCACGCCATTCATAGCTGCTGTATAAGAACCGATATATTTGGCAACTCTGTAGCAGAACGCTTTCATGGTTCTGATTGCAAACTCTTCTCCCTTTTCATAAGCATCTTCCAAATCTCTGAAATCGGAAGAGAATCCGCCGGAAAGACCGAGAACACCGGATTTCTTGTTCAGCTCGCCAAGGATTTCGCTTACATTCTTTCCTTCCTTGTTACAAAGGAATTCAATAATTGCAGGGTCCATATCACCGGAACGTGTTCCCATAATCAGTCCCTCTAAGGGTGTAAGACCCATAGATGTATCTACACACTTGCCGTTTTTAACAGCGGATACACTTGCACCGTTACCCAAGTGACATACAATTATCTTTAAATCTTCATAATTCTTGTCAAGCACCTTAGCTGCCTGCTGTGATACATAAGAGTGACTGGTTCCGTGGAAACCGTATCTTCTTACTTTGTACTTGTCATAATATTCATAAGGAATACCGTACAAATATGCTTCCTGAGGCATGGTCTGATGGAATGCGGTATCAAATACTGCAACCATAGGTGTTGTGGGCATCAGTTCCTTACATGCTGCAATACCGATTAAGTTTGCAGGATTATGTAAAGGAGCAAGGTCATTACACTCTTCAATTGCTTTAATTACTTCGTCAGTAATAACGGTAGAAGAAGCAAAGTTTTCACCGCCATGTACAATACGATGTCCCACAGCACTGATTTCATCAAGGCTCTTAACAACACCCGTCTTCTCGTCTGTCAGCGCAGCAAGCACCAGACGGATAGCATCTGTATGGTCTTTCATGGGTGTTACATTTACGTTCTTTTCTCCGCCGGTAGGTGCATATACAATCTGGCTTCCTTCAATACCGATTCTTTCGCAAAGACCTTTTGCAATCAATTTTTCAGTGGTTGCATCGATAAGCTGAAATTTCAAAGAAGAACTACCACAGTTAATTACTAAAATATTCATAATATTATTCTCCGTTTCTTATTTATTATACTAGTGGGATTACGCCAGTTGAGCCTGTACTGCTGTCAGTGCTACTACACCAACGATATCCTGCCATGAACATCCTCTGGACAAATCATTTACAGGCTTTGCAATACCCTGAAGCATAGGTCCGTATGCTTCTGCCTTTGCAAGTCTCTGTACCAGTTTGTAACCGATATTGCCGCAGTCAAGGTTAGGGAAAATAAGTACATTTGCCTTACCTGCCACTTCACTGCCGGGTGCTTTTGACTTCGCTACCTGAGGAACTAAAGCTGCATCAAGCTGTAATTCACCATCAAGGCAAAGATTAGGATACTGTTCATGTGCAATCTTGGTTGCTTCAACTACCTTGTCTACCAATTCATGCTTTGCACTACCCTTTGTTGAATGAGAAAGCATTGCAATAATAGGTTTGCTTCCCACAAGGCTCTGGAAGCTCTTTGCGGAGGAATCTGCAATGGCTGCCAGTTCTTCTGCCGTAGGATCCTGATTCAGACCACAGTCAGCAAACAGGAACGTGCCGCCGTCACCAAATTCACAATCCGGTACACACATAAGGAAGAAACCGGATACCAGTTTCACGCCGGGAGCTGTCTTTAAAATCTGAAGCGCAGGTCTTAACGTATCTGAGGTTGCATGACATGCACCTGCCACCATACCGTCTGCATCATTTGCCTTAACCATAACAACACCGAAAGTAATATAGTCTGTCAAAAGGATTTCTCTCGCTTTTTCAGGTGTCATTCCTTTTGCTTTTCTTGTTTCATATAATAAATTCACATAATCATCAAGTTTTTCACAGTTGTTAGGGTCTACAATGGTAACACCGTCAAGTTCAATTTCAAGCCATGTAGCACCATCCATGATTTTCTCTCTGTTACCAATCATGATGATGTCGGCAATTCCCTCCTCAATGATATGCGCTGCTGCAATCAATGTTCTTTTGTCTGTTGTTTCGGGTAAAACGATTGTCTTTTTGTCTCTTCTCGCCTTATCCTTAATCACTTCAATGTACGACATAGCCGTTTTCTCCTTTCACTGATTAAAATTTGTTACTTTTTTATAGTTAATTTAAAAAATTACATTCTTTTTGATAAAGTTTTAACAAAATGTAAGCACTTACATTGTATACAAGCCTATAAAAATTATAAACGATGCGCGCGTTATCTGCAAGTACGAAACCTTAAAAAAATTGTGTAAATTCAAGTACAAAATACCTCTTTTTTTATTCTTCCCGGCTTAATTCAAAAAAATCGGAGTATTTACACCTGTGAGTTATTTATGTTACAGTATTTTCATCATTATTTTTACGGAGATTTTGTTATGAAAATTGCTGCCATTATAGCTGAATACAATCCCTTTCACAAGGGACATCAATTTCAAATTGAAGAAACCAGACGCCTGACCGGTGCCGATTATGTTTTAGTCGTAATGAGCGGTGATTTTGTGCAAAGAGGTGCACCTGCTCTTTGCAATAAATATCTTCGCACAAAGATGGCTCTTTCAGGTGGTGCGGATGTTGTTTTAGAACTCCCCTCTTTATACGCAATCTCCAGTGCAGAATACTTTGCTCAAGGCGGTGTCACACTGCTTAACAAACTTGGGGTTATTGACTATTTATCCTTTGGCAGCGAATGCGGAGATATTCAATTGATGATAAACTGCGCCAAACAATTATTGTCATCCACAGAACAACAGGAACAGCAAATTTCAGATTTGGTTGCTAAAGGTCTTTCCTATCCTTTGGCAAGACAGCAGGTACTGCTTGAAGCACTCCCGGCAGAGAACGACACTTTCGCTTCCACTGCTGATGCTATTAAGGCATTGTTATCCACTCCCAACAACATTTTGGGGCTTGAGTATTGTAAATCCTTGCTCGCTCTAAACAGCAATATTGAACCCGTCACAATCAGGCGAAAAGGCTGTGAATATCATGAAAACACTCTTTCCGAAGACAATTTACATTTTGCCTCAGCCTCAGCCATCCGTCACGCCTTGAACAATAATTCAGCTGACTATCTATACCATTTACCGGATACTGTTGCAGCTCTTTTTAAGGAGCATCAGATTCTTGATACTTTTATCACTGAGGATGATTTTTCTTTGCTTTTATATTACAAATTATTATCGGAACAAAATGCCGGCTTTACCGGTTATTTGGATTGCTCCGAAGAACTTTCTTTCAAAATCAAAAAACATTTGCCTGAGTATCGTTCTTTCAGTCAGTTCTGCGACCTGCTAAAGTCCAAAAATCTGACCTATACCAGAATCAGCAGAACACTTTTGCATATTCTTCTTAATGTGAAGACACCGGTTGCTTATTCCACCCCTATGCAAAAGCGCGCGCTCGACATACCCTATGCACGTCTTTTGGGCTTTCGTAAGGATGCTTCCGGAGTACTTTCCGCAATCAAGAAGAACAGCAGTATTCCGCTTATCTCCAATATCGCGGATGCTACCGCGCTTTTAAGCGAAGAAGGAGTTGCTATGTTATTGCAGGATATTTATGCCTGTGATGTTTATGAAGCAATTTTTTCACAGAAAGCCGCAGTAATCTGCGGAAACAGTTGTATAAATTCACAAAAAAAGGAACCGCTTAATGAATATAAGCAGTCCCCTGTTATTGTGTAGGTGTAGGTGTAAATAGAATCGATGCATAATCAATACAGTGCAACTAGCACGATATTTGCTCTATTTATTTTATAATCTTTCTCAATCCGTTTTCATGCGGATACTCTCTATTAGATTCTGTCTCCTCAATTTATAAACTGTTCCAAATGTCACTGCCAAAGTCAATAAAAATACACCTCCAATACTGCTTAGCAATAATCCCCATGGAATATGATATAAAACGGGAACCGCCTGACGAATCACGACATTTATCATATATGGAATCAGAATACCGAGCGGTACTCCCCACACTATCGCTTTTAAGGTGCATATCACGCTCTCACTAAGCAACATTTTTTGCAAACCTTCTGTTGTCATACCCACACTCTTTAGTACGGCAAATTCCCTTGTCCGCATCATGACATTGGTCGACAACGTACTAACCACACTAACCAAACCAATCAATAATAGCACTCCTACAAATCCATAAATAATAATCTCTGCCATCACAATAGCAATATTCAGTACACGAACCATAGTATCTACTCTGCTGACTCTTACCGTAAAACCTTCCTTTGCATAAGAGTCATCTGTGACTGTAGGAAAAAACTCTTCTCCGACTGACTTCGCATATTGCATATATGCCAGTTCATCCTCCGGATTACAATACCACTCATAGAATCTAAGCTCAGCTTCAGGCACTACCAGACGAATCGGATTCTCATTCAGGGCAAGCACATGAGTCGGGACTTTACTTTCCGGTAAAAAGGCATCTACTGACACTGTTATTATATCGCCATTTGCCTTTTTCAACACGATTTCTGTCATGTTCTCCGAAAATGGTACAATATGCTGCAACCTTCCATTATCATTGTATCTGTAATAATTTAAAAGTATATTGCTCCCTACAGGCACTTTAGCCACATCGCATAGCTTCTCATAGTTTGTTTGGTCAAGCACAATAAGGTCAACATTGAATTCTATACTCGCTTCTACCGATGTCTCCATTGCCTGTCGCATACCTTCCGTAAGATATTCAGTTTCCACATCAACATGATAAGTTCCATTATCATATCCAAGACCTATAATCTCAATATTCCCATATTCTAATAGTCTCTGTCTTACCAGTTCTGCATCTTGACTGTTAATTGGTTTTGCATAAATTTCTTCTGTTCTTCCCGTCATCTCATTCACTTGCTTCTTCCGGTTCGAGCTGTAACTCATCATCACATCATCAGTTCCCGGATTCATATATGCCTTTAGCTGCCCAGCCTGTAATACCAGACTGCCTGTTCCTAAAAGTAATACTATCCCCAATGCAAGTATTCTGGTCGTTGATTTAAAATTTGTTTTATTCCTGCTCATATTTCTATCTGCAAGAATCCCCTCAAACCCAAAGCAGCCTTTTACCCACTTTTTAGTCTGTACCTCTATTATCACATTGGTGTCTTCCATCCCTCTTATACAGGAAAGAGCCGAAATATTCCCTGCCTTCTTAGCTGGTTTATATGCCGCATACAATACCGTAAAGAAAGAAAACAACACAGAAAAAAATAGTGCCCATGGTGTTATCGAAAATGATAGTTCCATTGTAAATGGCCGCATAATAATACTTTGCTGAAGCTCATTCATTTCCTCAACAAAGTTTCCTGTAATATGCACCCCTATAAAGCCGATACCCAATCCACACACCAATCCTAATGGAATTCCTATAATACTAAGCCAGATACTTTCATAAATTACAGTTTCTTTGATTTGTTTTGTCGTTCCGCCTACGCATTTCAAAATCCCAAATTCATTCATTCTCTGATTTGCACTGACTTGAAAAACATTGGAAATCACTGTAACCGACATAACAAAAATCAATCCTGCAAAAAAAACTGCCGGAATTAATAGCAGGCTTTGATATGCTCCGCCATACTCTCCGTATTCATCTCCCAAAAAAGAAACCAACATCCTATTGGCACTCGTCACAAAGCAGAATACTGCTGTAGTAAGTGCAGTTGATAATATGATTGCCAATATTGCGCCTATGGTTCTATAACGATTTCTCTTAATCTGATTCCATGCTAATTTTGCTGTTATTCTCATGGCTTCATCACCTCATCACTTACAATCTTTCCATCACCAATCGTAATGATTCGATTTGCCTGCAACGCAATTTTTTCATCATGAGTAATCAGTAATAATGTCTGGTGATATTTTTGATTGGTATATTTTAGTAATTCAATAATCTCCTGACTTGTCTTACTATCCAAATTTCCCGTAGGTTCATCTGCCAAAATAAACGCAGGATCATTAACCATGGCTCTCCCTATGGATACTCTTTGCTGTTGTCCGCCTGACATCTGCCCTGGCAGATGCTTTGCCCGCTTTTCCAACTTAAGCATCATCAATATTTCCTGCAATTTTTCCCTATTTTCTTTACGTTGATCCAATAACCACGGAAGCATAATATTTTCTTCTGCTGTTAAGGTCGGAATCAGATTATAAAACTGATATATCATACCTATATTTCTTCTGCGAAAAATTGCCAGCTCACTTTCATTCATTTTTGAAAGTTCCTGTCCTTCAATACACACAGAACCTGAAGTCGGCACATCTACTCCGCCCATCAGATTCATTAATGTAGATTTTCCTGAACCCGAAGCACCTACGATTGCCACAAACTCTCCCTTTTCCACAGAAAAAGAGACATGGTCCAAAGCTATTACTTCTGACTCTCCCGTTCCATATCTCTTTGTTAATTCTCTCACTTCTAATACAGCCATGCTTCTCACTCCTTTACCATTCTGATATAAGTTAAATATACCAAGTGAAAATGACTATTTCGTGACTCTTATTCATTTTTACGTGACAATCTAGTCACATTTCTTTTTCTGGTTATACTTGTGTATTATTCCATGCATTTTATTATTTGAAAAACTTTAATAAAAACGTTGCCCCCTTTCCATTTCCGCCACACTCTACATCAATATCTCCATTTTGACCTTTCATAATTGATAAAGCTAAAGGCATACCAATACCAAATCCATTTTCATTGGTGGAATTTTCAAACCGTTTAAAAATTTCCGCATACTGCTCTTTCATTAATCCACTTCCACTATCTGTTACAGCTATCCACTCATACATTGGATTCACACCGCTATCAATTGTAATGGTTCCTTCTTTGGGCGAATGTTCCATTGCATTTTTCACGATATTCGTTAAAGCCTCTATGGTCCATTTCTTATCACAGCAGATTTCGACATCCTGCTCCAAAATGACAGACTGATTATTTACATCAAGCAAAATTTCTATGGAAGGCATAACCTCTTGTATCAACTCCGATACTTTTACCTTTTGCGGTGCAAAGGTAATTGCCTTAGCATCCAGCTTTGCCATTTTTAACAAGGCACCAATCAGCCACTCCATCTTAGTTAAAGAAAACTTTATATTCTGTATGAACTCCTGTTGCTTTTCAGGCTCCGCATCCTCCAATAAATCCATCATGATCATCATGGATGTAATCGGTGTCTTTAATTGGTGTGATATATCCGCCATATATTCTGCCAAAATATCTCTTTCTGCTTCTGCCTGTGTTAACTGCTCACTTTGGCTCTGTGCAAAGGCATAGATATCATTTTTCAGTATGCTGAAGGAACCTTCCTTATTATCTCTGATATCTGTATTCTGTCCGTTCTGATAACCCTTTACTGCCGCAGATAACTGCTCCATCTCTTTCCTGCTAATCCACACGATATCCCATCCCCCTGACCGTTTCAATATGAACCGCATTACCAAGTTTTTCACGCAAACGCTTTACATACACCGTCAAGGTATTATCCTCTACGAAGTTACCATCCATATCCCATATTTTCTCCAATATCTGTTTGCGAGTCAGAAGCTTTGATTGATTCATAGCAAAAATCAGTAATAATCTATACTCTAATGCTGTCAGCTCTACCTGCTTCTCATTCACATACACCTTTCCTGCGTCTGTATGAATTGTAGCCTTGCCAACCCTAATCACATCTTGATTCGCCCCGGCTCTTTTTTGTAAAGTTCTTTTTACACGCGCCAATAACTCTCTGATACGAAATGGCTTTACTATATAATCATCTGCCCCTTCCCCAAAGGCTTTTACAATTTTTTCCTCATCATCTACAATCGTTAGAAATATGATAGGAGTTTCAATATTATTTAATTTTGCACTCACATCAAATCCATTTCCATCTGGCAACTGCATGTCCAAAATAGCAAGATTGAACGATTGTGACTTTATCTGTTCTGATGCTGACTGCACATCCCGACAATGTATTACTTCATAACCTTCATTATTCAAAGCATACATAATCCCAGAAGCAATCATTGTGTCATCTTCTAATAGTAATAGTTTTGTCATTGAATACCGCCTTTTATGTTTTCGTTTTCTGCTCACAATCCATATTTTTCTATGTGGATTGTGAATAAACTATTGTTCATGCTCAATTTCAGTTTTTTCTATTTTATCACATCAGATTTAGATATTCTATTATCCTTTCACCAAAAATCTTATCTATAAAATCAACAAACATCCACCCACGCTTGCATTTCAGCATCTAAAACAAGCCAAGCATATTTTTCTTTCTATAAAGTAAAAAGCGACCGATTACAGTCAACACTCCAATCGATCGCCTTCATTTTTTTATTTCATGTTTTAATATATTCTGATACCTTATATCTTATGTCCTTCATGAACATGCAAAAGTTCATGTGACTTTTCGGATAACGGTTCTCCAAGGAAATCTGCATATAACTTCTTGATTTCAGGATTTTCGTGGGAGAATCTGATATTTCTTCTCTTGTCAAGTTCATAGAGCTTCGGTGCTCTCTCTCCTGCCATTTCAAATCCGTCTTTGATAGGCTGTCCGCCGCCGCCCACACAACCACCGGGGCATGCCATTACCTCCACAAAGTCATAAGTCACTTTACCATTAATGATATCATCCATCATCATTCTGGCATTTTTCAGTCCACTAACAGTACAGGTCCTGATAGGAATACCGTTCACGTGATAAGTAACCTCTCTTCTTCCCTCACTGCCACGCACATCATTAAACTTCTCAGGATTCGAGTTTGCTCCTTCCAGCACTGCCGCCGCAGTACGGAGAGCCGCTTCCATAACACCACCTGTAGTTCCGAAAATTACTGCTGCTCCGGTACCTTCTCCCAAGGGTGAATCAAACTTTTCTTCCAACAACAATTCAGGAAGAATATGCTCTGCCTTAAGAAGTCTTACCATTTCTCTGGTAGTCAGAACAATATCTACATCCTGTCCGGTTCCTGTTACATCCATACCGGGAAGGGCAGCCTCTCCCTTCTTTGCAATACAGGGCATAATGGAAATACAACAGATTTTATCAGGTGTTACTCCGATTTTTTCTGCAAAATAAGTTTTGCTGATGGCACCAAACATCTGCTGGGGTGATTTAGCGCTGGAAAGTCTGTCCGCATACTTCGGATACTGGCTCTTCATAAACTTCACCCATGCAGGACAACAGGAAGTAAACATAGGAAGTCCTGTTTCTTTGATATTGTCCATTCTCTTAAGAAGCTCATAGCCTTCTTCCATAATGGTTAAATCCGCAGAAAAATTGGTATCAAACACATAGTCAAATCCTACCTGCTTTAAGGCAGCAACCATACGCCCTTCTGTTGCCATCTCTTCCGGCATATTCATGTCTTCCGCCCATGCACTACGGACTGCGGGTGCTACCTGAACCACTGTAATCTTATCAGGGTCTGCAAGTACCTTAAATACCTCCGGCACATCATTCCGTTCGCGAAGTGCGCCTGTAGGACAATGGGTTACACACTGACCGCAAGTACTGCAATCGGAATCCTCAATACATCTGTTCATTGCCACATCCACTGTAGTTCTGGAACCTGTATTCTGTACGTCCCAGATATGTAAATCCTGAATCTTGTCACAAACCTGCACACAGCGCATACATTTAATACATTTGCCTGCATCTTTGATAAAAGGAAATTCATGATTCCAAGGTGCCACCGGTACTTCCTTTTTAAAGGGAATTTCAATAATGCCAAGGTCATTGGCAATTTTCTGCAAATTACAGTTACCGCTTCGCACACAGGTTGCACAGCTACAGTCATGCTGGGACAAAATCAGTTCCACATTGGTTCTTCTGACACTGCGTACCTTCGGAGAATTGGTATAAAGCACCATACCTTCTTCTACCGGATTGTTACATGCGGTAAGTAATTTAATCTTTCCCTGCATTTCCACTACACAAACCTTACAGGCACCGATTTCATTAATCTCTTCCAGATAACAGAGATGGGGAATCATGATACCCACACTTGCGGCAGCTTTCATAATCGTTGTTCCCTCAGGAACACTGACTTTTCTTCCGTCAATTGTTAAATTTACCATATCGCCGCTCTGCCTCCTTTCAGATTTCCGTAACCGAAGTGGTCACAACGCAAGCATCTGTTTGCTTCCTGTGCCGCTTCCTGTTTGGTCATGGAACATTCGATTGCATCAAAATCATGCTTTCTGACATTGGCTTCACGCTCTGTCAGATTAATTCTTCCGCAAGGTGTCTTATTATCATACTTCACCTGGGGAATCTCTACATCACAGGAAATCACATGGTGATAACCTAAATATTCATCAATATTGGCCGCTGCAACTTTTCCGGCAGCAATGGCTCTGATTACAGTTGCGGGACCTGTTACACAGTCACCGCCAGCAAACACGCCGGGAATATCCCTGAATCCGCTTTCACTTTCCGCATCAAGGGTACCACGTTTTACGGGCATGCCGGAGTCCTCAAAATGTCTGGACTCAATACCCTGACCGATTGCCACGATAACAACATCACAAGGAATACGAAGCAGTTCCACATCTGCTTTTACGGGACGGGCTCTTCCCCATGCATCAATAGGACCGATAATCTGAGGCTCTACCCAGATAGCGGTTACATTACCGTTTTCATCCGCTTCAATTTTATGCGGTGCTTTTAAGCTGTAAAGCTCTGCACCCTCTGCAATGGCACCTTCTACTTCCTCAGGAAGGGCTGTCATATCGTCCTGTCTTCTTCTGTAAGCAATACCTACGCTTTTTGCGCCCAGACGAATGGCAGAACGGGTACAGTCCATGGCAACATTACCGCCGCCAACAACTACCACACGTTTTCCGGTAAAGTCAGGAGGAGTCTCATCCCCGATATTACGCAGCATTTCTACCGCCGACATAACCCCCTTGGATTCTTCACCTTCAATACCAATCTTTTTGTCCGTATGAGCACCGATAGCAATATAAACCGCATCATATTCTTCACGTAATTTTTCTAAAGAAATATCATCCTCGCTGTTTCCGACTTTTACGCCGGTATGTACTTCTACTCCCGTAGAAAGAATTGCTTCAATGTCTTCTTCCAGTCTCTCTCTGGGGAATCGGTAATTAGGAATACCGTAACGGAGCATACCGCCCAGCTTATTCTTCGCTTCAAACACAACAGCATGATGTCCCATCAGTTCCAGATAATAAGCTGCAGAAAGACCACCGGGACCACCGCCTACAACAGCAATCTTCTTTCCGGTAGCAGGTGCCTTTTCGGGAACAGGCACTGTATTGGCTCTTGCCTGGTCTACTGCCATTCTCTTTAATCCTCTGATATTAACGGAGCTGTCAATCATATTACGACGGCATCGCGCTTCACAGGGATGCTCACAAATAAGTGCACAGGCCGTAGGAAACGGATTATCCTTACGAATCAGCTTTACCGCATCCGCATATCTCTCTTCTCCCACCAATGCAATATATCCGGGAATATCCACACCCGCAGGGCAAAGTGCCACACAGGGAACGGGCTGGGTAATGGCGTAAGAACATTTTCCGTGTTCAATATGGTATAAATAATCTTCTCTAAAGCCGTCAAGACCTGCAAGTACCATATGTGCCGCCTCATAACCGATGGCACAGTCTGCCGAGTCCGTGATATTGTTTGCTGTAACCTCAATCATCTCAAGCGTTTTTAACGTAGCACGGTTTTCCAGTACATCCTCAATCAAATTGGCCAGCTGCGCAAGTCCCACACGACAGGGAATACATTTTCCGCAGGTCTGTGCATGACAAGTCTTCAAAAAAGAAAGCTGCAAATCAATGGGACAAAGTCCCGGAGGACTGGCAATAATGTGACGTTCCAAATCCTTATAAAGGCGCTCTACAGTAAGCTGCGCTTTATTCGGTGTGCTGATTTTTAATCTACTCATATCCACCCTTCTCCTTCTGTTCTTTTCCTGCTAATTATGATATGATTAACAGGTAAATATTTTATAATCATCCATATTTTATGGAAATTAATGCTTTATCAGAATCATTCACAAAAACATACCTCTGATAAGTAAGAAAGGAATCTCACATGCTAAAGTTTACTGTTTCCAAAACATTAACTGATGAAAATTGTTTTTTTAGTTTATCGGATGCCTTAACGGCAATTCCCGATGATTTTGATGCACCGGTACATATTTTGCTAAAACCCGGCATCTATCACGAAAAAGTAACCGTCTCACGTCCTTTTGTAACCATCGAAGGTGAAGATACCGCTTCAACGGTTATCACTTATGATGACTATGCTAACATGCTCATGGAGGACGGCTCTAAACGAGGAACTTTCCGTTCCTATACCATGTTCCTTGACAGTCATGACATCACCTTATCAAATCTTACCATCCGCAATGCCTCTGCTCCCCGCTCCAAAGCCGGACAGGCTATTGCGCTGTATGCGGACGGTGACAAAATTTTTGTCAAAAATTGTCGTTTGGAAAGCTATCAGGATACTCTCTTTACAGGTCCTCTTCCACCCACTGCTTTAAGTCCCGGCGGATTTACCGGTCCTAAAGAGTTTGCTCCCCGTATCAACGGCAGACAATACTATAAAGACTGTTATATCTGCGGCGATATTGATTTCATTTTCGGAAGTGCCACTGCTTACTTTGAAAACTGTGAAATTGCTTCCGTTTATTCTGAAGAGTTGCTTTCCAAAGATGGTAAAGCACCCATCTACAGCTATGCCACTGCCGCTTCCACCGCAGAGGGTCAAACCTATGGATATGTATTTGAATCCTGCCGATTTACAGGAACCTGTCCCAAAGCAAGCTGCTACTTAGGACGTCCCTGGCGTAACTTTGCTAAAACCGTACTTCTGAATTGTTATCTCGGAAGTCATATCAGAAAAGAAGGCTTCCACGATTGGAACAAAACAGAGGCACATGGCACTATTTACTATGCCGAATATCAAAGCTACGGCGAAGGTGCTGTTTCTGCCGATGAACGAGCTCCCTACGTAAAACAATTAACCGACGAAGAGGCTTTATTCTACACAAAAGAAAAAGTTCTCTCCGGCGAAGATATATGGAAGCCTTAACGGGCTTCCATGTGCTCCGCACGTAACTTCCATTATGCTTCTTCCCACAACTTCCAAATATGTTCTTTTGCCTGCACGGCATTCTCCGGCACGGTATTCTCCAATGTTGTATGAATATAAGGTTTCCGCTCTTTGATAAATTTCATGATTGCCGAATAATCCATACATCCGTTACCTGCCGCTACAGACTCCAGTTTTCCGTCTTTTACCACATAATCCTTGATATGCACTACCGCCACATCCTTACCAAGTACATCAATAGCTTCTTCTACAATTGCTATCTGGTCCTGATAATTGCTGATATCAAGCAGATTGACCGGATCTAAAATAATCTGCAAATTGGGAGAATTAATTTCATCCAGTACTCTTCTTGCTCTTACCGGATTACAAACGATATGTTTCCATACCGGTTCAATGGCAAAAATCACACCCATTTTTTCTGCATACTCCACAATGGGTCTTAAGTTCTTAATAAATAGCTCCAAAGCTTCTTCGCTGTGGC
Source organism: Lachnospiraceae bacterium (assembly GCA_017434885.1). Classification (GTDB taxonomy): domain Bacteria; phylum Bacillota; class Clostridia; order Lachnospirales; family Lachnospiraceae; genus Suilimivivens. The sequence goes on along the minus strand of JAFSGE010000020.1, from coordinate 61,597 downwards.
AGGCAGGCTCATATTTGTACTCTTCATTGGGAGCACCGGTCTCGGTTCCCACAACACCGCATCCCAAATGAGCTGCAAAGCGGATATGTGCCTTATATTTCTCCACGATTTCCGAAAGCTTGTCAGGATTGGGATTTGCAAGGTTTAAATAACAGCCAAGTACCGCAATATCAAGCTTCTGCGCTTCAAACAGCCTTTTTAAATACATTGCATAACCGGGTGTTAATGCTTCCGGTGCCACAGAATTTTCTTTAATCACCTTGGAAAGTGCCACATGTACACAGGAAAATCCCTGTCTGTTTACTTCTGCAAGTCTCTCCTCCAAAGGAAGTGCTTTGGTATCATGAAAACGAATTCCTAACTGCATACACACTTACTGCTCCAACACATCTACATTTGTCAGTGTCAAAGCCTCTCCTTTCTGTCCCGTTACGGAAACATTTTCAAGCACAAGTCTTTTTACATTATTAGCAAAAATACCCTTCAAAGTACACTTTTCTACACCGTCAGACATGGCCGGTACATCTTCCTTGGGATTTTCTGCATAAGTAACGGAAATATTTCTCATAATAATTTCTTCAATTTTCTGTTCCGGAAGTCCATCGAAGTAAGCAGCTGCAACATGACAGTTTGTTGCGTGGATATCCTCAAAATCAAGTCTCTTGATATATGGTGTACGGTCATCTACCGGCATCCACTCTCTGCTCTGTACATATTCCGTCTTTCCGTCCGGGTCACAGAAATAAAAACTGTTTACCACAAAAGGCGTCATGACATGATCCATATCAATGTTTTTAAAGGTGATTCTGTCAAGTACCGCATCCTGACCACGACCTCTTCTGGTCTTAATACGAAGCCCTCTGTCGGTATGTCGGAACAGACAATCCTCTACTTTAATGTTCTTGGCACCGCCTGCCATCTCGCTTCCGATGGTAACTGCACCATGTCCGTTCTCCATCAGACACTGTCTGATTATAATATCCTCGGAAGGCGTTTTATGTTTTTTGCCCATGTAAATCTTACCGGACTTAATCGCAATACAGTCATCTCCCAAAGAGAAACGAACACCTGCAATTTCAATTCCCTTACAGGATTCAGGGTCCAATCCGTCAGTATTCGGCGAATCACTGGGATTTTCAATCACTACATTATAAAATTTCAAATCATTACTAAAGTAAGGATGTAAGGTCCAGGAAGGACTGTTACAGAATTTCACGCCCTGCAGTGTAATGCCTTTACAATGATTGATAAAGAACATTCTGGGACGGAACGCACCTCTCATCACCTTAGGATTGTGCCACCAGTTTTCCTTAGAACCGCAACCGTTAATGGTTCCTTCTCCGTAAATCACTACATTTTCCACTTCAACACCTGTGATAATTGCTGCAAACATCGGAAGAGGATTTCCTTCCCACGAACCTAAATTGTATTCATCTTTTTCATCATAGCTTTCAATCAGACCGGGAAACATGGGGTATGCATATCTCTCGGTATCAGCCTTCAGTTCTGCTCCCTTTGCCACTTCAATCGCAACATTGCTCTTAAGGAACAAACTGGTAATGCGATATGTTCCTGCAGGAATCAGCACTCTGCTGTTTTTGGGACAAGAAAGAATGGCCGCCTGAATATATTTGGTGTCATCCTGTACTCCGTCACCCTTTGCACCGAAGTCTTTTACATTCAAAGTAACAAATTCATAATCGGTAGCAAAAGCAATCTCACCAAGAATATTTCCATCCTGCGCTTTTATCTCAATTTGATATTCCGTTTCCGGTTTCAAATCAAACAGAGAAGTAATCACGGTTTCTGCCTCTTTTACAAGCTCTCCGTTTATCCAAATTTGATAGTTTTCTTTGGTGTAATAAGTTCCTCCGTCTGCGATTTCAATTACTGCGCTTCTGGCTGACTTCATAATCAGCTTTACATCCATTTTTCTTTCCTCCTGTGATTTTATACGATGTCACTATAGGTTGTGAAACATTTATCATTCGCCTTAATATAACATTAGAGGGCACTCTCGCCCTCTAATTTATTGTATCATAAACTTACTTATTTTTGCAGTTGTAAATACTGTGCATATGCCTGCATCAGAACGCCCACTGCTTTACATTCATCCATAACTACTTTTTCATTCAGGTAATATGTTACGCTGCCGTCACGGCGTAAATCTGTTGCCGGGCCAAGTCCTGCACCGCCACAAATATCACGAAGATGTAACCCATCCTCACCTTCCGTAAATTTGTTATGTAAGATGCTTTCTACAATTTTCATACCGATAGGCATATACTTTTCTTTTGAAAGTACACCCATGCGGCATGCCTTCAAAATAACATATCCCACCATGGCACTTCCGGATGTTTCCGTATAATTTCCTTCCGCCTCTGCTTTGTCAACCACCTGATAAAACAGACCGGTTTCTTTATCCTGATACTGTAAAATGCCCTTAATCAGCAATTTGAAAATATCCTGCAGTCTCTTGTAATGTTCAAAGATTTCAAAGCTCATGGCATCCATAGTATCAATAATTGCCATCAAATGCCACCCAATACTGCGAAGCCAAAAACTCTTAGAGCGTCCTGTTTCCTTATCAGCCCAAAAAATCGACTTTGTTTCATCATATCCGTGATAGCAAAGTCCCTTTTCTTCATCATACAGATATTTCTGTACATTTTCAAACTGACGGATAATATCGTTGTACATTTCTTTTTTGTGATACTTGGTCTCATATTCCATGTAAAAAGGCTGTGCCATGTAAAGACCGTCAAGCCACAACTGATTGGGATAAATTTTCTTGTGCCAGAAACTTCCGTTTTCGCATCTGGGCTGACTCTTAAGCTGCTCCATCATCACATCCATGGCTTTACGGTATTTATCTTCTCCTGTCTTGTCATACAGGAAAAACAGAATCTTACCGCTGTTGATACAATCAATATTGTAATTTTGCATTTCATAAGGAGAAATATTACCTTCCTCATCCACAAACGCATCAACATATTTCTTGATAAAATTGTAATACTTCTCATCTCCGGTCACATAATACAATTCCCTGCAACCGATTAACACACAGCCGTCTTCGTAATTCCAATAGGTTTTACAATTTTTGTAATCTGCCAGATAAGCATCAATATAATTTTCAAATGTTATGTTATTCATGTTGTTTTTCCTTAACCTGTTTTTTATAAGGTAACACCCTGCTTAAAGATAGCCATATCATGGAAGCCTGCTTCTTCACTGCAAACCTTCTTACCGGAAGCCACTTCCAATACATAATCAAACAGCTTTCCTGCAGTTTCTTCCATAGTTTCATTCTCTACCAATACGCCGGCATTGAAATCAATCCAGTTAGACTTCTTTCCTGCAAGTCTTGAGTTACTGGAAATTTTCATAGTCGGTACAGGAGATGCAAAAGGTGTTCCTCTTCCTGTTGTAAACAGAACAATATGGGCACCACTTGCTGCAAGTGCTGTGGCTGCCACCAAATCGTTACCGGGTGCACTGAGCAGATTTAAGCCGGGAGTCTTAACAGTTTCTCCGTAATGAAGTACCCCTTTAACCGGTGCACTGCCGGACTTCTGCGTACATCCCAAAGACTTATCTTCCAATGTGGAAATACCGCCCTTCTTGTTACCGGGTGAAGGATTTTCATATATAGTCTGATTATGACTCTTGAAATAATTCTTAAAGTCGTTAATCAATGTTACTGTTTTGTCAAACAACTCTTCATTTTCGCAGCGGTTCATGAGCAGAGTTTCTGCACCAAACATTTCCGGAACTTCGGTTAAAATAGTTGTTCCGCCTGCTCCGATTAACAAATCGGAGAATTTACCCACCAAAGGATTTGCCGTAATACCGGAAAAGCCGTCGCTACCACCACACTTAAGACCTACAATCAGCTTAGACGCACTAATCGGCACTCTCTTTTCGGGCGCTGCATATTCAATCAGTTCCTTCACCAGTTCTACACCGTCTGCAATCTCATCATCGGATTCCTGACATACCAAAAACTTCACTCTGTTCTCATCATAGTCACCGATATAAGGCTTCAGCACATCAATGTTACTGTTTTCACAGCCAAGTCCAAGAACAAGTACGCCGCCTGCATTGGGATGATTAATAAGGTCAGCCAAAATAGTTCTGGTGTGTTCCTGATCATCTCCCATCTGGGAACAGCCGTAAGGATGAGGGAAAGAAATAACCTCCTCCACGCTTCCCTTTACAAATGCATTTGCCTGCTTAGCAATAGCTCCTGCCACATTATTAACGCAGCCTACGGTAGGAATAACCCAAATTTCATTTCTCACACCCGCTTTGCCGTCTTTTCTTTCAAAGCCGTTAAAGAAAACCTCTTTTCCTTCGGGATTCTTTACATCTACGGGTTCATAAGTATAAGTAAGCAAATCGCCAAGTCCTGTCTTTACGTTGTGTACGTGAATCCAGTCGCCTTTTTTCACTGCTTCTTTTGCATTTCCGATGGGACAACCGTATTTAATTACCTGTTCGCCTTCGGCAATATCCCGAAGGGCCATTTTGTGACCCGCCGGAATTTCCATATTTGCAACAACTTCTGTGCCGTTTACATTGACAGCAGTACCTTCTGCGATAGTTTCGATTGCTACTGCCACGTTATCATTTTCATGAATTTTTAAAATCTGCATGTGATTGTAATCTCCTGATTTATTATTAAACAAGCTCTTCCAATGTCTTTCTCATTCCCTTAGCTGCAATTTCATCAAGATATCCTGCGATTGTATCAACAAGACCGTCAATCTTGGTTAAATCCTGACCAAAGAATTCTTCATTGCTAAGGAAGTTCTGTGCAAATTCCTTGGAAGGCTTTTCGCTGTTTGCTGCAAAGAACTCAAGAACAGCCATATCGTCCATAATATTGTATTCCTGTCCGTCTCTGTGTCCGATTAAAGCCTTGTCTCTGATTTCTGTTCCTTTATAAAATGCCATCAGTGCTGCAAGGGAGAATGTCAGACACTTGGGAAGTTCTTTATTCAATTCAATGTAGCCTAAAAAGCTGGGCATACATCTTGCTCTCCACTTGGAAACAGAGTTTAAGGAAATGGAAAGAAGCGCATGCTTTACATAAGGATTATTAAATCTGGTAATTACAGCTTCTGCAAAATCAACCAAATCCTGTTTAGGCAATGTAAGTGTAGGAATTACTTCATCAAAGATAGTTGTCTTCATGAAGTTAAATACCGTTTCATCCTTCATGGATTCTAATACGATATCATTTCCCGCAAGATAGGAAGCCAGTACAAAGGAAGTATGCGCACCGTTTAAGATACGAACCTTTCTCTGCTTGTAAGGCTTCTGATTATCTGTATAAATAACAGGAAGGCCTGCCTTATCCAAAGGAAGTTCACCGCTGATATCCTTGGGACACTCGATAACCCAGAGTGCAAAAGGTTCACCTGTTACGATAAGTTCATCTCTGTATCCCCATTCTTCCCAAAGCTTTGCATCTTCTTCTCTGGGATATCCTGTGATAATTCTGTCTACCAATGTAGAGCAGAAAATACAAGCTTCTTCAATCCATGTTTTGAATTCAGCTTCCAAATTCCAATTATCAGCCTGCTTCAATACACATTCTTTCAAGCGGATACCGTTGTCATCAATTAATTCTACAGGCAACATCACAAGCCCCTTGTCCATTGCGCCGTTAAAATGTTTATATCTTTCATATAAGAACTTAGCAAGCTTTCCGGGGAAGCTCATAGGAGGACACATTTCAAGCTTATCATTTTCATCGTATACAATACCCGCTTCTGTTGTGTTGGAAACAATGTATCTTAATGTATCAAGCTTTGCAAATGCGCTGTATTTTTCATATTCTTCATGGGCAGCAACAACATCTGTTACACTGGTAACAATTCTGTTCTGTACGGTAGCTTCTCCGTCAACAATACCTCTCAGAGACACAGTATACTGGGATTCCTGTGCATGAAAACGATCAAGTGTACCGAACTCAATGGGTTTTACCAGTACAATATCTCCGTCAAACTCTCCCTTTTCATTTGCAATGTCAATCATGTAATCAACAAATCCACGAAGGAAATTTCCTTCACCAAACTGAAGAACCTTTACGGGTCTTTCTTTTTTACCTGTTTTGCTCTTAGATATTAATTCCATTTTTCTTCTCCTTGCGTTTTGTTCTTATTTTTGTTCATTTCAAGCATTTATGTAAGTGCTTACATCATTAATTTTACAACCCTTTTGTGCATAAGTCAATAGCGTTTTTTTGCAGTTTTACAACGTTTTTTCATATTTTCTAAAATCTGTCCTTGTTTTTTAAGAATGTCTATTGTATAATGAAATCAGTTTTTTTGTGTAAATGGTTACAAGATTGTGATTTTACATGATAATTATTAAGTTTTTGCACAAATGAAACGGGGAGGAGATGATTCTATTGACAATTTACGACATATCCAAACAGGCCGGCGTATCCATCGCCACTGTTTCCCGTGTGCTGAACGGCAGCGCAAACGTAAAACCTAAGACAAAAAAGAAGGTACTTGATATCATCGAACAATGCGGTTACACTCCCAATGCTTTTGCAAGAGGGCTGGGACTTAATTCCATGAACACCGTAGGTATTCTCTGTGCCGACTCTTCTGACCTTTACCTTGCCAAAGCCGTATATTACATAGAGAGAAACCTGCGAGCAGGCGGCTACCATTCCGTATTATGCTGTACAGGTTATGACCCGGAAGATATGAAGGCTTCCCTCTCTCTTTTGTTAAACCAGCGTGTGGACAGTGTGATTATGGTAGGTTCCACTTTTATTGCGGCCGAATCCGGTGACAATCAATATATTAAAGATGCTGCCCAGCAGGTTCCCATCATGCTGTTAAATGCTGACCTTGATTGTCCCAATGTATATTGCACCATGTGTGATGATTTTAAATCCACACAGGATGCCACTCTCGCACTGCTGAACAAAGGAATTAACGATATTCTTTATTTATATAATTCCAATTCCTACAGCGGTAAGAAAAAATTAAACGGTTACCAGTCCGCTTATCTGATGAAGGATGTACCGCTAAACAAACAGTATCAGCAGTTTTTCAACGGTACGCACGAAGATATTGACGGTGTTTGCAAATTTTTAAATGATTTGCACAAAAAAGGATTGGAATTCCACGCCGTTGTTGCTTCGGAGGATATGCTTGCGGCAGGCGCCATCAAATATGCCAAAGCAAACAACCTTTCCGTTCCCGATGATTTATCCGTTATCGGCTACAACAATTCCATTCTCACCACATGCAGCGAACCGGAAATCACATCCGTGGACAACCATTTGGAGACCTTATGTTCACAACTTGTAAAAACATGTATCGGCACTCTTCTCGGTGAAGAAATGCCTCAAAAAACCATTTTCTCAGGAGAATTGGTTCATCGCGCAAGTACGGCTCTTTAGCCATAAAATAAACGATTCTATCAAGGAGGAACTACAACATGAAAGCATTTATGGACAAGGATTTCTTATTATCCACTCCCACCGCGCAGACTCTTTTTCATGAGTATGCAGAAAAAACACCTGTATTAGATTATCACTGTCATATCAATCCCAAGGAAATCGCTGAGGACCGCAAATTTGAAAACATTACTCAGGTATGGCTTGGCGGCGATCACTACAAATGGCGTTTTATGCGTTCCAACGGTGTGGATGAGCATTTCATTACAGGTAATGCTTCTGACAAAGAGAAATTTATGAAATGGGCTGAGGTTCTCGGCAAAGCCATCGGCAATCCACTTTATCACTGGAGCCACCTTGAATTACAGAGATATTTCGGTTACTACGGTACCTTAAACAAAAATACCGCAGAAGAAGTTTGGAACATCTGCAACGCAAAGCTTGCTGAACCTTCCATGAGCGTTCGCAATATCATCAAGCAGTCTAACGTTACTTTAATCTGTACTACAGATGATCCGGTAGACTCTCTTGAATGGCATGCCAAAATTACAGCAGACGATTCTTTTGATGTACAGGTTCTTCCTGCATGGCGTCCTGACAAAGCCATGAACATCGAAAAACCTGAATATTTAGATTACCTTGCTACTCTCTCTGATGTAAGCGGCATCAAGGTTACTTCCTTCGCTACCTTAAAGGCAGCTTTACAGAATCGTATGGATTTCTTTGCTTCCATGGGTTGTAATGTTTCCGACCACGCACTGGAATATGTAATGTACTATCCTGCTACCGAAGAAGAAGTTGAAGCTATCTTTGCAAAACGCTTTGCAGGTGAAAAAGTAACAAGAGAAGAAGAATTAACCTTCAAAACGGCTTTCATGGTATTTGTAGGCAAAGAATATAATAAGAGAAACTGGGTAATGCAGCTTCACTACGGATGTAAGAGAGACAACAACCGTCTGATGTACGAAAAATTAGGTCCCGATACCGGTTATGACTGCATCAACAACTATGCTCCCTCCGCGCAGATGGCAGATTTCTTAAATGCCTTAATCGAAACAAACGAATTACCCAAGACCATTATTTACAGCTTAAATCCTAATGACAATCAGGCAATCGGCACCATTCTCGGATGTTTCCAGGATTCCACTGCCGTTGCTAAAATTCAGCAGGGAAGCGCATGGTGGTTCAATGACCACAAGATTGGTATGAGAGATCAGATGCTCTCACTGGCAAACTTAGGTAACTTATCAGGATTTGTCGGAATGCTCACTGACTCAAGAAGCTTCCTCTCCTACACAAGACACGAATATTTCCGTCGTATCATGTGCGAACTGATTGGTGACCTTGTTGAAAACGGCGAGTTCCCCGCAGATATGGATATTCTTTCCGAGATCGTTACCGGCATTTCTTACAACAATGCAGTAAGATACTTTGGTTTCGACTTAAAGGAAGCATAATATAATTTACGGCCAACTCTCTCCCTAGAGTTGAATATAATCCCAAGAGGCACAGGACGTATCATCCTGTGCCTCTTTTTTTAAACACGCCTCTTCTTTTGCAACCTCTCATCTGTATATGTTTTCATTTTATTCATAATTTCCGCATCTACATCTTTTTGTCCATACCAATAGGCTTCCATTGCTCTGCTTATTACAAAAAACTGTTCTTTCTCTTCTGCAGATACGTTTCTTTCCCCGCATAATCGGCCAAAGTATTCTTCTATCGTCTCTGCACTTTCTTTTACAAAATATCTTTTTTCCAGTTTGTAAAGAAAGTACGTAAATACTACATCCGGATTGGTGCTTCTCTTTATTGCTGCTCTTTTACCAAAAACAAACAGTCCTATCGCCACGCATACGCAAAGCACCATTCCTGCCATAAATTTCCCCATCTGCAAAAGATATTCTATTTGCTCCGCATTTCGCCTGTACTCAGCCGCCTCTTCTGCCTGCATTTTTTCTTCTGCTAACGGAAATGCTTCCTCATTTGAAAATTCACTGTTCTTATCAGGCATATTTCCGTCATCCGATTCTTCCTCCGCTTCCAAGACATTTGCTTGCTCCGAATACCACGCTTTATTGGTATTGGCAGCATAAGCTGTAGTTGGTTCTAAAGGAATCCATCCAAAACCATCCACATAAGCCTCCGACCACGTATGAGCACGTTTTGAGGAAACAACATACTCATAGATATCCTCCCGCTCCTTGTAATTTACCAGATATCCATCTGCGACCCTCGCCGGAATTGCGAGTCTGCGAAGCATACAGGTGAGTGCCGTTGCATAATGTGCACAATACCCTTCTTTTTCCTCAAACAAAAAAGTATCCAGTACGTTCTCACTCTCCGTCATGTGTACCGATTGATTGTAGTGATATCCTTGAAGGTAAGTTTCCAATTCCTTACAGGCCTCATACGTATTTTGGCATCCGACAGCAATTTTATCTGTAAGATTTTCCACTTTTTCCGAAACAAATTCACACTCACCCACACCATATTTATATGCCGATTCTTTTACCCTTTCCGCCATATCACAAAAGGCAGTAAAGGGAATCGGCTGTATTTCTATCTGAAAAAGTTCTTCCAAATGTTCATACATACGATAGTACTGTTCCTCCTCATATGCAATCGCTTTACTTTCCTTCAGTATCTCAATCACTTTTTCATTGGCATAATCAATATCCACAAAACAATAAGTATACATATACCCTCTGGCATTTATCTTATCTGCACAAGCAATATCTCCCCTTTGCGTAATCTCTTTTTCTGAAATATCAATGATTTTCAGCGGATAAAATAAAGTCTGTGTTTTTATGTTTTTCAATATTATTTTCTGTTCTTTGATTTCCATAAAACGGTGCAATTCATCCGCATCCGTGGTCTTGTCAAAAATTGCATAAAGCGTCATCAGAGTATCTGTCCGATAATCAATCTCCTGCTTTTTCTCATTCCTTATCCAGCCGCTTCCTGTATACTCATCATAGACATTTCCTCTTAAGTAAAGCTGTTTTCGTGTATAGTCGCCCTGAAGTGTCAGTTGCTCCACATCTGTTTCCACCATACGCTGAAACAAATTCATTCCGTCCTCCGAATATCCGGTCACTCGAAAAGCAAGCATTTCACCACTGCCTTCATCCCCAAACCGATACTGTAACTCTACTGCCACGTTTTTGACTAATTGTTTTGTCCATTCCGTTATCCGATAGACAAATCCCCAGTCATATGGTTTTTCTGACGCAGGCATGAGTATTGTTAAAACAGCCACCAATGCGTATATTACCACAAGAAGTCCCGCATTTGCTGAAGAAAAAACGTTAACTGCTTCCGATAGTGAATACAAAAATAAAAAAATAACCATTGCAATTACAGCTCTCGGAAAAGAAACATCCATAAAATATCCGGTCAACATCAATCCCATCATGGCAATTCCGCTCACAATTCTTATGGTTTTTAATTTAAACAAAAAATAAAACATCCAAGCTGCTCCAACATTCACCACCAACAGCAAAGCATTCTGCAGACTGCTTTCTTTTTGCAACAGAAGAAAATAGCACACCATAGCAAGCACATAGGCAATCATAACCCATGTAACTACTTTATTATTCAACAAATTATGAATCAAAAGTGCTGTTGCAGCCATAATACAAAAAAACAGTATTTCTAACGCATCAATATGTATATTGCACCACGTAATAATTATTTCTTCCAACGAAAGCAATACAACAGCTATCACAAAAACAGTTTCCGCAACCATATATTGTTTTGTTCTTTTATCACTGATTTGATTTTCCGTCATTTCTTTTCATCCCTGAGATAATACCATTATTCTTTTATTTGTAAAATATCTTCCACTCTCTCATACAAATCCACATTAATAACCGACACATTCAATTGTTCTGCCAACACAGCAAAGCAATCTTCCGCAAGCAGGGAATGAGCAGAGGTTAACATCACAATCGGAGTATTATGTACTCCCATCTCTAAGATTCCCCTCAAATTTCTCTTCGAAAATACGCTTTTCCCAAACTGATAGCCGACAACCTGATTATAAAAAACACGAAAATCTCCCGAAGCACAAATCTCCTGTTCATATTCACCGTCCATAAGAACCTTTGCAATATATCCTTCCCTGTACAGATAATTTACCAAAGAGAGAACAACTTCCCTTAGCTTATCACAACTGATTATTTTTTCTGCAAAAGAAACTTTTCCCATACTGCCATCCATAATAACAATAAATTCCGTTTTTTCTTCCGCATCCCGGTTCCGCACCATAAGTTGTGCCTTTTTGACAGAGTTTTTCCAATGAATCTGTTTTTTGTTATCTCCCTGACAATATTTGCGCACTTCACTGTCAAGTTCATATTCACTGCTTCCCCTATGTCCTGCATTTCCTGACTCTTCCCTCTTCAAAAACAACAGATTCTCCGGTTCAAGCAGTCTTGGTTTTACGGTAACCTTCAGCTTTTGCGGCATAGGAAATCGAATACGCCAAATCTTGAAATAATCCATAATTTCAATACTTTCTATCCCTACATAATAAGTTCCCGAATAACGGCAGAACAAATCTCCGAAAAACTCTTTTCCATGACCGGCACCAAGTCCGATGCTACCCTTCTCCTCAATTCCGATTTCCGAAAGTCCTTCCATGAAGTTTAATTTCATATCCCGATACGCCACCAGACTCTCGTTATTCAGTAGCAATCGATAAGAAACTTTTTCCTGCTTCATTACCTTTCTTTCCGGTATTTCCTGATAAATCTTTACAGTAGCATATACATATAATATATATAATAACGAAATTGCACCGTTGACCGCCATCATAAAAAACAGCATATAAGGAAGATTCCCGCCATAAAAACTGATAAATACCAACGACAACACAAAACATCCGAGATAAATAAATCTGCGCCAAAACAACATTTTATCTTTCAAGCGGCACTCTCACCTTTCTAAGAATTTCCCTGATTACTTCTTCTGCACCGGCATCATCATGTATGCTCTGTACCATACTCAGTCTGTGAGCAAGTACAATCGGCGCCAAAAGCTTTAAATCATCCGGTGTCACATATTCCCGGCCTTCCACAAACGCATATGCCTTGGATGCCTTTATCCATGCAAGCAGCGCTCTTGGGCTTGCCCCAAGCAGAACCTTTTCGTGATTTCTGGTATTTCTGACACATTCCGTTGCGTATGCAATCAGATTATCCTGTATAATTACCGTTTCCACATCCTTCTGCATTTGCAACAGTTCTTCTTTATCAATCACGCTTTCTATCTGTTTTGCACTTTTTCCCTCCAGCATATTTTTGACAATACCGATTTCTTCCTCTTCTTTCGGATAACCAATATAAATTTTCATCATAAATCTGTCAAGCTGGGATTCCGGCAAATAATAAGTTCCTCTTTGCATCACCGGATTTTGGGTTGCAATTACCATAAAAGGCTTAGGAAGCATGTGCGTCACGCCATCAACGGTTACACAGCCCTCCTCCATTGCCTCAAGCAGCGCTGCTTGTGTTTTGGGCGAAGTTCTGTTAATTTCGTCTGCCAAAATCATATTGTTCATCAAAACCCCTTCTGCATATTCAAAAGCATGCTTTTCATAATTGTAGAGAGAAGTCCCCGTAATATCACTTGGCATCGTATCCGGCGTGAACTGAATCCTTGCAAACCGGCAATTCACTGATTTGGCAAGCACATTGGCAAACGTCGTCTTCCCAACTCCCGGCACTCCCTCCAGCAACACATGTCCTCCTGCAAGCATTGCCGCAAGTAAAAATTTAGATATCTCGCTCTTTCCCACAATTACACTGTCCATATGTCGCAGTATTCTTTCCGTCTTCTGATTTTTCATGATTTCTCTCCTTATTTATTCTATTGTTATCATATCATTTTCTGCATTATATTTCTTTAATTCATCCGCTTACTTTTTCTCATTTTTTAGATTTCAGTCATTTACACACACCATATAAAGATGATATCATAAAAATGTTATTATCATCAGAAAGGACTTAAATCATGCCTCTTCCTTTAAAACCCGGATATCACTTTCATTTTGACAGAACACTGCGTCCCGCCTATTACGAAATGTCAGCGGCTGAAGCATATACAGACTTTTACGGCATTTCTTTTATGGTAAGCGGTGACCGCCTGATTTACTCACCGGATTTCACTGCCATAGCAAAAGCCGGCGATATCGTATTTATTCCAAAAGGAGTTTACCGTCGCACTACCTATATTTCCCACGCTCCCTATGAGCGTGTACTGCTTAAATTTACAGATTCCATGATTGAGGATTTACTGGAAATAACCGGTCAGAAAACTTATGATGAATTGTGCCGCAGACATGTTATCAGCCTCAGCGAAGAAACCGCAAAAAACATTTACGCCATTCTGCTGGAAATGGAACGGGAATGGGCAAACTACAATGAATATTCCGAACTTTTACTAAAAGGATTGTTGCATCGATTAATTATCGCCTGCATCCGGGAAGAAGATTCCGTATTGGCAAACCATATGCACACAAAAAATAAACAGACTTATTTGCTCGACGCTATTCAACACATTAAAACTCACCTTCGGGAAAATCCCTCTCTTGAGCAAACAGCACGGGCGATTCATATTTCACCCTCCTATTTGTCAAAGGTATTTGTCAATCATCTTCACACACCATACTCAGCTTTTGTGTTGAACGAGAAAATCATCTGTGCACAAAAATTGCTGGTAGAAACAGACTTAAGCATGACAGAAATTGCAACCGAATCCGGTTTTACCGGCAATGCCTATTTCAGCGATTGTTTTAAAAGAATTGCAGGAGTCTCACCGTTAAAATTCCGAAAAAACGCGCGCTGTTAAATACAAAAAGCCTGCAGAAATAGTTATTATTTCCCGCAGGCTTATATCTTTTATTTTTATCCTCTCTTTTTTCTCCAATATCCGGTCTTATATACAACCCAGAGCAGCAATGCAGAAATGGCATTACTGACCACCACCGAATACCAAACACTTTGAACTCCCATATGAAGAAGATATTCACAGACAAACAATGTTGCAAAGCGAAACACCCACAACCTGGATGCATCAATTATCATTGTCACTTCCGTATGGCCGCTTCCCTGAAACAGTCCCATGGTAGTATTGTAGATACCGTTGGTAAACACACAAAATGCCATGATACTTAAAAATTCTGCCGCCATGGCAATCACTTCCATGTCATCGGAAAAGATACTTACTATAGCTGTCGAAATCGGTTTTCTTGATAAAATCATACCGCCTGCAAACAAAAAGATTACAATCATCTTTCGAGACAGCTTATATCCGTAATCCGCCCTCTCAAGCTGCTCAGCTCCCACATTTTGTCCTACAATCGTAGCCACTGCAGAGCCGATACCGTTGGACGGCAAAGAAATAAGACCATTTACTTTATTTCCGATTCCATATGCCGCCATAGCCTGTGTTCCGTATTTTAATACATTTCTTGTCATCAACAAAAATCCAAACTGCATTGTGCTGCCGCCGATAGCCGTCGGAAGCCCTATTGTAAGAATACTTTTCAACTTCTCTTTTTCAAATTTCAGTTTAGACAGTTGCAAATATACATCCTTATTCCGATTATGTAACAATACAAACGCTATCACCGCAATCAACAATTTGGAGCTCACTGTTGCAAGCGCTGCTCCTGCTGCTCCCAAGGCAAACACTACCATCAGAAGCGGGTCCAAAATCATATTAACGACAATTCCCACCAAATTTAACAGCATGGGACGAAGCGTATCCCCCTGTGCCTGATTAATTGCCGCATAGAGATTCACCGTAAACAAAAAGGGCATATCCAAAATTACAATCTGCAGATAAGTTTTTCCGTTCTGCCATGTTGCCCCTTCCGCTCCCAGCCAGGTTACGATACTTGGAGTCAACACTGCACATAACGTTGCACAAACCACGGCAAAAATCATGGCACTGGCAAAAATCTGATTCGCCATACTTTTTGCTTCTTCATCTTTTCTTGCACCGAGATACTGCGCAATCAAAACAGAACCCGCCACTGTAATTCCCGTACCGAAATTAATCACAATATTCTGTACCGGGGTTACCAGATTAATCGCCGCCAGTTCTTCCGTTCCCAGCTTTCCAAGCCAGTATGTGTCTGTCAGATTATACATTGTCTGAAGAAAACTGTTAATCACCACCGGAATGGCAAGTGTCAGAATAGCCTTTAGCATATTTCCGCTTAATATCAATTCTCTGTTTATCTTTTTCGCCATCACAAAAACTCCTCACACCTCATTTGCATTTTGCAGCAAGGTGAAATAATCGCAATCACTCACGATATCTGAAATCCGTAAAGGTTACATACAACGGATTTTCCCTGCCATAACCGTAAATTCCTACCATGGCACCGGTAAAACGTTTGCCCATACGTATGCCTTCATCACAAAGATAATACACATTATCAAGCGTTTGCATTTCAAAATTTTGATTGTCTTCATCTGCTTTTATCACACAGCCTTTATTCTGTACATCATCAAGCACCCGGTAGTAAAAGTTTCTCTGCAAATATTCCGCATGTACGCCAAAACAGTAATTACATCCTACCGGATTTTCAATTACTTTGCGCTCATGATAAATATCTTCCGCTCCGATATGCTCTCTGATTTGCAGAAAATATTCTTCTTCCTTCTTGGAAACATAAAAACAAACCCATGTATTTTCATCATAATAACAGGTAAGTCCTGTTTCCTGTCCATCTTTCAAATCAGGTACAATAAAGTCAGATTCTGCTTCAAAGCAGAATGCAGTCTGTCGTCTCACCAGTATATTTCTGGAATCCACGCTGCTAAGAGGCGCCTTGCTTCCCTTTAACACAAGACAGCCATTCTCAAAGGAAATGGCATCTTCTTCCGGTGGTCTTGGTGTAATAAACTCCTTCGGCAATCCATCCACAAAGATACCCTTTTGCACTTCTTTTGCACTAATTATATTTTCCGGCAACTCCGGCTTTATCTGAAGCACACTGGGGCCATCCAAATTGTTTACTATCGGCCAGCCGTCAGCAGTCCATGTGATAGGGTCAAGAGCAGTCTCCCTTCCTAAAATGCTATATCCCTCTCCAATCATACGGCCACAGAGATATACCATATACCACTGCCCATTCTGGGTACAAACAGGCTTGCCATGTCCGCATCTTTGAATTCCTGCTTTTTCATCCATCTGCCGCATAATGGGATTATAGGGACAAGGTTCATAATTGCCCATAAGCTCTCTGCTTCTGGCAACAGAAATGCGGTGTCCCGGTCCGGTACCTCCTTCTGCCAAAAAGAGATAATAATATCCGTCTTTTTTCAAAATATGGGGTCCTTCCGGTGCACGCTTCTGATCTCCATAATATAATAACGAAGCCTCAGAAATCTGTTTTTTACAATCCGAAGAAAGTTCAAAAATCCTTGCACCGCGATTCAGCAGCATATAATGTCTGCCATCCTCATGGAAAATAGAAGGATCAATTCCATCTTCTTCAATGTATGCAGGTTCACTGTAAGGTCCCTCCGGTTTATCGGAAGAAACCACAATTTGTCTTCTGTAAACCGTTCCTGTATCATTTAAACGATAGGTTGCCGTAATATAAAAGGTACCGTCATCATAAGAAATATCCGGCGCCCAATATCCTCTTCCGCCCTCCAGTTCATCCAAATTCGCCCACTTCGGATTGGTAATGGCATGACCGATAATTTCCCAATGAATCAGGTCTTTGGAGTGGGAAACCGGAATACAGGGGAAAAAGATAAAGGATGAATTCACCATATAATAATCCTCTCCAACCCTTACAATAGAAGGGTCAGGGAACATTCCCGTACGAATAGGATTATGGTACATATCCTCATATGCCGCACCTACCGCTTCCTGATAATAAGCAAGTAGTTCCTTATGTCCCATTTCATACGCTATCTGATAAGGCGTAACCAGGTTTCTGTCTCCTGATGCAATACTCATGCCAACCTTTTCAACTAAATATCGGTTTAATTTAACATTTCCTGACATTGCTCCGTAATGCAGAATATTTCTGTTATTATCATCCACTGTATTCATACTGGCACGGGAGTACTCCACGATATACTTCACAATCTCGAAATTTCCCACTTTTGCCGCATATAGGCATAAAGGAATACCTTCTTCATTTTTATCATCGATACAAGGTGGATTTTCCACCAGAATCCTTGTTACTTCCGCTAAATTTTCAGTTTCAATCGCCTGTTGTAACGTCATCCCATCCGCCTCCTGCAATTTCATTCTTCCCAAACAACATCTTCACGATAAACATGCTCTTTTTATAACGCTTTTACATGAATATAGGTGAAATCTGCATATCCGCATTTTACGCTTCCATTCACGCTTTCCATTCCCAACGCATTTGCAAAAAGTCCGATTTTTGCTCCTACCCATGTATGGTCTGATGGCATAAAATCTGTCTCTACTTCTACCCGCACTCCTTCGGTAAGTTCATAAAACATCTTAAACACAGGACCACTCTCGCCCTGTTCCATGCGTGCACTAAACCAAACCTGGTTTTGTGTATCGGAAAGAACTGCTAATTCTTTCACATCTTCTTTCACTTCATTTCCTTCATCATACGCCTTGGCAAATACAAGTTTCTTTTTTCCATCAATCATTCTGACTGCCAGATAAGCATAATGTCCACCCATCATCGTCATTCCGGCCTGACCATTATCGGATAAAGCAGCCACATCTACACAGGTAGTTGCATCAAAATAGGGGCAAACCAGTTTCTGGGTCAAAACATTGGCACATTCCCATAAAATAGCATCTTCTCTTCCTGAAGGATTCAATGCGTACAAACGCAGTGAACCGGGCTTTTCCGTAAGAGAAGAAAATTCTTCTTTGCTGTTTCCGAGCCATTGCCACAACAAGTTCAATTTGTCACTTTCAAAGTCATCAGATGCTTCCAAATAGCATGGTTCTTCCGTAATTCCTGTATTCGGTTTTTTGTGGATAATACATGGTTCACCACAGCCGTCCTTAGCATTAACACCTACAACTGGCCAGTCATTTTCCCATGTAACAGGCTGCAGGTGACAAATTCTTCCGTAAAGTCCTTTATCCTGAAAATGTATAAACCATTCATCACCATTAACCGTATCAACAAGGCCACCCTGGTGAGGTCCGTTTGTCTCACTATTTCCCTGTATCATTACAATCTTTTCTTCGTAAGGTCCGTAAATGTTTTTGGAGCGAAGAACCGTCTGCCATCCGGTCTTTACACCACCTGCCGGTGCCCATATGTAATAATATCCGTTGCGCTTATACACCTTAGGCCCTTCAATGGTTGGCTGTGTTTCCACACCGTTGTAAAGAATATGGTCTTCTGTAATGGCCTTGGTTCCCTCCGGATTCATTTCAAAAATACCAAGATAACTCTTAAAACCGATACGGCTCTTGGCATATCCGTGAATCAGATAAGCCTTACCGTCTTCATCCCAAAACGGACAGGAATCTATCAGTCCTTTTCCCTCCAAAATCAGTACCGGTTCATCCCACTTGCCAAGCGGATCTGTAGTACTTACCATAAAGAAACCTTCGTCCGGCATACCATAGTATATATAGAATCTGCCTTCATGATAACGGATTGCAGGTGCCCATACTCCCTTGGAATGCTGCGGAATATCATATTTATCATAATCAATCTTTTCAAGTGCATAATTCACAAGTTTCCAGTTCACCAAATCCTTAGATGTCAATATCGGCAACCCCGGAATATAGTTAAAGCTGGATGCCGTCATATAAAATGTATCTCCCACACGAATCACATCCGGATCGGAATAATCCGCAAACAAAATCGGATTCTTAAAATTACCGTCACCTAAATCAGATTTCCACAAACGTTCCATTTTGTACACTCCTTTACAAATAATATTTAATTACACAAATGGCTCAGGAAAACTCCCAAGCCATTTTTAATGTTCTTATTATACTAATTCATCTAACAACAAATCCTTATATACTCCACCTAATTCCTTAAGCCCTTTTGCCACACATCCTGCATATCTTACTGCACCTGCATACTGCAAATGTGTATTATCTTCGGAGCCTTCCGGTTTGGAGGAATATTTACCTGCCGGGAAATTCATATACCAGCTTTTGCTTTCCGCATCTCCTGCTTTTGTCAGTTCCTCTCGACTCATAGTATATAAATCGATTAACGGAACATCTAAGTTCACGGCAGTCTGCTTCATTGCTTTTACATAGTCTCCGTGAAATCCCGGTGTCAGTTTACCCTGCCCGTCGAAATTTCTTCTCTCAAGAGGGGTAATCAAAACAGGTAATGCCTTCTTATTTCGCGCCACATTTACAAACTTCTCCAAATTAATCATAAAATCTGAATAAGGTTCTGTATACCTGGTAGAATCCTGTATCTTTTCATCATTATGTCCAAATTGAATGAAAAGAAAATCACCTTCCGTAATCGCATCATAGATAGCCGGTACCCTTGACTCATCAATAAAGCTTTTGGTACTTCTGCCGTTCTTGGCATGATTTGATATTTTCACATCCGGCTTCAAATATAGATGAAGAACCTGACCTATTCCGGTCTGCGGATATGTTGTTATGTCATTGTACTGTACGGTGGAATCACCGGCCCAATAAATTGTTGCCATGGGTTTACTCCTTAACAGCACCGATATTTACACCCTGTACGAAATACTTCTGTAAGAACGGATACAATGCCATGAAAGGAAGTACCGCTGCTACGATACCTGCGTTGAACAGGGTTGTCTGAGATACAGAGTAAGCTGTTGTCGGTGTATCACCGTCCATAATCATGTTTCTCAGTTTATACTGGAAGTTAACCTGTGTAGGGTCAGTAATATAAATCTTAACGTTGGTATAGTCATTCCATACTGCTACCGCAAACATAAGTCCGATGGAAGCAAGTGCTGCTTTTGAAAGAGGAAGCACGATTTTGATGAAAATACCTGCAGGGGTACATCCGTCAATTCTTGCAGCCTCATAAAGGCTTTCAGGAATGTTTTCAAAGAAGTTCTTCATGAGAACTAAGTTGTAAACATTAATACCATGCTTAACAACTAAAATCCACATACTGTTAACCAATCCAAGGTTTTTCATAACCAAGTACTCAGGAATCATACCACCGGAGAAAATCATGGTGAATAACAGGAAGTATGCCATTAAATCACGTCCGGGCAATGTCTTCTGTGCAAGTACATAACCACCAAGTGTGGATAATACCAAACCGAGCAACGCACCTAAGATAGTTGTTACAACAGAGTTAACAAACGGTCTGTATAATGCTTCTGTCTCAATAATTACTCTGTAACCGTCAACAGTAAACTGTTCAGGCCATAAACGGAACTGATAAACACCTACCTGATTCAAGGAGTCAACAAGTACCTTCCAAATAGGAACCATAATCAGTAATCCGAGAATGATAAACACGATATAATTGACAACGTCAAATAACTGAATTTTTTTCTTTTTGGGCTTATAAACCACTTTTTCCTTTGCCATGTCATTCCCTCCTATACGATTCCGCGTCCACGGACTTTTTTACTCAGCCAGTTACAAAGGATTACCAGTGCACCACCTACTAAGGAACGGAACAAACCAACTGCTGTGGAATAACCGTAGTTCGGAAGTGCGATTGCAAATGTCTGGCGATAGATATATGTGGAAATAACGTCAGCCACATCATATACTGCATTGTTGTACAATACGAATACAGGTTCAAACATGTTAAGAACCTTAGCCAGATTCAGTACTAATACGGTAATAATGGTATTAGCAAGTGCAGGCATGGTTACAAAACGAATCTTCTGAAGTCTGGTAGCACCGTCAATATCTGCTGCTTCGTAAAGTTCAGGGTTAATACCTGATAAGGTTGCCAGGAAGATAATGGTTCCCCAACCTGTTTCCTTCCAAATATTAATCAGGTAGAAAATAGGTCTCCAAACCTTGGAATCAGCAAGGAAATAAATACCCATCTGATCTGCAGGAATTACACCAAGGTCTTTTAACCAACCGTTCACCATACCTGTTGCGGAAGGTGATAACAACAAACTGAAGATAGATGCTACTACTGCCCATGACATAAAGTGAGGCAGATATATTAATGTCTGCAAAGTCTTCTTTGCAACTAAATTTCCCATTTCATTTAAGAATACGGATACTACAATGGATGCCACATTGGTAAGAATCAATCTCATAATACTCAGTTCCAATGTGTTTGTAAATGAATTCCAGAATGCATCCGTTTCAAATAACTTTTGAAAATGCTTTAATCCTACGAATACAGGCTCACCTACCGGCTTGTAGTCATAGAATGCATAGCGTACGCCAAGCATAGGCCAATAGTTAATCAATAATACAAATATAAAAACCGGTAAAAACATTAAATAATATCCCCGGTTGTTCCAGATGCGAAGTCCTAAAGGTTTTTCACGTACCGGTACACCTGTCGATGTCATTACTACTTTTTTACTCATACCGTTTTCTTCCTTTCTTAATCCCTTTATCAGCTACTCCATTCTTTTTTGGCCGCCGGAGTATATGGCGGTCTCAGAAAGCATTCCCATCAATATTTCATGTTAATCTCTATGAATGGCTGCCCTGCTACTGCAAGGGCAGCCACCACATAAGAAATTAATTATTCATTTTGCAAATTACTGATTTAATTCGCTTAAGCACTGGTCAATGATAGAACCAACTGTTGCTACATAGTTATCCATAGCTGCGTCAACGTCACCGCCGTTAACAACTACTTCTGTTACAACTGCAAGCTTAGCATCATAAATAGTACCGGATTCGTTTGTGTATGTTTCAGATGCAGGAGAGATAGGAGCATCGATACAGTTCTCTGTAAAGAACTTGTTACCAGCTACTGCTAATTCTGCTGTATCAACGAAACCGTTTGTAAGTTCACAAACTACCAATGCAGGATCAAGATGGTTCTTTTTCCATACAGAGTTAGGGTCGTTAGGAGACTGTTTTAAGTGGAACTGACCTTCTTCGTAGTTGTATTCTTTCTTCTTGTCAGGGTCGTCAGGGTTAGTTACAAAGCTTTCAGCCTTTGTGGACCAGTGTACATCTTCTGCACCATATGTCCAAAGTGTCTGAACTACATCACCGTCCATCATTGTTTCGATGAATGCATCGAAGATAGCCTGTTCACGAGCGTTGTCACCGTCACCATCGTCAATGATACACCAAACGGGAGCTTCTCTGTTGAGGTAACCACCGATTGCTTCTACTTCTGCGATAGGTGCTAACTGTACTAATTCTTCGTCAACTTCGTTCTTAATAAGGTTATCTGTTAATGTCTGATACCAAGAACCTGCCCAGTATGTGAATACACCTGAGGAACCTGTCTGGTCATTGGAGAACCATTTTTCACGAGCGATCTTTGTAGATGCTGTAAGTGTTTCAGGGTCAATTGCGCCATCAGCGTAAGCCTGCTGTAATCTTAATAAAGCATCCTTTGTTTCCTGTGTCTGGAATCCGTCATACCATACACCGTCAGAGCCCTGAAGGATTGCAGGATATGCATTCTGCCAGAATTCAGGTAAGTAGTTGATGTAAGGAGCTTCGTTTCCTAAGAAACCAGCAGCTACAACACCGTATGTGTCACCCTTTGTTCCGTTTCCATCGGGATCTTCGTTGTGGAATGCAAGAAGCATGTTGTAGTAGTCATCGTATGTCTTAATGTCATCTGCGTTAAGGCCTACAGCGTCTAACCAAGCTTTCTTTACATAAGTAACACAACCATTACCGTATGTAGGAGCGAAACCGTAAAGCTTACCGTCTTTCTTAAGGTTTTCGTTGATTGCAGGAAGAGTCATTCTTGCCTGGAATTCAGCGTTTTCATAAGCTTCTGTCATGTCCCAAAGAAGACCTGTGGGAGCATACTGTGCATACATATCAGCACTCATGATGATTACGTCAGGATAATCGCCACCTGCGAAGAGACGACCAACTGCATCTACGTAACCGGAGTGGTCTAACTGCTGGATGATAAGGTCAACACCTACAGCTTCTTCCCACTGCTTTTCGAAATCAGCCTGACCGTTGTCAACTGTTGCAGTTAATGTTCCGTTGATTACCATGTTAACGGATTCGAGTTTGTACTCTTCAGCTGCTGCTTCTGTTTCAGCAGGAGCTTCTTCTTTTGTTTCTGTTGCAGCTGCTTCTGTCTGTGTGTCAGCAGCAGGTGCTTCTTCTGTAGCAGCGCCGCCGCCACATCCTACTAATGAAGCTACCATAGCAGCTGTCAAAAGCATAGAAATTAATTTCTTTTTCATAAAGACCTCCTTAAAATATTGGTTTACTTTCTTTTTGATGTAAGTGCTTTCACATCTTGTACAAATAATAACACATCCAAATGCTCTTTGCAAGAGAAAAACATAAAAAATCTATACTTTTTTACTATTTTTTCACCTTTTTCTATAAAAATTTTACAAAGAAAGGCTTTTTTTTGCCAAAAACATTTAAAAATTTTGTAAAACCGTGCTGTAAGTGCTTACATTTTTATGAAACAAACCAAATTTTTTACATTTTTGTATTTTATATCTTGAAGACAGAAATTTCTGTCTTAAGTTCTTTCATGTTTTCTCCGAGAACATCTGCCGTATTATTTAATTTTTCCACATTGGCAAGAAGTTTCTCAGCCATGTCTTTTACAATTTCCGCACTGCCGGCTGTCTCTTCAATAATATTGGAAATGTCCTTTACCGCTTCCACGGTATCACTTCTCTCACCATCAGCCTTCTCAGTATTTTCGACAATATCTTTCAGGCCCTGAATCAGCTGATTCATCTGCTTACGCATGTCGTCAAACACAGTAACCACTTTTTCTACTGCCTGTGTCTGCAGAGCAACCATGGACTGTGCCTCATTGGCAACGGCAACACTCTGTGCCGTCTGGGAACCGATATTGGCAACATTATTTCTGATTTGTCCTGCCGCCTGCGCAGAATCATCTGCCAGCTTACGGATTTCTTCCGCAACTACCGCAAAGCCTCTTCCCGCTTCTCCTGCACTTGCCGCTTCTATGGAAGCATTTAAGGAAAGCAGATTGGTCTGAGAAGAAATTGATGTAATGGTTTCTACGAAAGTATTGATAATTTCCGATTCTTTCTTAAGCGCTACAATACTATCAGATACCTGAGCAGTCATTTCGGTGGTTTCATGTGCCCTGTCACCAAGTACTTTTACAATTTCAATACCCTGTTCAATCATCTGTTCTGTTCTGTCAACCAGTTTCTCAACTGTTTCTACCACACGGCTGACCTGCTGAATATCATCGGAAAGCACATCTGTCAGTTCCACGCACTGCTGTGCATGTCTGGACTGTCTGCTGATACCTTCGTTGATTTCGTTGATTGCTCTGGTAATTTCGTTTGAATATTCATTAATAACAACAGATGCTTCTTCAACACCCTTGGAGGATTCTTCCAGCTGTTCTGTGGCATTGGTTACTTTATTTACCAGTTTCTTGGTATTTACAATCATATGTGTTGCCGAACCGGCAAGTCCCTGGAACTCGTCGCGGCCTTTTGCCGTGATTTCTACAGTCAGATCGCCTTTGGCTACTTCGCCGAATTTCTTGGAGATACGTTTCATGTTATTCTGTATTCCCATTACGGTGGAAATACCAACTCCAAGGGCAATCACACTGGCAAGAAGAATCAGTCCGAATGTAAGGCTCTTAATTTCCTGTGCCTGTCCGGTGATTACTTTCATGGGAACCAATGCACAAACGGTAGCTCCCGTCTCTTCACTTCTGGAATACATAAACAAAAAATCTTCGTTTCTAAACTTTACTTCTCCGGACCCTTGAAGATTCTCTTCGGAAATCTGTGAAAAGAAATCTTTATCAAAAAATACAATTTCCCCTTCTGCAACGCTGCTGCTCTGTCCTTCTTCCAAAGGCTCTGCAATAACTTCCTTGCCGTTTGCAGTAACAAAACCCACAATACTACCCTCGCCGAAATCCAAATCTGCAAGAAATTCCCTAATGGTAGATTCCTTAACATCAATAACAATACATCCGTTGTTGGATTTAGTCATTGTCTGGTAAGCCAAAATATAGTCTGTTGTTTTCAGTGCCAGATAATCTTCCAGCATCTGATGGTCATCTACCCACTTCACTACACCTCTTGCACCGGCCGACATTAATTCCTGATACTCAGACAAATTACCTTTGATACTGGTACTTGTTCCGGTGGTAAGCATGCTTACGTTTTCTTTGGTTACAATATGTATATTGTCAATGAAAGAGTTTGTGGTCTGTGCAGATAACAGATCATCCTGAATGGCATTCAGCACATTCATCTTTTCTACCGGATCATTCTCAACAGAACCGTTCAGGTATTTTCCTACATTGGCATCAAAAGCAAACTTCATACCTTCCGATTCCACAAACGCACAGCTCATGTCTATGTACTCATTCACCATATCAATGGTCTGAATGGTTGACTCCTGAAATTTCTGACTCATACCGCCTGCAGCTTTCTGATAAGCTGACAATCCGATTACAATCATAAAAATCATAGGAATCAAAAAGCACAAAACAATTTTATTCTGAATACCGAACAGCATAAATCCCGACTGCTTACCATTCGCTATATTCTGTTTCTGCTTTCCGTCTGTTTTCGCCTTTTTCCCAACCGGCAGTTTTCCTTCCTTCTTTTCTTTCGGAAGTTTCGGCGCTTTAGGAGCTTTTGGAACTTTCGGTGTCTTTTCTTTTTTCGCTTTTGGAATCTGTATTTTCACTTTTTCTCCTCCTATCCTCTGCACGTTGTTAAGTTATATTATACAATACTTTTAACTTTTTTTAAATATATTTGTGCATTTTTTATACCAGATTAATGCGTATTGTAAAAAAATATATCAAATCCATGGCATATTGTCAACAGTTACCGTTTATGATATCATCATTTTATACAAATTTTGGAGGTTATTTATGCTTACATTTCAATCTACACTTCCTGAAAATACAGGAATTCCCTCGGGATGCATTATAAATTTTATCAAACGTCTAAAGCGGCACGAAGTTCCCATGCACAGTATTCTTTTGTTTCACAAAAACCATATTATTACAGAAGGCTATTATGCCCCCTTTTATAAGGAGAAGCTTCACCGTATGTTTTCCGTCAGCAAAAGTTTTACTTCTGTTGCTATCGGTCTTTTAGCGGAAGAAGGGAAACTTTCTCTGGATGATAAAATCGTAACACACTTTCCGGAAAAGGTGCCGGATAATGTGCATCCCTATATCGCCGATATGACCATCCGTGATATGCTTATGATGCGTACCTGCCACGCATCAACTACCTATAAACAGGATTTAAGCAGTGATTGGGTAGAAAGCTTCTTTACGGTAACACCCACACATCCGGCAGGCAAATTATTTCATTATGATACTTCTTCTCCCCATACGCTTTGCGCCTTGGTTGAGAAGCTCACCGGCAAACCCATGCTGGATTATTTAAAGGAGAAGCTGGCGCCTTTAGGCTTCTCAGCAGAATCATATATGATAACCGACCCTTTCGGCGTATCCATGGGAGGCAGCGGACTTGTTGCAACGACCATGGATTTGCTCCGTTTTGCTTATCTGATTTATAACAATGGCATGGTTGAAGGAAAACAGCTTCTTTCTGCAGAGTATATTAAAGAAGCCACCTCCCATCTCTCCGATACCCGCATGACCGCTCCTGTATTAAGTGAGGCACAGGGTTACGGCTATCAGTTCTGGCGAAACGAAAAAGGCGGTTATTGCTGTTACGGCATGGGCGGTCAGCTTATTATCTTTCTGCCGGATTATGATATGATTTGTATTACCACTGCAGACACTCAGGGAATCGGCGGCGGCAATCAACTGATATATGACGCTTTGTATGAAGAAATCCTTCCTTACATCAGTAGCCAACCACTTCCGGTAAACACAGGCACCCAAAGCGAGTATTACGATTTTCTTAGCAACTTGAAAATGACACCGCTTCGCAGCACGAACACTTTTACACCTGATATCAATCGTATCAACAACCGTGTTTATACCGCTTCGGAAAATCCAATGGGATTTGAAACCGTTTCTGTTTCCTTTGAAACATCCGACAGCATAAAGGAATCGACAGACCACAGGTTATCCGATAAAAATGCCGGCAGCAATTTTGCCGCCGGCACATTATCATTCCGTATAAAAGGACAGGATTATTCCTTTTCCTTCGGTTTTGATTCATTACTTACCGGATGTTTTCCCATTTACGACCAACAGTATGCCGCAAGCGGTCTGTGGGTAAACGAAAACACCCTTTATATCAAAGCACATATTATTGATGCTTATGTAGGAAGCGTATACTTCGAACTGGTCTTTGGTGATGATGACCTTACCGTCTTTATGAAGAAACAGGAAGAAAGCCTGTTCCGGGAATTTAACGGACATCTCTATTGTACGATTTGATTTCTTCCGTTATTTTTTCCTTCATAAAGCTTACTGTCTGCTTCACGAATCAGTAAGTCTACATTGTCCGTGTTACCCTTGCAAATACCAAATGTCATGGTAATACGGACAATTTTTCCTTTATAGAAAATCTCTTCCCTTCTGATTTCTTCCAAAATGTGAGTAAGCATATCTACCGAATCTTCAAAAACACTGTTTTCAAATACCAGCAAAAATTCTTCCCCACCCCATCTGGCTACAAATCCTTTTCCGCGCATATTCTTACCGAGAATACCTGCCACACGGCTCAGCACAACATCTCCGCATTCATGCCCGTAAGTGTCGTTGACTTTTTTGAAGAAATCAATATCGCCCAAAGCAACATTAAATTCATCCAGTTGTGCATTTTGCACTTCCCTGATTTTCTTTTCCGCGTATCTTCTGTTGTAAAGTCCGGTCAACGCATCCTTTTCCACCTGTTCAATCAACGCCTTCTGCATGGTAACTGCATAGCGTCCCATTTCACCCAGTTCATCATTTCTCTTTGCCACATCATAATCAAGAACATCTCTCAGATTTCCCTTTGCAACTTTTGCAAGAAACGACTGTATCTTTTTAATTGCATCAATAAGCTGTCTGCTGAAACGTATGGTAATAACAGCAGCCAGTAACATTGCAACCAAACCAAGCAAAACAATCGGCAAAACAGATTTTATCACACTTTTGTACACTTCTTCCGTAGGCTTTGCCACAAACAGCATCCCCATAACACTACCGTCCGAATTAATCACCGGCGCATAATATGCAAAGTAATTGTTTTCTCCGATCGCCACGCTGGGATAAAATGCTGCCTCTCCGGTCTCTAAGACATCTCTTGTAACCACAGCATTTACTTTTGTTCCTATCATTCTGTTTCCGTCACTTCCTGTCAGTGTGGTAATCACTCTGATATCCCTGTAAAAGAAAGTCACATCCACTCCCGTATTTTTCTTAATCGTATCGATAATGGAGAAATCGCCGTTTATCTGATGTTCTCCCTTCAGCAGATAAAGTGCTCCGTCCTGCTCTACTACCGTATAGTCTCCGGGATATAAATGATCATACAAAGTCAGAATTGTGGAGTTTAAATCCATTAACCCTTTCTTTACTTCCTCATTCATTGTATTGGCAAAGCTATGCGCACTAAAGGAAGTGATGACCACTGCAAGCACCAGCAAGGGCGTCAATGTCATCGCCAACAGTTTTCCGTATAAACTTTTTTGAGGTTTCAACTGGCTCATTTCTTTTCTCCGTAGTAGTTATTTATCTGTTTTCATTTACATAAATCTGCGCTCTGCTTTGAACAATTCCTGCAACTTCCTCTGCTGTTTTTTGTCCGCTGAAAAATGCTGCTACTTCTTCCTGAATAATCTGAATCAGATTTTCATTATAACTGTATACATGACTGACACTGCTTATGTCTTCTTTCAGTCTTGCCACTTCTTCTTTTGTCATCGGCGCAATTTCAATTTCCGTATCACCGATATAATACAACTCCGGTGATTCCACTTCAACACCGTTCTCATCTGTATAGGTAGGTACCTTCATAGCTTCCTCAGCCATAACATCCATTTGTTTCATACTAAGCGGAAGTCCGTAGGAAAGTGACTTTTGATATTCATCTGTCAGGAAATACCGCATAAATGCAAATGTCCCTTCCTTATTTTTGGATTTAGCTGACATGGCAAGTCTCATCCCCGGCATAATCGCAGTTCCCTCTTCATTCTCTGAAGGAAAGCCTATCATGGTAATCGGTTCCCCAAAACTTCCTTTTGCAACATAGTTATAATTTCTGAAATCAGAAATATTGGTAATCTGGCAAATCACCTTGCCCTCTCTCCACATAGCATCATAATTCATCCAGAAGTCTTCTGTATAAACTTCATTTCCTTCTTCCGGAAACCGATTTGCAAAATGAAGTAATTCAATAAAGCCTTCCGAATCAAAACTGCATTTTCCGCTTTCCCAATCAATAAACTGATTTCCCGCCATGGTAATACTGCTTAAAAGCACACTGTCTCTTGTGGTAAATGTCAAAAATTCAGTTCCTTCCGGCTTGGAATCCAAAAGCCGGACTGCTTCCCCGATGGTCCATCCACATTCTTCTCCCACATCACTCTGTCTTGCCACCAAGGTATATATTGAATATGACGGAACCATCTGATACCACTTTCCGTCTGTGGAAAATGCCTCAATAATATTTGGCATAAAATCATTCATATCAAGTTCAGGGTCTGCTTCCACGTAAGGTTTCAAATCTTCAAACAGCCCTTTTGCAATATAGCTTTCTACCGGCATATTGGAATCCACCACTAAAATATCAGGCACTTTCCCGGAAATAATATCATTATTCAGCCGGTTCACACTTGCCATATAATCATTTTCCACTCCGTACAGTGATGCATAATCTTCTATACTAATCCGACATTCTTCATTGCTTTTGTTGAACTGAACCACTGCCCTTCGGATTTCCCAATCTAATCCGTTGCAGGCAAGCACAAGCACCTTTTTCTCTTTTACATCCTCAGGCATTACTTTGGTAAATTTACCAACCAGTATGTCATAAGTTTCCATATCGTCATAGGAAGCAAAAAATTCTGTCTCACTGATGGGAACCAGATTAAACACATTAGTCATTCCCAAATCGGAGTCAATGTAATTCATTAACTGTGTCTTTTCTTCTTCTCCCACATTATATCCGTAAACTCCGTAATAATTCACCAGATACAAATCGTAACCGATTCCCGGATAAACCGAATATTCATATGACGTTCCGGGTAATTTGGCTTTATCGGAAAAGGTTCCCGTTTCCAAATCTGCATAAGAAGCATATACACCGTTATCCTCATACGTTACCGCTGCAATCTTTCCGTTTTCCAGTAATAACAGCTGGGCACCGTCAAGTCCTTCCGCGTTTATGATTTTCACGAAGTTTCCGTCAACATCAAATTCGGCATACTTTCCTGCAATATTCAAATAGATGCTTGTATCCGACAGAAGCATATCACCGGCATAAAAATATCCGTCTGATACAAGTCCTTCCAGCTCTTTCAAATCATTAAGGCAGATACGAAACAGTTCTTCTCCCTGCACCGTCATTTTTAAAAGATAATATTTATCCGTATAAACACCATTTTCATCCGGTTCCGTAGCATACACATTTTCAATTACATAAAGATTCCCCTGCTTATCAGAACGAAATATATTGGGACTTGCATTTTCGCCGAAAGATAATGTGTGTTTTTCTCCTATGCCACCGTCTGCATCCAAGCTGTAAAAATCAATTTTTGTCCCCGGATTTCCGCCATCATAATTATAGCAGTACGCATAAAAACCTTCGCCGCTTTTTAACAGGCTGAACCCTCCGGCATTTTCTTCTTTCAGCTGAATTTCTTCCAACCGGTAAATACAATCTTTATTAGCAGTAACCGCTTCTGATGCACTTCCTTTTCCGCAGCCGCAAAGAGAAACAACCGACAACACAAACAAACACCAGTAACTCATTCTGCTTTTTACAAATTTTCCTGCCTTCTTCAATCCGATTCTCCCTTTTATCACCATAAACACAATTACAATACTCATTGCTATTAGCAAAAAAATACTCTGCAGTATAAACAAAAGTGCCCTGACATCTTCATATGCCCTTGCAACATTTTCCCAATAAGGGTATTGCATTGCTGCATTCTGCATGGAACGTATTCCAAAATCCAAAGAAACACTAACCATTGCCTCTGCAGAAAACCGTGCAGAATTTTCCACTACCTGCATTTCATTCTGCGAAAGGCCGAATTTTTCTCTTACTGCATTTGCCGCAAATCCTTTTACCGGATTAGGTGAAAGCAATTCATAAGCAGTGATATTCCCCCCACTGCCATAAGCAGTTAATGTTTCATAAGACACAAATACAAGCGGTGCATTTAATCCTGCCGCTTCATAAAAACGACCTGCGTCTTTCTCATAAACACCTGCAATATAGTGAGGCACGCCGCCAATCATAATACTCATGCCTTCTATCTCATGAGAACCGAATAATTTCCATGCAGTCTCATTATCAAGGATAACGGAATCCTTCATCAGATCATTTCCTGAAAAATATCCGCCGTCAAGAAGCTTCACCGGATGAAAGGTAAAAAAATCTCCGCCGATTCCGACTGCATTTACTTCCACTGATGTCTGACCATTCTCTATTATCACTTTTCCCTGTCCGCTATAAGCATCCACATACAGTCTGCTGCTCGGATTTTCATTTACAACCGCAGCTTCTTCCAATGCTGCCTCCAGATTTTTTTCAAATCCTTTGATTTGGAAATCATCCACCGCTGTCCCTTTTGCAAAGAACGCCGTAACCTGTGCATAATTCCCATCCTTATCCCAACGTTCTGCAGCCTGTTGATCGGATAATTTTGAAATCATCCGGTTACTTCCTAACACTATTATACCATAAACGACCAGACAAATCACTACTGCAGCGGATAACATCATCTTTTTACTGCGCATCACTTAATCTCACCTGCATTCCTGCTTCTACCGGCTTGGTAGATGTGGTAATCACATATTCATATCCGTAAAGTCCTGCCGATATAGCTGTATTATTGTCATCGGATGCCTGTACTTCCACATCCACTCTTGTGGCAATATAACGGTTTCCGAGAGGACTGCTTTTGGACTCTACAATTAAAATAAATTTTCCGTTACTGTCTTCCCTGATGGCACTGTTGGGCACCACAAGCTCATATTCTGCGCTTCTTTGTCCTACAGAAAGATTCAGTGCCTGACCTGTTGTAAGGCTGCTTCCCGTCACATCAAACACAAGCAGTTTCTTTTGTCCCATGCTCTCCGGGTCAGGTTTAATGGCTGACAAAATCGCCTGCACATCATCGTAATACCATGCGTTCTGTAATTCTGCCACATCTCCTACTTTCACCTTCTGCGCCTGCTGGTTTGTTACGGAGAAGCTGACAGTATATCCCTTGCCGTCCACCTGAATTACTGCGGCAGGTTCTTCTGTTCCCGCAGTCTCACCCGCAACATACGTAAGAGACGTAATCAGCCCTGCAACAGGTGCCGTAACCGCAGCCCCCATAGACGCTGCCTCCAGTTTTGCAATTTCTTCTTTTTTCTCGGCAATATCTTTGTTAGCCTTAGACAAATCAAGCTCCGCATTGATATCTGCCGCCAGTGTTTTTTGTTCTTCACTGAGTAAATCGTACACAGCCTGAGCATTTTTCAATGCTGCCTCTGCATTCAGTATTTTATTCTGATATGCCACCGCTGTCTGCTTATTGGCACTGGTGATTTCCGTAATGTTTTTGTTGGCATGCTCTAATCTCTCCTGAGCATCCTGCACGCTGTCACTGGAAGAAACAGTAATTGCTTCCACCTCCGCAAGTCTGTTCTGCAATTCTGCCAGTTCATCCTCCAAAGCCTCAAGCTGCCCTTGTCTGTTATAAGAACTTCCATATTCGCCAAGTGTACTTACAATATTGTTAAGCGTATCTGCCGCCACACGGTATTCACCGTATTTTGCTTCACATGCCTTCTGCATATCGGCACTCATATTTCCCCACAGTAAATGATTGTACCAGTTTGCAATATCCCCTTCTGAGGCAGTAGACCAATTAATACCGTAATTACTGGGAGCACCAATGGATTGAAGCGCACTGCGTTTTGCATTCAAATCGGCAACCGCATTGTTATATGCTGTACTGTCTGAAGAACTGCTTCCTGCATTACTTCCGCTTCCCGTACCGTTTCCTGTGTTATTACCTGCATTGCTTCCCGTTCCGCTTGTAACGCTTCCCGCAGACATAGCCTGTGCACCGGATATCAATATCTGCAAATCCTCAATCTGTTTTTCTTTTTCTGTAATTTCTTTATTAATTTCTGTAATCTTTTTATTCTTTTTTCTTTCAAAAGATTCTTCCGCATTTGCCAGGTCAACCGTGGCATCTGCTTTTTCCAGTTCATCCGGTATGGTGCTGATGCTGGCATCATTGCTGCTGATGGAGCTTTGCAGATTTAATGCGTTTAACGCATTCTGACACTCTGTTACTCTGTCCTGCGCTGCCTGCAAACGGTTTTGCATGTCAGTAACCTTTGCCTGATAAGTGGAAAAGCTTCCTGTATTTCCGCTTGCAACTTTACTGATTACCTCCGGTGACACCGTTCCGCCAAACATGCCTTTCATATAGGCAAGCTCCAGTTCTTCCAACTCTTCTCTTGCCTTATCAAGTTCTTCACTTTCTTTATCCTCCAGATAATAAATTACCTGGTCCTTCTCCACATAGTCTCCCTTTGCAACCGCAACACTTGCAATCACTCTTGATTCTTTCATCATTACATTATATGGGTCTGTGGCTTCCACATTCCCCGTCCCGCGCACTTTCGCAGTAATACTTCCGGGCTCCACATATCTTGTCGCCACCTCCGGCAGGGAATAATTCATAATGGTATTGGAAAAGAAGGTCAGAAGCAACATCACCGTCAAGAAAATAATTGCGACATTTTTTACCCAGTCTCTTCTTTTTACTGCCTTGTTTTCATTCATCGTAATAACCGTGCCTTTCTATCCTTTAATTCCTCCCTGGTAAGTAATTCCTTCTACCAGATAATCTTCTCCATACAAAAATACCAGAAGCGGCGGCACCATATAAATGGTTGCCACAGCAAACGCAAGTCCCACTTCTCCTTCATTAATCTTTGAAAGAAATACCGACAGCGGGTGCATATCCGCATCTCCCATCAGAATCAGCGGCTGTTCTACCATATTCCAGTAATCTATAAATATCAAAATTGCCACAGAGCATATTGCTCCTTTGCAAAGCGGCATACAAATGCATCGGAATATTTGCCATTCTCCTGCACCGTCTATCTGCGCCGCTTCTATCACACCCGTTGGAATTCTTCGCATATATTTGGTAAGCAAAAATACCGCAAAGGGTGAAAAAACTCCGGGTAACCAGATTGCCCATCTGGTATCCAAAATATTCAGCCAGTCCGAAACTAAATAATTCGGCACAAGCGTTACCTGATAAGGCATCAGCATCAGTATAATATACAGAAAAAATATCATTTCCTTCAGTCTGCCTCTGTACCGGGTAAATCCGTAAGCTGCTCCTGCAGCCACAAGAAGTTGAAATACCACTATGGGAACTACCAATATCACGGAATTCCAGAATTTAAACAAATAATCAGGGCTTTTCAACAGCACCGTCCAATACTGGCTAAAAGACACCATATCCGGAATAAATTTTAAATTTACCCGTTCAGCAATAAATGTTTTCCCGCCGCTGTCCGTAGTCGAAAAAACCTGTCCGTAGTTTGCCGAAATTTCAGATGCCGACATAAAGGAATTGGTTATGGTAAGCACAATCGGCATCAGAAACAGCACGGCAAATCCTGCCGCCACAAGTGTTGCCGCCACCATCCTGATTGCATGTCTGCGCCGTCTCCTCCCTGCATTTCTGTTGCCGGTTCTTTGTGTTTCCTTTTTCATTCTTCCACATCCTTTCCGAAATAACTCTCGGTCAGGAATAAGATACCGATGATAATCACCATTACTATCGACATCATAATTGCTGCCGCAGATAACCTCTGATAATCAAGCTGCGCAAAAGTATTATTCATAAAGTGCTGTAACATATATATTGTATCATATGGATAATTGCCCGTTAACAGATAAATTTCCCTAAATACTTTAAAAGAATTTATCAAGGACATTATCGTCACAAACAGGATTGTTGATGACAGATAACGAATTTTTATATGCCAGAATATCTGATAAGGCTTTGCACTTTCCAACACAGCCACATCCAGAATATCCTTCGGGATACTGGATAATGCCGCCATAAACAAAATCATATTATATCCAAGGTTTTTCCACAAAAACAAAAGCACCACCACTACCTGCGCATGCTCCGATTTCAGCCAGTCAATTTTTCCGCCGCCAAAGCTCTGCAATATTTCATTTGCCAGACCATTATAATGAAACAAAACCTGCCAAATTAATATTACCGATGCAATTGGCACCATCATGGGACTTAAAAAACAGGTCCTGAACTGACTGCCAAATGGAATTCTGCTATCCAGCATCATGGCAAGCAGCAAAGACAACACTACCGCGAGAGGTACCGCAACTATTGAAAAACGGAATGTATTATAAGCCGCCTGTCTGAATGCCGCATTATTAAACACTCTGATAAAATTGTCAAAAAAAACAAATTCATTGTTAATCGGATTGTCTACCACCGAATAGAAAATCACTACAAAAAAGGGTAACACAAAAAACAGCAGTACTCCGAGCAGACTGGGAGAAAGGAAGCCCCATGAGGCTGCCTTTCCCCTTTTGTCACGCCCGGCTGCCGCCTGATGCGTTCTTTTTTCTTTTTTGATACGGCCTCTTTTGATGAGTTCTTTACTTGCCGTTTCTTTTTTGAGAATATTCATTCCTCTCTCATTCCTTATGACAAAAAAATCCGTTCCTTATTTATGAATTTTCACTCACATATATTTTCACACGGTTCTGGATAATATCTGCTGTTTCCTTTGCCGATTTCTGTCCGCCGAAAAATGCCTCCGTCTCCTCTGTGATAATGGTCATAATCTCCTCGTTCACAGACCCTGCAGGTCTTTCTGCCGATGTAAGAACTTCCATAACCGCGTCGATATCTTCCTGCTTTGCAGCATAGATTTCCGCCTGGAAATCATCATATCCCCAACTGGTTTTGGGACTCTCTGTCTGATTGCCCGATTCGTCTTCATAATAATTCGGTGTCATATCCAGTTCAAACTGCTTTTCAAGAGCCGAACGCTTGATAGGAAATCCCCAACCGCCATGTTCACTTACCAGTCCCTCCTGATATTCGTCGGATAAAAAGACTTTTACAAATTCCCATGCAGCTTCCTTGTTATCGGACTTTGAGGTAATGGCAATATCTGTATTTGTAGAACGTATCAGATTTCCCTTCCGCTCACTGTTTGGATAACCGATAAAAGTAATATCCTCCCCAAACATGGTATGCAACATCTGATATTCCTGCACGGAACTGATACCGTTCTCCAATAATAATAATTTGTCATTCCGAATCCGTTCTGAAAGTCCCACGCTCTCCGCTTCATAATCCGGCTCTTTGGGCAATTTTGCAGCAAACTCAAGCACCTTCATAAATTCTTCGCTGTTAAAGAAGCACTCTCCGGTTTTCCAATTAATAAATTCATTGATATTATAAAATACACAAAACCGGAATGCCCCCGATTGACTGCCGTAATTGAACACATCCTGCACACCGCTTTCCTCTGCTATTGTCAGCATTTCATCCAGCGTCCATCCTGTCTGTCCTTTTGCGTTTGCAGTTTTTATCACTGCCGAATTAATCGCAAACTGGGGAATAATTCCGTAAAGTTTTCCGTCCTTTTCATAAGCGGTCAGTACATTCTCCAGATAGTCCTGTTTTTTAATACCGTCTTTTTCCATGAAAGGATACAAATCCTCCAACACACCTTTACTTGCATATCTTTCAAAGTCAAGACCTGTCATGTTTACGATATCAGGACAGTTTCCTCCGGTAATATCATTGTTAAACTGTGTGATTGCCGCATTGTAATCATCCGACTGGTATTCCTTTACCAGAATACGATACTGTTCATTTGTTTTGTTAAACTCTATAATACTACGTCTCATATCCTGACTCAAGTACATTGTTGCAAAGGTAAGTTCTTCCTTCACCGGAACCTCCGATGCCGGAGTCTTCGTCAATAGGGCAAAGGAGTATTCCGGCTTTTCTCCGGTATAATCCTGTAGCATCACCCAATATCTTCCGTCTGAAAGCAGCCCCATCTCCTGCACACTGTCACAGTTCATATCCGCATCCAGCCATTCAAATACATCTACTGCACTGTCTGTTGCAAAGTCATAAGTATATACACCGGTATTGTCACTAATTATCAAATCAGTATCGGTTCCTTTATAATGCTTTTGATTATATGAGTTTCCTTCTCTTGTAATATTTGCTGCCGTTACCGGGTCACCAAGCTTCTTTGCATTTACATCTACCGGTATAATCCGGGCGCCCTCAGAAGTCCATTTCTTTATATATGCATTGTCATTTTTATCCACAAACAAATCTTCTATCCAGTCATCCAATGCTATCTGTGCAACCAGTGTTCCCTCTTTATCTATCACAAAAATATTTTCACTTCCGTCACTGGTATATATGGTTCCCTTGCTGTCTGCCACGCAGTACTGGGGATAAAAATATTCCGCTGCCGAAAATGCATCAGTAATATCTTTTGTATTCAAAATATTGCCATCCGAAGGGGAAACCTCCCACAATTCTCTGTATTCTTTGTATTCTCCTGTCTCTGCATTTTCTTCATATCTGCCAACAGACAGAATCAGATTTCCCATGTCATTTACATACATACTCTGTACGCTGCATTCCTGCGGAATGGGAAGGGCAACCTTGTCACACTGCTCATCCATCGGATGATATGCGTACAAATCAGTACTTGTCTCATAAGTTTCTTCATCCCATGAATTGGTCATCATGTACACCACATCATCAGCTTCGGCTAAATCTGCAATATAATTTGCCTCTATCGGCAATTCCCGGTACTCCGGCAAATAATAAAAGTCCTTCCGCGTACTTTCTTCTTCCTTTTTGCCGCAGCCTGCAATCATAATCGCTGCAATAAATATCATGATAAAAATTGTTGCTATTTTACCTTTTATTTGTGTTCTCATCATAAAACTACCTCACATATTGTGCCTTGTTTGTTTTCACATACAAACTATAGCACAACACATGAGGTAGTACAATGTTGCTTGTCTTAATTTTTCCTTAGGATTCTGTTAGTTCTTAAAACTGTGAATAGGTGCCGGAATTCTGCCGCCTCTGTTCACAAATGCATCACAGGAGAACTGATTTACCGGCATAATAGGCGCATATCCCAAAAGTCCGCCAAACTCTACGGTTTCTCCTACGCCTTTTCCTACAACAGGAATAATTCTCACTGCTGTTGTTTTCTGGTTTACCATACCGATTGCCATTTCATCTGCAATAATACCGGAAATGGTGGTTGCCTTGGTATCTCCGGGGATTGCTATCATATCAAGACCTACGGAGCAAACACAGGTCATTGCTTCCAACTTCTCCAAGGTAAGGGCTCCTGCTTCCACGGCATTAATCATACCCTGGTCTTCACTGACGGGAATAAACGCACCGCTAAGTCCTCCAACGTAAGAAGAAGCCATAACACCGCCTTTCTTTACCTGGTCATTTAACAATGCAAGGGCCGCCGTTGTTCCCGGTGCACCTGCATATTCCAATCCGATTTCGCAGAGAATATCTGCCACACTATCACCAACTGCCGGTGTGGGTGCAAGGGATAAGTCTACAATACCGAAGGGTACTCCAAGTCTTCTGGATGCTTCCTGTGCTACAAGCTGTCCCACTCTGGTTACCTTAAAAGCTGTCTTTTTGATGGTTTCGCAGAGAACCTCAAAATTCTCACCGCGTACTTTACTGATAGCCGTCTTTACAACGCCCGGTCCACTGACACCCACGTTGATAATCTTGTCAGCCTCTGTTACACCATGGAACGCACCTGCCATAAATGGATTATCGTCCGGCGCATTACAAAATACTACCAACTTGGCACATCCGAGAGAATCTGCTTCCTTGGTATATTCCGCTGTTTCCTTTATGATTTCTCCCATCAGCTTTACCGCGTCCATATTAATTCCGGTCTTGGTGGAGCCTAAGTTAACAGAACTACAGACACGCTCTGTGGATGACAATGCAAGAGGAATGGAGCGAATCAAAAGTTCATCTGCCGGTGTCATTCCTTTTGATACCAGTGCAGAGTATCCGCCGATGAAATTCACGCCCACTTCATGTGCCACTTTATCCAGTGTTTTTGCTATGGATGCAAAATCTTCAACTGTCTTACATGCTGCGCCACCAATCAGTGCAATGGGTGTAACTGAAATTCTCTTGTTTACAATAGGAATACCGAAGTCTCTTGAAATCTTTTCTCCTGTCACCACAAGGTCTTTTGCCGCTTCATAAATTTTGTGATATATTTTGTCATTTAACTTGTCAAGGTCGGAATCAATACAGTCAAGCAGACTGATACCCAAAGTGATGGTACGGACATCCAGATTTTCCTTGGCAATCATCTCATTGGTTTCTACTACTTCAAATAAGTTAATCATGTCAGTTTATCTCCCACCTCAAATTCTGTGCATCTTGTCAAAAATTTCTTCTTTCTGACATTTGATAACCACACCGATTTCTTCGCCGAGAGCCTGCAACTCCTCTGAAATCTGGCCAAAATGCTTTTCAGATTTGTTAGTATCCACTATCATCATCATGTTGAAATATCCCTGAACAATGGTCTGGGAAATATCTTCAATATTGATGGTACTTTCTGCAAGATAAGTACATACCTTTGCAATAATACCCACGGTGTCTTTTCCTACCACTGTAATAATTGTCTTTTTCATTTTCTCTTTGCAGAAGTCTTCTTCTGCTTCCTCCTTATTCTTGTAAATCCTTACTGAGTATAACCCCGAATCTCTTTTTATGCAATATGAATCACCGGTGTTACTTCACTTCTCCTTGCTACCTGCATAGGTATTTCATTAATCATCACCGGTACTTCCGTCCTGGCTGCCTCCATGGTCACTTCTACCCGGACTGCCTCATATGCAAGCTCCGGCAAATTATTTTCTTTGCTCAGATGTCCAAGCACAACCGCCTGCAGCTTATCGTGAAGCAGACGGCTTAATAATTGCCCTGCACGCTCATTGGATAAATGACCTCTGTCTCCCAAAATTCTTTGCTTCAGATGATAAGGATACGGCCCCACCTGCAACATCCTCACATCGTGATTTGCCTCAAGCAAAAGCGCATCCATTCCCTTTAAAGACTCTACCGTATAATCATTGTAATTGCCAAGGTCTGTGATAATTCCCACCTTTTTCTTCCCATGGCTGATCCGGTATGCCACCGGTTCTGCCGCATCATGGGAAATCCGCATGGGATTACACACCAAATCCTTTACCACAATTTTTTCATCTGCGCAAATCGGAATGAACAGCTCCTCCGGTATTTTCCCTACCGAAGAACACTTCTTAATTGCTGCTATGGTTCCTCTCGTTGCATAGATGGGAATCTCATATTTCCGGCTAAGCACTCCCAATCCTGCAATGTGGTCGGTATGTTCATGAGTGATAAAAATACCGTCAATATCCCTCATGGACAAATCCAGTTCATTCAGTCCCGCTTCTGTTCTTTTTCCGCTGATTCCCACATCCACAAGAATATGTGTGGAATCACTCCCCGCATAAATACAGTTTCCGCTGCTACCGCTGGCGATACTGCATAATCTCATTGTTGCACCTCTTTTTTACTTTTTTCTTTGCAGAATATCCCTACCTATAAAAACTACTCCTGCCAGTAAATTTCTATCACATCACTGTCGTAAACCGGCTCCATGTACTGCGCCTGTCTGCCGTTTAATGTGGTAACAATTCCTTTTCCTTTTGGTCTTGTTAAATCAAAATCAATATAATCAAACACATCTACGTAAATATAACTGGTCTTCCCACTGAGCTGAACCGGCTTTCCGTTTACCAGAACAATAATACTGTGCACACTTGCAAAGCTTTGTTCTGCATTTGTTTCACCTGCATCATTGCCACCATTTTCAGCTATGTTTTCCTCTGCCGGATTTGCAGATTGCGCTTCGCTCTCTGTAGATTCCTCATAGTAAAGACCGTTTCCTAAAGTCCACGTCACCGAAAAGTTTTCATACACAGGTGTATCCATAGATGCCAATTCATTATTTACATAGATGTCAGTATGTAAATCAAGAGTTACATCCATAAATTCCGTAAGTTGCTGCACCGTATAATAGTTCAGCATTTCCACCGCATCATTCTGCTGAATCTCATAGTAATTGGACTGCAGCTGTCCGTTCACACTTGCAAATTTGGGAAGCTGTACCTTTTGTCCGTTGACATTCACCATAAAGCTGTCTCCTGCTTCCGGCAGTTCTCCGATGGTAAGTTTTCCTTCCGCACCTGCGGTAGACTCCGTTACACGGATGATATCATTTGCATGAATGGGCGCATAAATTCCTGCCGCATTTCCGTTAATGGTAATGGTTGCCCCTTCTCCCGGCTCACCTCTTGCAATCCGGTTCTTGCCGTTTACGGTAAACGCAAGTGCCTTGCCACGTTTGGGGAACAGGCCGTCATTGGGGAAGCCTGCCTGCATGGCAGCATCCGCAACCGTCAGTTTATTATTATCATATATTTTTACTTTGCTTTCGTTAAAACTTACAAAAATAAAGTTATTGCTCTGTTCATAGAAATTTAAGCAGATACCGATAGGCGTAACAAGTAAACTGTCTTTCTTGATATCTTCCTCAAAAACAATCTGCTGCATCACTTCCTCGCCTCTAAGGGCAACACGTTCTTTGGCAATACCCAGTTCTTCGGAAATTGCCTGTGTGTATCCGGGAATTTTACCGCCCCCGCCAACTACAAATACCGCGCTGACAGCTTTACCGCCATTGAGTTCCTTAATTTTTTCCGCTACCTGCTTTGCCATATCCTTTACAATTGGGTCGGTAATGGCAAGTACTTCGCTGCTGGCAATTGTTTGGGGCAGGAACATAATGTCTTCAAAGGATACAATATCCATCAGTCCCGCATCTCTTTTAATCTGCTCTGCTGTCGCAAAATCCACCAGACAATGCTTTGCAATATTCTCTGTCAGCACATCTCCTGCTATGGGAATCATGCCGTACGCTAAAATACATCCGTCATTGGTAATGGAAATATCAGAGGTACCCGCTCCTACATCGATCAAGGCAATGTTCAACATACGGAATCTCTCAGGAATTGCTACCTGAATTGCCGCAATGGGCTCCAATGTCATATTGGCAACAGTAAGACCGGCTATTTCCACTGCCTTGTACAAACCGTCCACAACATCCTCCGGTAAAAAGGTAGCAATCAGGTCCACACCTACAGTTCTGGCTTTGTGCCCTTCCAAATTTCCCATAGGATACCCGTTCAAATAATAACGGACTACGGAATGTCCCACACAATAGAACTTTGTTTCCTCATCCTTCGCACTCTCCAAAAATTCCTCGTAGGCTTTCTCCACACCGGCAGAAACCAGTGCATATACATCCTCCTGCCCGATTTCTTTATCACTGCCAAAAGGATATTCCACATGAGTAGTCACAGTACGAAGCACACGGCCTGCAGCTGCAATACATACATCTGTCAGTTTACGACCAATCACAGCTTCCAGCTGTTCCTTCACAACACGTATGGTCTCTCCTACCGCTATAATATCATGAATTTGTCCGTCCAGCATGGCTCTGGTTTCATGCTCCTTCACCCTCTGGGCAACAACAATGAAACGGTCGCCCTCCTTATATCCCACCGTTCCAACAATACTTCTTGTACCGATATCCAAACCGAATACCAACTGTCCTGTATATTTCTTTCCGTCTGTCACAAATAATCCCCCAATTTCCTGTCTATTTGTTCATATGATTTTGCAAGACTGCCGCTGTTATCAATGACTACCTTGCAATGTTTTCTGAATTCTTCTTCATCAAGCTGGCTTTCCATAATGGAATCAATCTTTTCATCGGAATAATTTCTCGATTCCTTAAGCCGCTTCCTTCGTATCTGCTCATCAGCATAAATATACCACAACTCGTCCACAATTTCCAAATATCCCGCTTCAATTAAAAGCGCCGCTTCGATAAAAAGGAAATCATATATTTTGCTTTCCCGTTCTTCTTCAATGGCTTTTATAATCGTATCTTTCACTGCCGGATGAATAATTTCATTTACCTGTGCAAGGAGCTCCTCGGATGAAAAAATTTTTTCTGCCATTCGCTGTTTATTGATACTGCCGTCTTCATTCAGAATTTCTTCAGTAAGCAACTCAATTAACGGCT
Source organism: Lachnospiraceae bacterium (assembly GCA_017434885.1). Lineage (GTDB taxonomy): Bacteria > Bacillota > Clostridia > Lachnospirales > Lachnospiraceae > Suilimivivens. Next base: position 17,678 of record JAFSGE010000020.1, on the reverse strand, counting down.
TATAGCAAATCTCACCGGGTTCTTTTACCTGATGTGCCACTTCATCTGCCAAAATAATTCTGCTGTTGTAGTTTCGAGAGATATAGTCCAGTATTTCCGATTTTCCGGCCCCCACACCGCCCGTAATTCCAATCACCTTCATGGTTATTTTGCCTCATACCAGTTCGCGCCTGTATGAAGGTCGATTTCCAGACTTACCGCAAGATTTGCCGCGCCCTTCATCTCTTCCTCCAAAATCAACGCCACCTGCTCTTTTTCATCTTCCTTTGTCTCAATCAAAAGTTCGTCATGCACCTGTAAAATTAATTTGGATGCAAGCCCCTCTTCTTTGAGCCGTCTGTAAACACGTATCATGGCAATTTTGATAATGTCTGCCGCGCTTCCCTGAATGGGGGAATTCATCGCCACTCTTTCACCGAAAGAACGTTGCATGAAATTACCGGAAGAAAGCTCCGGCACCGGTCTTCTTCTGCCAAACATGGTGGTCACATAACCTGTTTCCTTCGCCTGCGCCACTGCATTGTCCAAAAACTGTTTAATACCGGGATACGTATTAAAATACTGTTCAATGTATTCCGCCGCTTCCTTCTTGGTAATACTAAGGTCCTGGCTTAATCCAAAGGAACTGATTCCGTATACAATACCAAAGTTTACCGCCTTGGCATTTCTTCTCTGTAAATCCGTCACCTCATCAAATGGTGTCTTAAATACCTTAGATGCCGTAATTCTATGGATATCCGCATCTGTCTTATATGCCTCAATAAGCTGATCATCTCCTGACATATGGGCAAGAACTCTCAGCTCAATCTGAGAATAGTCTGCATCGGTAAACAGGTATCCGTCTTTGGGAATAAACACCTTTCTGATTTGTCTTCCAAGTTCCATACGCATCGGAATGTTCTGAAGGTTCGGTTCCGTAGAACTGATTCTGCCCGTTGCCGTTATGGTCTGATTAAACGTAGAATGTATTCTGTCCTCTTCTCCAATATAAGCAGAAAGTCCGTCTGCATAGGTGGATTTCAGCTTTGCAAGACCACGGTATTCCAAAATATCTGTCACGATGGGATATTCACCGGAAAGCTTTTCAAGTACATCCGCCGCAGTGGAATATCCGGTCTTTGTCTTTTTGCCACCGGGAATCTGCAATTGTTCAAACAACACTTCTCCAAGCTGTTTGGGAGAATTGATGTTAAATTCCACACCGGCCTTTTCGTAAATCTGTTTCTCCAGTTCCACAATTCTGCCTGACAAGGTTTCTCCGTAACTCTTTAATGCTTCCGGTTTAACCTTAATGCCTTCCTTCTCCATATCATAAAGCACATAGGTAAGCGGCATTTCAATTTCCTGCATCAGCTTATACATACCCGTTTCTTCCAAGTTTTTTCGAAGCACCGGTGTTGCTGTTTTACTGATATACGCAAGATAACAGGCATATTCGCAAAATTCTTCTGTTTTTTCTTCCAGCGCCTTTGAAAGGCTCATCTTTCCAAACCGCTGCACACGGTCGGAAACCATCAGTCCCAAATGCTCATTGGCAATATCTTCTATGGTATAATCATTTTTTAGCGGATTCAGCAGATAAGCAGCCAATACCACATCAAAAAAACGCTCTGTATCATCCGTTTTCAAAAAAGCATAACTGTTTTTGATATCTCCGCAGGAAAGCCTTGCTTCCTTTGCAAGTGCTGAGAGCTTCCCGCTCAGATATGCGGATGTCAAAAAGCCTTCCGCTTTCATGAAATACGTGTTTCCACCGGAAAGTGAGAGTGCCACTGACTGTAACTCTTTCCTCGTCTCATCCGAAAGGACATAAAATCCGATTTCTTCCTGTTTTTCTTTTGCCTCTTTCTTTGCCGCTTCAAAAACTTCCTCTGCTTTTCCGAAGTCACTTACCATGTAAAACTTGGCAGTAATTTCTTCGTTGGAGATTCCTTTTTCAAACTTGGCAAGAAGGTGCTTAAACTCTAATTTTTTGAATATTTTGTATGCCTCTTCTGTATAGAAGTCTTTTACCTGTGCATTTTCAAATGATAATTCCACAGGACTGTCTGTGTTAATCGTGGCAAGGGTTTTGCTCAGATAGGCAAGTTCCTTATTTTCCTGTAAGGATTCTTTGATTGCTTTCTTAGTCACTTCTTCCAAGTGCTCGTAGATACCGTCCAGACTGCCAAATTCTACCATAAGCTGAGTAGCTGTCTTCTCACCCACTTTAGGAACACCGGGAATATTATCCGCAGTATCTCCCATCAGTGCTTTTAAATCAATAAACTGAACAGGATTTACCTGATACTTTTCCTCTACATCTTTGGCATAATAATCTTCTATTTCTGTCTTACTTCCTTTTGTTTTGGGAATTCTGATTTTAATTTTATCGGTTGCTATCTGAAGCAAATCTCTGTCCCCGGAAACCAAAGAGACATTCATTCCCTCTTTTTCCGCTCTTTTGGCAAGCGTTCCCAAAATATCATCAGCTTCATAGCCGGACATCTCTACTACAGTAATTCCCATTGCAAGAAGCACTTCTTTCATCACCGGCACCTGCTCACGAAGTTCCTCCGGCATAGGCTTTCTGGTTCCTTTATACTCCTTATAAATTTCATGACGGAATGTAGGTGCCTTTACATCAAATGCAACCGTCAAATAATCAGGCTTTTCCTCGTCCAGAATTTTAAACATAATATTGAGGAATCCAAAAACAGCATTTGTATGAAGTCCGGCGCTGTTGCTCAAATCCGGTACTCCGTAAAATGCTCTGTTTAAGATACTGTGTCCATCTATTAAAACTAACTTGCTCATTTTCTCACCTAACTTTTATAATAGTACAAGCATTCCGATTAAAATAATAATGGCTAAAACCACAAGTCCTTCCAGTCCGTACAAAAGCCATTGCATATTTTCCCTTCGCTTTAAAGAATGGTCTGCATTTCCCATTCTGTCATCCAGTTCATGCTGCAAATCAAATACATTTCCCGCTTCCAATCTGGATAGTCCTTCCGTGACAAGAAACTGAATGGAAAGTTCTTCCTTGCATTCCGCACATTTATCTATGTGTTCCATGAATTCACGTAATTCTTCTGTGTCTAATTCATCCTCCAGAAATAAAGGAATCATCTTCTCTGTCTCTTTGCACTTCATCGCAATTCCTCATTTAAGTAACTATTGCTCCATACATAAATATACACCAAAACAGACATAAAGAAAAGAGGGTTTTCCCCTCTTTTCATTCACTCTATAACATGGACAAAGCTGCTTCATCCGCCACGATTGTTACATCATCATGAAGCTGTAAAATAGATGCCTGCACCTTAGGGGTAATAGGTCCTGTCACAACTTCCTTTAAGATGGCTGCCTTATCTGCGCCGCTTACCACAACAAGAATTTTCTTTGCCGACATAATAGTCTTAATACCCATGGTATATGCCTGTTTGGGAACATCATCATAGCTTGCAAAGAATCTCTGGTTTGCTTTAATCGTAGATTCTGTTAAATCTACACAATGGGTACCTGATTTGAATACATCACTGGGCTCGTTAAAACCGATGTGTCCGTTGTGACCAAGTCCGAGAAGCTGTAAATCCTGTCCGCCGACCTGCTCTACAATCTTGTCGTATTCTTCACATGCCTTTTTGCTGTCTGCTTCCATGCCATCGGGAAGGAAGGTACGCGCCTTATCAATATTTACCTTACTGAATAAATTATCGTTCATGAAATAATAGTAGCTTTGGTCGTTGTCCCTTGTAATTCCCTTATACTCATCCAGATTTACAGTTGTAATGGTGGAAAAATCAAGGTCACCTTTCTGATATGCATCCACAAGCTGCGCATAAGTTCCGATAGGTGTGGAACCTGTTGCCAGACCAAGAACACAGTCAGGCTTCATAATCATCTGGGCTGCAATAATGTTTGCTGCCTTTCTGCTCATGTCATCATAATCTTTTGCTCTAATTATTCTCATTTTCGTATTCTCCTTTACATAAAAAAGTCTGCTACCTATTATAACACCTTTTTTATCTCATCTGCAACAAATTGTACTTTTGTTCCGATAATAATTTGCACGGAAGTTTTTCCGGGTCGCATAATTCCTGCCACATTTGCCGCTTTTATCTTACTTTCATCCACTTTATCGGCATCTTTAATCTCAATACGGAGTCTGGTGATACAGTTATCAAGAGATGCAATATTCTCTTTTCCGCCAAGTCCCTCTACAATCAGCCTTGCCGCTTCCTCATAAGATTCACTTCCGGAAGCTCCCTTTTTCTTATCGTTCTGCATGATTTTCTCTTTTTCATCCCGGTCATCATCTTCTCTGCCGGGCGTCTTCAAATCAAATTTAAGGATGGCGAAACGGAACACCAGATAAAATACTACAAATGCCGCAGCTCCCAGAGGAAGAATCATCCAGGTATTCTCTGCCGCAGGCAGAGATGATGAAAAAAGTAAATCCGTTGCTCCTGCTGAAAAACTAAAGCCGGCACGGAATCCTACAAGCACGGTAATCACCGTAAAAATTCCGTAGAGGAGCGAATAAATCAGATATAATACCGGTGCGAGGAACATAAATGAAAATTCAAAAGGTTCTGTTACTCCGCACACAAAAGAGCAAACTGCGGCCGAGGCTACCAACCCGATTGCTACTTTTCTCCTGCCTTCTTTTGCGGTCTGAATCATGGCAAGTGCAGCTCCGGGAACACCAAACATCATACACGGGAAAAAACCGGACATATACATACCCAGACTCCAGGATACGTCTCCGCTAATCTCTCCTGCCCAGAAATGTGTCAAATCACCAAGTCCGATAGTATCAAACCAGAATACATTGTTCAGCGCATGATGCAGTCCCGTTGGAATTAACAGTCTGTTTAAAAAGGCATAAATACCTGCTCCCAAAGGTCCCATCTTTGCAATGGCATTTCCTACACTAATCAGAGCGCCAAACACAACGGGCCATGTAAACAGTAATATCGCCGAAACAATAATGGAAACTATTCCCGCCACAATGGCCACACACCGTTTTCCGCTGAAAAAGGAAAGCCAGTCGGGAAGTTTCACTGACTTAAACCGATTATAACAGGCAGCTCCGATAATTCCCGATAAAATTCCGATAAAAGGATTGTTTATTTTTTCAAAAGCAAGTGTTCTTGCCGTATCTTCTGCCACGTCAGGCAATAAGGTAGTTACTGTACCTACAGACAGCAATGTGGTAATCATCAGCCACGAAGCAAATGCTGCAAGACCTGCCGTTCCGTCATGGTCATCTGCCATTCCCACGCCTACACCGATTACAAACAAAAGTGCCATATTATCAATCAGCGCACCGCCCGCTTTTACCAGGAAAAACCCGATGATATTTATAATACCGGTAATTTCACCGCCCTGCATGGTTGCAGGACACAATGCATAACCGATTCCCATCAAAATACCGCAGATGGGGAGTACCGCAACCGGAAGCATCAATGATTTTCCAAGTTTCTGCAAATATTTCATCACAAATTCCCCTTTCCTTTACAAATTCTCACGGAAAAAATTTTGCATTTCCAAAAGTGCATCTTCCTCGTCTTCTCCCTCTATCCTACAATGAATTTTATCACCGTTTCTGATTCCCAGTCCCATAAGCGAAATCAGCTTTTTTGCTTCTGCACTTTTTTCACCGTTGCTGATGATAATTTCACTTTTGAATTCGGAGGCTTTCTTTACCAAAAGCCCTGCCGGTCTTGCATGCACCCCAACCGGGTCTGCTATCACATAGTCAAATTCTTTCATTTACTGCCTCTTTTCTTAATATCATATTTTTCTTACTGCCCCTCTCACCCGAAGTACCAATGAAGGTGAAACACTCAGTTCATCAATTCCCATATCAAGAAAAGTAGCTGTAAGGTCAGTATCTCCGGCCAGTTCCCCGCAGATTCCCACCCATATACCTGCCTTATGAGCACTTTCCGTAATCATCCGAATCAGCCTAAGAACTGCCGGATGATGCGTATCACAGTACTTCTCTAACTTAGGATTCTGTCTGTCAATTGCTAAAGTATATTGTGTCAAATCATTGGTTCCTATACTGAAAAAATCAACTTCTTTTGCAAGCTCGTCTGCCATCAGTGCCGCCGCAGGAGTTTCCACCATAATTCCCAGTTCTGCTTCCCCGATTTGATAACCTTCCCTTTTCAAGTCCTCCTTTACCCGGGTTACAATTTCTTTTATCCGGGTTATTTCTTCAATAGAAATAATCATGGGAAACATAATTCCTACCTTTGCACCGGCCGCTGCTCTGTAAATTGCACGAAGCTGTGTCTCAAATATTTCAGGTTTGTCAAGGCAGATTCGGATAGCGCGATATCCCAATGCAGGATTCTCCTCACTCTCAAGCTGAAAGTAATCTGCCTTTTTATCTGCACCGATATCCAGTGTCCTGATAATTACTTTTTTACCGTCCATGGCATCAATAACTTTTTTATAACACCGGTACTGTTCCTCTTCCGAAGGAAAATCTTCTCTTCCCAAATACAAAAACTCACTTCGAAACAGTCCGATTCCTCCTGCATCTGACTCTATCACACTGTCAATATCACTTACATTTCCGATATTGGCATATATCTCAATGCTTTTACCGCCTGTTGTTACATTTTCTTTTCCTTTAAGCAGCTTATATTCTGCTTCCTCCAAGTGCCAGTTTTCTTGTTTTTGAAGCATTTCTGCATACACTTTTTCATCCGGATTTACAATCAGTTTTCCGGTAAATCCGTCTACTACCGCCAGCATACCGTCCGATATCTCCTCGAATAACAGAGATGTATTCACCAAAGACGGAATATTCATACTCCTTGCAAGAATTGCCGTATGGGAATTTAATGACCCTTTTATGGTAACAAATGCAAGAATCTTGCTTTTGTCCATCTTGACGGTTTCACTGGGTGTCAAATCATCAGCAATTACAATTACAGGTCCTTTCGCAGTAATTTCATCGCCTGCCGTCCCCATCAACACCGAAAGCACTCTGTCAGATATATCTCTCATATCTACAGCTCTTGCCTTCATATATTCATCATCCATAGACGCAAACAATTCTTCAAATTTCTTTCCTGCCGTCTGCACCGCATACTCTGCATTAATTCCCTGTGTAATGCTTTGTCTGATACAACTCAGGTAGTCCTCATCCTCAAGCATCATCTTATGAATATCAAAAATAAACGCTTGCTCTGCTCCCACATGATTTACCGCTTCACGATATAAAATTTCCAGTTGTCCTTTTGCCACTTCAAGCGCATCCTCAAATCGGTCAAGCTCTCCTGCAATATCAATAATTGCCTTCCGTTCCGCTTTTGCATTGTTCTTTTGATATTTGTATATGTTCCCTATGGCAATTCCTTTTAATACACTATTTCCGGTATATGTTTTCATGGAAAGTCTCCTATTTTTTCAAAGTCATTACGGTATCACCCACCGAAATATCTCCGGGTTCCGTTTTTGTAACTTCTGTAAATTCATCCGTGTTACAAATGATAATAGGGGTAATAATTTGATATCCTTCTTTTTGAATCTGTTCAATATCTGCCTCTAAAAGAAGATCTCCTGCCGAAACCTTCTGCCCCTCCTTTACATGAAGGTTGAAAAATTTCCCGTTTAATTTTACAGTATTAATTCCCACATGAATCAAAACCTCTGCTCCATCTGTTGTAGTAATGGCAACTGCGTGTCCTGTAGGAAATACTGTTGTCACAACGCCGTCTGCAGGTGAATAAAAACGGTTCTCACTCGGTATAACAGTCACACTTTTTCCCAATATTTCATCCCGAAAAGTAGGGTCTTTCGCCTCCTTCACACTAACCAGTTTTCCACTAACAGGCGCAATGATACGACATTTGTTTTTTCCCGATAATAAGTTCTGAAACAGTTTCATCATTCTCCCTCGCTTTCCCCATTTTATTATTAAGTATATTTTAATATAGTATTGAACAAAACAAAAGAAAATAATCAAAAAAATACCGAATAGAACATCAGATTTTCGTAGTTGATATTCTATCCGGTATTTATAGCTTTTTATGAAATTTATTCTTAATTCTTATAACAGGTTTTTGCGAAGTTCCTCTCCTGACTGTGCACATAAATATGCAGGCGGAATATCAAACACTGTTTTACAACCACACATACCTTCTTTGTTCATGCGGTATGCCGCTCTTACATATGCTGCAATGACAGATGCTGTAAATTCAGGATTGGAATCAAGCTTCAAACTATATTCAATCAAGTGTTTATGCTCTCTGTTCATTCCTGTCACACCGCTTCTGAGCACAAAACCACCATGAGGAATACCGCTATGCTCTCTTTCCAGTTCCTCTTCTGTAATGAAATGCACGGTTGTATCATAATCCGCAAAATAATTGGGCATATTTTTGATTTCCGACTCAATCTTTGCAAGGTCAGCACCTTCCTCTGCCACGACAAAACATTCTCTGATATGTTTTTCTCTGGTAGTCAGTTCGGGATTTTCACCTCTTCTTACAGCTTCAAGCGCCGCTTCCACAGGAATCGTATACTGCTTACCGTTTTTCACACCTTCTACTCTTCTGATTGCATCAGAATGTCCCTGGCTTACTCCCTTTCCCCAGAAAGTATAATCCTTACCTTCGGGAAGAATAGCATTTGCATAAAGACGGTTTAAAGAAAACATTCCAGGATCCCAACCTACGGAAATTACTGCTGTCTTTCCGCTTTCTTTTGCTGCTTTATCTACATTTGCAAAATGCTCCGGTATTCTTGCATGGGTATCAAAGCTGTCCACTACATTAAAGTATTTTGCATATTCAGGTGTCTGCTCAGGCAAATCCGTTGCACTGCCACCGCAAAGAACAAGTACATCGATTTCCTCTTTCATTTCCTGCAATTTGTCTGTGTGCAAAACAGGTACTCCTACTGTTCTGATTGTAACACTGTCAGGATTTCTTCTTGTAAAAACTGCCTTAAGCTCCATATCTGCATTCTGCGTAATTGCGCTTTCAATGCCTTTTCCTAAATTGCCGTATCCTAATATGCCGATTCTAATCATTTCTTTACTCCTCTTTTCTAATTTTTCAAAAACAAAAGACCTCACAAATCAAATGATTCATAAGGTCTTTTCACTGCCGGCGGTGGGACTTGAACCCACACGTGGTTGCCCACAACAGATTTTGAGTCTGCCTCGTCTGCCATTCCGACACACCGGCATTACTGTAAAACTCTTTTGCTTTAACAGCCGAATATTATAATAGCATATTCGGCTGTTATTGACAAGACCTAAAATTCAAATTCTTTATAAATCGGTAAACAATCAAGAGTGGCAAAATAATCCTTTGCACTTTCCGCTCTTCTGATTAATGCAACGCTTCCGTCCTCTTTCAAAAGAAGCTCTGCTGATTTCAATTTACCGTTATAATTGTATCCCATTGCATAACCATGTGCTCCGGTATCATGGATTACCAAATAATCACCTTTATCAATCTTAGGAAGCATTCTGTCTATTGCAAATTTATCATTATTTTCACAAAGGGAACCTGTCACGTCATATTTGCACTCGCAAGGTGCCTCTTCTTTTCCCAAAACCGTAATATGATGATATGCACCGTACATTGCCGGTCTCATCAGATTCACAGCACAAGCATCCACTCCGATATATTCCTTATGTGTATGCTTTTCATGGATTGCCTTAGTTACAAGCTGACCGTAAGGTCCCATCATAAAACGGCCCATTTCGGTAAAAATAGCTATATCACCCATTCCTGCCGGTACCAGAATTTCTTCATATACTTTACGAACGCCCTCACCGATTACTCTGATATCGTTTGCTTCCTGATCGGGTCTGTAAGGAATTCCCACACCACCGGAAAGATTGATAAATTTAATATCGGCGCCTGTCTCTTTTTCCAGTTTCACTGCAAGTTCAAAAAGTTGTTTTGCCAGCATCGGATAATACTCATTGGTCACGGTATTACTTGCAAGGAACGCATGAATTCCGAAGTTTTTCACTCCTTTTTCTTTCAGCATACGATATCCTTCAAACATCTGCTCTGTGGTAAAACCGTATTTAGAATCTCCCGGGTTATCCATAATACCGTTACTCATCTGGAATATACCGCCGGGATTAAAACGACAGCTCATGGTTTCCGGCAACTTCCCCAAAATACCTTCCACATATTCGATATGTGTGATATCATCCAGATTAATAATCGCGCCAAGCTCAGCCGCATAAGCATATTCTTCTGCCGGAGTGTCATTTGAGGAAAACATGATGTCGCTTCCCACCGCACCCATTGCTTTGCTGAGCATCAGTTCTGACATGGAAGAACAATCACATCCGCATCCGTATTCTCTCAAGATCTGAATCAGGCAGGGATTGGGATTTGCCTTTACTGCAAAATATTCTTTAAACCCGGGATTCCATGCAAACGCTTCTTTTACCGCTTTTGCATTCTCCCTGATTCCTTTTTCATCATAAATGTGAAAGGGGGTGGGATACTGATTTACAATTTCCTCCACCTTTTCTTTTGTCACAAATGGTAATTTACTCATGATGCTTTTCTCCTTCCGTAAGTTCAATTAATCGCATCTCATTGCGAAGTGCATCCTTAAATATTCTGATAAAATTTTCCTGCCCCGTGTACAAACAGGTATCACTCTTGCTTCCCGTAAGTTCTCCGGTAAGTGCATAAGAGGAATCAATAATCAACCTGACATTCTGCTGCTTATCTTCTCCCAGATAACAGATGCTCCCCTCTGAAAGCTTCTGATTTTTCATCTCTCCATCCGTAATCAGTACCAGCTTGTGTCCTTTTGCAATGACGGCCAGTAAATCTTCCTGTAGTTCTTCAATCAGTGATGTTGACGCTGAGAGATAAACCCTGCATTTTGCCTGCCTGATCATATCAATTATTTTATTCCTGATATTGGCAGAACCTGTAATGGTAATGTATCCGATTTCCTGCACTTTCACCGCCGGAATATGTTCCGTCAGATATTCTTTATCCCTCTTTAGATTTCTTATTTTGTTCTCACAAAACTCCTCAATCGGAACTGCCATGTACTTACTGGTGTTTCCTTCCAGAAGATATGCCGCTCCCATTTCTGCAAGAGCAGACAAGCCGCTGTACACATTTGAGCGGGAAATCCCTGTTTGTTTGGCAACCTCATAACCGGTCAATTCACCATTTTGATACAGGCATAAATAAATATTTGCTTCTTGTCTGGTCATACCAAACATTCCTAGTTTTTCAAGTATAATATTCTCTTCCATTCTTCCTGCCATCTGCATCAAATGTCAGTACGCTTTAATATTTTTCCAAAACAAAAGCACCGACCTCATTAGTAGTTCTTTATAGGAACACTATAATCAAGTTACGATGCTTTGTCAATAATTTTTTATTATTTACAACAATTATTATAAATTTTCAATCTGCCAATCAATAGGCAGAATCCCATTTTTTTGCAAGAATTCATTGGTCTGACTGAAATGCTTACATCCAAAAAAGCCTCTGTATGCAGATAGCGGACTCGGATGCGGAGCTTTTAATATCAAATGTTTCGGATTGGTAAGCATGGGAATTTTGCTCTGTGCAGGTCTTCCCCAAAGCAAATACACTATCGGTCTATCCTGTGCATTTACCGCCTGAATAATCGCATCCGTAAACTGTTCCCAGCCTTTTCCCTGATGGGAATTTGCCTGATGCGCCCTTACCGTTAACACCGTATTCAACATCAGTACACCCTGTTTTGCCCACTTTTCAAGATAACCGTTATTGGGAATATAACATCCTAAATCATCCTGCAATTCCTTATAAATGTTCTGTAAGGAAGGCGGAATCTCCGGTTGATCCGGCAAAACGGAAAAACACAATCCATGCGCCTGATGCTCATTGTGATACGGATCCTGCCCTAAAACAAGAACCTTTACTTCACTTAACGGGGTGAGATGAAAGGCATTAAAAATATCATCCGCAGGAGGATATACTACGTGCGAATTATATTCCTTTAATACAAACTGATATAATTCCTTATAATATGGCTTGGCAAACTCACCCTTTATGGTATCCAACCAATCATTTGTAATCATTGCCATAGTGATACCCTCTTTTTCCTTTATAATCTAACAGAAACACCCTTATTCTGAAGGTATTTCTTCACCTGATTAATCTCCAGCTCTTTGTAGTGGAAAAGTGATGCTGCCAAGGCTGCATCTGCACCACCTGCCGTCAGTGCCTCGTAAAAGTGTTCTTCCGTGCCTGCACCTCCGGACGCAATTACCGGAATGGAAACATTTTCCGAAACCATGCGTGTCAGTTCGATATCATATCCTGCCTTGGTTCCGTCGCAGTCCATGCTGGTTAAAAGAATTTCACCCGCTCCCAGCTTTTCTGCCTTGATTGCCCACTCAATGGCATCAATTCCCATATCAACACGACCACCGTTTTTAAAAATGTTCCAACCGCCGTCAGGTCTTCTCTTAGCATCAATAGCTACAACCACACACTGACTTCCAAATTTCTCTGCAGCTTCACTGATAAGCGCAGGATTCATAATCGCAGCGGAGTTAACCGCAACTTTATCAGCCCCTTCACGCAGAATCATTCTGAAATCGTCCACACTTCTGATTCCGCCGCCTACCGTAAAGGGAATAAATATGGTTTCCGCTACTTTTCTGACCAATTCAGCTTTAATCTCTCTGGCATCGGAAGATGCTGTAATATCAAGAAATACAAGTTCATCTGCACCGGCTTTGTCATACGCCTTTCCCACTTCAATCGGGTCACCGGCATCCCTTAAATTCACAAAATTTGTTCCTTTTACCACTCTTCCGTTATTTACATCTAAACAGGGAATAATTCGTTTTGTATGCATTTCTAATCCTCCCTCTTTATCTTGATAAAATTCTTCAAAATGGTAAGTCCCACATCAGAACTTTTTTCAGGATGGAACTGACAGGCAAATATATTGTCCTTCTCCACGGAAGCATGAATCTCTGTCCCATACTGCGTTGCCGCTACTACTATATCATCTTCCCCGGCTTTTAAGTAATAAGAATGCACAAAATATACATAAGAATTTTCCGGAATTCCTTCATAGAGTCTTCCCTTATTGGGATAGGTCAATGAATTCCATCCGATATGAGGAATCTTAAGCCCCGGTGCATCTGGAATCCTTAAAATTTCTCCTTTTAAAAGTCCTAATCCGGGCACTCCGTCACTCTCATCACTCCGTTCAAACATAAGCTGCAATCCAAGACAGATACCAAGGAACGGTGTTTTGTTTGCCACCACTTCTTTAATTACCTCTTCAAGACCATAACTTCTGATTTTGTCCATGGCATCACCAAAAGCACCTACACCGGGCAATATCACCCTGTCTGCCTTTAAGATTGTTTCCCTGTCTCTTGTTACAATTGCTTCTTCTCCAAGTGCCTGCAGTGCCTTTTCCACGCTTCTGATATTACCTGCATCGTAATCAATAATTGCTGTCATTTGTTATGCTCCTTCATTTCCGGATTCTGTCTGAATAATTGCTTCTTCCTCCGGCAAAATATCTTCCGGTCCTGCCGGAGTTTCTTCTTCCGCTCCGTCTGTACCGTCCACAATTGCATATACTTTTTCGGAATACCTAAGGTCATTGTAGGAAATAATCTCCAACGCATATGCCTCATCTATTGCATATTGCTGATTCAAAATATCCAGTATCTTTTTATAACTACTCTGCAATTCTTCTTCTGCTCCAAAGACATCCCCCTGCACCATTTCCTGATACATGCGCACACCTTCAAACAATGAATTTAATGCCTCAGCCTGCTTTCCTTCTTCCTGATGGAAATAATAGCTTTCTGTTTTTCTTTCCAGTTGAAGCACAAGGCTTACTCTTCCGAAAATCAGTTCGTCACCGGCATTCAAATTTTTACCATATAAAAGAACATATGCATCTTCATAGTCACCGGCATAAAAAGCTTCCCTTGCCTGTTTTTTCTCTACATAATCGGGTAAAAAAGCACTCAAACACACAATTGCAGCTATCAAAGATGCACAAAAAGCAATCAGTGAAAGGAATGACTTTCTTGACAGCACCTTTTTGCCTTTTTCTTTGACAATCTCGCCGCCCTCTGGTTTTTCCTTTACTTTCTTTTCTTTTCTCTTCTTTTTCTTTTTTCCTTTTCCGCCTTCTTCGTCACCCTCAGCATCAAAATCTAAATCATCGGGATTTTCGCCTTCATTATCTTTCTTTTTATTCTTCTTTTTCTTTTCTTTTTTAGGCTTCTTACCTTTTTTTGCTTTTTCCTCTGCTTCAAGCTGTTTTAAAATTTCGTCCTCTTCTAACGCTTCTCCTTCCGGAGTTACAGTTCCTTCTTCCTCATCTTCCTCTGAGAGCGCTTCTAACAGCTTGCCAAAGAATCCGCCACCTTCTTTTTGGACTTTTTCTTTTTTCTTCTTTTCTTTTTTAGCTTTTTTTCTGCCCTTCTGCTCAGCTTCTGCGTCAGCAACAGTAAAGTCATCCGATGCTGAATCAAAAAGCCCTGCCGCAAATGCGAACTCATCTATTGGAGCATCTTCCTGTTCTTTATCTTCTGATACTGCATCTTCAAGAACAATATCTGCACTTTCTGAACCATCTGTTTCTTCTGCTTCAGCCGCTTCCTCTTCCTTTGCTTTTTTCTTCCAAGGCAAACCGCGTTTTTTCTTTTTCTTTTTTTCTTTAGGTTCTTCTACCAATTCTTGAATTGCAGCATCTTGACCTTCCCCGCCTTCAGAAGATGCGTTGCTTTCTGCCATTTGCAATAATTTTTCTATCTCTGCAAAATCATCAACGCCTGCTGTACCCTGTTCCTCATTGGTTTCTTCGACACTTTCAGCAAAAAAAGCACTCAGGTCATCATCTAATCCGCCCTGTTCTTCCTCATTTAATGCCGCACTTTCAGCAAAGAAATTTTCCAAGAAAGCATCGTTTGCATCTGAATTACTTGCTTCTGTATCACTTGCTTCTGTATCACTTGCTTCTGTATCATTTGAACTTATGTTTTCCGGATATGTAGCTTCAGAAAATATACTTTCCGAAAGAGAACTTTCGTCAGAATCATTTTCTAAAAGAGCATTTTCCAAAAGTGATTCAACGGAAGACATAGTTTCCTCAAATGTTTCCTCAGAAGCCACTTCTTCCAAAGTTTCTTCTGCAACTGATATATCTGATTCTGTACTTACTGCAACCGGACTTTCAAAAAGTGCAT
This sequence comes from Lachnospiraceae bacterium, assembly GCA_017434885.1. Taxonomy (GTDB): domain Bacteria; phylum Bacillota; class Clostridia; order Lachnospirales; family Lachnospiraceae; genus Suilimivivens. The sequence continues at coordinate 2,452 of JAFSGE010000020.1, read as the reverse complement.
CCTCTAAACTTGCAGTACCTGCTAATGCACTCTCTAAAAGTGCTGCATCCATAATCATATTTTCGGCAAAGACACTCTCCAAATAGGATTCATCCAATATTTCCGGCTCATCCTCATCCTGCATTTCCGATTCCTGTATAGCTTCAACTTCCGGCACAACCGGATTTTCTTTTTCGCGTATTTTTTCTTCTTCTTCAAAAGCTTTCAGTAGATTATCTAAATATTCTTCATCAGTAGACATGACTAATCCCCGCTTTCTCTTTATTTCGTTTCTAGTTTACCACACTAAAGCCTATTAGACAATTCTTTTAAAAAATCATCAGGTAAAGCTTTTATTCCGAATCCTTTATCTTTTACTTCTTCCGTCATCTGATAAAGTCTGCTGTGTACTCTGAAAAATGATGCCTTTTGATTAAAAAATGCCACTTTTTCAAAAGGCCATCTGATTACAGAGGGAAATTTCATTCCTACTCCCAATTCTATGATACAAACCTTACGATTCACAGTTCCCTGAAGCCATTTCGTATATATTTGCCACTGCTCCAAATACCCTTCTTCCACATAATCGGACCCCGCATCAATATTATTAAAAATTAAAGGATTTCCACATTTAGGGCAAACAGGCAATTCGACATTTACATTTTTTTCTTTTAGTTTTGCTATCTGTTTTGAAACCTGTTCATCAATTTCGTACAAATCTGCCGTACATTTTGCAGCACACTGTAACTTATTATAATTTCCACAAGGCTCAACAATTCTTTTAGGGGCAAATCCTGCTTTTTCAATCAATCCGTCTGTACAAAGAGAAACCACAAAATAATTTTTTTCACCAATTAATTTCAAAAGATTCTGATACATTTGTGATTTGTCAGCAATAACCTCTAATGCATTTGTCTCTATCAGCTCCCTTTTTACATAAGGAATTATTTTTTCAGCGTTATCTCCCAAAGAATTTACGATTTCTTTATATGTCTGCGCATTTTCAAAATCGTTTTTATTTATATCACATTCTTCACCGATTCCCACCAAAACAAGTTCTGCATCTTTTATTTTTTCAATTAATAATGATATTTTATCTGCGTCCATTTTTTCTCCTATTATTTCAATCTATTCAAGAATAAAAGCCGGAATTACTTCCGGCTCTTTATTACTAATTACAATCAATTATTTATTTACGAACCAAACTATCCACTACTCTTACAAGATTTGCGATTTCAGGCTTGGATAACTGAGCATCTGCTCCCAATGATTCGCCTTTTCTTCTCATTTCGTCATTTACTAATGATGAGAAGATAATAACAGGAATGTCTTTGGTATCATCGGATGACTTAACTAACTTAGTTAATCTATGACCATCCATCATAGGCATTTCAATATCAGTAATGATACACTGAACATGATCCTTTAATGTACCCTTTTCCTTGCACTCACAAATAACATCCCATGCTTCCTGTCCATCGCAGGTATGTATCAGATTATCGTAACCTGCCTTCTTAAGGGAATCAACAATCAGTCTGTTTAATAAGATAGAATCTTCCGCAATCAAAATCGGCACATCACTTCTGCTTCTGCTACCCATTTCATCAATTTCACTTATCTTAAGACCTGTTTCAGGATTAATATCTGTTACGATCTTTTCAAAGTCAAGAATAATAATCAATCTGTTATCTAACTTAACAATACCGGTAGAAATGCTTTCTTCAGCAGATGAAACTGTTGCACCGGGCTTAATAATCTGATTCCATGAAACTCTGTGAATACCTCTTACCTGATCAACATGAAATGCAATATCAAGCTTATTAAAATTAGTTACAATAAAGAGTCCGCCTTCTTTAGAAACACCTCTCTGAAGGCAATTCTTCAAATCGATTGCAGTAATCATAGTATCTCTCGGCATGAAAATACCTTCAATGCTAGGATGTGAATTAGGTACCGGAGTAACACTCTGATATGTTATAATTTCCTTAATCTTTGCTACGTTAATACCATATGCATTACCGTCCAACTCAAACTCTAATACTTCTAATTCATTTGTTCCGTTCTCTAAAAGAATATTTGTATCCATTCCGCACACCTCGTTCATTCAGGGTATTTTGTTTATTATATTAAGAATTATAACACATATTTTTGGTACAAACAACAAAATTTCTTCCTAATATTCAGTAAATTCATCTTTTTTATACAAAAAAAGCAGCTTACACTGCTTTTTACATACAATTCTTTTTGAAAATATTTCATCATACCTTCAAAACCGAATACCAAATCTCAAAGTTCACTTTAGCGAATCTTTTATCCTTCAACATCTTCACTATCTGGAAAAACGCTTGCGTTTTTCTCAAGTTTGAATGCTTGCATTCATACTTGTGGTTAAGCCCTCGACCGATTAGTAAATGTCAGCTGAATGCATTACTGCACTTACACCTCATTCCTATCTACCTCGTAGTCTTCAAGG
>JAFSGE010000019.1 GCA_017434885.1 Lachnospiraceae bacterium | reverse complement strand
GATTGGCAGAGATGGCAAAGCCTATGCTACTATCAAGAAACAGGATAGCTTATGGAATAAACATATTAAGGCTAAATTCGGCAAACGATACATAGCCGAAATTACTACCGCTGAAATCAATGACTATCTTGCTGAACTTTATTACTCCGATAACAGAGCATACAGTTATACAGAGTCATTTCTTAAAATGTTTTATCTTATCTTCGGACAGGCATATTCTAGGAATTATTTGAGTGCTGAACAATATGACAGATTATGCCAAAACAGAGATACTAAAATTCACATGCCAAAGATGAAAGTTGATGAAGATACCGACATTGTAACCTTTTCTGATGAACAGATGATTATTTTATCAGAATATTTCAAAGGTACTAATGCAGAAACCGCTTTCATGTTGGGTAAATACTGCGGATTGCGTATCAATGAATGTTACGGATTAAAGTGGTGTAATGTCGATTTTGAACAGGGAATTATTAAGATAGACCGACAAATGCAATATCAAGAGGGCGTAATCAAATTAGTATCTTTAAAGACAAGAAATGCCCGTAGAGATATTGTAATGGCTGAACCGCTGAAAAAATATCTGTTACAGACAAAACAACGCAGAGATGAAGTTGCTAAATCATTATCCGAACAGAGAGAACAAAACCAAACCTTTTTAACAGATATGAGTAAACAAAAAATATCAAGTTTGGAGTTGGTTAATTCTTTAGATGAGGGAAAAATACAGACAGTAAATTCCATGAAGTATCACAGCCAAAAGATTAAGGCACAACATGGTATTATCTTCAAATATCATTATTTAAGACATACCTATGGTACAAGTCTTGCTATGTTAAATACCCCTATGCACATCTTATGTAATCAAATGGGACACGCTTCGGGTAATGTCACGCAGAAGTATTATTTAGGTAATTCAAAAGAGGGATTAGACATATTAAGGAATAATCTTAATCAGATGAGTTAAACAGGGGTGTAACCTTAAATCTATTGAAAATACTGACTTTATCGGTATTTTACACTCATGGTTTACACAGATATATAGTCAGTTTGGTTGCACAAAATTGTGCCGCCAAATTTTTATTGGCAACGCAAAATTGCGTTACGAAATCAAAATCTCGTAGCCGAAAATTGGGCTACCAAAAGTACCATAACTTATAAGATTTGATACCGTTATGAAGTCAGCGTATTTACAGGCTTTGTGCGGTGTCATTTCTTATGGTCAAAAGTAAATGAACCACACACGAAAGGAGCATAAAGAATTATGAAATATGGATATTGCAGAGTAAGCACGAAAGGACAGTTAGACGGAAACAGCATTGAGGAACAGACCACAGCTATTAAAAATGTATATGCTGATACGGAAATCATTGTTGAAAGCTATTCGGGAGCAAAGGAAAGACCTTTATTCAATCAATTATTGGATAAGACACAAAATGGAGCTTCCTGTATAATTCAAATATAGGGAATTTCGAGAAAGAAGGTTGAGAAAAAAATACCTCAGAGTAAAATAAGATTACTGACTTTGGACGGTTAGTAAAAAATCTTATTAAACAGAGAGGTATCTGAAATGAATTGTAACACACAAAACGCAAAAATTGCATCCATTACTGAAAAAACTTTGATTGTTGGTATTGACGTTGGCAGCGAGACTCATTTTGCCAGAGCTTTTGACTGGCGTAATTATGAGTACACTAAGAAACCGCTGGAGTTTAGCAACACTGAAGCCGGTTTCCTGACATTCAAGGCATGGATGGAGGATATCGCAGAAAAACACGGTAAAACCGCTGTGATTCCCGGTATGGAGCCGACCGGACACTACTGGTTTGCACTGGGGAAATTCCTGCAGGACAATGAAATGAAGCCTGTGCATGTGAACCCGCATCATGTTAAGAAGTCGAAGGAACTGGATGACAACAATCCAAACAAGAATGACCGTAAGGATCCGAAGACGATAGCGGCACTGGTGAATGAAGGACGTTTTTCCTATCCCTACATTCCAACCGGTGTCTATGCAGAAATCAGAAGTCTGTCAAATTTACGCTTTCAGACGCAGGAGGAACTTACGAGAATCAAGAACCGGACTGCCAGATGGTTTGCTATCTATTTCCCTGAATATAAAGACGTTTATGGGGATTTGAAGGCGGTAAGCGGAAGAATGGTGCTAAAGGTAGCGCCGTTGCCGGAGGACATAAAGAATCTTGGTGTGGAAGGTGTAAATAAAATATGGAGAGATGCGAAGCTGAGAGGCGCTGGAATGAAGAGGGCAAAGACCCTGGTATCAGCAGCAGAGCATAGTGTCGGAAGTAAGGAAGCACCAGAGGCGGCAAGGTTTGAACTGAAAAACCTGTTGAATGATATGGATGTATATGCGTTGAGGTTGGAGGAATTGCTCCGAAAGATGGAAGAAAAACTGAAAGAGATTCCATACATTGATAAACTGATGGAAATCAAGGGAATTGGGCTGATTACAGTCAGTGGATTTATTGCAGAGGTGGGAGACATTGGACGTTTTGATAATCCCAAGCAGTTGCAGAAGCTGGCAGGATATGCAATCGTGGCAAATGATTCAGGCAAGCATAATGGAGAAAGCCGAATCAGCTACAGAGGAAGAAAGCGCCTGAGATATGTACTGTATGAAGCAGCTATTTCACTGGTAGGGAAAAATACAGAATTCAAGGCAATCCATGAATACTACCGAACTCGAAAAGAGAATCCATTAAAAAAGATGCAGTCTGTAGTTGCGGTAGCGTGTAAGATTCTACGGGTGTTCTACACGATACTGACAAAAGGTGTGGATTATGATCCATTGAAACTGATGGGAGACATTAAGAGGCCTCAGTTGCAGGCAGCATAACGAGAAATACAGGTAATACCCTGTTACGGTTGAATTGAACTTTCAAAGGTATCTGATGAGAGCTGAATTCAGCCGTAACAGAAAGGCTGAAAGGTATAAAGAACGAGTCGGGAAAACGTCCACCGCAAGGTGCCGACAGGGATTTATGCAGAACAGGTCAGTAAGACTTAAAATACAAAGAATGAGCCAGTAGTCGGCAGGAATATTCACCTTAGGGCAGAGACCCTGCAATGGAGCTAAGCTGACACCCTGGTTATGGACAGGCGGAACGAAGGAAGTTAGGACCCGGCGGAAGAGTTGGTGATCCTGGTAGATACGGGAGGTTCGCTGCCGTAGATGGATGGGTATACACAAGGCCATGTAGAACGAAAAATAATGACGTTTTACTTCGTGTACCCAAAACCTTCTATTTTCGTACCAGATACAGAGAAATGTCCATCCCCTTGGCTCATTCACCTGAGATATAGAACCTAAAATTCCTTGAAAAATAAGGAAAAATGACTTGACTAAATAGGGAGGCATATGTATACACGTAAAAAGCTGATGGAAGAGAGTGGTTCCATTGTTTACAGACAGGGAACGGACTTGTTTTCCATGAATTTGGTATCACAATTGAATATTGTGGAAAATGAAGAAGCAGAATTGGTAGAGGTCAGTGGAATCATTGGGAAGAGAGCTGATGAGGAAACGAGGAGAAAGCATAGTTCCATAGAAAAAGGTTCATTTGAGTTTGCGGAGAATGAGCGGGCAGGCAGTTATTGTAAGGCAGATATCATGATTGACGAGGAGTACGAGGAAATTTCCGAGTATCGTTGCAGCTGTGAGGAATATATGCGAAGTGAAAAGCTGTGCAGACACTGCGTGGCATTGGCTCTTTCTTATATAAAAAAGACCGAGGAACAGCAGGATAAAATTCCCGAGTCCATGATAGAGCCCAGAACGATGGTAAGTGCCGCATCAGAAACGGCATTTTCAAAGCTGTTGCGTTTTTATGATAAAAAAGAAAGATTGTCCGTGATGCAGCAGTCATGGAAGGGGCGGATAGAAATTGTTCCGCAGATGACGCTGGGCATTGGTGCGCCTGAAGTAGAATTTCGCATCGGATGTGAACGGAAATATATTGTGAAAAGTATAAGTGCTTTTACGCGTGCCGTGGAAAATATGGAAAAGGTGTCTTATGGGCAGAAGCTTACATTTTTCCATACCATGGACTGCTTTACAAAAGATTCCCGGGATATGGTGCGGTTTCTTGTTGCAGAGATGAATAAGAAAAACATGAAAGCAAGCAGTTACTATTCTGCAAAAGAGGACGGCAGATGCCTGCATCTGAACAGTGCAAATATGGATGGCTTTATGGAGGCAGCAAAAAAGTGCGGAGTGGAAGTGGCAACCTACGGTGGAAAAGCGTATCTGTGGCAGGTTACGGAAGAAATGCCGAAATGGAGTCTGACATTGACCGGAACGAGAAACGGAGCCGTATTGGAAGGCAGTTTTCCGGCGGTAATGCAGGGAATGGAGTACGTTTATTTTCTCGGTAACAGGGTGATTTATCAGGCAGCTGCAAAGGAAATGGAAGATATACTCCCGTT
>JAFSGE010000018.1 GCA_017434885.1 Lachnospiraceae bacterium | reverse complement strand
TGCTGGTGTACCGGAATTCTGATTTATGAATATATTGGAAAATGATTTTCTCAAATCCTTCTATGTATGAAACAGAGCCTGTTCATTGAACAAGCTCTGTTTCATAATTACTTATGTAGTAATATTCCAATATGCCTTAGATAAATCCATACATACGTCCGCTCCTGCCAGAATCATAACGAGAAAAGCCATAACAAACAGTAACACAATTGCTGCTTTATCATATACAATCTTGCTTTTAAAAAGATTCGATAAAAGAAGTTCAACACCCATTCCTATGAGGATAATCGGCCAAAGCCCCAGAACCTGTTCATAAGTCATAATATCAAGGATATTATGTAATAGTAGCAAAATTCCGAAACCAATCATACAAAAACCAGATGTGAAAGCACCTACACGGTGTGTTCTAACTGTATTATTCTTCTCCATGTAACTCCTCCTTCTTTCCTGCAATCAACTTACATCCCACAATAATGATAACAAGTGCCACTGCAATGTCCGGAATATCATCCACGAACATAGAAACTTCTTCCCAAAGTCTGTCTGGAATCAGGTAGTAGAACCAATTGGAAATGCTATACCATAATTGTGTAACTCCGTATACAATCAGTGCTACGGCTCCCCATTTACGAACAGCCGGATGGGTGATCTTAAGACCAGTTTCTGTAAGGATACCCGTCCATACATAGTCGTCCTGAATGTTTTGAAATGTTTCTTCGTCACATGATGCCAAATTTCTTGCATGGAAAAAGCTATAGAACCATACAAGCACTGCAAATAAAATAAACACATCACTTACACGTAATACGGATGGAATAACAAAACACAGAATGAAAATCGCCATTAGGCTAATCCCTTGCTTCATAAATCCCATATACATTTCTGCTGCTCCCGGTATAAAGGAGCAGATAAAGGTTGTAAATTTTCCTTTTTTTCTTCTCATATCAAACTTCCTCCTTATTCTCTGAAAAGATTATACTTGTCTTTGTCTGAAAAAATATTTACATTGCCCAACATGTTTTCGAGCATGCCGCTATCATTTAAAGCTTCTTCTTTTGTTTTGTAGCGACCTTTCTTAAAAAATTCCTGCTTTACACTCGGCTTTTCTGGCATAGTGTGCTGTTGCAGGTTTTCTACTCTTGGTAGTACAAAAACTGCCACGACTGCTGCCGCTACAGTTGCTAATACACGGAATCGGTATCGCTTAAATTCCCTAATTTTGTCAATGTTGCTTCGTTCGGTTATGACATGCGGCGTTTCATCCAAGACATTCAACACCTGTTCTTGTATATCTGGCGGAGCAAAAACCAAATCCTTGCTCTCAATCTCGCACATCAAACACTCCAGCTCTTCATCGGATAAATAGTTCTTATGATTTGTCATTCCTGCAACAACTCCTTTCTGTATGATTTTTTTAACATCTCCCTCGCCCTATAAATTTGGGACTTTACCGTATGGATGCTCGCTTGTGTTTCCTCTGCAATCTCTCTTGCTGTTTTTCCTTCTAAGAAATGTGCAATGGCAATTTCTCTATAAGGGGGCGACAGATTTCTGCAACAAGCACGAAGTTCTGCCATAAGCTCACTGTTTAAGGTCTGCCGCAAAGGTTCTGTATCCATCGGCATGGCGATATTATGTAATACTTCCTCAGTAACAGGTTCTACCTTCCGTTCCTCTTTTCTTACGTAATCAATACTTTTATTACTTGCAATTCTACACAACCATGCTTTTTCTTCCCCTGGTCGCGTTTTGTCAAGATGGTGGTAGGCAGATATAAATGTTTCCTGCGTTAAGTCTTCAGCAATAAAGTAATCGCCTGTCAGTTTCAGACAAATGGAGAAAATGAGGTTCTGATACTGATTCATAAGTCTTATTATTCTTTCCTTGGAATCGATTTTCCCCACCTCCTATCTGCTTACATCTAATATAACGTATAAAGGAATGAAAAAGATGCAAGTTTATATTATTTTTTTATTATTTTTATTATCGCATATACTCTTCCAAACATATTTGTTGCTGATAGATTTCTTGCGCCGCTTTTACGCCGACATAACGATAATGCCACGGCTCATAGCTTGTCCCTGTAATACTCTGCTTACCCAAAGGGTATCTCAGAATAAAACCGTATTGATGTGCATGTTCAGTCGGTCATTTTTTGCGGACAGTTCATACATGCTATCCTTTTCTGTTCTCTGCTCCTGCGTTTGCTCTCGTTTGATTTCTCCCTCCGTATCTTCTTGGCACAAGCAGGACAATACCTTGATGCACCAGAGCCCGGGACATATTCAACGCCGCACACCGTACAATTTTTAGCGGGCATTGCTGCCCACCGTTTTGTAGGTATGATATGTAATTCATCGACAAAGCCGATGAATTTATAGTAAATCTTGATTTCCTGCTTCACTGTTCCGTCTGCCATCTTCTCACGCTCCGAAACAAGTATCTTGTCTATGAGTGCGTTTATAACTGTTGCATCCAGTTCTTTTAAGCCTTGATAATTTCGGATAAGGGCGAGGAAGTCACGGATTCCCCGTGATTTCTCGTAGCTTTCATTAAGAGTTTCCGTCACCTCTTTCAGCCTTGCTTCAATTTCAAGCTGCTCTTTCTGGTATTTCCCCGACATCATCTCAAAATTCCGCTCGGTAATACGCTCCATGACCTTATCCTCGTAGAGAGAGGAAAACAGCCTGTCCAGTTCCGCAAGGCGTTTGTTCAGCTTCTTACGTTCTTTCTCTAATGCTTTCGCCCTGCTCTGGTCTGTTTCCGTGAGCCGCTTTTCTATGGCCCTGACCGCCTTTTCATCATTCACTGCCATATCCGCAAAACAGTTGATGTCGGCAAGAACGGCATTGAATAAATCCCTTGCTTCTATATTGTGGGCACTACACTCGCTTCTTCCGTTTCTTGCATAATTATTACATGAATACTGTACACAGTCGATAATCTCTGGGCGTTTCCTCCTGTGTACGTTCATTGCCCGCAGAGCACATCCGCAGTCCACACACTTGATAACGCCTGCAAAAATATTTACAAATCCTTCCTTGTTCTGTGGAAGCCTACGACTTGTAATAAGCTGTTGGACAATATCAAATTCCTCCTGCGTGACTATTCCCTCATGGGTATTGGGTATCACTTCCCATTCTTCGGGCAGCTTAGAGGGGCGTTTCTTGCTTTTCATATTGGCGGCAATCCGTTTGTAGCCTACAAGA
>JAFSGE010000017.1 GCA_017434885.1 Lachnospiraceae bacterium | reverse complement strand
TTCTCGACAAAGACCGGATGAACTTCACGCTCCGCGGGATATTCATCAAACTCGTTTTCGGCAATACCCATGGCAGATAATGCGTCGGAAGCGGACATGCCGGTGGTACGAATCAAGGTTCTGGCACCGATCAAAATGCCTTGCTGCATGCCTTGCTGCATACCCTCGGCCCAGCCTTCAGCTTGGGCTCTCTCTTTCATTCGTATTTCTTCTTCCAATCTCTGCATATATTTAACCCCCATTTCCTCACTGGATTTGATCTGGCTGACACAGGCATGGATTGTTTTCAGACGTTGGCTACTACTGTTCTGCACGAAATTTCCATTCGGATTTTCTACATAATGGAGAAAATCGATTAACTCCTGACTGACTTCGTCATCGTTTATTCCTCTGGTATTCAGGAATATGCGGATGGCTCCGTCGTTTAATTCGATATCCTTGTCCTGCTTGCAGCAGGGGACAAAGGAATAAAAATACTTACCTGAACCGAACAGATCGAAGGGGGTGATCATGATGATGCAGGAGTCATTCAGTGCATTGAATTTGATCGTCCCCGGAGCCAGCAGAGAGGAGTCGATCAGACTCTGGTAATAGCGGCTCCGTTTGATGAGATCGTCCCGCCGCTCAGCCTGCATTTCTGTGTTATACACAGTGAGCTCCTGATCTAGGGAATATACATCCAGCCGGATAGAGCGGAGCCAAGGTGCGGTGCGAAGTTCCTTTTCCGTCTGGGCGGGAGTCAGCAGGTGGAGATTTTCCTTTCCCAGAATAATCTGGAGTACAGCCTCGTGAGCTTCAGGCTGTTCCATTGTCTGGTCAAAAAGAAAGCGGTCCAGCAGGGTCAGATCTTTTAATGTTTTTGGCGCCTGTTCCTGGCCTGTTTGAAGTGGTTTGGACTCGGTTGATTTTACCATAGTATCCTCCTTTTATTTTATATCGTTCACAGAAAAACTGCAAGACGGTATTTGTGCGAAATGTGCATATTTGTGTAAAAACCGTATTTTGGACAGATTTTCTCCATTAACTTCCAACGTTTGCCTGTTCGGGAAATAAATCCGACTGTTATGATAGATGAATGAAATAGAAATGATAAATCAGGACGCAAGAATGCCTGAATTTTTGAAGTGAGGATAGTATAGCATAAATGTGCAGTGAGCGCAAGAATATAGCAGCTGATCTGTTTGGATATCAAAGCGCCGCCCAAAATGCAAGTTGGCGGCGCTTTTGATAAAACACATGAATTAATAGATAACTCAACTTTCCCACCAGCATAGCTGATGCAGATACTCGAATTTCAAGCAAAAAATAACTTTATAAATGGTGCATTGACATTAAAATAGCACCAAATCTTTGGTATAATAAGATTACCCCTAATCAATACCATACTAAGAAAGGTGCTAATCTTATGATATACCAAAACGCTCAAACTGAAAATACCCAAAATCAATTTTCTGATGCAATCAGGGAACTGCAGATCGGAAAACTGCTCCGCAAAGCCAATATCACTAAAAATTGCGGCATTCCTGCATATGAGGTATTTCAGTTCTTGCTGCTGTTAGTCTTTCAGGGAAAGAACTTATTCCGTTTCCTGAATTCCAAACACAAAGACCAGGCGGTTTCCAAGAATACCTATTACCGTTTTCTGAATGAATCCACCTACAACTGGAAGAAATTTCTGTTCTTTCTGTCAGCCAAGGTCATTTCAGCATTTGACAGACTCACCAGACCGGAACGTGTAAAGGTTTTCGTCCTGGATGACTCTGTTGTCAAACGCAACCGAAGCAGGAAAGTAGAACTGCTGGCCAGAGTATATGATCATGTGGAACATAAATTCCAAAAGGGATTTACCCTTTTGACCCTTGGATGGTCAGATGGCTACAGCTTTGTTCCGGTTGGATTCAATCTGCTTTCCTCCGCAGCAAAAAGCAACCGTTATCAGGAGATTTCAGATGATATTGATCATCGTTCCAACGGATACAAGACCCGAAAGGAAAGCCTGTTAGCCAAGACAGATGCTGCCATTATGCTGATTCAGAGAGCACGGAACGCCGGAATTAGTGCCGATTATGTTCTGATGGATACCTGGTTTACCACAGAACCAATGATAAGATCCATTCTTGCGGAAGGACTGGACGTTATAGGCATGGTAAAACAACTGAAACAGCGTTATCACTATAGGGGAAAGACATATACCCTGCCGGAATTACAGAAATTTGTCCGTTTTGATGGCACAAGAAACATCTTTGGCTCTCTTTGTGTCACCACTAAGAATGGAATTCCTGTAAAGATTGTATTTGTACGAAGTCGCAATAAGAAGAGTGAATGTCTGTACCTGTTAAGCACAGACCGCAGCCTATCCGATTCCGAAATCGTCCGTATTTATGGGAACAGATGGTCCATTGAATGTTTTTTCAAGGCTTCTAAGTCCTTCATGAAGCTTGGCACTGAATTTCAGAGCCGCAGTTATGATGCCATGGTCAGCCATACCACGATAGTATTTACTAGGTATATCCTTCTGGAATGGATACGCCGGAATCGTAACGACCAGAAGACTTATGGCGAATTATTTTTTATGCTCTGTGATGATATACAGGACATGAATCTTACCAATGCGTTACAGGAATTAATGTCCCTGTTTACCGATATGGCAGCAATGGTATCAGCGGATATCACAGAAATGCTGAAATGTAAAGTGGACAATTGGATGAAGTCTCAGCCATTGTTTATTCAAGCATTATTCGGTGATTTATGCTGGGAAAGTTGAGTTAATAATATTAAAGCAAAAATGAAAAATCCGACAGCAGAAGATACAGCATTTGTGGAGGATATGTTACAAAAACAGAATTATTTGTTAGCATTACAAGCTATCGCAGACTTGTGTGATTCAGGTGAATATAGTAATTATTTAAAAAATCAGTATTTGAGAGGAAAGTATAAACATTCTAAAGTGCATGAACTGATTAAAGATTTGGATAGTAAAATTGTTATTACAACAAATTTTGATAAACTTTATGAAAGTCTTTGTCATGAACCGGAGTATCTTACTTTTGATTATACGGATACGAGATCTATTATATGAAGTATAAAGGCACCGGAGTATCTTACTTTTG
>JAFSGE010000016.1 GCA_017434885.1 Lachnospiraceae bacterium | reverse complement strand
TGGAAGCTGGATAGAACTTGCCATGTCAGGTGATTATGCAGGGATTTTTATAGATACAGCAGAAAAATCCTATACGGAAGAGTATTTGCAGAAAAGCAGGTGGTTTTTCCCGATTGTCAGTAAAATGAGTACGCCGAAAGAGGCAGAGCGCTTTCTGATTATGGCAAAGGCTTGTACATCTCATGATTCCCATGCTGAACTTTCTAAAATCAAGTGTCCTACGCTTGTTATCGGTGGAAAACGGGATAAAATTGTGACGGGAGAAGCCTCCGAGATGATAGCAAAGGAGATTGCGGGAAGTGAGCTGTTTATGTATGAACAGTACGGTCACGGACTTTATGAAGAAGCGAAGGATTTTAACGAGAGAGTGATTACATTTTTAAGAGAAGAATAAAAAGAGGGAAGATATGCAGGAAAGAGAATTTTTTTGTTGCAGAGACGGTTTGAAAATATATGTGAAGGAATTTATCGGCAGTGAGCGTAAAGAAGAAAAGCTTCCGGCAATTATTTTAAGTCATGGCTTCGGTGGTGATTCCATAGGAATGGAAAAGTACGGAAGACATTTTGCGGAAAAAGGTTATGCGACCTACTGCCTTGATTTTTGCGGCGGAAGTATTCCGGGAACGGGACAGAGCGACGGCAGTTCTCTTGCCATGACGATTGAGTCGGAATGCGAAGATTTAATGACAGTACTTCATACGGTGCAGGGGCTTACTTATATTGATGAAGAAAATATTTCATTATGGGGATGCAGTCAGGGTGGATTTGTATCAGGTCTTGTTGCAGCCAAGTGCAAAGAGGAGATCAGCAATTTGATTATGTTTTTCCCGGCATTATGTATTCCGGACCATGCAAGGCTGGGAGTACTTGGCGGTGCAAGCTATGATGTGCAGTCTGTGCCGGATGAAATTTTATGTCCGGGCGGAATGAAGATTTCAAGAATGTTTCATGAAAATGTTGTAAACATGGACCCGTTTTTAGAGATTGCAAAGTATAAGGGAAGAGTACTTCTCATTCATGGCAAAAAGGATGATGTTGTACCTTATGTGTATGGTGAAAAAGCTAAACAGTGTTATGAGGAAGGACAGTGTAAATTAATTTCGATTGAGGATGCCGGTCATGGATTTAACGAACAACAGGATGAAAGCGCCATGGTTGCGGCAGAACATTTTTTGAATCATAAGAAAGAAATATTGACTATACAAGTCGTTGTAACCGGATATGAAGTACGTGAGGAAAGAGAAGGATACAAGGAGGCAGCAGTTTATTTTACAGGGTATTGTCATCAGGATGATTTTAAGGGATGCATTATTCCGGAAGGTGTAGATATCCAGAAGCAGTATGGGGATGAACCTGTGATACTGCGGGCAGAATATACGCTGGTAGGAACAGACCAAACCGGTCAAAGATGCTTTATACATATTGTAAATCAGAAAAAAGGAGAGCATTACAAACCTGAAATTACTACAGACAGTAAGGAGCTTGCTTTTTTACAAGATGCAGATTTGACGGCAACACTGGAAGGATTTCCGGGAGGTCTGACGGTTAGGATTTTTGGATAAGGAGCTGATAGTAGAGCGCATGAATCGGATGCCGAATCATCTGGCGTTAAAATTTTGTTAAAGAAAATTGTCGAAAAAAGAATAAATAGATTGCGTATAAATGCTGAATATGATATAGTAAATTTCATGAATCTTTGTGCATACATATTATAAAGCACAAACTCTGGAGAGTCTCTTAGTAAGAAGGGCGCCGAAGGTGTACGGCAGGAATGCAAGCTCATGAAGCAAAAGAAATGCTTGTATCCCTGTTAATCTCTCAGGCAAAAGGACAGAGCATTTATATGCGTGTTCTACTCTTTGGAGGGCTGATGAAAATCAGCTCTTATTTTTGTTTCAAAAACAATAAATGCCAAATAAGGCAGGAGGAGAAAGAGCGATGTTTGAAACGATTAATAATGTGTTGGTCGCCATTGACGATTTTGTATGGGGGGTTCCCCTAATGGTACTGATTTTGGCAGGAGGATTACTGCTTACAGCAAGGCTTGGAATTTTACAGATTCGCAAACTGCCGTTAGCCTTGAAATTTATGGTGAAAAATGAAGAAGACGGCGAGGGCGAGGTTTCCAGTTTCGGTGCACTTTGTACAGCATTATCGGCAACTATCGGTACCGGTAATATTGTAGGTGTTGCGACTGCTATTGCGGCAGGCGGACCGGGAGCATTGTTCTGGATGGAGGTTGCGGCATTCTTGGGAATGGCAACCAAATATTCAGAAGGACTTCTGGCAGTAAAATATCGTGTGATTGATAAAGATAACCATGCACTTGGCGGTCCTTTTTATTACATAGAGAAAGGTATGGGAGAAAAGTGGAAATGGCTTGCAAAGATTTTTGCCTTTTTTGGTGTTTGCGTAGGCTTAATGGGTATCGGTACTTTTTCTCAGGTAAATGGTATTGCCTCTGCAATTGTGAACTTTTTTGACCCACAGCAAGCATGGGCAGTTACATTGCCGGGAATCGGAACTTACTCATGGACGGTTGTAATTGCTTCACTTATTTTGACTGTTTGCGTGGCAATGGTGTTAATCGGTGGTGTGAAGCGTATTGCAAAGGTATCTGAAGTAATTGTGCCCTTTATGGCAATTATCTATATTGTATTGGGACTGGCAATTATTCTGTTCAATATCACAGAGGTGCCGACTGCGGTCGTGACAATTGTAAAAGGAGCGTTTAATCCTCAGGCAGTAACAGGCGGTATTGTAGGTTCCATGATTGTTGCAATGCAGAAAGGTATTGCAAGAGGTATCTTTTCCAATGAAGCCGGTCTGGGTAGTGCTCCCATTGCAGCAGCTGCTGCACAGACAAAAGAACCTGTCCGTCAGGGACTGGTATCCATGACAGGTACTTTCATTGACACAATTATTGTTTGCACCATGACCGGTCTGGCAATTGTGCTTACAGGAACATGGCAGGTAGAAGGTCTGGAAGGTGTGCAGATTACTACTTATGCATTTAACAACGGTTTACCCCTTCCTGCGACGGTATCTTCTTTCTTGTTGATGCTTTGTCTGGTATTCTTTGCATTTACGACTATTTTGGGATGGGATTATTATTCGGAAAGATGTCTGGAGTACTTAACAGGCGGTAAAAAGAAAGTGGTTAAGGTATATCGCTGGTTATATATTTTAGCAGTATTTATCGGACCATATATGACAGTTGCAGCTGTTTGGACCATTGCAGATATTTTTAACGGACTTATGGCATTACCCAATATGATTGCGTTATTTGCATTAAGCGGTGTGGTTGTGAAGGAAACAAAAGATTTCTTTGAAAAGAAAAAGGATAAGTAAAGTTGATTTAGTAAAGGAGGAACAAATATTGACGGCAACAGAAGTATTAGTAAAAATTGATGATCTGGTATGGGGAATTCCTTTGATTGTATTGATTTTGGCGGTGGGAATACTGTTGACCACTCGTTTGAAGGGGGTACAGATTACCAAACTGGGAAAAGCTTTTAAGTACATCTTTGAAAATGACAATTCAGGTGAACATGGCGAGGTGTCCAGTTTTGGCGCGCTTTGTACAGCGCTGTCGGCGACTATCGGTACCGGCAATATCGTAGGTGTAGCTACCGCAATTTGTGCCGGAGGTCCCGGCGCATTATTCTGGATGTGGATAGCGGCACTTCTCGGAACAGCTACGAAGTATGCAGAATGTCTCCTTGCAGTGAAGTATCGTCAAGTGGCAGCAGATGGTCATGTACTTGGCGGTCCCTTCTATTACATAGAGAAGGGAATGGGAGATAAGTGGAAATGGCTGGCAAAGCTGTTTGCAATATTGGGAGCCGGAGCAGGCTTGTTAGGCATCGGAACCATTACTCAGATTAACGGAATCACAGATGCTGCAAAGAATTTCTTTGACCCTCAGGTAACACACACTATTAGTTTGTTCGGAAGAGATTACTCATGGGCAGTAATTATTGCGGGAATTGTGGTTACGGCAGGTGTGGCACTGGTAGTTATCGGCGGTATTAAGAGAATTTCCAAGGTAGCAGAGATTGTAGTACCTTTTATGGCAGTGCTTTATGTGATTGCGGCAGTTTTGATTCTGATTTGCAATGCAGGTAAGATCCCCGGTGCGTTTGTGGAAATCGTACAGAGTGCATTCGGTATGAGAGCGGCAGCGGGCGGAGCTCTTGGGGCCATGATGGTAGCGATGCAAAAAGGTATCGCAAGAGGTATTTTCTCTAATGAAGCCGGTCTTGGTAGTGCGCCTATTGCAGCTGCAGCAGCAAAGAGTGATTCTGCTGTAAAGCAGGGACTTATTTCCATGACAGGTACCGTGATTGATACATTAATCATCTGTACCATGACAGGTTTATGTATTGTAATTACAGGCGCATGGGAAACCGGACTGGAAGGAGCAGGAGTCACAAACTATGCGTTTCAACAGGGATTACCGTTACCGGCAGGAGTATCTTCCTTTATTTTGATGTTATGTTTGGTGTTCTTTGCATTTACAACGATTCTGGGATGGGATTATTATGGTGAAAAGTGTCTGGAGTATTTGACAAACGGAAATCAGAAAACAGTAAAAGTTTATCGTTGGGTATATATTCTGGCTGTATTTATCGGACCTTTCCTCACCGTATCAGCAGTATGGACCATTGCAGATATCTTTAACGGACTGATGGCAATTCCAAACTTAATTGCACTTGTTGCATTAAGCGGTGTGGTTGCAAAAGAAACAAAGAAATATTTTTCAGAGATGAAAAAATAGAAGCTGATGAGAAAATAAAACAGGCTGTTGCTTTAAGGAAAAACACTTAGAGCAACAGCCGTTTTTGTTGAATATATTTTAGAATCCGAGGACTTCCTCAACAACCTCCACACCCTTGCAGATGCAATCGGGACAAGAGCAAAGAACAGTTCCGGTTTCGATTCCTTTTAATTGCTTGCAGATGGTGCCGCCGGTTTTTTCTTCAAAGCTTCTGACCATTTCCTTGGAAAGCTTGTAGGTTTCTGCTTTGGTAGCAGGGCTTTCAAGGTTGCCGTCACTGTTTTTGAAGCCTGCAAGCATAACGGCGCCGGAGAGCGCACCGCAGATACCTTCCATACCGCCCATACCAAGGCCAAAGCCTTCGGCTGCTTTGAAAAGAACTTCTTCGGGAACACCTACTTCTTCGGCGAAGGAACAGGCAACTGCCTGTGCACAGTTAAATTTTATGTCATGTTTGGCGATAGCCAGTTCTTTTTTGTTCATAAGTGGATTCTCCTTTGTGTTTTATTTTTTTATTCTGAGTATACTGTATCATAAAGTTGTAAAAGTTACAAACACAGTGGACAGAAAAGCAAAACCGCAGTAGATTATTAATAGTAATATAAAAGAAAAGAGGTTTATTATGGCAAATATTATTTCCGATGAGACCATCGAATATGTGGGCATTTTAGCTAAGCTGGAACTTTCCGACGAGGAAAAGGAAGCAGCAAAAAGAGATATGGGACGTATGCTTGATTATATTGATAAATTGGGAGAACTGGATACTGCAGGAGTAGAGCCGATGTCACATATTTTTCCTGTTCAAAATGTATTTCGTGAAGATGTGGTAACCGGCACGGATTGCAGGGAAGCAATTTTAAAGAATGCACCAAGACAAAAGGACGGCATGTTTGTAGTGCCTAAGACATTTGATTAGGAGGACGGCAGAGATGAATATTTTAAATATGACTGCCGTATCACTTGCTGCGGCAATTAAAAATAAAGAAGTAACTGTAATGGATGCAACCAAAGCGGTACTTAAGCAGATTGAAAAAACAGAAAGTACCTATAACTGTTATGTGACAGTGGATAAAGACGGCGCATTAAAGCAGGCACAGGAAATACAGGGAAAAATTGACTCGGGAGAGCTTACAGGACCACTTGCAGGTGTACCGGTTGCTATTAAAGACAATATGTGTACGGAAGGTCTTTTGACCACTTGTTCCTCAAAAATGCTTGGCAATTTCGTCCCCACTTATTCTTCTCAGGCAGTAATAAACCTGCAGAGGGCGGGGGCAGTGATTATCGGAAAAACCAATATGGATGAGTTTGCCATGGGTTCTACAACGGAAACCTCCGCTTTTGGTGTGACGAAAAACCCGTGGAATCAGGAACATGTGCCGGGAGGATCTTCGGGAGGCAGCGCGGCGGCTGTGGCGGCAGAAGAATGCTATTATGCCCTTGGTTCCGACACCGGCGGTTCTATCAGACAGCCTGCATCATTTTGCGGTGTTGTGGGAATGAAACCGACTTACGGCAGTGTGTCCCGATATGGCCTGATTGCATATGCATCATCCCTTGACCAGATCGGACCTTTATGTAAGGATGTGACAGACTGTGCCACTATTATGGAAGTAATTACTTCTCATGACCAAAAGGATTCCACTTCCGTTCAAAGGGAAGATACTGATTTTACATCTGCTCTTGTGGATGATGTGAAAGGAATGAAAATCGGTATTCCCAGAGACTACTTCGGAGAAGGGCTTGACAGCGAAGTAAAAGAAGCTGTTCTCAAGGCGGCAGAAGTGCTTCGTGAAAAAGGCGCTACCCTGGAAGAATTTGATTTGAGTCTGGCAGACTATGCAATTCCTGCTTACTATACCATTGCGGCGGCAGAAGCCAGTTCCAACCTGGAGCGTTTCGACGGTATTAAGTACGGATATCGGACAGAAAGCTATAAGGGACTCCATAATATGTATAAGAAGTCCCGTTCCGAGGGATTTGGTGCAGAGGTAAAGAGAAGAATTATGCTTGGAAGCTTTGTGCTTAGTTCCGGTTATTATGATGCTTATTATCTGAAAGCACTTCGTGTAAAAGCATTGATTAAGAATGCTTTTGATGAGGCTTTTGCAAAGTATGATGTGATTTTGGGACCGGTAGCCCCCACCACAGCACCGAAGCTGGGAGAGAGTTTATCCGACCCGATTAAGATGTATCTCGGTGATATTTATACAATTTCCGTTAATCTGGCAGGTCTTCCGGGAATGAGTGTTCCTTGTGGCATTGATTCCAAAGGATTACCCATCGGATTACAGTTAATCGGAGACTGCTTTAAAGAAAAGAATATCATTCGTGCGGCTTATACTTATGAAAAAGCAAGGGGTGCATTTGGCAGAAAGGAGGAGAACTAGGATGGGAAAGCAGTATGAAACTGTCATTGGTTTGGAAGTGCATGTGGAGCTTGCCACCAAGACTAAAATTTTCTGTGGCTGTTCTACCGAGTTTGGTGGTGCACCCAATACACATACCTGTCCCGTTTGTACCGGTATGCCGGGGTCTCTTCCCGTGTTAAATAAACAGGTGCTTGCTTATGCGGTAGCGGTAGGACTTGCTACCGATTGTAAGATTACCCGGTATTGTAAATTTGACAGAAAAAATTATTTCTATCCTGATAATCCGCAGAACTATCAGATTTCCCAATTGTATCTGCCTATTTGCCGTGACGGTAAGGTAGAAATCGAAACAGAAAGCGGTAAGAAGTTTGTCGGCATTCATGAAATTCATATGGAAGAAGATGCGGGAAAAATGATTCATGATGAGGGAAGTGATTATTCCCTTGTGGACTATAACCGCTCCGGTGTGCCGTTGATTGAAATTGTATCAGAGCCTGATATGCGTAGTGCGGAGGAAGTAATTGCGTATCTGGAAAAGCTTCGCATGCTGATACAGTATTTGGGAGCATCCGACTGTAAGATGCAGGAAGGTTCCATGCGTGCAGACGTCAATCTTTCCGTAAGAGAAGTCGGCTCTTTGGAATATGGTACCCGTACCGAGATGAAGAACTTGAATTCTTTTAGTGCCATTACCAGAGCCATTGCAGGAGAAAAAGCCCGTCAGATAGATTTGCTTGAGGCAGGCGAAAAAGTGGTACAGGAAACCAGAAGATGGGATGACAATGCCGGCAAGTCCTATGCCATGAGAAGCAAAGAGGATGCGCAGGATTACCGTTATTTCCCTGACCCTGACCTTGTTCCTATTGTAGTGACAGAGGAATTCCTTGCTGATATAAAGGCAAAGCAACCGGAATTCAGAGAAGATAAAATTGCCCGTTACAAAGAAGAATTTGACATTCCGGAATATGATATTGACATTATTACGGGAAGTAAGCACATGGCTGATATCTTTGAGGAGACAGTGGCATTAGGGGCGCAGCCCAAGAAAGTTTCCAACTGGCTGATGGTAGAAACATTAAGACTTCTGAAAGAAAACAATATGGACCCGGAGGATATCCGCTTTTCACCGAAGCATCTTGCAGGACTTATTAAGCTGACCGATGCAAAGGCGATAAACAGTACCGTGGCAAAGGAAGTGTTCGAGGAAATGTTTAAAAATGACATCGACCCGGAAAATTATGTGGAGGAAAAAGGACTTAAGACCGTAAGTGATGAAGGTGCACTCAGAAAGACAGTGGAAGAAGTGATTGCAAATAATCCGCAGTCAGTTGAGGACTATCGAAACGGCAAAGAAAAAGCAATCGGCTTTTTGGTTGGTCAGACCATGAAAGCCATGAAGGGGAAAGCTGACCCAGGTATGGTAAATCAGCTTTTGAAGGAATTGTTGTAAAAATTTGATATTTAGGTATTGCTATCCTCAAATGAATGTGTTAGAATATCCCTCGGTGACGAACAAGTGTGTTTCGAAGAAAGACATGCAAAAACATTTGTCCGTGCACGGGGGATATTTACTGTTATGGGGTAGCTTATGGGAAAACGATATTATGTAGTGACGGAGCAGGCAGTTCCCGAGGTTCTGTTAAAAGTAGTGGAAGCCAAGAAACTTCTGGATTCGGGAAAAGTACATACCATTAACGAGGCGGCTGATAAAGTCGGAATCAGCAGAAGTTCTTTTTATAAGTACAAAGAGGATATTTTTGAATTCCATGAACATTCTCAGGGAACAACAATTACGTTGACATTTCAGATGGAAGACGAACCGGGACTTTTATCAGACGTGCTTAAAATTATTGCAGAGTTCGGAGCAAACATTCTGACAATTCATCAGAGTATTCCGATTAGCGGGGTGGCATCTTTAAGCTTAAGTGTGCAGGTACTTCCCACCACGGGAGATGTTTCCGAAATGTTAGAGGCGTTAGCAGGACATCACGGTGTCCGTAAAGTAAAAATATTAGCCAAAGAATAAGAAAAAACCAGGAGGAGAGATATGATTCAGGTAGCAGTTTTAGGATACGGCACAGTAGGAAGCGGTGTTGTAGAGGTAATCGAAAAGAACAAAAAGGAAATTAACAAGAAATCCGGCGAGGAACTGAACGTAAAATATATTCTCGACCTTAGAGAGTTCCCCGGAGACCCTTATGAAAATAAAGTGGTACATGATGTTGAAATGATTTTGAGAGATCCTGAAATCAAGATTATTTGCGAAACTATGGGAGGAATCAATCCTGCATATGATTTTACCAAGAGAGCACTTCTTTCCGGTAAGAGTGTATGTACTTCTAACAAGGAACTGGTAGCAGCACACGGACCGGAATTAATCCGTATTGCTCATGCAAATCAGTGCAATTACCTGTTTGAAGCCAGTGTAGGCGGTGGTATTCCGATTATCCGTCCTCTCAACTACTCTCTTACAGCAGAGAAGATTGATGCGATTACCGGTATCTTAAACGGTACTACCAATTACATTTTATCCAAAATGGAAAGAGAAGGTGCTGATTTTGAAACCGTATTAAAGGAAGCACAGGAAAAAGGCTATGCGGAAAGAAATCCAGAAGCTGACGTGGAAGGCTATGATGCCTGCCGCAAAATTGCGATTCTCTCTTCCCTGATGACAGGTAAAAATGTAAACTATGAAGATATTTATACAGAAGGAATTACCAAGATTACGGCAACTGATTTTGTGTATGCAAAAGAGATGAACAAGACAGTAAAGCTCCTTGCACAGAGCAAGGAAGTGGACGGTAAGTTCTATGCCATGGTATCTCCGTTTATGATTGGAAAGGATCATCCTTTAGCCATGGTAAATGATGTGTTTAATGCGGTATTTGTACACGGCAATATGCTTGGAGATTCCATGTATTACGGAAGAGGTGCAGGAAAGTTGCCTACAGCAAGTGCAGTAGTATCTGACGTAGTAGACTGTGCAAGACATATCGGTAAGGTGATTATGTGCTTCTGGGATGATGAAACCGTAAAACTTACCGGTATTGATGAAGCAAGCAGAAAGTTTTTTGTCAGAGTAGCAGCAGAGAAAGAAAAAGAAGCAATTGCAGTATTTGGAAGCATGGCAGTAGTTGAAGCAGACGTTGCCGGAGAATTTGCGTTTGTAACCGATGCCATGACAGAAAAGGAATTTAATGAAAAGGCTGAAAAAGTCGGAATTATCAGCCGCATCAGAATAGAAGAATAAAATGATGTGCTACCCTCTGTTTGAAAGGAAGTGACAACATGAGTAATAAGAAATATATCGTAGTATTGGGAGACGGAATGGCTGATGAACCCATTGAAGCATTGGGCGGAAAAACACCTCTTGATTATGCCGATACTCCTACCTTAGATAAATTGAGCAAGCTTTCCGAAGTAGGAATGGTACATACCATTCCTGAAGGAATGAGTCCGGGCTCTGATACCGCAAATCTCTCCGTGCTCGGATATAATCCGAAAAAATATTATTCGGGTCGTTCGCCTTTGGAAGCACTGAGTATCGGAGTACCTATGAAAGATACTGATATTGCCCTTCGCTGTAACATCGTAACGATTTCAGAAGAAGATGTTCCTTTTGAAGAACAGACCATTATTGACCATAGCTCCGGAGAAATCAGTACGGAAGACTGCGCGGTTCTTTTAGAAGCGGTAAAAGCGGAATTGCAGGATGAAACTTATCAATTCTATGTAGGAACCAGTTACAGACACTGCCTCATTTGGGACAATGGGGAAGTAATCAAACTCTCCCAGCCACATGATGTACTCGGACAGGTAATCGGACAACACCTGCCAACGGATGAACATCTGCTTTATATGATGAAAAAGAGTTATGAAATTTTAAAGGATCATCCTTTAAATATAGAACGCAAAAAACAGGGACTGAATCCTGCCAACTGCTGTTGGTTCTGGGGAGCAGGTACCAAACCGGCACTTTCTTCTTTTGAGGAGAAGAACGGACTTAAGGGTATGATGGTTTCCGCAGTTGATTTACTGAAAGGAATTGCAGTCGGTGCAGGTATGGGCGTTGCAAAGGTGGAAGGCGCCAACGGTGGATTACATACTAATTATGAGGGAAAAGTACAGGCAGCGTTAAATGCGCTGAACGGAGAATATGATTTTGTCTATATTCATGTAGAAGCACCTGACGAGATGGGACATCAGGGTAGCGTGGAAAAGAAGGTAAAGGCCATTGAGTATCTGGATCAGAGAGTGATTGCTCCCTTGACAAAAGCTCTTGATGAGGCTAATATCGAATACAGACTGCTTGTGATGCCTGATCATCCTACACCTATCCGCATCAGGACCCATACACCGGATAGCGTTCCTTATTTATTATATGACAGTACAGATTTAAAAACAGAGTCATATAATTACAATGAAAAGGAAGCAAAAGCAACAGGTATTCTGGTAGAGCAGGGATATACCCTGATTGACAGGCTTTTTGAAAAGAAAGAATAAATGCATCGGCAGAATAGGCCGAACAGAATAAAGCAGTAACACAAATAATGAGGAGATTTTAGTTATGAAAAAGGTAGTGAAGTTTGGCGGAAGCTCCCTTGCAAGCGCAGAGCAGTTTAAAAAGGTGGCGGACATCATTCGTGCAGACAAGGAAAGACGTTTTGTAGTACCGTCCGCGCCCGGAAAAAGATTTTCTGATGACACTAAGGTGACAGATATGCTGTACGGCTGCTATCGCCTTGCAGAAGCAGGAAAGGATTTTAAGAAAGAACTGGCAGCAATCGAAGCGCGTTATCAGGAAATTATTGACGGACTGGGGCTTTCCCTTTCTTTAAAGGATGAGTTCAAAACCATCGAAAAGAACTTTAAGGACAAAGCCGGTGAAAACTATGCGGCTTCCAGAGGTGAATATTTAAACGGTATTATTATGGCAGATTATCTGGGATATGAGTTTGTAGACTCTGCAAAAGTAATCCGCTTCAAGGAAAACGGAGAGTTTGATTCCGAAGTAACCAATGAAATATTAAGTCAGTATCTTGCTGATAAGAAAAATGCGGTAGTTCCCGGTTTTTACGGTGCATACGAGAATGGTGTGGTAAAAACTTTCTCAAGAGGCGGTTCTGATATTACCGGTTCTATTGTGGCAAGAGCCATTAAGGCAGATGTGTATGAAAATTGGACCGATGTTTCGGGTATTCTGGTGGCAGACCCCAGAATTATTGATAATCCGGAACCTATTGATACAGTAACCTACAGAGAACTTCGTGAGCTTTCTTACATGGGCTTTAGTGTACTTCATGAAGATGCTATTTTCCCGGTTAGAAGAGAAGGCATTCCGATTAATATCCGTAATACCAATAAACCTCAGGATAACGGTACATGGATTGTAGAAAGTACCTGTCAGAAATCCAAGTATGTAATTACCGGTATTGCCGGAAAGAAAGGTTTCTGTTCCGTTAATATTGAAAAGGAACAGATGAATACCGAAATCGGTTTTGGCAGGAAAGTATTACAGGCATTTGAAGATTACGAAATTTCTTTTGAACATGTTCCTTCCGGTATTGATACCATGACGGTATTTGTGCATCAGGATGAATTTATGCACAAGGAGCAGAAGGTGGTATCCGCCATTCACAGACTGGCAGACCCCGATGCCATTGATATTGAAGCAGACCTTGCGTTGATTGCGGTTGTGGGACGCGGCATGAAGTCTGCAAGAGGTACGGCAGGACGTATTTTCTCAGCGCTTGCACATGCCAATGTCAATGTAAAGATGATTGACCAGGGTTCCAGTGAGCTTAATATCATTATCGGTGTGGCAAATGAAGATTTTGAAGCAGCTATCAAAGCAATCTATGATATTTTTGTAATGGTGCAGCTTTAAAGAAAGTAAGAAATTAAAATACTGAGTGATAAAAAATAACGGCAGCTTCGTAAATCGGAGCTGCCGTTTTCAATATTTAATAATAAGTAATCATATTTTCAAAAGGAATTTCATCATTCCAGATGAATTCCAGATATTGCTTGCCTGTTTCGGCTCTTTGTCCGGTAGATGAAAAAGTGAAAATCGGAACAAGCTTGCTGTAGCATCCGGTTTTCTGAACGAAAGGAGAGTCTGCGATGAAGATGCCAACAGGAACCGGCTCTGCCATTGTTTCCGGATATCTGTGACTCTCTGCCTCTGCGGCGGCTTCTTCCGGTGTTGCACTGTTTCGTTTTTCATATTCTGCAAGAATTTCCGTATCGGTATCGTCTGCTTCTTCCGCTTCTCTTACCTTTGCATAATCAATGTAATAAATATTACCCTCATAGGCAGCCAGATCTTCTTCCGTTAAAATTGTGCGAAGATCGGCAACCATGCCGTTAGTAGAGAAATTGTAGCAAACCTGTCCGTCCAAAACCATGATGTCAAGATCTTTGGTCTGTACCAAAGCAACCAGCTTGTTAAAAGTAGAAAAATCGTATTCGGATTGCTGACTGTAGGAAAGTGTGGAGAGGGTATCAATATAACACTCGTAGTTTTCCGTATCAAGCTGTGCATATTCTGCAAAAGAAGCTTCCAAAGGTTCACTGTCCAAATAAGAGGAGTTTAACATAATGCCGTAAAAGTTAAAGTCTTTGGCAGTTGCTACCTCATAAATCCAGTTGCCGAGAAAAGCTACAACAACTATGGTAACAAGTACATGCACTTTATAGTAGTACCAAAAATAGGAAAGCTTTTCCTTAAATGTCATGTCCTTCATTTTTTTCTGCTGCTCGCGGATTTCGTCTACAACACCACGATATTCTTTGTTTTTTACTTCTTTATTTTTCATATGAAATGTTTTCCTTTATTTTAAAAAAATTTCAAAAAAATAGACTTGATAAAATTGTCCGAGTATATTACAATACTCACAATATTAATCATAGCGATTTAAAAATGCGCTGTCAATGAGACAAAAAGAACTAACTCTAAAAAATGAGTGAATATTTTATAAAATTTGTTTTTGCTTGAAACTTTCCCTAAAATATACTATCATTAATTATTATACACTTTTTGAGGTAGGGGAAGAAATATCTGACAGAAAAGGAAGGATAGCGAAATGAACGAAACATACGTAGAAGTATTAGTAAAAAGAAAGACACCTGCATATATGTCCCTATTAAAAATTTTAACCATTATGTTGACCATATGTTTTGTCCTTGTGGGATTTGTTGTTTTGCCGGCTTTGATTATTGGAATAGTAATCGGAATTGCGGCTTATTTTATTTATATGAATGCAGATTTGGAGTATGAATACCTGTATGTGGACAAGGAACTTACCGTGGACAAGGTTATGGCAAAAAGTAAGAGAAAGCGCGTGGCAACCTATGATATGGGTAAATTGGAAATTATGGCACCGATAAAATCCTATCATTTGGATAATTATAAGAACAGAAAAGATAAAGTAGTGGATTACAGCTGCGGAGAAGAGAAAAAGCCTGATCTTAGATACGTTTTCTTTTATGACGGTCAGCAGAAAGTGATTTTTGAGCCGAATCAGGAAATGGTGAAGGCAATTCAGACCATTGCACCCCGCAAGGTATTTCGTGACTAGGTAACAATTAAATTTAAACATAAATTCATACAGGAGGAGAGAAAATGGGTCAGATAATTGGTGAAGGAATTACATTTGATGATGTGCTTTTGCAGCCTTCTTACTCAAATGTTATTCCGAACGAAGTGGATTTGACAACATGGTTGACCAAAAAAATCAAACTGAACATTCCTATGATGAGTGCAGGAATGGATACGGTAACAGAACACAGGATGGCAATTGCCATGGCAAGGCAAGGTGGAATCGGTATTATCCACAAAAATATGTCCATCGAAGCACAGGCAGAAGAGGTAGACAAGGTAAAGCGTTCTGAAAACGGTGTTATTACAGATCCTTTTTCATTATCTCCCGAGCATACCCTTGCAGATGCGGATGCATTAATGGGTAAGTTCAGAATTTCCGGTGTTCCCATCACGGAGGGACGTAAGCTTGTAGGTATTATTACCAACAGAGACTTAAAATTTGAAACAGATTATTCTAAGAAAATTAAAGAATGTATGACTTCCGAAGGGTTAATTACTGCAAAAGAGGGAATTACATTAGAAGAAGCAAAAGAAATTTTAGGCAAGGCAAGAAAAGAAAAATTACCTATTGTTGATGACGATTATAATTTAGTAGGTTTAATCACCATCAAGGATATTGAAAAAACCATCAAATATCCTTTGGCAGCAAAGGATGCACAGGGCAGACTTCTCTGCGGTGCAGGCGTAGGTATTACCGCAAACGTGCTTGACAGAGTAGCAGCACTTGTAGCGGCAAAGGTAGATGTTATCGTTCTTGACAGCGCACACGGACATTCCCAGAATGTACTTAACTGCGTAAAAATGGTAAAGGAAAAATATCCTGACCTTCAGGTAATTGCCGGTAATGTGGCAACAGGTGAAGGAACCAGAGCATTAATTGAAGCAGGAGCAGATGCCGTTAAGGTTGGTATCGGTCCCGGTTCCATTTGTACCACACGTATCGTAGCAGGTATCGGTGTTCCTCAGATTTCCGCGATTATGGATGCATATGCGGTAGCAAAGGAATATGGTGTTCCGATTATTGCTGACGGTGGTATTAAGTATTCCGGTGATATGACTAAGGCAATTGCAGCCGGCGGTAATGTATGTATGATGGGTAGTATTTTTGCAGGCTGTGATGAAAGCCCCGGAACCTTTGAATTATTCCAGGGACGTAAGTACAAAGTATATCGTGGTATGGGTTCTATTGCAGCAATGGAGAACGGAAGCAAAGACCGTTATTTCCAGGAGAATGCAAAGAAGTTAGTACCCGAAGGTGTAGAAGGACGTGTTGCATATAAGGGAACCGTAGAAGATACTGTATTCCAGTTACTTGGCGGTCTTCGTTCCGGTATGGGTTACTGCGGCACAAAGAGTATTGAGGAGTTAAAGGAAAACGGTAAGTTTATTAAGATTTCTGCAGCTTCCTTAAAGGAAAGCCATCCTCATGATATTCACATTACAAAAGAAGCACCTAACTACAGTGTAGATGAATAAAATAATGCATAAGTAAAAAATAAAGGAAGTTCTGAGGCATATGCCTTGGAACTTCCAAGTTACAATTAGGGGTAAGTAAAAGGAGACACTGATGTTAACAGCCGGGGAAAAAGAGAAGGGTATACAGTCAGAGACGCTTTCGGAAGCATATGATTTGGTAGAACGGAAAAAAATCGTTAAATGGCAGCATTGTCTTTGCGAGCTTAAAAACGTTTTTGCATGTTGTGTTGACGGCATGGGGAATGCACTCACCGAATTGGAAGGGAATTCGGATGAAATTGAAATAATTAGAAAAGCAATTGATAAAGAGCAGCTGCATGATATGCTGCTGAGAGTATCGGGAAGTTCGTTGGAAGATCAGGCAATTGAAGAAACTGCCTATGCCAATTTACGTATGGCAGTAGTGTCCGTAAAATCTGCAGGTAAGCCAATCTTAAGTTGGCTTATTTTTGCTGTCCTTTCCGATTTATCGGAAGAACAATTATCAGAGAAGCCGATGCTGGAAGGTATTACAAGTATGGTAGAGGAAAATGATTTCTACAAAATCGTGGATACCATGCGTGATATTACTTATGAAATTATTGGTTATAAGGCATCTGCATTTGATGCTCAGGCGGAGAGCAGAAGAAGCCGTTATTCAGAAGAGGAAATGAAAACAACGCTGCGCAGAACGGCAGCGATGTCTGATATAGTGCAACTGTTGGAAAGTGATGAGGCGGTAGAGGCAATTATGGGAAATGTACTGGAAATTGCCGGTAGTTTTCTTGGAATAGCATCTTCAGCCATTTGCCGAATCAAAAAAGACGGGGAAGCAATGGATGTTCTGGCGTCCTGGCAACGTCAGGGTGTAGTGAGAACTGTTGATAAGACAGTAGACCAGAAGGTTCCTTTTTTTATCCGTACCGAAAAGACTCTTGTGATTTCTTCCAATACATTTTTGAGAGAAAACGAGAGGGAAGAGTTGAATGAAATCGGAATTAATGCGATTGTTGTGCTTCCGGTGGTAATCGGTGGGACTATCAATATGTATGCCACATTCTGTGAAGTGCAAAGAAAGCGTGAGTGGCAGATTGAGGAAATCACTTTCCTGAATGATGCCGTGAAAATTTTGCAGAATATCCTTACCAGAAGAATACAGAAAAATTCGATTGCAAGTTCGTATGCAACCTTGGAAACCATTTTGGATAATATAGGTTGTGCTGCTTATGTGCAGGATTTATCCACAGGAAACCCGCTTTTCCTTAACAGAAACATGAGACATACTTTTGAAAAAGAGTTAGCGGATGGCAGTATTTCCAGGCTGATTCAAAAGGAAATCCGTTCTGAGAGCGGAGCCGGTGAAGTGGTTTTGGAAGAACGGGAACGCTGGTATGAGCTTTATTATACCAGAATCAAATGGGTAGACGGAAATCCGGTGCTTCTGTGTGCATTATATGATGTGACGGAAAAGAGGCTTTACCAGAAGAAGATAGAGCAGCAGGCATATACTGACTTTTTAACAGGCTTATACAACCGTATGTGTTGTGAGCGTGATTTGGCAAAATATGTGGATGAAGCACAAAAATCAAATTCACGCGGTGCATTGCTTTATTTGGATTTGGATGACTTTAAGCATATTAATGACGGTTTGGGACATCAGTACGGTGATGTACTTTTAAAATCAATCTCCCACAGCCTTCAGAGAGTGGAAGGGATTGTTAATACCTGTTACCGCATGGGCGGTGATGAATTTGTTATTATTATTCCGCCGAAAGAATATGAGAAGTTTGAGCGCATTATAGAGTCTATTAAAGACATATTTATGAAACCATGGTATTTGAAGGATGCAGATTATTACTGTACGATGAGTATGGGAATTGTTGAGTTTCCTAATAGCGGAAATGTGGTTCATGACCTGATTAAAAAAGCAGATATTGCTATGTATGAAGCAAAAAAGCACGGCAAAAACCGTGTGGCGAAGTACTCTGACAGCATTGAATCCAAATCAGGAAGGCGTCTTGACATAGAAAAGAATATGCGTGATGCCACTACCAACGGATATAAAGAGTTTGAAGTATATTTCCAACCCATTATTGATATTCAGATACCTGGAAAGCCTTGCACCGGTGCTGAGGCATTAATTCGTTGGAACAGTGAAGAATTGGGATTTATGTCTCCGGGAGAATTTATTCCTTTAGCAGAGTATTTGGGACTCATTAATCCCATTGGCAATCATGTATTGAAAGAAGCTTGTATTTATTGTAAAAAGTGGAACGAAAACGGTTATCCGAATTACAGGGTAAACGTAAACTTATCTGTCATTCAGCTTTTGCAGACGGATATTGTGGAAATTGTTGAGAGCATCATTAAAGAGGTGGGAATTAATCCGCATAACCTGACTTTGGAAGTAACAGAGAGTCTTGCTATCAATGATATGGAAAGAATGAAAGAAATTCTCGGAAGAATTAAAGAGTTAGGGGTAAGGATTGCATTGGATGACTTTGGAACAGGATATTCTTCCCTGAACCATATCAGAGAAATTCCCTTTGACGTTATCAAAGTAGACCAAAGCTTTATCAGGGATTTGGAAAAAGATGATTATGCAAAATCATTTATCAAGATGGTTGCTGATTTGGCAGAAGCGATTGGTGTAAATCTCTGCGTGGAAGGTGTTGAAACCAAAAACCAATATCAGATTCTTTCAGAAATGAGTGTAAATCTTGTGCAGGGGTATTATTTTGACAAGCCGATGCCCAGCAAGGAATTTGAAAAGAAATACGCACCGATGTTAAAAGAAAAAAGAGGTTGTGATGTCAATGAGATTAAAGGAACTGGAGCAGTTTAATCCGATAACCATACAATGTCATGACAATCCGGATGCTGACGCATTGGCATCCGGATTTGCTTTATATACTTATTTCCGGGAAATGGGAAAAGAGGTAAGAATTGTTTATACAGGAAGCAGCAGAATACAGAAATCGAACTTGACTATGATGGTCAAAGAATTAAACATCCCTGTCATTTATTTAGAAGATGTGCAAAAGCATGTAAATGGCTTGTTAATTACAGTGGATTGTCAGTATGGAGCCGGGAATGTGACAAAGATGTCAGCAGATGAGGTGGCGATTATTGACCACCATCAGCAGGAAATTTCTGATGTTATGTTAACTGAAATCCGTCCTAATCTGGGAAGCTGCTCTACACTAATCTGGCAGTTAATGAAAGAAGAAAAATTTTCATTTGCAGGAAAAGAAGATTTGGGAACTGCACTGTATTACGGATTGTATTCGGATACCAATCAGTTTGCGGAAATCCATAATCCTCTTGATATGGATATGCGTGACGCGCTTTTGTGTAATCAGAGTTTAATCAGGCGGCTCCGTAATTCTAATATTTCCCTTCGGGAACTGGAAATTGCGGGAATTGCACTTATTAAGCATATTTACAACGATGATTATCGTTATGCAATTATCAAGTCTGCGCCCTGTGATCCGAATTTACTTGGATTAATCAGTGATTTTTTGTTGCAGGTGCATGAGGTGGATACCTGTGTTGTTTATCATGAACAGAAGGAAGGATATAAATATTCCGTGCGAAGCTGTGTGAAGGAATGCAGGGCAGATGAACTGGCAGGATTTCTGGCGGCGGATATGGGCTCCGGCGGCGGTCATGTAGAAAAGGCAGGCGGCTTTATACGAAAAGACCGTTATGAGAATAATTATCCTACGTTACATTCGGAGGGCTACTTCAGTCAAAAGATGAATGAGTACTTTGAACGATGTCAGATTATTGATGCAGTAAGCTATGAAATTGATATTTCCGACATGAAGAAATATGTAAAACGTAAATTACCCCGCGGGTATGTGTTTGCAAAAGAGATTATGCCCGTAGGAACACCGGCGACACTCCGTACTTTGGAGGGGGATGTGGATTTGCGGATAGAGAATGATATGGTGTTTGTCATCGGTATCAAAGGAGAAGTATATGTGATTGACGGAAAAGAATTTTCCGACAGTTATCAATACACCGAAGAATCATATGAGATGCAGCAGTATGCACTTCTTGCAGACTATGAGCCCACGGTTAAAAACAGAATTGACGGAAATTCTGTAGCATTATCATCCTTTGCAAAGGTTTGTGTTTCCACAAAGGATGTTTGTGTTTATGCAAGAGAACTGGATGATATGGTAAAAGTATTTACGATACAGGACAGAGAGCGTTACCGGCTTGGAAACAAGGGCGATTTTCTGGTGGTAAGATGTGATGAGCGGCATGATATTTATGTGGTAAAGCGGGAAACATTTTTCAAAGCATATGAAGAACTGTGAAATGAAAAGTAAAATGTTTTGCAAAATAATATCAAAATAATGTCAATGCTCAAAAACAGTTGGAATAATGTGCTAAACTGTGATATGATAAATAAGAGTTCGCATGCGGACTCTTTGTGCGTAAAATGACGGAAGTATGAGGAGGTAGAGCCGATAATCTTTCAGGGATATGCGGCAACTGACAGTATGAGTGAAAAAGAAATGAATGTAAATGAAAACATGGAAGTTTCAGAGACAGCAGAAGAAAAGGAAGTTGTTTCCAGAAACTTTATTGAGCAGATTATTGATAAGGACTTGGCAGAAGGACACTGCGAAACCGTTCGTACCAGATTTCCGCCCGAACCCAACGGTTATCTTCATATCGGACATGCAAAAAGTATCCTTTTGAATTATGGCTTGGCGCAGCAGTATGGCGGCAAGTTTAACATGCGTTTTGATGATACAAACCCGACTAAGGAAAAAACAGAATTTGTGGAGTCTATTCTTGCAGATATCAAGTGGCTCGGAGCGGACTGGGAAGACAGATTATTTTTTGCTTCCAACTATTTTGATGAGATGTATGAAGGGGCAATCAAGCTAATCAAGAAAGGCAAAGCGTATGTCTCCGATTTGACGGCGGAAGAGATGAGAGAGTACAGAGGTACGCTGACAGAACCCGGTAAAAATGATCCCAACAGGGAAAGAAGCATTGAAGAAAACTTGGAATTATTCGAAAAGATGAAGAATGGTGAGTTCGCAGACGGAGAAAAGACTCTTCGTGCAAAGATTGATATGGCTTCACCGAATATTAATATGAGAGACCCGATTATTTATCGTGTGGCCCGCATGACACATCACAATACAGGAGATAAGTGGTGCATTTATCCTATGTATGATTATGCACATCCTATTGAGGATGCCATTGAAGGAATCACTCATTCCATTTGTACATTGGAGTTTGAGGACCACAGACCGCTTTATGACTGGGTGGTAAGAGAACTGGAATACGAAAATCCTCCCAAACAGATTGAATTTGCAAAGATGTATCTGACCAATGTGGTAACAGGTAAGCGTTATATCAAGAAACTGGTAGAAGACGGTATTGTGGACGGATGGGATGATCCCAGACTGGTTTCCATCGCAGCCCTTAGAAGAAGAGGTTTTACACCGGAATCTATCAAGATGTTTGTAGAGCTTTGCGGAGTTTCCAAGAGCAATTCTTCCGTGGACTATGCTATGCTTGAGTACTGTATCCGTGAAGCTCTTAAGTTAAAGCGTCCCAGAATGATGGCAGTTCTTGACCCTGTTAAGCTGGTAATTGACAATTATCCGGAAGATCAGACAGAAATGCTTGACGTTGCCAATAATTTAGAGAATGAGGCAATGGGTAGCCGTCAGGTACCTTTCGGAAGAGAACTATATATTGACAGGGAAGACTTTATGGAAGAACCTCCCAAGAAATATTTCCGTTTATTCCCCGGAAATGAAGTTCGTCTGATGAATGCATACTTTGTGACCTGTACAGGATGTGAAAAAGATGAAAACGGCAATGTGACGGTAGTACACTGTACTTATGATCCCGAAACCAAATGCGGAACCGGCTTTACCGGACGTAAGGTAAAAGGAACCATTCACTGGGTACCTGCCAAAGAAGCAGTGAAGGCAGAGGTCAGATTGTATGAGAATATTATTGATGAAGAAAAGGGCGTTTATAATGATGACGGCAGTCTGAATCTGAACCCCAATTCACTTACCGTATTAAAAGAATGCTACATGGAGCCTGCCCTTAAGGATGCTAAGCCTTATGAGAGCTTCCAGTTTGTAAGACAGGGATATTTCTGTGTAGATGCAAAGGATTCCAAGGATGGAGCACCGGTATTTAACAGAATCGTTTCCTTAAAGAGTTCTTATACATTACCGAAAGCATAAACCAAAACAGGGCATAAGGAGGAAAAAAGATGGCCGGATTATTATCAGGATTGGAAAAATTAGGTTTGGGAAATCTGCAGGGCATGAATTTGTATGAACAGCCCGAAGAAAAAAAAGAGGAAAACAAAGAACCTGCAAAGCCTGAAATTAAGGAAGAAGAAGTGTTGTTTGACAAGACTTATGAGTGTCCTGTATGTTACAAGCAGTTTAAAGGAAAAACCTTAAAGAGCGGAAAAGTAAAACTCGTAAAAACAGATATGGATTTACGTCCGGTTTATGAAGGAATTGAACCTTTAAAATATGATGTTTTGGTATGTCCTCACTGCGGATATGCTGTGCTTACCAGATTTTTCCAGGGACTTGCACCCACACAGATAAAGCTGGTAAAAGAAAAAATCTGTGCATCTTATAAAGGGCACATAGAAGAAAAAGATACCTATACCTACGAAGAAGCGCTTGAAAGATATCAGCTTTGTCTTGCCAATACCATTGTCAAAATGGGTAAAACAAGCGAAAAAGCTTATATTTGCTTAAAGGCGGGATGGTTGCTTCGCAGTATGGCGGAAAATATGGACAGCAGTCTGCCTGATTATGCACAGAAGCAGAAGGAAGCAAAAGCACAGTCCGATGAATATTTAAAGAATGCATTGGAAGGTTTTATGTCAGCAATCCAATCCGAAAACTTCCCTATGTGCGGAATGGATGAACTTACAGTGGACTATCTGATAGCAGTGCTTGCTACGGAGTACGATAAGTTGGATGTGGCTTCCAAGTTAGTCAGTCAGATTATCGTTTCACCTACTGCCAACAGCAGAATGAAAGACAAGGCGAGAGAAGTAAAAGAAATTTTGGTTGCAAAGATTAAAGAGAAAAATGCACATTAATTATGATTGAATTGGCAATTGAATTAAAGGCCGATGCAGGCAGTTGCCTGTATCGGCAAATTTATGAGTATATTAAACAGGAAATCAGGACAGGGAAGCTTCAAAGAAATGAGAGGCTTCCCTCAACGCGTTCTTTGGCAGAACATCTACAGGTTGCACGAAGTACAGTGGATGCGGCATACAGTCAGCTTTTGGCAGAGGGCTATATTGAATCAAGACCCTATAGGGGATATTTTGTTTGTAGCATCGATAATGTGCTTGATTTGACAGAGGCAGGAAATACTGCGGGAAGACGTGCAGATAGAATACCGGATAGAGGGCTGGGCGACTCGGTGATG
The DNA here is from genome assembly GCA_017434885.1 of Lachnospiraceae bacterium. GTDB lineage: Bacteria > Bacillota > Clostridia > Lachnospirales > Lachnospiraceae > Suilimivivens. Next base: position 133,973 of record JAFSGE010000016.1, on the reverse strand, counting down.
GCACAGAAGGGGAAGGAGAGCGAAAAACAGCAAAAAATTATTTATGATTTTTCTCCCTATGCTATCAGTATGAAAGATTTTCCTTTTGCCACATGGAAAAAGATTACGAAGGATATACTGGTGGATGCCAACAGTGAAATGTTTGCATTGGGAGATGCTCAGGGGGATTATGAGCTTAGGCGTACCATAGGCAGGTATTTGCATTCGGCAAGAGGGGTAAACTGTGAGCCGGAGCAGATTATCGTAGGCGCGGGACATGATTATCTGCTGATGCTGCTAGAGAAAATCCTTGGCAGACAAAGGACTGTTGCCATGGAAAATCCTACTTATTTGCGAGCTTATCGAATGTTTTGTTCTTTTCATTATGGGATAGAATTACTTCCCATGGATGAAAACGGGATGAGAGAAGATGCACTTTTTGCATCAGGTGCAGATATTGCGTATGTAATGCCTTCGCATCAATATCCGACCGGAGTAGTCATGCCAATCGGAAGGCGTCTGGAGCTTTTGCGATGGGCGGAGCAGAATGCAGACCGCTATTTGATAGAGGATGACTATGACAGTGAGTTCCGCTACAAAGGGAAGCCTATACCGGCATTGCAGGCATCGGACAGAAACGGAAAGGTGATTTACATGGGGACTTTTTCTAAGTCCATTGCACCGGCAATCAGAGTGGCTTATATGGTGCTGCCGCAGGCGCTGCTTAAGCAGTACAAGGAGCTTTTTGCATTTCATGCTTCTACCGTTTCACGAATTGATCAGCGTATTTTGAATGAGTTTATTGCTGACGGGTATTTTGAGCGGTATTTGAATAAAATGCGAAAAATATATAAGGAAAAGCATGATTACCTGTTGGAGGAAATGAAAGAGTTTGAACATGCATTTCTTTTTTCGGGGGAAAATGCAGGATTACATATTTTACTGACTTCTAAAAAGAATGTGACTGCCAAAGAATTAATTCGGGCGGCGAAAGATGTCGGAATTAAGGCTTACGGCATTGCGGAGGCATCTTCCGAACAGGGAGCGCTGAATAAGCAGTATCAGTCTACTGTAATTCTGGGGTATGGTGCTTTGCAAAAAGATGATATCAACAGGGGAATTACACTTCTTAAGGAGGCGTGGAAGGAGTATTTATAAAAAGGTGGCATAGATACTGTGAGCAGTGTACAGAGAACAGGACAGGATGAATAAAAGGGAGATATCGGTATCCGGTATCTCCCTTAATAATGTCTTTCTATTTAGTTGAGACTTTAAACCTCTTCGTCATCAAAAAATTCCTCAACGGTTTCATTTGCTTCATCGGCAAGAGAAGCAGTAGCTTCTGCTACACCTTCTGCCGCAGCTTCTACATTTTCAACGACTTCTGCTGCACCGTCTTTTATTTCTTCTGCGGTATCTGCAACACTTTCTGCAAGATCTTCGGTAACTGCTTCTACATCGGCAACCACGTCATCAGCAGCGCCCTTTGCCGCAGCGGTAAGATCGGTGAAGCTTGTATGGTACCCCTGAGAATCGGCAACGGATTTCACAGTTTCCTTTACCTGCTGTACAGAATCGGAAATCACTTCTTTGGCTTTCTGAAATGCTTCGGTTGCGATTGCTTCTGCTTTTTCAAAATTAAGGTTTAAAGGAACATAGGAGCGTTCCTTGGAGGTAGTCAGGTCTTCGTCTAAATCTTCGCTGAAATCATCAAAATCATCATCGGCATCATCATCTATAGGTTCGTTAGCGGGCTGCTCTTTCTTCTGAAGGTAAGCGTATGTGCCATAAGCGGCAGCGCCGACTACAGCGGTGAGGAGTAATAATTTTCCAACTTTCTTTGACATATGAAATGCTCCTTTCGGGAATGTATTTATAGATTGTCTGTCACATTCTATCTTAATACTATTTTGTGAAAAAGAAAAGAGAATATAAATAAAATTTCAATAAAATTTTATAAAAGAAATTTGTGAAAAGCAAATAAAATACGGAAAATAATGTAAAGACAATTGAAGTAAAAAAAAATCTGTGTTATATTTAAATTCGACTATAAAAGTCAATAGCAAAAAACAGGTATGGGGTGAAAATATGAACGATAAGTTTTTTGACTTAAAAAAAGAAAAGCAGGACCGGATGATAAATGCGGCACTGAAATTGTTTGCCATGAAGGGCTATGAGCATGCCAGCACAGATGATATTGTGCGGGAGGCAAGCATCAGTAAGGGGTTGCTGTTTCATTACTTTATCAGCAAAATCGGTTTGTATTCCTTTGTCTATGACTACAGTGTGCGTTACATGATGCTGGAATTGTCTACAACAGTCAGTAAGGGGGAAACAGACTATTTTGAACTGGTATGGCAGATTTGGCAGGCACAGCTGCAGGTGATGCACAACTATCCGTACATGCTGCTGTTTTTGAACGAAAGTAAAAAAGAAGATGTCAGTGAGGCACTTGTGGCAACAGAGGAAAAGAGAGGAGTGCTGTCCCATCAGCTTGGACAGATTATGCGACGGGCAGATATTACCCGGTTTAAGCAGGGGATTGACATTGATAAGCTGACCAAAATGATGCAGTATACCTTGAACGGACTTTTAGAAGAACAGTTTTATGCAGGAGCATTTCAGCCGGAGTTGTTCGGGGAAGAGGTAAAAGGATATCTTGGATTGCTTAAGAAGATGTCTTATGCAGAAGAATAAAAGACAGAAAGGAAAACTGATATGAAAGAAACATTATATACTATTCCGTTGAATGATGCAGTCAATGCAAATGATGAGTGTCCTTTTTGCTTTATAGAGCGTGAGGTAGAGCAGGATTTGCTTGACTTTGCATTGGGAAGCGGTTCCTCCTATATGGAGAGCGATGTGCGTGAGGCAACGGATAAAGCAGGATTCTGCAGAAATCACTTCAAGAAAATGTTTGATTACGGAAATACACTGGGAAATGCATGGATTTTGAAGACTCATTATATGCAGATGAATTATGAGATGAAAAGCCAGTTTAAAGCATTTACACCGAACAAGTCAACTCTCATGGGAAAATTCAAAAAGAACAGTACCAGACAGAACCCAATTGGCATTTGGGTTGAGGAGAAGGAAAAGTCCTGTTATATCTGTAAGCGCTTTGAGGATACCTATGAGAGATATATGGATACCTTCTTTTTTATGTACAAAAAGGATGCAGAGTTCAGGGAGAAAATTAAAAACAGCAAGGGCTTTTGTCTGCATCACTTCGGAGACCTGTGTGAGGCCTCCGAGAGCAGAATGAATGACAAGGAAAAGAAAGAGTTTTATCCTGCCATGTTTGAGCTGATGGAAAAGAACATGGAAAGACTGCAGGAAGACGTATCCTGGCTGGTGGAAAAGTTTGATTACCGCAATAAGGATGCAGACTGGAAAAATTCCAAGGATGCCATACAGCGCGGTATGCAGAAACTGAAAGGCGGCTATCCTGCTGACCCTGTATATAAGATGAATAAATAGTAAACAACACCGAGAACAAAGGAACTGAAGATTCCATAGAGAAGGACTGGACCGGCAATGGTAAAGATTTTGCAACCTACGCCAAAAACCTGTCCTTCTTTTTTGTATTCAATGGCAGGAGAGGCTACGGAGTTGGCAAATCCGGTGATGGGAACCAGTGCACCGGCACCGCCGAATTTGACAATGGGAGCATATAGGCCGAAACCGGTAAAAAGAACGCTGAGAAAGACAAGAATCAGGGAGCAGAAGCTGCCCGCGGTTTCCTTGTCCATTCCAAGGGTATTTGATGCAAAGTTTAAAAGAAATTGACCGATAATGCAGATACTTCCGCCGACAAGGAAGGCTCGAACCATCTGTATAAACAGGTTATGAGTGGGAGTAATGGATTTTATATATTTGGCATAATCTTTTTCAAGAGAAGATTGGGAGTTATTATTTGAAGTCATGTAGTTACCGTCGCTTTCCGGCAGAAATTGCCTTTTTCAATTATTTTAACTGAACGATATAGTTACTGCTTGCAGCTTATAAGCTCTACCCCATGAGCAATTCCGGGGATACTTTGTCCTTCGTTGAAGCTGGTTTTGCTCAGAAGTGCACCTGTGGGAACAAATAAGACCCGTTTCCAGATACCTTCCTCCAGTTGTTTCAGAATGTAAGCAGAAAGTGTTACAGCACTGCAACCGCAGCCGGAGCCGCCTGCATGGGCATCCTGACTGCTGTCATAGATTTCGATGCCGCAGTCCATATGCACCTTTGAAATATCCAGATTTTTTTCCCGCATCATGTCAAATAAGGCTTTTTGTCCAACATAGCCAAGGTCACCGGTAATAATCTTGTCGTAGTCCTCAGGCGTTGTACCAAAATCCATCATATGTGTGTAAATGGTATCGGCAGCAGCGGGAGCCATACAGGCACCCATGTTCATGGAATCTTTCAGACCGAAATCCATAATCTTGCCGATTGTCAGTCCGGTAATCATAGCACGGTCGCAGTCACTTTTTTCACTGCTGACTACAAAAGCACCGCTGCCGGTCACTGTCCAGGTGGAGGAAAGTGGTCTTTGGTTACCATAGGCTAAGGGAAAACGAAATTCTTTTTCGGCACTGGCAAAGTGACTGGAAGTAACACAGGCGGTATACCTCGCCATGCCACCGGCAATCACAATAGTTGCCGCAGATAAGGACAATCCACAGGTGGAGCAGGCTCCGTACATTCCCATAAGAGGGATGTGAAAGCCGCCGAGGCCGAAACTGCTGGCAATAGATTGACCAAGGAGATCACCGGCAAAAAGAAAACGGATATCTTCGTTTTTCAGACCTGCTTTTCCGATTGCCATTTGCAAAGCTTCTTTTTGCAATGTACTTTCTGCTTCTTCCCAGGTATCACATCCGAATTTATCGTCAATACCTACCACATCAAACAAGTCGCCAAAGGGACCTTCCCCTTCCTTGGTACCTGCTACTGATGCACTGGCGCGGATATAAATCGGAATGGGGATTTTAATACTTTGTTTACCTTGCTCAAAAATGGCACCATGTTCTTTTTCCATAAAAAAACCTCCGGATGAGATGAATTTTTCATTAGTTTCTCTCATACGGAGGTTTTTATTCATGTTACACCGCGAGTCATTAAAAACTGTTTCCATAAATCATTGTAAACGCCAAGCAGATGAATCTGGTCGTAGGTATATTCCTCTGAAAGATTTCCCTGCTCGTTACAGATGACTTCATTGACATCAATGTAAAAGATGTTTACATTGTCTGCCAGTGTGGCGATGGCATTGTTTCTGGCATTGATATTATTGTTATTAAAAATGGCATCTTTTGCATGGAGTTTGTCTGTTACACGCATGTTAGCCTGGATAAAGATTTTGGCATCCGGTTCCAGCTCATGCAAGGTATCTACCACTTCCGTGTATTTTTTCAGGAAGTCTTCGGTGGTTCCTGTTCCCAGTTCGTTGATGCCCACCATAAGATAAATTTTGCCGTAATCATTTGCGGCGAGTATTTCTTCCACGGTTCCGTGTCCTTTGAAGTCATGCTTTAACACTTTATGAATGGTCAGAGCTGTTTCGCACAGGAACGTGCCGTGTTCTGATAAATCCGTGTAATCGTGAAGACCTACCGTTCGGGAATCGCCGATAAACAGGGCGTCATCGAAATAACTTTCATCCACTTCAATAAAGTCATAGGATGCTGCATGCAATACCCCGATATCTCCGTAAATATCTGCCGAAATGTGATTGGCGTATTCGCTTTGTGTGCTGGCTCTTAAGGGCGTTGGACGCACATACGGAGTAGGGGACGGTGCAGGAGTAACAGTAGCAGTCGGAGCAGCCGCTGCCGGAGTGGCAGTTGCCACAGGAGTAGGCGTGATAACCGGTGTGGGTGATTGATAGGATGGAGGTAGGATGCCCTGATCCTCGCCCCACTTCGGACCGTCTGTTTCGGGAAGAGTTTCCGTGCCGGCTGATTCCTCCGGTATTTTATTTTCTGCAGAATCGGAAGGCGCGCTCCACAGCTGCCAGGGATAAATTTCTTCTTTCAGTCCGGTAAAGGCTACCGACAAAACAGGTGCTTTCCATGGGTTATATTCCTGTTCGCGGTAAATCGTTCCCATACCCCATAGGGAAACCGAGGTAAAAAGAATACCGGTAATAATTAACACAAAAAACAAAGGACATTTTTTGAAAAATAAAAAACATTTCTTTATCAGTTTCATTTCTGCTCCTAAAATGCAAAGTACATAAACGGATTTCCCGCATTGTTTGATAAATAATAAATTGACCACCAAAAGACAACTGTAAGACCTAAAAGGACAAGCGGATGATTTCGATGCTTCGAAATTTTGCCGCAGACCTTGGGAATGCACAATATCATTCCCAAAATGATGAGAGGTCCGTACATTTGTGAGTATTTCACAATATCCATTTCATTAACGGCAAGCCCGAAGCCGCCGATAAACGGAAACAGTCTGCCGAAATAGACGGCAAGCTGACCCAAATCCGTAATGGCAAATACCACCCAGGTTAACGGAACCAGCAAAAGAACATAAAGATGACCGATTAGCGGTACTTTTGCCAGTAATTTGCCGTAGATGAGTTTCTCGGAAATAATAAGCAATCCCAAAATGGCGCCCCAAATGATAAAGTTAAGGCCGTTTCCGTGCCAGATTCCGGTCAGAATCCAGACAAACGCCAGATTCAGTGCCAGCTTTCCGCCGGAACACCTGCTGCCACCCATGGGAATATAAACATAATCCCTGAAAAAACTACCCAGAGTGATATGCCATCTTCTGTAAAATTCTCCGATGCTTTTTGACGCGTAAGGGTGGTTAAAATTTTCGATAAAGTCAAAACCCAACATCATCATAATACCGGATGCCATTAGAGAGTATCCCCAGAAATCAAAGTATAACTGCAAAGAATAGCTGTATGCGCCAAGCCATGCAAGGGGCGTAGAGATACTTTGAAAGCCTATCATCTGTAAATCATTCCACAAAATAGCCAGTCGGTCTGCAAGGAGCACTTTCATGCCAAGACCGGAAATAAAGAAAAAAAGGCCTTTTTCAAACCGCTCGGGACTGTAAGTGCGTCCTAAGGCAAAGTCTCCGTCGTCATAGCGCATGATAGGACCGGAAACCACTTGGGGAAACAGGGAAAAGTATAGGGCTACGGAGCGGAAGCTGACATCTTCTGCAATAACACTGCGATACATATCCACTTGCCAGGAAATCATTTTGAACAGATAAAAGCTAAGCCCCATAGGCAAAAGAGTACTGTCAACAAAAGTACTTAAGCACTTAAATGCTATCAGCACCAGAATATCCAGTGTAACTGCCGTAATCATCCATTTTTTGCGTCGGCGCTTTTGCCATTTGTGCATGGCAAAGGATTGGATATCCTGATTTCCTTTTCGGCCCATCAGGTAATTGATGCCTGTAAGAGCGATAAACAGCAGAAAAAACCTGGGTTCACCTGCTGCATAAAAAAGCAGGCTGCCCAGCAGCAATATGGTATCCCTGTATTTTTCGGAAAAAATATAATATATTACTAAGAAAACCGGTAAAAACCGAAAGATAAATTCCAAACCTGCAAAATTGACCATTTTTGATTCCTGTCTTTTCTTTTGTCTTTTCTATTTTATTCTATCACTGCCCTATCTAATCCACAAGAAACAGATTGAGGAAATTTCTTAAAAAAATGTTACTGATTTTGTTAAGAAAAGGAATGCCGAGTACCACTGCCAAATACCAGAAAAGCGGTACCCAAAGGGTATGATAAGCCGGAAAGTTTCCGAAATGTGGCCGGTGTTCCGGACTCAGGGTAAAACGGCCGGATTGTTTGTCCACAAGAGAATAGAGTAACAATAATGCGGAAAAAAATACAACAATACCGATAATTGTATGAAGTTTATCCGGTGTTATTCGGTTTGTCCATAGACCATAACGGTCAAAAAAAACCGGAAGATAAATTGCAATCAAAATCCGCAGACTGTTGACAGAAACCGTATAAACATAGGAAATTGCAATACTGATTCCGACAAAACGGAAACTTTTAAAGCGGTTGGAAAATGAAAATATTAACATCATAAGGGTGATCAGCATAAAATTAATGCCACTGCAGGAGGCTGCAATAACAAAACGCAGGTCATGGCTGACGTATCCTAAATGGGATTCCCACAGAAAGGGAACCCCGCTTAAGAAACTGACCAGTCGGGATGTTGGTGCAAGCATCCATCTGAGGGCATTTGCATCGGCGTTTCTGAAAAGGAGCTTCATTGTAAGAAAAATGGCAATGCCGGTCAGATAATAAATGCGGTTTTGTTTCAGAAATTCTTTTTTATCATAATGTAAAAAGGTAGTGGTCATGGTTAATATTCCTTTTAGTAGGGTAATGCAGTACATCTTTTTTTCTTTTGTTTCCAAGTGCCTTTCAGTGCGACAGCGATGCCGCCCAATATCATCAGAAGGGTTCCGGGTTCACTTCCTGCGGTATAGCCGCTGCCGATTGCCAGATTGGATACATGCAGGGGCAGTGCGTTTGGTTGGTCTACATCCGTGGCATTGGCATCAGGATTGACGATGGTTTCCAGTACGGCAACGAAGGAGGTGTAGGACGTTGCCATACTGTAGGTAAGACCAAGTCTGGTTACTTCCTCACGGATGGAAGGATTGTCTTTGTAGGTGCTAAAGTCTGTTAATCGTTCTATGCGCTTACGTGCCCACAAATAGGGTAAAGCAGTATTTGCTTTATCAATGCATTCTTCAGAAACCGGAATATCCAGTACAAAATCCTTTTTACCGGTCTTTCCGGTGATATGAACGTTTCCTTTTGCCTCGCCCCGCCACTTTCCGAACAGGATAATGGGTTTTTGGGCGTAAAGGGTGGAAGGGGTTACCGGCTCTACATGGTAAACATCCAGCCCGTCATAGGTGATTTCGATATCGGTAAGGAGAGGGGCTTCCATATAAGTGCGGAATCGCTGTGCAGTTTCGGATGCATCTGCTTCATCAGTTACAATAAAGGCTTCACCCTGACCGGCGCTTGCAATTCCTTCAATCAGATAACGGTTCACGCTGCTTCCGATGCCGAAGGGAAAAAAGGAGGCTTCGTCCAGATTCTGGCAAATCAGGTCGAAGGTTTCCGTTTCGCCGGAAATATAGCCGTCTGTGAGGATAACGATACTTCTTGCAACATTGTCATCAGCGGGCATGTCAAGGGCCGCCTGAATGGCATTGTCAAGTTCTGTGCCTCCATAGCCGTGCTGTTGGTTAATCAGCTTCATGGCTTTGGAAATATTCTTTTCGGTGGCAGGCAGCGACTTGGGAGAAAGAATGGTATTACCGTTGCAAAATAAAATCAGGTTAAAGCTGTCGTTTTTGTTCAAATCCGATACTAAGGTGGTAATCATTTTTTTTGCGGTATCTAAAGGGTAGCCGTCCATGGAGCCGGAAACATCCAGTACAAAAATATATTCTCTGGGAACAATTTCTTTCGGTTTATAGTGCTCAGGAGGCTGCACGGTAAGCATAAAAAAGTTTTCCGATTCTCCTGTCTGCATGGTAAGACCGGAGGAAATGGTATGTCCCGTTAACTTATAATCCAGAATAAAGTCACGGTTTCCTGCATAATCGGAAGCATCTTGCAGGGAAATGTGAGCGATACTGTTGTCGTCCCAGTCAATGTTAATTTTGTGGGATTTACTGGAAAGCCCAGTGATGGGAACACCTGTGGAAAGATTAACCTGAATATTGTATTTTCCAACAGGGTCTGTGCCTTCTTCCAGATAGGGACTTGCCAGCCAGTCATTGTCTTCGGAAAAATTTCTTGCTTCTTCATTCTTTACATAGCGGGGACCTACTACGGTAGGGAATACAAACTGATAAGTTCCTTCCGTGGGACTGATTAATTCAGTGTAGTGAAGCTCAATGCTGACGGTTTCACCGGGCATAATATTGGCAACATCCATGGTAAAGACATTGGGGGTTTTTTGTTCTAGCAGGGAAGCACTTTTGCCTTCGCTTTTTGCACTTTCATAAGTTTTTTTTGCTTCTTCTTTTTCTTGGATTTTTGCGGTTACCTTTTGATTTCCTACAGTCATGGTCATGCCGTGCACAGAGGCTTTTGTGGAGGTGGGGAAGATGTAACGGGCATTGATTGCCTTACTTCCCTCATTTGCATAGACCTGAGTGACATAGGTATCAGCGATGGAACCGTTAATGTTGGTCACAACATCAGTTTCCTTTAAAGGAAAGCTGTCAGTCTCAGGGTCTGCATTTTCAATATAAAAATAAGGAGCGCAGGTTTTGTCTTCTTCGGCGTCATTCTGTGCTTTTGCAAAAACTACGGGAGTCTGTGCGGTAAACAGAAGGATAGCGGAAAGAATGCAGAGAAAAATTCGTTTTGTTTTCATTTTGATACACCTCTTTGTTGCTTTTGTAATGTTTGTAAGATAAGCATAAAAGGCTAAAGCATCAAATTTGCATAGAATTTGCATCAGATTTCCATAATTTTTGCATCAAAGTTGCATCATTTTTCAGGCTATGGATAGCTTTGTGAAAAGAAACATGCTATACTACTCGTTGCGCGAAGCGGACATCATTTTGTAAAATCCGGAAAGCACGATGTCACATTTTTTTGCGTAAGAATAAGTTGAATTGAGGTTTACATAATATGGATGCGGTTGCAAATAAGAATGAATATAATAAGACGATTATTTCCTGCTTTGTAGGGTATGTGGTGCAGGCAATTATCAATAATTTTATTCCCCTTTTGTTTCTGACGTTTCAAAGCAGTTACGGAATTTCTCTTGAGAAAATCACTTTGCTTGTGACATTTAATTTTGGGGCACAGCTTCTGGTGGACATACTTGCCATCGGTTTTGTGGACAAAATCGGATACCGGGCATCCATGATAATGGCTCATGTGTTTGCGGCAGCAGGATTACTTTCCCTGACCGTTCTGCCGGATTTATTCAAGGACGCATTTGTGGGATTGCTGTTATCCGTGCTGATTTATGCTGTAGGAGGAGGTTTACTTGAAGTACTGGTAAGCCCCGTGGTAGAGGCATGCCCTACGGATAATAAGGAAAAGGCCATGAGTCTTTTGCATTCATTTTATTGTTGGGGACATGTGGGAGTGGTACTTCTTTCCACGGCATTCTTTTTTGTATTCGGGATTTCCAATTGGAAAATTCTTGCGGCAGTGTGGGCGGTAGTACCGCTTTTGAATGCAGTTTCTTTTTCAAGGGTGCCCATGGCACAGCTTTTGGAGGATGGAGATAAAGGACTTACAGTTAAGGAACTGGCGACAAATAAGATATTCTGGGTACTAATGCTGATGATGCTTTGTGCGGGAGCCAGCGAGCAGGCAGTCAGCCAGTGGGCTTCGGCTCTTGCAGAAAAAGGCTTTGGCATCAGCAAGACGGTGGGAGATTTGGTTGGTCCTATGGCATTTGCTATTTTAATGGGCTCTTCCCGTGCCTATTACGGAAAGTTTGGTGATAAAATCAATTTGGATAAATTTATGATATGCAGTAGTCTTCTTTGCATTGTCTCTTATCTGTTGATTTCATTATGTCCGGTTCCTGCCTTGGGACTGGTTGGATGTGCAGTTTGCGGCTTGTCGGTAGGAATTATGTGGCCGGGGACATTCAGCAAGGCATCGGCATCTCTTCCACGAGGCGGTACAGCCATGTTTGCATTTTTGGCACTTGCCGGAGATATGGGCTGTTCTTCCGGACCGACTTTTGTGGGATTCGTGTCGGGAGCATTAGAAGATAATTTGAAGCTGGGCGTGCTTGCAGCGGTGATTTTTCCGGCATTACTGTTGGTAGGAATACAGAGTGTGAAAACCTTAAGGAAGTCTGAAAAAGATAGTTGCATTATAGAATAAAATGAGTTTATAAAAATTTTAGAATCCGCAAAGCCTTGATTTTACTGGCCTTGCGGTTTTTTAGAAAAAGAATTAGCACTCACCTCTTTACAGTGCTAACAATTAGTGTTATATTTAGCCTAGAACAAAGAGACACAACATAGTCACAGGATGAGCCGGGTATACTTATAATAAGGAAACGGCAGAGAGGAGTGCTTATGAACATCAATAAATTTACACAGAAATCGTTACAGGCAGTAGAAGGCTGTCAGAAGCTTGCTTACGAATACGGCAATCAGGAGATTGAGCAGGAGCATCTTTTATACAGTCTGCTGATCATGGAGGACAGCCTGATTCCCAAGCTAATTGAAAAAATGGAGATTCAGCTTACTTATTTCAGTAATCAGGTAGAGGGGCTGATTGCCAAAAGACCAAAGGTACAGGGAGGACAGCCTTATGTCGGACAGTATTTGAACAAGGTCTTGATTTCCGCAGAGGACGAACTGAAAGTATTTGGAGACGAATATGTGTCAGTGGAGCATTTGTTTCTTGCCATGATTCAGCATCCAAGTAAGATGGTCAAAGAATTATTCAAAGAGTTTGGTATCACCAGAGAGCGCTTTTTGCAGGCACTTGCATCTGTGAGAGGCAATCAGCGGGTGACAAGCGACAATCCGGAAGCAACCTACGATACCCTTGCCAAGTACGGACAGGATTTGGTGGAGCGTGCCAGGGAGCAGAAGCTTGATCCGGTAATCGGAAGAGATGGGGAAATCCGCAACGTGATTCGGATTTTGTCCAGAAAGACCAAGAATAATCCGGTACTTATCGGTGAGCCCGGTGTGGGTAAAACAGCAGTAGTAGAAGGACTGGCGCAGAGAATTGTAAAGGGCGATGTGCCCCTTGGTCTTAAGGATAAGAAGATTTTTGCATTGGATATGGGTGCATTGGTAGCAGGAGCCAAGTACCGTGGTGAGTTTGAGGAACGTCTGAAAGCGGTGCTTGAGGATGTGAAGAACAGTGACGGACAGATTATTCTGTTCATTGATGAACTTCACACCATTGTAGGCGCCGGTAAGACAGATGGTGCTTTAGATGCCGGAAATATGTTAAAGCCTATGCTTGCAAGGGGTGAACTTCACTGTATCGGTGCAACTACCCTGGATGAATACAGACAATATATTGAAAAGGATGCAGCTCTTGAGAGAAGATTTCAGCCGGTTATGGTGGAAGAACCAACGGTTGAAGATACCATATCTATTCTGCGTGGACTGAAAGACCGCTATGAGGTATACCATGGTGTAAAAATTATGGATAACGCTTTGGTCAGTGCTGCAACACTTTCCCACAGATATATCTCCGACCGTTTCTTGCCGGATAAGGCGATTGACCTGGTGGATGAGGCTTGTGCACTGATAAAAACCGAACTGGATTCCATGCCTACGGAACTGGACGAAATGCGGCGCAAGGTAATACAGATGGAAATTGAGGAATCAGCTTTGAAAAAAGAAGATGACCGATTGAGTCAAGAGAGGCTGGAGGTTCTTCGCAAGGAACTGGCAGAAATGCGGGATGAACTGAATAACCGCATGGCCCAGTGGGAAAATGAAAAAGCATCGGTTGAGAAACTGTCCAAGCTACGTGAAGAGATTGAGGAAGTAAATAATCAGATTCAGATTGCGGATCGCGAAGGGGACTATGAAAAACTGGGAGAACTACGCTATGGAAAGCTTCCGGCTCTCCAGAAGCAACTTGAAATTGAAGAAGAACAGGTAAATAAAAAGGAATTGACCTTAGTACATGAGAGCGTATCTGAAGAAGAAATTGCAAGAATTATTTCCAGATGGACCGGTATTCCTGTTGCCAAGCTGACAGAGAGTGAACGTAACAAGACATTGCATCTAGATGAGGAATTGCATAAACGTGTAGTTGGACAGGATGAAGGTGTAACGAAAGTGACGGAAGCAATTATCCGTTCAAAAGCAGGAATTAAGGATCCCTCTAAGCCTATTGGTTCCTTCCTGTTCTTAGGTCCTACCGGTGTAGGTAAGACAGAGCTTGCCAAGTCTCTGGCGGCGACGTTGTTTGATGATGAGAGTAATATGGTGCGTATTGACATGAGTGAATATATGGAGAAATATTCCGTATCACGGTTAATCGGAGCGCCTCCCGGATATGTGGGATATGAGGAAGGCGGGCAACTGACCGAAGCAGTCAGAAGAAAACCGTATTCTGTAGTGCTGTTTGATGAGATTGAAAAAGCCCATCCTGATGTGTTTAATGTACTTTTGCAGGTGCTTGATGACGGACGTATTACAGATTCTCAGGGACGCACGGTAGACTTTAAGAATACCATTCTGATTATGACCTCTAATATCGGAGCATCTTATCTTCTGGAAGGGATTGACTTAGATGGTCACATTGAAGAATCTGCCGAAAAAATGGTAATGGAGGAACTGCGTGCGCATTTCCGACCGGAATTTTTGAACAGACTGGATGAAACCATTCTTTTTAAACCGCTCACCAAGGAAAATATCGGAGGCATTATTAAACTGATTATCAGTGACCTGAATAAGCGATTGCAGGACAGAGAACTGACTGTGGTTCTTTCAGAAGAAGCCGAAGCGTTTATTGTTGAAAACGCCTATGACCCGGTATACGGTGCAAGACCCTTAAAGCGTTATATCCAGAAATATGTGGAAACACTTTCTGCAAAACTGATTTTGGCGGATAAGGTAACGCAGGGAGATACCATTCGTATTGAGGTAAGGAACGGAGAGCTTGTGGCGGAAGTGAAATGACTATAAGCGCTTTAAATAATTTGAATAATAAGAAAAAATAGGTCAAATTAATAAAACAGGCTAAAGATATGATTGTTGCAAATTGTATCTTTAGCTTTTTAATTTGACAATTGTAACAAGAAATATCATGTTTTATTTGAAAGGAGTACTCTTTTAGGGTATACTATCACTGTATATTTTTTGCCACAAATGATAAGGACATCATGGGGAAAGAAAAGTAAAGGAGAATAACAGTGACGGAAGAATTAGAAAGTGTGGCAGCATCAGAAAAAAGACGTAGAGCTCGAATTGAAGAAATGAAACGTATGAAAGCAAAGCAACAAAGACAACGAAGGATACTGAAAGCAGCAATTCCTTTTGCCTTAGTTGCTATTCTATTGCTTTTGATAGGAATAAACATAATCAGCAGGCCGTCGAATGATAAAGAGGCAGGGCAGAAGAATCAAGCTCAGAAGACAAGTCAAACTCAGGAAGCAAGACAGGAAGAAGTGGATAATTCCGTAGCAATTTTACCGAAGGAAGAAACCATGATTTCGGATAACGGGCAAAAGAGCGAAGGATTTGGGACATTCATCGATAAGGTAGGAGGAACAAGCCATCAGACAGCGGAAATAGTAGCTACTGCCGCAGATGCAGTTTCCTTTTTGCATGATTTGCCGGTGATATATTCTGCGGAGGAAAATGCCGATACGATGTCTATAAATGGAGAAGTTACCAGTACTTACGGTATTTTTATTGACTTGGACAGTGCTGCTATATTGGCGGAGCGTAACGGAAAATACAGAATCAATCCGGCATCTATGACCAAAATTCTGACCGTACTTGTTGCGGCAGAGCAGCTTGAAGCAGAAGATTTGGATGATACATTTACGATGACTCTTGATATTACCGACTACAGCTACATTCATGATTGCAGTAATGTCGGATTTTTAGATGGGGAGACAGTGACGGTACGGGATTTGTTGTACGGTACGGTGCTTCCCTCCGGCGGAGATGCTGCGGTGGGGCTTGCGACTTACGTGGCAGGCAGTCAGGAAGCGTTTGTAGAGATTATGAATGAAAAAATAGAAGAACTGGGGCTTTCAGGTACCACGCATTTTACCAATTGTGTGGGGATTTATGATGAAAACCATTACAGTACCTGTTACGATATGGCGATGATTATGGAAGCGGCGGTTGCCAATGAGCTTTGCCGCGAAGTGATGCACGCGAGAACTTACACAACATCTTTTACGGAGCAACATCCGGAAGGAATTACGGTTTCTAACTGGTTTTTGCGCAGAATTGAGGACAAAGAGACGGGCGGCGAAGTGTATTGTGCCAAGACAGGATATGTAGTACAATCCGGAAACTGCGCCGCAAGCTACGGAATCGATGATGACGGAAAGGAATATATCTGCGTCACGGCGGATGCTCACAGCAGTTGGCGTTGTATTTATGACCATGTGGCGCTTTACAGTCAGTTTATGAGTTAGGAGGAATAGAATATGATACCCAAAGACCCCGTAATGTTACTCAGTTTTTTAAATTTGAAGTTACGTGACTTTTATGTTGATTTAGATAATTTGTGTGATGACTTGGATGTTGATAAATCCGAGATAGAACAGAAATTACAGCAAATCGGTTATTCTTACGACAAAGGCAGAAATCAGTTTGTTTGAAGATAAGGATAAAACTGACAGAAGGGATGAAATATATGAACAAGGAAAATGCGCACTGGGCATCTGTCTGGGGAAATGCCGTATCTGTTGCGGAAAACAGACCGGAGAGCTATAGCAAAAATATTACACTTCGTTATCCCATTTATTCCCATTTTAGCGGATCTGCGCTGAAATTGACTTTTGATAACTACTGCGGAACGGAGCCGGTTACGATTGCAAAGACAACGGTTTGCATAGAAGGGATTTTTTATCCGGTGACCTTTAACGAACAGGAAGCTGTCACGATTCCTGCGGGAGAAAATGCAGTATCGGACAGTCTTACATGCAGAATAAATGCGCAGGAAGCGATGGATGTCAGCTTTTACTTAAAGGACTACACGCAGATGCGCTCTACCGTATTTACCTGCGGACCTTTATCACAAGGAAGCTATGCCATTGGGGATGCGACAGAATGTCGTGAATTTCCGATAGATATTTCAAGGAGTACGCATTATTTTTATTTTTTGAGTAATGTGTCTGTTTATACCGATACAGAGAATAAGACACTGGTCTGCTACGGAGACTCTATTACCGCCCAGGACTGGCCGGATTACTTAACTCTCAGATGCAAGGAAGAAGGATATGCAAATAGAGCAATTATCCGCCGTGCTACCAGCGGTTCCAGAATCCTTCGTGAATATAGTTGTATTACTTATGAATCCTATGGTCTTAAGGGCAAAAAACGCTTTTCCCACGAAGTACCAACTGACGGGGCAGATGCTGTTTTGATTCAGCAGGGAATCAACGATATTATTCATCCGGTAGGAACCGATGTGAATCCGTTCCGCCCCATGAGTGACCTTCCTACGGTGGAAGAGATGATTGAAGGGATGAAGTATTACATTAAAGAAGCCCGTTCCTACGGATACAAAGTGTATGTCGGAACACTCTTGCCCATTGAAGGATGGCGTACCTATGCACTTTTCAGGGAAGAGATGCGAAATACATTTAACAACTGGATTCGTACCACAGATTTGATTGACGGCTGTGTAGATTTTGACAAGGCGGTCTGTGACCCGGACAATCCAAGTGCATTTTTGCCGGAATACGACAGCGGAGACCATTTACACCCCAGTGCTGCCGGATACCGGGCAATGGCAGCTGCCATACCGGGAGAGTTGCTGGGATGAGAAGAGATTGAATGAGAGATACATTGTGTAATTTGAAAAGAAGCCGCATAAGGGCTTCTTTTTTGCATATACATAGAAATAAGTAACAGCAAGCGGTTAAGAGATGAACAGTTTACGGAAAAGAATTCTGGCCTGCCTGATAGTACTTTTGGTGCTGGCAGTTGTATACAGTATAGGTTGCAGGCAGCAGGAATCCCGTGAGGCAATGGGAGTGACGATTCAGAGCGGGAAAAAAATTGCACTGACCTTTGATGACGGTCCTCATCCCCATTATACAGAGCAGCTTCTTGACGGACTTTCCGAACGGGGCGTAAAGGTCACATTTTTTGTGACAGGTGAGCATGCCCTACTGCATCCGGAAGTGATAAAGCGCATGAGCGAGGAAGGGCATATCATTGGAAATCATACCTACAGTCATATGCAGCTTGGCAGCAAAAACAGAGAGGCATTTAAGGAAGAACTTGTAAAAACCAATCAGGTTCTGAAAGAGATAACGGGGGAAGAAATCTTATATGTGCGGCCGCCTTACGGAAGTTGGGACAAGGCATTGGAGGCGGAACTGAATATGTTTCCCGTACTTTGGACGCTGGATCCGCTTGATTGGTGCAGTGATGATGTGGATTGCATTACCCGGAAAGTGGTATCAAAGGCAAAAGAAAATGATATTATTCTTATGCATGATTATTATCCGACCACTGTGACGGCGGCATTTCGGATTATTGATGACTTGCAGGCGAAAGGATATGAGTTTGTGACGGTGGAAGAAATTTTATTTGATTAGAAGAATAAGATGGCTTCCGACGGATGCGAAAACAGGTGTGAAAAAACAAGATAAAAAATTGTGCACAATGCATAAAAACAATGAATGTCAGAATGAAAAACTTGACATAATAACCAAGATGTAAGAAAATAAAAGCAAGGCAATAAAAGTAAAAGAAAGGTAGGCCAAGCCTGAAAAGGTCATGACCAAAAGGGGTACAGGAATGAAAATCAGTGATTTCATGGATTTAAAAATGCTACAGAAAATTCAGGATCAGTTTTCCGACGCAACGGGACTTGCTGCCATCGCAACCGATGCAGAGGGAAATTACATTACAGAAGGAAGTAATTTTACAGACTTTTGTATGAAATACACCAGGAACAGTATTGAGGGTGCAAGACGTTGTGTGAAATGTGATACGGAATGTAAAGGTACTTATTTTTGTCATGCAGGTCTTATGGATTTCGCGGCTGATATTATTGTTGATGGTGAAAAAGTAGGCGCCATTATTGGGGGACAGGTACTTCCGACAGAGCCGGATGAGAATAAATTCCGGGAAATTGCAAAGGAACTTTCCATTAACCCCGACGATTATATTGCTGCACTAAAGAAGGTACCGGTTCGTTCCGAAAAGTCAATACGTGCGGCGGCAGGCATGCTTGGCGACGTGATTAATCAGGTGGTAAACCTTGAATATTTGAAATATTGCAGCAACCGGAGATTAAATATCTTTGATGATGAGTTAGAGTCAGCAACCAAGACAGTTGATGTCATTAACCAAAAGACTAAGGAGCTGGAGAGTATTGCATCCAAACAGAATATTTTGGCATTGAATGCTTCCATTGAATCTGCAAGAGCAGGTGTGGCAGGTGCAGGATTTGCGGTAGTTGCAAAGCAGATGGGTGAATTGGCAAATGTTTCTGCGGGGATTCACAGAGAAATCAGCGATGCGGCAAAGCAGATTAAGGCATCCGTTGAAAAAATGAATCAGAAAAAATAAATAAAGTTACATATAAACAATACAAACTATATAAAAGGAGAGATTGCCCATGAACAGATTTGTACTGAATGAAACTTCTTACCACGGAGCAGGTGCCATTGCAGCCATTGCTGATGAAGCAAAAGGCAGAGCATTTAAAAAGGCATTTGTGTGTTCCGATCCCGACTTAATCAAATTTGGTGTAACCAAGAAAGTGCTTGACGTTCTTGACAATGCCGGACTTGCATATGAGGTATATTCCAACATTAAGCCCAATCCGACCATTGAAAATGTTCAGACAGGGGTAGAAGCGTACAAGGCATCCGGTGCAGATTATATTATTGCAATCGGCGGCGGTTCTTCCATGGATACAGCTAAGGCAGTAGGTATTATCATTAATAACCCTGAATTTGCTGATGTCAGAAGTTTAGAGGGTGTAGCGGATACCAAGAATAAATGTGTTCCTATTATCGCAGTTCCCACAACAGCAGGTACTGCAGCAGAAGTAACCATTAACTATGTAATTACCGATGTAGAGAAGAATCGTAAGATGGTATGTGTAGACCCTCATGATATTCCGGTAGTGGCTGTGGTTGACCCTGATATGATGTCTACCATGCCCAAAGGACTTACCGCAGCAACCGGTATGGATGCCCTTACACATGCAATTGAAGGTTATATTACCGCAGGCGCATGGGAATTATCCGATATGTTCCATTTAAAAGCAATTGAAATCATTGCACGTTCTTTAAGAGGTGCGGTTGACAATACACCGGAAGGACGTGAAGGTATGGCACTTGGACAGTACGTGGCAGGTATGGGATTTTCCAACGTAGGACTTGGTATTGTTCACTCCATGGCGCATCCTTTGGGTGCATTATATGATACTCCTCACGGAATTGCCAATGCGATTATTCTTCCTACTGTTATGGAATATAACGCAGAAGCAACCGGTGAAAAGTATCGTGAAATTGCAAGAGCAATGGGTGTTGCAGGGGTAGATTCCATGTCACAGGAAGAATACCGCAAAGCAGCCATTGATGCTGTAAAGCAATTGTCACAGGATGTAGGTATTCCTGCTGATTTAAAGGATATTGTAAAGAAAGAGGATGTTCCTTTCTTAGCACAGTCGGCTTATGACGATGCATGTCGTCCCGGCAATCCCAAGGAAACCAGCGTAGAGGATATTACTAAGTTGTATGAATCCCTGTTATAATGATTAAGTAAATAATAAAGGAGCTGATGTTTCAACAGATTATAAATCTGAAGAAGTATCAGCTCTTTTTTAATAGGATAATTTACAGAACAAGCATATTTATGCTTCCTGATGAAATTTCCGCTTCATGCGGTACATTTGTACATCTGCTTCCTGATAAAGTGCATCAATATCCGAAGCCTTGGAAATAGGAGCTATTATCCCACCCAAACTGGAAGAAAGTGTAAAATTTAATCTGCCGGAAGCATTAACTAAGTCTATCTTCTCATTAATTTGCCGACAAATGTCCTCTATCTTGGAATCCGGATAATCATCACAGCCCAGTATAATAAATTCGTCTCCGCCGATACGTCCGCAGAGTTCGGAACAGTCGGTAATCGAAAGCAGTATTTCTGCAAATTCGCTGATGGCCTGATCGCCTGCGGAATGCCCGAAGGTATCATTAATATATTTAAGACCGTTTAAGTCAGCAGAAAGCACCATGAATTTGTGGTTGTCATATGCGATTTTACTTAATAATAAGTCAATATTGCGCTGGATACCGGAGCGGGTGTAAGCGCCGGTAAGTACATCAAAGTCTGCAACTCTGGCAATCTTGGAACGTATACGGAAATATTCCAGTGCATTGCAAATGTGCTTGGTCCAATTCACATAGTTGATATCAAATACTTTGTTGCTGCTTCCATAGGAGAGCACTGCGTAACCAAAGCATTTGCGGTTCATGTGAAGAGGAGTGAAGTAATAGGTAAACGGCTCCTGTTTGTCTTCGTATAAAGCAGGTAACATGAGAGAAGTATCAAAAGACTCCTGAACGATTCTGTTATTGCCGGCCCGTGATTTGATATATTGAACCATCTTCTCACTATATCCGTCTGTCAGGTAAGAATCTTCCCCGTAAAAAATATCGTAATTCAACCATTTGTCACAAAGGCATAAATGGAACTCCTGCCAGCCGGTAAGCAGATACAGGAAGAAATCTATTTTGCAGAGCAGAGAAGGAAAACTTTCTGCTTCTGCCATGTCCTCCATCATGCTGCTGTGGAGGAATTTCTGGTAATCAAAGCTGGTTTCATTGTGGTAATAAATACGCTTGGTGTAGTTAAAATCCTCCTGACAACCGCAGCTGCCGCCGATTTCGAAGTGTCCCTTTGAGGGAACCCATTCCGGGGAAGTAATTCCCTTGATTTTCGCATCCAAAGCAATGACGGCATTTTCTCCTGCAATATCAACAGCAGGGGTATAAGAAGTAATGGGTGGGACACATCTTAAGCTGTCATCCTGGGCATCAAAGCCGATAATAATGATATCTTCAGGAATACGCCAACCGGCCTCCTGAAAGGTTTTTTGAGCGGCAATTGCCATGTAATCTCCGCAAAAAGCAATGGCGTCAGGTCTTTTGCGTCTGCCTTCTATAATTTCTCTGGCAACGGCTTCGCCGCTTTCAATCCAAAAGTTGCCATCAAAGCTGACAAAGTCAGAATCTAACGCGATATTATGTTTCTTTAAGGCATTTTGATAGCCGGTATATCTTACCCGTGTGCTGGATACAGAGTAAGGACCACTGTAAAAAAGAATATTGCGGCATTGGTGTTTTTCAATAAGATGATCAACAATTTCTTCAAAAGCAATGGTATCGTCGGTGGTAATATTGTCATAGCCCATGTCGTTGTCATAGTCAACAAAGACAATAGGACATTTACATTCAGTTTGAAGTCTGGGGAAAAGCGTTTCCTTCAAATTGCGGACCTGCAGAGTGTCCCCGGCAACAATCAGCCCGTCCAGTTTATCGAACTGAATCAGATTGAAAATATTTTTTTCACCATATTCATAATTTTCATGAAAACACAGTTTGACAAATGTGGTAAAAACAAGTACATCATAACCAAGCTGATGAGCCCTATGGTTGATGCCCTGTAAAAGCTTCGTTTGATAAGAACTGGACGATTCACAGATAACGACACCGATTTTTTTGAACATATGTATAACTACCTCCATAAAAATCTTACATAATTATCATATCATAGAAGGGAAAAATTGTTAACGGCTTTTAGGATAGAAAGCATAATTTTTGCAGTACAATTAAAAAATTCCTTGGCGGTATTTCATTCATACTGTATAATAGAATTTGTGCGGACAAAGAGGTATTTTGCCTGCAAAAAGAAGGATACAGTCAACTGATAAAAAGATAGATGAGGAAGAAAAATGGACTTGTTCGAATACATGCGTTCTGCAAATATGGAAAAAGAATCTCCTCTTGCAGCAAGGCTTCGTCCCACAACGCTTGAGGAAGTAGTCGGTCAACAGCATATTATCGGGAAGGACAAGTTGCTTTATCGTGCCATTAAAGCGGATAAGTTAAGCTCCATTATTTTTTACGGACCTCCCGGCACCGGCAAGACGACTCTTGCTAAGGTCATTGCCAATACCACCAGTGCGGAATTTACTCAGATTAATGCTACCGTAGCCGGCAAAAAGGATATGGAAGAAGTGGTGAACGCGGCAAAGAATACGCAAGGGATGTATGGCAAAAAGACCATTCTTTTTATTGACGAAATTCATCGCTTTAATAAGGGACAACAGGATTATCTGCTTCCGTTTGTAGAGGACGGTACGGTAATTTTAATCGGTGCAACCACAGAAAATCCTTATTTTGAGGTGAATGGTGCGTTGATTTCCCGCTCGATTATTTTTGAGTTAAAGCCTATTGAAAAAGAAGATATTAAGACGCTGATAAAGCGGGCTGTTTATGATAAGGAAAAAGGCATGGGTGCCTATGATGCCGTGATAGAGGATGATGCCATGGAATTTTTGGCAGAGTTATCCGGCGGAGACGCCAGGCATGCGTTAAATGCCATTGAACTTGGTATTATGACGACCAACCGTTCAGAGGACGGCAAAATTCATATTACTATGGATGTGGCACAGGAGTGTATCCAGAAGAGAGTTATCCGCTATGACAAAACAGGTGACAATCATTATGATACAATTTCTGCATTTATTAAGAGTATGAGAGGGTCTGACCCGGATGCGGCAGTGTATTATTTGGCAAGAATGCTTTATGCAGGGGAGAGTGTGACCTTTATTGCCAGACGTATTATGATTCACGCAGCCGAAGATGTGGGTATTGCCGACCCACAGGCACTTGTGGTGGCAGTAAATGCTTCTCTTGCCGTGGAGAGAGTAGGAATGCCGGAGGCCCAGATTATTTTGGCACAGGCAGCTATGTATGTGGCATGTGCGCCTAAAAGCAATGCCTGCGTTAAGGCAATAGGAGAGGCTATGAGCGTTGTGGAACAGACAGGAAATTTACCGATTCCCACCCATTTGCAGGATGCCCATTATAAAGGGGCGGCAAAGTTAGGACACGGAACGGGATATGTATATCCTCATGATTATCCCAATCACTATGTGGAGCAGCAATATTTGCCCTACGAACTAAGCGGCAGGGAATTTTATCATCCGTCAGGAAACGGATATGAAGCAAAAGTAAAAGAACACATGCAGAAAATAAAAAAAGAAGCAAAAGGAAATAAGACAGATGAGTAACGATACCGGCATAACAAAAGAAACTACCGGCAAAAAGAGAGAAATTCGAAACAGGAAAGGGATTCAGGATAAGAAAGAGAATCGCAAAAAGAAAACAGAAAATAAGAGAGAACTTCGTAAAAGGAAAAGAAATTATAGAAAAGAACTGCGGCAAAATGAGAAGCAGCACGAAAAGCAGAATAAAAATCCTATAAATAAAAAGAGGCTGATAATCGTGATTGTCCTTGCCATACTTTTGGTGGCAGCAGTGGCAGCGGGAATTGTTTTCTTACTTGGCAAAGGCAGGAAAGAAGAACCTGCACCGGAAGAGATTCAGGTACCTATTGAAGAGACAAAGCCGGTGACAGAGCCGGAAGAGGAAGAGATTGCGGTCGGCAATCACGTACTTGAACATATCATTACAGCAGGTGATGCGGTGGATAAAGCTTATAAGGAGAGACCGGAAAGCTTTGAACTGACAGCAGAAAATACCGCAACCTTTGCCAAGATATCCTCCTGTACCATTGAAGGGGGAAGTCGTGTGGAGGTAAAGGCGTCGGGAGCAGGAATTCCTGTCAGTGATGACAAATACTATTATCTTTTTGCGATTGATACTTACGATACAGGGATTTCTGAGGAAGATGAGTACATTGATAAAGTGTACAAAAATACGGAAGTGACCATGACGGCAGCTTTAAATTATAACAGTGCTAACAGCAGACTGTATAAAAAGTTTGTGCTTGCCGTAAAGAAAGATGATGCATTTGTGCAGGTCAGTCAGCCGATGTACATTACCAATCCGGAAGCGATTGCAAAGTACGGCGGTGTATTTACCACACCGGCATCCAAAAAAGGTGTGCTTGTAGACCCCAGCAGACTTCGCGGCGGCGAGTTGGATGATTTGGGGGTAAAGCAGGCTGCGTATAATATTCCGGTGTCAAGAATTTTAGGACCCAGTACCAGTGCGGCGCATCCTACCGTTTATTATACTTATAACGGTAAAACTTACAGCTTTAACGGTCAGATAATTGCGGAGTACGACCATGTATTCAGTACACTTACATCAAAGGGTATCAGTACTACAGCCATTATTTTGAATGATTGTACAGGGGCTTATGCACAGCTGACGCACCCGAATGCAAGAAGCGGAAGTACGGCACCTTATTATATGTTTAACGGTGCAGAGCAGTCAGGTGTGGACTATATTGCGGCAATCGGAACGTTCCTTGCAGAACGGTACTCTAATGACAGGAACGGCAGAATTTCCAGTTGGGTCATTGCCAATGAAATTAATGCGAGAAAAGAATGGAACTATATAGCACATACTGATTTGCAGACCTATGTAAATGCATATGCACAGTCCTTCCGTGTATTCTATACCGCAATTAAGAGTGTCAGCAGCAGCGCCAAAATATATATGCCTATCGACCAACAGTGGGACAGAAACATCAAGAACAATACTAATTATGATGGTAAGGATGTATTGGATGAGTTTAACAGAAACATCAAAGCCGGCGGAAATATTGACTGGGGATTGTCACAGCATCCTTATAATGTACCGCTTACAGAGGCACGTATTTGGAAGCCAACCAACTATGTAAAGCATAATTTGAGTACGTCCTTTATTACCATGGATAATATTGAGGTGCTGACCAATTACATGGAACAGGAGCAGTTCAGAAATCAGCACGGAGAAGTTAGAAGTATTATTTTAAGCGAACAGGGATATACTTCAACATCCGGTGAGGCACTGCAGGCGGCGGCATTTGCCTATGCATACTACAAAGTAGAGGCTAACCCGCATATTGACAGTTTCCTCTTGAACAGACAGACAGATGCACCGGAAGAAGTTGCCCAAGGACTTGCTTTTGGATTAAACCATTACGGCGGCGGTCATAAACAGATTTATACAGTATTTAAATATATCGATACGCCTCAGCATGCACAATATACTGAGTTTGCCAAGAGCATTATCGGTATCAGCAGTTGGAGTGAAATTTACTAAAGCAGTAAGATTAAAACAAACAAAAATAAGGGTATTGTGTGAGTCATTTTCTGACTGACACAGTACCCTTTTGAATTTGCGGAATGTTAAAATAACTGTCCGACAATATACTGATAGATATCCTGATTCTTTTTTTGCCAGTTGTCACAAATAGCAGCGGCAGTTTCTTCTCCGGGAACTGAAATGGTAATATCAATCAGATTGACGCCTTTTTCTTTGACAACTAAGTGCGCATCGTATTCACCGGATGTGGATTTGTAGTAATCCGCAAGAACGGAAACTTCGTTGCGAAGAGTAATTTCATTTGTTTTAAAATATTCGTCGATTTCGTCTTTGATTGAGGAACTGATTTGATTACCGAAATAGGTAAGCGTCTGTTTGCCGTCTTTGGTTAAAAGAAGGTGTGTCCTGTTTCGGATGGACTGTGCGGTAATTAAATTAGCGTCAATCAATTCTCCGATAGCCTGTTGAAGATTCAGGAAATTGGTATATTCGCGTTCCAATATGAAATCTCCGATTTGGGCTTTCGTTAAAGGAAAATCCACACGGCTTAACATATATAATACAATTAATTTATAAAGTGTTAAGGGTTCTGACATAAATCCTCCTGTTGATTTTCATAAAAGCATTTGCCCTGATAGGAGCGGCGGGCTTTCATTTCTTTGTGAAGTGTGTTAAGTACTCCTTTTTTGTCACTGCTCCAAAGCGGCGCAAGCAAAAGAGATTTAGGCGCATCCCCGGTTATGCGGTGCAAAACCATGTCAGGACGCAGCCGTTCAATACAGTCAATTAAAACAGCAAGATAATCTTCCATATTGGGAAAAGTGCATATTTTTTTCGGTGCCTTCTGATAAAGCGTTGCAAGGTCTGTGTCTTTTAATATGTGCAGAAGCTGCAGCTTTACACCCCAAACGGGCAGGCTGTTCAGATAAGATATGGAGCGGAGCATATCACAGCGGCTTTCACCGGGAAGTCCCAATATTAAATGGACAATCACCGGGATATCCAGTGCATGAAGCTTAAAAAAAGTATCTTCAAAGCAGGAGAGAGGATAACCACGTCTGATAAATCCGGCGCTTTTATCATGGATTGTTTGTAATCCCAACTCAATCCATATGAATTTGTGAGGGAAAATCCCCCTTAAGTTTTCTAATAAATGCAGCACATCATCAGGGATGCAATCCGGTCTGGTAGCAATAGAAATTCCTACTACCGATTCATCGGAAAGTGCTGACGTATAAAGTGCTTCCAAATAGCTGACGGGACCGTAAGTATTGGTGTATGCCTGAAAGTAGGCAATAAATTTGGAACCGGTCTGTTTCCCGGCAAGTCGCATTTTCCCATCGGAAAGCGCCTGCCTGATGGCTTCGGGAGAGGTGAGCGGCTCAGCAAAGTCGCCACTTCCGCCTTTACTGCAAAAAATACATCCCCGATTGTCAAGTGTTCCGTCACGGTTGGGGCAGGTAAAACCTGCGTCTAAAGATATTTTGTATATTTTTTCTCCAAAGGTGTTTTTGCAATATGCATCTAAAGAGTAGTATGGCTTACCGTGCCAATAAACGGAGGGTTCCTCAAAAAGAGGTGTTATTTTCCGGTTATTCATAGGCGTGAAGTTTAGCGTACAATATGTGCTTTTACTGCGTCTGCAACTACCTGGGCAACCTTGGGATTGAAAGCTTCCGGTAAAATATTGGTATCACTTAAATCCTCATCGGGAACAAGGGAAGCAATGGCATTGGCGGCCGCCAGTTTCATTTCTTCGGTAATCTGGGGAGCACGGCCTTCCAGTGCACCTTTAAAGATACCGGGGAAAGCAATCACGTTGTTTACCTGGTTGGGAAAATCGCTTCTTCCGGTGCCAACAACTCTTGCACCGGCTTCTTTGGCAATATCCGGCATAATTTCGGGAACGGGATTTGCCATGGCAAATAAGATTGCATCCCGATTCATGGAAGAAACCATTTCAGGAGTTACGATATTGGGAGCAGAAACCCCTACAAAAATATCAGCTCCTTTCAGAGCATCTGCAAGAGTACCGGTTTTGCCGCTTAAATTGGTTACTTCTGCCATTTTCTGCTGCATCCAGTTAAGACCTTCTGTTTGTTTGGATATAATACCCACTTTGTCACACATAATGATGTTGGGGAAACCATATGTAAGCAGAAGCTTGGTAATGGCAACACCGGCACTTCCGGCGCCGTTTACCACAACATTACAATCTTCTTTCTTCTTTCCTACAACTTTCAATGCGTTGATAATTCCCGCAAGAACTACAATGGCAGTTCCGTGTTGGTCATCATGAAAAACGGGGATATCAAGAATTTCCTTTAAACGTTCTTCTATCTCAAAGCATCTGGGCGCGCTGATATCTTCCAGATTGATGCCGCCAAATCCGGGAGCAAGATAAGTGACTGCCTTGATGATTTCTTCGGTATCCTGTGTGTCTAAGCAGATGGGAACAGCGTTTACACCGCCGAATTCTTTGAATAATACAGCTTTTCCTTCCATTACGGGCATGGCGGCGTAAGGACCGATATTGCCAAGGCCAAGGACAGCACTTCCGTCGGATACAACCGCAACGGTGTTGGACTTCATGGTATAGGTGTAAGCAGCCTCTTTATCATCTGCAATTACTTTACAGGGTTCGGCAACACCGGGAGTATAGGCAAGGGATAAATCCTCTCTTGACTTAACGGGAGCTTTGGAAACGGTTTCCAATTTTCCGTTCCACTGTTTGTGAAGCAATAATGCTTTTTCATTGGTTGTCATAAGAAACATCTCCTTATAAATTCATAAAATAGTGATAAAAATACAACACTATTATTCTATAATAATTAAATCACCTGTGCAAGATGAAATCGCTTTACAGAGTAATGCATACTGTGCTATAGTAAGTAGTAATTAAAACTATGTCAAATGATTATTAGAATCCGGAGGCTTTATGAGTTATAAAATAGTAGCAGACAGCTGTTGTGAATTTCCCAAGGAATGTTACGGGGATGTAAGATTTGAAAATGTACCTTTGGGACTGGAAGTGGGAGAAGAGGTGATTATGGATGATGCAGATTTTGATCAGAGTTCCTTTCTGCGCAAAGTGGCGGCATCGGAAAAATGTCCCAAATCCTTTTGTCCTTCACCGGAAAAATTTATGGAGGCATACAAAACGGATGCCGAGAATGTGTTTGTATTCACCCTTTCGGCAAAATTAAGCGGAAGTTATAACAGTGCCGAAATCGGCAGGAAGTTGTATTTAGAGACTTACGGTCATAAAAATATTTTCGTATGTGATTCACAGTCTGCCAGTTGCGGTGAAACACAGCTGGCCATGCTTGCGGCAAAATTGTCGGAGGAAGGTCTTGATTTTGAAGAAATTTGTCGACGACTGACGAAATTTAGGGACGGAATGAATACGTACTTTGTGCTTGATAATCTGGAAACACTTCGCAAAAACGGAAGACTGACAGGAGTAAAAGCGTTTGTTGCTACTACCTTAAATATTAAACCGGTGATGGGTGCCGATACCGGGGAGATTATTCAGCTCGGACAGGCAATCGGAACCAAAAAGGCTCTTTCCAAAATGGTGGATTATGTTGTGAAGGAAGTGGTAACGCCGGAGGAAAAGACACTGATGATTACACACTGTAACTGTCTGAAGAGGGCGGAAAGTGTAAAGGAGCTGATTCTTTCCAAAATCAAATGTAAAAAAGTTGTGATTATGGACACCAGAGGCGTGAGCAGTATGTATGCCAATGACGGTGGAGTCATCGTTACCATATAGAGAACATATAGAGAATAGGAAAGCTGCATGCAGAAATAGGCTGTGTGCAGTTTTTTGATGCATTTTTGATGTTTTATAACATTATATCTTGCATCATAAAAATGATTGACTTATAATGAAACAGTATGACCAGTAATATAATAAGAGGAAGGTTCCTGTTATGCTTTTTAGTTCAATGCTGTTTCTTTGGATTTTTTTACCTGTTGTGATAATAGGTAATTTTATTTTGTCTGTTGCCGGATTTAAAGAGGAAGAGACAAGAATCAGAGCGAAAAATGTTTTTCTGTTGGTGGCAAGCCTTATTTTTTACGCATGGGGTGATGTAAACTATTTGTTCATTATGCTCAGCTCCATTGCACTCAATTACGTGGGAGGACGTATCATCGGGGATGCGAAGACACATCGTAAAGGGAAATTGGCACTGGTTGTTGCACTGAATCTTGGAATTTTGTTTGTATTCAAGTACTTTAACATGGTAGTTGTGGTGATAGAGTCGATTTTGTCCTTTGAGGGAAATGCATTGCAGTTATTGCAAAATATGCTCAGTATGCAGGGGACGGGTGAATTGGGACTTCCCTATATTGTATTACCGATTGGAATATCTTTCTTTACGTTTCAGGCAATGTCCTATGTGATTGATGTTTATTATGAAAAAACGAAGGTGCAAAAAAGCCTGTTTGCATTTGCCCTGTATGTATCCTTCTTCCCACAGTTGGTTGCGGGACCAATAGTAAAGTACAGCGATATCGCAGAACAATTAAAGACGAGAAAAGAAACGGTTGCAACATTTGTCAGCGGACAGAAGCGTTTTTGCTATGGTCTTGCCAAAAAGGTATTGCTTGCAAATACCTTTGCGGAGGTGGCAGATAAGATATGGTCTTTGGAAACATCGGCACTGGGAGCCGGTGTTGCATGGCTTGGAATCCTTGCCTATACTTTGCAGATTTATTATGACTTTTCAGGCTATTCGGATATGGCAATCGGTATCGGAAGGATGCTTGGGTTTGAGTTTAAAGAAAACTTTAACTATCCCTATACTTCTCTTTCCGTGCAGGAATTCTGGCGCAGATGGCATATTTCGCTTTCTACATGGTTTAAGGAGTATGTTTACATACCGCTTGGCGGAAACAGGCGCGGAAATAAGCGGACTTACCTGAATATTTTTATCGTGTTTTTCTTAACGGGTGTCTGGCACGGCGCAAATTTCACATTCTTTGTCTGGGGAATGATGTATGCCCTGTTGCAGATTTTGGAAAGACTGTTTTTGGGAAAATGGCTTGAAAAAAATCCTGTAAAAATCATAAACTGGATTTATTGTATGCTTGCCGTGATGGTAGGATGGGTATTTTTCCGTGCAGACACTGTTTTTCAGGCCGTTACCTATTTGCAACAGATGTTTGCGGGAAGCACTTCTTACTACACAGTAATTTCCTTCCTGTCCATGAAGGTGATTGTTGTGTTTGCAATCGGTATCTTATTTGCCGGAGGCGTTCAAAGATTACTGAAAGAAAAATATGAAAAAGTAAAATACAGCTTGCCGGTTATGGCATGCGATTTGTGTATTCAGGCAGTAACGCTTGTCTTATGTATTTTTATGATGGTGAGCGGTACTTACAATCCGTTTATTTATTTCCAGTTCTAGGAGAAGGAAGACTATGTCAGAGGTAAATTTGGAAGAAAAACAGCAAAAGAAAGTAAAGGTCTTTTCAAGGGTGGCCATTGCAGTATTTATGGTTATTCTGGTATTGCCTACTTTAATATGGGGAGTCGGAACGCTGGTGGCAGGGGAAAATATGAAAACTCTCGATTATGATTTGGGAGAAAACCGTGAAAAGGCATCATTTCCTGAGCAGTTTACGTCTGCTTACGGAACAGAGGTGGAAGCGTATTATAATGACAGATTGCCGTTCCGTTCTGTGATTATTTCTGCTAACAGAAAACTGACAGCTGCCGTGGAAAAGCCTTACAATGAAAGCATCAGCCCCTATCTGGTAAAGGTATTTTACAGTGATTACGGTAACGAGACGCAGGTTGCTTCGGCAAAAGATGTGGCAGCAGATGCAATCAGTGAAAATGTAAAAGCAGATGCGGCAGGAAAAACAGATTCTGCGGGGAAAGAGATGAACGCAGATGACAGAAAGCAAAATGAAAATACAGATTCTGCGGGAACGGACGCAAAAGCAACAGACAGCGGAGATAAGAAAGCAGCAGATGACGGTGACAATACGCAGACAGATGCATCGGAAGAAGCAATAGACGGTGATTCGCAAAGGGATGAAAAGGCAGCGGATGAAGAAAATGCCGGTGTCGGAGAGAATGCGGATGCCAATGGAGAAACAGCCGACGATGCAGATGCTGACAGCGAAAAGACAGAAGATGAAGCCGGGGAAGCAGAAAGTGAGAATGGCGAAAGTGCTCAGACGGAAGCAGCAAGCACAGGCGCTGCGTATATGCCGCCGAGAGTGTTTAACGATTTCACCATAGAAGGCCGGGACGGATGGTTGTTTTTTGCCCAAGAGGGGGCACTGGATGATTATTTGGGAACCAATATTCTGACCAATGAACAGATGAACCAGTATGTAAACGGTATGGTGAGGTTGCAGGATATTTGTAATGCGCAGGGAAAACAACTTTATTTTATCGTTGCACCCAATAAGGAAATTGTTTATTCAGAAAAGATGCCAAGCTATACGGTTGTAAATGAGTATAGAAGAGGGGAGCGTCTGATAGATTACATCCATGCCAATTCCAATATCAAGCTGATTTATCCAATAGAGGAACTAAAGGCAGCAAAGGCGGAATGGCAACCGTACTTTAGGACAGATACTCACTGGACCGAGTTAGGAGCGTTTATCGGGGTGCAGTCACTTTATTCCATGATGGGAATGCCCACGACAGATTTGCATAGTCTGTCTGTTACTAAGCAGGAGCATTTAGGCGGCGATTTAATCGGAATGGGTAATTTGAATCAGGAAGATTATCGCGGTGACATCGGATATAAAATTAATTA
Organism: Lachnospiraceae bacterium; assembly: GCA_017434885.1. GTDB lineage: Bacteria > Bacillota > Clostridia > Lachnospirales > Lachnospiraceae > Suilimivivens. Next base: position 101,236 of record JAFSGE010000016.1, on the reverse strand, counting down.
TAAGCCTGAAATTACTGTGGGAAGTGTGGACGGAAGTTTGGGAAATGACTGGATATACAGAGCCAATTCCACTTCGCCCAATCAGTGTAACATGGTGGTAATCGGTGACTCCTTCAGATTGTTTATGACCAGCTACATGGCGAAGGACTTTAGCAATTATACTCATGTGCATTGGAAATATTTAGAGGAACCGACAGCAAAAGAGGCATTCAAAAATGCAGACATCATTGTGATAGAGTCTGTAGAACGATTTGACTGGACTATGTTGAATACGCTTTCCAGTGTTGCCAATACATTACAATCATAATAATAAATAATGGATATTAAGAATTTAAGGCGTCTCTGCAAGATATTTTTGCAAGGCGCTTTTAATTCGTTTGGAGGCAAAAGGAGAAGATTTCAGTTCCACACCGTTTGACAGCATAATGCGAAAGGCAGACTGATGCTGCAGATAGGCGATGTTAAACATGGAATGGTCATTGAGCCATACCATATGAGTGTACATGGAAATCTGGTCAAAGAAATTGTACATGTTTGTGAGCATAATAACAACACGTTCATCCCGTAAGTGAACATGCACATAGTTATTGACAGAAACTGCATAGACAATATCATCTTCCGTTACATAGTAGGTTTCGGTTTCGGAGCGAAGCTCGATAGTAGGAATCTTTTCTTCCAAAAGCGCAAGGGCTTTGTCTATGGTCTGGGAAAGTTCTGCGGTTTTGATAGGCTTATGCAGATGCATTAAATTGGCAGGACAGGGGGAGAGCGTCTGCATTTTCACCAGATAATTAATTTTGGAGGAACACAGCACAATAGGCGCCTTTACGCCATTTTGAATTAAGGAGAGCGCAAGAGCAAGACCGTCAGAATTATCTTCGGTCAAATCTACAAAAAACAAGTCATATTGCATTGGTGTGCGGCTTAATACTTCGCTGTCACCGAAGGAATCCGTATAAATCAGACCGGAGTCGTTTTTTCTTTTGTCGGATTCTCTTTTGAGTAAGCGTTCCAGTTGTTTTCTGTCGGCAATGTTATCGTCACATACAGCAATATGCATAGTGTATCCTCCGTGTATCATGCATGAGAAAAGAAATGCTGCATGATTGCAGCATAGCATTACATTATTATGATTTCAAAAGGTGCGGTCAGAAAAGCAACCGCAAGAATTACCTGTAGTACTAAAATGGCAGGCATCCCGTATACAAACGAGCGGTGCCTTGTTTTATGACGAAAAGCATACATTCCCAAAATGGAACCTATGCTTCCGCCAATAAGTGCAACGATAAAAAGGGTTGCTTCCGGAATCCGGAAGGCCCTTTTTTTCGCTTTATATTTATCGATACCCATCAGGGCAAATCCGATAATGTTTACTGTTACAAAATAAGCAGTTAATAAAGTAATTACGTTCATTGTAACCCTTTCTTTGCTGAATTACAGTTCGCCGCGCTCCTGCATCTTCATGGCACGTACCTTGGTAGAAAGACCAAAGAGGTTGATGAAGCCTTCTGCATCGTGGTGGTCATATAAATCACCTGTTGTAAAGGAAGCAATGCTTTCGTTGTACAGAGAGTAAGGAGAAGTTGTACCGGCTTTGATGATATTACCTTTATACAGTTTGAACTTTACTTCACCTGTTACATACTGCTGTGTGGATTCGATGAATGCCTGAACTGCTTCGCGAAGAGGGGAGAACCATTTTCCTTCGTAAACAATCTGAGCCATCTTGTTGCCCATATCCATCTTAGCTGCATAAGTGTCACGGTCAAGAATTAATTCCTCTAACTGCTGATGAGCTTCGTAAAGAATGGTTCCGCCGGGTGTTTCATATACGCCGCGGGACTTCATACCTACAACACGGTTTTCTACGATGTCAACGATACCGATACCGTGCTTGCCGCCTAACTTGTTCAGTTCACGGATAATATCGGAAACTTTCATTTTCTTTCCGTTTACGGATGTGGGAACACCCTTTTCAAAAGTCATGGTCACATATTCGCCTTCTTCGGGAGCTTTTTCGGGTGTTACGCCGAGAACTAACAGATGGTCATAGTTGGGCTCGTTTGCAGGGTCTTCCAATTCCAGACCTTCATGGCTGATGTGCCATAAGTTACGGTCACGGCTGTAGCTGGAATCTGCGGAGAAAGGAAGGTCGATTCCATGAGCCTTGCAGTATTCGATTTCGGATTCACGGGAATCCATGGTCCACTTGTCATTTCTCCATGCAGCAATAATCTTAAGGTCGGGAGCAAGTGCCTTGATACCAAGTTCAAAACGAATCTGGTCATTTCCCTTACCGGTAGCACCGTGGCAGATAGCAACAGCGCCTTCTTTACGTGCGATTTCAACCAGCTTCTTTGCAATCAAAGGTCTTGCCATGGAAGTGCCTAATAAATATTTGTTTTCATAAACTGCATGTGCCTGTACACAGGGAACAACATACTCATCGCAGAACTCATCTGTTACATCCAAAATGTATAATTTTTCAGCGCCGCAGAATTTTGCTCTTTCGTCAAGACCGTCAAGTTCTTCTTCCTGTCCGCAGTCGATGCAGACACAAACAACTTCATAATCGAAGTTTTCTTTTAACCAGGGAATGATAGCTGTAGTATCAAGTCCGCCTGAATACGCTAAAATTACTTTTTCTTTCATGATAAAAGCCTCCATATGTAATGTGTTATTTTAAAGACCGCTTTTTCTTATTTATAAGCGGTTAATCTTCCGACAAGCCATAATATACTACAAATTGAAGAGAAATGCAATACCTATTTTGCATATTTAAAAAATAAAACTTCATATTTGTGCATAAAAATAAAAAATAACTTGCATATTATGCATAAAAGGTGTATAGTTATGCATAAATAAAGATGGCGGACTATTCTTATTTAAAATAGTTGAGATTTTTGGAAAGAAAGAGTATAGTTATTTTGTATGCGTTTAATGTGGATAGGTCTGCAAAAACGTATGATTGTATAACGAAAGATGTGTTGCTATGCGGAAGGCGTATGCAGATAATGAAGAGAACGGAGTGTATAGGTATGAGTACAAAGACTAAGATTTTTATTGACGGAAGTGAAGGAACAACCGGACTTAGAATATATGAAAGATTTGAAGGAAGAGATGATATTGAACTTTTAAAGATTTCTTCTGAACTGAGAAAGGATCCCGAAGAAAGAAAGAGATTAATAAACGAATCTGACATTACTTTCCTGTGTCTGCCTGATGCGGCGGCGAAGGAATCCGTTTCTTTGGTGGAAAATGAGAATGTGATTATTATTGATACATCCACAGCCCACAGAACGGAAGATGGCTGGGCTTACGGTTTCCCTGAATTGTCACAGGGACATAGAAATGCGATTAAGAACGGTAAGAGAATTGCAGTTCCCGGCTGCTATGCAACAGGTTTTATTTCTTTAGTATATCCCATGGTGGCAGAAGGAATCATGCCTGCGGATTATCCGGTCAGTGCATTCGGACTTTCAGGCTACAGCGGAGCCGGAAAAAAGGTGATTGCGGCTTATGAAGCGGATGAGCGTCCTACTGATTTTGACGCTCCCAGAGAATATGCGCTTACCCAGCAGCACAAGCATTTAAAAGAAATGAAGAAAATCTCCGGTCTTGCAAGAGAACCGCTGTTTTCTCCCATTATCTGTGATTATTACAGCGGTATGGTGATGAGTGTGCAGTTATACACTCATATGTTACAGGGACAGCAGACCATAGAGACAGTACATAAAATGTTAAGTGATTTTTATGCGGGACAGAAGTTTGTAAAGGTAATGCCTCTTGATGCCCAGGCAGGAGAAGGCAATATGCTGGCAGGAAATGCCTGCTCCGGTTGGGACGGACTTAAGATTTTTGTTACCGGTAACGATGAGAGAATCGTTCTTTCTTCCCAGTTTGACAATTTAGGTAAGGGAGCTTCCGGTGCCGCAATCCAGTGTTTGAATATTGTGCTTGGATGCGCAGAAGATAAGGGATTGCAGTTGTAAAGAAAAAAGCGAGTACATACAATGTTTAGCTTTTTGGCGAGAGGGCGAATATATGTTACCAAGTATTGAAAAGACCATAGAGGAATTGAAAATTGCCGGAGAGTTAAATGCGGGACCATGGACAAAGCATTCTGAGAATGTCGGAATTGCTGCAAGAAATATTGCCGAAAAAGTTCCCGGAATGAATCCTGACAAAGCCTATATTGTAGGTTTGTTGCATGATATTGGAAGAAGAGTAGGAATCGTAAATATCCCGAAACATGTATATGAGGGATATCTGTTTTGCCAAGAAAATGGTTGGGATGAGGTAGCAAGAGTATGCATGACCCATTCGTATCCTTTAATGGAAAAAGAGTTTGAGTATGAGCCGGAAAATTTGGAAGAACAGGAAATCAAAAAGTATATTTTAGATTGCAAGTGTGATGACTATGATTTGTTGATTCAGTTATGCGACAGTCTGGCAGTTGATTACGGATTTTGTATTTTGGAAAAGAGATTCGTAGATGTGGCAAGAAGGTACGGTGTATGGGAAAACTCTGTGGAACGCTGGAATGCTACATTTGCCATAAAAGAATATTTTGAGTCAAAAATGGGATGTTCCATTTATGATGTTTTACCGGATATCGGAAGAACTACATTACTTTGTCCACCTCCGTGGAAACCGGGGAAGTAAACTCAAGAGGAATGTCTGAATAAAAATCAGAGGGAGAGTGTTATAATGGGCTTGTTTGATTTCTTAAAGAAAAAAGAAGAAGTAGTTGTAAATTTTGAAGAAATTGATTCTAATGAAAAGGCAATGGAACTTGCGAAGAAGGGTGCACTTGCACCTCTGTACTTAATGCCTCTTAGATTTAATGGACCGGAATCCGTAGAAAACCGTTTATTTGCTCCGAAAGAAGTTGTTAAATTAAAGGACAGATATGACGATATGGTTGAAGACTTGCTTACACAGGGAAAGGTGTCAGGATATTCCTGTACACCGGAGTATAAGGGCAAAAGCTTTATTCCCTGTAAGCTAACAATTGAAGCATCAAAGGATAAAGAACCGGTATTTACCCAGATAATTAACATCTGGTAAAGGACAGAAAATATATGAATGAACTGATACACGACACAACTTTATATGAAGACATCCCTTCAGCAGAAGGTCGGGAAGAAAAGGAAATGGCAGTTTACAGACTGCTTAAAGAACTTGGCATTCCTTATAAGAGACTGGACCATGAGGAAGCAGCAACCATTGAAGCCTGCCACGGGATTGATGAACTGCTGGGAATACATATGTGCAAAAATTTATTCCTGTGCAATTCCCAGAAAACAGTGTTTTATCTGCTTTTGATGCCGGGAGAGAAGAAATTTAAAACGAAGGAGCTTTCTAAGCAGATTGGAAGTGCCAGACTTTCCTTTGCATCGGCAGAACATATGGAAGAACTTCTGAACATTACACCGGGCTCGGTCAGTGTCATGGGGCTGATGAACGATAAAGAAAACAGGGTAAATCTTTTGATAGACGAGGATGTGCTGAAGGAAGAGGTGTTAGGTTGTCATCCTTGTGTAAATACCGCAAGCCTGAAATTAAATACAAAAGATGTGATTGAAAAATTCCTACCTTATGTAAACCACTCCTACAGAGTTGTGCATTTGGTGGGTGAGGATTAAAGAGGTACATTATGACAGTAAGAACAATGACGATAGAAGATTATCAAGGCGTATATGATTTGTGGATGACCATCAAAGGCTTTGCAATCAGAAGCATTGATGATTCCAAAGAGGGAGTGGAACGTTTCCTGAAAAGGAACCCAACGACCAGTGTAGTTGCTGTGGAAGACGGTAAGATTGTCGGCAGTATTCTTTGTGGGCATGACGGCAGAAGAGGTTGCCTGTATCATGTGTGTGTGCATGAAGATTACCGTATGCGGGGCATCGGAAAGAGCATGGTTGTGCATTGCATGAAGGAACTGGAAAAAGAGCATATCAGTAAGGTTTCCCTGATTGCCTTTACCAAGAATGATATCGGAAATGCGTTTTGGAAGGAAATAGGCTGGACAAAGAGAGAAGACCTGAACTATTACGATTTTACACTAAACAAAGAAAATATAATTAATTACAATAAGTAGAGTGATATGGTAGGAGTTTATTTTAGCGGAACAGGAAATTCAAAATACATATTGGAAGTGTTTCTCAAAAGTTGTCAGGAAAAAGCTGTTGCTTTGGCAGGGGAAGATAAGTCCCGGCTTGGGAAATGGGAGTCTGTAATGACATTTTCCATAGAAAATGAAGTGGCTGCTGAAGCAATAAAAGCGGCTTCAGAGCTGGTAATCAGTTATCCGGTTCAATACAGCAATATTCCCAAAATACTTGTTGACTTTGTGGTTTCCCATCAGGAAATATGGGCCGGAAAAAAAGTTTTTGTCATAGCAACCATGGGATTGTTCAGCGGAGACGGTGCAGGAATGCTTGCCCGACTGTTGCAGAAATACGGCGCAGTAATTTCCGGTGGCTTACATGTTAAAATGCCGGACAGCATCGGTGATGAAAAGGCACTGAAACGACCATTGGAGGTAAATAAACAGCTTGTCAGAGACGCGAAGATGAAAACAAAGCAGGCGGCAGAGCAATTTGTAGATGGCAGACCTTTGCAGGAAGGTTTAAGCTTTATGAGTCATTTGGCAGGATTGTTCGGGCAGAGGTTATATTTCAGAAATAAAACAAGAAATTATACGGACAAGTTAAAAATAGATGCAGATAAGTGTATCGGTTGCGGCAAATGCGAACAATTATGTCCGATGAAGAATATTATAATGAATAACAAGACAGCGACCTCGGGTGATAAATGTACAATGTGTTACCGGTGCGTGAATCAGTGTCCCAAACAGGCAATTACATTGCTTGGTAAGCGGGTTGTAGAACAAAGTATAATAGAAAAGTATTTATGACAGAAAGGTATACGACATGATTTATAAGAATGTGTTAGAAGCAATCGGTCATACACCGATGATTGAATTACAGAAAATGGTGGATGAAGACAGTGCCAGAGTACTTGTAAAGTATGAAGGTCTGAATGTAGGCGGTTCTGTAAAAACAAGAACTGCGCTGAATATGATTCTGGCAGCAGAGGAACAGGGCATTTTGAAGCCGGACTCTATTATTGTGGAGCCTACCAGCGGAAATCAGGGAATCGGTCTGGCACTGGTTGGTGCAGTAAAGGGATATGAAGTAGTGATTATCATGCCCGATTCCGTTAGTGAAGAAAGACGTCTTCTGGTAGAGCATTACGGTGCCAAAGTGATATTGATTCATGATAAGGGGAATATCGGTGATTGTATTGATGAGTGTGTAAAAACAGCTGTTCGCATGAAAGAAGAAAATCCAAGAGTATATGTACCCCAGCAGTTTGAAAACCAGGCAAATCCTATGGTGCACCGTCATCATACGGGACTGGAAATTTTGGAGCAGGTGGCAGGGCCTATTGACGGTTTCTGCTCCGGTATCGGAACAGGCGGAACCATTACAGGCATCGGTGAAACGTTAAAGGCGTTAAATCCCCAGATTACCATATGGGCAGTAGAACCGGAAAATGCAGCAATTCTTGCAGGCGGTACAGTAGGAAATCATATTCAGATGGGAATCGGTGACGGGGTTATTCCCACAGTGCTGAATCAGCAGATTTATGAAGATATTGCCATTATTTCTGATGAAGAAGCATTGCAAACAGCGAAAGACCTTGCAAGATATGAAGGTATTATGTGCGGTATTTCCAGCGGAACCAATGTGGCAGCAGCACTTCGTCTTGCAAAGAAGCTTGGCAAAGGCAAGACGGTAGTAACTATTTTACCGGATACCGCCGAGAGATATTTTTCCACTCCGTTGTTTCAGGATTAAGCGGTAAGGTAAGCGTGGCGATAGCCGAAAGGTCAGATGAAGATGAAAGTAATAATGATACTGATTGCCATGGGATTCTGGTTTATGTTCGGAATGCAGGCAAATGAAAATATTTATGAAGAAGCATCTGCAGAGATTCCGATTACAGAAGAACCGGAAGGCGAACAAGTAATAGTGGAAGCGCAGACAGCGGAAAGTATTTTGGAAGAATTTTCTTTTCCCGCCGAAGAAGCTAAAAAGTATGTAGAACAGACAGTGTTACTTTCGGAAGATACTATGATAGAAGCCTGTGAATGGGTGAAGGAACCGGAGGTTTTACGTGTGCGCGTGCAATATAAAGAACAGCCGGAAGAGAATTACCTTCACAAAGAAGACTATTTCTTCTTTATGACAGGCGGAGAGGTAACACAAAGCTTGTACGTGGATTATCCTACAAAGGATTTTGAGAATATGGATAAGCCCAGATATGTATGGGATGCCTGTGGTTTTGAGGCATATATGGAAGATGTGACTTTGACGGCAGGGAAGATTTGATTATTCAGTTAGGACATGCAGGTGTCCACGGGACGATGGTTGCTTGTGTTTATGTTGCGACAGAGGACGGATATCGGTATGTGCAATCTTTTGAAGAAATTCCCAATTATGAGGTTGATGTGAAAAATCAGATTATCCGTGGAAGAAGTACGGGAAATGCATATACGTATTATGAATATGAATATAAGTATGAAAATCAGGAATTTTTGAAAGTGGCACAAAGAGAATATCAATATAACGAAGTAACCGGGCAGTATGAATTGGTAGAATAAACAAGTGTACAAACACAGAAAAGAGGACAGTATGAAAGTAAGAACAGGCGGTGTGACCGCAGCAAAAGGTTTTGAGGCAGCAGGTGTAGAAGCAGGGATTAAGTACAAAAACAGAAAAGACATGGCAATGGTTTACAGTCAGAAACCTTGTGTGCTGGCAGGAACATTTACGACCAATGTAGTCAAAGCAGCTCCCGTTCTGTGGGATAAGAAAGTAGTGGAGGAATCTCCTTTCGGACAGGCAGTTGTGATTAATGCGGGAATTGCCAATGCCTGCACAGGTGCAGAAGGCTATTCTTACTGTGACAAAACCGCAAAGGCAGCAGCAGCAGCCTTAAACATCCCGGCTGATTCCGTCCTGGTGGCATCTACCGGTGTTATCGGTATGCAGCTTCCTATCGACAGAATTGAAGCAGGTGTGGAAAAGCTTGCCAAAGCAAAAGCAGAAACTTTAGAGGCAGGTACTCTTGCCGCAGAAGCAATTATGACAACAGATACCATTTCCAAGCAGGTGGCTGCAGAAATTGAAGTGGGTGGCGTGAAGGTAACAATCGGTGGTATGAGCAAAGGCTCCGGCATGATTCATCCCAATATGTGTACCATGCTCGGTTTCATTACAACAGATGCGGTAATTACAAAAGAAGCATTGACTAAGGCCCTCAAAGAGGATGTGGTAGATACTTTTAATATGATTTCTGTAGACGGAGATACGTCTACCAATGATACCCTTTTAATTATGGCAAACGGTATGGCTGAAAATCCGGAAATTCAGGTAGATACTCTCGAATATGAAGAATTTAAGGCTGCACTTCACTATGTCAATGAAACGCTTGCGAAGATGATGGCAGGAGACGGGGAAGGTGCAACTGCACTTTTGGAGGTTAAGGTAGAGAATGCTGATACCAAAGAGAATGCCCGTACGTTAAGCAAATCCGTTGTCTGCTCCAGTTTGGTAAAGGCAATGATTTACGGACACGATGCCAACGCAGGAAGAATTCTTTGTGCACTCGGTTATTCAGGTGTGCAGTTTGATCCTGAGAAAATTGATCTGTATTTTGAGAGCAAAGCCGGTAAAATTAAGATTTATGAGGATGGTGTTTCTACAGGATACGATGAAGAAGTCGCAACGACAATCCTGTCAGAATCAGAAGTGACCGTGCTGGTCGATATGAAAATGGGCAATGAAACTGCTACAGCATGGGGGTGTGACCTGACATATGATTATGTTAAAATAAACGCGGATTACAGAAGCTAAACATTTTAAGTAAAGAGGAGAAACTGTCATGGATATGGAAAAAATTATGAATAAAGCGGAGGTTCTGATAGAAGCGCTTCCTTACATACAGAAATTTAATCGTAAAATTATTGTTGTAAAATACGGCGGTAGTGCCATGAGTAACGAGGAATTGCAAAAGAACGTTATCAAGGATGTAACCTTGCTGAAATTGGTAGGATTTAAACCCATTATTGTGCACGGCGGCGGTAAGGAAATCAGCCGTTGGGTAGAAAAGACCGGTAAGGAAGCAAAGTTCGTCAACGGACTTCGTGTAACTGATGCGGAAACCATGGAAATTGCAGAAATGGTTCTCGGTAAGGTAAACAAGAGGCTGGTAACCATGGTGGAGGAGCTTGGTGTAAAGGCTGTGGGAATCAGTGGCAAGGACGGAAAGCTTCTGAAAGTAGATAAAAAGTATTCAAACGGCGAAGACATTGGCTTTGTGGGAGACGTGAAGGAAGTAAATGCCAAGATTCTTTATGACCTTTTGGAGAACGATTATCTCCCTATTGTGGCACCTATCGGACTTGATGACAATTTTGATACTTACAATATCAACGCGGATGACGCTGCATGTGCCATTGCCAAGGCAGTAGGGGCAGATAAGCTGGTATTTCTTACCGATATTGAAGGCTTGTACAAGGATATCAATGATAAGAACTCTTTTATTTCCAGAATTACGGCATCAGAGGCAGATGAACTTATTTCCGACGGTTTTATCGGAGGTGGTATGCTCCCTAAGCTGAACAACTGTACCTCAGCAATCAAAAACGGCGTAAACAGAGTTCATATTCTGGACGGAAGAATCAGACACTGCCTTCTTCTTGAAATTTTTACCAATGAAGGAATCGGAACCGCTATTATTAAAGATGAAGACAAAGCATCCATGAATGGTGCACAGGAATAGCAGAAAGGAATAACTATCATGCAAGATATGAAACAATACATTGATGAGGCAGAGGCAACACTGTTACATACCTATAATCGTTATCAGGTAGTACTTGATAAAGGTGATGGTGTGTACCTGTATGATATCGAGGGCAAGAAGTATCTTGATTTCTGTGCGGGGATTGCAGTGTTTGCATTAGGTTATAATAATCAAAAGTACAATGATGCATTAAAGGCACAGATTGATAAATTAATTCATACGTCCAATTATTATTATAATGTACCTGCGATTGAAGCAGCAAAGAAGATGAAGGAAGTATCCGGCATGGATAGAATTTTCTTCACCAACAGCGGTGCGGAAGCAGTAGAAGGTGCCATTAAAGCGGCAAGAAAATATGCTTATTTAAAAGACGGTAGCACAGACCATGAGATTATTGCCATGGAACACTCTTTCCACGGCAGAACCATGGGTGCTCTTTCTGTAACAGGAAATCCTAAATATCGTGAGGCGTTCCAGCCTATGATTGGAAACATCCGCTTTGCACAGATGAACGATTTTGACAGTGTGCTTGCCAATGTGACGGACAAAACCTGTGCTATCATGTTTGAAACCGTGCAGGGTGAAGGCGGAATTTACCCTGCTACTGAAGAATTTATGCAGAAGGTAAAGGCTCTCTGCGAAGAAAAGGATATTCTGCTGATTTTAGATGAAATCCAGTGTGGTATGGGACGTACCGGTTCCATGTTTGCATGGCAGAAGTATGGTATCAAACCGGATATTATGACTACGGCAAAAGCACTTGGTTGCGGTGTACCGGTAGGTGCTTTCCTGATGACTGAAAAAGTAGGACAGAACTCATTAACCAGTGGTGATCACGGAACCACTTACGGAGGAAATCCTCTTGCAGCAGCAGCGATTAATGTTGTACTTGAATTATTTGAAGAGAACCATATAATAGATAATGTGAATTCAGTGGCTGATTATTTGGAACAGAAACTGGATGAACTGGTAGCAAAATATGAATTTATTAAGACCAGAAGAGGCGTGGGTCTGATGCAGGGACTTGTGTTTGATAAGCCGGTAGGACCTGTTATCAGCAAAGCACTCGAAAAAGGTCTGATACTGATTAATGCAGGAACGGATATCATTCGATTTGTGCCGCCTCTTGTGATTACCAAAGAGAACGTGGACGAGATGATTGCAATATTAGATTCCTGTATACAAGATTAGAGAAACGGAGAGAAAAATGAGTCTCAAAAAACGACTGACAGCAATTGGGATTCTGGCCGTTATGGCAGGACTTATTTTCGTAATTGCCGGATGGGGAACTCAGGCAGGCAGTGAAGAAGCAGAAATTCCTATGTTTTCAGACCAAAAGGAAACTATATATATATGGTATACGGATGAAGTGCTGACTTCTTATATCAGCAGTGTTGCGGTAACCTATGGTGAAGAACATGATGTGAGAGTAGTGCCGGTGCTTGCATCGGGGCTGGAGTATCTGGAAGCAATCAACCAGGCTTCCCTTACGGATGAGGTGCCCGATTTGTTTGTGCTTACCCATGATTCCCTGGAGAAAGCTTATTTAGCAGGACTTGCGGAAGAAATAGTGCCGCAGGGAGAAGCGTGTAGTCCGCAGGAATGTTTTATCGGAACGGGACTTCAGGCAGTTACCTATAAAGACAAGCTGATAGCATATCCTTTTTACTTTGAAACCAGCTCACTGTTGTACAATAAGACCTATCTGGAAGATATGGCGAAAAAACAGATTGAGGCGGAAGCAGATTTGCTTGCAGCAAAGGAAGCAGAAAAAGAATTGGAAGAAAACGGACCTGAAACGGAAAGCTCCGGTAATGGGGACGAAGGTATGCCGGATTTGCCGATTGAATCGGAAAATACAGAAAGTGCCGAACTTACAGAGGAACAAAAACAGCAGATTGAGCAGAAAATGCAGGAACTGCTGCCTGCTACCATAGAGGATATCAAGGCATTTGCAGATGATTATGATGCACCTGAAAGTGTAGAATCAATTTTCAGATGGGATGTAACTGATATCTTCTACAATTATTTCTTTGTGGGAGCTGCCATGAATGTGGGTGGCGAAGCAGGATGGGATATCTCGCAGATTGACATTTACAATGAAAAAGCAATTAAGAGTATGCGTTCTTATGAATCGTTAAATCAATTCTTTTCCATTGATACCAGTGAGATTGACTACGAAAAAGTAATTGATGAGTTTATTTCCGGTAAAGTGGTATTTACCGTGGCAACAACCGATGTGGTGTCAAAGATTGAACAGGCAAAGGAAGATGGTTTGTTTGCTTATGAATACGGCATCACGCAGACGCCGGATATTGATGAAAATATGAAAACGCGTTCCTTGTCCGTGACAAACTGTGTGGTAGTAAACGGATACGGACAAAACAGAGAACTTGCAAATGATTTTGCACATTACTTAACAGTAGATTGCAGTGACAGCCTATTTGCAAGAACCGGTAAAGTTTCTGCTATGAAAGGTGTGGATTACGGGTACGAGGCATTACAGGAATTTGCCAAAGAATATGAAAATTCCATTTCCATGCCAAAGATGATTGAAACCAGTAATTTCTGGGTTCTTTTGGAGTCTGTGTTTGCGGATGTATGGGATGGTGCGGATGCCAATCGCAGCATCAAGGCTTTGTCTGAGCAGATTATGAAGCAGGTAACCGGCAGAGAGTACGAAGAAACCTATATCCATGAGACAGAACCGGTGGAAGAAGAAACGGAAAATTCTTAGCAAAACAGATAGAGATAGGAATAAAAAGCGAATAAAAAACCAGTCATAAGGGTATGCTGTAACAATAACAGTAAGGAGGTCCGATATGATTGGTTTTTTGATTGCTTTAGTTTCAGGAGCTCTGATGAGTGTACAGGGAGTGTTCAATACGCAGGTTACCAAGGCATCCAGTATCTGGGTGGCAAGTGCGTTTGTACAGATATCGGCATTTGCAGTATGCATAGGGGCATGGCTTCTGACAGACAGAACATCTTTTGCAACGCTTACTAAGGTAGAACCCAAATATATGCTTTTAGGAGGCGCAATAGGGGCATTTATTACTTATACCGTTATCAAAAGCATGGATATGTTAGGGCCTGCAAGGGCGGTGATGCTGATTGTTATTTCACAGCTGATTGTAGCATATGTGATTGAAATTTTCGGAATGTTTGGCGTAGAGAAGCAGCCGCTTGAGTGGAGAAAGATATTCGGAATGCTGATTGCAATCATCGGGATTGTAATTTTTAAGTGGAAATAACAGAGTGACCTACTTGTAAAACGCGAAATTTTACTTTACAATAAGAAGGTGTCGTTATATGGGGCTCCTTTGCGCGCAGGCGAAAGGAGAAAACGATGAAAAACAAAACAGAAACACTGTTGTGGATAACGGCAGTGATGATTATGAGTTTGTTATCCGGCTGTAAAAAGAAGGAAAGTGTTGTTTTGTATGATTCTGCAGGTATGCAGATGGCAGAGCAGGAAGCAGAAGCACCGAAGGCGGAAATCGCGCCGGAAGTCGTAGCAGGGAGGAACTTAGAGACCGTAACGGAAGGCGTAACGCAAGCTGTTTGGGAAAAAGAAAACGTAGCAAATTCCGAAGAGGAAAAAATGGCAGCAGAAGCAGAAGACTCTCTGCTGTTGGTACATATATGCGGAGCAGTTGCGCATCCGGGTGTGTATGAATTTAAAGAAGGTGACAGACTTTGTCATGCCATAGAGAAAGCAGGCGGTTTTCTGCCGGAAGCTGATGAGGATTATTTAAATCAGGCTTGGAAGTTATCTGACGGAATGCAGATTTGTATTCCGACCAAAGAACAAATTCTGCAGGAAGCATCGCAGGGGCAAGAGTATGGTGTTAAAAGCGGTTTGGCGCAGTGGGAATCTGCAGAAGATTTTTTGACTGGGGAGATATCTGAGGAATTTTCCGCAAGTACAGTTTCCGATCAAATGGTGAATATTAACACGGCATCCGAAGAAGTGCTTTGTACCCTTCCGGGCATCGGAGCGGGGAAAGCCAAAAGTATTATTGATTATCGTGAGCAAAACGGTAATTATGGAACTATTGAGGAAATTATGAATGTTGACGGGATAAAAGAGGGGTTATTCCAAAAAATAAAGAGCAGTATCACTGTGTAGTATAAGTGAGGAAAATGTAAAATGGGAAAAAAAGTTTTAGTGGTAGACGATGAAAAGCTGATTGTAAAGGGAGTCCGTTTCAGCTTGGAGCAGGACGGAATGGAAGTGGATTGTGCTTATGACGGAGAAGAGGCGCTTCAAAAGATAAAGGATAACGAATATGATATTGTACTTTTGGATGTAATGCTTCCGAAACTGACAGGATTTGAAGTTTGCCAACAGGTAAGGGAGTTTTCTTCAGTTCCTATAGTTATGTTAACCGCAAAAGGTGAAGACATGGATAAGATTTTGGGACTGGAGTATGGTGCCGATGATTATATCACAAAACCGTTTAACATTCTGGAGGTAAAGGCAAGAATTAAGGCAATTATGCGCCGTACCATGCCCAAACCGAAGGAGGAAGCAAAGGTAATTGAAAGCGGAGATATGCGTCTTGATTGTGATGGCAGACGCGTGTATGTAGAAGGAAAAGAAATCAATTTAACAGCCAAGGAGTTTGAAGTGTTAGAACTTTTGGTGCGTAATCCCAACAAAGTATATAGCAGAGAAAGCTTGCTTAAGCTGGTTTGGGGAATGGATTATCCGGGAGATGTCAGAACGGTAGATGTACATATCAGAAGACTTCGTGAAAAAGTGGAAGCCAATCCCAGCGAACCGAAGTATGTGCACACCAAATGGGGCGTAGGATATTATTTCGCATAGGTACTGTTATGACAGAAATGTTTAAGAAATTATTTTCAAAATTAAAAATATGGCGGAGCTTAAAGGTCCGCCTTTTTATCATTATTTTTCTGATGGGATTAATACCCGGTTTAATTATTCGTGCAAGTATATTAAGCAGCTATGAGGACAGAGCGGTGGCAGTGCGTCAGTCGGATGTCCAGAATCAGTTAAAAATCATTGCCAATCACCTGATTACTTACAATTATATGCAGGATACATCTTCTGAGGTTATTAACGCTGAGCTGGAGCAGCTTTCCGGCCTTTACAGTGGTCGTGTACTGATTATTAACGGAAACCTGAAAGTCATAAAAGATACATACGGTATCAGTGAAGGAAAGACGATTATTTCTTCAGAGGTAATCAAATGTCTGAAAGGTACCGGTATGGCTAATTATGATGATAAAAACGGTTTTATTGAAATTACGACTCCAATTGTGGAAACGGTGTCAGATCAGATGGCAACAGAGGCAGTTCCTGCGGGAACTGAATTGGTGCGTGGAGTTATGTTAACCAGCGTGTCAACGGATATCATCACTGCTACCATGGATATTTTAAGCAGAAAAGTACTGATTATTGAGTGTATTATGGTGGTCTGTCTTTTTGCCATTGCATTTGTACTTGCCAATGCCCTCATCAGACCATTTGAGAGAATCACCAAGGCAATTAGTGAGGTAAAAGAAGGCTATACCAATGAACCTATTTCGGTGCCTGATTATTTGGAGACAGAGCACATTGTGGATGCATTTAACAGTTTGCAGAATCGAATGAAAATGCTGGATGATTCCAGGCAGGAATTTGTGGCAAATGTCTCTCATGAATTAAAAACTCCAATGACATCAGTAAAGGTGCTTGCAGATTCCCTGATTGCCCAGCAGGATGCACCGGCAGAATTATACCGGGAGTTTATGCTGGATATTGCAGATGAAATTGAGCGTGAAAATAAAATTATTAATGACTTACTTGCGTTGGTTAAACTGGATAAAGCAGCGGCAGAATTAAATATCAGTGTGATTAACATGAATGAACTGACAGAAATTATATTAAAAAGACTTCGTCCCATTGCAAGAAAAAATGATGTGGAACTTCTTTTGGTAAGCACCAGGGAAATTGTAGCAGAAGTGGATGAAGTGAAAATGTCACTTGTTTTAAGCAATTTGATTGAAAATGCAATTAAGTATAATAAAGAACACGGAAAGGTAACGGTGACGCTGGATGCTGACCACCAGTATTTTACCGTTGAGGTGGCAGATACGGGAATCGGTATCCCGGAAGAATGCATGTCTCAGATTTATGAGCGTTTTTATAGGGTGGATAAGTCTCATTCCAGAGAAATCGGCGGTACCGGATTGGGACTTGCCATTACAAGAAATGCAGTTTTATTGCACAGGGGTTCTATTAAGGTAGAGAGCCGGGAAGGGGAAGGTACCACATTTTTGGTTAAGATTCCGCTGACCCATGTAATGGTGTAGGAGGTGCAGAGCAAGATGAAGAAAATACGGATGACGGGGCGCCTTTTGCTGTGTGTGTTCTTTTTACTGACGGCGGTTTCCTGCGGTGTGCAAAAAGAAGATGCAAAGAACAAATTTGACATACATTATGTAAACCGTGATACCACAGCAGTTTTATATTATGAGTATGAAACACAGAGTACGGAAAAGACAGATATTTTGCAGGAACTGATTGCAGAACTTGAGCGCATGCCGGAAAAACTGGAATATCAGCCGCCGTTGGCGGGAGGATTTAAGCTGCTTGATTATGAACTGATAGAAGGGAATCTTATTTTAAATTTCGATGAAAATTATAAAAATCAGGAGCTGATTACGGAAATACTGACGAGAGCAGCAATTGTGAGAACTTTGGTACAGGTGCCGGAGGCTCACCATGTGTCCTTTTTGGTGAATGGAGAACCTTTGACGGATGCATCCGGAACCGTGGTGGGTGTAATGAATAGGGATACATTTATTGATAATGCCGGAAATGAAATTAATGCCTATGAACGTGTGAAAATACAGCTTTATTTTGCAAATGAAGAAGGTGACGGACTTACCGCCGTTACCAGAAATGTTGTCTACAGCAGTAATTTTTCACCGGAGCGTCAGGTGGTAGAGGAGATTATTGCCGGCCCCAAAGCCCATGATATCAGCTCCGTGAAGGACTCCACAGCACATCCTGTGATGAATCCTTCAACCAAAATTATCGGCGTTACTATCAAAGATGGGGTTTGTTATGTAAACCTTGACAACGGCTTTTTGAATCAGGTTTATGATGTGTCTCAGGAGATTCCTATTTATGCATTGACAAATTCACTGGTAGAATTGCCAAATGTAAATAAAGTCCAGATTTCCATAAACGGAGAGACAAATGTAAATTATACGGAAAGCATTAATTTGTCTACACTTTTTGAAAGAAATCTTGACTTAGTAATTGTGGGAAAGCAGTAATTGCGACATGTAAGGATTGTTATATGTAGTAATTTCCATGTGCATTGGTTAAGCGGTGTGTATGGCAGGGGACACAAAATGTAATTGTTAGGTGTATAGTGATGAGAAAGAGGTGTGAGCAGAAATTATATGAGGAAAAGACCGTTAGCAATGGTCTGCCTTGTGATGATATTGATGCTGTTTTTGAGTACAAAGATTGTGAAGGATTCCCCTCCGGCCTTTTTGGCGTGGACGGGGAATCAGGTCACAGTAACAGGAGAGGTATATCAAAAAGAAGTTTATCTCAAGGCGGAAAAAGAAGTTGCGGTAGTCTATATTAAGATTTCTTCTGTTGTATCCGGCCCGGTCAGGGCACAGGTGGAAGAAGGCGACTACCGGGCAATTTGTTATTTGTCATCAAATCAGGATATGCCGGAAATGGGAAGTACCATTCAGGCAACCGGAATTTTGAAGTGCTTTGATAAAGCTACAAATCCGGGACAATTCGATGCAGAATCTTATTATCAAGTTTTAAATATTTCTTTTCAGTTAAATCAAACAGAAATTCAACAAAAATCATTCACATATCACAGAGGTAAAGAAGCATTATATCGGCTGAAATGCAGGTTATCATCTACTATTGACCGCATTTTGTCGCAAAAGGACGCTTCTGTGATGAAGACTATGCTCCTTGGGGAGAAGAAGGCGGTAGATACAGAGAGAAAGGCGTTATACCAAAAAAACGGAATTGCACATATTCTGGCAATTTCCGCATTACATATTTCCTTGATAGGAATGACTTTGTTTAACGGATTGCGAAAAATAGGATTGCCGATATGGATTTGCTCTGTCTTGTCGGTGATGTTGATTTGCCTGTATGGAAGCATGGTAGGAAGCACTGTGTCTGTTATCAGGGCAGTAGGGCTGTTTGCCATTCATTTGCTTGGGCGGAGCTTTAGACGGACATATGACATGACAACAGCAATTGCTGTGATGGCATTTTTCATTTTGGCAGAGCAGCCGCTTTATCTTTTTAATAGCAGTTTTTTACTTTCTTTTGGCTGTGTACTTGCCATTGCCCTTTTGATACCGGCACTTACTAAGAAGCGGTTAAAGAAGGAAAAAGAGCCGCCGCAGTGGTTTGGAAAATTTGTCGGGGGATTTGTGATTACGGCAGCAATGCTTCCTTTTCAAATGCAGTTTTTTTATCAGACACCGGTGTATGCGGTATTTTTAAATCTTTTGGTAATTCCGATGATGAGTCTGCTTCTGCCGGCAGGAGTTTTGCTGTTAGGAGTGGAAGAAATCAGAGGAATACTAAGTGATGCAGAGTATGGATTTACTTTGAGCAGTATGAGGTGCGGCTTAATAGCGAATTGTGACAGTGAATTTTGGCTTACGAGACTATTGGCATATTTGATTAGCGGGATTCTGGCAATTTATGATGGTGCCTGTGAGGTTTGCAGTAAATTTCCGGGAGCACTTCTTTGGACAGGACAGCCACCATTGTGGAAGACAATTTGTTTTTTTATGGTTTTATTACTGATTGTACTTTGGCAAAAAAAGGTTTCGTTAAAGAAAAAGTGGATTGCATTTATTATGGCAGTGGTGTTGCTGCTATCACCTGTGGAAGATGTTTTCCGAAGAATGATTGGAGCTTTTGGGCAGAGTCAAGGTGAATGCAGAGTTTCTTTCTTGGACGTGGGACAGGGGGATTGCATTCACATTGAAAGCGGGGGCGGGAAGCACTATTTAGTTGACGGTGGCAGCAGTAATGTGTCTTCGGTTGGAAAATACAGGATTTTACCGTATTTGAAATATTGTGGTGCCGGGGAAATTGAGGCAATTTTTGTGACTCATCCGGATGAAGATCATTGTAACGGAATTCTGGAACTTTTGGAGCTTATTGATGAGGAAGGGATTATGATTAAGAGGCTCTGTCTGCCGGATGTATCGGTGTTTTCAAGAACGGATGCGTATTGGGAATTGATAAGAGCGGCTGATAATGCAGGTGTTCCGGTGGTGCATTTTTCAAAAGGGATGAGTCTGCAGGATGGTGAAATGAGTTTACAATGTCTGCATCCGGTTGCAGGATATGCGGCAGAAAATGAAAATGAATATTCGCTTGTTTTGCTGGTGAGATGCGATGAGTTTGAGGCGCTGCTGACAGGAGATGTAGAAAAGGAAGGAGAGGAAATGTTGATTCAGACGCTGCGGGAACTTAATGGAGAGATGGCAGATGGCGGGCAGGCAAAGACCAATATCACCGGAAGTGGTATTGGAGTAGAGCCGACAGAGAACACCTTCATGGAAGTGGACGTATTGAAGGTAGCGCATCATGGATCGCGGTATTCCACATCAGAAGAATTTCTGTCCTTAGTCAGACCGGAAGTGGCGGTGATTTCCTGTGGAAGAAATAACTTTTATGGGCATCCGCATGAGGAAACCTTAGAACGGCTTGCAGATGTGGGGAGTGAGGTGTATTCCACTGCAGAAGGCGGTGCAATTACAGTGACAATTGGTAAAAAATTAGAAGTGGGGTTATATAAAAAGCAAGCAGATGAGTAGGACAAAGGAGGTGAGGTTGTCCTATTAAGAATCTAAAAAGGAGAGTTAGGTAGGACAAGGCGACGAGAAACTGTCCTATTAAGAAGTCAAAAAGGAGAGTCGAGTAGGACAAGGCGACGAGATGTTGTCCTATTAAGAAGTCAAAAAGGAGAATTGAGTAGGACAAGGAAAGAAAAGGTTGTCCTATTAAGAATCTAAAAAGGAGAGTTGAGTAGGACAAGGCGACGAGAAACTGTCCTATTAAGAAGTCAAAAAGGAGAGTTGGGTAGGACAAGGCGACGAGATATTGTCCTATTAAGAAAACAATAAAGATAATTTGATAGGAAAAAATAAAGAAAGTGGGAGGAATTGTAATGAAAAAAATAGTGAAACGATTGCGTGATGAAGTAAAAATAATAGAAGTAATGGAAAAGAAAGCGAAGGAGAGGCTGCGTCACGTCCCTAAAGGACATTTGCGTATTATGAAAAAACGGGGGAAAGCGCAATATTACTACAGAAATGCAGATAGTACAGATGTGCGGGAATGTAGTTACAACGGAAGATATTTAAGAAGGGATGAAATAATACTTGCCAAACGAATTGCACAACGTGATTATGATATGCAGTTTTTGAACATAGTGGAAAAAAGAAGAAAGGCAATAAATAATTTTGTGGAAATATATGAACAGACGGACTTAGGAGAAGTATATCAAAAAATAAATCCGTATCGCAGAGAATTAATATTACCGCTTGCGCTTCCGGATGAGGAATATATAAGACGTTGGCAAAATGTAGAGTATTCGCGAATGGGATTTGAAGAAGGCGCACCGGAATATATAAGTGAGAAAGGGGAAAGAGTGCGGTCAAAGTCAGAAAAGATTATAGCGGATAAACTATACTTGTTGGGGATACCGTATCGCTATGAGTATCCGCTTATGTTAGAGGGAAATATCAGGAAATGTCCGGATTTTACAATACTAAAAATGCCTGAGCGAAAAGAAGTTTACTTAGAGCATTTGGGAATTAATTTATTTTTTACGCATGAGACAAGTAAACATCCGCTGAATACCAGAGTGCTGGACGAAATGATTCAAAAGTGGTTTTTATAGAGGAACTTCTTGTATTGTAAAAATGTAAATGATACAATGTTATCACGAAACAATATGAGAGAGAAGCGCTCAAAGAAGGAGTGCATTGGAGGAAATGCAGTATGAAAACAGGCAACAATGAATGGAAAAGGGCAATAGGACTTACTTTTGCGTTATTGGTATTAGGAGTTGTTGTACTGTTTTATTGTGACTGGCGCGGTACCTTTGCAGATACTGCATATGTTTGCAGAAAATCATTATGGGCATTGCCTGTATTTGCAGTGTTGCTATCCCTGTTTTACTATTTTGAAGGGCGTGGACTGACAAATCGCGAGTTTATGGATAGGCTTTTTTTGGGTACAAAAGAAAATACTTTAGACAATGCGCAAGGCAGAAGCCAAAATGATACTGCAAACGGCGCTCAGAATACAAGTGTAGACAGCACACCGGATAAAGTCGCAATCACATCCGGACAGATGCGTAAATCCTATCTGGATTATGCCCGTATTTTGGCAGCTGTGTGTGTCATTCTGACTCATGCCTGCTCCATGCAAAGAGGAGAAGATGTGGCAGCATGGCGGACAAACTTATTGACAATATGTGCGGGCCTTGGCTTGGTATGCAATCCGCTGTACGTGATGATTTCCGGTTCCCTGTTAATTTCCTCTGATAAAAAGGAATCTCTCGCTTCATTTTATTTTCGCAGATTTATCAAAGTAGTTATTCCTATGGTGGTGTACTATGCGATTTTCCTATGTATATCAGGACAGATGAGTTTTCTTCCGCCTGAAAATCTGGGGAAGGGATTTTTGCAGATTCTGAAAGGTGAATCGGATATTGTTCCTCATTACTGGCTGATTTATATGCTAATTGCATTGTATATTGCGGCGCCTTTTGTCCGTAAAATAATGCGAAAACTAAATGACAGGCAAATAATGGTTTGCTTTTGGCTGATTTTAATTTTGGAATCGGCATTAACATTGTTGCCCCTTGCCGGAGTGCAAATGAATTTTGTGCTGAAACTGATGGCTTGGGAAGGCGTGTTTATTTTGGGTTATATTGTGACAGAAAAAAGAAGTAAAGCAATGGAAGTTGCAGTATTAATACTTGGTGTGCTTTCGGCGATTATAATTTCGGCAGTGTTGTTAAGAGACTATAGCTTGCTTGATTATGTTTGTAATACATCTCCTGTAATGGTAGTGTTCGCGGGGGCTGTTATTATTCTGTTGTCCAAAATCAGCAAGATTGGCATCGGAAGAAATAAAGCTGCAAAGAAGCAGGAAAACGGAAGTGTGATGAGTAAAAGTGTCGGAACTGCTGTAAGAGTATTGTCAAAATACAGCTATTCGATTATACTTGTTCACTGGTACGGCTTGTTTGTGGTTACCTGGGGGAAAATCGGTCTGCAGCCACTCAGGTTCGGTTGTATCGGCGGTATTGTATTAACCGTATTGGTTGCAACATTGGTTTGTCTTGTTATGGGATTTGTAGGAGATAATACCATTGTTTTTGCCGTGCAACATATTGTAAAAGAAATTGGTAACTTTATTAAAAAAATTAAGAAAAAGAAAGTAGCATAGGAGTATGCAATGATAACCGGGTTTTATTTGATAGTATTTTTATTGTCCCTGTTTATGTTGGGAAGGGTTTTATTCGTAAATAAAAAAGTAGATTCCATGATTTTGACGGCGGTGATTCTGCTGATGATGAACTGTCTCGGAAGATATATGCTTGCAACAGCGGAATGTCTGTCCATGGCGCTTACGGCAAATAAGATTATCTACTTGGGGGCTTGCTTTCTTCCATTAATGACAGTAATAATTCTGGCAAGACTTTGTGAAATAAAGCTGAACAAAGTAGTGGTTTGCTTACTTACAGCCGGGTCTTCTGTTGTGATGTGTGGAGCGTTATCCATAGGAAAATCCGAAATATACTATAAGCATGCGGAGTTGATACACGGTGACGGTTACAATTATCTGGTGAAAACTTACGGACCCTTACATACATTATATCTTGTTATGTCAGTTATTTATATGGTGATTATGGCAGGATTTGTGGTTTATGCAATCAGAAAAAGAAGAGATATACCTACCCGCACGGTAATAACCATAAGCGGAATAGGACTGGTTGTTTTCGGAATTTATCTGATAGAAAGGTTAGTTGGAAGTAATATCAGTTTTTTGTCTATCGGCTATCTGATTGGTGTTGCATTTGTCATCAAGTTTTTTGAGCGGATTAATATGTATGATATGTCTGCCAATATATCAAATTCCATTGAAAGAATGAATAACTACGGTTATCTTGCATTTGATGACAAATACAGATATGTGAATGCAAATTCTTTTATTAAGGAATTGTTTCCGGAAATAGAAACATGGGTGGTGGATGAAGAAGTTCCTGTTTCGGATACTTATTTTTATAAAGTAGTAGTGCAGTATTTAAAAGAATGGAAAGGCGATGAAAATGTTAACAGGATTATCAATATTGGTGAATCCTATTATAAAGTTGGCATCAAATATCTGACCCGTGGCAAGAAGAATGTAGGATATCTGCTTGAATTTGTTGACTGTACCATGGAAAAGCGATATTACGATACCGTAGAAGAATATGGCGAAACCATGGAAAGAGATGTGACGGAAAAGACAAGAGAACTGCGGGAACAGCAGAAAAAAATCAAAGAACTGTTTTTACAGACAGTTACGGCGCTCAGTGAAGCAGTGGATGCCAAAGACAGATATACCAGCGGTCATTCCAAGCGTGTAGCAATGTATTCCCGTATGATAGCAGAGAGACTGGGAAAAAGTATTGAAGAACAGGAAGAAATCTACCGTGCCGGTCTTTTGCATGATGTGGGTAAAATCCGTATTCCTGTAGAAATTATCAATAAGGCAGGTAAGCTTACGGATGAAGAATTCGATATTATCAGGATACATCCTATCACCGGATATCATATTCTGAGGGGAATTTCCGGGGATAATTATATTGCTATTGCAGCAAAATACCACCATGAAAGATATGACGGAAAAGGTTATCCAAACGGTCTTGAAGGGGAAGAAATACCGGAAGTTGCAAGGATATTGGGCGTGGCAGATACCTATGATGCCATGACAAGTAACCGTAGCTATCGTGATGCTCTGCCGCAGGAAGTGGCTCGAAATGAAATTGAAAAGGGCAGAGGAACCCAGTTTGACCCGGTTATTGCAGACATTATGTTGCAGATGATAGAGGAAGATACAGAATATCGTATGCGACAGATAGATTCCATGCGTCGAAGAATTCTGACGGTGGACGATGAGGTAATGAACCGTACAATTATAAAGCATATCATGAAGGATGAACCAAGATATGAAATTGTATCTGCGGACGGAGGGGCGGAAGCTCTTAAGAGGCTTGAGGAGCAGTCTTTTGATTTGATTTTGCTTGATTACATGATGCCGGAGATGGATGGACTTGAAACACTGAAGCGAATCAGGGAAAAATACAGTACTCCGGTGGTTTTGATGACCAGTGACAGAACACTCGGAACATCCAATGAGTTTGCAAAGTATGGATGCGATGATTATATCACAAAGCCGTTCCTGCCGCTTATGATTAAAGAAGTGATTCATAATATGACGGAAAGAACAGAGATGGAAGACAGCAATATTTATAATGCTTAGAGTTTTGCGGAAAAGAGAGGCGTGACGGTTTCGTGCAACGATTAAACGAAGACATCAAAACCGGACAACTGAAAAATTTGTATTTACTGTACGGGGAAGAAGCTTATCTTCGACGTCAGTACCGTGACCGCTTAAAGAAGGCAATTGTGGGTGATGATACTATGAATTATCATTACTTTGAGGGAAAAGATATTTCCGTGGGGGAAATTATTGATTTAGCCGAAACGATGCCTTTTTTTGCAGATAAAAGATTGATTGTGCTGGAAAACAGTGGTCTTTTTAAGAGCGGAGGAGAGCAACTTGCGGAGTATCTGGCGAATCAGGCGCAGACGACCACTTTTTTGCTGGTGGAGTCGGAAATGGATAAGCGCAGCAAACTTTATAAGGCAATTCAGTCCAAGGGAACGGTAACAGAATTTGCCGTGCAGGATGAGGCAACGCTCAAGCGCTGGGTACTTGGCATGATGAAGAAAGAGGGAAAGCAGATTTCATCATCCGCACTGGAGTTTTTCTTGGAAAAAACCGGAACCGATATGGAAAATATCCGCAAGGAAGCGGAAAAACTGTTTTGCTATTGCATGGATAAGGATGTGATAGAAAAAGCAGATATTGAGGAAATTTGTACCAGACAAATCAGTAATCATATTTTTGATATGGTTAGTGCAATTGCAGATAAAAAGCAACAGGCGGCATTGCAAATGTATTATGAATTGCTTGCGCTAAAAGAACCTCCGGTGCGAATTTTATTTTTGATAGCCAGACAATTCAATTTGCTGATGCAGGTGAAGGAACTGTCGGGCAAAGGCTTTCAAAATAAAGCAATCGGTGAAAGAGTAGGGCTGCCCGGTTTTATTGCAGGGAAGTATGTGACGCAGGCATCCCGCTTTAAAAAGGAAGAACTACGCCTTGCAGTAGAGGATTGCGTGGAGACTGAAGCCGCAATAAAGACAGGGCGCCTGAATGACAATATGGGTGTAGAACTTTTGATTATCAGATACAGTAGTTAGAGGGGAGTGCAACATGCCAAAGAGTAAGCTGACAACACTGTGTTATATTGAAAATGATGACTGTTACCTGATGATGCACAGGATATCCAAGAAGAATGATATTAATAAAGATAAATGGATTGGCGTGGGAGGTCATTTTGAAGAGGGAGAAAGCCCGGAAGAATGTCTGTTGCGTGAAGTGAAGGAAGAAACAGGGTTGACTCTGACATCCTATCGCTTCCGCGGAATTGTGACATTTATCTGTGGTGATTACCCGACAGAATATATGTGTCTGTATACGGCAGATAAGTATGAAGGGGAGATAACAGAGTGTACGGAAGGAAAACTGGAGTGGGTGCCTAAGGGAAAAATCAGAGATCTTAATTTATGGAAGGGTGATGTGATATTCTTTGATTTATTGGACAAAGAGGAACCGTTTTTTTCGTTAAAGTTGTGTTATCACGCGAATGGGGTGTTGTATCAGGCAGTTTTGAACGGTACAGACTTAAGTTTTGAAGAATAATGAAACGTATGAAAACAGATATAGATAAAAAGTGAGACAGGAACCTGTGGCGTGACATAAGCTACAGGTTTTTTGTTAAAGTAGAAAAGATAATATAGTTACACTAAAAAATGCTATAAAATGATGATAAGGTGTTGACAGAGCGGGTGGAGGTGATATAATGAACATATGAACAAGTGGTCATATGTAAAGCGATATGTCAATGCCAAATGACAGAATGAAGTAAGTTGATTTAAGAAAGGAGCAGAAATGAAACAGACAGATGAATATGTAGAACAGTGCGGGTATATTCATGTACACGAAGATATTGTAAAGCAGGTTAAGGATGAAATACCGGATGAAGAGAGCCTGTACGATCTTGCTGATTTTTTTAAAGTGTTTGCAGACTCTACCAGAATTAAGATTTTGTATGTGTTGCTCTGCTCTGAAATGTGTGTTTGCGACCTGGCGCAGATTCTGAATATGACACAGTCGGCAATTTCACATCAACTGCGTACCTTAAAACAGATGGACCTGGTTAGAAACAGACGAGAAGGAAAGACAATCTTTTACTCTTTGGCAGATAATCACATTAAAGCAATTTTAAATCAGGGCATGGAACATATTAATGAGTAAGAAAGCGAGGAAAAAGAGATGAAGAAGACTTATATTTTGGAAGATCTGGATTGTGCACATTGCGCAGCCAAAATTGAAGAAGCAGTAGGTAAGCTTGAAGGTGTCAGCAAAAGTACCGTAACTTTACTGACTCAAAAGCTGGTAATTGAAGTAGAGGATGAGAGAGCAAAATCCATTTATAAAGATATTGAGAAAATTGTAAAGAAGTTTGAGCCTGATGTTGAAGTGGTTGAAAAATAGTTATGAGTAAGAAATTAAAGAAGCGAATCAAAAGAGTTGCAATCGGAGCAGCAGTATATATTGTGGCAGTATTATTTCAAACACTGTTTGGAGAGTTGCCGTGGTTTTGCCATTTGCCCCTCTTTCTGGCCGCCTATGTGATTATCGGCGGTGACGTTGTGAAAAATGCATTGCGGAATATCGGCAGAGGACAGGTGTTTGATGAAAACTTCCTGATGATGATAGCAACAGTTGGTGCTTTCTTTGTGGGAGACTATCCGGAAGCAGTTGCGGTAATGCTTTTTTATCAGGTAGGCGAATGCTTCCAGTCATATGCAGTGGGAAAATCCAGAAAATCAATCACGGCGCTTATGGATATCAGACCGGACTATGCGAATGTGCTTCGGGATGGTGACTGGACAGAGGTTGAACCGGATGAAGTTTTGGTAGGCGAGTGTATTATGGTGCGGCCCGGTGAGAGAATTCCTCTTGACGGTGTGATTGAAAAAGGAAGTTCTTCTTTGGATACCATGGCGCTTACCGGTGAAAGTGCGCCCCGAGATGTAGCGGAAGGCGACGAGGTTATCAGTGGCTGTGTGAACAAAAATGGTGTGCTTGAGGTCAAGGTAAGCAAGCCTTACGGAGAATCAACAGTAGCAAGAATTTTAGACCTTGTGGAAAATGCAAGCAGCAAAAAGGCAAAAGCTGAGAACTTTATTACCAAGTTTGCAAAATACTATACGCCTGTAGTGGTAATTTGTGCGGCACTTCTGGCAGTACTTCCGCCTGTTGTACTTGGCGGAGGATGGAGTGACTGGATTTACAGGGCATTATCCTTCCTTGTTATTTCCTGTCCCTGTGCTTTGGTAATCAGTATTCCGTTAAGCTTTTTCGGAGGTCTTGGAGGAGCAAGTAAAGAAGGAATTTTGATTAAGGGAAGTAATTATCTGGAAACTTTGGCGGATACGGAAGTAGTTGTTATGGATAAGACGGGTACGCTGACTAAGGGTAACTTTGCGGTTTCCAAGGTGGTACTTTCTGAAAATGTCGGAAATACAGGTATCGTGGCTGTGAAGCCTGAGGATATCAGCGTAGCGGCGAAGAGTGATGATGAGACAATGGGAAGAGAAGAACGTATGCAGGCAGTTCTGCTACAGCTTGCGGCTTATGCAGAAAGTTATTCCAATCATCCCATTTCCAAATCCCTGCTTGCAGCATACGGCAGAGAAGTAGATGTGAGCCTGATTCAGGATGCACAGGAAATTCCGGGACATGGTGTGGCAGTTAAAGTTGGCAATCGTGAGATTTTAGCGGGTAATGAAAAGTTACTGGCGAGCAGAGATATTTCTTTTGAGCAAGCGGATGAAGCCGGCACACTGATTTACATTGGTGAAGATAACCGTTATCTGGGATATATTTTGATAGAGGATGAAATCAAAAAAGATGCGGAAAAAGCAATCAGGGATTTGAAAGCATCCGGTGTAAAGAAAATAGTTATGTTAACCGGAGACCATGAAAAAGTGGCGGCGAAAGTAGCAGAAAACCTTTCTTTGACAGATTATTATGCAGAGCTTCTTCCCGGTGATAAGGTTTCTAAGGTAGAGGAATTGTTTACAGAAAAGCCGGAAAAAGGCAAACTTGCTTTTGTAGGAGACGGTATTAATGATGCGCCCGTACTTGCCAGAGCAGATATTGGAATTGCCATGGGTGGTCTTGGCAGTGATGCCGCAATTGAGGCGGCTGATGTGGTAATTATGACAGATGAGCCATCCAAGATAGCAAGAGCTATGAAGATTTCAAGAAAGACACTTGCAATTGTAAAGCAGAATATTGTATTTGCAATCGGTATCAAGGTATTGGTGCTTCTTTTGGCAGCAGCAGGTATGGCATCTATGTGGGCGGCGGTGTTTGCGGATGTAGGTGTAGCGGTGATTGCCATATTGAATGCCATGAGGGCACTCAGAGCGTAAAATATTTGGATGATAGTGATACGAAAAATGTGGATGACAGGAAAGAGGAACGTGGGATATGAAAAATATTTTTGTGGAAGGCATTCAGGGAATGGGAAAATCCACGCTGGTAAATAAGCTTGCAGGCGAGTTCCCCAAATTGCATGTATGCAGGGAAGGAGATTATATACCGGTTGACCTGACCTGGTGTACATGGATGACAGAAGATAATTTTGAAGCCATTTTGGAACGCTATGCGCCTATTCGGGAGGAAATTTTAAGAAATACTGTTCGGGAGAACGGACACTATATTATTTCCTATACCAAGATTATTACAGATATTCCGAATTTTCATAAAGATTTGGAACAATATGAGGTGAATAACGGCAGAAAATCATTGAGTGAATTTAAGGAACTGATTTTTTCGAGATACAGAAATTTGGAAGAAACAGGATATCTTTTTGAGTGCGCTTTTTTTCAGAACATAATAGAAGATTTGATATTGTTTCATCTGCTGGAAGATGAGGAAATTATTGAATTTTACCGGGAATTGTATGAGTGTGTGAACAAAAAGCAGTTTTTGTTATTGTACCTGTATAGCGATAATGTGGAGGAAAATATCCAAGTGATTCGAAAAGAGCGCTGTGACGATAACGGGAATGAAATGTGGTATCCGCTGATGCTTCGATACTTAGTTACTTCACCATATGGAGAAAAATATGGATGCAAAACTTTTGAGGATTTGATAAATCATTTAAAACACAGGCAGAAACTGGAAATGCGTATTATCAAAGAGGTTATCGGTAACAATGCAAAGATTCTTCCTGCAAAAGAGTGGGAGTTGGAAGGGATACTATCAAATGATTGAAAAAGTGTTTGAAACGCACTGCGGAAACATTCATTACTTTATAAGTAAAAAAGCAGATATGGAAAAGAAAACGCTGGTATTTTTACCGGGACTGACTGCTGACCACAGATTGTTTGACAAACAGACTGTATATTTTAACGATAAGTATAATGTCTTTGTGTGGGATGCGCCGGGACATGCCTCATCATGGCCGTTTACCTTTGATTTTTCTCTTATGGATAAAGCAAGATGGCTGGATGCCATTTTAGAGAGGGAAGGAATCGGTAGTCCTGTTATCATCGGACAATCCATGGGTGGATATGTGGGACAGGCGTATGCGCAGTTGTTTCCTGAAAAACTGAAAGGGTTTGTTTCGATTGACTCTGCGCCTCTTCAGCGGAAATATCTGACTGCAGCGGAGTTGTGGCTTCTAAAGCGAATGGAGCCGGTATATCGTTACTATCCATGGAAATCATTGCTTAAGGCAGGGACAAACGGAGTAGCGATGTCAGAGTACGGAAGAAGTTTAATGCGGGATATGATGACAACTTATAACGGGAATCAGGAGAGGTATGCCAAGTTGTCCGGGCATGGCTTTAGGATTTTGGCTGAAGCAATAGAAGCGGACTTGCCTTATGAGATTAAGTGTCCTGCGCTTCTTATTTGCGGAGAAAAGGATAAGGCAGGCTCCTGCATCAGATACAGTAAGACATGGCACAAAAATACAGGTATCCGTCTGGAATGGATTAAAGATGCGGGACACAATTCCAACACAGATGCGCCGGAGATTGTAAATCAGTTGATAGAGGAGTTTGTGGAAGCAACATAAGGTGAGGAAAAATAATGAAAAGAAGCAGATTATCTTATGATGAGTGGAAATGTATTTTATCAAAAGAAGTGCGTGGATGCAGAGTAACTTCTGAATTGGTGGCAGGATATGTCGGTATGATTGAGGTTCATGAAGTCAGTGAACCGCAGATATGGAAATTCAGAGGCGAGGATATTGTTGTTTGTGATAAAGGAATTAAATGGCTGACTATTTTACCGGAAGATGACTGGTATTGCATTACGGCAATGATGAATGAAGAGGAAGAGATTCTTTTGTGGTATATAGATATGATCGCCGCGCAGGGAATTGATGCGGACGGAATACCTTATTTCGATGATCTGTATTTGGATTTAGTAGTTTATCCTGACGGAACGGTTACAAAAAGAACTGCTTTCCGATATTGCTACATTTAAAGAATTTACGAAAAAATGTTATGAAATAATAAAGTGAGATTTGTAGTCACAAAAAAGTCATAAAAAACTCATTGAATCGTACAATATGATGTGCTACAATATTTCAATAAAAAGCATATATTTCTGAAATCTATTTTTCTATACGTCCGGATGTGAACGTTGCAGATGCTGTGGTTACAGGGAGACGTAGTCAGCCTTATGGGCATCATGTGAAATCGTGCTTTTTTCCAAATAATCATTTGAATAAGCAGGAGGCTCACGTGAAATGGATTTGCCATGTTGTTTCCTGCAAAAGGAGGTAATATGGGACAAAAGGATGGAAAGTTAAGGGAGTTTTTATGTGACGAAAGACTATATGCGGATTTGTGGAATGGCAGTGTGTTTGGTGGAAGAGAGTTTGTCCATGCTGAGGAATTAGAAGAAATGAATCCGATTCTTTTAATGTCAGGTAAAGGACGAAAAATTGAGAAAATCCGTGATTTGGTTATGAAGGAGAATCGTAAAGGAATTAAATTTGTAGTATGGACGTTGGAGAATCAGGAAGAAATTGATTATCGTATGCCTGCCAGAATTATGTTGTCAGAGGCATTAGAATATGACAGGCAAATAAGAAAAATATCAGACCGAAATAAGGAGTTGAAGAAAGCGGGAAAAAGCATAAAGGAACTGTATGAGAATAACGGGGAATTTCTATATGATTTTCGAAAAGAAGACAAGCTATATCCTGTTGTAACTCTTGTATTATACTGGGGGAAAAAAGAATGGGATGGTCCCAAGACACTTCATGAAATGATAGATTTCGGTGTGGCAGATTCTCAGGAAGAGGCGGAGTTTGTTGAAGAACTGAAAAAACTGATGCCGGATTTTTCACTACATTTTTTGGACATGTCAAATATAGAAAACACAGAACGATTCAAAACAGAATTGGGACCGTTTTTTGAATTGTATAAAAGAAGGAACGATAAGGAAACATTTGTACAATATTTGTCAGAGAATGAAGCTGTTGAAAGAATGGATGAAAAAAGCTGGCAGATGTTGGTTGACATGACTGAATCAAAAAGGTTAAAGAAACTAATTGATACAAAAAATGAGAATAATCAGAATGGAAGGAAAGAGGAGAAAAGGATGTGTAAGGCATTAGAAGATTATTATAATGACGCAAAGTCAGAAGGAAAAAATGAAGGAATCAAGGAAGGAATCAAAGTGACGATCCGGACTTGTAAGAAACTTGGAAATGATATGGATAAAGTGAAGTCAGAACTTATGAGAGAATATGGACTTGGGGAAGAGACCGCAGAGGAATATATGAAGTTATATTGGTAGTATCGGCAATATTAAACATTGAAAGGGTAAAAAAATATGATAAAAGAAAAATATGCTGTGACAGGTATGACCTGTTCGGCATGTTCTTCCCATGTGGAGAAATGTGTGGGAAAACTGCCGGGGGTGGAGAAGGTCAGTGTAAATTTACTGACGAACAGCATGCAGGTAGAATATGATGAAGACGTATGTGATACAGAGAAAATTATAGCAGCAGTGGAAAACGGAGGATATGGAGCGTCTTTGATGCAGGAAAGTGCTTCTGATACAGATGGCAGAAACGCAGCAGGACGTGAGCTCATCAAAGGCAAGAAAGAAAACCGTGCCATGCAGATAAGGCTTTTGGTTTCCGTTGTATTTATGATTTTGTTAATGGCCGTGTCAATGCACCATATGATTTTTATGTGGCTCAGCATTCCGGTTCCGGCTTTTTTTCACAATCTGTTTCATGGCAATGAGAATGCCATCACTTTTGCGTTTACTCAGTTTCTACTGACGTTGCCGATAATTTATGTAAACCGGAAGTTCTTCCGGGTAGGATTTAAGACTTTGCTTCATTTCAGTCCCAATATGGATTCGCTGGTAGCAATCGGTTCCGGTGCTGCGCTTGTATATGGTGTGTTTGCAATCTATCGTATGGGTTATGGTTTGGGTCATGGAGATGTCGAACTGGTAAGCAGATATGTCGGTGATTTATACTTTGAATCTTCCGGCATGATTTTGACGTTGATTACCGTAGGAAAATATTTGGAGACGCGTTCCAAAGGAAAAACAAGTGAAGCTATTGAAAAACTGATGGATTTATCGCCTAAAACAGCCGTTTTGCTTTTGGAAAACGGTGAAGAAAAAGAAGTGCCTACTGAGCAGATTACAAAGGATAGTTTGTTTGTGGTAAAGCCGGGCGGTATGATTCCTGTTGACGGCGTAGTGGTGGAAGGTATTTCCAGTGTGGACGAGGCAGCTATCACAGGTGAAAGTATTCCTGTAGAGAAGCAGGCCGGAGATACGGTAGTTTCGGCTACTATGAACAAAGCGGGGCGTTTGATTTGTCGTGCTGTGAAAGTAGGTGAGGATACTACTTTGTCTCAAATTATCAGACTGGTAGAAGAAGCATCATCTTCCAAAGCGCCCATTGCTAAAATGGCAGATAAAATTGCAGGGGTCTTTGTACCCGTAGTTATGGGAATTGCAATTCTTACGTTTGGAATATGGATGGCAATAGGCGGTGGATTTGAAACCGCCATGCAGTGTGCAATTTCCGTGCTTGTGATTTCCTGTCCGTGTGCGCTTGGTCTGGCAACTCCTGTGGCAATTATGGTGGGAACCGGAGTGGGAGCAAAAAACGGCATTCTCATTAAATCGGGTGATGCCTTGCAGTCGGCAAGAGATATTGACACCGTGGTGCTTGATAAAACAGGCACCATTACGGAAGGCAAGCCTAAAGTGACAGATGTGTTTGGCTATGAAAAGGGTATGAGTGTTGAACAAATTCTCGCACTTGCTGCAGCAGTAGAAAAACCAAGTGAGCATCCTTTGGCAGATGCTATTATCCAAGAGGCGCAGGGAAAAGGTCTTGTAATTCCCGAAGTATGTGGTTTTGAAGCTGTTTTTGGCAAAGGCGTACAAGGTATGTATGAAGGGAAAGAATATTTTGCCGGTAACAGCAGGTTTATGGAAGAAAAAGGTGTAATTCTTTCTGATATGCAGAGGCAAGCGCTTAAGGAACTGGCAGAGGAAGGTAAAACACCGCTATTGTTTGGAGTAAGGGATTTAGAAGATATCAATGCGCATCTTTTGGCAATTATTGCAGTGGCAGATACCGTGAAGAAAAGTTCCGTGCAGGCAATCAAGACACTTCATGAGATGAAGATAGATGTAGTTATGTTAACCGGTGATAATAAGAGAACTGCAGAAGCTGTCCGCAAGAAGCTTTGCATTAATCAGGTGATTGCAGAAGTGCTTCCGGAAGACAAGGAGAAGGAAATCAGGCGTTTACAGCAAGAAGGCAGAAAGGTTGCAATGATTGGAGACGGCATCAATGATGCTCCGGCATTGGTTGCAGCTGATGTGGGAATTGCTATCGGTGCGGGAACCGATGTAGCAATAGACAGTGCTGACATTATTTTGATGAAGAGCAGACTGACGGATGCCATCACGGCTATTCGCTTAAGTAGGACAGTAATTCGTAATATTAAGCAGAATCTGTTTTGGGCATTTTTTTACAATGCGGTATGCATTCCTCTTGCAGCAGGAGTTTTTTATCCTGTTTTCGGCATTCGTTTAAATCCCATGATTGGGGCAGCAGCCATGAGCATGAGCAGTCTGTTTGTAGTCGGAAATGCACTAAGGATCCGTAAATTCCGAGCGATAGGATTTCAAACGGTGATGGCAGAAAATAATCAAATAATTAATCTATCAAATAAGGAGGATACAAACATGAACAAAACAATGATTATTGAAGGAATGATGTGCGGTCATTGTACCGGCAGAGTGCAGAAGGCTTTGGAAGCAGTGGAGGGCGTTGCAAGCGTTACCATGAGTCTGGAGAATAAGAGTGCAGAGCTTGTGCTGAATGCAGAAGTAGCAGATGACACTTTAAAGGCAGTTGTTACTGAAGCTGGTTATGAAGTAATCGAAATCCGCTAATAAGTATATACGAATACCCCGACCAATCCAAGAAAAATTCGGAATGGCCGGGGTATTAAACATAATTAACACATATTCATAATACAAACTACAAAGCTTTTTTTACGGAGATAGCTTTCATGGGACACATTTCCTGACAACAGAAGCAGGAGATACAGCCTTTCTTTTTGAATACAGCTTTGCGGTTTTTAATCTCAATAATATGAGCCGGGCAGCTCTCGGCACATTTTCCGCAACCGACACACAAATTATCATCAAGCTGAGGGTAAGACTTCAAAACGCCGGCTGCAAATTTGGCAAAAATCTTACCCAGTGGTCCCGGCAGATAATTGGAAAAATCTAACTTCTTTGAATCAGGAACCTGAAAGGGGGTCAGGTTATCGGGAATTGGGTCGCCAATTAATTTCAGTTCATCCGGTTTTGCCAAGCCAAGCGTAACTGCCTGAGCAATCATTTCAATGTTCATTGGGTCAAGTCCCATAAGTTTTGCCGCGAAATAATCCTGCGTATAAAAATCTCTTGCGGCTAAAATCATATGTAACGGATGTGAAGTGCCGCCGGTGGGACCGTTGCCTTCCATGGCATCTATGGCGTCAATTACGGTAACTTGTGGATTTACCGTTTGTGCCAATTCCACAAGCATACGTGAAAAATCCTTGATGTCCGGCCAAAGATAATGCAGCTGCGGCTTTTCCAGACCGGGGATGGTGCCAAACAGATTTTTGATACCGCCTGAGTAACCGGTCATGGCGTGAGTTTTCAATTTACAAATATTAATAACATAATCAGCTTCCAAAATCGGTGTGATGATATGGAAGGAGTGGTTGGCAAAGGCTTCCGGACAGTTTACGGTTTTTGCAGAAAAGTCCATATTCAGCCTGACCTGGGGCTCTAACTGTTTCATACCGCAGACTCTGTAAATATTACCCATATATTCGGCGTTATAAAGGCCGCCGGAGCTTTCGGCCAAGGTGATGTCTGTAACACCGTGTTCGTTTAACCAACGAGCCACTGCTTTGATAACCAAAGGGTGAGTAGTGACGGGAACATCGGGACTTTTGGCAAGAATGAGATTGGGTTTGATAGCAACCTTTAAGCCGGGGCGCATATCTTTTTCAATATCAAGTGCATCAAAAGCACGGCATATGGCAGGATAAATCAACTCTTCTTTATATTCTGAAACGTGATTTAATGTTTGTATCATAAAAAATCTCCTTGTAAAAAACATTACATATATTCTATCATGAGAACAGTTTTTTTGAAAGACTGTGTCAATCGTGCATAAAATGTGCCAATTTTACACAAATTCACACAAAAGAAAAAAAATGTGATACAATTTTAATGAATGGGGTAAGAGAAGGGAGAGGTATGTATGAAAATTTATATTTGCGATGATTCTTCAAGTGACTTATTGCGATTACAGCACTACTTAAAAAAATATGCACAAGAAGAAAATCTCATGATTGAGGTCGAAGAATTCCTTTCAGCAAAGGAGATGCTTTTGGCTCACAATGCGGCTAAGGAAAAGCCGACACTTCTTTTTCTTGATATTTATATGAATCAGATTGATGGGATTGAAGCTGCGAAGAAGTTGAGAAAAGCAGGAATCAAAACCAGTATATTGTTTACAACGTCATCTATGGAGCATGCCATGGAGGCATTTCAGGTGCATGCGGATGGATATTTACATAAACCCTTTGATTATGAAGATTTTAAACATGCCATGAGTAAGGTGAGCGATCAGTTGCAGACGGAGTGTAAAACGATTGAAGTCAGGATTGAGCGGATGAACAGAAAGTTTAAGGTTCGTGATATTTGTTTTGCCGAGAGTGATAATCATGGTGTACTGATTCATTGTATGGACAATGTGTACCGTGCAAATATTACAATGGAAGGATTAAAAGAGCAGCTTACGGATGAAGCGTCTTTTTTAACCTGCGGACGCAGTTACATAATCAATTTTGCATATGTTCAGGAAATGGATGGAGAAACGTTTCTTATGAAGAACAATGAGACAATTCCGATTCCGGTACGTATCCGTAAGCAGATGAAAGAGCTATATGGTCAGTATTTGCATGAAAATGAGGAGAAAAGGTAATGACAGAAAGAGATAAATTGGAATACTTGGAAAAACAGGGGATTAATGTAAAGGCAGCAATGCGGTTTGCAGACGATTCCATGGAATTTTATGAGCAGCTGATAGATATTTATTTGAAAGAATATGAACCTAAGCGGGAAAGATTGCAGGCTACGTATCAGAATCCGGATGATGAGTATAAAGTTTTGGTACATGGATTAAAAAACAGTTCCCGATATTTGGGAGCAGATGAGCTGGCAGATTTGTTTTTTGAGCATGAGAAAGCCGCAAAGGCAGGTAATGTTGCATATATATTGAAAGAATTTGCCTCCTTATTAGAAATGTGGGAGAACGTGAATCAAATTTTTTCAAACAATTAGGAAGAAAAAGCGACAATTAGGAAGAAAATATTGAAAAAAAGTGTTAATAGATATATTCTAAAAATAACAAATATTAAGTTTAATAAACGTCAATAATCTCCAAACTAATCTTAATCCATAGAGTCGTTCCCTGCATTTATGCCGGGAGCGATTCGCTATATGAGGATAATTGTAAAAAATATTGAATAGTTTTCGATGCAATAGGAGGAAATATGAAGCACATTTTGGTAGTAGATGATGATATGATGAATCTGGTTTTGGTGAAGCATGCTTTGTCAGACATATATAAGCTTACCTGTGTGACATCGGGACAGGAGGCTATTGCGGCATTGGAAGAAGAAATACCGGATTTGGTTCTTCTGGACATAGGAATGCCGGAGATGAGCGGTCGTGATGTGGCGGCTATTATAAAGAGTAATTCCAAGTGGAGAGAGATTTCCATCGTGTTTCTTACTGCAAATGTCGATCCTGATACGGAGGCAGAATGTTTTAAGAACGGAGCGGATGATTTTATTATCAAACCTTTTGTGCCTGTTGTGGTACAAAGACGTATCGGTCGTTTGCTGGAATTGAAGGATTTGCGACAACGATTGGAATTGCAATTGGAGCAAAAGGAAAAGCAGATTAAGGATGTAACCAGAATTTCCATTACTGATGCTCTTACCGGTCTGTTTAACAGAAGCTATATGGAAAAGAAAATAGCAGAACTCCTTGCAGAAGGATGCAATGGAATGCTGTTTATCATGGATATGGATAATTTTAAGCAGGTAAATGACACTTTCGGTCACATTGCCGGGGATAAAGCATTACAGATATTTGCCGAAGCAATCAAAAAAAATACAAGAAGAATGGATGTTGTCGGCAGACTGGGCGGTGATGAGTTTGTTGTATTTTTTGCGGATATGACAGATAAAGATATCGCTGCCGAGAAAGCAAAGGCAATCACGGAATCATTTTTGACACAATTCAGAACGGTTCACTGTATGGATAATGTATCGGTTTCCATCGGTATTGCAAGTGCACCGGAAGATGGAAGTGATTTTACCACCTTATATAAGAGAGCTGATAAAGCACTGTACCATATTAAAAATAACGGTAAAAGCTCTTATCATTTCTTTGATGAGAAAAAAGAGATTATTTCGACAGTGGATAACACGGATGTTGATATTAATAATGTACGTGATTTGATTGAAGGTAAAATGGATACCAGCAAGGGTGCTTTTCAGGTGGCATATGATGAGTTCCAGAAAATCTATGATTTTGTCTCCAGATGTGTTACCAGAAAGCAGCAGATGGTACAGACAGTGCTTTTGACACTTCATGTCATGGAGAAGCAGGAAGTGGCGGCGGAAGAAGTGGAGCGGGCCATGATGATGCTCCAGGAGGCTGTCAAGGAGTCACTTAGGGCGGTAGACGTAGGAACCGACTACAGTAGCCGTCAGTACATGCTGATTTTGATGGATGCAGATATGGAGAACGGCATCATGGTTGTGGAAAGAGTGGTTTCCAGATTTTATGGGTTGTACGGACATAAGGGGATTGAACTGACTTATGATATTCAGACCATGCATCCGGAACTTAAGTAGGAGAAGATGATGAAAAAATTTGTAGTTACCGCAGCGGTTATATTACTGATTATCATTGTAGGTATTTTTTTCATAACAGCAAAAGAGAAAACAGCAGATATTACTGATAAGCAGACTAAGGTAGGATTGATTTTAAACGGAAGAAGTAAGGATAACAACTGGGGGCAGTCACATTTTGAAGGCTTGGGAAAATGTGCAGAGGAGTTGAATCTGAGAATTCTTTATCGTGAAAACGTGCCTGAGGATAGCCGGTGCAGAGATAATATTCAGGAATTAATCAATGAAGGATGTGAGATTATTATCTGTAATTCCTTCGGTTTTGGCGATTGGGTTGTGCAAATGGCAGAGGAATATCCCGATGTTTATTTTTTTCACGCATCCGGCGTGGGAGAGGGAGATAATCTGGCAAGCTATTTCGGCAGAATTTATCAGATGCGCTATTTAAGCGGTATTGTGGCGGGAATGCAAACAGAAAGTAACGAAATCGGGTATGTTGCGGCGTTTCCGATTTCAGAGGTAAACCGTGGTATTAATGCATTTACTTTGGGAGTAAAAAAGGTAAATCCGGATGCAACGGTTTACGTGGAATGGACCGGCTCATGGACAGACGATGTGATGTGTGGGGAAGCGGTCGATAAATTATTGGCAAAGCATGATATTGATGTTCTTGCGATGCATGCCGATTCCAATAAACCGCTTGAAATGGCAGAAGAGAAAGGAATATGGTCTATCGGTTACAATATTGACAACAGTGCGCAATACCCGAATACATATCTGACAGCTCCTGTGTGGGAATGGCAGAACTTCTATGAACCTCAGATACTTGCCTGTCTGCAGGATAAATTTCACGGAAAGCATTATTGGGAAGGGGTGGAAACCGGTTTGGTATCCCTTGCTCCTTTTACGCAAAATGTGAAACCGGAAATTGCGGAAGTAGTAGAAGCAGAAAAAGAAAAACTTGAGAGTGGTCTTTTTGACGTTTTTTACGGCCCCATAACTGATAACAAGGGGAAACTGAGGGTGGCAGAAGGTGAAAGTATGTCAGATGATTCCATGTTAAACGAGTTTGACTGGTATGTAGAGGGGGTAATGTCAGATGAAGAGTAGCAATGTGAAAGCGAGAGTGCTGGTTTCGCTTGGTATTGCCGTTTTTATATGTATTATTCTATCCATTGCATTTATCGGCAGAACAAAAGAAGAAACCGTTAAAGTAGGTTTTATTATGTCAGGGAGTGTAGACGAAAACGGGTGGAACGGAACGCATTATCAGGCAATTTTAAATGCGTGTAAGGAATGCGGAACGCAGCTGCTTGTCAAAGAAAACATAGAAGAATTTACGGGGCAGTGTGTTACGGCAATTGAAGAGCTGGTTGAGGAAGGCGCAAATATGATTTTTCTTAACAGCTATGGTTATTCGGAGGAAGTAAGCGAATTGGTGAACGAGTATCCGGATGTGACTTTTTATGCCAATTCTTCGGAATATCATGCTGAAAATATGACTTCTTACTTTGCACGGATGTATCAGGCAAGATATCTGACAGGAATTATAGCGGGAATGAAAACAGAAAGCGATAAAATCGGTTATGTGGCAGCCATGTCCAATAATGAAGTTAACCGGGGAATTAATGCGTTTACACTGGGGGTAAAAAGTGTAAATAAAGACGCAACAGTAGTAGTGACGTGGACAGGAAGCTGGGATAATGAACAGGCAGAACGGCAGGCGACAAGAAGTCTGATAGAGGGAGCCGGTGTGGATGTAGTTACCTATCATCAGAATCAGAGCTACGTGATACAGGAAGCAGAGGCAAAAGAGGTGTTTTCCATCGGATATCACAAGCAGTTTGAAGGTTTTTCTGATAAATATCTGACATCTGCAGTATATAATCTGGAGCCGGTATACAGCGAACTGGTGAAGGAATATATGAAAGGGAAAGGAAATTCCCGCACAAATTACTGGATAGGCATTGAGAAAGATGCAGTGGGTTTGTCTTCCTATTCCGATGAGGTGACAGCAGAGGCAAGAAAGGCAGTTGACGATGCGGTTGCCGGAATGCTTGGCGGTGATGATGTATTTTCAGGCGTGATTTATGATACACAGGGAAATTTACGTTGTAGTGAAAATGAAATTATCAGTGATGAAATACTTTTGGAACAGCTTGACTGGTTTGTAGAGGGTGTAGAATTCTATGAATAACAAATTAAGGAAAAACGGCAGAATTGTTATCAGTGCATTTTTGTTTATACTGGTAGTTGCTTTTGTAGGCATTTTGATGCATTTTAAACTGAAGGAACTGCTGGTAGACTATATGGAGAAGCAGGTGGCAGGACAGGCAGAGTCCTATGCAGGAATATACAACGCCAAGCTGACCATGGAATTCCGACGTATGCAGAATTCTGTTGATTATATTAACTGGGGAGAACTTGATGAGGCGGAAATGGAGCGAATCGGGAATATCTTTGACGATTCGGTAGAAGGAGTTAAGTACGGTGTTTTAGGAGTGGGAGGCAAGGTTCTCTACGGAGAAATGCTTGATTTTGCAGAATTTCCCGGGATACAGGATTCCTTTCGCGGAAATGAGGCGGTCTGTTACAGCAGAGAAAATGGGATGCTTTTAACTATGCCGATATATAGTGGCGAGAATATTAAATATGTGTTGTACGAATTATTTGATAAAGAATTGTCCGATGCAGAGGTAACCATGAGTGCTTACGCAGGAGATGCGGAGATTATTATTGCATCTAAGAGCGGACAAACAATCTATTCCATCTCGGATGAGGAATACAGAGAGCTGTTTGAAAATGCAGAAGCACAGAAAGCTTTTGATGAGATTCATAAAAAGATGGATACATCCATTGCGGCGGCAGCTTTTTGCGGAGACAGCTTTTTGTTTGTGTCAGAAGTAGATCAGACAGATTTTTATATTGTGGGTATCGTGCCGGAGGATGTAGTTTCGGAAGGCGTTTCGAATATTTTTACATTGATTTTGTGGGTATTTGGCCTTTTGCTGTTACTGTTTGGTATCGTGATGATTTATTTGTTCGGCATACAGGAGAAGGCAAGAGAAAGCGAGGAACTGCGCGTAGCCAAAGAAATGGCGGAGCAGGCAAACCGTGCCAAAAATGATTTCCTTGCCAATATGTCTCATGAAATCCGTACGCCGATTAATGCCATTATCGGTATGAATGAGATGATTATCAGGGAAAGTGCAGAGAAGGATATCCGTAAATATGCACTGGACATCAAATAT
Organism: Lachnospiraceae bacterium; assembly: GCA_017434885.1. GTDB lineage: Bacteria > Bacillota > Clostridia > Lachnospirales > Lachnospiraceae > Suilimivivens. The sequence goes on along the minus strand of JAFSGE010000016.1, from coordinate 58,148 downwards.
GCCAGTCGGACGCTGTTGTCTTTGATTAATGACATTTTGGATTTCTCAAGGATTGAGTCCGGCAGATTAGAGGTAGTGGAAGATAATTATGAGGTGGCATATTTGCTTCGAGATGCAGTAAATATGATACGTGCGAGGGCGCAGAAGAAAGGAATTCAGTTTCATGTGTCAATAGATGATGACATGCCGAAGATTCTGTATGGAGATGCTGTTAAAGTAAAGCAGATATTGTCTAATATTTTGAGTAATGCCGTGAAATATACGAAGCAGGGAAGTGTGCAGTTGAAGGCTGATGTGAATGTACAGGAGGACGGAACAGCTATTTTGCGCATGGAGGTAAAAGATACCGGTATCGGTATTAAGCAGGAAGATATTCCGCTGTTGTTCGAGGGATTTGAACGGTTGAATATCAAAGAGAACCGCAGTATTGAAGGTACCGGTTTGGGACTTGCCATCACTGACAGACTGATTAGGCGGATGAACGGAAAGATTACCGTGGAAAGTGTTTATGGGGAAGGATCGGTCTTTACCGTGTATCTGCCGCAAAAGCTGATAGATGCAACGCCTATCGGAGATTTTGAAAAAAATTATATGAAGGATAGGAATGATGCGGTGGTTTATCATGAAAGCTTTACGGCGCCGGAAGCAAAAATTTTGGTGGTAGATGATAATGAAATCAATCTTTCCGTGGTAAAGAGTCTTTTGAAAAAGACTCAGCTGCAAATTACCACCTGTAAGAGTGGTATGCAATGTCTTTCCCTGATGCAAGAGGAGCATTATGATGTAATTTTGCTTGACCATATGATGCCGGAGTTAGACGGTATTGAGACTTTGAAACGCTCAAAAACAATGGAAGACAACCGGTGCAAAAAGTCACCTGTAATTGCATTGACTGCCAATGCCATGTCAGGTGTTCGGGAGATGTATCTGAAAGAAGGGTTTGACGATTACATAAGTAAACCTATTGAAGGAAAAAGCCTTGAAATTCTGTTGATGAAGTATCTTCCTGAGGAAAAACTTCAAGTGCGGAAGAAGGACGATAAAGACGCAACTGAACAGAAGAAAGCGGTAGTATCGGATACCCGGAACAAGAAAATAACAGAAGCGGCAGAAAAGAAGGAGAACATGGCTGAGGAAGAACAGGAATATCTGAATGTTTCCGTTGGTATGAAATATTGTGGGGAAAGTGATGAGATTTACCGGGAAATGCTGACCATGTTTTGTAATATCAAGGATAAAAAGAAAAAACAGTTGGATGACAGCTTTGCAGAAGAAGACTTTACCAATTATATTGTGTATATTCATGCTTTAAAGTCGTCTTCCTTAAGTGTGGGAGGAAAAGCGGTTTCAGCGCTTGCAGCAAAACTTGAAAAAGCCGGCAAGCAGAAGGACTTTGATTTTATCAGGGAAAATCATGCCGAGGCGATGAGGCTTTATGATTTAACAGTAGAAACGGCTATGGAGTATTTGCAGAATCCTTCTTGACAAAAACGTTAAATGCTACTAAGATGAAAATAATTAAAACAAAGGCGTTGAAAAAGAGGAGTACATGTGTCCCTGCCGTCAGAGAGTGAACCCTGCAATTTGCAGTGCTGTGAGGTTTTCGGAGGAGGAGCATGGAAGGTAGCTTTGGAGCCGGAACGACGAATGCGGTAAATAATTATCAGTAGTCGTTCACGAGTTGTCCCCGTTAACGGACAGGATTTTAAGCAAAGTATTTGCCGAAATCACTGAGTGATAAATGAAGGTGGTACCGCGTATATAACGCCCTTCACAGATGAAATGTCTGTGGAGGGCATTTCTATTTGCACCTATCAGTGCATGTTTTTATAGGAGTTATATGAAGTAGCTTTTATTGTATTACTTTCGGGAGTCAATAATACAAAAGAAGCTTGTTCAAAAGCCTTTTGCGCTATGGAGATGAGACTCAAAAATCATGGAAGCCTTTGCTGAACATGATTTTAGTTTTAAGAGGCTCAGCGGAATGCTTGGCGCATAGGATTTGAACAAATTCTTTTGAGATATTGGTTCCGGAAAGAAGAAAAGGAGAGATGATATGAGTAAAGAACTCGCAAAAACTTATGACCCCAAGGGGCTTGAAGACAGACTTTATCAGAAATGGCTGGATAAGAAATATTTCCATGCAGAAGTAGACCATTCCAAAACACCGTTTACCATTGTGATTCCGCCCCCAAATATTACGGGACAGCTTCATATGGGACATGCCCTTGATAATACCATGCAGGATATCTTAATCCGTTATAAGAGAATGCAGGGATATAATGCCCTTTGGCAGCCCGGTACAGATCATGCAAGTATTGCTACGGAAGTTAAGATTATCGAAAAGATGAAGGAAGAAGGCATCAGCAAGGAAGACCTTGGCAGAGAAGGTTTTCTTGAGAGAGCATGGGACTGGAAAAGAGAATACGGCGGACGTATTATCAGTCAATTGAAGAAGCTCGGCTCCTCCTGCGATTGGGACAGAGAGCGTTTCACCATGGATGAAGGTTGCAACAAGGCGGTAACGGAAGTGTTCTGCAAGATGCATGAAAAAGGCTGGATTTACAAGGGAAGCCGTATTATTAACTGGTGCCCTGTATGTAATACCTCTATTTCCGATGCGGAGGTTGAGTATCAGGAGCAGGCAGGTCATTTCTGGCATATCAAATATCCTATGATTGAAGATGACGGTAGCGTAAGCACTACACGTTTTATTGAGTTTGCAACTACCAGACCGGAAACCATGCTTGGTGATACTGCGGTAGCGGTAAATCCTGAGGATGACAGATACAAGGATATGATTGGCAAAAAGCTGATGCTGCCTATCATTAACAGAGAGCTTCCTGTTGTTGCAGACTCTTATGTTGATATGGAATTCGGTACAGGTGTTGTTAAAATCACACCTGCCCATGACCCTAACGACTTTGAAGTAGGGAAACGTCACAATTTGCCTGAAATTAATATTATGAATGATGATGCTACTATTAATCAGAATGGTGGTAAGTTCTGCGGTATGGACCGTTATGAAGCAAGAAAGGCTATCGTAAAAGAGCTTGATGAAATGGGACTCCTTGTTCGTATCGAGGATTACAGTCATAACGTTGGTACCCATGACAGATGTAAGACTACCATAGAGCCTATGATTAAGCAGCAGTGGTTCGTAAAAATGGATGAATTAATTAAGCCTGCGGTAGAAGCGGTAAAGAGTGGTGATATCCAGCTGATTCCTAAGCGTATGGAAAAGACCTACTTTAACTGGACCGACAATATCCGTGACTGGTGTATTAGTAGACAGCTCTGGTGGGGACACAGAATTCCCGCATATTACTGTTCTTGTGGGGAAATCATTGTTTCCGCAGATGCACCCGAAAAGTGTCCTAAGTGCGGCGGTACTCATTTAGAGCAGGATCCTGATACTTTGGATACCTGGTTCTCATCAGCGCTTTGGCCCTTCTCAACCTTGGGTTGGCCGGAGCAGACAGAAGACCTTAAGTATTTCTATCCTACAGACGTACTGGTAACAGGATATGATATTATTTTCTTCTGGGTAATCCGTATGATTTTCTCAGGTTTTGAACAGATGGGAGAAAAGCCCTTCAAGACTGTATTGTTCCACGGCCTGGTAAGAGACTCCCAAGGACGTAAGATGAGTAAATCCTTAGGAAACGGTATTGACCCTCTTGAAATCATTGAGCAGTATGGTGCCGATGCACTTCGTCTGACACTCATTACCGGTAATGCACCGGGGAATGATATGCGTTTCTACTATGAGAGAGTAGAGGCAAGCCGAAACTTTGCAAACAAGATTTGGAACGCGTCCCGTTTCATTATGATGAACATGCCGGAAAGCGGACTTGATGTTACAAATCCTGCTCTTGAGCCGGTAGATAAGTGGATTCTTTCCAAGTTAAATACTTTAGCAAAAGACGTGACCGACAATATGGACAGCTTCGAGCTTGGTATTGCGGTTCAGAAGGTTTATGACTTTATCTGGGATGAGTTCTGTGACTGGTATATTGAGATGGTAAAACCCCGTCTTTATAACTCTGACAATCAGGCAAGCAAGGACGCAGCTCTTTGGACCTTAAAGACTGTGTTGATTGATGCATTAAAGCTGCTTCATCCTTATATGCCTTTTATTACAGAAGAAATTTTCTGTACGCTGCAGTCCGAAGAGGAATCCATTATGATTTCCAAGTGGCCTGAGTACAAGGATGAGTGGAACTTTGCCAAGGAAGAAAAGGATATTGAAATCATTAAGGAAGCGGTAAGAGGCATCCGTAACGTCCGTACGGAAATGAATGTTGCTCCCAGCAGAAAGGCCTTTGTTTATGTAGTAAGCGAAAACGAAGACATTATTAATGCATTTACGGAAGGTAAGTTGTTCTTTGCATCCCTTGCTTATGCATCAGAGGTTTCTGTTCAAAAGGATAAAGCAGGTATTGCTGAGGATGCGGTATCTGTTGTGATTGCAAATGCAACTCTTTATATTCCTTTCGCAGAGTTGGTTGACCTTAGTCAGGAAATTGAGCGTCTGGAAAAGGAAGAGAAAAAGCTTATGGGCGAACTTGCCCGTGTAAACGGTATGTTAAATAACGAGAAGTTTATGTCTAAGGCACCGGAAGCAAAGGTAGCTGAAGAGAGAGCAAAGCTTGAAAAATATACCCAGATGATGGAGCAGGTTAAAGAAAGACTTGCGCAATTAAAGAAATAATGTGATATAGACAGAATCAGTAGTAGGAACAGCCTTTTTATGTTAGAATTAAAAAGGCTGTTTTTCGTCCGATAAGCCAGGAAAACAAATGAAGAGGTAATGCGGTGAGAAAGAATTTGAAGTTATGTCTGTTATTGAATATAGTGCTGGTATGTGCATGCCTGGCAGGCTGCGGTATGAAGCGCGAAGAAGAAGTGAAAAATCAAATCACTATCCCTGCATATGAATATACTGCGCCGGATACTGCGTTTGTGAAAAGAGGAGATTTGGAACACACAGAGCGTATGTTTGTGCAGATGGAGGCGGCAGAAGAGCATGCACTTTTCTTTGGGGTTTCCGGTGTCAGTTATGATAAAGTTTTGGTCAGGGAAGGTGATTTGGTAAGTAAGGGACAGCTTCTGGCTCAGCTTTCCTGCGGGGAAATACAGGAAAGCATCATTACACTTGAAGCGAAGGCAAAGTCCATAGAACTTGAAATATTACATACACAGGAACAGCTTGAGAAAGTAAAAGAAGAAAAAAGCATGGATCCCGAAAAGGAAGAAATTAATTTAGATGAAATCAGCCGCTATACCATGCGGCTTACAGAGCTTGCCAATGATGAAACAGTAAATGAAGCGGCAATGAAAGAGCAGGAGGAGAAACTGGCAAAGTATAGGATTTATGCGGATATGAGTGGGGTAGTTACCAAAGTGGGAGATTATTCGGGACAGGCAGTGTCGGATGAAAAGCAAGCTTTTATTATGATTGCGGGAGCCGAGAAGATTTATGCAGGAAGTACAGGAAAAGAAAATTCTTTTGCCACAGGGAAAGAGGTTACTATTGCTGTAGAGGAAGAGAACTATCCTGCCATGATTACAAGCGTGGCGACGGAAAGCGGGACTACCCGTATTACAGCATGTTTGAAAGAAACTGTGATGTTACCGGTGGAAACTACGTTTGGCGAAATTACCTGGAGCAGTGGAGTTGTAAGCGATGTGCTGTATTTGCCCAAAGAAGCAATCGTTACCGTGAAGGAAGAGACTTACGTTTACCGGATGGCAGAAGACGGATTTGCAGATATTGTGAAAGTACAGACAGGGGTTCAAACGGATAAATATGTGCAGATTGTCAGTGGGATAGAAGAGGGAGCAGAAGTAGTGCTTTATTAATAAAAGGGAAATTATATGATAAGAAATGAGAAGAAAAGAAACAGAATATCAGCAGCAGTGGTGGCGCTATTGATGCTTTTGTCGGGGTGCAGTCAGCCGGAAGAGATACCGGAATTGTTAGAGCCGGTAGAAGTGAGTCTTTCCGGAAGAGAAGTAATGCGTTCGGATATCTGTGATATGGAAATTTATGCCGGTAGAGTGAAATATGAATCTCACAGCTATGCCTTTTTTGAAAGCTGTAAAGTAAAAGAAATTGCAGTACAGCTTGGAGAGTATGTGGAAGAAGGTCAGATTCTTGCAGAGATGGACTGCGAGGAAGCGGAGTTTACCACGGCACAGATGAAGCGGGAGCTTGCATGGCAGAAAGAAGAAGATGCTTATCAGACGGAAATGGATGATATAGATATTACATTATTTGAATTACAGTATAATGCAAATGCTTTTGAACTGACGGAGGAAGTAAGGGAAAAACAGGAAGAAGCACTGGAGATTATGCAAAAGGAAGCGCGTTATGAAAAAGAACTTCGCAAGGTGGAAATCGAGGAGCAGGAGGATATGCTTGCGCGCCATGAGCAGCAAATGGACGAAAAGTATCTGCGGGCAGAAAGTAGCGGTTATGTTACTTATGTAAAGAGATTTTCCGCAGGAAATGCTGCTGCTTTGGTAGAAACAGATGAAATTGTGGTAATGATTTCTGACAGGGCGACAGCATATGTATCTGCCGATGTGGTAGATTCCAAAGCAAAAAATGCTTCAGAAATATATATTGAAATTGAAGGTGTTAAGTATCCGCTTGTTTATGAACCTTATACAGATGCTGAGAAGCAACTTGCAAATAAAGAGGAACTGCAACCGGAGGCACGTTTCTTCCCGGTAGAAGGAACAGAACTGTCAGAGCTTACAGGAAAGACCGGAGAATTATATTTGTTATCGAAAAATGCTTCAAACGTGCTTAACATTGCACCGGATTCTTTGTTCAGCGAGGATGGTGAATACTTTGTTTATTTGATAAAAGACGGACAGAAAGTAAAACAACCGGTAACTACCGGAGTACATACCTGTAATGCAGTGGAGATTACGGAAGGCTTGCAGGAGGGGGATATGGTTTATTATCCCTTAAGTGATATGCCGACAAATACACAGAATATACAAAAGCTGGAAAAATCAGAATTTTTAATTACAGAAAAATATGATCAGGTAAAAGTGGAGTATATTTCCTCGGAAAACATATTATGTAAACCGGATAATGCGATATTACAGGAATTGAGGGTGAAAAACGGACAAGAGGTACTTGAAGGAGACGTGATAGCTGTTCTTTTTACAGAAGAAGGAGAAAGCAGGCTGCAAGGCTATGATTTGGACACGGAAGAATTGACACGCAGCTATGAATATGAAAAAATGCTGCATCAAAAGGAACTGGAAAAGCTTTTGGAAAAAATAGCAGAAATGGAAAAAGGAAAGCTACAGGAGACTTATGAATATAAAAAGACGGCACAGGAAGTACGCAGATTAAACCTGCAAATGGATTATGAAGCAGAGAAGTATCAGTATGAAATTGAAAAACTGCAATTTCAAAGGAGACGGGATGTAGTGGGCAGGATAGAAGTGAAGGCATCGGTTTCGGGAATAATAAGCGATGTAACAGCGGCAGCGGAAGGCTATCATGTGGCGAAGGACACTTGCCTTTGTAAAATTGTGAATCCGGATTCCGCTTATATTATGCTCTATGCAGAAAATAAAGTATTGCCTACAGACGGAAAAGTGTTGATTGATATCTACCGGTCGGAACAGGACTTTGAAGGTACGGTGGTTTATTCCGGGCAGGATATTTCAAAAACGATTTATGACGGAGAGCGGATTCTGAAAGAGGATTCTTTGCAAATGACGCATGTATCGTATATAAAACCAGCAGAGGGAAACAGCACGGAAGGACTTACAGCATTTGGTGTAAATGTTACAACATGGCGGATACCCGAGGCTATTGTGGTTTCACCGAAGTCCGTTTATAGTGAAAATGACAGAAAATATGTCTGGGTGAAAAAAGAAGATACTGTGGAAAAAAGATATGTAACAGTGGGATACCATGATGTAAATCAGGTATGGATTGCCCGGGGGCTTTCGGAAGGGGAAGAACTTATAGTGGGCAATTAAGGAGTGGAATATGCTGAAATTTGTATGGCAGAAGCTTTTACATAAAAAATGGCTGAATATGTGTAGCTTAATGGGAATGGTACTGTTAATCAGTGTGGTTGCCGGAAATACCCTGTATCAGGGAGCGGCTCTTAATAAACTGTTGCAGAGCAGGTTTGATGATTATATCGGGGAAAAGAATGCCTACCCTGCAAGGATAAGTGCAGAGTACCCGTTTGAGTATCAGGATAAGTCTGTTACGGTTACAGAGCAGGGAAACGCGGTTTATAAAAGTGTTTTAGACAGAGTTGGTAATGAAATTTCACTTGCCAAAGCAGAAAGTATTATGTTTTTTGCTTCCGACAGCCTGCTCGGCAAGCCACAGTACCAAAGTGATGATTCCAAGCAGGATTACTTTTTTATGCCGGCTTATCTTGAGGGAATAGAAGGCCATATTGCCTTGCTTCGGGGAACCTGCTTTACAAATGAAGCAGACGAAGAAGGAATTTATGAATGCATCATAAATGAGAGAATGGTTCAGTATGCCAATTTGTCTGTGGGTGATGTGATTACTTTTCCTAAGACTGAGACAAAAAACGGAGAAGTATTGCGCATCAGAGTAGCTGGAATTTTTAAAGAAAGCGATGTGCATGATTGTTACTGGGTACGGTATCCAAATGACTATGAGAAGATTCTGTTTGTATCGGAAGCTGCGCTTGATGAAATTATGGAAAACAGAGCAGCGGAACGTATCAACATGACATTTCGCTGTGATGTTCTTCTGGATTATGAGGGGATGAGTTATAAGCAGACAGATGCCGTTAAAGCAGGAGTGGAGAATGTGATAGGAAATCCGCCTGTGGTGAAAATGAGCATCAGCTCTGATTTGCTGGAATTACTTTCTGAGTATCAGGCGGCACGGTCGCAGGTAAAGGCAATCATGCAGACACTGCAGATTCCCGTGCTTGCACTTTTAATGGTATTCCTATTTATGGTTTCTTCTCATATCACGGAACTGGAGCAGGGAGAAATTGCCATGTTGCGGAGCAGAGGCGTCAGCAACGGACAGATAGTGGGCAGCTACTTTGCACAGTCTGTAATTTTGGCAACTGCCGGATGTGTTGTGGGAGTACCTTTGGGGTATGGGTTTGCCATGTTGTTGGGCAGTGCCAATGCTTTTATGGAGTTTGTGGGAAGAGAGAGCCTGCAGCCTGTAATTGACGGACAACTGTTGACTTCCGTATTGCTGGCTGTACTTACGGCAGTTCTTTTTATGACTTTGCCGGTGTTACAGTACACAACTCTTAGTATTGTGGAGGTAAAACAAAAGAAAAACAGGAAAGAGAAGACCTTTTGGCAGAAGTACTATGTGGATGTTTTAATGGTGATAGCTTCGCTCTACATCCGCTATAATTTGTCCAGGCAAAAGGAGACGATTGCTTTGCAGATTGTCAGAGGGGAGAGTATGGACCCGGTGTTGTTCTTAAGCTCTGTTCTCTTCATTTTGGGTTGCGGAATGTTCTTTTTGCGAATACTGCAACTTATTATCAGGCTGATTTACCGGATAGGAAAAAGACGTTTTAAACCGGCTGCTTATGTGTCCTTTTTGCAGATTATGAAAGCAGGAAAAAAACAGAATTTTATTTCCGTATTTTTGATTCTGACGATTGCCATGGGGATTTTTTATGCCAATACGGCGCGTACCATGAATACGGGGCTTGAAGAGAGAATCAGATACAATATCGGTGCGGGTGCTGTCAGCAGCGAACAGTGGGCAAATAATCTTCCTGCTGCCAAAAAGAATAAGACACAGGTGATGTATGAAGAACCTGATTTTGTGCGATATGAAAGTATGCAGGCGAATGCAACTAAAGTAATCAGGGATTATCATGTAAGAGTATATTATGGGAATCAGTCCTTTGAGGATAATCAGCTGATGGCAATCCATACCAGGGAATTCGGAAAAACAGCATGGATGAAAAACGGGGTACTTAATCGGCACTGGTATCATTACTTAAATGACATTTCACAGGTGCCGAACGGTGTGTTGGTATCGGCAAATTTCGGAGAAAAAACCGGGGCAAAGATAGGAGATACCATTAAATATGTATTGTTTGATGACTTGAAAAATACGCGTGCGGTGGCAAGTGCAAAGATATGCGGATTTGTGGATGTTTGGCCGGGCTATTCTCCTTATGAAGAACAAGTGCAGGCCGACGGAAGCATCAGTTACAGGGACAGCTATCTGATTGTGGCAAATTACAGTCAGGTAGTGACAACGTTCGGCGCAACGCCTTATGAAGTGTGGTACGATACGCAGGAAACCGGACGGGAAATCCGTAGCAAGGCGAATGAGGCAGGAATTGAGCTGCTTTCGGTAACTTCTGTGACAGATGAACTTGTCCGCAGTAAAAATGATGCATCGATACAGGTGACCAACGGACTTCTGACCATCAGTTTTCTGGTGATACTGATTCTGTGCATGGCAGGATTTCTGATTCATTGGATTCTGACTATTAGGAAGAGGGAGTTAATGCTTGGTATTTACAGAGCCATGGGAATGAAAATGAGTGAAGTGCGTTTCATGCTGATTCATGAGCAGATTTTTGCATCCGTATCAGCCATTGTGGCAGGAGCAGGGGTGGGTTTTCTTGCATCTTACCTCTATATACCGCTGATTATGGTAGTTTATCTGCCGGGCAGACATGCCCTTGCCACGGAGGTGATAAGCAGCAGTGCGGATATAATCAGAATTGCCGGTATTCTTACAGTAATGTTGGCGGTGTGCTTTGTAGTGCTGGCAAAGGTGGTATCCGGTATGAAAATTGCGCAGGCTCTAAAGCTTGGGGAAGACTAGGCAAAGGGATAAACGGAAATGAATGAAAGAAAAACAATGATAGAGACAAAAGGACTGGTAAGAAGTTTTCCTTTTGCGGGAGGCGGCAGCATTACCGTTCTGAAAGATATTAATATTGCAATACCGGAAGGAAAGCTGACAATATTGAAAGGACGTTCCGGCTCCGGAAAAACTACGCTTTTAAATATACTCAGCGCACTGGATGTTCCCACAGACGGAAAAGTGTTTTTTGACGGCAAAGAACTTACCGCAATGAGTGATGCGCAGCGGGAAGAGGCAAGAAGATACCATATGGGATATATTTTTCAGGCAGTAGCACTTGTACCGGTGATGAATGTGTATGAAAATGTGGAGTTTTCTCTTCGTCTTGCGGAAAGAAAGGATGGGAAAAAGGGAAAGGCGCTTGAGGCGATGCGTAAAGAACGGGTGGAGGAATGCTTAAGAAAAGTAGGACTCTCCAAGAGAATGTATCATATGCCGGAGGAACTTTCCGGCGGTGAGCAACAGAGGGTTGCCATTGCAAGAGCACTTGCGCATAAGCCTAAGGTAGTATTTGCGGATGAACCTACAGGTGCACTTGATACGGATAACGGACTTTTGGTTGTGAAGCTGTTTAAAGAACTGGTGGAACAGGAAGGTGTTACGATAGTAATGACAACCCACGACCCAAGCCTGATGGAACTTGGTGATATAGTGTTTGAAATAGAGGACGGTGAAATAAGTGGATGAAGCAATGATTGTCTGCAACGGACTTGTAAAAATCTATAAGACAAATACCGTAGAAGTAATGGCATTGCAGGGACTGGATATGACTGTTCAAAAGGGAGAGCTGATGGCAGTTATCGGTAATAGCGGAAGCGGGAAATCTACCTTTCTTAATATGGTTGGCGGACTCATCAAGCCCTCTGCGGGACAACTTCTGGTAGACGGAATGGATTTGTTCCGCATGACGGAGAAGCAGCTTGTAAATTATAAGCAAAATACGGTAGGCTTTGTCTGGCAAAAAAATTCCCGTAATCTTTTTCCGTACTTAAGTGCTTTGCAAAATGTGGAAATTCCCATGCAGTTTGCATCAAAAGAAAAAGGGCTTAAAAGTGAAAAGGCAAGAAGAGAACGGGCACTGATGCTGCTTGAAATGGTGGGAATGTCACACAGAAAAGACAGTCTGCCTCAGCAGATGTCAGGTGGTGAACAGCAGAGAGTTGCCATTGCTATAGCGCTTGCCAATAACCCCAAGCTTTTGTTGGCGGATGAGCCTACCGGAGCGGTAGACCAGAAGACTTCACTTATGATTCAGGATGTGTTTCGGGAACTGAATAGGGAATTGGGGGTTACGATTGTAATTGTGACCCATGATATCAGCCTGGCGAAAAAGGTAGAGCGTGTGGTAATGATACGTGATGGAAAAATCAGCAGTGAGCGTATTATGAAGCAGGGATATGCACAGCGCATGAAAACTCTTGGTGATATGCAAGAGGAAGATTTACAGGAAGAATTTGCGGTTCTTGACAGGGCCGGAAGGGTACAACTGACTAAGGCGGTTTTGGAACAGGCAGGAATCGAAGGAAACAGGGTAAAAATAGAAGTGGAGAACGGAAGGATTATTATTTCGGAGAAATAGGTGAGGAGAGAATTGTATGCAGAAAGTTTCATTTAAGCAGGCAGAAGAATATATACTCAGCATTCCCAAGTTTGCCGGGAAACATACTCTTGAAGATACGAAACGTTTTCTTTCTGTTTTGGCAGGAAAAAAGACGGAAAGTAAAGTGATACATGTTGCAGGAACAAACGGAAAAGGGTCCGTTTGTGCTTATTTGCGTTCCATTCTGATGAAGAGCGGTTGCAGCGTGGGAGTATTTACTTCTCCTCATTTGGAAAGCATGCGTGAACGGATTTGCCTTGGGGAAGAAATGATTTCCGAGGAGGATTTTGCAGATACTTTTTACAAAGTTAAACGGGTATGGAAAGCATTAACAAGGGAAGCTGATGAAGAGGAAAGAAAGCGCTTGCATCCGTCCTTTTTTGAATATTTGTTTTTGATGGCAATGGTGTACTTTAAAGAAAAAGCACCGGATTATATTATCTTGGAAACCGGTCTCGGCGGCAGGCTGGATGCAACAAATATATTTGAAAAGCCTGCGGTTTGTGTGATTACGGAAATCGGATTTGACCATATGCAGTATCTGGGAAATACGATTGAAGAGATTGCAAAAGAAAAAGCAGGAATAATAAAAGAGGGAGTGCCGGTAGTATTTGCAGATAAACGACCGAAAGTGACAGAAATTTTGGGAGAATATGCCAAATCGGCAAAAAGTCAGACGATAATTATCGGAAAAGACAGTATTTTAGATGTGAATATCCATAATAAAACCATTGATTTTTCCTTCCATAGTGGTTATTATAAATATGATGGTCTGTGTCTTATGACAACAGCTTTATACCAGACAGAAAACTCTGCATTGGCGATTGCTGCGGCAGAAGTCCTGGGAAGAGAAGACCAAAGAATCCGACCTGAGAGTATCAGGGAAGGAGTAAGATGCGCCTGTTGGCCGGGAAGAATGGAAGAGGTGCTTCCGGGAGTTTTTTTAGACGGTGCACATAATGAAGACGGAATAGAAGCATTTTTGCAGACAGTCTGCAGAGATGGCTGCACCGGACAGCGTTTTTTATTGTTTGGCGTTGTGGCGGACAAGCAGTATGAGGGAATGATTAGGCAGATTGTAAATTCCGGTGTGTTTGCAAGGGTAGCAGTAGCACCGCTTGAATCGGACAGAAGTGTTTCTATAGATAGATTAAGGGAAATTTGGGGGCAATATAAGATACATTGCAGTTTCCATCAAAATGCAGAAGAAGCATATCATCATCTTGCAAAAGCCAAAGCAAAGGCAGATGTTATTTATATTGCCGGGTCGTTGTATTTGATAGGGCAGATGAAGACCCTGATGAGGAGAATATCAGATGATTGATTTTGAAGAAGAATTAAAGAAATTTCATCCCAGCCTTGAAGTAGAGGATGCGGAAGAAGCTATATACAATGAAGATTTGACAGATATGGCAGATATTTTAATTAAAATGGTAGCGAAGGCAAAACCTGAGGAAGAATAGGAGAGCGGCATGGTTTGTTATAATTGCGGATGCCGTTTGTCAGAACATGATTTTTGTACAGGCTGTGGCGCGGATGTTGGGCTGTACAAAAAGATAATATATATGTCTAACCGTTATTACAATGACGGTCTTGATAAGGCATCGGTCAGAGATTTGTCCGGAGCCATTGTCAGCTTACGGCAGAGTTTAAAATTTAATAAAAATAATATTGAGGCAAGAAACCTTTTAGGACTTGTATATTTTGAAATGGGTGAAACAGTATCCGCTTTAAGTGAGTGGGTAATCAGTAAAAATCTTCGCCCCAAAAAGAATATCGCAGATGACTATATTGACATGATACAGACCAATCAGTCCAGATTGGATGCCATTAATCAGACAATTAAGAAGTACAATCAGGCGTTGCTTTACTGTTATCAGGACAGTCAGGATTTAGCAGTTATTCAGCTGAAAAAAGTATTGTCCTACAATCCCAAATATGTAAAAGCGCATCAGCTTTTAGCACTTTTGTATATCAATATTGAGGAGTGGGAAAAAGCTAAAAAGGAATTAATCAAATGCAGTCAGATTGATACCAATAATACAACAACCCTTCGATATCTGAAAGAAGTAGAACATATGCTGATGCCGGAGGAAGCAGCTAAGAGTACACCAAAGAAAAAGCTGTTTTCGGATGATGTGGTCCGTTACCAAAGCGGAAACGAAACCATTATCCAACCGGTAAATGTAAATGAGAAAAAGGGAATATCAACCTTGCTGAATGTAGGACTTGGTCTGATTATCGGACTTGCCATAGCATGGTTCTTGGTATTGCCGGCGCAAATTCAAAATGCAAAGGCGGATATTAATGATGAACTCCGTGTAGTCAGTGAACAGTCAGATGCCAAGACTGCAACCATTGATGAACTTCAGCAGAAGGTACAGAGTCTGACGGACGAAAATACCGATATCAAAGAAGAACTGGAATCATATCAGGGTACAGACGGAGCACTCAAGGCGACGGATGGACTTATGATGGCAGTCAGCACCTATCTTGCTAACTCGGAAGATACGGAAGCTATTGCGGTATACATGGAAGTACTTGAGGCGGAAGAGGGAGAAGATGTGACAAAGACGGCATCTTTTGGTACTCTTGAAGAAACTTTCCTGACATTGATTTCGCCGCAGCTTGCAACATACTATTATGATTTGGGATATGCAAGCTATCGCAGTGATGACTATGAGGCGGCAATTCCGAATTTAGAGAGAGCATATCGCTATGATTCAGCAAACGGAGATGCCTTGTTCTATCTCGGCAATTCTTACCGGAGAACAGGAAATAATGATAAAGCCAAAGAGATATACGCACAGGTGATTGACGACTTCCCGGGAACGGAGAAAGCGAGAAATTCCGAAACATATCTGGCAGAAATCAATAATGAAAATTAAATCAGAGACTACAAAAGAGGACATGGAATCATGTCCTCTTTTTGTCTGATAAGACGGCTCGCAAAGCGTGGAGTCGTTTAGTGGGCGTTAGCCCGTTTTTATGTAAAAAAGAAAGGGGAAGACATGGAAGAGGATTTTAAAGTAATTGATAATTATCTGATGGTGAAGATGCCGGAGGAGGTAGACCATCACAAATCACAGCAAATCAGTAAAACGGCAGATAAGTATATCGTGACGGAGGGAGTGGGAAATGTAGTGTTTGATTTTGAAGATACTAAATTCATGGACAGCTCCGGTATAGGTATTATATTGGGAAGATACAAAAAAATATCATATTTTGGCGGTAAAGTATTTGCTATCAACGCAGACAGCAGGGTGAAGCGGACATTAATGATATGCGGTTTACATAAAGTGATTGAAATTATGGAATAAAGAAAGGAATGAGGTTGAAATGGAGACGGCAAGAAGTTTGACGGAAAACTTAAAAAAACGAAGAATAAATAAGAATGAAATGAGAGTGGAGTTTGATGCAGTATCAGAAAACGAATCCTTTGCGAGAGTGGCGGTGGCAGCCTTTGTGACACCTTTAAATCCTACGTTGGAAGAAATTGCCGATATTAAAACGGCAGTGTCTGAGGCGGTGACAAATGCAATTATTCACGGGTATGACAGAGAAGAATTGATACAGGAGGAGAAAGAGGCAAAGGTGGTTATGCATTGCAAGCTTTCAGAGGATGTACTTTCTGTGGAAATTACAGATGAAGGAAGGGGAATCGATAATATTGAACAAGCTATGGAACCTCTTTTTACCACAAAGCCGGAAATGGACCGTTCCGGCATGGGCTTTGCATTTATGGAAGCATTCATGGATGATTTGGAAGTCATTTCGCAGCCGGGAGTGGGAACCACTGTACTGATGAAAAAGAAACTGGGAACAATGTCATGGATACGACAAGAGGAGTAACCTATGGCAGAGACGGCAGTACTAATCAGGCGGGCACAGGCAGGAGAAAAGGAAGCAAGAGAAGTACTGATTGAGCAGAATCTGGGACTGGTACATCATATCGTAAAGCGGTTTGCGGGAAGGGGATATGAGATGGAGGATTTGTTTCAGATTGGCGTTATCGGCCTTATGAAGGCAGTAGATAAATTCAATGTGGCATTTGAAGTAAAGTTTTCAACCTATGCGGTTCCGTTAATAACGGGGGAAATCAAGCGCTTTATCAGAGACGACGGAATGATTAAGGTTTCAAGAACGTTAAAAGAAAACGGAATACGGGCAAAATATGCAAGAGAAAAATTGAGTAAAGAATACGGAAGAGAACCGTTATTGAAGGAAGTGGCAGCAGAGGCGGCATTGACGGAGGAAGAAGTGATATTATCCATGGAAGCCAATGTACAGGTGGAATCGATTTACCGTTCTGTATATCAGAACGACGGCAGTGAAATCTGTATGGTAGACCAATTGGCAGATGAGGGAAAAAACGAGCAGGAGAGACTACTAAATCAGCTGGTAATTCATCAACTGCTTACCGGACTTTCGGAAAAAGAGAAACAGCTGATTGTTTTGCGGTATTATCAGGAAAAGACACAGACAGAGGTGGCAAAATTGCTTGGAATCAGTCAGGTTCAGGTGAGCAGACTGGAAAAGAGAATATTGCTTGGTATGCGAGAAAAAATAGAAAAAGGCAATTAGTTGACATAAATTTGTTATTATAGTAAAGTAAATATGGAAATGTATGTAAAAAATTGTTGAGATACAAAGGAAACACAGATGAAAAAGAGACATTTTACAGCAATATGTTTACTTATGGCAGGCGTTCTGTTTTTTAACAGTATGTCTGTTTTTGCTACGGAAAATGCGGAAGCAATCAACGAAGTGACGCAGGAGACAGACGAAGAAAGATATGTAATTACCGGATTTGATGAAATAGAAGAAAATTGTCTGGTGCTGGATGAACGTGCGAGTTTGGATGAATTGCTTGCGATGATGCCGGAGGCAATAGTGGCTGAACTTGACGGAGAGGAAAGGGCAGAAATTTCCGTTACATGGGAGAGTACAGACGATTACGAAGAAACCAACTATGATTTTTATGAGTTTATGCCCTGCTGGGATGAAGAAGTATATGAACTGTCAGAAAGCCTGGATTCCTATTG
The DNA here is from genome assembly GCA_017434885.1 of Lachnospiraceae bacterium. GTDB lineage: Bacteria > Bacillota > Clostridia > Lachnospirales > Lachnospiraceae > Suilimivivens. Next base: position 40,609 of record JAFSGE010000016.1, on the reverse strand, counting down.
GGATGTTCCCTGTATGCAGGTGATTGTGCCAATGGAGATGACAGAGGAGGAGCAGGCTTATATCGGAGAGGCGAAAGAGGCATTATTGTCTGTTTTGGAAGAAGAAAGTGTTCAGGCGCTTATTTACCTATGTGAAAGTTATGAATTAAAGAAGGAAGCAGATGCATCGGGTGAGTCTGTGTGTCAGGTGGCAACAGGTACCACCGTAGATATTATTGGTGTCGAAATTGATGCTAACAGAAAAATCTGGTATCAGGTTTCTTATGTTTCGGAGAATGGCACGGTAACCGGTTATGTAGAGCGGGAATATCTTGCTTATTCCAATGAAGTGTTTATGGAATGGGAGCAGGAGTATTTGGGCTCATACTTGGCAGCTATGGTTGCAACATTCGGTATATCCTATGCAGATGTAGAGCAGTTCCCGGAGTCTTATCAGGATAAATTAATTGAATTAAAAAGAAAGCATCCCAACTGGATATTTGTAAGACAAAATACATATATTAGTTGGGATAGTGCGGTAAAAGCACAGAACTCCAAGGACAGAAGCTTAATCAGCGCGTCTATGGGAGCTGCATATAAGGGTGAAGAATACGGACAGGGATGGTATTATGCGTCAAAAGAGGCCATTGCCTATTACATGGACCCGCGAAACTTTTTGGAAGAAGCGAGAATTTTCCAATTTGAACAGTTGACCTTTAACGAATCTTATCATACAACAGACGCGGTAAAGATGCTTCTTAGCGGTACTTTTATGTCCGGCGATGTTCCCGGTGAAAATATGTCTTACGCAGAGGCATTCTATAAGGTCGGCTCAACCTTAGGAGTAAGTCCGTTCCACTTGGGAAGCCGTGTTTATCAGGAGCAGGGAAAAGGAACATCACCTTTGATTTCAGGTACATATTCCGGGTATGAGGGATATTATAATTACTTTAATGTGAGCGCATCCGGCAAGACGGATACAGAAGTAATTGTTTCCGGTCTTACTTATGCCAAGAATAAAGGATGGAACAGCAGATATAAATCTTTGTACGGCGGTGCCGGTATTTTGGCAGAAAATTATATTTTGAAGGGACAGGACACCATTTATCTTCAAAAATTTAATGTAGACGGAAGATATCACAGTTTATATACGCACCAGTATATGCAAAATATCAGGGCACCTTATACGGAGTCCGTAAAGGTAAAGCAGGCATATGTAAATGCAGGGGCATTGGAGAATACCTTTGTGTTTAAAATTCCGGTATATAATATGATGCCGGAGCAGGCATGTCCGATACCGGGGACAATCGTGACAGCAACGCCGACGCCCACGGCAACACCGACATCGACGCCCACGGCAACACCGACATCGACGCCCACGGCAACACCGACATCGACGCCCACGGCGACTCCAACAGCGACACCCACGGCAACACCGACAGCGACGCCCACGGCAACGCCCACAGCAACGCCCACGGCAACGCCAACAGTAACACCCACGGCGACACCGACGGCAACACCAACAGCGACACCAACAGCAACAGCGACGCCGACAGCCGGTACGGCAGAAGATAAAAAAGAAACAGAGGATTCGGCGGCAATGCCTACAGCGAGTCCGAAGGCCACAGCAAGCCCTACGGCAACGCCCACAGCAACACCGAAGGCAACAGCAAGCCCTACGGCAACGCCCACAGCAACACCGAAGGCAACAGCAAGCCCTACGGCAACGCCCACAGCAACACCGAAGGCAACAGCAAGCCCTACGGCGGCGCCCACAGCGACACCGAAGGCAACAGCAAGCCCTACGGCGGCGCCCACAGCGACACCAAAGGCAACAGCAAGTCCTACGGCGGCGCCCACAGCGACACCAAAGGCAACGGCAAGTCCTACGGCAGCGCCTACAGCCAGCCCTAAGGCAACGGCAAGTCCTACGGTAGCGCCTACAGCCAGTCCTAAGGCAACGGCAAGTCCTACGGCGGCGCCTACAGCCAGTCCTAAGGCAACAGCAAGTCCTACGACAGTGCCTACAGCCAGCCCGAAGGCAACGGCAAGTCCTACGGTAGCGCCTACAGCCAGTCCTAAGGCAACAGTAAGTCCTACGACAGCGCCCACAGCGACACCTAAGGTAACAGAAACAGTGACGGAAGTGGCAACGGAAAAGCCCACAAAGGAACCGGAAAGACATGAGCAGTTAGTTGAGATCCTGCCACAGCCTGTACAGGAAGAAACAATACCTGAAGCAACACCTACAGCAACACCTGCGACTCTAAATGAAGATGTAACAGAAACTACGCAAACAACAGAAAACTCACAGAGTCAGGAGGCTGCAACTTCGACTGAGACAACAGGGGAGGCAACACAAAATACCGGTGTGCAAAAATCTGTCGTTATGGAAATGAAAGAAAACACCAAGGTTTATGCGGAAACAATTCAAAAGATACGTGAAGAGGGAACGGAGATGGTACTTGATATGTCCGAAAGTATAACATGGACCATTGACGGAAGTAAGATTTCTTCGGAACCTATCGGAGATATTGACTTTGCGGCAATACTTGGCGACAGTGATATTCCGGAAGAAAAACTGAAAGAACTGGTAACCGGTGAGACCAGATACATAGAACTTTCGCTTGCCCATGAAGGAGAATTCGGTTTTGATGCAGTGCTTACAGTGGCAATTGATGAAGCGGCAGAAGGAGAGTATGCAAATCTCTTCTACTACAATGAAAAGACCAAGGAATTTGAATTTATGTGTGCAGCGCCTGTAAACGCAGAGGGTAAAGCGGCATTTAACTTTAAACATGCATCTGACTATGTCATTATTGTCAGTGAACAGACTTTAGAGACAAAGGTAGAAATGATACAGGAAGAGCGGATAAAGATGGAGGCGCAGAAGGAAGCAGAGCATAAGGCAGAACTTGCTGCAAAAGATGCACCGGCAGAAGAACCCGTAAAAGCCACCGGTATTATGATACTGATTGTGCTCGGAAGTATTGCAATTGTAATCGGTGCCTTACTAATATTCAACAGAAAGAAGTAATGAAGGAATCATGAAAAGGGAAGAATATCCGTATCTTTATGAAACACATTTGCACACCTGCGAAAGCAGCAGGTGTGCAAGAAATACCGGGGAGGAAATGGCACAGGCATGTAAAGCGGCCGGTTATGCAGGAATGATTGTAACAGAGCATAACTGGTACGGAAACCATTGCATAGACGGTGACTATTCCTGGGAAGAATGGATTGAACGGTTTTGTAAGGGATACGAGCATGCAAAAGCCTGGGGAGATAAAAACGATTTTGATGTTTTTTTTGGATACGAGGCCAATTATCAGGGAACTGAATTTCTGATATACGGAGTAGATAAGGAATGGCTGAAAAACCATCCGGCAATAAAGGATGCTTCCATTGAGAAACAGTTTCAAATGATTCATGAAGCAGGCGGCATGATTGTGCAGGCACATCCCTTTCGAAAAGAAGATTATATTCCCGCAGTGAGGCTTTTTCCGGAGTATGTAGATGCAGTGGAAACAGTGAACGCGACGCATTCCAGCCATTTGAGTATCTCCCATAATAATCATGAATGGGATATACAGGCAATTGCTTATGCAAAAAAGCATCGGCTTCCCATGACGGCGGGGTCAGATATACACAGTACATTTTTATTTCACGGTGGAGTGGCTTTTAAAAGAAGGCTTACAGACATACATGATTATTGTAAAGCTATTTTGCAGGAAGATTATCTGCTTACCGACGGTGATAATGTGTATAACAGACATGGAGATAAAATATAAGAAAAGAAGAAAGAGGACATTAATGAAAATGTCTTCTTTTTTTTGTAACTGCGATATGCTATGATATAATATGTGCGAAGCACATTTGGAATTGATCATAAACTTGCAAAGCAATGTTTATGATATAATATGTGCGAAGCACATTTGGAATTGATCATAAACTTGCAAAGCAATGTTTATGATATAATATGTGCGAAGCACATGTTTGCGAGTGAGCTCATACCGAAGAATTGAACGGAGAGGAAATAATATGAAATTTTTACACACAGCAGATCTGCACATCGGAAAGATTGTTAATGATTTTTCTATGTTAGATGATCAAAGATTTATTTTAGAACAAATAAGAAGACTTGCCGTAAGACATAAGGTGGACGGTGTCCTCATTGCAGGAGATGTTTATGACAGGGCAATTCCCACAGGAGAAGCAGTTCTTTTGCTGGATGCATTTCTGACAGAGCTTACCAAAGCAGGAATGTGGGTATTTATGATAAGCGGAAACCATGACTCGGCAGAGAGGTTAAGCTTTGGGGAAGAGATGCTTGCAAAGCAGAAAATCGGAATCGGAGCGCTTTATGACGGACAGCTTTCTACTTATGTAGTGGAAAAAGGGGAGGAAGCGGTAGAAGTAGTATTGCTTCCTTTTGTGAAGCCTGCGCAGGCAGATGCGGGTACCAGCGGTGAAGCGGTGGAAAAAATACTGAAAACTTATGACAAAAACCAAAGTGATATTCCCAAAATACTGTTAACCCATTATTTTGTTACGGACGGTGGAAAAGAACCTGAATTGTCGGACGGAGAAACAACAGTACATGTGGGCGGGCTTGATAATGTAGAGGCTTCTTTACTGGAAGGCTTTGATTATGTTGCGTTGGGACATATTCATAAACCGCAGCAGATTTCTGAGCGTCCCATGTATTATGCAGGCGCGCCGCTGAAATATTCCTTTGGGGAAGGCGATGGAGACAAATCCGTTTGTCTTGTAGAAATAGGAAAAGAAGGACTTGTCAGCGTGGAAAAAATAGCATTGCATCCATACAGAGAGTTCCGTAAGGTAAAAGGAACTTTGCAGGAAATTATGGAGAAGGGTGCATTAGAACGTTCCGCACGGCAAGACTATATTCAGGCAATATTGACGGATAAAGAGGAATTGGTAGATCCTATCGGTACTTTGAGAAGTATTTATCCCAATGTAATGCAGATTGTAAGAGATGAAAAGCAGGAAAGGGAAAATGTTTCTGCAGGCAGCTTAACGATAGGCAAGAAGGAGCCGGTATCCCTCTTTGAGGATTTTTATGAAGTAGTCAGAGAGGAAGAAATGTCGGACGAAGAAAAAAAGATAATAACTGATGTTGTGAAAGGACTGCAATGAAACCAACCAAATTGATTCTTTGCGGATGGGGACCCTATTCCCAAAAGCAGGAAATTGATTTTAGCAGATTGGATGAGAGAGGACTTTTTCTGATTACCGGTGCAACGGGAGCGGGAAAGACCACTATTTTTGATGCCATTACCTATGCCCTTTACGGAACCATGAGCGGAACGGTCAGGGAAAAAAACAGTGTAAGAAGTGACTTTGCAAAGGAAGATATGCCGACCTATGTGGAGCTTTTTATGACACATGGAAGCTCAGCTTATCATATTTACCGCAATCCGGAATATCTGCGCCCCAAAAAGAGAAAAACAGGCGGTCAGGATATGACCAAAGAAAAAGAGCGTGCTTATCTGACGCTTCCTTCCGGGGAAAAGATAGAAGGGAGCAGTGAAGTGACCGGGAAAATTAAGGAACTTCTTCGCCTTGATTACAGACAGTTTAAGCAGTTGTCACTCATTGCCCAGGGCGAATTTGCCAAACTTCTGACCGCAAACTCCGGTGAAAAGTCCCGCATTTTCCGGGAGATATTTGATACGGAAATGTATGACAGAATGGCAGGGGAATTGCGTAGCAGAAGCAGTGCCCTTTATAAACATGTAATGGAATTTCGGCACAGGATGGAAGAAGATATTACATTTTTCCAGCCCACAGACGAACATAAGCGTAAATGGGAAGAACTGACCGGAGACGGACATTATTATTATGACGGGATTCTGCAATTTTTAAGTGAAGCAAATGAGGAACTGAAAGTACAGTATGCCGGTCTTGTGAGGCAAAACGCGGAAGCGGAGATGCAGGTTGAAGAACTGACTGCAAAAGTAAGCCGTGAAGAACAAATCCGCACATTATATCAAAAAAGGCAGGAACAGCTTTTACTTAAAGAACAACTAAAGCAACAGGCAAAGAGGATTGCGGAAAAGGAAGAGAGACTTCATCTTGCCCAACAGGCACTGGAGGTACAAGCTTATGAGCAGGCAAATGCCCATGCCAAAACGGATGCAGATGAAGCAGAGCAGAAGGTTTTGAGCTTACAAAATGAATTGACACAGTTACGAAAGAGGCAGGAAAAAGAGCAGGAATTCGGAAAAAAGACAAAGCAGCTGGAGCAGGCATACGAGGCAGAACTGCTTTGGAGAAAACTGGAAAAACAGAAAGAAGAACTTGCCGGGCAGTTTACGGCTTGTGAGAGAGAGCTTACAGAATTACAAAAAGAATATCTGCAGGCGGAAGAAAAAGAAGAATTGGCAAAAGCAGCTTATGAACTGGCTGATAAGCAATATCGTCATGCTATGGCAGGACTGTTGGCACAGGAACTTGCCGAGAATATACCCTGTCCGGTTTGCGGTTCCTTAAAGCATCCGGCAAAAGCAAAGCTTCCAAAGGAAGTAGCAACGAAACAGGAAGTGGAGCAAAAAAAACAAATATTTGAAGTGCTGCGCAAAGAGGGGATGTCTCTTCACGGGAAGACTTCAGCCTGTAATGAGCGGAAAAGCCTCATATACGGACGCCTGGTGGAGACGGAAAAGGAAGCTGAGGTACTAAGACAAAAAAGAGAAAATAGAGATTCCTTTGAACAGGAGTATTTAAAGAAATATACCAAAGAACAGTTTCTTGACCGGAAGAAGGAATATGAGGAATGTGAAGTCAGAATCCGGGAGAAAGAAAAACTGTTACAGGAACTGCAAAAGGAACACGGACAGAAGCTTCTTTTAAAAGAACAGGCACAGGCTGAGTTTGACAGACAGTGTAATTTAAAAGGTTTTGCATCCACAGAGGCATACAAAGAGGCATTTTTACCTGAAAGAGGCAGAAAAGATGTGGCGGCGGAAATTTCGGTGTATAGGGAAGCCTGTCATGCCAACGAGCAGATGTGCATCCATTTAGAGCAGGAGTTACAAGGAAAGCGGCCCGGAGATATAGAGAAACTGAAAGACCAATTGGAGGATGCAAGAAGCATCCGAAATACTTTCAGGGAAGAACTGGAAAAAAAGAAATATTACAGACAGGAAATTAATCGTTTGACAGTTTCTTTGCAGGAAAAGCAAAAGCAGATGCAAAAGCTGGAGCAGCAATATGCAGTGGTAAAGAGACTGGATGATACGGCAAGCGGAAATAACAGACTTAGGCTGGTGTTTGAGCAATATGTACTGGCAGCCTATTTTGAGGAAATTTTGCGTGCGGCAAATATCAGACTTAAGGTTATGAGCAGCGGCCGATATGAGCTGCGCAGGGCAGAGATGGTAACCGATGGAAGAAGTAAGGACAACCTGGAGATGGAGGTGCTTGATTATTACACCGGTAAATACCGTTCCGTAAAAACATTGTCGGGAGGCGAAAGTTTTAAAACTTCCCTTGCCCTTGCGCTTGGAATGAGTGATGTGGTGCAGGCACTTAGCGGCGGAGTGAGAGTAGAGACTTTGTTTATTGATGAGGGATTCGGAAGCCTTGACAGCGAATCACTGGAGCAGGCATGTATTACATTACAGTCATTGGTAGAAAGGGACAGGCTTATCGGAATTATCTCTCATGTGCCGGAACTTTCCGAAAAAATCAGTGACCAAATTAAAATCCACAAAACCAATGTTGGAAGCAGAATTGAAGTTATGGTATCTTAGGAGGCTTAGAATGACAGCCATGAAAAAGAAAATCCTGCTTTTACTGTTATTAATGATGGCAGTTATGACCGCAGGCTGCGGTAATCAGGGAAAAATAGAAAAAGTAGTACTTACCACGGGATTCGAAAAAGACGAAGTGTTCCGGGTAGAAGATATTTCCTGCACGTTACCGGAGGTTATGCTGCTTTTAACCAATACACGGAATCAGTATGAGGCAATATACGGGGATGAAATCTGGGAAAAGGATTTTAACGGAACGACCTTGGAAGAAAATATCAAAGAAACCGTATTGGCGCAAATTTCACAGATAAAAATCATGAATCTCTTAGCCCGGCAAAATGGGATTACTTTGGATGAAGAAGAGAACGGAAAAGTGGCACAGGCGGCACAGGCTTACTATGAAACCCTTAATGAAACCGAAATACGGGAAATGAACGTAACCTGCGAAAGGATAGAATCTTTATACAGAGAGTATGCGCTTGCTGAGAAAATTTATAAGGATATTATCAAGGATATTAACCCTGAAATCAGTGACGATGAGGCCAGAACCATTACCGTACAGCATATTTTGTTCAAAACCTATGAAATGGACGGAACAGGCCAGAAAATTGATTATTCCGAAGACCGAAAAGCCAAAGTATTACAAGAGGCAAAAGAAGTTCTGAAAATGGCAAAGGAAGAGGGCAGTGATTTTGAACAACTGGTACTGGAATACAGCGAGGGGGAAAAAGGGACCGTTTCATTCGGCAAAGGAGAAATGGAGAGTGCCTTTGAGGAGACCGGATTTAATCTGGAAACAGGAGAAATCAGTGAAATTATTGAAACATCTTACGGATATCATATTATAAAATGTATCAATACCTTTAACAGAGAAGAGACCGATGCCAATAAAATTAAAATTGTGGAAAAACGAAGAGAAGAAGTGTTCGGTCAGGAATATGAGGTGTTTGCGGATACTCTTACCAAAAAGCTGAACGATGATTTGTGGGAGGAGGTTTCATTTCCGGAAGGAGAAGAAATTACCACAACGGATTTCTTTGAAATTTATCATAAATATATGGGAGAATAATTCGATTTATAAAAATTTAATAAATATAAAAACCGCGTATTTACGGCATTTTCGAATGATTATTAGCACTCGTAACAAATGAGTGCTAATTTTGTCTTGACTTTTAACCCGTGCAGAATTACACTTAGTTTTAGTGAAATTGATTCAAAATGATTTTTACAAAAAGGAGTGATTATCGTGGCAGCAAAGCACGGCAGTTTATCAATTAACAGCGAAAACATTTTTCCGATTATTAAAAAGTGGTTGTATTCCGACCATGACATTTTTTACAGAGAATTAATCTCCAACGGTTGTGATGCCATTACCAAGTTAAAGAAACTGGACATGATGGGTGAGTACAGTCTTCCGGAAGGCTATAAGGCAAAGATTCAGGTGCTTGTCAACCCAGAAGAAAAGACACTGAAATTTATTGACAACGGTGTTGGTATGACAGCAGACGAAGTGGAAGAGTACATTAATCAGATTGCTTTTTCCGGTGCAACCGATTTTATCGAAAAATACAAAGACAAAACCAATGAAGACCAGATTATCGGTCATTTCGGTCTCGGATTCTATTCTGCATTCATGGTAGCGGATGAGGTGCATATCGATACCCTTTCATGGCAGGATGGTGCTACGGCAGTACATTGGGAATGTGACGGCGGCACAGAGTTTGATATGAGTGACGGAACAAGGGAGGAAGTAGGTACAACCATTACTCTGTTTTTAAATGATGATGTTCTTGAGTTCTGCAATGAATATAAGGCAAGAGAGGTAATTAAGAAATACTGTTCCTTTATGCCTACCGAGGTTTATCTTTCCAAGGAAAATACTACAGATACCCAGACCATCAAGGCTGACGAGAAGTTAGATACGGACGTGGTAGTGGAAGAAATCAAACCCGAGAAGGAAGAGGATGAGTTAAAATACAAGATTGTAAAGCGTCCTGAGCTCTTGAATGAGACAATGCCTCTTTGGGCAAAGCATCCCAATGAGTGCAGCAGAGAAGAATATCTGGAATTTTACCGTAAGGTATTCCAGGATTACAAAGAGCCTTTATTCTGGATTCATCTGAATATGGATTATCCGTTCAATTTAAAAGGTATTTTGTATTTCCCCAAGATTAACATGGAGTATGAGTCCATTGAAGGAGTGATTAAACTTTACAACAATCAGGTGTTTATCGCAGATAACATCAAAGAAGTTATTCCTGAGTTTTTGATGCTCCTTAAGGGGGTAATCGATTGTCCCGACCTGCCTCTTAACGTATCCAGAAGTGCTCTTCAGAATGACGGTTTTGTAAAGAAGATTTCTGATTATATCTCCAAGAAAGTGGCAGACAAGCTGGCAGGCATGTGTAAGACTGAAAAGGAAGAATACGACAAATACTGGGATGACATCAGCCCGTTTATCAAATTCGGTTGCCTGAAGGATGATAAGTTCTGTGAAAAGATGACAGATTATATTCTGTTCAAGAATCTTGACGGCAAATATCTTACATTGCCTGAATGTCTGGAAGTGAATAAGATAGACCCTGATGAGACGGAAGGGGAAGAAGCACAGGAAAACGATACCGTTGATGCAGAAGTGGTAGATGCGGACGGCAATGTGATTTCCGAAGATGAGGAAGAAGAAAAGAAAGAAAAAGTAATTTACTACGTAACCGATGAAAAGCAGCAGAGCCAGTATATCAATATGTTTAAAGCTGCTAAGATGGATGCGGTGATTTTGACACACAATATTGACCAGCCTTTTGTTTCTCAGCTTGAGGCAAAGAATGAAGGCATTAAGTTCCAGAGAATTGATGCAGACTTAACCGATACTTTCAAGGCAAAGACTTCCAAGAAGGCAGAAAAGGAAATGGAAGAAGCAGCAGAAAATATCGGCAAGGTAATGCAGAAGGTACTTAAGAAGGATAAGATTGCAGTGAAAGTGGAAAAACTCAAAAATAAGAAGATTTCGTCCATGATTACCTTATCCGAAGAGAGCAGAAGAATGCAGGATATGATGAAGATGTATTCTATGCCGGGCATGGATATGGGAGATTTCGGCAAGGAAGGCGAAACCCTGATTCTCAATGCAAATCATCCTTTGGTGCAGTACATTATGGACAATACCGAGAGCGAAAATGTAGGCATGATTTGTGAGCAACTTTATGATCTTGCACTTCTGCAGCATGCGCCTCTCGATCCTGAGTCAATGAGCAAGTTTGTGGCAAGAAGTAATGATATTATGATGCTTCTTACTAAATAAGATTGGGAATGACCGATTAAGCAACCAAAGTAAAACCTCTGCATATGATAAAATAAATCTATATGCAGAGGTATTTTTATGCCCAAAAACAGTTTGCGCATGATGCAGACGGATAACACACAGCTTGGCAGATTGCAGATTAATGTTACATCGACACTTGGTTTGATTCCCATACAGGATGCTACTGTCACCATATCGTATACAGGAGTACCTGACGTTACCATTGAAAGGATTATCACCGATTCTTCCGGACAGACAGAGGCAATTGAGTTGCCGGCACCGCCTATTGAGTACAGCGTAGAACCCACAGAGCAGATGCCTTATTCAGAGTATAACATTCAGGTAGAGGCACCGGGATATGAAACTGTGAATGTTTCGGGAACGGAGATTTTACCGGATGTAACGGCCTTGCAGCCTATTTCAATGAGGCCTTTGGCTGAAACGAACCAGACGCAGGAACTTGTAGTGATACCGGATCACACGCTTTATGGGAATTATCCGCCCAAGATTCCGGAGGAGGAGATTAAACCTATGGATGAAAGCGGAGAAATTGTCCTTAGCAGGGTAGTGATACCGGAGTTTGTGGTGGTTCATGACGGTGCGCCTCAGGATTCGTCAGCACAAAACTATTATGTAAGGTACCGAGATTATATCAAAAATGTCGTTTCCTCTGAGATTTATGCTACATGGGAAGAAAATGCCATTTATGCAAATACCCTTGCCATCATGTCATTTACACTGAACAGGGTATATACGGAGTGGTACCGAAACCACTTGAAATTCGTGGTTTGGTTAAAACTTCTTGATTTGAAAAATAAAAGTTGCTATAATTGATTTCATTATTATACCAATAGGAGGAAAAGAAATGAAAAAGGTATTATCCCTCATTCTCGCTATGTGCATGGTACTTTCTCTTTGCGCATGCGGAGGCTCTGCTTCTGAAGGAGAAGCAGGTTACAAGGTTGCTATGATTACAGACTACGGTGATATTACAGACCAGTCCTTCAATCAGACAACCTATGAAGCTTGTAAGGCATTCTGTGAATCTCAGGGTATTGAGTTCACATACTATAAGCCCGCAGGCGACAACACAGCAGACCGTGTAGCTATGGTGGACAAGGCTGTTGATGAAGGCTACAACGTAATTGTTATGCCCGGATATGCATTCGGAGGAACAATCGTAGAAGCAGCAGGCAACTATCCTGATGTAAAGTTTATCGCACTTGACGTGGCAGCAGGCGACATTTTGGAAGCCGGTGTTGCAGCAAAGGGTGAAACATACGATTACAATCCTGATAACTGGAATGTAACAGATTACTACAATTCTGACAATGTATACTGCGCAATCTTCCAGGAAGAACTTTGCGGTTACATGGCAGGATATGCAGCAGTTAAGCTTGGTTATACAAAGCTCGGATTCCTTGGTGGTATGGCAGTTCCCGCAGTTATGAGATACGGTTACGGTTTCGTACAGGGAGCAGACGCTGCGTCCGCAGAGCTTGGAATTACAACAGAAATGAAGTATGCTTACGGCAACCAGTTCTACGGAGATGCTGATATCACAGCAGCAGTAGATACATGGTGTGCAGCAGGTACGGAAATCGTATTTGCATGTGGCGGCGGTATCTATACATCTGCAGCAGAAGCAGCTCAGAAGGTTGGCGGCAAGGTAATCGGTGTTGACGTTGACCAGGCAGCTATCATTGACGGTGCTTACGGTGAAAATATGACAGTAACTTCTGCTATGAAGGGTCTTTATCCTGCAACTTACGATGCACTTGAAGATGTGATTGTAAATGACAAGTGGGCTGATTATGCAGGCAAGATTACAACTCTCGGTTTAATCTCCGGTGACAATCCGGAAGCAAACTATGTTCAGATTCCTATGGAATCCACACAGTGGGCTGACGGCTTTAGCCAGGATGACTACAAGCAGATGGTTGCAGATATGTATGCAGGAACCATCACTGTATCTAACGATATCAGCGCAGAACCTGCAACAACTAACTGTACAGTGGAATGGTTAGGAAACCTGAAATAATTTTCGGTTTGATGAATAGCTAAAAAACAGGCGGGCAGCTTCGGCTGTCTGCCTGTTTTTGCATATACGTTTTTATTTGAAGAATGGGTAAAGCTATAGTATAATGAATTTGTTCCTTTATAGGAAGAAATGTTGCTGAAAGAGAGGGAATATTTTGGAACAGCCATATGCAATAGAAATGCTAAATATTACAAAGAGATTTCCGGGCATCGTTGCAAACGATAATATTACCATTCAGCTTAAGAAGGGTGAAATTCATGCGCTTCTGGGCGAAAACGGAGCCGGAAAATCCACATTGATGAGCGTTTTATTCGGTCTTTACCAGCCGGAAGAGGGCAAAATCAGAAAAGACGGAAAAGACGTGAAAATTGAAAATCCCAATGATGCCAACGATTTGGGAATCGGCATGGTGCATCAGCATTTTAAACTGGTAGAGTGTTTCTCTGTATTAGATAATATAATTTTGGGTGTGGAACCCAATAAACTCGGTTTTCTCAACAAGGCGGAAGCAAGAAAGAAAGTAACAGAGCTTTCGGAAAAGTACGGGCTTCACATAAATCCCGATGCGCTGATAGAAGACATTACAGTAGGTATGCAGCAACGTACGGAAATTTTGAAGATGCTCTATCGTGATAATGAAATTTTGATATTTGATGAACCAACAGCAGTGCTGACTCCGCAGGAAATTACGGAACTGATGCAGATTATGAAAAATCTTGCGGCAGAAGGAAAGAGTATTCTTTTCATTTCCCATAAGTTGGGTGAGATTATGTCTGTGGCAGACCGTTGCAGTGTTTTGCGTAAAGGAAAATATATCGGTACGGTAAATATTGCAGATACCAGTGCGGAGGAGCTCTCTGCCATGATGGTAGGGCGTAATGTGAATTTCCACGTACACAAAGAGGAAGCAAAACCGGGCAAAGTTGTACTGGATGTTCAGAATCTTACGGTTGCATCCAATCTGCATAAGAATGATGCGGTAAAGAATGTTTCTTTCAAAGTTCGTGAGGGAGAAATTGTCTGTGTTGCGGGAATTGACGGAAACGGACAGACAGAGCTTGTGTATGCACTTACCGGACTGGAAGCGGCTGCAGGAGGCCGGATAGAACTGCTTGGTCAGGATATTACAAATTTAAGTATCCGTAAGCGGAATGATATGGGCATCAGCCATATCCCCGAAGACCGTCATAAGCACGGACTGGTATTGGATTATTCTCTTGAGGATAACATGATACTGAAACGTTACTATGAACCGGAATTTTCAGGCAAATTTGGTATTATGAATAAAGCAAATATCCGTAAATATGCCGAAAGATTGATTGAGCAGTATGATGTCCGTTCGGGACAAGGTGCGGCTACGACTGCCAGAAGTATGTCCGGCGGTAATCAGCAGAAGGCGATTATAGCAAGGGAAATTGACAAAAATCCTGAGCTGTTAATTGCAGTTCAGCCTACCAGAGGTCTTGATGTAGGCGCTATAGAATATATTCACAAACAGCTTGTTGCACAGAGAGATGCAGGCAAGGCAGTTCTTTTGGTTTCCTTAGAACTTGATGAAGTAATGGATGTACCGGATCGAATCCTTGTTATGCATCAGGGAGAGATTGTAGGGGAATTTGACCCTAAGAATGTAACTCAGGAAGAACTTGGCCTTTACATGGCAGGTGCAAAGAAAGATAAGGTGGAAGCATGAAAAAGAATTTCTTAAAAAACAGCATAGTGCAGTCCATACTGACTTCTTTGATTTGTATTGTGCTGGGTATGATTATCGGATTTATTGTACTACTGTTTATCAATCCTGCCGGTGCGGCGGAAGCGATTATCAGTGTGGCAAAGAACTTTTTGACTTATAACAGTGCGAATATGCAATTGAAATATTTGGGGAATACGTTGGTAAAAACAGCGCCTCTTCTGATGTGTGCACTGTCGGTATTGTTTTCTTACAAAGTAGGTTTGTTTAATATCGGTGCGGCAGGGCAATACGTGGTAGGAGCATGTGCCTGCCTGTATGCGGCACTTGCATGGAAATGGAGCTGGCTTCCCTGTATGCTTCTTGCTGTTTTGGCAGGAGCTGTATTCGGAGCGATTTCAGGTATTCTTAAATCTTATTTTAATGTAAATGAAGTAATTTCGGGTATTATGTTAAACTGGATTGGCTTATACTCTACCAACATGATTCTGAGTAATGTAAAAGAAGCGGCGAGTCCTTATACGTATCAGCTTACCGCAGCCGGTGAACAGGCACTTCTTCCCACATTGGGACTGGGGGCTTTGTTTAATAAAAACCAGTATGTTGGACTGGCTCTCCCCTTATCCGTACTGATGGCAGTACTGATATGGGCGATACTTGCCAAGACGAAATTCGGTTATGAACTGAAAGCGACCGGCTTTAACAAGAATGCTGCAAAATACAGCGGAATGGCAGAAAAGAGAAATATTATTCTGACGCTGGTAATCGGTGGTGCACTTGCGGGACTTGGCGGTTCTTTATTGTATCAGACGGGATATGAACAGTGGCAGTGTACGCATTCGTCTCTTCCGGCAATGGGCTTTAACGGAATTGCAGCAGCCTTCCTCGGTGGTTTAAACCCTATCGGAACGATTTTTTCCTCGTTCTTTATTCAGCATATTACTGCAGGCGGAGCTTATGTGGACAAGACCATGTATTGTTCCCAGATTTCCGATTTGATTTCGGCGATTATCGTATATCTGTGCGGCTTTGTAGGCTTCTTTAAATATGCCATGAACTCCCGTATTGAAAAGAGTGAAGCCAAAGCGGCTGCAAAAGAGATGGGAAAAGAAGCGGCAGCAGAAAATAAGAAAGGAGGTAAAGAATAATGTTGTTATTGATTCAATATACACTTTTATTTGCCTCTATTCTGATTCTGGTGGCTCTCGGCGGATGTTTTGCAGAGCATTCCGGTGTAATTAATTTAGGTCTTGAAGGTATCATGGTTATCGGAGCGCTTGGCGGAGCGTTGATGATGAGATATTTGCCGTCAGGAACATCGGCAGTTGCAATTATTCTTCTGGTAGTGCTTGCAAGTACATTATCAGGTTTGCTGTATTCCGTGTTACTTGCTGTTGCGGCAATTCATTTTAAGGCAGACCAGACCATTGTGGGAACGGCTATGAATATGCTTGGTACTGCAGCGGCAACTGTTATTGTGAAAGCGTTAAATACTGCAGCAAACCCGGATGATGTGTCATCTACTGTGCAGTATGTAGAGGAAAAGGCAGCCTTCATTGTAAATATCGGTGGTTTTGAATTTAACTGGTTTATGGTATTTACGGTGATTGCACTGATTGCCTCTTATATTACCCTTTACAAGACAAGATTCGGACTAAGATTAATGGCCTGCGGTGAGCATCCACAGGCGGCGGATTCCGCAGGTATTAACGTATATAAGATGCGCTGGGCGGGGGTGCTGATTTCCGGTGTGCTTGGCGGTCTTGGCGGTATTGTATACATTACCGCAGGTGTCAGTGAGTGGAAGTTTGAATACGGAGTTGCCGGTTTTGGTTTCCTTGCACTTGCTGTTATGATTTTCGGACAGTGGAAGCCTACCAGAATTGCACTTGCAGCGTTGTTGTTCGGTTTGTTCAGAGCACTTTCCAATGTGTACTTTGGATTTGATTTCCTGGTGAATTTGAAGATACCCAGTGGTGTTTATAATATGTTACCTTATATTATTTCTTTGGTGGTACTGGCATTTACGTCAGGTAAGTCAAGAGCACCGAAGAGTGAAGGTATTCCTTACGATAAAGGCAGCAGATAGAAAAATTGATAGTGTACGCAAACGGCGGCAAGAAGTCTTTTATGACTCATTGCCGCCGTTGTCTTTGGTGTTTTATTTTTGTTTGTTTTTCCAGCATTTATGGCACATGGCCATGTATTTATCGTTGCCGCCCAGAAAGACTTGTTCGCCCTGAGTGATAATATTGCCGTTTTCATCAATACGGGCATTGACGGTAGCTTTCCGGCCGCAGGCACATACCATTTTGATTTCCGTAATGGAATCCGCAAGTTCCATCAGGCGCATGGAACCGGGGAAAAAACGGGTGCTGAAATCGGTGCGAAGTCCGAAGCAAAGTACAGGAAGATTTTTTTCGTCTACCAAAGTGCGGAGTTCATCAATCTGTTTAGGGGTAAAAAATTGGGATTCGTCGGCAATAATGACGTTATGAGTGCCGGCTTTCTCATATTCTTCAATAATGCACTGGTCGGGAGTAATCACTTGCGCCTGCTGAACAATGCCGATGCGGCTTTTGATGGTACCGGCCCCGTCTCTGGTATCTACACTGGGCTTGATCAGCCATACAGACATCCCCATTTCTTCGTAATTAAATTTGGTAATCAGGGCTTGTGCTGATTTGGAGGAGCCCATGACGCCGTATTTAAAATATAATTTTGCCATAATTTTCTCCGTTTGTTATCATTTACGACCCCGTGGCCGTTAACAATACTTTACCATATCCTGTCAGGTTTGTACAATTCTTTGTTGCTTGGATGAATGTGACAAGCCTGTTTTTGATATGATGATAAAAAAAGCGGGAGCAGGTAATGCCAAATACAGCTTATTGCAAAAAAGAAGAAATACGGGAGGGTTACAGGATTGTGTTAGAGTTTCCTGAGAAACCGGGGAAAGAAGATACTGCAGGATGGGAAATAAAAGATATGCTTATCGGTGCTTTGCAGGAGCAACTGGAAAAGACTGATATTCAAAGATGGGGAGAGGAAGAGGTATGAAGCGGGTCAGAATGTTGCTCAGGGTCAGTTCAAACCAGCAGCTTGAGGCAGACGGAGATTTATCAGTGCAAAGACAGATTGTGAAAGAATACATAAAAAGCCAAAGTGACTGGATTTTGGACGATAAAGAATATTTTGAAGGGAGTAACAGCGGATATAAGAAATCTGTTGTAAGCAGAGATGTTTTGCAGGAGGCTTTACAGGATGCCGAACGAAAAGAATATGATATTCTGGTGGTGTATAAGGATGATCGTGTGGGACGTCTGATGTGGGAAATCGGTAGCTATGTGATGACTTTAAAAAGCTTCGGCGTGGATATTTATACCGTGAAAGACGGGTGTATTTCTCCTGATGCAGAAGATATTATGGGGCAGATGATGCTTGCCCTTCGGTACGGAAATGCACAGAAAAGCAGTGCCGATACCGGTATGCGGGTAAAGGACACCGCACAGAAAATGGTGCAAATGGGCAAGTTTATGGGTGGCAGGGCGCCTTACGGATACAGGCTGGAGCTGTCAGGTGAAATCAGCAAGCATGGGAGGGCACTGCATAAGCTTGTAATTGTACAGGAACAGGCAGAAGTGGTCAGATATATCTTCCGGCTATCCCTGAATAAGGAATTCGGTTCGGTGAAAATTGCAAATACCTTAAACAGAGATGAAGCATACAGACGGTTATCGCCCGGCGGCATATGGAAAAGCGGAATGATTACAAGTATTTTGACCAATCCCGTATATGCAGGATATGTTGCTTACAAAAGAAGAGAACGCAAAGGAGGAAAGTATCGCAGATTAGACAGCAGGGAATGGATAATGGCAGCAGTGCCGGATGCAGGCATTCAGATTGTTAATGAAAATATCTGGAACCGAGTACAGGAAAAAAGAAAAGGCAGAGCAGATAAATATAAAAAAACAGAGGATGATAAGAAAATGATTACCGTAAATAAGAGAAATGACGGTATACTGCCTTTGCTTGATGTGATTTACTGCGGATGCTGCAAGAAAAGACTGGTTAACGGAACAAGGTACAGTTACTGGACCATAAAGAGAACCGGCGAAAGGAGAAAGTCGAAAGTTCCGTTCTATTGCTGCGAGACAGCGATGGAAGTTAATTTGCATGGGAGGAAAAAACGGTATCAGGCAGAGGAAACGGAAAAGGTTGTATTTTTTTATGTGGCAAAGGTTTTAAATTGGCTTTTGGAAAAAGAAGATATGGAAAGTGAAGTAAAAGGTTATCATGAGAGGAAGCGGGAGAGTCTGAAAAGAGATATCGGGGCGCTTTATAAAGAACTGGAAAAAATCGGACAAAGAAAGAATGTACTGCAAAGTCACATAGCGGAAGCCATGACAGGGGAATATCCTTTCAGCGTGGCAGAAATTGCGGATGCAATTCATCTGCAGGAAAAAGTGGAAGAGGAACAAAAGAAGCTTATCAGAGAAACAGAGCAGAGATTGTCGGAGCCGTTTGGACCTGATGGACAAAGGAGGGGACGAAATGTGAAGCTGTCTACCTGGGGTGACGTATTTATGAAGGCAGACAATGCTACCAAAAGAGTGATAATAAAGGCAGTGGTTGAGAGAATAGAGATAACAGGGGAACAAATAGCTATAAAATTCAGGGTGAATCCGGGTCATCCGGAGATAACATCAAATTAATAGCGGTTTCGGTGTACCGGAATCAGGGCTACAATTTTACCATTACTTCCTCCACGGCATATGACCAGAAGTGGATATACGGACGAAATATTTATGCAAATGTGGGGCGTATTGTGGATTCCATTTTTGCAAACTATTTATCAAGACCGGGAGTGAGACAGCCCATTTTTACTTCATATTGTGACGGACAGCGTGTTACCTGTGACGGTCTTAGCCAGTGGGGGTCACAGTATCTGGCAAGTGAAGGTTATACACCTATTGAAATTATCAGATATTATTACGGAAATGATATGTATATTAACAGTGCGGACAGTATTTCCGGAGTGCCGTCTTCCTGGCCCGGGTATGATTTGAACATTGGTGCTTCGGGCGACAAGGTAAGGCAGCTGCAGCAGCAGCTAAACAGAATTGCCAGAAATTATCCGGCGATTCCCACGATATCGGTAGATGGAGTATATGGTCCGCGAACGCAGGAGGCAGTAAGAACATTTCAGGGAATTTTCAATCTGCCAAAGACAGGTGTGGTGGATTATCCCACATGGTACAGTATCTCCAATATTTATGTGGGCGTGTCACGGATTGCAGAACCGTAAAAGTACATCATAAAATAATCAGTTTGTTTCATGAAATTTGTTTTAGTCCGTTGCGGAAAAGGTTTAGATAATGG
Source organism: Lachnospiraceae bacterium (assembly GCA_017434885.1). GTDB lineage: Bacteria > Bacillota > Clostridia > Lachnospirales > Lachnospiraceae > Suilimivivens. The sequence continues at coordinate 20,438 of JAFSGE010000016.1, read as the reverse complement.
TATACTATACTGGTGATGGTGTCGTTTGCTGATGCCGGATGCAAAAGAAGTCAAAGGAGTACGGAAGGTGTACAGCGCAGTAGATAAAATCCTGGCAGGAGAATTTAATCAGAATATGCATTCCTTGGATTTTTCATGTCTGAGGATTGAGTTATCGTTGTACCCCGGCGAGGTATATGAGGGCAGCTTTACGGTTATGGGACCGGAGAATCTGGTGACGGAAGGCAGTGTGACCTCAAGCAGACTCCGTATGCAATGTCTGACAAAGCATTTTTCCGGCTCCAAAGAAGAGATTGTTTATTCCTTTGATGCAACGGACATGGAAGAAGGAGAAAATGTCAAAGGAGAATTTTGTATTGTTTCCAACAGAGGGGAATACGTGATTCCTTTTGATGTTACCATACAGGAGAGAAGTCTGACCTCCAGTTTGGGAGATATCAGAAATTTATTCCATTTTACCAATCTGGCAAGAACCAACTGGGAAGAGGCAGTAAAATTATTTTATTCCAAGGAATTTGTTCAGGTCTTTAAAGGCGCCGACAGGCAGCATTATGCCGTTTACCGGGGGCTTTCCGGTGGCAGGGTATGTCAGCAGAATGTAGAAGAATTCCTTTTGGAAATTAAAAAGAAACAAAAAGTGGAATTTCTTTTGGAGGAAGATGATATCCGTATCAATGACCCCAAGGAAAATGTAGAATACAAAATTGTAATTAACCGGAACGGTTGGGGTTATTCAAAGCTGATGGTGGAGACAGACTGTGAGTTTCTTGTAATCGAAAAAGATGTCATCAGAGATGAGGACTTTTTGGGGAACTGTTACCGATTGCCTTTTTACATAGCAAAGGAAAAACTGCATGGAGGCAAAAACTTCGGAACCATCAGACTTTACAATGCGTATACATCCCTGACCATAAAGATAAACGCATACTGTCAGCCTGTGAGAATGAGAATTCCCGGAAGACGCATGCGCAAAAAGCATCTGATTATGGAAATGATGCAGTATTATGAAGGATTCAGAACCAAAAAAATCAGCGCGGCCCGGTGGATGCAGGAGACAGAGCAGATACTGGATAAATTGGCGGAGACGGATGATAAAGACTTAAACATTAAATTATTCAGAGCGCAGCTTCTGATTACCCAGGAACGGTATAACGAGGCAAGCTGGCTGTTAAAACAGGTGGATGCTCTGATGGAAGATAACTTTGAAGCGGCAAGCTATTGCTATTATTTGTACCTGACTACCCTGATTAACACAGAGGAAGAGTACGTGGAAGAATCCACGGCACAGGTAGAGCGTATATTTGCCCAGAATACCGATAACTGGCGGATAGCATGGCTTTTACTGTATTTGTCGGATGAATATACAAAGAGTCCGTCCCGGAAATGGATGGCATTGGAGGAACAGTTTAAGCAGGGATGTATCAGTCCGGTGCTTTACATAGAGGCATATCATTTGATTTTGGCGAATCCTACTCTGCTTATGAGATTGGAGGCATTTGAATTGCAAGTGCTTTCCTATGCTGCAAAAAACGATTTGCTGACTACAGTAATCGCCCAACAGATCGTGTATCTGGCAGCCAGACAAAAAGGCTATTCGGACAGTGTGTTTTCCCTGTTAGAGAAATGCTATGAAATCATTCCCGGTGATGAGACACTGCAGGTAATCTGTACCCTGCTGATTAAAGGAAATCTGACGGGAAGAGAGCATTTTAAGTGGTATGCACTGGGAATTGAAAGCAAGTTGCGGATTACCCGTTTATATGAATATTACATGATGTCATGTGAACTGACGGAGAATGTGGAAATCCCCAAGATTGTGTTGATGTATTTTGCCTTTGACAGCAGTCTTGACAGCATTCACAATGCCTTTTTATATGCTTATGTGTACAAAAACAGAGAGAATTTCCCGGAACTGTACGAAAGTTACCGTGCGCAGATTGAGCGTTTTACGGTGTCTCAGGCATTGCAGGGAAGAAATAATAAATGGCTGGCAGTTTTGTACAGAAATACAGTTACGCAGGCCATGATGACGGAAGAAATCGCCAAAGGTCTTTCCACAGCCTTGTTTATTCACAGGCTGTATGTAAAAAGAGACGATATCCGCAAGGTGATTCTGATATATGAAAAGCAGAAGCATGAGAAATATCTGATTGTACCCGGAAGGGAAATGTATCTGCCTATTTACGGGAGCGATGTAAGAATTATCCTGGAAGATAGTTTCGGAAACCGCTATTGCAGGGAAGAGGATTACAGTTTGGAAAGAATCATGATTCCCGATAAGCTGGCTGCTATGGCGGAACCCTATATCACTGAAGATTTTGAGTTTACGCTCTGGCTGTGTGAGCGCGGAAAGGCACTGGCGGTTATCGGTCACGAGAATGCCGCCCGGATGCGCAAAATTGCCGAGTCTGATTTCCTGATTGAGGAATTACAAAAAGAAATCCGTATGAAGCTGATTCATTATTATTATGACAGTGACATGATACAGGAACTTGATGAATTTCTTGCGCAGCTTTCCGTGGAGCAGGTTTCCCGTGCTGATTACTCCCAGACAGTCCGCTTTTTTATCATCAGGGGAATGTATGAAAAAGCATATGAATGGATTAGGAATCACGGCGGAGGCGGAATTGAACCTAAGATGCTTCTTCGTCTGTGCAGTGCAGTGATTTCCCTTGATCCGGATTACAGCGAGGAGCGGCTTACGAAGCTGTCGTTTACGGCATTCAAATCGGGAAAATATGATGAAAATATATTGAATTATCTGCTGAAAAATTATCGCGGTACCTTAAAAGAAATGCGTAATATCTGGAAAGCAGCCGTTTCTTTTGGTGCGGATACTTATGAAATCAGCAGTCGTATTCTGGTACAGTTACTCTATACCGGAGGATACATAGGCGAAAAGATGGAAGTGTTTAAGTGCTATGTATCCGGTGGCGGAAAGACAGAAGTAGAGATGGCTTTTCTTGCCCAAAACTGTTTTGATTATTTTGTAGGGGAAAAAGTCACAGACGAATATATCATGCAGGATTTGCAACGGGTTGCCGAGCAGGGAGAGGAAATACCACTTGTATGCAAGCTTGCATATACCAAGTATTATGCCGAAAATAAGAAACTGATTGATGAGTCGGTTTCCAAATATCTGATTGTTTTTCTGCGGGAGCTCTTGGCAAAGAATATGTACTTCCCCTATTTTAAGGAGTATGCGGAGCATATTGCGTTTATGAGACGGTTTGCAGACAAAACCATGATACAGTACAAGCTGGAAGAGGGGCAAAGTGCCGTAATCCATTATTTTATGGAGCGTGATATTTCCAGTGAAGGTGAGTATATTCAGGAAGAGATGCCCAATATGTTCTACGGCATCTGCGTAAAACAGTTTGTTCTTTTCTTCGGAGAAAAACTGCAGTACTATATCACAGAGAACAATGCAGGAAGAGAATCCCTGACCCAAAGCGGAACCTTAAGCCGCAGTGATACGGACAGGGAACAAAAAGAGAGCAGATATAATCTGATTAATGATATTGCCATCGGACGCACGTTGCGTGATGACAATACCATGGAATCGCTTTTGCATGAATATTTTGAACAGGAGTTTATCGTGCAGAAATTATTCCGTATTATTTGACGGAATCAAAAAGCAAAACATTTGTGAGGCAGAAATGTTTACAGGACAAAAAGAACAACCGGCAAAAAAGAATAGCGGAAAAGTGATTGTTGGCTATGATTTGGGCAAAGTGGTATCGCAAATCAGTTATTGCGCACCTGACGGAACGCAGGCCGAGACCGTTTCCAGTGTGGCAGGAACCGAACAATACAATATTCCCACCGTACTGTGTAAGAGAAGAGGCGTAAACCAGTGGTTTACGGCAAGGAGGCATTAAAGCACGGGGCCTTGGAGGACGGCATTTTGGTAGAGAACCTTTTGTTTTTGGCAGAGCGGGGGGAGGATGTCATTGTGGAAGAAGAATGCTTTGACCCGGTGGCACTGCTTACATTGTTTGTGAAAAGAAGCCTTGCACTTTTGAATATGCATATATCTTTAAAACAGGTAGATGCATTCATGTTTACGGTGGAAGATTTGACTCCCAGGATGGTGGATGTCCTCGGTAAGATTACTGCCGGATTGCAGCTTGAAGTACCGCACATTTATTTTCAGAGTCATTTGGAAAGCTTTTATCATTATGTATTATATCAACCCAAAGAAATGTGGAAAAATGATGTGCTTGTGTTTGATTACAGTATGCACCTTAGAAGCTATTGTTTTACCTGTAATAAGAGAACTTCGCCTCAGGTGGTGTTTATTACAAACAGAGAATACCCTGATTTGCAAAGAGTAGTTTTTGCAGAAGATGAGAAAGAGGCAGAAGTGCAGAAACGACAACTGGATGGACGATTTTTGCAAATTGTGGAAGAAGAAGTACAGGGAAATATGATTTCTACCGTGTTTTTGCTGGGAGACGGATTTAAAGACAATTGGGCATCTGAGTCTCTGAGAATGCTTTGCAGAAACCGCAGAGTGTTTCAGGGAAATAATTTATACAGTAAAGGAGCCTGTTACGGAGCAGTAGAGCGTTTACATCCCGGTGAGGAAGGACAAAGTCATGTATACCTTGGCAGGGATAAGTTAAAAGCCAATATCGGTATGAAGGTAAGCCGAAGAGGTGAAGATTCTTACTTTGCCATTTTGGATGCCGGATGTAACTGGTATGAAATCAGCTCCGATTTTGAAGTGATTTTGGAAAAGGGCAACGTGATTGACCTTTTAATTACCCCGCTTACAGGAGGTGCGGTGGTTGATAAACAGATTATTCTGGATGGACTTCCGGAGAGACCGGAGCGGACTACCAGACTGTTGATTCATATGGAAATGACTGCTGTAAATCAGGCAGTAATTACAATAGAGGATTTGGGCTTCGGAGAATTATTCCCAAGCAGCGGTAAAGGGTGGACGCAAACCATCGGTTTGCCGGAATTATAAAAAATGACAGGAAGGGAGAGGGCAGTGGGAAACGTATTATTATGTACCGGTAAGTATGCGCAAAAGCCATACCACTTTGAAAATATATGCGTCAATGTGTATTGCGTGGAAGAACTATGCTATCTGCTTTCTGCCAATCCGTTTATGATTGATGCTGGGATTATGGATAAAGAACTGGCAAGGTGGCTGGATAAGGAATGCGGTCTGGTAGAACTTAGCCATCAGTTATTATCTCTGTTTAATAAGGGAATCCAACCGGGAATTTTTGTGGATACCATACTGGATTATGTGAATTACAATTCGGCAAAAGAGAGAGAGCAGATACGGGAAGCCCTTACGGGAAGTGCAGGACTCTCCGAATATGCCCGTCAAAAATTACAGGGAGATTACCTGATAAAGAACGGACGTTACCAGATGGCAATTTCAGAGTATGACAGAATTCTTTTGGAGCTGCCGGAGGCAGAGCGTGAGCTTAGGGCAACCATCTATCACAATATGGGAGTTGCTTACGGCAATCTGTTCCAGTTTGAAAGTGCAGCTAAGTACTTTAAACGTGCCTATGATATCAGCGGGCAGGAAACGTCAGGCATTCAATATCTGGTAGCAGTGCGCAGACAATTAAGTGAAGGGGCTTACATTTCTTTTATAGCGGATAACGGGCAGTATTACGAATTATCCCTGAAAGTGGAAAAGCTGTTTGAGGCAGCGAGGGGACAGTTTGAGGCTACCAGAGAGAGCAGAATGCTTTCTGCACTGAAAATTTACAAAGAAGAGGGCAATGCCGCCTCTTATTACGAGGAAATGGATAAAATAATAGGCGGTTTAAAGGAAGGCTACAGGGAATGCGTTTCCGTATAGGATGACAGCCGATTACTTTGAGAGGATTAAGCATACGGATGGGAATTATTAAGAAATTTCTGACATGGAAAAAGAATAGAGAAAATCCTATTTATGAGGTGGATGACTGGAACGAAATCGTCTATGACAGGGACGACTTGCAAATTAATGACAAGGGACAGCGCGAGGACTATATCAAAGGATGTCTGGAACAGATTGCGGAAGCTACCAAGGAATTGGAAAATTTGCAGTTCGAGTACAATATGGTGACTTCTTATCTGCGTGATATGGAAGAAATCGAGGCGCTTCCTGAGGAAGAAAAAGAAATTTTGCGGGAAAGTGCAAAGAAAATCGCAGTGCTTGAGGAAGAACAATCCGGCTACCGCGACCGTAAGAGAAAAATGGATGAAGAACAGTACAGACAGATGGAGCGCATGGAAGAAGAAGTGCAGGAAGGCTGTGAAAAGCTGAGCAAAGCGGAAGAGTATCAGGAGCTTATTAAGCGTGATTTGCGAAGACTTGACGGAGAAAAACAGGCATATTTGTACCGTAAAAGTGATTTGCACCGCATATTGGAAGACACACGTTCCATGGCCATTGTCTGTAGCACGGCGGTAGTAGTATGTATCCTGATTCTGATGGTAATGCAGTTCGGATTTGAGATGAATACCAAACTGGGATATTTGGCGGCAGCGGCCCTTGGGGCTATTGCAATTACGGCTATTTTTGTAAAGCATAATAATTCGGTTACAGAGCTTGCACAGGTGGAAAACGCAATCGGAAGGCTGATTCGACTGCAGAATACCGTTAAAATCCGTTATGTGAATAATACCAATCTTTTGGATTATCTGTACATGAAATATAACGTATCCAGTGCCGTTGAGCTGAGCAAAAACTGGCAGCAGTACGTGGAAGAAAAGGCAGAGAGGGAGCGCTTTCTTAAAGCAGAAAAGGAACTGGACCGTTACCAAAAAGATTTGTTGCATGAACTGCGCCGCTATCAGGTGAAGGATCCTATGGTGTGGTTACATCAGATACCGGCACTTTTAGACAAAAAAGAAATGGTGGAAATTCGTCACGGACTGATTATCCGCAGACAATCCCTGCGAAGAAGGATGGATTACAATAAAGAAGTAATTGCGGGAAAGGCACAGGCTGAAATCAAGGATTTGGTAGAAAAATATCCCAAGTATGCAAAAGAAATTCTCTCGATTGTGGGAGAATACGAAAAGAATTTCTCTTAAAATTTATTGGAGAAATGGTCTTTGCTTGACGAATTTATTTTACCATGGTAGCATGGTAACGTACGCAAACGAAAACAAAAACATGGCGTAGAAAGAGGAGAAGTATGAAAAAATTATTGGCTTTGGTTTTAACAGCAGGAATGACCCTGGGACTTTTGGCAGGCTGCGGTGGTCAGGAAGCAGAAGAGGTTGCGGCAGATGCAACTACATTTACTGTAGGATTTGACGCAGAGTTTCCTCCTTACGGTTATATGGATGAAAACGGTGAATATACCGGATTTGACCTTGAACTTGCACAGGAAGTGTGTGACCGTAACGGATGGACACTGGTAAAACAGCCCATTGACTGGGACTCTAAGGATATGGAGCTTTCTTCCGGTGCTATTGACTGTATCTGGAACGGTTTTACCATTAACGGACGTGAAGATGCTTATACATGGAGTGTACCTTATGTAGATAACAGTCAGGTGTTTGTAGTAGCAGCTGATTCCGGCATCGCTTCACAGGCAGATCTTGCAGGTAAGGTGGTAGGTGTGCAGAAGGATTCCTCCGCACTTGCAGCACTTGAAGGAGATGCGGCAGAGCTTGCGGCAACATTTTCTGAATTAATTCAGTATGCAGATTATAATACAGGATTTATGGATTTGGAGCAAGGTGCAATTGATGCAATTGCAATTGATATCGGTGTAGCCGATTATCAGCTTGCGTCAAGAGGGGATGCCTTTGTGAAGCTTGATGAAAAGCTTGCAACAGAACAGTACGGCATTGGATTTTTACTTGGAAATGATGACCTGAAAAATCAGGTAGAAACAACACTTCTTGAAATGGCAGATGACGGCAAATTTATGGAAATTGCCGAAAAGTACGGTCTTACAGACAGTGTTTGTCTTGGTAAATAATGAAAGAATAAACAGATAGCGAGGCAGAGAATATTTTCTGCCTTGTTGTTTTGTGTTCGAATAAGACGGCACGCAGTACGTGCCCGTATTTCGGCTGGACGGAGGATATCATGAGTATAACAGTAATGCTGATGCAACTAGGAAAAGGAATGATAGTGACGGCAGAAATTTTCTTTTTGACGTTATTGTTTTCATTACCGCTTGGCCTTATTATTGCATTTGGACGGATGGCTAAAAATTCGGTGATAAGAACGTTATGTAAACTGTATATATCCATTATGCGAGGCACACCGTTAATGCTTCAGTTAATTGTTGTATATTTCGCGCCGTTCTATGTATTCGGATTGAAAATACCCAACTACCGTTTTCCGGCAATCATTATTGCCTTTGCATTGAATTATGCAGCGTATTTTGCAGAAATATACCGTTCCGGTATTGAGTCCATGCCCGTAGGACAGTATGAGGCGGCAGAGGTGCTTGGGTATAGCAAAGGACAGACTTTCTTTAAAATTATTTTGCCGCAGGTGATTAAAAGAATTTTACCGCCGGTAACAAATGAAACAATTACATTGGTAAAAGATACATCACTTGCATTTGTGCTTGCCCATGCAGAAATGTTTACGCTGGCAAAGCAGATTGCCGCGAAGGAGACAAGCATTATGCCGCTTATGGTGGCAGGTGTATTTTATTACATATTTAATTTGGTTGTGGCAAGTGCAATGGAAAGAATTGAAAAGGCACTGAATTATTACAGATAACAGAAAGAAACAGGACAGTATAATCCGGAAAGGAAGCAGTAACGGGATGGATGAACGGGTATTACTTACAATCAATCATATGAGTAAAAGCTTTGACGGCGAAGAGGTCATCAAGGATATTTCTCTTTCGGTAAAGAGAGGAGAAGTTGTTTCCATTATCGGTCCTTCCGGTTCCGGAAAGTCCACATTGCTCCGTTGTGCTACGATGCTTGAAAAGATGGATAAAGGGGAACTGATTTATCTTGGCGAGCAGGCAGCATGGGAAGAAAACGGAAAATGTGTTTATGCGTCCAAAGCAAAGATGCGTGAAATACACAGCCATTACGGACTGGTATTTCAGAATTTCAATTTGTTTCCCCACTACAGTGTTATGAAAAACATTATAGATGCACCCATGACTGTAGAGAAAATTTCAAAGGCAGAAGCAGTAGAACGTGCCACGAAGCTTTTAGAACAGCTTGGACTTTCCGACAAGGCAGATGCATATCCTTATCAGCTTTCGGGAGGACAGCAGCAGAGAGTTTCCATAGCAAGAGCATTGGCGCTTCAACCGAAAATTTTATTTTTTGACGAGCCTACATCTGCACTTGATCCGGAGCTTACCGGTGAGGTCTTAAAGGTAATTAAGGAACTGGCAAAAGAACATATGACAATGATTATTGTTACCCATGAGATGCAGTTTGCAAGGGAGCTTTCCGACCGGATTATCTTTATGGAGCAGGGTGTGATTCAGGCAGAAGGGACACCGGAAGAAATATTTAATTCATCAAATGAACGTGTAAGGGAATTCATTGGGAAATTTCAGGCATAGACAACAAGGAATCAGGACAAGAAGACAAGGAGGAGATTTGCAGTGGGTGGTTTTTTTGCGGTAGCATCAAAGAAAGACTGTGTTTTTGATTTGTTTTTCGGAACAGACTATCATTCCCATTTAGGTACCAGACGTGCAGGAATGGCTGTATACAGTAAAGAAAAAGGATTTGACAGGGCGATTCATAATATTGAAAATTCACCTTTTCGTACTAAATTTGATAAAGACGTCAATGAGATGACAGGTAATTTAGGTGTAGGTTGTATTTCCGATTATGAACCGCAGCCTCTTTTAGTTCGTTCCCATCACGGAACTTATGCTATCAGTACGGTGGGAAAGATAAATAATACGGACGAAATTGTAAAGAAGATTTTCAGTATGGGACATTCCCACTTTTTGGAGATGAGCGGCGGTGATATCAACGCGACAGAGCTTGTGGCTGCCATTATCAACCAGAAAGAGAATCTGATAGAGGGAATTCAGTTTGCCCAGGAGTTGATTGACGGCTCCATGACCATTCTTCTTTTGACAGATAAGGGAATCTATGCAGCCAGAGATAAAATGGGAAGAACTCCTGTAGCAGTGGGCAAAAAAGAAGATGCCTATTGCATTGCTTTTGAAAGCTTTGCATACTTAAATTTGGGATATTTGCCGGAGAGAGAATTGGGACCCGGAGAAATTGTAATTGTGACGCCGGAAGGTATCAGAACACTTGCAAAGCCGGGGGAAGAGATGAAAATTTGTACTTTCCTCTGGGTATATTACGGATATCCCTCTTCCTCTTACGAAGGTATCAGCGTAGAGCAGATGCGTTACAACTGTGGCAGTCTGCTTGCAAAGAGAGATGATGTAAAGCCTGATATCGTAGCAGGGGTACCGGATTCCGGTATTGCCCATGCAATCGGTTATTCCAACGAGTCGGGAATTCCTTTTTCCAGACCGTTTATTAAGTATACGCCTACGTGGCCGAGATCTTTTATGCCCACGATTCAAAGTCAGCGTAAGATGATTGCAAAAATGAAACTGATACCGGTACATGACCTGATTCAGGACAAGAGTCTGCTTCTGATTGATGATTCTATTGTAAGAGGTACCCAGCTCAGTGAAACTACGGAGTTTTTGTATCAGAGCGGTGCCAAGGAAGTGCATATCAGACCGGCATGTCCTCCTATCATGTATGCTTGTAAGTACTTGAATTTTTCACGGTCCACTTCCGAAATGGATTTAATTACCAGAAGAACCATCAAGGAACTGGAAGGGGAAGGAAAGAATGTTAATTTAAGTGCGTACTCCAACCCTGAGACTGCGGAATATCAGGAAATGGTGAAGCGAATCGGCGTAAAACTGAATTTTACTACCCTTCGTTATCACAGACTGGATGATATGATTGCGGCAGTGGGAATTGACAGAAGTAAATTGTGTACTTATTGCTGGGATGGAAAAGAATAACTTGGAACATTCCCTGTAAGATGATAAAGGTGATAAATAAGAAAGAACCGTTGACATTTGCGGTTCTTTTTTATATACTTTTGTAGAGCAAAGCGTTAAAACTTTAAACCGTATTAGTGTTTTGGCACGATGAAGATAAAAGAAAAGGAAACAGAAAAATGACAATTGTAGATGTATTGGAACAAAACAGCAGAAGCTATGGGGATGAAGTGTGTCTGGTGGAGATTAACCCGGAAGTAAAGGAAGTCCGCCGTGTGACATGGAAGGAATATGAACTCATGGAACCCAGTCCCATGACTCATTATCGCAGAGAGATCACATGGAGAGTGTTTGACGAGAAAGCAAACCGTTTTGCCAATCTTTTGATGTCCAGAGGTATCAAAAAAGGTGATAAGGTGGCAATTCTTCTTATGAACGGTCTTGAGTGGCTGCCTATTTATTTCGGTATCCTGAAGACAGGTGCGCTGGCAGTGCCTTTAAACTTCCGTTATGCATCCGATGAAATTGAATATTGTGTTAATCTTGCAGAAGTGGATGTGCTCGTATTCGGACCGGAATTTATCGGACGTGTGGAAGAAATTGCAGATTCCGTCAGCAAAAACAGACTGATTTTTTATGTGGGTGATAATTGTCCCAGCTTTGCGGAGGATTACAATGCACTGACAAGCAACTGCTCCAGTGTGGCACCAAAAGTATCGTTGACGGAACAGGATGATGCGGCAATTTATTTTTCTTCGGGAACAACAGGATTCCCCAAGGCAATTTTACATAATCATGAAAGCCTGATTCACTCCTGCAGAGTGGAACAGAATCATCACAGTCAGGGCAGAGACGATGTGTTCCTTTGCATTCCGCCTCTTTATCATACAGGTGCGAAGATGCACTGGTTTGGTTCCCTGCTTTCCGGTAGTAAAGCTGTACTTTTGAAAGGAACCAAACCGGAATATGTACTTGACGCGGTTTCCAAAGAAAAGTGTACCATTGTGTGGCTCTTGGTGCCTTGGGCACAGGATATTCTGGAAGCGATTGAGAGCGGAAGATTGAAGCTGGAGGATTATGAACTTTCCCAGTGGAGACTGATGCATATCGGTGCACAGCCCGTTCCGCCCAGTCTGATTAAGAGTTGGAAAAATTACTTCCCCAACCATCAATATGATACCAACTATGGTCTCAGTGAGTCTATCGGACCGGGATGTGTACACCTGGGCGTAGAAAATATTCACAAAGTAGGTGCAATCGGAAAACCCGGTTTTGGATGGCAGATTAAGATTGTGGATGAGCAGAGAGAAGAAGTAGCAAAGGGTGACGTAGGCGAACTTGCCGTAAAGGGACCCGGTGTTATGACCTGCTATTATAATGACGAGAAAGCAACTGCCGAAGTTATGGGAGATGGCTGGCTCTTTACGGGAGATATGGCGATGGAAGATGAAGACGGTTTTATCTTCCTGGTAGACCGTAAGAAGGATGTTATTATCAGTGGCGGTGAAAATATTTACCCTGTTCAGATTGAAGATTTCCTTCGTAACAACAATAAGATTCATGATGTGGCAGTAATCGGTATTCCCGATAAGCGTCTCGGTGAAACCACCCTTGCCGTGATTGAACTGAAACCGGATATGGAATGTACCGAGGAAGAGATTAACGAGTTCTGCAAAAAACTGCCTCGTTACAAACGTCCTCATAAGGTGATTTTTGCGGATATCCCCAGAAATCCTACCGGCAAAATCGAAAAGCCAAAGCTTCGCGAAAAATATTGCGGCGGACGACTGGTTGAAGCGCAGAACAGGGGTTAAATTCGGATAAAACATGACATCAAGGCTGTCAGTTGACAGATACAGACGGCGGAAAGGCGTGATAGTAAAATGATTATCAAAATTTTAATGTTGGTTGTATTTTTCGGTGTAATGATTGGAATTGGTTTCTATTGCAGAAAAAATGCAACAGATGTAAACGGGTTTGTGCTTGGCGGCAGAAGTGTGGGACCGTGGCTTACGGCTTTTGCATACGGAACCTCGTATTTCTCAGCGGTTATTTTTGTGGGATATGCGGGACAGTTCGGATGGAAATACGGAATTGCTTCCACATGGATTGGTATCGGCAATGCGCTTCTCGGCTCCATGCTTGCATGGGTGGTTCTTGGAAGAAGAACACGTATTATGTCACAGCATCTTGACAGTGCAACCATGCCGGAATTTTTCGGGAAGAGATTTGATTCTCAGGGACTGAAAATTTGTGCTTCCGTAATTGTATTTATTTTCCTGATTCCTTATACCGCTTCTTTGTACAACGGTCTTTCCAGACTGTTTGGAATGGCCTTTGATATTGATTATACGGTTTGTATTATTGTTATGGCGATTCTGACCGGTGTTTATGTCATTGCCGGCGGATATATGGCAACAGCAATCAATGATTTTATTCAGGGATTGATAATGCTTGTGGGCATTGTGGTGGTAATTGCAGCTGTACTGAAAAATAACGGCGGATTTATGGAAGCTGTTAACGGGCTTGCCATGATAGAGGATGCCACTGTTACAACCCAGCCGGGTGCCTTTGCCTCTTTCTTTGGTCCTGATCCGCTGAATCTGCTTGGAGTGGTTATTTTGACTTCCTTGGGAACATGGGGACTTCCCCAGATGGTACAGAAGTTTTATGCCATTAAGAGTGAAAACGCTATTAAGAAGGGAACTATTATTTCTACCTTCTTCGCATGTGTTGTAGCAGGCGGATGCTATTTTCTGGGTGGTTTCGGAAGATTATACTCTGACAGAGTTGACATCGCAGCAGAAGGGTATGATGCAATTATTCCCGCCATGCTGTCCGATTTATCACCGGCATTAATCGGACTGGTAGTAATTTTGGTACTTTCTGCATCTATGTCCACGTTATCTTCTCTGGTAATGGCGTCCAGTTCTACACTGACTCTGGACGTGTTAAAGGGACATGTGATTAAGAACATGAGTGAAAAGAAACAGGTACTGGTGATGAGAGCACTGATTGTAGTATTTATTCTGATATCGGTAGTACTTGCCATTGTGCAGTATACAAGCAATGTTACTTTCATTGCACAGCTCATGGGTGTATCATGGGGCGCGCTTGCAGGAGCTTTCCTGGCACCGTTCCTGTACGGTCTTTACTGGAAAAAGACGACAAAGACAGCCTGCTATGCAAGCTTTATTTTCGGTGCGGGACTGATGGTTGCAAATATGCTTTTCCGCAGTAGTTTTCCCGTCTTATTGCAGTCTCCCATCAATGCGGGTGCTGCAGCAATGCTGATAGGACTTGTGATAGTTCCTGTAGTAAGCTTATTTACCAAAAAGTCGGATGAAAAGCTGGTAGAGGATACGTTTGCATGTTATAATAAGAGAATTGAAGTACCTCAGAAACAGTCTTTAAGTGAATAAGAACAAAAGAATATGAATGCTGTCTGCTTTTGGAAAATACCTGAAAAGCAGACAGCTTTTTCAATACTTTTACAAATGCTTTCATAAATGTAAAATTTATACTTTCTATTTGGGAAAATATGTTGTATAATGCTCACATAGACATTTCAAATGACAAGTCGTGACCAAATCCCAAGATAGAACAATTGATAATGTAACAATGTGACTATAAATGAGATAGAGTAAACGGAGGATTTTATGAGAGAAAAGTATGAGTCTTTGGCACTTGCCGATTTAAAGGCGATTGCAAAAGCCAGAGGACTGAAAGGCACATCAACCATGAAGAAGTCTGAACTGGTGGAATTAATGCTTGCAGAGGATGAAAAGGATACTGCGGCAGGAAAGAGTGTACAGCCTAAGTCTGTTGCGACTGCAAAGCCTGTTGAAAAGACAGCAGGAGAAGTAAAGGCAGACGAAACCAAAGCAGATGAGGACAAGTATCCCGCAGAACTTGACAGCGGAATCACTGCTGACGGTATTTTGGAAGTAATGCCTGACGGATACGGTTTTATCCGTTGCGAAAATTACCTTCCCGGTGATAAGGATGTCTATGTGGCGCCCAGCCAGATTAGACGCTTCGGACTGAAAACAGGTGACATTTTGGTTGGTAATACCAGAATCAAGACACAGGGAGAAAAGTTTGCTGCGCTTCTTTATGTAAAGACCATTAACGGTTACACACCGGAAGAAGCAGCTAAGAGAAGAAACTTTGAAGATATGACACCGATTTTCCCTAATGAGAGACTTCACTTGGAAATGCCCGGTGCAAGTGTTGCCATGAGAGTTATGGATTTAATCAGCCCTGTAGGTAAAGGACAGCGTGGTATGATTGTATCTCCTCCTAAGGCCGGTAAGACAACTTTGCTCAAGGACGTGGCAAAGTCTGTAAAACGCAATGCGCCGGAAGTTCATTTGATTATTCTTTTGATTGATGAAAGGCCGGAAGAAGTAACAGACATCAGAGAAGCTATAGCAGGTCCCAATGTAGAAGTTATTTACTCTACTTTTGATGAACTTCCCGAACATCACAAGAGAGTTTCCGAGATGGTTATTGAGAGAGGAAAACGTCTTGTAGAGCATGGCAAGGACGTTATGATTTTGATTGACAGTATTACCAGACTGACCCGTGCCTACAACCAGACAGTTCCGCCCAGTGGACGTACTTTATCAGGTGGTCTTGACCCGGCTGCTCTGCATATGCCTAAGAGATTCTTTGGTGCTGCGAGAAATATGAGAGAAGGCGGTTCGCTTACAATTCTGGCAACGGCCTTGGTAGATACCGGAAGTAAGATGGATGACGTAGTATATGAAGAATTCAAGGGAACCGGTAACATGGAACTGGTGCTTGACCGTAAGCTTTCCGAAAAGAGAGTATTCCCTGCCATTGATATTCCGAAGTCCGGTACGAGAAGAGAAGATTTACTGCTTACAACAGAGGAGCTTGAGGCAATCAATATTATCCGTAAAGCGCTCAACGGTTTGAAACCGGAAGAAGCAGTGGATAAGATTCTTGATATGTTTGCAAGAACAAGAACAAATCAGGAATTTGTAGCTATGGTCAAAAAAATGAAATTTATATAGGAAAAAGTGCTTGCATACTCGGATAAGCTATGTTACAATTAAAAAGCTGTTTCAATTGAAATAGTAGCACATAACGTGCAGCGGATGAGAACAAGTACAGTAACATAGTTTTTATAGAGAGGTGAAAGAGATGAAAGAAGGAATCCATCCTAATTACTATCAGGCAACAGTAACATGCAACTGTGGTAACACATTTGTAACAGGTTCAACCAAGCAGGATATCCACGTTGAAGTTTGTTCCAAGTGCCATTCATTCTACACAGGTCAGCAGAAGGCTGCAAGAACTGACGGACGTATTGATAAGTTCAACAGAAAGTATGGTGTAGAAAGCAAATAAGTATGTTAAAAAAGGTTGAGGTGTTGCATCTCAACCTTTTCTTCAATTCATAGGAAATTCCCATGGAACATTTATGAGGCGGGAAAAGTGAGATAAGTTCCTTATTTACAGACGAGGTAAGTATCATGAGAAAGAAAAAAGTAAGCCATTATTCAGGTATCGGCGGACAGGCAGTATTAGAAGGCGTAATGATGAAGAATAAAGATGATTACGCAGTTGCCATCCGTAAGCCTGACGGTGAAATAGATGTGGAAGTGGATGTTTTCAAAGGCACACTTCACGGCAAAAAAATCAAAGAGATTCCGTTTATCAGAGGTATCTTCAATTTTGTAGATTCCATGATACTCGGCATGAAGACCATTAACTATTCTGCATCCTTTTATGAGGATGAGGAAGCACAGGAAACTGCAGTTGACAAGGCACTGAATAAGATATCCGGCGGAAAAGCCGAGAAAATTATGATGAGCATGGTAACAGTATTTTCAGTTGTACTTGCAGTGGGACTTTTTATTTTACTTCCCTATTTTCTGTCTTCTTTGCTTGCGCAGAATTTAAGAAATGCATCACTGCTTGCCATTATTGAAGGGGCTATCAGAATTGTGATTTTCCTTATTTACGTGGTGGGAATCAGTCTGATGAAGGATATTCACAGATTGTATCAGTATCACGGTGCAGAGCATAAATGCATTAACTGTATTGAGAAGGGACGTCCTTTGACAGTTCACAACGTAATGAGAAGTTCCAGAATTCATAAGCGTTGCGGAACCAGTTTTATGTTTCTTGTTATTTTTGTAAGTATTATACTGTTCTTTTTTATCAGAGTGGATAATCCGGTGTATAAGGTATTGCTCCGTATTGCCCTGATTCCGGTAATTGCAGGTATTTCTTATGAAATTATCAGACTGGCAGGAAGAAGTAATAATATTCTGGTACAAATGATTTCTGCACCGGGTATGTTGCTGCAAAGATTGACTACCAAGGAACCGGATGAAAGTATGGTGGAAGTTGCCATTGCTTCCGTAGAAGCTATTTTTGACTGGAAAGCATATTTGAAGGACGAATTCGGATATGAAATTGACGAGTCATGGATGGACGATGAACCAAAGCCGGAAAGCGAATCTTAGCAGACAGGTATCGCGAAAATACTTGTATTGTTAGGAGATTGTTATGATATATCAGGATTTGTACAGATGGGGAAGCGGACAGCTTGTCGAGGTCGGAATTGCCGAGGCTTCCTTAGACGCAAGACTTCTTTTGGAAGAAGTTTGCAGCACTGACAGAAATTATATGCTGGTACACGGAGATGCAGAAGTATCTTCACAGCAACAGGAAAAATATGAAAAATATATTGCGCGCAGAAAACAGCACATTCCCTTGCAGCATATTGTGGGATATCAGGACTTTATGGGACTGAAATTTAAGGTTACGCCGGATGTACTGATACCAAGACAGGATACGGAAACGCTGGTGGAAGAAGTGATGCGTTATCTGCATGACGGAATGCGTATTTTGGATATGTGTACCGGAAGCGGATGTATTTTGCTGAGCCTTTTGCAGTATTCCAATGATTGTATCGGAATTGGCAGTGACATATCCGAAAAGGCACTTGCAGTTGCGAAGGAAAATGCGCAGAGTCTTGGAAAAGAAGCTGATTTCGTGCAGAGTGATTTGTTTGATGCACTTACCGGGAAATACGATATTATTGTTTCCAACCCGCCGTATATTCCAACAGATGTGATACCTACACTGATGGAAGAGGTGCGGGAACACGACCCCATGGGAGCATTGGACGGCAAGGAAGACGGCCTGTATTTTTACAGAAAGATTGTTGCGGATGCCGGAGACTATTTGTACCCGGGAGGAATGTTATTCTTTGAAATCGGCTGCGAACAGGCAGATGCGGTTTCGCGTTTTTTGACAGAAGCCGGATATGGGGAAGTGACCGTGTGCAAAGACCTTGCAGGACTTGACAGAGTAGTGTACGGAATCTATAAAGGATGATAAAAACACTGATTTGGTGTTAAAATAAAGTTTGAGTGCGCAAGACAGCGCAGAAATGAGGGAGAACCATGTTTGACAGATTAGATGATATATTGATTCATTTTGAAGAGATTATGAATGAGTTAAATGAGCCCACTGTAACCAATAATCAGGAGCGTTTTCGTGCCCTGATGAAGGAGCAGAGTGATTTGACTCCTTTGGTGGAGGCTTACAGGGAATATAAGCAGTGCAAGCAGGATGTGGAAGATTCTCTTGCCATGCTTGAGACAGAGTCCGATGAAGATATGAAGGAAATGCTGAAGGAGGAACTTAGCTCCGGTAAGAAGCGTATTGAAGAATTAGAACAGGAACTGAAGATTCTTTTACTTCCCAAGGACCCTAACGATGACAAAAACGTTATCGTGGAAATCAGAGCAGGTGCCGGCGGTGATGAGGCAGCTTTATTTGCGGCAGAGATGTATCGTCTCTATGTGCATTATGCAGAGGGACAGCGCTGGAAAGTAGAAACCATGAACGTGGATGAAATCGGTATCGGCGGCATGAAGGAAGTAAACTTTATGATTTCCGGCCAGGGTGCTTACTCCAAGCTGAAATATGAAAGTGGTGTACACCGTGTGCAGCGTGTACCTGAAACAGAATCCGGCGGACGTATCCATACCTCTACCATCAGTGTTGCGGTTATGCCGGAAGTAGACGACGATATCGATATTGTGATTGATGATAAGGATATCAGAATCGACGTAATGAGAGCGTCAGGTAACGGTGGTCAGTGCGTAAATACAACCGACTCTGCGGTGCGTCTGACACACTATCCTTCCGGTATTGTGGTTTACAGCCAGACCGAAAAGTCCCAGCTCCAGAACAAGGCAAAGGCATTTGCCCTGTTAAAGGCAAAGCTGTATGACTTAGAGCAGCAACAGAGACATGATGCGGAAGCAGAACTTCGAAGAAGCCAGATTGGTACCGGAGACCGTTCCGAAAAAATCCGTACCTATAACTTCCCCCAGGGACGTGTCACAGACCACAGAATCGGTTTGACATTGTATAAACTGGATAAGATTATGAATGGTGATATTCAGGAAATTATCGATGGATGTATTTCGGCGGATCAGGCAGCGAAATTGGCAAAGATGAACGACTAAGCTATGAGTGCAGAATATAACAAAGAACGCATGGACTGTTTACAGGACAATGCGTTCTTTTTATATTCTATAAGAATGCAAACGAACACCGAGGAAATGCTTTGCCTTGACTTTAAGTAGTTAAGGTAAGGCATTTTTTAGTGTAGTTGTATTGAAGAGTTTTGGCTGGGGATGGAGCCCATACGTCAAAATAGTGTTGTGGAAATAGTTTGGAAACTTTATAATGAAATAGGAAAATGTATATTACGGGGTATCTGATATATCTTCTTACAAAGTTGCGAAGTAAGAAGATACAAAGAATTAGGTAAATTCCAATAGGACGAACAGTTAGAAAAATTAGAATTGAGAGAGCTCTTTTGCGAGCGATGACAATTGAACGAAGTTCAATTGTATGGCATGTTTCAGGTCTATAATTTGGAATTTGTGGAGGTTAATATGGAATTTAGTGAATTACAAAAAATAGCACAAAATACTTTAAATGAAAGGCGATTATCAAGACTCGCGACAGCAGGTACGGTTGCGGCGGCGTTTCTGACAGATAAGGGAAATGTATATACAGGAGTTTGTATTGATGTTCCTGCAGGAATGGGATTCTGTGCAGAACATGCAGCAGCGGCAGCAATGATAACCGCAGGTGAATCCAAAATTGTAAAAATGGTTGCAACAGGTGTTGATGATAATGGATGTGGATGTGCACCATGTGGTCGTTGCAGAGAATTTATTAATAGCATTCACGATGATAACTATTTGTGTGAAGTACTTTTAGAAGATGGGGCAATAACAACGATTGGAGAATTGTTACCATATAGGTTATAAAGACAAATCTTGCTAATGTTTGTCAAGAAGATTTTTGAGAAATTTCGAACTAAAAAAGGGTAACTTTAATAAACCTACTTATTGTAGATTTTTTAGAAATATATGATAATGAACTCAGATTTACTTATAAAGCTCCATCGCACGA
>JAFSGE010000004.1 GCA_017434885.1 Lachnospiraceae bacterium | reverse complement strand
TGCACCAACTCCTCCAGCCCCACACCATTCATTTCACTAACCACAATCAACTTTGCAAGTGTATTCTTCTGCACAGCTAGCGCATATTTTTCCTCATCCCCGCAAAGTTCATGAACACAAATACCCAATCCTTCTATAATCTTGCACATAACATTAAGCTCCGGCTCCCTAATCCCTGCCAGGATTTCAAGAATAGTATGCTCTGGCACACCTGAAATTTTTGCAAGTTCCGCAATGCTGATTTCTTCCTCTTTCATTACATTTAATAGCTTATCTCCTGTTGTAAACATATCCCAATCCTCCCTATTCTGTTTTTGTTCCAAATGAAAATGTATTATTCTTTGCCTGTTTTGTGGCAAATCTGCTCTTTACCTCTGCAAGTCGGTTTTCCATGATTGAAAACATTTCATCCACCTGCTCCTGTGTGTATTCATAGTTTCCACGATTGGCTAAATGCTCAATCCTTCCGATTGCTTCCATGACCTTATTCACACGATTTTCTCCAAGGCGGACAAACTTGTCCGCCTTGCTTTCATTGTCTTGTACTGTTTTTGTTACTTCTGCATCCATTTCTAAATTCTCCTCTTATTTTTTCTTTCCTTTGCCATAGGTTCGCTTTGGAAATTCCATTGCAAATTTAAACTGCACTCCGGACTTTTCTTCTCCGTCCTTTGTGTAGTGATATTCCTCTGTCCCCGTTGGAATAATATACGCATCATATTTTTTACCAGCTTTGCTTGTCAGACCTTTTAACAAAATCTTTTTGCCAGCCAATAAAGTTGTAACCTGTTCATCAGAAAGGGCAACTCCCATAATTCTGCTTACATTCATACCACACTTATTTTTACAGTAAGCCCCAAATTTTCCTTTTACCACATCACCACCACAGTTCGGGCATTTACCAAGTGTTATCTGTTCCTGGGCAAACATTTTCTTATGCTCATCACTGACTTCATGATAGGTATGGATAAGTTCCTCCACCATTTCCACAATATCAGCCATAAAATCTTCACGCTCCATTTCTCCCTTTGCTACAAGGGTAAGAGCATTTTCCCAATCCGCAGTCAGTTTCGGGGATTTTACTACATCAGGAAGCACCGTAATCAGCTTCATTCCATCCTCTGTTGGTATCATCTGCTTTTTCTCACGCTTCACAAAACCGTCTTTGACTAACTTTTCAATAATATCTGCTCTGGTGGCAGGTGTACCAAGTCCTTTGCGTTCCACATCATCATCCATATCCTCACTACCGGCTCTCTCCATTGCTGACAGTAAACTATCTTCTGTATAATGCTTTGGTGGTGTTGTGTAATGTTCACTGACTTTTGTCTGCACACCATCAAAAGTCATGCCTTCTGAAAGTTCCGGCAGCTTCTTTTCTTCGGTTTCTTTTTCTTCCACAGCCTTAAAAGATTTCTTAAAGGCTTCCTCAAAATCTTTCCATCCGTTTTTCAAAACAGATTTACCGGAAGTCTGAAAAACATAACCACCACAGGTAAGTTCTGCCTTAACTGTTTCGTACAAGTGCTTTTCCCCAGTGGCACATAATAATCGGTTTGCAATAAGGGATAAGATTTTTCTCTCCGTTTCCGGCAGTGCCTTTAAATCAGTAAGAGCAATCTCCACTGTAGGAATAATTGCATGGTGGTCTGTTACTTTCTTACTGTTCAGTAACCTTTTTATATCCGGATTGAACATAACCTGTGGAACAAACGTCATGGTATCAAAAATAGCTTTGATAACATTTTCAGCCGTATTTTCCATATCATCCGAAAGAAACTGACTGTCCGTTCTTGGATATGTAACCAGCTTCTTTTCATAAAGGCTCTGTGTATACTCTAAAGTCTGCTTTGCGGTAAAACCAAATAGCCGGTTGGCATCCCTCTGGAGTGTGGTAAGGTCATAAAGTTTTGGTGGTGCAACTGCCTTTTCTTCCTTTACCACAGACGTAACAAGAGCCTGTCCGTTTAGACAAGCTCCCGAAATGTTATCTGCATCTGTTTTACTGTCAATTCTTTCTGTGGCTGCATCCACACCACCACAAAGAATATGTGCCATAAAATACTGTTCTTTCTTAAAATTCATAATCTTACTTTCACGTTCCACAAGCATTGCAAGGGTAGGTGTCTGTACTCTTCCAACTTTTAAAACCTTTCCACCATACAACACCGTAAAAAGTCTTGTACCGTTAATACCCACAAGCCAGTCCGCTTCCTGTCTGCAAAGTGCGGAATGATACAAGTGATCGTAATCACTTCCCGGCTTTAAATTCTCAAAACCTTCTCTTATGGCACTTTCCTCCATAGAAGAAATCCACAAACGTTTCATAGGCTTGCTACATCCTGCTTTTTCATATACTAAACGAAAAATAAGTTCTCCTTCCCTTCCAGCGTCGGTAGCACATACCACTGTTTCTACTCTGCTGTCATGCAAAAGCTCATAAAGCACATCATACTGCTCTTTTGTATCTTTCTTGATTTCATACTGCCACTGTTCCGGCTTTACAGGTAAGCTGTCATACGTCCATTTCTTCCACTGTTCTCCATAGCTTTCCGGTTGTGCAAGCTCAATTAAATGTCCTATGCACCAGCTTACCAAATATCCACTACCTTCAAAATATCCATCCTTTCTGTCAGTTGCTCCTAAAACTTCTGTTATACTTTTCGCCACACTTGGCTTTTCTGCAATTACTAACTGCATAATTCATTTTCCTCCTAAAATTCAATATCTGATTCTACTTCATTGCCCCATACATCAAATCCTTCTGTTTTTCTTCTTGCAAACAGTTCAATTCTTTGTACATCTCCCATCAATTTCATAATACGGTTATGTACCTCTTGTGGCTTCTTGCTGTGTTCCTCTATATGAGAAATCACAACCTGATGTATTCCGGCATCTGCACGTTTCGGTCTGCCCTTTGTTCCCAAAAGGCAGATTTCTACATTGCTCCTTGTCCAATAACCCATTCCCCAAAATAGGGAATCTGCTTTCCTATTTTGTTTTACCCACACAAAGGCGGTAGTTTTGTATTCAAATCCCCATGCCTTTAAAACCTCAATTCCTTCTAACAGGCATGGAAAGGTTACCCAAAGAAATAAGGCACAGTCTTTATCTGCCAAATCGGCTACGGGAAGTGCCTTAATATCTTCAATATTCATGGTTGGATAGTGGCTTTCTGCACTCCGTCCCATGCCCTTCTTGGAATACACTTTATAATGCCAGGGCGGATCAGCATAAATCACACCATATTTTTTCTGTTCTTTCACTCTGCCTACTCCTCACTATCCTCTGTCTGGTCAAAGAAATCCTCCTCTGCATCTTCGTTTTCTTCTTCCTCTTCTTCGTATTCCTCGTCATCCTCATCTTCATCAAGGAAGTCCTCTTTTTTACGAATAACTTTAAAATAATAAACTCCAATAATAACCACTGCTAGAATTCCAAGAATAATATAAGTTGTCATGGAATTTTCTTTCGTCATTTCTTCTTCCGGAACTTCTGTACCTTCCGGATTTTCTTCTGTGCCATCTCCCTTTGCTGCATTTTCTGTTCCGTCTGCCTGTACACCTTCTACATTGTTATTATCCAAAGCACCTCCCGATACAGGAATAGCAGACTCTAACGCTGCGGAGTTCTTTGGAAGTGTTTCACTGTTTTCCGTTGTGGTATTTAACAAGTCATTTTCACTGATTTCAGTTAGGAAATAAACCATTTCCTCATCTCCATCTCTGTCGATAATCAGATAAAACACTTTTTCATTGGCAGTCTGAATGGTATAAAATTCCTTACCTTTTTCTTCATCTACCTCTGTATCACTATCCGACGTTTGTTTATCTGAACCACTACCCGCATTACTACTTACAATCTGATTCCCCTCACTATCTGTCTTTGTATGCTCTGTTACCTGTGCAGTAGCAGAAGAAGGATTAGTTGCTTCTGCATTAACCGGAAGCTGTTCTGCCGGGTTACTTTCGTTGCTATCTTCTGCTTCTGGATCAGTGTAGTATGGATTGGCAGTCTTATAGACTTCCGACATATTTCCGGCATTGTCCATTGCCTGAATGGTAAAATACTGATATCCTGCGTCAAACTGCTGTAAACGGATATTCAAAACGCCATTGGTAATCTCCGTAAATTCATACCCATTCACATAAATTGCCTTGATACCGGAAGCAGTATCGTGTGCCTGAATACTTAACAGTCCATCACTGACCGCAGCATTTAAAGTGGGCTTGTCAAAATCAAAGCATTTCATATAACGGTTGTTCTCATAGGTCTTTCCATTGTGGTCTGTTACAAGAACGTAAACGGTACTGTTTTCAGAAATTTCAATATACATATCTTCTGTAATGTCCGTCCAGCTACCATTTTGCCCTATTTTTGCCTGTACGGTCTTAATGGTAAAATTCTCTGTCTTTGACACATCTTCTACCGAAATATGTACTTTTGCAGTTTCATTGTGCCAGCCTGTTGGTGTGTTGATTGTGATTTTCACATTGGGACTGACACAATCGCAAAGTGTATAGTCTTTTTTACACAGTTCACATTCCTCATTCTTGGAATACTGTGAGCATTTCTCTCTGCATGTGCATTTCTGCTCTAAAACATCATTTTGGGATACCGTAGCATCTTCTGGACTTTCCTGTGTAGTTTTCTTTGTAGTTTCCCCTGTTTCGTTTTTTGTACTTTCTTCTGCACTTCTCTCTTTTTTTGTTTCACCTTCTGTATTTTTAATGTCATCTGCTTTGACACTTATTGTATTTTCATCATTTGCCATAAATGCCCCTATCGGCATACAAAACAAAACCGCTGATAATACCAGCGATAAAACAACTTTAATAGATAATTTTTTCTTCATTTGATAAAGTCTCCTTTTCTCTTTGTGCCAATAAACGTGCAATCTCGTCCTCGCTGAGCTTGTTAAGTAATTGCAGTTTTTCAGACGAAATTTTATATTTCTTTATAATTTTCATAGCTTCGGCATCCTCCGCCATCTGTTTCTGTTCTGCCAAGTCCTTCTCTTTTGCCTGTAACTGTGCAATCTGCTGTCGGACTTTGGTCAGTTCTTTTTCTATTCTCTCTTTTGTCATAAATCCTCACTTCCTATTAATTTAATCTTCCAAAACTGTAAAAATGGCTCTGCCAGTATGGGGAATTGATAGAAGCATAGCTGATTGGATCTCCGCAATGTATCATGACACCATCTCCACAATAAATCCCTACATGACTGACCGCTCCTGCTGAATTATAAGTACCAGTGAAAAAGATAATATCCCCGGCTTTTGCTTCACTTGCAGATACCGGAGTACACTGGTCATAAATTCCCTGTGCTGTGGTTCGAGGCAGATTGTGTACACCACTGTTTGTAAATACCCAGCACACAAATCCGGAACAGTCAAAACTTGTGGAAGGACTAGAGCCACCCCATACATAAGGGTATCCCAGATATTTTGCTGCTTCTTCCATCAAAGTCTGTACGGTAGCATCATCATAAGAATTCGGTGGTATCACATTTCCTCCATTTCCACCACCTGTTGTACCTCCACCTGTATTTTCTCCATAAAGAGTTTTGGTTCCCACATCAAAATAAAATAACGGGTTGTAATATTCCCCGTTATATAAACATTCGATATGTAAATGACTTCCGCTACTGCTTCCCGTATTTCCGGTAGTTCCGATTACGGTTCCTTTGGTAACTTCCTGTCCGGCACTGACACTAAGGCTATCCATATGGGCATACTTTGTGGTATATCCATCCTTTTCAACCACCACATAATTTCCATAGTAACTGTCATAGGTTGCTGTTGTAACGGTTCCATCATGGGCTGCATAAACCTTTGTACCTGTCGGCACTGCAATATCCACGCCCCGGTGCAGTTCCTCATTTCCGGTATTAGGATTTTTCCGATAGCCATAATAGCTGCTGATATAGTTGTACCAATATAAATCCAATGGAGAAGCAAACTGCTGAAGAAGGCCGCCTGTTTCTGAATACATGGCAAAGACTTCTTTCTGCTCTGTATTCATTCGTTCTGTCACTATGGTTTCCAATGGTTTTACCGTAAGTACCACACGCAGAACACTGACTTCATATTCCTCCTCTGTCATGACCGGATTTCCATTTTCATCATACAATGGATTGCCTTCTTCATCGGTTGCCTGGACCTGTCTTGTCCTTGTTTCCGTTTCCGGTGTGATAGTCAGCGTATACATTTCCTCAAAAAGTTCCTGTACTTCATTTTCTACTTCACTGGCAGTAAACTCGGTATAAACTGCTGATAAATAACTAATCAGGGTAAACGGATTATGTCCGATTGCTCCAAGATTATAGGAATACTCATCATATCCCGGATAATCGGTTTCAATGTTATCAATCTCATTCTGCAAATCCAGCTCCAGACGGGTAAACTGCAAATCAGCCGCATCTATTTCTTTTGGCTCACTCATATAACTTGCAGCCATAATAGTAGACTGGGTACCTGCAAACATAGCACCACAGGATGATACCGAGGTCATAATCATAATCAAAAGAAGAACAATCACACCTGCGGTTAGAAAAACTCCCGCATGGTTTCTTGCTATCTCCAGTAACTTCCTTGCCACCTTTGCTGTGGTATCTGCTGTTTTTGCAACTGCTTTCTTTGCACTTTTCGTGGCTGCTCCATTCCGCTTTGCTTTCATGTATTCCCGCTTAATCCGTTGTTTCTGCAAACGTTTCTGTAAAGCTTTCTTTTTCATCTGTGGATTTTCTTCTAAGAACTTTTGATATTGGAAATTTACCTCTTTTTGAAACTGTTTCTTTTCCAGCTTTGCCACCTTTGCCCGCTGTCTTTGTGCTTTTCCCTTGTACTGTCTTTTGACAAATCCATAGAAATCCTCAACTTTTTGTTCTGTCTTATGAGCCGCTTCCACCGCAGAATTTTCCTTCTCATTCTCAGCAATCTTTCCATGCACAAAATTTTTCCCTTCATTCTCTAACCTTTTCATGGCAGACTTAGGGAATCCATCCGGTTTGAAAGTTTTTTCCTTTTCTATGGGAACTACCACATATCTCCCACGTCCGGTTTCCTCATCGTATACACGTTGCAAGGTATATTCTTTTTTCTTTGGAAGTTTTGCTCTTGCTTTCTCCGTCTTTTCTCCGGCTTTTTGTGCCTGTTTCCTTTTCTTTTGCAGTTTTTTACTTTCCACAAATGGCGAGTCTGTATTTTCTGTAAAAGTAGTATCTTTTGTTTGGAAATCTCCAACTCCTTTGCCTATATCCTCTGACTGCTTACTCTGATGTTCTTTTTTTACCCGCTTTCTATGATACTTTCTCTTTTTAGCTGATTGTTTGTAAGTATCTCTTTGTTGATAGTTCTTCGCAAAACTCTGCTTTGGTTCTGTTTTCTCATACTGTGCGGTAAAATTTTGTTTTTGCTCTGTTTTCTCCTGTTGCTCTGTAAAATCCTGCTCTGAAAAGACATTTTCATTTTTGATAAAATCAAACGTTTCTTTCTTCTCTGGTTCTGTATCCGACTTCTGGACATTTTGTCCAAAAGTCTTTTGATACATTTTCTTGGCACGAGTTTTCGATGCTCTATTTGATTGAGTTTTCGCTACTTCTTTTGCTTGTTCTGAAAAAACATTCTCATTCTTGATAAAATCAGACGTGGTTTTCTTTTCCGTTTCTGCATCTAACTTCTGGACATTTTGTCCAAAAGTGTCTTGATACGCTTTCTTGGATTGATTTTTTGATATTCTTCCTGTCTGAGTTTCTACTACTTCTTTTTCCAGTTCCCAAAAAGTATTCTCATTCCTAATAAAATCAAATGTTTCTCCCTTTCCCGGTTCTACATCTGACTTCTGGACATTTTGTCCAAAAGTGTCTTGATGCGCTTTCTTTGCATGGGATTTTGATAGGTTTTTGCCTTGCTCAAACTCGGGTGCTGCTTTTTGCGTATTGCCATCTCTTGCCTGAAAAACCGCACTGCCACCTTTTTGAAAACCGCTATTCTCTTTCTTATGAAAGTCTGCAACTTCTGGTTTCTGAAAAGTATTTTTCTGCTTTTTCTTTTTCTCTGCCATCAGCTCGCCTCATCTTTCTTCACAGCTTCTTCCGGCTTGGTATTCATAATCGCATAGGTCTTGGTATCTGTTGGGTATTTATCCACAAATGGAATAACCACGTTGTCAAATAAAATAAGTCCTGAACCCGGCTCAGAGTTAGTCACATGGGTAAGCTGCTTGTCGGAAAGTCCCAGCTTGTCTGCTAAGATACTTTGGTCTTTGGCATTCTGATTTAACAAATATACAAAATCACTGTTACCCAAAATACCTTCAATTTCCTCTGACTTCAAGAAATCTCCCACGTTTTGGGTAAGTCCTGTTGGAATACCTCCCCATTTTCTGAAACGTTTCCAGATTTCCACAGAATAAATGGCTGTTTGCTTTTCTTTCAACAAAAATCTCGATAGGTCAGACGCTTTCACGCCTTTCGCCCCGAGCCACACCGTGCAAGCAACTTTCATTGCACACGGCGTTCCATGGGAAGAGTTTCTTTATTGTTAATGCGGTTATTTCAAAGATTGTTTTAGCGTTAT
>JAFSGE010000015.1 GCA_017434885.1 Lachnospiraceae bacterium | reverse complement strand
GTGACTGGACAATGGAGGATTATATGCACCGCTGCATCAAGGAAATCCGGGAAAAGGTTGGAGCAGGAACGGTATTGTTAGCTTTATCCGGCGGCGTGGATTCCTCTGTGTGCGCGGCTTTGTTTGCAGAAGCCATCGGTTCACAGCTGACTTGTGTGTTTGTGGATCATGGTTTGCTCCGCAAACAGGAAGGGGACGAAGTAGAAGCGGCATTTAAGAAATGGGACATTCATCTGATTCGTGTGAATGCCGCAAAGCGTTTCCTTAGTAAATTGGCTGGTGTGGCAGATCCGGAAAAAAAGCGTAAAATAATTGGAGAAGAGTTTATTCGTGTGTTTGAAGAGGAAGGTAAAAAAATAGGAAAAACAGATTTCCTTGCACAGGGCACGATTTATCCGGATGTCATCGAATCGGGAAAAGGAAATGCGGAAACCATAAAGAGCCATCATAATGTAGGTGGTTTGCCGGATTTTGTTGATTTTAAAGAAATCATAGAACCACTGCGGCTGTTGTTTAAGGATGAAGTCAGGGAACTTGGCCGTAAATTGGGACTTCCGGAATATCTGGTGATGAGGCAACCGTTTCCGGGACCGGGGCTTGCTATTCGTATCATTGGTGAAGTGACAGAGGAAAAATTAGAAATTCTCAGAGAAGCAGACTTTATTTTCAGAGAGGAAATTGCAAAGGCGAATTTGGAGAAAACCATGAATCAGTATTTTGCAGCACTTACCAATATGAAATCCGTGGGAGTGATGGGAGACGGACGAACTTATGACTGGGCAGTTGTACTTCGCAGTGTGACAACCGAGGATTTTATGACGGCAGACTGGACCAGAATTCCGTATGAGGTATTGGACAGAATATCCGGCCGTATTGTAAATGAAGTTTCCCACGTAAACAGGGTTCTTTATGATATTACCAGTAAGCCTCCGGCAACAGTGGAATTCGAATAACGGAAAGGAACATATCATGACAAAGTACATTTTTGTAACCGGAGGTGTGGTGTCCGGTCTGGGAAAAGGAATTACGGCGGCATCCTTAGGTCGTTTGCTAAAAGCCAGAGGTTTAAAAGTAGCAGCGCAGAAGCTGGACCCATATATTAATGTGGATCCGGGAACTATGAGCCCATATCAGCATGGTGAGGTTTATGTTACGGAGGATGGTGCGGAAACAGATTTGGACCTGGGACATTACGAAAGATTCATTGATGAAGATTTAAACAAATATTCTAACCTGACTACAGGAAAGGTGTATTGGAATGTACTGAACAAGGAGCGTCGGGGAGAGTATCTGGGCTCCACGGTTCAGGTGATCCCACATGTGACAAATGAAATTAAAGAGTTTGTGTACCGGGTTGGAAAACAAACGGATGCGGATGTCGTGATAACGGAAATCGGAGGCACCATCGGCGATATTGAATCACAACCGTTTTTAGAAGCAGTACGGCAGATTTCTTTGGAAGTGGGAAGAGAAAACAGCCTCTTTATTCATGTTACTTTGGTGCCTTACTTAAGCGGTTCCGAAGAGCATAAATCAAAGCCGACCCAGCACTCAGTGAAGGAACTGCGGGGCATGGGCATTAATCCAAATATTATTGTACTTCGCTCCGACAAACCACTGGAGGAATCCATTTTTCAGAAAATCTCCCTTTTCTGCAATGTGAAGCCGGATTGTGTGATTGAAAACAGAACCCTGTCAAATCTATATGAAGCACCGCTTATGCTGGAACAATCCAATTTTTCTTCTGTGGTCTGCAGAGAGCTGAATATCAAAGCAGAAGATGCAGATTTATCAGAATGGGAACAGATGGTAGAACGGATTCGGAACAGAACAAAAGAGGTTCATATTGGACTGGTGGGAAAGTATGTAAAGCTACATGATGCGTATTTATCGGTGGCTGAAGCCATGCATCACGCAGGTTATGAGTTAAATACCTATGTCCGAATTCATTGGATTGATTCTGAAACGATTACAAAGGAAAATGTGAAGGAAACCTTTGAGGGGCTGAATGGAATTATCGTTCCGGGAGGCTTCGGCAACCGGGGAATTGAAGGGATGATTTTAACAGCAAAGTATGCCAGGGAAAATAATCTTCCTTACTTTGGAATCTGCCTTGGAATGCAGATAGCGGTGATTGAGTATGCCAGAAATGCAGCTAGTATTCCGGATGCACATTCCGGAGAGTTTGATGAGCAATGTGCTCACAAGGTAATTGATTTTATGCCGGGGCAAAGTGAGGCTATAGATAAGGGAGGAACTCTGCGTCTGGGCAGTTATCCTTGTGTAATAAAACAGGGAACCAGGATGGAGCAGTGTTATGGCAAAAAACTGATACAGGAACGTCACCGCCATCGGTATGAGTTTAATAATGAGTATCGGAAAAAACTTACGGAAGCAGGCTTAATTATCAGTGGCACTTCCCCGGATGAGAGACTGGTGGAAACTGTGGAAATCAAAAGTAATACTTTTTTTGTGGGAGTGCAGTTTCACCCGGAATTTAAGAGTCGGCCAAATGCGCCGCATCCATTGTTTAAAGGGTTTATTGCGTCAGCGTTATCTTATAGAGAATAAAAAGGAGCTATTTTATGTGTGGAATTATTGGGTATGCCGGAAAAACAGAGGCGGTAAATGTTTTATTGGATGGCTTGGAACGTCTGGAATACAGAGGATATGACTCTGCAGGAGTTGCTGTTGTATCGCCGGAGGGAAAGCTGCAGGTAAAGAAGAGTAAGGGACGATTGGCAGTTCTAAGAGACTTACTTCAGGAGAGTGATTCTCTGGTGGGAAGTATTGGAATTGGACATACAAGATGGGCCACTCATGGAGAACCAAATGATAAAAATGCCCATCCCCATGTAGGGCAGGATGGTAAAATTGCAGTAGTTCATAATGGCATTATTGAAAACTATCTGGAGATAAAAAACTATCTGATTCGTAAAGGCGTGACGTTTCAATCTGATACAGATACAGAAGTTATTGTTCAACTGATGGAATATTATTATAAAAAGTATTCTAATTTGATGGATGCGGTATATGCAGTTTTAAACCGGATTAAGGGTGCCTATGCCATGGGGATTCTCTGTTCGGATTATCCGGAGCAGATGTTGGCGGCCAGAAAAGACGCTCCGTTACTGATTGGATATGGAGAAAAAGAAAATTTCATTGCTTCAGATGTAACGGCACTGCTTTCTCATACAAGAACCGTGACCTACATGGAGGATGATGAAGTGGCGCTTATTACGGCGGATTCCGTGCAGATATATGACAGTGACAGGAGCCCGGTAGAAAAAGAGAAGCATATCATTGCATGGGATGTCAGTGCAGCGGAAAAAGGCGGTTATGCCCATTTTATGCTGAAGGAAATTATGGAGCAGCCGGAAGCGGTCAGAAAGACGGTATCTCCTCGTATAACAGATGGAAAAATCGTTTTTGAGGAATTGAAAGAAGCGGTGGAGCTGTTACAGAATATTACCAGAATCTATATTGTAGCTTGTGGTTCTGCATATCATGTAGGAATGGTTGGAAAGTATACACTGGAAAAGCTGTTGCACATTCCGGTAGAAGCATGTTTGGCGTCGGAATTCCGATATAGTGAACCGATACTTGGTGAATCGGCATTGGTCATTGTAATCAGCCAGTCAGGAGAAACGTTGGATTCTATGGCAGCACTGCGGGAGGCTAAGAAAAAAGGCTCTAAAGTTCTCTCTATTGTCAACGTCATGGGTAGTTCTATTGCCAGAGAGTCGGATTATGTTCTTTATACCTGGGCAGGACCGGAGATTGCAGTGGCTACAACAAAAGCATATACAACACAGATGGTACTTTTAATTATGTTGGGTGTTTATTTTGCTAAACAGTTGAGCCGGATTAGTGAGGAAGAGTACGACAAAATTATGGTTGGTCTTGACAGCCTTCCGGAAAAAATAAAGGATGTGTTGAAGAATATAGATAACTATCAGAAAACAGCATCCAGATATTTTAATCACAGCAGTGTATTTTATATTGGACGGAATGTGGACTATGCACTGGGGCTGGAAGGTTCTCTGAAACTGAAGGAAATATCTTATATTCATTCGGAATCCTATGCTGCCGGAGAACTGAAACATGGAACAATCTCATTGATTGAGCCGGGAACTTTAGTGGTTGCTTTGGCTACCTATGCACCGTTACTTGAGAAAACGTTATCCAATGTAGTAGAAGTGAAATCCAGAGGTGCAGAAGTGATACTTATGGCTACGGAGGAAACAGCAAAAACTATTAGCAGCCAGAGTTCGGAATTATTTGTAATACCGGAAACACATCCTGTTCTGCAGCCGGTGCTTGGTGTGATTCCATTACAGTTGTTTGCGTATTATGTAGCATTGAACCGTGGCTGTGATATTGATAAACCAAGAAATTTAGCAAAGTCTGTTACAGTGGAATAGGCTGAATGCGGAGAGTGCCGGGAGGAAACCATTTATGGCTATTCATGAAGAATGCGGAGTATTTGGAGTAATAAGTACAAAGAGAAGTAATGTGGCAGGGATTACCTATTATGGCTTATATGCATTGCAACATAGAGGTCAGGAAAGCTGCGGAATTGTGGTTAACGACGACGGAATGTTTTCCTCTTATAAGGATTTGGGTCTGGTCAGTGATGTATTTTCACAGGAAACTTTGGCACAGCTGCCGGAAGGAAATATGGCAGTGGGGCATGTAAGATACGGAACCACCGGTGGAACCACAAGAAATAATTGCCAGCCCATTGAGGTAAATCATCAAAAAGGAAAAATGGCACTGGCTCATAATGGTAACTTAAGTAATGCATTGGAGCTTCGGGATAAGCTGGAATTATCCGGTGCCATATTTCACACTACCAGTGATACGGAAACCATTGCTTATATGATTACCAAAGAACGGCTTACGGCATCAAGTATAGAAGAGGCTGTATGCAGGGCAATGGACTCTTTGGAAGGAGCATATTCCTTGGTGCTGATGTCATCTGCCAAAATGATAGCAGCCAGAGACCCTTATGGTTTCCGGCCGCTTTGTTTTGGACGTCTGCATCAGGGAGGCTACGTAATCGCTTCCGAAAGCTGTGCGTTATCTGCGGTGGGAGCAGAATTTATCCGGGATGTGGAGCCCGGAGAGGTTCTTGTTTTTGGTGAAAATAATATAGAGTCATATGCGGAACATTGTGGAAAGCAAGAAAGAAAAACGTGCATTTTTGAACATATTTATTTTGCCAGACCTGATTCTGTGATTGATGGGATTTCGGTTCATGAGGCACGTATGCGTGCAGGCAAACTGCTGGCAGAAACTTATCCTGCCGATGCGGATATTGTCATTGGTGTTCCGGATAGTGGCTTGGATGCTGCGTTGGGCTTTTCAAGAGCCTCCGGAATTCCTTACGGAATCGGACTGATAAAAAATAAATACATTGGCAGAACCTTTATTTCACCGGGTCAGGAGGAACGGGTGGACCGGGTGAGGATTAAATTAAGCCCGGTGGAATCCGTGATAGAAGGAAAAAGAGTAGTATTGGTGGATGATTCTATTGTCAGAGGAACAACCAGCAAGCGTATTGTAAAGCTATTGCGGGAGGCAGGAGCAAAAGAAATTCATATGCGTATTTCAGCACCGCCGTTTTTACATCCTTGCTATTATGGGACAGATATTGATTCGGAAGAAAATTTAATTGCGTGCCATCATAGCATGGACGAAATTGCAGAACTGATAGGAGTAGATACGTTAGGGTACTTGCCGGTGGAAAAATTGGACAGGCTTGTGGAAAGTAAGCATTATTGTGCGGCATGCTTTAACGGAGAGTATCCGACACAAATTCCGGTGGATCTTCGGAAAGACCGGTTTGAAAGGAAATTATCTGAGAGAGTCTGAAAGAAAGGATAACTGTTCATATGAAAAAATTTGACCGAAAGCTGATTCTGGAAGATGGCAGTGAATATTATGGATATGGGTTTGGCAGTAAAGAAGACAGAATAACAGAAATTGTATTTAATACATCACCGGTGGGATATCAGGAAATAATTTCTGACCCGTCATACACCTATCAGACCGTGGTCATGGCCTATCCTTTGATTGGAAATTACGGTATGGCAGAGGCGGATTTTGAAACAGAAATTCCTACCATTGGTGGTTTGGCTGTTAGGGATTATAATGATATTCCTTCTAATTTTCGCAGTGTAAATACACTGTCTGAAGTAATGGAACGATATCATATTCCGGGCATTTATGGAATTGATACAAGGAAACTGGTGCGGTCTATACGTGATTTCGGAAGCCGGAAGGTATTGATTACATCAGTCGAGACTTCGGTGGAAGAAGGGATAAAGAGAATTTCGGAATATGAAATACCTTCGGATGCGGTTACTGTTGTGAGTAGAAAAATGTTTCAGCAGTATTTTGTGCCGCAGGGCAGATTTCATGTGGTTGCCATAGATTGCGGAATGAAGCAGAACATCGTACGGTGTTTGAATGAGAAAGGCTGTAATGTAACCGTAGTGCCATGGAATATCTCGCTGGAAGAAATAGCACAGCTGCATCCGGACGGAATCTTTATATCCAATGGGCCGGGAAATCCAACGGATGTGGAACCGGTGATTGCATTGGTGAGAGCTTTGCGTGGCAAATATCCGATGTTTGGCATCTGTCTGGGACATCAGATGATTGCTTTAGCCTATGGGGCGAAAACCTATAAATTAAAGTTTGGGCATCGTGGGGGAAATCATCCGGTAAAAAATCTGCTGACGGGCAGAATAGAAATTACCTCACAGAATCATTCTTATGCCGTAGACAGGAAAAGTATAGCAGAAACAAGACTCAAAATAACTCATGTAAATCTGTTGGATAATACAGTAGAGGGAATTGCATGTTGGGAAGATAATGTATTTAGTGTACAGTATCATCCCGAAAGTGCTCCGGGACCACAAGACAGTAGTTATTTATTTGGACAGTTCATAAATATGATGGAGGGAGCAGAGCATGGCGAAGCGATGTGATATAAAAAAAATACTTGTTATTGGATCCGGGCCGATTGTGATCGGACAGGCAGCGGAATTTGACTATGCCGGTACACAGGCCTGCCTTGCATTAAAGGAGGAGGGGTACGAAGTTATCCTTTGTAATTCCAATCCTGCCACCATTATGACAGATACCTTCATTGCGGACAAGGTGTATATGGAGCCTCTAACCTTAGAGTACGTAGCGAAAATTATCCGCCATGAACGGCCGGATGCGATTGTACCTAGTATTGGAGGGCAGACAGGGCTGAATTTAGCCATCCAGCTGGAGAAAAAGGGGATCCTAAAGGAATGCCAGGTGGAACTTTTGGGTACAAGCAGTGAAAGTATTGAACGGGCGGAAGACCGTGAACTGTTTAAAAAGCTATGCGAGGAGCTTGGCGAGCCGGTGCTGCCATCGGCTATTGCAAATACAGTAGAGGAAGCCCAAAGGATTGCGGAAGAAATCGGCTATCCGGTAGTGCTTCGTCCTGCCTTTACCTTGGGAGGAACCGGTGGTGGTTTTGCAGAAAACGAACAGGAATTTCAAAATTTAATTAAAAATGCAATTACATTGTCTCCGGTTCATCAGGTGCTGGTGGAAAAGAGTATTAAAGGATTTAAAGAAATCGAATATGAAGTAATCCGTGATGCCAAGGATACGGCTATTACGGTTTGTAATATGGAAAATCTGGACCCGGTGGGAATTCATACCGGAGATTCTATTGTGGTCTGTCCGTCCCAAACACTGACGAACAAAGAATACCAGATGTTAAGAGACAGTGCATTGAAGCTTATACGTGCCCTAAAGGTAGAGGGTGGTTGTAATGTACAGTTTGCACTGGATCCGAACTCCTTTCAGTATTATCTGATTGAAGTAAATCCAAGAGTATCTCGGTCTTCGGCATTGGCTTCCAAGGCAAGCGGATATCCGATTGCCCGAGTTTCAGCCAAAATCAGTGTCGGAATGACCTTGGATGAAATTAAGCTGGTAAATACTCCGGCATCCTTTGAACCGGCGCTGGATTACGTGGTAACGAAAATGCCGAGGTTCCCATTTGACAAATTTACAGATGCGAACCAGAAGCTTGGCACGCAGATGAAAGCAACCGGTGAGGTAATGAGTGTTGGCAGAACCTTTGAGGAAAGTCTGCTAAAGGCAATTCGTTCTTTGGAAACTGGTGTGAATCATTTGTATATGCAAAAATTTGAAAAAGAATCGCCGGAGCAGCTTCTTAATTATATAAAGATTGGTACAGATGACCGTATTTATGCGATTGCGCAGCTATTACGTCTGGAATGTGAGGTTTCCTGCATTGCAGAAGCAACGAAGATAGACCGCTTTTTTCTGGAGAAAATGAAACATATTATTGAATTGGAGAAAGAACTGGAACAGGGTGTGGATAACATGGAACTTCTGTATCAGGCAAAAAGAACCGGATTTTCTGATAAGGCAATCGCATGGCTGTGGAAGAAAAGTGAATCGGATATTTTTGAACTCAGAAAAAAGAATGCAGTTTTTCCTGTGTACAAAATGATTGACACCTGTGCTTCGGAATTTGCAAGCTATGTTCCGTATTTTTATTCTACCTATGAGGAGGAAAATGAGTCTGTTGTAGAGAACAGAAAGAAGGTAGCGGTGCTGGGCTCCGGGCCGATTCGAATCGGACAAGGGGTGGAATTTGATTATTCTACGGTACATGCTGTGAAAACAATTAAAGAAGCCGGCTATGAAGCTATTATTATCAATAACAATCCAGAAACGGTATCCACAGATTATACCACCTCCGATAAGCTGTATTTCGAACCTCTTTGCGTGGAAGATGTTATGAATGTAATTGAACTGGAGCAGCCGGAGGGTATCATTGCTTCTTTAGGCGGGCAGACGGCAATTAATCTGGCAAAACCGCTGGAGGAGCGGGGAGTAAAGCTGATTGGTACGGATACGGCGGCCATTGAACGGGCAGAAAACAGGGAGGCTTTTGAAAAACTGTTATTGGAACTGGAGATTCCGCAGCCAAAGGGACAGGCAGTTACCAACATAGAAGACGGGGTAAAGGCGGCAACGAATATCGGTTATCCGGTACTGGTACGCCCAAGCTTTGTTCTGGGCGGAAGAGCCATGCAGATTGTGGCAAAGGAAGAACAACTGCGGCATTATCTGAAAACAGCAGTGGAAATTGATGAAGATAAGCCGGTGTTAGTGGACAAATACATTTGCGGAAAAGAAGTAGAAGTGGATGCAATTTGTGACGGCATGGATGTGTTTGTTCCGGGAATTATGGAACTGGTAGAACGGACAGGGGTTCATTCCGGTGATTCTATCAGCGTGTATCCGAGCTTCAGTATTTCGGAACAGGTGAAAGAGACCATACTTGACTATACGAAAAAGCTGGGACTTGGAGTGGGAATTATCGGTCTGTTTAACATCCAGTTTATTGTAGATAAAGAA
The DNA here is from genome assembly GCA_017434885.1 of Lachnospiraceae bacterium. Lineage (GTDB taxonomy): Bacteria > Bacillota > Clostridia > Lachnospirales > Lachnospiraceae > Suilimivivens. The sequence continues at coordinate 3,422 of JAFSGE010000015.1, read as the reverse complement.
GAGCAGGTATACATTATTGAAGTAAATCCCCGGTCTTCCAGAACGGTTCCGTTTTTATCAAAAGCAACCGGTTATCCGTTAGCTGATATTGCAACGAAGGTTATTTTGGGAAAGAACCTGAGGGAACAGGGATTTGATAAAATCTATCCGGAGGAAAAGAAACGATGGTATGTAAAAGCGCCGGCATTTTCCTTTGCGAAATTAAATGGTATGGATGCTTATTTGTCACCGGAGATGAAGTCTACAGGTGAGGCTATCGGATATGATGAAAAGCTGCCGCGGGCGATGTATAAAGCATTGATTGCCTCCGGCGTCAAGATGCAGAATTATGGAACGATAGTGGTAACACTGGCAGATGAGGATAAGGAAGAAGCGTTGCCACTTATTAAGAGATTTTATGACATGGGCTTTAATATTGAAGCTACGGTAGGAACCGGTGAGTTTTTGAAGGCAAAAGGGATTCGTACACGTATTCGAAAGAAACTCAGCGAAAACAGCACAGAGATTCTGGAGGCAATTCGTGCCGGATATGTAAGCTATGTGATTAATACCCGTGCAATTTTGTCGGGAATTCATTATGAAGATGGTCTCGCTATCCGGAGGACAGCCATTGAGAATAACGTGACAATGTTTACGTCGCTGGATACCGTAAGAGTTCTTCTGGATGTACTGGAAGAAATTACTATTGGCATTTCGACGATTGATTCGTAGACGGTATGGAGCAGAAAAGGTAAAAGAGGAGAATTAGTATGATACCAAACACAAATTATAGTAATTTAAAGGATTCGTATTTATTTTATAATATTGCACAGAAAACAAAGGCATATCTGTCAGAGCATCCAGATACTCATTTATATCGCATGGGAATCGGGGATGTTTCTCTGCCCCTTTGTGATACAGTCATTCAGGCTCTTCATAAAGCAGTGGATGACCAGGCAGAAAAACATACCTTTCATGGGTATATGCCGGAGTGCGGAGACCCGGATTTAAGAAAAAGGATTGCGGAATATTATAAAAACAAAGGAGTGGAGCTTTCAGAGGAGGAGGTCTTTGTATCCAGTGGTGCCAGCGATGAACTGGGGGATATTCTGGATTTGTTCGGAAGAGGAAAAACGGTTTTGATTATGGAACCGGCATATCCGGCTTATGTGGATGCAAATATCATGGCCGGCAATAAAATTATTCATATGCCAGCAGGAAAAGAAAATGGATTTTTGCCAATGCCGGACGAAAGCATTACCGCAGATATTATTTACATTTGTTCGCCAAATAATCCAACCGGTGCAGTATTTAATTATAAGCAATTACAGGCCTGGGTGGATTATGCGGACAGAATAAATGCAATTATTTTGTTCGATGCGGCTTATGAAGCATTTATTGAAGAGGAAGAAATTCCACATAGTATTTTTGAGGTAAATGGAGCAAAGAGTTGTGCTATTGAGATTTGTTCTCTTTCCAAGACAGCCGGATTTACCGGAACACGATGTGGCTATACGGTAATTCCGAAGAACTTAGTAAGAGAAGGAATGAATCTGAATCAGATGTGGGTAAGAAACCGTACAACGAAGACCAATGGAGTATCCTATATTATCCAGAAGGGTGCGGCTGCAATTTTTACTGAGGAGGGACAGAAACAGATTCAAGAAAATATCAGAGTTTATAAGCAGAATGCAGCTTGCCTGATGGAAGCACTAGATAAGCTTGGAATATGGTATTGCGGAGGAAAAAATGCACCCTATATCTGGATGCGGTGTCCGGATGGTATGGGAAGCTGGGAGTTCTTTGATTATCTCTTAAAAGAAATTCAGGTAGTGGGGACACCGGGAGCAGGTTTTGGCGCTTGTGGAGAAGGATATTTTCGTTTTTCTACGTTTGGTTCACCGGAGGATACCAAAGAGGCGGCGAGGAGACTGGTTGAGTTACTATAGTGGTTAAGGTTTGAGGGTTTGCTGGTAGGCAGGTTTTATTATGTGCTTGTAGTAATTGCATAGTTAAGCATTAAATTAAGTTGGACATGTCATTGTGGAAAGCACGATGATGTGTCTAATTTTTGTGGAACAGGAATCTTAAAATTCGTAAAGCTTTGTCGTTTTCGCAGTGAAAGATTTTCATAATCTCTTTTTTGCCGTAGTAGACATCCTCAAGAGATTCGTTTTCAGCAGGTGTATTAATAAACATAGGCTTCCTCCGTATAAGTATTTTGATTTTTAAGAGTATTGTACTGTGTATATCATATAATTTCAATGGAATCCGAGAGATGAAGCATTTCGTTAGGAGGAGAACATCTTCTTGTTTGGACAGAATTTACAGATGAAATTTCTTATTCCCTATTGCACTGAGAACGTTTGTTTGTTATAATTAGCCTCACAGGAGGACAAACAAGTGTTCGAGAAAATAATATACCACATTGATGTGAATAGTGCGTTTTTGAGTTGGGAGGCAACCTACCGACTTTACCATAAAGGCGGTAAAGTAGACCTAAGAGAACAGGTGGCTGCCGTTGGCGGTGATGTTACCATGCGACACGGTATTATTCTGGCAAAGTCAATTCCTGCAAAACAATACAACATCAAAACCGGAGAATCGCTGATGGAAGCAAAACAGAAATGTCCGGATTTAATTATTGTACCTCCGAATTATAACCTGTATGAGCAGTGTTCTGCTGCATTCATGAGAATACTAAGAGAGTATTCGGATACAGTGGAGCAGTATAGCATTGATGAAGCCTTTGTGGATATGACGGCTACCTATCATTTGTTTGGCACTCCAGAAGAAACTGCCCAAATTATCAAAAATAGAATCCGGGATGAACTTGGATTCACGGTTAATATAGGTATTTCTACAAATAAACTGCTGGCAAAAATGGCAAGTGATTTTAAGAAGCCGGACATGGTTCACACGTTATATCCTCATGAAATTGAGAGAAAGATGTGGCCACTGTCGGTATCAGATTTATTCTTTGTAGGTCGAGCAACCACAAAGAAGTTATTTACTATGGGAATCAAGACTATAGGTGAACTGGCAAAATGTGATCCGGTATGGCTTCGAACCATATTAAAGAAGCAGGGTGAAGTGGTATGGAGTTTTGCCAACGGAATTGACTTTAGTCCGGTAATTACAGAACCACCGGCAAATAAAGGATATGGAAATAGTACGACTACGCCTTTCGATGTGATGGATACAGAAACGGCCAAAGTGGTTTTATTAGCATTGGCAGAAACGGTTGGGAAACGGTTACGACAGGATGATGTGAGAATATCGGTAGTGTCTGTTGGTATTCGTGCATCTGATTTGTCTTATTGCTCTCATCAGAAGGTTTTAACAACAGCCACGAACATCACGAATGAAATTCATAAAGCAGCCTGTGAGTTGTTTGATGAACTGTGGCGTGGGCAGCCGATACGACACTTGGGCATTCATAC
>JAFSGE010000003.1 GCA_017434885.1 Lachnospiraceae bacterium | reverse complement strand
TTATGAGTATTCCGACTATGCCACAACTGCGCACAATTAGGCGAATTGTCGGCGATACGGATTTTACGGCGGAAAACGGGAAGACATACCCGGATTCTATCGGAAAAACGGGAGACTTCAGACCGGAATACATTGGTAATATTTATGAAGTTCCGTTATCTGCACAGTACCATTCAGATTTCCCGAATCTGATTTGTGAGGGCAGGATCATCTCTGCGCCGGAGGGCAATGGCTGGGAGGTTGCCAGAGTAATTCCTACTTGCGCCATGACAGGAGAGGCTGCAGGAAACGCAGCGGCTCGTTATCTCAAGCAAGGCAGATTTGCTAAGATGTTAGGATAAAATCAGGCAGACAGAAAGTCCAGCGGTGTGATGTCAAGTAAGAAATGAAAAAAGAAAACATATAGTTTTCCTATATTTCAATAAAATAAAAAACACCCACCTAAGCCCTGTCGATTCTGCTATTAAAAAGAAGCAGGGCTTGGAATATCAGCAGAAAACACAGTTTATTCTGCCGGACGATATAAACGATTGTCTTTGAGCAGTGCAAAGACTAACCGCACAAATTTACGAGCAGTTAATGCGAGTGCACGTTTGTGTTGAGCTCTGTTTACCTCTTTATACTTGAGGTGGTAGAAGTCACTATACTCCTTGTCGCATCTTACAAGAGAGAATGCTGCTTCACACAGATAGTACTTTAAAAATCGGTTTCCGGATTTGATGAGACGAGTGTTTTCGGCCTCAAAGTTACCGGACTGATATTGAGTCCATGTAAGGCCAGCATACTTGGCAAGCTGTGCATGGTTTTCAAAACGGTTGACATCTCCAATCTCGGCCATGATTCCGGCAGAGAATACTGGGCCAATGCCTGGGATGGATATCAAAACATTTGGTAAGAGTTCCATTTGTGCAGCGATTGCTTTATCGAACTCTTTGATTTGAGCTTCCAATGCCTTTATCGAGGTTATGGATATAGAAAGCACTTGGTTAACGGAGTCATTTACCGTTTTTGGGAGACGGTAAGAACTTCGGGCAGCTTTCTGAATGGCTTTGGCTACTGCATCTGGATCAGGAAAGCGGTTTTTTCCTTTTTCCATAATGAACGCAGTCAGTTCTTGTAAGTCCATATTTGCCAAAGCTTCTGCAGATTCAAATTCCTCGTAGACAGCTAAGGCAGTAGTGCTGAAGGTATCAGAAAATACCTTCTCCTGCGTGAAAGTAGAATACTTCTTGAACAGCACATTCATAAAACGTTGTTTTTCTTTTACAAGATTGCAGACGGCGAAATAACGTGCTCGCGTGAGGTTTTGGAGGGCTTTGTAGCGGTAGTCTCCCATATAGACCTCTTTGTTGATTCTTCCAAAACGCAGGCAGTCAGCGATGACAAATGCGTCCACATAATCATTTTTAGGCAGGTCATTGTAAGCTTCCTTAAACTTCCTTACCTGCTTAGGATTAAGGACATAAATCTTTCTGTTAAACGGTGCCAGAAAGGCATCTTCCCTTAAGAAATATACAAGATTGTCTCCATAAACAGAGGTTGCTTCGAGACCAATCAGAACCGTGTCAAGGGAATGGGAAGTCAGAGCAGAAAGGATTCTTTTCACAAGCTGAACAGAGCCATCAAGTGAGTTGAAGATTGGAAAGTTACTATGCTTATCTCCATTCGGAAGCATGAGATAAGCGACATTGTTTTTGCTACTAACATCAATTCCGACGTAAAGTGGGTTCATGAGATCACCTTCTTTCGTAAATAAATTTGAGTGTTCAATCGGCTTGGTAAAACCCATGATCATGGAGCATCGACACCCTCGCATATAAGAATCCGGCTTAAGATGGACAGATGCGAAACCACACTGCAAGATGGTAGTCCACAAACTTAAGCAAACAGCCAGCCGGTTTGAAGCTAACTTCCATGTCAGGGGAACAGACTTTCTATGAAGCAACCAAAACTGGTTCAACAGGAAAAAAAAGAACTATTACCTGATTGACACTAGGACAATTATATCATGGGCTTAACTAAGCCGATTGATATTTATATAAAAATTTAAAGAAAGGAAAAGAAGTATATATCTTAGTATCTAAAAGATATTATACGAGGAAAAGTAATGATGAAGATGCGAAGGAAAATTTCTCTATTTCTTGCAATTATTTTAATAGTGCTCTTTTTTTGCGGTAGCAGGAAATATGGCGTTTCTGCATCTACACCAATGCCTGCATTTACTGTTGTGAGTGAAATTGCAACTGCAGGAGATGAAGTGACTGTTGCGGTGGAATTATCCGGAAATCCAGGAATCCATTCAGCTACACTGGAACTTGATTATGCGGATGAACTGGAGCTGGTTAAAGTAGAAGACGCCGAATTGTTAGAGGGATTTCTATCGGATGCGAATTATGATGAAAAACCACTTGTGCTGGCATGGGAGGATTCTTTGGCTGATACAAGCAATACGACCAATGGAGCAGTTGTTTATTTGACTTTTCGGATGGAAGATGACGTACCTGAAGGAGAATATGAGGTAAATTTACAGGTGTGTGAGGTATATCGAATCGAATATGCAGAGGGACAACTTGAACTTGTGGATGTTGAGT
>JAFSGE010000014.1 GCA_017434885.1 Lachnospiraceae bacterium | reverse complement strand
TTGCCCATGTGACAATAACGGAACATATGGTAAATGCAAAATATGGTACAAAGATTACAAATGGTCCGAGAGTACAGATGCAGACAGCAGGTAGTAAGAAAAAAGAAGATTGGACTGAGGTTTCAAAAAAGCAGTTGGCAGAAGTAAAACTACCGGCTTCATTTGAAAAATTGAAAGAACAAAATTCTTATTTTTATCATGGAGAAAACATATCGGATTATGAGTTGGTGCAGACTGCAGTAGCATTGAGGAAAATGGAATTACCTACAGATGAGAAAAAGTGTAGCCCGGACAGAGTTGCAATGGATGCATTTAATGTGCTTGTCAGAGACCAGGCGGCTCCCAAAAACTCATGGTCAAATACATTGTATTCGGAAGATGGAAAATATACTTTTACAAAGACGGAAAGCGGCAGATGGCAGATGCACTTGCTTGATGATGTTGGTATGGAAGCCTCTGTGGAAGATATTGCAAATTGGATGATGAGCGGCACGCCCAATAGAAATATTGAGACACGCTACCTAAATTATCTTCATACTGTTGATCCGGATTTGTATCATGTGGCGATGCGAATAGGTTCCGAGGTTCGTACTTATGGTTTTATGGAGGATTTACATCAGCAGGGAATATTATGTGATAGTCAAAATCAGTATGATATGAGTCTGTTGGGTATGTTATTTGGTAAAGATGCGGATAGTATGCGTCTGTTATTGCATGGGTGCAAGGCGTCCGGCAATTTTTTGGAGTTATTAGATTTGTATAGCCCGGATGGAGCAAAATCATTGGATAAGCTTCGGGAACAGCAATATAAGCACGGTGGAATTGTTTAATGCAAAAAAGGCAGTAAAGATTGATGTATCACTCTAATTTCAGGTTTTGTTACCATTCAGATTGGTTTTTGTTCTGTTTTAGCAAGAAAAAAGAATTATTACCGATACATATTATAAGCTAAGGATGGCGTTATGATTTCACGGATGAGTATTATCTATGAGAGCATAACGCTATTTTTATATAAAAATATATACCACTTGGTCCTTTCGGAGAGTGGTGAGGTTCTGACTGACAGAAGAACCTCAGAAAGGAGAATTATGCAGATAGGAAGTAGTGCAAGCAACAGGTATTATACACCGTATCAGACGAATACGAGTGTGAAATACTTTGCAGGTTTTTCACAGACAGAAGATGGAAAACTAACACCCAATGAAAAAAATCCACAGGATTTGACAGAGAATCCGGGATTTGCTGAGTTTGTGGATTATCAGGAATTTCACAAGGCATGGATGTCCCAAAGGGGAGTGACAAAGACTGTAGAAGTTTGTACCGAAAAGCAGACCGGAGCAGTATCCATAGCTGAAACTGAGGACGATGGAGAATTTATGGGACTTACTATGGTTCCGGAAGAAGGTCAGTCTGTTACCTATGGTATGCGGGCAATGCTTAGTGAAAAGTCCACACCGGATAATCCCATAGTACAGGTTGTTTCGAATCTTGGTGGTAAGAAGGTAATCTATAACGTAGAAGTGAATAAGGTAAGCCCTAATAATGCAACACAGCTTGAGATGTTCGCATTGTTAAGTTACACCGATAAGATGGGAATTACAGATGGAGGAACCTTTGGCTCTCATCAGCAGCTTGAGGTGTATGGAGGAAATGCAAGCAGTATCGGATATTGCGGCAGCCTTTCAGGTGCAGATGTGTTTTTGAATGAAAGATTTGATTGGACATCCATCATGGAGAAGATGATACAGGTATACAAGGACGCCGGAATAGAGAATCAGGCAGAGGATTGTAAAGCATTATTTGATTTTTTTGCTACATATACAGCGAATAATGAAGTGAAAGATAATACTGCAATTGATTTTTCGCGATTTGCACCAAATGCTCCGGAGGAAGTAAAACAGGCATTTATGGAAGCTACTGAAGAAACCGGGTACAACGAAGGTGAGAGAATGGATTACCTTTCACAAGTTTTTATACATCAGGTAGAGAACAGACAGAACGGTGTGGCAGATTACACGGATGTATTTGGCGGTTCTGTAGCATCCGCATTACAAGCGGCAAGAGAGATGCTGTGTGACTTGGAAAATCCTCTTATGCCGATAGGCCAGCGGGGGGAAAAAGCTGCTAAATATGTGGAGCAGGAAAAGGAGTTTTACAGAGCATTTATTGAAAAACTGGAAGGATTAACAGGTACAGATACTGCTGACACAGAGGAAACAGTGGATTATGCAAAAATTCTGGAAGAAAAGATAAATGAGATTTTTGCAAAAATTCAAAATGGGGATACGGAAGCCTCATATCAGATTGGCTCACAGTCTTTCACAGAAAAAGAGTGGGAGGAGTTCCTTGACAAATTTGATTCCGTCCAAGAGGCAATTCAGGAACTAATGAAGGAGGAGCAGGCTAGAAAAGAGGAAAAGGAAACCAAAAAGGAAGATGTGTTTACTACTGATGCAAGCACTTTATTAACCACAGAATCCACTTCTTGTGTGTATGAAACTGCTGATCCGGATGATGACGATATCCGTTATATCACATGGTATACCGAGGAAGGCATTTTCTGTAGAAAAGCGGGACAGACCGAAGGGTATGAGTGGTCTATTACCTTTGAAAATAAGGAACAGTATGACAAAGTTATGGAATTTATCGGACAGTTCCCCTCTGACTGGAATATGCGTTTTGCAGCCCATAAAAATTTCTGGAATGATTTTCTGAATGATGAGATTGACATGGAAGGCTTTATGGAGTTTATCAATGGAACAGATAAGGGCGTTCCTGATTACTCCATTACGGTAGGGGATTCCATGTATATTGACAAAGACAAAATGCAGTGGGCGAAGTATACTAATCCGTTAGGAGTCAGATTCTATACATCAGAAGAAATGCATCAGATGCAAATGGAGATTATGGCCGCGAATGAGGAAAAATTGAAAGCACAGCAGGTTTCTTATGAGGAAATGTATAAGAGAACTCATCCTGAGTACAACGGGGAGAGAATATTCCGCACAATTTCAGGAGGACAATTATATACAGCGAATGAAATTGATGAGTTGCTTTATAAGGAAATGTTGGAGCGTATGGGCACAACAGAAGAGAGGGAGCAGCAGAAACGTGAGGAATGGAGAAAGCAGATGGGCTATCCGGGATATTAGGTCAGAGTCAGAAAGGATGAGATGATGAGTAATCCGATGCTCTTATGTCCTATGCAAGTCCGCAGACGGGAGAATCTGGAATGATATTATGTAGTTTGCGTATTGCTTTGGAGATATGAAAGGTTACATGGAGTGGAAGAAGTATGTGGCTCTGATTGGGTGATTGCGGAAGAATGATAAATTAGGGTTTTGTTCCATTGAAGTAAGAAAAAAAGAATATTTGTCGATGCATATTATCAGCTAAGGATGGCGTCTGTTTTCAAGGGAGTGAGTGTGGAAATGGACGCTATTTTTATTTAAGAAAGAATTTCATTCCCGTTCAGATGGGGTTTCGTTCCTTTTGTCCCAAAATGGCAAAAAAGGTGCCGATATATGAAACGAGAAACATAAAGAAGGTGAGATTTTGATTCGTATTGCAATCGTTGATGATGAAAAGGTCGTCAGGGAGCAGATTAAAAAATTGATAGAGAAAAAGCAGACCGACTGTGAGATTGATACTTATGGGACGGGAGAGGATTTGCTACAGGCTAACAGCGTATATGACATCATATTCCTTGATATACAAATGGATGGAATGAATGGAATTGATACAGCCAGAGCATTAAGGCAAAAAGCAGACAACACGGTACTGATATTTATTACCGGCGTGAAAGAATATGTTTTTGATGCATTTGATGTAGCTGCGTTCCACTATCTCATAAAGCCGATTGAGGAACACAAGTTTAGCGAGGTTTATGATCGTGCAGTCTTAGAAGTAGGAAAGAGAAAGCAGCAAACAAACGGGCAACTATTTGTAAAAACAAGAAACCGGAATGCCACTTTCAACCAGAGTGACATTTTATATATTGAAAGCCGGGCAAAAAAGGTTGAAATACACACTAAGACAGATGCCGTGGAGGCTTATGCGGCTATTGGTGAATTGGAAAAGCAATTAGTCGGCAGTTTTTACCGTTGTCATAGAGGGTATCTGGTAAATATGGCATTTATTATGGAATACGGGAATGACAGTATTACACTACATAACGGAGAAACAATCATTTTGTCAAAGGATAAGTACAGTGAATTTGTAAAGGTGTATATGCGGTATCTGAAAAATGGAGGTGGTATCTTTGTATAGTGTTATAAGCATTATTTTGGGTATTGTGACTACTATTTTTACAGGGTGCTGCCTATCCAGTTATTATGACTCTTTTGTGGAGCAAAAGAAATGGTTTGGTAAATATGGGAAATATTTGTTGATAATCGTGTTTGTTGTTACCGATTATATCCTGGATCATTGTTTTCCTAGCAGTTATGAAACCAAAGAAACATTGGGAAAGTTAATGCTGTTATCGGTAGCAGTATTTTTATTTGGTAAGCTGTTTTATCATATCGGGACACAGATGGCTGCATTTTTAACCATTACATTCATGGCAATCAGGGATTTGTGTTCTTTTATAGGAATGATGGTAGTTGTATGCGGTGGAAAACTATTCGAGTTGTGGGTTTTGCTAATGCAGAAGAATTATGTATCAGCAGGAACGACAGAGCATTTGATTGATGTTACAGCAAGTATTTTGCAGACGCTTATGGTGGTCTGTTACATGGTTCTGATGTATAGAGCATTAAAAGCGGTGGTTAAGTATTATAAGGATAAAGAGTATCCGGTCCAAAGACAGGAAGTATTGTTTTTGCTGACACCGGGCTGTGTGGGCTTTTTGTTATGTGTAATGCTTCGGACAATCCTGCTTACGATGGAAAATGGTGTGCCACAGGATTTGTATGGGAAATATCCGATTCTTATGGTAATTACCCCGGCAATTCTGATTTTGTCGCTTCTTTCCATTGTTTATAGTGTCAAGCTCTTTCAGGATATGATAACGCTGAATCAGGAAAAGAGTGACAAACTCATTTTAGAAAAGCAAATGAAAAATATGCAGGAGCATATGGCAGAAATGGAGCATATCTATGGTGGAATACGCAGTATGAAGCATGATATGAAAAACACCCTGTCTGTGATTATGCAGCTTGCAGGTAATGAGGAAGGTCAGACTAATGGGGAATTGCAGAATTACCTTTCGCAACTGAATCAGACGATGGATAGGTTGGATTTTCAGTACAAAACGGGTAACAGCGTAGTTGATATTCTGCTGAATATGAAATATCACGAGCTGACTCGCATTATACCGGATATTCAGTTAAATGCCGATAGGCTGTTGTTCTCGGAGAATTTGCAGATACAAGGCTATGATATAGGAATTATTATCGGAAATGCTTTGGATAATGCAATCGAAGCCTGTAAGAAGCTGAAAAAGAATGATAAGAGTGCAGATGCTTTTATTACTCTGTCCTCATTTACAAGAGGCAAGATGTTCTTTATAGAAGTGGAGAACAGCTTTGATGGTAAGATTACACGTAATACTTCGTATTACGGAAAAAAATACTCTGAGTTTCCGGCAACGGATAAGAAAGATAAAAAGGCTCACGGAATCGGACTTAGCAATATAAAGAATACAGCAGAAAAATATCACGGTGGCGTGGATTGGACTGCTCACAATAAAAAATTCACATTAACGGTTATGTTGCAGAATGAAAGGAGAGATGAACATGAATTTGAGTAATGTGGCAAGTGTTATGCAAATGGCATATCAATACCAAAACCGGACACAGAAAACATCTGTGAATGGGAACAGTTTTACAAGTAGTTTGCAGGAGGCAAGTGGAGCAAATGTATCCAAAGTGGAAGCATATACAGAACAGCTTCGTGCAAAATACGGCAATGTAATGATAATGAATGTTGGAAAAGACCAAAGCAGCATGGATAATCTGGGAATGGGTACAGCCGGATATTCCAATGTGGTAATTGCACCTAATATTTTGGAACAGATGGCAAATGATCCAAAGAAGGCGGCTTATTACGAGGAAAAGATACAACAGCACTTTGATTCGATACCAGAAACAGAGGCATTTATGGCTGCAATGGGGCATGTTACTACTTCAGCAGGTGTAGTGATACATGAGGATGGCTCGGTAACATATTATCTTAGCGGAGAGGAAGGTCCTGAGAAGAAAGCAAAATTTGAAGCTGCACAGAAGGAAAAAAGAGAGAAAAAGGCAGAAGAACGCAGAGAAAATATTAAAAGAAGCGAGGAGGCTGCCGCAGAACGAAGACGGATTGCTGAAAATCAATACCATGCTCATCTTATGGAACAGATGAGAAGAAGTCAGATATATGACAGTTCCGTTGGATTTTATATTGTGGGACAGACACAGCCTGTTGCTCCGGCGGTTTCAGCGTATGAGAGAGCTATCAGTACAATAAGTAGTATGATACAAGGCATTTAAACTGCTCGGACCTTCTGGGGCGCAGGATGTCCGGTGGACATCCGCTTTGCGCCGACCGAAGCGGAGCGTAGACAGCAGAGCAACCTTGACTGACAGATGGGTTGCAGAAAGGAGGCACTATGATAGATAGTATGCAACTTAGTAAAATGATGATGAACTATTACGGATATTCAAAGCAAAAAGTATCCGGCAGGGAACAGGTAACCTCTTTTAATGGTGTTTTTGAAAGTAAAAGTGTTGCATCGGTAGATGCGGCCAGAACAGAAAAAATATCTGTGGAGAGTATGTTAAAAGCGAAATATCCAAACCTTGTTTATAATGTTGGAGACGCAACAAGCAGTGATTGGCGTACCAGAAATGATTATCCTTTTGAAGCATTATTTCAAGAGGGTGAGAAGTCCACAGAACTGATAGAAAATTGGAAACCGACAGGTACTAATCCGAAGAATCAGAGATATTTAGCAGTTGCTCCAAACAGTAAGGCAGTTATGATACATCCAAAAGCACAGGAGCGTATGGAAAAAGATCCGGAATTTGCTAAAGAGGTCATGGAGCGTATTGAGAGCTGGTGGGCATATGATATTGCAAGAAATGAAGCCATTGCTCCCGGTTATACAACAGGCATGTCTCAGGCGATTGCCATTGGAGAGGATGGAGAAATTGCCAATGTTCTTTCCTGTGGTGGTGGAGATACCATGCGCAGTAATAAACAAAAGAACAATGAGGTAGATGAATACGATTGGTGGATGGAACGAATGGCTCGTCATGCCATGTTTATGCAACTTTGGCTTCAAGGTAGTTCTGATATTACCCTGAGTGGTTTTTCCTTTATGGGCGGCGGTTCTTTTGGTTCCTTTGGAGGTTCGGGCTTTGGTGGCATGAACAGTATGCTTGCGATGCAGTCCGGGCAGTCAGCAGAGCTAGAGATACATAGTATGCTTCAGAATGGCTTGAGAGAGAAACTTGGTGATACGATTTGCGGTATGCCGACGGATGAAGTAATTAATGGAACATGGGAAGATATAGAAAAAGGTCGTTCTATGAGAATGTCATTAATGATGATGTAGGAATCACAACACTTCACAACAGAATAAGGGCATTTGGAACGGAATATTTTTGCCGAAAGTGAAGAAAAAACAATGCCATGCCGATATACATTATAAGTACAAGGACGTACTTAATAATCATAAGGATGTGAGTATATGAAAATCGAAGAGGCAAGACAGCTTTATAGTATGCAGATAAAATCTTATCGTGAGCAACAGACTGTTCTTTACAAGCAAAAGCAGGAACTGGAGAAAAAAATCAACACGACTCCTGACGGAAAAAATGTTTATGCCAATGAAGCGGCTGTTTTAGAACTTACGATAGAAGCTGTAGGTGAAAAGCAGAATGAGTATCAGGATTACATGAATAAGCTTATGGAGCAGTGGGCGGCTACGGCAAATATGGTTTCCTCTGAGCAACAGGGTGATGCCATGGAAGAGTACGTGGAAGACTTAGGCAAAATTATGGAGGTTGCCAGACGTCTTATGAAAGGCGGAATAGTACCGGCAGCAGACGAAAAGAAGCTGATGGAATACAGTATGGAGATGTATCAGGCAGCTAAGAACATCGGAGCCATGGCGAAAGAAAAAGAAGAGTATGACTCGCTTTGGGAAGATGAGGAAGAAAAAAAGGAATATGATGACCCCGGTGAGGTGGCAGATAACACAGAAACCTTTGCAGCCGGACCGGAGATAGTGGATGTGGCAGATACCATCGCATCCGTAGAAGTACCTGAGTAATTTTTTAGAAACAATCCGAGTGAGTCGGATTGTTTCTTTTCATGTGATTGCATATGTAGTATAATATAAAAAATGTTGTAAAGAGGGAGAAGCATTATGAAGGTACGTCGGATTGGAATTTTTACCCAGTTATTTATTTGGCTTGCTGTTTTATTACTTATAGGAAATGTGCTGGTTGGATATTTTGCATACAGCCGTTCCCGGTCAGCATTATTTGCACAGATTCAAAGCAATGTAATGAATATTGCGCAGTGTGCAGCCATGAATGTAGACGGAGAGATATTGCAGCAGATTGTGGAAGGGGATGAAGGCAGCGACCGCTACAATACGGTCATTGAACAACTGGCTTTGTTTCGGGATAATGCCGATATTGAATATATATATACATTACGTAAAACCGGAGAGGAGCAGTTTGTTTTTGTAGTAGATGCTGACCCGGAAGAGCCGGCAGTCATTGGAGAGGAATGTGAGGCTACCGATGCACTTTGTGCTACTTTTGACGAACAGATTACGGCGGCAGATGACGAGCCTTTTACCGATGAATGGGGTAGTCACGTATCCGCCTACAGTCCTGTTATGGCAGGAAGTGAAGTGGTTGGTGCAGTAGGTGTGGATATCAGTGCAAATTGGATTGATGAGCAGATGATAGCACTTCGGAATCTGGTAGTGATTCTTTGTGTGGTTATTTACATCGTGAGTCTTGGCGTACTTTTTCTGCTGATGATGAAGTTTAAAGGCGGAATGAAGAAGCTGAATAACAAAATTGAAGAGTTGGCGAGCGGTTCCGGTGATTTGACGAAGGAAATCGATATTTCTACAGGTGATGAACTGGAAGTAATTGCAGGAAATATGAATGCTTTTATCCGTCAGATTCGCAGTCTTGTAAAAGATGTGGCACAGTCTACGGAAGAAATTATGGTATCAGGCGAAGAACTCAGCAGTACTGTTGATGAAAATAATCAGATTATGTCCGGTATGAACTCTGATATAGCCGGAATCAGTATGAACATGGAACAGAGCGCAGCTGCCAGTAAAGAACTTGCCGAGAGTCTGTCTGAAAGTGCAAACCATATTGCCGATTTTGCAAAAGAAGTAAATGAAATTTGTCAAATGGTTCAAAAAGCAAACGAAAATGCGCAGGCTACATCAGCAGTGGCAAAAGAGAACCGTAAAAATGCAATGAACGCTATACGGTCACTACAAATGCGAATGAATGAGACGGCAAAGGATGTTCAAAAAGTTGAACAGGTAAAACAGATTGCGGAAGAAATCAGTTCCATTGCCGGACAGACCAGAATGCTCAGCCTGAATGCACAGATTGAAGCAGCGCGTGCAGGAAGTATGGGAGCCGGATTTGCGGTAGTGGCAACGGAAGTGGGAAATTTAAGCGTAGATATTGACCGGGCAGTTGGAGAGATTAACACAATTAATGCACAGGTTTTATCAGCGGTCGGAACATTATCGGATGTACTGGAAGAAATGATTCGGTTTGTATCTGAAGATGTGGCAAAAGATTATGATTCCTTTGCAGAGTTGGGAGAGGAATACGGTAATACAACAGAGGCGATTCGGGAGCAGATGACACAAATCGGTGCGCAGAGTACAGAAATCGCCGGAACAATAGCCGATATTAATGCAAGTCTGGAAGGAATTACGGAAATTGTTACATTAACTGCGGAAAGTGCAAATGTACTGTCTCTTTCAACGAATAAAGTATCGGAAAGCTTTGAGAATCTGAATGAAGCTTCCAGACAAAGTTCTGTGCATTCCGATAAATTAAGTGAACAGGTAAGTAAATATAATTTTTAAAAGTAATTGAATTAATGTCTGATGAAAAAAGAGTATCGCTTATGAAGGCGATGCTCTTTTTTTTTAAAAGTTCTGCATATAATGAACAAAAGTGAAAACACTATGGAAAAGAAACTGACAGACGAGGTTATGCAAATTATGATAATCACAGAGGATATTAAATACATCGGAGTCAATGACTGCACCATTGATTTGTTTGAAGGAATGTATGCGGTGCCGGAGGGTATGGCATATAATTCTTATGTCATCATAGATGAAAAAATTGCGGTTATGGATACTGTAGATGAAGGGTTCAAGGAAGAATGGCTTTATAATTTGCAAAGAGTACTTGGAGAAAGGAAACCGGACTATTTGATTGTACAGCATATGGAACCGGATCATTCTGCCAACATGCTTTGCCTGATAGAAAAATATCCTGAAATAATACCTGTTGCATCGCAGAAAGCTTTTGCCATGATGAAAAATTATTTCGGAACAGATTTTGAGGGGAATCGCATTGTTATTTCCGATGGAGATATGCTTTCGCTGGGAAATCATAAACTTTTATTTCTGTCGGCAATGATGATGCATTGGCCGGAAGTAATGGTTACCTATGACCATGCAGATAAGGTACTGTTTTCAGCAGATGGCTTTGGGACATTTGGTGTGCCTTGTTGCAATCAAACACCAAAAGAGTGGAAAGCGGAGGCTGCACGTTATTATTTCGGTATTGTAGGCAAGTACGGGATACCCGTTCAGAAATTACTTTCAAAGGTTGTAGGACTGGAAATTGAGAAAATATGTCCTTTGCACGGACCGATACTTACCGGGCAGATAGATGAATACATCAGGCTGTATGATACATGGTCGCGATATCAGCCGGAGGAAAATGGCGTATTGATAGCATATACATCTATCTACGGAAATACTAAAAAGGCAGTGAGGTTGCTGGCGGACAAACTTCGCAATAACGGATGTAAGAAAGTGATAGTGAGAGATTTGGCAAGATGTGATATCTCTCAGGCAGTATCGGAAGCTTTTCGCTACAGTAAACTGGTGCTTGCCACAACGACCTACAATACGCTGATATTTCCTCCTATGAGGGAGTTTATCAATTGGCTTTGTGAGAGAAATTTTGCAAATAGAACAGTAGCACTTATCGAAAACGGAAGCTGGATGCCAACAGCAGCAAAACACATGAGAGAAATGCTGGAAGGATGTAAAGGAGTCAGGTTCGCGGAAACACCTGTGAAAATCATGTCGGCACTTGATGAGGAGAGCCGGAAACAGATAGGATTACTGGCTGAAGAATTATTGGCAAAAGAATGATAGATAATAGGATCAAGTAATTAATGGTAAAATGACAGGAGGTAATACAATGAAGTATGTATGTGATGTTTGCGGATGGGTTTATGATGAAGAAATGGGAGCACCGGAATTAGGAATTGCACCGGGAACAAAATTTGAGAATTTACCGGAAGATTTTATATGTCCATTATGTTCTGTCGGCAAAGAGTTGTTTAGTCAAGCAGAGGATTAGAGAAAGAGGAATTGGGAAAAGAGGGTGCGACAATGGAGCAGACAAACAGTTTGAAGGATAAGCTTAATTCGGAAAGAGAATACTACGAAATTCGATTGGAAAGTATCGGAGGTCTCGGTGCAAATTTGTGCGGAAAAATGTTGGGAGAGCTTGGTGTTAAATATCTGGATGTTAACAGTGTCAGTTTTTCAAGCTACGGCTCCGAAAAAACAGGTACACCGGTAAAGGGATATATCCGATACGGCAGAAAGGAAAAGGAAATCAGGGTACATTCACCGGTAGTGGAACCGGACTTACTAGTGGTATTTCATCAGGCACTGCTTAAGGATGAATCAGTATGGAAAGGTTGTGGGAAGAAAACGGCAGTAATTATAGCAACGGAGCCGGGACAAAGTTTTCAGCTAGAGAAAATCGGGAATTTTTACGAAGTGGAAGCGCAAAAAATTGCCATGGAGACTCATTCCAGAATTAATGTGGTAATGCTTGGTGCAGTTTTGAAAGTGATGGGAATAGAAAGTATAGACGCAGGAGAACAAATTTGCAGGGATACATTAGGAAAAAAGTATCCGGATGCCCTCTTGGCAAATTTAGAAGGCTTAAAAAGAGGATATGAAGAAGTAAAGCTGTTAGCGGCAAATGACGCCGGCAATGAGACGGATAAGAGGATTGCCGAAGGAATGTGGGAGAAAGAGGCAGCAAAAGAGAAAGGGGAAGGGAAACAGCGTTGGGGCTATGATAATGCTCCGATTGGTGGAATTAATCCCAATTTCGGCAGTACCGTTATTTCTGATTTGTCCCCTTCCAGACAGGGATATATTCCGCTGTTTATCAAAGAACGGTGCATTAACTGCGGATTGTGTCACTCTACCTGCCCTGATATGGTATTCCAGTTTGCAAAAGGGGAATATAAAGGCAGAGAAATGATGGTAAATCAGGGACTTGATTATGCGCACTGTAAAGGTTGTCTGCGTTGTGTGGATGTTTGCCCGGTTAATGCGTTAGTAAGAGGTGTGGAAGCGGAGCATCCGACAAAAGAATATAATATACCGAATCAGGAACTGTTGCGAATGCCAAGGTATTATGAGGAGGCAGGACCTGACGGATATATTACGTCGGAATCTTATCTGACGGAACAGAGAATGGAAGGAGGAGAAGTATGATGAAAAAACAGGTTATGGAATATGCTTCGGGAAATGAGATGGCAGCCATTGCCATTAAGCAAATCGGTTATGATTTGATGGGCTATTATCCCATTACTCCTTCTACCCAGATTGCAGAAAACCTTGATATTATGCGAGCAAACGGGGAAACGGACTTAGTCATGGTGGCAGCAGAAGGAGAACATAGTGCAGCCGGAATCTGCTACGGAGCATCGGTAGCAGGCGGCCGTGTGATTAATGCAACCAGTGCAAACGGACTCCTTTACGCCATAGAGCAGTTTCCCGTACAGTCAGGAACGCGATATCCCATGGTGATGAATGTAGTATGCAGGACAGTTTCGGGACCTCTTTCCATTAAAGGAGATCACAGTGACATTATGTATTTGCTGAATGCGGGGTGGCCTATTCTGTTCGCAAGCACGGCGCAGCAGGTATATGATTTCAATATCATAGCATTAAAGCTGGCAGAACAGGTAAGACTTCCGGTAGTGGTTGCTTATGACGGATTTTTTACCAGTCATCAGAAAGGACGCTGTTTCCGGTTTGCAGAGGATGAGACTGTCAGAGAGTATATAGGTAAAAAGCAGGAAGAATATCCGTTTCTTGATTTGGAACATCCCATAACCGTAGGGTCTTATATGAATGAACCGGATTTAATGAATAACAGATATCAGCTACACATGGCAATGGAGAAAGCAGACAGATTGCTTCCTGAATTGTTTGCATCTTATGAGGAATTGTCCGGCAGAAGCTATGGGAAAGTAGAAGGTGTAGGTTGTGAGGATGCAGACAGTCTGCTTGTATTACTTGGTTCTTCCTATGATACGTCAGTAGAAGCAGTGGAGGAACTTAGGAAGAAGGGAAAGAAGGTAGGTGCGGCAACCTTGCATGTGCTACGGCCGTTTCCGGGGAAAGAGCTTTACTGCTTAATAAGAAGTGCGGATAACATTATGATAGCGGACCGTCAGGACAGCTACGGAGCAGGCGGAGGAAATTTGTCACTGGAAGTACGCGCAATGATGCAGCGATACGGCAGCAGGGCGAAAATAAAGACGATGATTTACGGTCTCGGAGGAAAGGACTTTTTCAAAGAGGATGTAAAGACAATGCTTGCATGGGCAGAGAATCCGGCTAAACCGGAGTTTGCTTACTACGGAGTGACACAGGGAGACGATGAAAGTAATGAAGATGAAAATAGTCCGTTGTTTGAGCCGGTTACGGGAGAAAGAACAAAAATCGGGGCAGGAAATAATTTGAACGCAGTTACCGCCATGCCGGGACGTATTGCACCGGGGCACGGGGCATGTCCGGGATGTGGAATTCCGGTAAACTTAAATCTGTTGCTCAGAGGTATTGAAGATCCTGTAGTATTTTTATTCCAAACAGGTTGCGCAATGATTGTAACTACCGCATATCCTAAAACAGCATTCAGAGTACCGTATCTGCATAATCTTTTTCAGAACGGCGCAGCTACTTTAAGCGGTGTAGCAGAAATCTGTTACCGTAAGCAGCAAAAAGGTGAAATCCCACCGGGGGATATTATTTTTGTGATGGTCAGCGGTGACGGTGGTATGGACATCGGCATGGGTTCGGCAATCGGAACGGCACTTAGGGGGCATAGGCTTCTGATATTTGAATACGACAACGGCGGATATATGAATACCGGATATCAACTTTCTTATTCTACGCCGTTAGGGGCGAGAAGCTCCACTTCCCATGTGGGAAAAGAACAGTACGGAAAAACATTTTTTCACAAAGATATGCCACAGATTATGGCAGCTACCGGGATTCCTTATGTAGCAACAGTGGCGGAATCCAATCCCACTGATTTTTTGAAGAAAGCGTCTAAGGCTGCCAATTATGCCAAAACGCAGGGAACTGCATATGTGAAAGCAATTTCAGCATGTCCGCTTAACTGGAATGACAAACCGGCTACCGAGCGGAGAGTAATAGAGGCTGCCGTAAACTGCTGTTATTTTCCGTTGTATGAGGTGGAACAGGGAAAAACAATACTTTCTTATGACCCGGAAAAAAACGGAAAGAAAATTCCGGTGGCAGAATGGCTGTCGATGATGGGAAGGACCAAACATCTGAAAAAGGAAGAATATCGGGAAGTAGTGGAAAGATTGCAGCAGGAAACGGACAGGAGATACAGGGAATTGAAGGAAAGAGCTTCGGGGAATTAAACTCCGAAGTTCTTTGCATAAAAAAAATATTTTTGAGTATTGACATTTGTGACAAACAGGCGTATTATTCTAAATATACTTTAGAGCTTTAAAGCGTAACGGTTTAAAGCGAAAAATAAAAAAGTATGTGCGGAGGATGACATGAAAAGAGATAACGGTAACTTAATCGCATTCAGACCGGATATTAAGGTGGTAGACTGTACACTCAGAGATGGAGGTCTGGTAAATAATTTTGCATTTACAGATGAGTTCGTAAAGGATTTGTATCGTGCCAATATTAAGGCAGGAATTGATTATATGGAGTTCGGTTATAAAGCATCTAAGGATATTTTTAAGAAAGAAGATTACGGAAAGTGGAAATTCTGTGATGAGGAAGATATTCGCGCTGTTGTGGGAAATAATGATTTTGATTTGAAAATTTCGGTTATGACAGACGTAGGCAGAACAGATTTTAAAAATGATATTTTAAAGAGAGAAGACAGCGTTATTGATATGGTTCGTACCGCAACCTACATTCATCAGATTCCGGCAGCTATTGAAATGATTCAGGACGCGCATGATAAAGGATATGAGACAACTGTTAATATCATGGCTATTTCAAAGGTTCGTGAGGAAGAGCTTGATAATGGTCTTGAAATTTTAGCGGAATGTGACGTGGACGTAATTTATCTTGTTGACAGCTTTGGTGCATTTTATCCGGAACAGATTCGCAGACTTACTGACAAGTACATGAATATTGCAGAAAAGCATGGTAAGAAGATAGGTATTCATGCGCACAATAATCAGCAGCTTGCATTTGCAAATACGATTGAGGCACTCAGTAACGGAGCCAGTATGTTAGATGCTACCGTAAGCGGTATGGGAAGAGGTGCAGGAAACTGTTATATGGAATCCCTGCTGGCATTTTTGAGAAATCCCAGATACAACTTAGTGCCGATTATGGATTTTGTACAGAACTATATCCATGCTGAAAGAGAGAAAGGAAATATTTGGGGATTTGATATTCCTTATCTATTAACGGGAATTATGAATTCCCATCCGGCTTCTGCAATTAAATTTATGGGGGAGTCAAGAACTGATTACTCCAGATTTTATCAGGAATTGCTTGATAATATGGAATAATCGGTAAAAATAAATATGAAAGACGGGATCCTGCAGACAATTATGTCAGCAGGATTCTTTTGTTCTGATATTATTGTGAGTTGCTTATTGTTTTATGATAAAAATGTGTTACAATAAATAATAGGGATAATTTTGTGTAATGCAAATTTGTGAGGGATAAAAGATGAAAAAAAGATTTAGAATATGCCTTTGGGGGATAATTGCATGCATGTTTCTGCTTTATAGTGCGGTAACAACAGATGCGGCCGGTGTGCGTAAAGACGGAAGAGTCCTGTTTATCAGTTCCTATTCTTATGGATGGGATACGGTTCAGATTCAGATAGAGGGAATTAAGGCCGCGATAGCAGAAGGTGTTGTGGTAGATTATGAGTTTATGGATACCAAAAGAGTGAATGACGATACTTCGGCACAGATGTTTTATGAGGGACTGAAATACCGCATGTCACAGGTAGAACCTTATGATGTGGTGATTCTCGGAGACGATGCAGCACTTCGCTTTGCCATGCAGTATCAGGAAGAACTTTTTGCCGGAATTCCCCTTGTGTTTGAAGGGGTTAATGACGTTGAACTTGTAACGGAAGCTTCTGAGAATCCGATGATTACCGGAGTAATAGAGCAATTATCAGTGGAGAAAAATATCGAATTCGGTTTACAGTTAAACCCGAAAGCTGATACAGTGATTGCCATTTTAGATGATACAATTACCGGTGAAGCGGAGAGAAAGAATTTTTACAGCTATGCGGATAAGTTCCCTGATTTGAAATTTACGGAAATTGATGCTTCAAAGCTTAGTTCTTTTGAGTTACAGCGTGCGCTTAGTGGGATTGATAACAATAGCATACTGATTTATGTAGTAATGACAGAGGATGCAAGCGGAAAGCAGTATGCAAATCATGAGTCTGTTCGCATTATTTCCCAGTATGCCGGTGTACCGGCACTCCGAATGGTAGAAGGCGGAATCGGTCAGGGACTTTTAGGCGGAAATGTGGTTTCTATGCATAAATCAGGTGAGCTTGCAGCGCAGATGGCGATGCGGATTATTGACGGAACACCTTGTAGCGAAATCGAGACAGTATGGGAAAGCCCCAATATATATTGTGTGGATGAACAGGTAATGAAGAAACACGAACTGGATATGACACGGGTTCCGGCAGATGCAGTGATTATCAATCATGAAGAAACCTTTACCGAAAAATATCAGGAAATGTTTGCTCCGGTGGGAATGCTGATTGGGTTCCTTGTAATCACAATTTTGGTAGTGTGTCTGGACAACATGAAGCGCCGTAAGCTGATGCGTGAACTGGAGGAAGCAAGAGGAATTATGGAGTCTGCTTCACAGCATGACTTCCTGACAGGTTTACCTAACAGAAGTAAATTTGTAGAGGATTTGGAGGATGCTATCAGGACAAAGACGCCTTGTGCCATCATGATGCTTGATATTGACGATTTTAAGAAAATTAATGACACTTACGGGCATACAGCAGGTGATGATGCTTTAAAGGAACTGGCATCAAGACTGAAAGAACTGCATTCACAGATTCTTACCCCGTATCGATTTGCAGGGGATGAGTTTATTATTATTTTGAAGAGTCAGCAGACAAGAATTTTAGAGAAGGCCGCTAATCAGTGCAGGCAAATGTTTGATAAGCCATTTCATTTAGCAGGTGAAAAGCGTAAGGTGTGCGGAAGTATCGGTATCGCAAGCTTTCCCAAAGATGCTACTAACTTTGAACAGCTGATTGTCTGTGCAGATGCTGCAATGTATCAGGTGAAAAAGAGCGGCAAAAATAATTTTGCATTTTATGATGCAAGCAAGAGTAATGAGGAAGAATCATAAAAGGGAGAGGCAGTTGTTCATGTGAGTTCAGTCAGAAAACGGAGGCAGAATTATGAATATTGAACATGTTTTACAGCAACTGGATAACTTATTTGCAGAACATAAGATTGATAAAGTGGAAGAATTTCTGATGTCAAAACTGGATGAAGCAGCTCAGGAAGGTGATAAAGGTGCAGTAATTACCCTGATGAATGAAATGATTGGTCATTACAGGGAAATCGGCGAATTTGAAAAATCAGTGGAATACTGCAGTCAGGTGCTTTCACTTATGCAGAAAATGGGACTTGAAGGAAGTGTGTCATATGCAACGACGTTGTTAAATGTGGCAAATGCTTACAGAGCAGCGGGATTGCTTCGGGAATCCATGGCAGCATATCAGGTGGTGGTATCCATTTACGAAGGGAATATTGCGTATAATGATTTCCGCTATGCAAGTTTGTATAATAATATGAGTCTTTTGTTTCAGGAAATGGGAGATTATGAAAGTGCCTGTGACTGTCTGGAACGGGCTCTTGGAATAGCAACACAGTACAGTAATGCAAGAATCGAGACAGCAGTTACTTATACGAATCTTGCTGTTTCACAGTTGAAACTGAACCGATATGAAGAAGCGATTATTAATTTAAAAAGAGCTTTTTCCATTTTTGAAATGGATGAAGAAAAAGATTATCATTACAGTGGTGCCCTTTCCGCTATGGGAGAAGCACAGTATTTGGCAGGAAATTTGGAGGAATCAGCCAGATATTACAAGATGGCACTTATAGAAATCGAAAAAAATGTAGGCAAAAGTAAAGCATATGAAATTACACTGCAAAACTTAAATGCGGTGACATCCCAAATGAATCAGCCGCCTATGGGAAAGCAGTTTAGGAACGGATTGGAGCTTTGTGAGGCCTTTTATGAAGAATTTGGAATTCCAATGATAAAGACAAAGTTTCCGGCATATGAGTCATTAATAGCGGTTGGGCTTGTGGGAGAGGGGTCAGACTGCTTTGGATTTGATGATGAGATATCTAGAGATCATGATTTTGGACCCGGATTTTGCATGTGGCTGACGGATCAGATTTATGATGAAATCGGAGAGGAACTTCAACGGGAATATGACGCGCTTCCGTTAACTTATATGGGAATTACCAGGGTGACAACAGCCAAAGCGCAGAAACGTGTGGGTGTATTTAAAATCAGTGAATTCTATGAAGGTTTAATTGGACTTATTGATGTGCCGACTACGCAGAATCAGTGGCTCTTTTTAGATGACTATCGTTTGGCGGCAGCTACCAACGGAAAAGTGTTCAGAGATGATTTGGGAGAATTCACAAGGATTAGAGAGGGAATTCTGGCATATTATCCGGAAGAAGTCAGAATAAAGAAAATTGCCAGAGAAGCGGCACTTATGGCACAATCCGGTCAGTACAATTATTCACGTATGTTTGGCAGAGGTGAAACAGTAACCGCGCAGATAGCTCTTTCGGAATTTATGAAGCATACCATGGCTATGGTATATTTGTTGAACAGGGCATATGCACCTTTTTATAAATGGATGCATAGAGGAATGGAACGGTTACATGTTTTGAATGAAATTCGTGACATTTTGACGGCATTATCCCAGATGCCTGTAGGTGATGACCGGATTCCGCAGACAATAGAATTAATCGTGGCAATGATTATCTCAGAAATGAAAAAGCAGGGGCTCACCAGCGGTGAAGATAATTATCTTGATAATCATACACAGAATATTTTGCACAGCATTACGCAGAAGAACCGGGAAGAGGAATCCTTTAAAGCGGCACTTATCAGGGAACTTGTTACTTTAGAATGGGAAGCATTTGATAAAGTAGATAATGAAGGCGGCAGGGCAGATTGTCAGGATGACTTTAATACATTCTCCATTATGAGAACCAGTCAATATCACACATGGACAGAAGATATGCTCAGAAGCTATATTCATGATTTCAATGTGGCGAATGACAGCGGCTGGAATTTAATTACTGAAAAGTATGGAAGAATGATGGAAAGTACCACACCAACCAGATACAAAAAGATCAAAGACTCATTGCCCGTTTTGCCGGAGGCAAAAAAAGAAATTATCGAAGCAATTGTGAAAATACAGGTTGAGTGGATGGAAGATTTTGCAGACAGGTATCCAAAGGCGGCAGCAAATGCAAGAAGCATTCATACAGAGGATGATACGCCATTTAATACTTCTTATGAAACATACTTAAGGGGAGAACTGGGCACCTATTCTGATGAGACGTTGGATTTGTACGGAAGATTTATTGCAGATTTATGCAGAGAAGAAAAGAATCTTGCAGAAATGATTATGCGAAATACAGCATTATTATATGGATATCAGTCATTAGAAGAATTAGAAAATAAAATCTAAATTTAATATTGTTTTACATGAAAGTAGAGAATGAATCGTGATTCATTCTCTGCTTTCTGTCCGATAAGACGGCTTGCAAAGCGCGGCGTCATTTGATAGTGCTAAATAGAATCGAGAATTCCGTCGGCAATGGCTTCGGCAATTTCGTTAAAACGACTGTCAAAGCGGGCGTTATCACGGTCAGTGTTGATGAAGCCGACTTCCACCAGAACTGCAGGCATATTGGTGCGTCTAAGCACTGCCAAGTTAGTGCGTTCTTGAATTCCCTGATTGGCAAAGCCGACGCCGGTTAAATTACGGTTGATATTTTCTGCAATACGGCCGGCAATGCTGTTGCGGTTATAAACAAGAGATTCGATTCCGGTATATTGATTGCTGTAGGGACTTGAGTTGCGGTGAATGGAGATAAAGTAATCGGCATTGGCAGCATTAGCGTCCCGGGCTTTGCTGGCAGGTGCTTCATATACATCGTTTGTGCGGGTATAGATTACATTGATGCCGTTGTTCTTCAGTATGTTTCCAACGGCCAGTGCCAAATTTAATGAGTCGTCTTTTTCTCTGCGTCCCATGTATGTTGCTCCGAAATCGGAGCCGCCGTGTCCGGCATCTATAACAACTGTAGGCATAATGACCTCAAAAAATGGGTTTATAATATAATATGTAATAAAATACAATAAGGTGAGAATTTATGGAAAAAACAGTCAGAAAAACAAAATCATTTGAAATAGATATGTGTAACGGTCCTCTATTGGGGAAAATGTTGCTTTTTACGCTACCACTGATTTTATCAGGAATATTACAATTGTTATTTAATGCGGCGGATGTGATAGTGGTGGGGCGTTTTGCAGGAAGTGAGGCTTTGGCGGCTGTAGGTTCTACCAGTTCACTTACTAATTTACTGGTAAATTTGTTTATTGGTATGTCAGTAGGGGTTAACGTGTTAGTGGCAAGGTATTACGGAGGAAAGCAGGAGGACGAAGTAAGTGAGACTGTACACACAGCAATGGTAATTAGTGTACTCGGCGGAATCTTACTTGCAATTATAGGAATTGTACTTGCAAAACCGCTTCTTACCCTGATGGATACACCGGAGGATGTAATTGAATATTCTGTATTATATATGAGAATTTATTTCATGGGAATGCCGGTAATGCTTCTTTATAATTTTGGAAGTGCGGTGCTTCGTGCAATCGGTGATACAAGAAGACCCTTGTTTTATTTGACGATAGCGGGCGTTATTAATGTTTGTCTCAATCTTTGGTTTGTAATCAGTCTGCATATGGGAGTGGCAGGAGTGGCACTCGCAACCATTATTTCCCAATTTGTGTCTGCAGCTTTAATTGTAAAATGTCTGATGCAGAGCGAAGGTTGTTTTAGACTGTATCTTAACAAGCTACATATTAATTGGGACAAATTCGGAAGGATTGCAAGAATTGGTTTGCCGGCAGGGATTCAGGGATCCTTGTTTTCGATTTCGAATGTACTGATTCAATCTTCTGTGAATTCTTTCGGCTCGGTGGCAATGGCGGGGAATACTGCAGCAAGTAATATCGAAGGATTTGTTTATACGGCAATGAATGCGGTACATCAGACAGCGGTAAGTTTTACGGGACAAAATCTGGGCGGCAAAAAGTTTGACAGGATTTCCAAAATTCTGGCAGAATGTCTGATACTTGTAACGGTAATTGGTCTGGTGATGGGCAACGGTGTTGTGCTTTTGGGTGAGAATTTGTTATCTTTGTATTCTACTGATGGAGAAGTGATTGCTTATGGAATGCAAAGATTACAAATAATATGTGTTATGTATTGTTTGTGCGGTATTATGGACGTTTTGGTGGGAAGTATCCGAGGGCTCGGTTATGCCATTATGCCCATGATTGTATCGTTGCTTGGTGCCTGCGCCTTCCGTGTGGTTTGGATATTCACTGTTTTTGAGTGGGACAGAACATTACGGACATTGTATATTTCATATCCGGTTTCATGGACGCTGACCGCATTGGTGCATTTGATTTGTTTTTTAATTGTTAACAGACATTTGAAAAAAATATTGGGAAATACTTCCCGCTGAAAAGAAAAGGGAATCATGATGAAACAGAAAAAGTATAAAGCGGTTATTTTTGATTTGGACGGTACGTTGTTAAATACGTTGGACGATTTGCTTTCCAGTGTCAATTATGCTTTGGGGAAATATAACATGCCCCTTAGAACTTTGGAAGAAATCAGACATTTTGTAGGAAATGGTGTGCAGCGGCTTTTGGAACTGGCAGTTCCCGCGGGAACGTCAAAGGAACGGTTGCAGGAAGCTTTTACAGCATTTAAGGAGCATTACGCCCTGCATTGCAATGATAAGACAGATTTGTATCCGGGAATCAGGGAACTTCTGACAGCGTTACGGGAAGAAGAATTTCGGATGGCAATTGTATCAAATAAGCTTCAGGAGGGTGTAGATGCGTTATATATGCAATATTTTGCAGAAAATGTGGAGATTGCAATCGGCGCAAAAGAAGGGGTTAAGAAAAAACCGGCACCGGATACTGTTTATGAAGCAATGAAGGCATTGGGTGTGTCTAAAGAGGAAGCAATTTACATCGGAGATTCAGAAGTGGATATAGCTACTGCAAAAAATGCAGGATTGCCATGTATTACCGTGTCTTGGGGATTCAGGACAAGGAAGGAACAGGAAGAAGCCGGAGCAAAGGTGTTTGCAGAAAAACCTGAAGATATCATGTTATTATTATACAAATAAAATTAAATGGAGATTTAATAATGATTCAAGAATCGTATAAGGTAAGAAAACTGGAGAATAAGAAGGAAATCAAGGTGGAAGTACCCGGTTCGAAAAGTATTACCAACAGGGCGTTACTATTAGCTGCACTTTCGGATAAGAAGTGTTTGTTGAAAGGTGTACTTTTCAGTGATGATTCAAGAGCCTTTTTGGACTGTTTGCAAAAGCTGGGATTTCAGGTGGAAATCAGAGAAGAAAAGAGGGAAGTATTACTTCAGGGAATGGGAGGTGTGATTCCCAATTCCCGTGCAAGTGTGAATGTGAGGAGCGCCGGTACCGCAGCAAGATTCCTTACGGTCATGTTAGCACTGGCTGGGGGTGAATATGAAATGAATGCATCTTCCCAGATGTGCAAGCGTCCGATGGAACCGTTACTTACCATTTTGCAACAGGCAGGTGTGCAGATTACTTACCGGGGAGAAGAAGGACATTTTCCGTTTGTCATGAAATCAGTGAATGTTACTTGGAAGGAAGTTAGTATCGATACCAAAATCAGTAGTCAGTTTGCCAGCGCACTTTTAATGTCAGGTGTTCTTTTGGAAGAGGGACTTCTGGTTAAGATGGCAGGTGACCGGACAGAAGGTTCTTATATAAAGATGACCCTTTCCATGATGGAACAATTCGGTATTTTTGCGTGTAAGGACGGAAATGAGGTAAAAGTGCCCGGTAAATGTTCTTTCGGTGTGGAAGAATATCAAATAGAGCCGGATGTTTCCGGAGCAAGCTATTTTTATGCAATGGCACCGTTATTAAAAACAAATGTTATTGTTAAGAATGTACATAGAAAATCCTTGCAGGGAGATATTAAATTTGTAGAGCTTTTGGGACAAATGGGATGCAGTCTTGCGGAAACAGAGGAAGGTCTTTGGGTTAAGGGAAGCAATCTGGAATGTTATCCGGGGCTTACGGTGTCTATGAAAGATTTTTCGGACCAGACAATGACAATGGCGGCAATAGCACCTTTTGCAACAGGAAAAACAATCATTCAAAATGTTGGTCATATCCGTTTTCAGGAATCTGACAGAATCAGTGCAATTGTAACAGAACTGAATCGCATGGGGATTGAATGCAGGGAAATGCCGGAGGAAGATGGTATATGTATTGAACCTGTTGAAGCAGAACAGATAAAAGAAGTAGCAACACAAACTTATGAAGACCACAGAATGGCAATGGCATTTACGCTGATAGGTTTGAAAACCGGAAAAATCAGTATCTTGAATCCGGATTGCTGTCGTAAAACCTTTGAGAATTATTTTGAAGTAATTGACAGTCTGTATGAAGATATTTGAAAAATGTTACAAATAAACACCTAATAATAACATGTGAGATTATAAAAATATAATGGTGATTTAATTTTTGGAACGGGTATTGTTTATGGAAAAAGAGTTTAATGATAGCGAATATGATAAGGAACATAGTGCGGCGACAGAGCGTGTGGTTTTAGTTGGAGTGGAAACTTCGGACAATAATCAGCGTGAAGGTGATTTCGAACGTTCCATGGAAGAATTGTATCAACTGGCAAAAGCCTGTTTTATGGAACCGGTGGCAGTTATTACACAAAAAATGGAATTTGTGAATAAAGGGCTTTATATCGGAACCGGAAAAGTTCGGGAAGTAAAAGAAACAGCAGAAAGACTGGACGCTGATTTGGTGATTTTTGATAATTCCCTAACTCCGTCTCAGCTGAGGAATCTTCAGGATGAAATCGGTAAGCCGATTATGGACAGAACTAATCTGATTCTTGATATCTTTGAAAGCCGTGCTAAGACAAGAGAAGCAAAGCTGCAGGTGGAAACTGCCAGATTACAGTATTTATTACCAAGACTTGTGGGAATGCATGAAGCACTTACCAGGCAAGGCGGTACAAGCGGCAGTATGAGTAGCCGTGGCGTGGGAGAAAAAAAGCTGGAACTTGACAGACGTAGGATTGAACACAGATTATCAGAACTGCGAAAAGAGCTGGAAGAAGTAGCAGATGAGCGAATGGTGCAGCGGAAAAAAAGGCAAAATGCAAGGATTCCGCTTGTTGCGCTGGTGGGCTATACCAATGCAGGTAAATCGACCATCATGAATGCCATGGTGGAGCGTTATGTAGGTGATGATGAAAAGAAAGTGTTGGAAAAAAATATGCTTTTTGCAACGCTTGATACTACAGTAAGAAGAGTGAATACAGGGAATAATAGGGATTTCTTGCTATCGGATACCGTAGGATTTATCCACAAGCTTCCTCATAGCCTTGTAAAAGCATTTCGTTCTACATTAGAAGAGGTGCAAAATGCAGATTTACTGCTTCATGTTGTAGATTATTCGGATGCATTTTATCGGGAACAAATGGAAACAACACGGGAAACTTTGCAGGAACTGGAGGCAGGAGGGATTCCGTCAGTTACCGTATATAATAAAGTTGATTTATGCGAGGAACAAATTGATTATCCAAAGGTAGTGGGGGACAAGATTTATATATCAGCAAAGGATGAGACGTCGCTTTTGACGTTGACAGAACTGATATTGGAAAAAATATATGCGGATTTTGTTAAAGAGTGCTTTTTAATTCCTTATGCGAAAGGAAATATTGTGTCATATTTTATGGAAAATGCACATATTATCAGTCAGGAATATGCAGAAAACGGCACAAAACTGGTGGTAAAGTGTCATAGTGCAGACAAAGAAAAGTATGCGGAGTATATTTGCAGGGATTAAAAAGCATGTTTAGCATATAAATATGCAGAAAATTTTGGCGGAAAGTGAAGAAATTGCGCAAAATGCAGGTGAATTACAGTGGGAAAAGAACGTTTAAATAAATATTTGGCATCCTGTGGTGTGTGTTCCAGAAGAGAAGCCGACCGTTTGATTGAGCAGGGACGTGTTTTTGTAGATGGTCAGAGGGCTGATATGGGGATGCAGGTGGATGGCAGTGAGCAGATTACAGTAAACGGAAAGCTGTTACACGGGAAAAATGAAAAAGTAGTATTGGCTTACTATAAGCCGATAGGGGTTACTTGTACTGAAAAAGATAAGTTTGCTGACAAAAAAGTGACGGAATTGGTGAACTATCCTGTACGTGTTACTTATGCAGGAAGATTGGACAAGGACTCAGAAGGATTATTACTTTTGACCAATGACGGTGACTTGATTCATGCCATGATGCAAGGAAGTGCAGGACATGAAAAAGAGTATATTGTAAAAATAAATAAAGAAATTACGGATGAATTTCTGGAAAAAATGTCGCGGGGATTGTACCTGAGAGAGTTAAAAGTGCAGACAAAACCCTGTAAAACGGAAAAAATCGGTAAGTTTACCTTTAAAATAGTATTAACCCAAGGAGTCAACAGGCAGATTAGACGTATGTGTAAGGAACTTGGCTGTGAAGTGAAGGCATTGAAGCGCATCAGAATAGTGAATGTTGAACTTGCAAACTTAAAGCCGGGGCAATACAGAAGGGTAGAAAACGACGAATTACGGGTGTTATATAATTTGTGCGATTGCGAGCTGTAAAAGTTCAGATATAAAAAACAAATAAAAACACAAGATATTGTGTGCAGTATTAATAGATATTGTAGAGAGATTGAAATTTCAAAAATGAAGATAAAATGACAAGAAATGGGTTCGAAATGTTGTTTTTTTCTCTGAAAGCAGGAAAAAAATACCTCAAACACATTGAAAACAGGTTTTATTTAATGTGTGGTTGACGGAAAAAATGATATTTGTGACGGAAAACTTGCAAAATGTGACATTGTTTTTGGGTGACTTTGGTACTAAAAAATGCTGATTTTGCATAATGACATGTTGTTTTTTTATTAAAGAGAGAAAGAAAGTAGGAATAAATATGGAAGACAAGAAAAAAAGATATGAAGAACTGGTAAGACAATTAAATTCAGCATCACAAGCGTATTATGGCGGCAAGGAAGAATTGATGTCAAACTACGAGTGGGATGCTTTGTTTGATGAATTGTCAAAACTGGAGGAAGAAACCGGATATATTCTTCCTGACAGCCCCACACAGAATACGGGATATGAAGAAGAGGGGAACGGAGAGAGGGAAGCTCATGAGTTTCAGGCTTTGTCTCTTGCTAAGACAAAGCAGGTTTCGGAACTGGAAAAGTGGGCTGAAGATAAAGATATCTGGCTTTCCTGGAAATTAGACGGACTTACGTTGGTACTTACCTATGATAACGGAAAGCTGACCAAGATTCTGACCAGAGGGAACGGGACGGTCGGCACAAACATTACTTATTTAAAGAATGCCATTATGGATATTCCTTTGAAGATAAAAAATAAAGGCCATATGGTTGTGCGTGGGGAAGCTACCATATCTTATACGGATTTTGAACTGATTAATGCAATGATAGAAGATGACGATGAAAAATACGCAAATCCCAGAAATTTAGCGTCCGGAACTTTGAGTCTTGATGATCCGGAGAAGGTAAAAGAGCGTCATGTTCATTTTAATGCGTTTACTCTTGTGTATACGGAAGCGGACATGAATTCATGGGGAGCGAGAATGGACTATCTGGAAAAGGAAGGTTTCCGGGTAATTGAACGTGAGAAATGTAATGCACAGCAGCTTAGTGAAGTGATTGACAGATGGACAGGAAAAGTAGAGAGCGGGGAGATGGATATTCCTGTAGATGGTCTTGTTATCTGTTATGATGATACGGAATATGCTGCTTCCGGTAGCGTGACGGGGCACCATGCCACCCGTGCCGGATATGCATTTAAGTGGCAGGATGTATCAGCAAAGTCAGAACTTCTGTATGTTGAGTGGTCCTGTGCAGCATCTACGATATCTCCTGTTGCTGTTTTTGAGCCGGTGCAACTGGAAGGGACTACGGTTTCCAGAGCTTCACTTTGTAACATCAGTGAGATGGAGCGGTTGGGTATCGGAAAAAAATGTACACTTGAAGTAATTAAAGCCAACAAAATTATTCCTAAATGCATTGCGGTGACGCAGGCAGAGGGTGAGTTTGAAGTGCCGGGTGTCTGTCCGGTTTGCGGTGCAGTTACCGAGATTCATGTCAGTGAAAAGAGCAAAACAAAGACTCTGCATTGCAGTAATCCTGACTGCAGTGCCAAACATGGCAAGAAATTTACCCGTTTTGTCAGTAAATCGGGAATGGATATTGACGGACTTTCCATTCAGACTATGCTTAAGTTTATGAATGAAGGATTTATTTCTACATTTTCAGATATCTATCATTTATCGCAGCATGAAGATGAAATTACGAGTATGGAAGGTTTTGGAAGGAAGTCCTTTGATAATATGATAAAAGCCATCGAAAAGAGCCGAAATGTGCACCCGGTGAATTTCATTTATGCACTTTGTATTCCCATGATAGGTGTGGATGCGGGCAAAAAGATAGTGGCAGCTGTCGGATTTGAAGGATTTCTGAATAGATTGCGCGAAGGAATCGGTTTTGAGGATGTTGACGGAATCGGACCGGAAAAGTCAGGTTCTGCAGTAGAATGGTATCGGAACGAAAAAAACAGGGAATCTCTGGAAATGCTGTTGAAGGAAGTAAATATTGAAAAGGTAGATATTGCAGTAAAAGAAGGTGGTGCATGCGAAGGACTTACTTTTGTAATTACCGGAGATGTTCATTATTACAAAAACAGGGATGAATTTAAAGCATATGTGGAATCTGCGGGCGGTAAAGTGACGGGTAGTGTGACATCCAAAACTAATTTTTTGGTAAATAATGATGTGAATTCCACTTCTTCAAAGAACAGAAAAGCAAAAGAACTGGGTGTTCCCATTATTTCTGAGGATGAATTTGTTGAAAGGTTTGGAAATAATTAATATGGAATTGCAGGGATATGTTATCTTGGATTGCCCATTTAATAAAAATAAGATATAATGAGTGAAATTCGGGTATCAGACCCGGATAATGGATAGAAAAGAAACAGATTGGAGCAGTATTATGCCGATTAAAGTACAAAGTGATTTGCCCGCAAAGGGGATATTGGAAAATGAAAATATATTTGTTATGGACGAATACCGCGCAGCGCATCAGGATATCAGACCGCTTAAAATTTGTATTTTGAATTTGATGCCTATTAAACAGGATACAGAATTACAGTTATTACGTGCGCTGTCTAATACGCCCCTTCATATTGATGTGACATTTATGAAGATGAACAGTCATGTATCATTAAATACACCGATTCAACATCTAAACCGTTTTTACAATACGTTTGATGAATTAAAGCATCTGAAATTTGACGGACTGATTATTACAGGGGCACCGGTAGAACAGATTTCTTTTGATGAAGTGGATTATTGGCCGGAACTTTGTGAAATTATGGAATGGACGAAAACTCATGTGACATCTACCTTACATATTTGTTGGGGCGCGCAGGCAGGCTTGTATTATCATTTTGGATTGGAGAAAGTACAGCTTCCTAAGAAACTGTTCGGTGTTTATAAGCATAAGGTGATGAACCGTAAGATTCCGCTTGTGAGAGGATTTGACGATTATTTTATGATTCCGCACAGCAGGCACACGGCAGTGCCTTCTGCAGATATTCATGCCTGCGAGGCACTTACGGTGCTTGCAGAATCGGAAGAAGCAGGCGTTCTGCTTTGTATGTCGGAAGAAGGAAAACAGATTTTTGTTATGGGTCATCCTGAGTATGACAGATATACGCTTCATAATGAGTATGTGAGAGATAAAAACAAAGGATTGCCGATAGATGTACCCAAGAATTATTATCCGGATGATGATGATACCAAAAAACCGGATTTGCAGTGGCGGTCTCACAGTAATAATCTGTATTCCAATTGGCTCAATTACTACGTTTATCAGATAACACCTTACGAATTGTAAGAAACAGTAGCCAAATACCTCGAAACAGTTTATAATATTTACACATAAATGACTGAAAAAGGATGAAGTCCCTGTTTGTTAAGTTGGAGGAAATATGTTTAAAATAAAAAAACAAATGATAAAAATAGTAAAAGAGACAGTAGCTGTGGTACTTACCGTGGGAATTCTTGCTACCGGAGGAACTACCATAACAGCAGAAGCATCAGGACGTCCTGTGTCCTTTGAGTCCTGTCGGCTTGAAGGGACTGACGTGGTATGTCAGCTCAGTGCCGGTCGTGTGCCCTCAAGTGATGATGGAAAATATTACATTTATGCAGATGAGGTGTATGAAGATGGTCCTATCGGTGATGTGGTGGCGACAGTGGAAGCGGGAAAGAAGGTTACCGTAAGCTTTCCTCTGAATCATAACACACCGGATTCCAATATGAGCCGTAAATTTTTGGTTGCCGTAAAGAGTGGCGGAGAGATGGTGCAGGTCAGTGATGAACACTACATCACCAATCCGGAAGCGATAGCTGCATTTACTTCGGTTCGAAATGATTGTGGTATTAAGGGAATTTTGCCGGATGTGTCTATGGTTACCAACGGACAGCTGCAGGAATTGGGAATCAAACAAGCGGTATATAATATGTGTCTGGATGATATTTGTTCGGATGTTTCGGTTCCGGGTTCCATTTTGTTTGCATATAACGGACAGAATTATTATTTTGACAGTGTTGCAATGAAGAATTATGATGCGCTGATAAAGCATCTGAACAATAGCGGAATTCAGGTTACCATTGTGCTTTTGAATTGCGGTACAGGTACATATTCACAGGATTTGGTTCATCCCCTTGCAAAGGACGGAACAGAGTGTCCCGGTTATGCATTGAATGTGGCAGAAGAAGCAGGAACCAATCATTTAAAAGCAATCGGTGCATTTTTGGGACAGCGTTACTCGGGTGCGTTGGGATTTGGACAGGTAGATAACTGGATTCTCGGTAACGAAGTAAATGCACGTACTTCATGGTGGTATATGGCATCTGATTCTTTGGAGTTAAATGTGAATTCCTATGTAAAAGCATTCCGTATTATTTATAATGAAATCAAGAGCATGAATGCCAATGCAAGAATTTACAATTCTATCGATCAGGAGTGGAATCGTAAATCAAATGAAGGAAGTTTTCTTGCAAAGGAATATCTTGACCAATTTAATTATTTTATGAATCGTGAAGGCAATATTGATTGGGGTCTTTCTTATCATCCTTATAATTCTCCGTTGTTTGATCCTTATGCATGGAACGGACCGGCAGACTGGGTGGGAAATGATTTGACAACTCCTTATATTACGATGCAGAATATCGATATTCTGATTGACTACATGCATCGTGAAGAATACTTAAATCCTGCGGGAGAAGTAAGAAGTATTTCTCTTGCGGAGATTGGATTTACGTCAAGCTTTGGAAATGATGCACAGGAGGCTTCTGTTGCGTACGGTTATTTAAAAGCTGCATCATTGCCTGATGTGGATTCCTTTATTTTGTTCCGTCAGACGGACAGCGCTCATGAAATGACAAGTTATCTGGCATTGGGACTGGTGGATTTAAACGGAAACAAAAAGCCGGCATATGATATCTATAAAAATCTGGGTACAGCGAATGAACCGATAGCCAAAAAAAGAGCATCAGAGATTATCGGTATGGATATTGACCAAATGATTGCACAGAATATTGTATGGACCAGACCCGGAAGCGGTATTACACCATTTTAAGAAATATATTTTTAGAATATAATAACGGGGTGTAAGGAGGTATAGGAATGAAATTAATTGAAGAATATGTGAGAAGTATTCCGGATTTCCCGGAAGAAGGTATCATATTCAGGGATGTTACAAGCGTATTACAGGATGCCGATGGGTTAAAGCTTGCCATTGATTCCATGATAGCACTTCTTGACGGAGTGGATTTTGATGTGATTGTGGGAACAGAGTCCAGAGGATTTATTTTCGGAGTGCCGATAGCATATGCCCTTGGAAAACCGTTTGTGCCGGCAAGGAAAAAAGGAAAACTTCCATGTGAGACCATTTCCGTAAAATATGATTTGGAATATGGAAGTGCAGAAGTGGAAATGCATAAGGATGCAATACTTCCCGGACAGAAGGTGGTGCTGGTGGATGACTTAATTGCTACCGGCGGAACCATAGAAGCCTGTGCCAAGATGATAGAAATGCTTGGAGGAGAAGTTGTTAAAATTGTATTTTTGATGGAACTTGCAGGGCTAAAGGGAAGAGAGAAACTCCAAAAATATGATGTTGCATCTGTAATTACTTATGAAGGAAAATAAGGAGGAAGAGTATGTTAGAAAAATTATTTAAGTTGAAAGAAAACAATACTACGATAAAGACAGAAATTGTTGCAGGTATTACTACCTTTATGACAATGGCTTATATTCTTGCAGTAAATCCGACTATGCTTGGAGATGCAGGAATGGACAGGACGGCAGTTTTGATTGCTACATGTTTGGCGTCCTTTATCGGAACACTGGCAATGGCACTTCTTGCAAACTACCCGTTTGCGCTTGCACCCGGAATGGGACTTAATGCATATTTTGCATATACAGTATGCGGAATTATGGGTTATTCCTGGCAGGTGGCATTGATGGCGGTGTTTATTGAAGGACTCATTTTTATCGTATTGTCCCTTACGAATGTGCGTGAAGCGATTTTTAATGCAATTCCGAGTACCTTAAAAAAGGGAGTAGGAGCAGGTATTGGCTTGTTTATTGCATTTATCGGTTTGCAGGGAGCAAAACTGGTGGTTGCCAATTCCTCCACACTTGTTACTTATGTGGATTTTGCAGGAGAATGGCATACAAAGGGGATTTGTGCCGTTCTTGCATTAATCGGGCTGATGATTACCGCAATTTTATATGCGAAGGGCTTTAAGGCATCTATCTTAATCGGTATTATTGCAACCTGGGTTCTGGGTATGATTGCACAGGCACTTGGCATTTACGTAGTGGATGCGGAAAACGGATTCTATTCTCTGTATCCGACTTTTGCATTTACGGATTTTTCAGCAATCGGAAAGACATTCGGACAGTGCTTTAAGGCAGATTTTTCAGGTGTGAGTGTATTTAATTTTATTGTAATTTTATTGTCCTTCCTGTTTGTTGATATCTTTGATACACTCGGAACGCTGATTGGTGTATCAACCAAGGCAGGTATGCTTGATAAGGATGAAAAACTTCCCAGAATCAAACCCGCACTTTTGGCTGATGCGATTGCGACCAGTGCAGGTGCAATTCTCGGTACATCTACAACAACAACCTTTGTGGAAAGCTCAGCAGGTGTAGGTGCAGGAGCAAAAACAGGTCTTGCTTCCGTGGCAACAGGTTTCTTGTTCCTGATTGCAATTTTCTTTGCACCGGTATTTACGGCAATTCCGGGATTTGCTACAGCTCCGGCACTTATTTTTGTTGGATTCCTTATGGTATCAGCAATTTTAAAAGTGGATTTTGAGGATATCACAGAAGCAGTTCCTGCATACCTTTGCTTCTTATCCATGCCGCTTATGTACAGTATTTCGGAAGGTATTGCAATCGGTGTTATCTCTTATGTAATCATCAATCTTGTATGTGGTAAGGCGAAGAAGATTACACCGCTTATGTACATACTTGCAGTATTATTTGTATGTAAGTATATTTTCTTATAAAAGAACTGACGGTTGGCGCACGCTCTGATGGGGGTGCGCCATTCTTATGAAAAGAAGGTAAGTAAAATGTTTTTAGGACAGAAGTACAATAAGGAACATATGAAAATTACGGTGGATATGGCATGGCCGGCAATATTGGAGTCTTTTTTTGTGTCTTTTGCAGGCTTGGTAGATTCGCTTATGGTAAGTTCATTAGGCTCCTATGCAGTGGCAGCGGTAGGTCTTACCACACAACCGAAATTTTTAGGATTATCGCTATTTTTTGCTACCAATGTGGCGGTTTCAGCTTTGATTGCGAGACGACGCGGAGAGAATAAGCAGAAGGATGCCAACGAAATTTTGTATACGGCACTTGTGTTTGTAGTAGTTGCAGCAGTGGTGCTCAGTATGGTACTTGTGCTTTTTGCCGGTCCCATTATTGCGTTTTGCGGTTCCACGCCGGAAACCCATGACAGTGCAGTAGCATATTTTCGAATTATTATGGGTGGTATGATTTTTAACTGTATTCAGATGTGTATTAACTCTGCCCAAAGAGGTGCGGGTAATACTAAGATTACCATGCGTACCAACATTACCTCCAATACGGTAAATATGATAGGGAACTATCTGTTGATAGGAGGACACTTCGGTTTCCCTGCGTTGGGGATTCACGGTGCAGCATTAGCTACGGTATTTGGCACGGTGGTTGCCTGCGTAATGAGTATTATGTCTGTTTTGAAGCCGGAGGGCTTTATCAGTATTCCTTATATTTTGAAAAATAAGGTAAAACCGGTATTTACAACGTTCCTGCATATGGTGAAGGTGGGATACAGTGTGTTTTTTGAGCAGATTTTGATGAGAATCGGTTTTATGCTGACAGCGATTATGGCGGCAAAACAGGGAACAGATGCTATGGCAGCTCATCAGGTCGGTATGAATATTATGGGACTTTCTTTCTCGTTTGGGGACGGTTTACAGTCAGCGGCGGTGGCGTTAATTGGACGAAGTCTGGGAGCGGGAGATAAAGAACTTGCAAAGGAATATGGCGGAATTTGCCGTTTTATTGGCGGTATTATTTCTGTATGCTTAGCTGTGGTTTATTTTACAGGGGCAAGAACCTTGCTCGGCTTATTCTTTGAGGAAGAACATATTGTGGATATCGGTGTAGGTATTATGCGTGTAATTATTTTTGTAGTAGTGTTCCAGATTAGTCAGGTGATTTATATGGGATGCTTAAGAGGCGCAGGAGATACCTTTTATACAGCTATGGCATCCACCATCAGTGTTACCCTGATTCGTACTGTGGTTTCTTATGTCGGAGGCTATGTGCTTGGATGGGGAATTGTAGGAATATGGCTTGGAGTATTGGGCGATCAGATATCCAGATTTATTTTTGCTTCGGTCCGGTTCAAGCAGGGCAAATGGACACAAATTAAGATATAGTTATTCCTTTAGTGAGGTATCGTTAATATAGTGTTAAGAATTATGGTGTAGACTTGATTCTGTGAAAAAAGAATGCTATTCTCAAAAAAGGATAAAAGGGAGTAGTTGACACCTTATGGTGTTCACGACATCGTCAATACGATTTCAATCAGAAATCCGGTTCGTGACTAAGTAACGAGACTTTTGTGGTAATGAAAATTGCGACAGGAGTTTCGTTTTTTATTGTCAAAAATAAGGACAAACTCCTAAAAAAGGAGGAACAAAAATGGAGATTTTGTTACAAATTGTTTTACTTGCGGTAGGTTTTTTAATGTTAGTAAAAGGTGCTGACTGGTTTGTTGACGGTTCTGCGGGAATTGCCGATAGGTTTGGTGTTCCGCAACTTGTAATTGGGCTTACAATCGTAGCAATGGGGACCAGTGCACCGGAAGCTGCGGTAAGTATTACAGCAGCTTTAAAGGGAAGTGCAGACATTACTATCGGAAATGTTGTGGGAAGTAATATATTAAATATCCTGGTTATTTTGGGCCTGACTTCCGTGATTATTGCAACTGCAGTTGCAAAGTCTACAATTCGGATTGAAATACCATACATGATTTTGATTACCTTTGTACTTCTTGGTCTTGGTTACACAGGCAATGAAGTGAGTCGTTTGGAAGGTGTTGTTCTTTGGATATTTTTCCTTGTTTATTTAGGCTATTTGTTTATGATGGCAAAGAAAAACAAAG
Source organism: Lachnospiraceae bacterium (assembly GCA_017434885.1). GTDB lineage: Bacteria > Bacillota > Clostridia > Lachnospirales > Lachnospiraceae > Suilimivivens. Next base: position 5,147 of record JAFSGE010000014.1, on the reverse strand, counting down.
AGGAAGTAACGGAAGAAAGCAAAGAAATGCCCATGTGGAAACTTTTTATTGCAGCAGTAGTCGGTTTGATACTGGTTGTTTGGGGCAGTGATGTGACAGTTGATGCTGCAACTGCAATTGCAAAATATGCAGGCCTCAGTGAGCGTTTTATCGGACTTACCATTGTGGCACTGGGAACATCACTTCCTGAATTATTTACTTCTGTTTCTGCGGCAATGAAAGGAAAAGCAGACATTGCAATCGGTAACATTGTAGGAAGTAATATTTTTAACATTCTTTTTGTTGTAGGTACTGCCGCAGTCATTACTCCTGTTGTGTTTATGCCTAATTTTGTGATTGATATGACAATTGCTATCTTAGCAGGAGTGCTATTATTTCTTTGCGTATTAAAGACAAAGAAGCTGACAAGACCTGCAGGAATTTTTATGCTGGTGTGTTATGCAGGATATTTTGTGTATTTGCTGAATTCATAGGAGACAGCAGATGGTTGAGCAAGTGCTTTAATTGTGATAAAATGGGTGCAGAAAAAAGCAAATAACCCAATTACATGGAGATAATAGTATGCTGGATCGTCTGCTTGCAATTATTTACATATTAATGAATAAGGGAAATGTCACGGCAAAGGAGCTTGCCGGGCGGTTTGAGGTATCTACGCGAACCATTTACCGTGACGTGGAACATCTTAGTATGGCGGGCATTCCGATTTATGCCACAAAAGGTAAAAATGGCGGAATCAGATTAACGGAGCAGTTTGTTTTGGACAAAAGACTGGTATCAAAAGAAGAGCAACAGGAAATTTTGGCGGCTCTTGTCAGTCTTCAGGAAACAGGAGCACAGGAAAACGCAGAAACTTTAAAGAAACTTGGAGAATTCTTTAAGGTAGATTCCTTTCAATGGGTATCTATTGATTTTTCTGATTGGAGCGGCAGAAGACAGGAATTGTATGGGCAGTTAAAAGAAGCGGTCTTACAAAAAAAGAAAATCCGGTTTGATTATTACGGGCAGTATGGTGAAATGGCAAGCAGGACAGTATGGCCTGTGCAGTTATTATTTAAGGAATATACCTGGTATTTGCGTGCTTTTTGTGAAAGCAGAGGTGCTATACGGATGTTTAAAGTAATGCGTATGAAACGGGTAGAGGTGCTTGACGAGAATTTTTCATATGCAGAAATAACGGATGAAGAGAGAGCTGATAAAGAATCATGTGTTACCCATGAAAATATCAATTATAATGAGGTGCATGCGGAAATTCATCTGTTGATTGATAAAACAGAGGCATATCGTGTTTATGACCGTTTTGAGGAAGAAAATATTACGGTGTTAAAGAACGGAGATTTTTTGATAAAATCATGGTATTTGGTTGATGACTGGGTTTACGGAATGATTTTGTCTTTCGGTCCGGCGGCAGAAGTGTTAGAGCCTGCATTTGTAAGAGATGAAATCAATCATCGGATTGCAGGTATGCAGAAAAGGTATGCAGAAGATTTGTAACATGACGACAGATTTCTTTTCATAATAATTATAATATGACATGCCGGTGTCATATTAATCCTGATATAGTAGTCTCATAAAATCAATTTTGCAGAAAAAAAGGAGGACTACGTAATGGATATGAAAATTTGTCAAAGCTGCGGTATGCCTATGCAGGAGAATCAGTACGGAACGGAAAAAGATGGCAGTGCTAATGAAACGTATTGCTGTTACTGCTACAAGGACGGGGCATTTGCCCAGCAATGCAGTATGGAGGAAATGGCTGACTTCTGTGCACCTTTTGAAGTAGAGGGCGGTCGCGCGAAGTCAGTGGAAGAGGCTAAAGCCGGATTGATGCAGTATTTTGCTACCTTAGAGAGGTGGAAAGCATAACGACGGGGATTGTGGATTTTGATTACAGCACGCGGGGAGGATATATGATAGAAATACCGGAAAGTATTGTCATTGCAAGACAGTTAAATGAAACCGTAAAGGGTAAGAAAATTGTGGGAGTACAGGCGGCGCATACGCCTCATTCCTTTGCATGGTATGAAGGAGAACCCGCTGCATATGCCGGAATTATGGAAGGGAAAGTAATCGGGCAGGCAACCGGAATTGGCAGTATGATAGAGATAGAACTGGATGATAAGGCGGAAAAAGAAGAAAAATACAGCTTTGTAGTCGGCGACGGTGCTAATTTACGCTATTTTGCACCGGGTGCCAAGTTACCGGAGCGTTATCAGACAGGGATTGCGCTGGAGGACGGAAGCAGCCTGATTTGCACGGTTGCAATGTATGGAGCAATGTTTCTGATTCAGCCGAAAACCTATAAAAATTTCTATTATCTCGTGGCGAAGGAAAAACCTTTTCCGGGAACAGAGGAGTTTGACTATGAATACCTTTCTTCTTTGCGAGAGGAGCTTTCAGGAAATATTTCTGTCAAAGAGTTTTTGGCAACTCATCAGAGAATTCCGGGACTCGGAAATGGGGTGCTGCAGGACATTCTGCTAAAATCGGGTTTGCATCCCAAGCATAAAATCGGTACGTTGCAGGAAACGGATTGGATGCACATGTATGAGGCAGTAGTTTCCGTGCTGAATGAAATGACCTTGTTGGGAGGCAGAAATACGGAAAAAACGTTATTTGGAGAGGCAGGAGGTTATCAAACCATGCTTTCTAAAAAGACAGTGGGGAAACCTTGTGCCTATTGCGGAAATATCATTCAAAAAGCAAATTATTTGGGCGGAACGGTTTATTTTTGTCCGGAGTGCCAAAGATAAAAATGGAAGGACGGTCATGGATTGCAAAGCAATCCATGACTTTTTACGTTAAATTTACCTGTAGCGCTTATTGTATACTTTCGGTTATAGGAAAATTCTGTTATAATAACTACAATAAACAGTCTGAGGGAAAATATTCAGAAGAATATAATGGCAGACATGCATTATAAAGACAGCAGAAAGAGGTAATTTATGAAAATAACATATGCAGATGTAGTAAAAGACGAAACCGTAAAAACTTATATTCAAAAGGCCGATGAGACTTTGATTGCACTCGGTTATACAGAGCATAGTTTTGCCCACGTGACTAAGGTGGCAAAATTGGCGAGTGAAATTTTATTAACACTGGGCTATAGTGAAAGAGAAGCAGAATTGGCAAGTATTGCCGGATATTTACATGATATCGGAAATGTGATTAACCGGATTGACCATGCACAATCCGGCGCGGTTATGGCATTCCGTATCCTTGACAGAATGGGAGCTGATCCGGAGGATATTGCAACAATTATTACAGCAATCGGAAATCATGATGAATCTACAGCATTTCCGGTAAACTCTATTGCAGCAGCGCTTATTTTAGCAGACAAAACAGATGTGCGTTACACCCGTGTGAGAAATCAGGATTTTGCAAGTTTTGACATCCATGACAGGGTGAATTATTCTGTAAAGGAAAGTGAAGTTCTTATTGAAAAGGACTCACATATTGAATTACAACTTAAAATTGAAACGAAGATGTGTACGGTAATGGATTATTTTGAAATTTTCTTAAATCGTATGATTCTTTGCCGCAAAGCAGCAGAAAAGCTGGGAGTGGAGTTTTGGCTGACAGTAAACGGACAGAGATTATTATAAAACGATAATTTAGTTGTCTGAGAAGAATGAATTTTCAAAAAATTGTATGAATACTATATAAAATTCTGACGAAATGTAGTATAATATTGGCAGGAGATAAATCTTTAGGATAAGGAGATTAAGATATGCTTGTAGCAACAATACCTTTGTTTGATGAAAATATGGCGGTACAGGCTTATTCGTTATATGTACAAAGTAAAAATTATCTTTTGAATCCTATTTTGCTTGGTACGGGACGTAATGACGGCGCTGTAGAAATTCCGGGACTTGATATTATTAAAATGGTTGGTGTGGATGCACTTGCCGGAGATAAGGAAGTGTTTGTGGAAATTAACAATATTTCCGTTTTTACGGATATTGAAGAGCAGTGCGCAGCTTCCCACAATAAGGTTGTATTGTTAATGGACAATACCGTTAAACCGGATGAAATGTACATAAACAGATTGAAAGCATTGAAGAAGAGTGGCTTTAAACTTGCAATCAGAAAACTTGCGGTTGCCAGTTTTGAACCGTACAGAGAAGTCCTTCTTTTAATGGATTATATTTTCCTTGATCACAGAAGAATTGATATCAGCAAGGCGAGAATTTATTTCAGTAAGATATATCCTAATATTAAGCTCTGTGCAGGAAATATTAAAACGCAGGAAGATTTTGAAAAACTGAAAGCAGAAGGCGGTTACCATTTTTATGAAGGCGAATTTTACCGTACACCGATTACGCAGGGAGAGGCAGATGTTTCACCTCTTAAAGTAAACTATATTCAATTATTAAATATGGTTAACGATGAAGACTTTGACCTTGCCAAGGCGGCAGATGTTATCGGAAGGGATACGGCACTTGTTATTTCACTCCTTAAGATGGTTAACAAAATGTCTGTCAATTCAGAAATTACTTCTATCAGACATGCGGCAGCAATGCTTGGACAGAAGGATTTAAAGAAGTGGATTAACACTGCTGTAACCAATGAATTGTGTGCGGACAAACCTAATGAAATTACCAGAGTTTCCCTGCTTCGTGCAAAATTTGCAGAGAATCTTGCTCCGATTTTTGAAATGGCAATACATTCTTCAGAACTTTTCCTAATGGGATTGTTCTCGGTGCTTGACTTAATTCTTGACAAACCCATGGATGAGGCTCTTGATATGGTGAAGGTTTCAAAGGATATCAGAGAAGCTTTGGTATCCGGAGAAGGAAAGTTTATGCCGGTTCTTGATTTCGTAACACAGTATGAAGCTGCAAACTGGTCAGAAGTTTCCAGACAAATGATTGTGGCTGATATTGATATGAAGCGTGTTTATGAGGCATATACACAGTCATTGCAGTGGTACAGAGATTTGTTTGCCAATTAATATACTGAGTTTGCTTGTAGCAGAAAAAATCCCCTGTTGGACAGGGGATTTTTTTGGCTCTTTGTCAAGAGTTGGGGTAAAATATTTTTGAGGCATAGGAATTCATTTCCTGTGCCTCTTTATGTTAAGGCTAAAAAGATTCGATTCCTAAAATTGTCAAAGTTTCTATATCCAAAAGCATTTCGCTTAATTACTT
>JAFSGE010000013.1 GCA_017434885.1 Lachnospiraceae bacterium | reverse complement strand
TGCGGATACACACAGTCCCGTACCTACGCAATCGATGATAACAGAAGTGTGATGCATACCTATTGGACACAGAAGGGCAGACTTTTCCTTTATGACCTTCTGAAGAATGAGGGTATCTATCCACTAATCGAACAGGAGGATTAAAAGACATGGGCATTGATAAGTTTAATCATGAGGGTTATTCTGACCCAACTACATATGAGGCTCTTACCAATATCCATCGTGAAGAAGCGGCAGCTGATAAAAAGGCTGCCTATCTTCCGTTGGTTTATATTTGCAGTCCATATGCAGGTGATATTGAAAACAATGTAAGAAATGCAAAGTGTTAATACCGTCGTCTATTTCCCAATAACCGGCAGTATTGCCTGTCCACAAACTGTCGATTATAATTATCCATGATATTTAGAAAGGACAAAAAATGAGCACTCCCTCTGATGGTAACGTGTCCCACCACGGTACCGGGAATGCTCATGCCCAAAAGCATGATTATTATACATTCCTATACACTTGAAAGCAAGCCCGATTCCACAAATTCTTTTATGTAAGGAACAGTGAAACTGTCTGTTGTCCTGTCTGTAACAGTAAACTTCATGTGGTAGGAAGCCGTTCACGCAGGTTCATTAACAGCGAAGGAACCAAAATACTTCTCACCATACGTCGTATGAAATGTCAAAAGTGTGGGCGTATACATCATGAACTTCCTGATTGTCTGGTGCCCTACAAACGTTTTGGCGCAGAAACGATTGCCGAAGCTGTTACATCCAATATTTCAGACAGTACATTTTCCGGTGAAACCAGCACTCTTATACGGCTTCGGGTGTGGTTTAAGCTGTTCCATGATTATGTAAGCCGTCTCCGGGAACATTTCCTTTTACTGTATAAAACAGATATTTCAGCCATTGACTTAAAAACTACCGGCGGTCTGCAAAGAATTGTCCGCATTCTTTGCAATTCCAACTTATGGCCACAGACCCGATTGGCACTGACTGTCCAAACGTAATGCGATATGCTCATCCTATCAAAACAAGGAGGGCTCACAAATGCAACGTGAACGTAAAGAAGAAATCGCAGCCAATCGTCTGCAAATCATCACACCACTGCTTGATCCTGCAATGGATAAAGCAAAACATCAGTTAATAAAGGAACAAATCAGTATTCAGTATGGAGTACACGAACGCACACTAAGGCGGTGGCTAAATTTATATAAAACCCAAGGATTTGAAGGACTTATGCCACAGAAATCCTCACTTTCCGGAAGAAGCAAGCTTTCCGATGAAGTTATTGAAGCCGCCATTGTACTAAGAAGAGAGGTTCCCGGTCGAAGTGTGGCAGAAATTATCCGAATACTGGAATGGGAAGGACTTGCAGCTCCCGGATTCATAAAACAGTCAACCTTACAGGACCAGCTTGCTTCACGTGGGTATTCCAAACGTCAGATGCTAACTTATGCAAAGGAAGTAACCGGTGCTAAGCGTTTTCAGAAACCATGGCGTAACTATTTATGGCAGTCAGATATAAAGTATGGCATTTACATAAACGGACAGCCGACCTATATGGTATGTTTTCTGGATGACTGTACCCGAAATATCATGCATTCAGAGTTTTACACTACCTTAGACCAGTCCATTGTACAGGATTGTTTTCGGAAAGCACTTGCTAAATTCGGAGCACCGGATTGTGTATACTTTGATAACGGCAAACAATTCCGTACTCATTGGATGAAACGGGCATGTGGAAAACTGGGAATCCGGCTTTTGTATGCAAAACCGTATCATCCCGAAGGAAAAGGAAAACAGGAACGCTATAATCAGACGGTGGATGCTTTTCTGCGTGAAGCTATGATAGAAAAACCAAAAAGCATTGAAGAATTAAACCGTCTTTACAACGTATGGATGGAGGAATGTTATCTGAATATACCGCACAGTGCCCTGAATGGGAAAACACCGCATGAAAGCTACCAGTTGGATTTACACGAACTTCGCTTTTTATCTGCTGATACGATTGCAGATGCTTTTCTCTCCTGCGAACAGAGAAAAGTGGATAAAAGCGGCTGTATTAGTTTTGGCGGCATCAAATATGAAGTGGAAAACGGATTATCTATGATTCATCGTACCGTAGATGTGGTATATGACCCGGCAGATACATCGGTACTTACTATTGAATGTGAAGGCTTTCCTTCCTGCAGTGCAAAGCCCCTTGTAATTTTGGCTCATTCCGCAGTAAAGCCAAAGCTACCGCAGCATTTTGAAAAGAAGGAACCATCCGCTTCCAGACTTCTTTCGGCAGCTAAAATGAAAAATGCAGAGCGCGAAAAAATCCGGCACACAGCCATTTCTTTTGCTGATATGAAGGATGGTGAATGCTGATGTATGAAGAATTCTATGAATTATCCGGCACTCCATTTGCCAAAGGAATACCAACAGACAAACTTTTTAAATCGACTGAATTTACGGAAGTCAGTAACCGGCTTTCATATGTCTCAAAACGCCATCTGTTTGCCGTGCTTACCGGAGAATGCGGAACGGGAAAATCGACACTTTTAAGGTACATGTCAGAAACACTGGATCCCAGAAAATATCACCTGCTGTATATATCCGACTCCAAACTGACTCCAAATAATTTTTACCGTCTTTTACTGGAGCAACTTGGGGTGGCTCCTTCCTGGAATAAGGCAACGGCTAAACGTCAGCTTCAGGAACAAATGTCAATCAAACAGGCGGTAGATGGAATTACAACAGTATGTGTTGTGGATGAAAGCCATCTGCTAAATCAAGAAATGCTTGAGGAAATCCGATTCATGCTTAACATGAAATTTGATTCCGTAAGTCCTATAGCCCTTGTGCTTGCCGGTCAGCCGGAACTGTGGGAAAAACTGAATCTGCAAAAATGTACGGCTATACGTCAACGAATCGATATACGGTGTCATCTTAATAAATATGACTGTTCAAGAACAGGTGACTACATAAGACATCATCTTTCCATAGCAGGGACATCTGGAGAAATCTTCACTGATGGTGCCATCCAGAAGGTATTCGAATATAGTACCGGTATTCCGAGAATGATTGATAAAATCTGTACAAATGTCCTTATCTATGGCAGTCAGAACCGGTTGCGCCTGATAGATGATCGTGCAGTACAAATGGTGATAGATGGGGAATTTATGTAAACTTTATGCCGGTGCTTATTTGGCACCGGCATAAAACCGTTAATACAGGGACAGAACTTACCGAGTGTTCTTGGACAAATCAAGCCGTTAATAACAGCAGATTCAAAATAGATATGGTTTCCTTTATTCTTTTTTCTACCACCATAAGTAATATCGCCAATTAGATGAACATCCAGTCTGTCGCAGATAGCTTCCTTCTTTTCCTGCCAACGCTCCATTGGAATAGTGGTATAGAACTCTCTTTTAGTTACTCCAGATTTTCTGTCTTTTTTCTTATATATGAGTATAGATGGTTGGTTTTTGATATCTCGCTTAT
>JAFSGE010000012.1 GCA_017434885.1 Lachnospiraceae bacterium | reverse complement strand
GGACTTTGTCAGATTCTCTATGTTAATCAAATTCATGTTGTTTCCTCTTTCATCTTGTTCTAGCTACCATTATACACCAAATAAAAAAGTAGTCACCTCTTTTGACTACATCCTCTCCTACACTATACACAGTACAATGATTTTTTTGTGTATCCTGTACCTTTTACACCTATTTTATTACACGATACACTCTATGCACACCTCAAATGGGTACTACAGTTTACATCCAAAATCAGTACATTGGGCGCTCCCATGAGTACCTTAAGCAGATTCAGCCTTCTTCTCTCTCCACCGGAAAGCTTTTTCAGCAACCCGTGCTGGTCTTTTCCCTCAAACAAAAACCGCTCAAGCATCTGTGAAGCAGATATGCTTCCGTCCTCCGTCTGCACATATTCAGCCACATCCTTGATATAATCAATCACTTTTTGGTCCGGCGGCATTTCCTCTGTTCCTATTTCCTGCGCATAATAACCGATTTTTACTGTCTGCCCGATAACAATCTCCCCTGCATCCGGCATGCAGTTTCCAATTATCATTTTCATCAAAGTTGACTTACCGCAACCGTTTTTCCCCACAAAACCGATTCTATCATCTTTCAGGAATGTATAGTTGAAATGATTTATCAATGACTTATCACCAAACTGCTTACAGATATCATGCAGTTCCACCGTGGTCCTCCTAAGTCTTGAAGCTACTGATCCAAGCTCTACCTTGCTGTCAAACTCCGGTGCCTGAACATTTTTCAATTCCTCATATCGTTCAAGTCTCGCTTTCTGCTTTGTACTTCTTGCCCTTGCACCACGTTGCACCCAGGCAAGCTCCTTGCGAAGTATCGACTGGCGCTTTCTCTCAGAGGCCAGCATGTTTTCTTCCCTTGCCGCCTTCAATTCCAAATATCCGGAGTAGTTTGCCTGATAGGAATAGATTTTCCCTTTATCAATTTCAATAATTCTCTCCGAAACACTGTCCAAAAAATAGCGGTCGTGAGTTACCATCAAAATGGCGCCTGTATATTTTTTTAACTGTTCCTCAAGCCAGTCTGCCATGTCAGCATCCAGATGGTTGGTAGGTTCGTCCAAAATCAGCAAATCGGAAGGAGCAAGCAGAGCAGCAACCAATGCAAGTCGCTTACGCTCACCGCCGGAAAGTATACCGCACTTTGCCCCAAAATCAACCACGCCAAGTCTGGTCAGCATACTTTTAGCTTCCACTTCCCGAAGCTCGTCCTCATAACCCTTGCTGCTTTCCCTGCCTTTTTTCAAAACAGCCTCAAGCACTGTCTCTTCCCCGTCAAACTCCGGAAGCTGAGGCAAATAACTCACCACCACATGATTTGCATAGGTAATTGTTCCCTCATCCGTATCTTCCAATCCCGCTATCATCTTTAGCAAAGTGGACTTTCCGGTTCCGTTAATGCCGATAATTCCCACCTTTTCTCCATCCTGCATAAAGAAAGAAGTCTCATCAAACAGTTTTCTTTCCCCGTATGCCTTGGATATATTATCTATCGATAAAATATTCATTCGTATATCCTGCCTTTCAAACAAATACAGTATACACATTTTTCAGATTTTGCTCAACCTTAATTAAATATTAAATTCAATAAAACGCATATTTTTGAATTGCTGAAAATTAATAAGTATAGTATAATAATTATAACTTTTTGTAGAAAGGATGATAAACGTGTCTGAGTTCTGTAACGGAATTGCTACAATTGATGAGCAAATGATTCTTCGTAAAGCTGACGATGCTTTTCACAGCTTTATCGGGCAGGATATCTATGCGCCGATAACTTGTAGAATGTACTCTGAGGATGTGCATCGTTTTACTGAAGCTTTAGAGGATTTGCGTAGCGATAAGTGTTCCAAAAATATCGTAGCCTTGCGAATCAAGGACTCCGAAGAAATCTATCATTGGGTAGTTATCACGTTAACCAAGGAACCCTTTGACCTTAACGGACACCTTTTATACCATGTTGTTCTCACACCGTTCCACTCATCAGACAGCGAGAACAGCGAATTACATCGCCTGCAACAGGAAAATAATATCCTTTATCATCTGATAGATGCTTCTCTGCTCACATATGACTCAGAGACAGACTGCATCGATATATATGCACTCTCCGACGGATTGCAGATTTCTCTTTTCCGCGGTTCCTTAACCGATTGGAAAAATGATTTTACAAGCAAAGAAACAAGTACCACCGCAATAAGTGAATTCAATTTATTATGTGCTGATTTACGTGCCGGCAAAGAAAAGTTTACCCACAATATCATGACCTGCTATTTTTCTCCGGAAGCAAAAGCAGAATTGTGTTCTTTCCGTTGTTGCAGCATGAAGGAAAACGGCCCGTTCCACAAAGTAATCGGTTGTATCAATACCTGCAACGAAAACAAATCAGCCTTATCCATTGCAGAGTTCACTATGGATTCCGGTATTCCGATTTTGAATAAACAGTCTATCATTGAATATGCAAAGCGTGCTCTGCTAACCGGTCGTTCCAAAGTATATCTGACTATTTTGGATCTTGATAACTTTAAAGCAGTCAATGACACCTTCGGCCATTTTTACGGAGATGAAGTTCTCGCTACTGTAGCCGATATTATCAACAAAACTCTTGGTGATTTAGGTGTTGCCGGAAGAATCGGCGGCGATGAAATGATGATTGTTCTGACCGGCATTACCAGTCATGGAGAGCTTCGTAATACACTCCGTTCCATCCGTACCAATATTGAATGGACTTACAAGGATTTGCAAAATAATCTTCGCATCACCTGCTCCATGGGTGTAGCTGCTTATCCTGACCATGCCACCAGCTATGAATCTCTGTTCCAGCTTGCAGACCGTATGCTTTACACTGCAAAGAAAAAAGGCAAAAACCGCTATGTTATATATACGCCGGAGCTTCACAACTTAAATGACGAACCGGACAAAACAGATGCATTCTGTGACAGTGTTCTTGACCGGATGAAACGTGACAAAACCGGCGTTATGCAGCGTCTGGCAGAAGGATTTCTGGTACAGAAGATTGTTACCTATGAACGTGCCATGACCGAAATTCTGTATGCTTTTGAGCTGGACGAAATCGTAATGGTCTATGACAATATGCAAATGGCAACTTCCTGGACCAAAGAAAAAGTTACCAATGATATGAATGACCCGGCTTTCTTAAATCCCGGCATTGGCTTCTTTAAGGAATTTGATGTATATAATACTTTAGTTGCCAATAATTTCTTCTATTTGGAAGAAAAAGTACCGCTTCTTGTCGAGCGTTTACGTGAACTTTCATTGGAGTCCTGCTTCTTCTACAAGATGACATACAAGGATACTCCTTTCGGCTATGTTCTTTTTGCCAAACAGAATATCCGCCAGCAATGGTCCGAATACGAAAAGACCATGCTTGCTCTTGCCGGAAAAATAATTGAATTATCTATGCTTGAACGGTAAATACTATTGCTGTGAACATACATATCTTTTTTAGGAGGTATACTATGTGCACAGCAATTTCTTTTTCTACAAAGGACCACTATTTCGGACGTAATCTTGATTTGGAATATTCCTACTGTGAGACCGTTACCATTACACCCAGGAACTATTGCTTCCCTTTTCACAGACTTCCTTCTCCCCCTGCTCACTATGCCATTATCGGTATGGCATATGTACAGAACAACTATCCCCTCTACTACGATGCTACCAACGAAAAAGGACTTAGCATTGCAGGATTAAATTTTCCCGGTAATGCCCACTATTTTCCTGCCTCAGACTGCGAACTTTCTCTTACCCCCTATGAACTGATTCCCTACTTGCTCGGAAAATGCAGTACTGTAACGGAGGCATGTGCTCTTCTTTCTGAAATCACTTTAGCCGATATCCCCTTTAGCAAGGAACTCCCGCTTACACCATTACATTATCTCTTGTCTGATTCAACCGGCTCTGTCACCATAGAGCCTACAGAAAAAGGGGTTATGATCCACCCAAACCCTGTAGGTGTTTTGACCAATAACCCTCCCTTTCTCACGCAAATGTTTCAATTAAACAACTATATGTCACTTTCAAATGCACCTGCTGCCAACTGTTTTTCTGACAGACTCTCTTTGAATGCCTATAGCAGGGGTATGGGTGCTCTGGGTCTTCCCGGTGATTACTCATCTTCCTCGCGCTTTGTAAGAGCCTGCTTTGTAAAAGAAAATTCGGTCTGTGGATTCAGTGAATCGGAAAGCCTCAGCCAGTTTTTTCACATTTTAGGCAGTGTAGCGCATCCTCGCGGTTGCGTGAAGACAGCGCAGAACGATTATGAAATCACCGTATATACTTCCTGTTGCAATACCACCAAAGGTATCTACTATTACACAACTTACGAAAACAGCCAAATCACCGGCATCGACATGCATGCAGAGAATTTAGACAGCCAAGATTTAATATCTTATCCACTCATTACAGAACAAAAAATTTTTATGCAAAACAAAAACCGCACGTTTGAAAAATGACATCTCAAACATGCGGCAATTTTCCATACTATTCCAAGTAAAAGCTCATGGCGAGCATCAGGCAAAAGCCTGCTAACAGCGCATAAGTAGCGCCTCTCTCACTTCCGTGAGCGTGGGTTTCGGGAATCATCTCATCGCTGATGACATACAACATGGTTCCTCCGGCAAATGCCAGTGCAAAGGGCAAAACTGCTGTGGAAACACTGACTGCCAAAAATCCAAGCAACGTTCCGAGCACTTCCACTACTCCGGTTGCAAGTGCCGCAACAAAGGTACGTCCATGGCTCATGCCTGCTGCCAGCATAGGAGCAATAATCACCATACCTTCCGGTATATTCTGCAGGGCAATCCCACCGGCTATGATAAGTGCTTCCGATATATCACCGGTACCGAATCCCACACCTGCCGCAATTCCCTCCGGCAGATTATGAATCGCAATCGCCATTACAAAAAGTAATACCTTATTCAGCTGCTCCGTCTTGTCAGGATGCGTTTCCTGATCCACACCTGCCAGTTTGTGTAAATGGGGAACCAGTTTATCAATAAAATTTAAACACAGCGCTCCGCAAAAAATTCCAAGCACCGTTACCGGCAACGCAAAAGGGCTGTCACCTCCGTATTCCAAGGAAGGAAGCACCAATCCGATAACTGCCGCTGCCAGCATGACACCTGCTGCAAAAGCAAGCACAATATCACTAAAACTGTGAGATATTTTCTTAAACGCAAAGCCCAAAGCTGCACCAATCACCGTGGCACCACCTACGCCAAGCGCCGTCAATAATACCATTTGCATATCATTTCCTCTTGATTTTATATTTCTATTTTCTTCTAAAGATAAAAATAGTGTAACAAAAAGATTTTTCCTATGCAAGATGCTTATTTTCCCAAATACTTTTCTCAAATACATGCTCATTCCTGTTTGACTATATACCGCCCACATGTTATAATAAAACATATAATATTTTACTTTTCTCTAAAATATAGGAGGTATTAAATGGGTGCAAAATTACTGATTAACGAAAACAAAAAATTAGGTAAAATTAATGAAGAAATCTACGGACATTTTTCCGAGCATCTGGGAAGATGTATTTATGAAGGGTTATATGTTGGTGAAAATTCCGAAATTCCCAATGTCAACGGTATGAGATGCGATGTAGTAGACGCATTAAAAGATATGAAAATCCCGGTTCTTCGCTGGCCCGGCGGCTGTTTTGCCGATGAGTATCACTGGAAAGACGGCATCGGCCCCAAAGAAACACGTAAGCGCATGATTAACACACATTGGGGCGGAGTCCTTGAAGATAACAGCTTCGGTACCCATGAGTTCATGGAACTTTGTGAGCAGCTTGGCTGCAAATCCTATGTCAACGGCAATGTAGGAAGCGGAACCGTTCAGGAAATGTCCGAGTGGATTGAATATATGACCTTTGACGGCGTTTCTCCCATGGCTGACCTTCGCCGTAAAAACGGTCGTGAAGAGCCCTGGAAAGTAGATTACTTCGGTGTCGGCAATGAAAACTGGGGATGCGGCGGTAACATGACCCCCGAATATTACGGCAATCTTTACCGCAGATATCAGACTTATGTAAGAGATTACTCCGGCAAGGGAAATACTGCAAAAATCTGTTGCGGTCCCAATGTAGATGATTATCACTGGACCGAAAAAGTAATGGAAACAGCTTTCGACCACACTCCCGAACATCTCCACGGATTTATGGACGGTCTTTCCCTTCATTACTATACTGTTCCCGGTGTATGGGAGAAAAAAGGAAGTGCAACAGAATTTACTTCCGATGACTGGTACTGTACTTTAAGCAAGGCATATCGCATTCAGGAACTCATCAAAAAACACGGTGACATCATGGATAAATATGACCCCGAAAAGAAAATCGGTATGATGGTTGATGAATGGGGATGTTGGTTTGATGTTGAACCCGGAACCAATCCCGGTTTCCTCTATCAGCAAAACACCATGAGAGATGCTCTTGTTGCATGTATTTCCTTAAATGTCTTTAACAAAAACTGTGACCGTGTTAAAATGGCAAATATAGCGCAGCTTGTAAATGTTCTTCAGTCTGTCATTCTGACCGAAGGCGCCAAAATGTTGCTGACCCCTACATATTATGTATTCCGTATGTACAAATATCATCAGAATGCGCAGCTTCTTGAAAGCTTTGCAGAAACAACAGAAATTGGCACAGATGCTTACAAGGTACCTGATATCAGCGAATCCGTTTCCATGGATGATGCAGGAAATATCCACATTACCCTTGGTAATCTTTCTTTGGATAATGCGAAGGAAATGGAAATTGAATTTTCCGCAAAGAAAGCAGATAAAGTATCTGCAAGTATTCTTACCGGTAACATGGATGCTTATAACACATTTGAAAATCCTGAAACAGTTAAAGAACAGGAATTCAAAGATTTTACCATTACAGAATGCGGAACCATTAAGCTTACCGTTCCCCCTTGCAGTGTAATTCACTTGGAAGTTAAGGCATAACGCATACAAGGAAAATAATTCAGACCTTTACAGGAGGTATCCCTATGGATTCAACAAACCGTGATTATCTCACAGGATTGTACACGCGTCAGGAATTATATCGTTTATACCAAAACCTGAAAACAGGAAGCTGCTTTCATTTTATGTTTTTGGACATTGATAATTTTAAAAATGTAAATGACGTATACGGACACAATACCGGAGACCTCCTGTTAAAGTCTGTTGCACGCATCTTAAAAGACAGTGCACCTGATTCCTATGTCATCCGCCTTGGCGGCGATGAATTTGTTATGTTCTTTATGGAATCCCGGTCCAGGGAACACCTCTGTCAGGTTGCCGAAAATATTATAAACAGAATTACAGCCAAAGAAGGTTTTTCCCATATTGCTACCTATATTTCCGCCAGCGTAGGTATTCTTTACAACGAGACTGTAGGTGGCTCTTTGGATGATATTCTGCTTAAGAGCGACATGGCAATGTATTACGCCAAAAGTCACGGAAAAGGCCAGTACATTGTTTTCAATGATATTGCAAAATCTGTCTTTTCCGAAATTGAAATGGAAAAAAGACAGGTAACGGCACTTGAAAACGGCGAATTTGAAATCCGTTATCTGCCCGTCATCAGTGCCCAGACTTCAAGACTTCGCCTGTCTCAGGCAAGGCTATTTTGGAATATGCCGGATAACACCGTCAAATCACAGGAAGAATTTCTTCCTCTTTTTGAAAAAAACGGATTTATCCGCCAACTGGACAATTGGCTGATTGCCACCGTATTTTCCCACTTAGAACTTTATCATCAAGCATCCGAGCATATCGGGAAAATCGGACTTCGTATTTCCAGGCTGTCTCTTCTCGATACCAAACTGCCCGACATGCTGATTTCACTTATGTACAAGCATCAGGTTGAAGCCTGCGAAATTGATTTTGAAGTAGATGAAACAGCTTTTACCAGAGGTTCTCAAGAATTGATAAAAGCAATGCAGAAGTTAAAGGAACTGGGATTCGGAATTTCCGTCATCGGTGTCGGTTCTGATTTTAAGAGTCTTATTTATTGGGATAAACTAAAACTGGATTCTATTATTTTTGATGCAAAGTATTTAAAAAATACATTAAGCACCGGCAGAGGCCGGCAAATTATCAAGACGCTGCTGACTATGGGACGCGAATTGAAAATGATGGTTATGGCCGATGGTATTGAGTCAAAAGAAGATGCCTTATTCCTTGGCGGATGCGGGTGCAACGCCATCAGCGGCCCGTACTATTCTGCTCCGCTTGCTTTGAATCAATATCATGATTATGTAAAAGATAAGATTAATTACAATGATGAAAAAACAGAATTTCATTTTCAGGGAAATTTGTGTTCATCCGATTACGCCCTAAGCGGCAAAATTATCGGCAACAATATTCAATTTAAAGACGGCATCAGTAAGAATTGGGGAAGTCTCCTTTTTCCCGGTGGCGATTTTGGTGAAAATGTAGTGGAATTACCTCCTGCTGCCTTGGCAGAACCCTCCTTTACCGTATGTATGTGGTTAAAGCCTACCAAAAGCAACAGTTGGACCAGTGCATTTTATGCAAGGTACAAAAGTACCTTCTGTTCCTTTTCCCCTTATGTCATCGGCGGACACAATGTCTATCGAATCAGCGAAGATAGTGATGCCAACGGATTTCATGATATCTTGTCAAGACAGCTCCATGAAAATGCATGGACCTTTGTGTGTATTACTTATGACGATGCCGCTGCCATCAGCCGCACCTATATCAATGGCAGAAAAGCAGGATATTGCAGCGATTTGCCTGCACTTCCCGCATGTCGTCAGATTTTACTCGGTGGTGATCCTTTTCAGCCTTCCTATGAGGGGTATTTATCAGGACTGATTTTTTATAACTATATTAAATCAGAAGATGAGATTGCCGAATTATATCAAAGCTTTTGTAACGAACCCGGTTTTACCGGAACGAAAGAAGATTTTTGGCTGGATGGTGACCTTTAAAGGTCACCATCTCTTTTTGCCCAAAATGCAATTCCCTTTTCGGACATTCCTGTTATCGCAAGTGTTGCTCTGCCACACGCAGCATCCCATACCGGTGAAGCATAAAATACCTCTACATTCGGACCATAGGTAATCTTAAATTCATTTCTTCCGATTTTTTCCCATGTTCCCTGTATAGAACAGCATTCGTAGTATCCGTCAGAGCGGAGCTTCATAGGCACTGCAGTTGCAATTCCCTGAGGGAGCGCCGGTACCAGATTAATTCTTTCATAAAATCCGGAAAGTTCCTCCATGGATATTTCCTGTTCCTGCTCTCCTGCATAAGGCTGTGCGCTCACTATAGGCCATCCGTCCGGTGTCCAGAAGATTTTCCTCACCTGCATGGTAGAAGGCTCCGGCGAGGGCATAAAGTTTTTCTCTCTGATATGACTTACCAGATACCAGCTTCCGTCATCATCCTTAAGCACAGAGTTGTGTCCCGGAGCCATATAGGCAGTTCCTTCATTCCACTGATAACCACAGAAATTCAAAAATCCTATTGTGTTATCCGCATCATCAAGGTCTGTCAGGTCACGTCCGTTAAAATCAACAAACGGTCCTGTAACACTCTTACTTCTTCCCACACGGACATTATAATCACTCTTTAATGAACCATAAGACACAAACAAATAATAATATTCCGTATCAGGATTATAAATCATATAAGGTCCTTCAATACCGCCGCTCATCCAAAGAGGTCTTCTTGCAACACAGATGCCAATCCCCTCTTCGCCTGCAAGTCCTGTCTTGGCATCCAGTTTCAGCACATGACAGCCACCCCAAAAAGAGCCGTATACCATATACATTTCGCCGGTTTTTACATCCGTAATAATATTGGCATCGATAGCATTTACCGGAAATTCATCAGTAGTTTTCAGCACACATCCTCTGGGAATAAAAGGTCCTTCCGGATTATCCGCTACTGCAAGAAAAATACAGGATTGTCTGACACCCCATGTGGAATTAGAGCAATACAAACGATATTCCTCTCCCACCTTCACAATATCAGGTGCCCAGATATCTTTTCCGCCTACCCATTCTGAAGATTCAAGGGGCGGTGCATCCACCACTTTCCCTACCATCTCCCAATGTACCAAATCCTCTGATCTTTGGCAGATAGCTCCCGTAGAATAGGTGTAATAATTTTTACTGTCCGGGTCCTTGTAAATTGCAGGATCATGGGTAAACCATAATCCAATGTTTACATCTGTTCTTGCAAGACTTTTTGACAGAATATTCTTCTCCGGCTGCATTCCCGGATTCTTTGGATAGTTAATCATGATACTATACCTCCTTTTTTATATAAATCTAAAATAT
>JAFSGE010000011.1 GCA_017434885.1 Lachnospiraceae bacterium | reverse complement strand
GCCATGTAGATGATGAATAAATAAAATATAAAACTTTGTGAAGCCTTTGCAAAATAGTAAATGTCTTTTTATCTGGAGAGTTTCTTAGACATGCTTACAAGGAATCCATCCGGCATCTTCTTCATGTTTAATGCTTCTTCAATATCATAATCAACGAATTCACCATGGCGATAAGCAACCACGCGATTAGATTTGCCACTGCATAAAAGCTCAACTGCTTTTGCACCCATGGCAGAGGCATAAACTCGGTCTTTCGCTGTTGGGCTTCCGCCACGTTGAATATGACCAATGATGGTTGCTCTGGTCTCTACACCGGTAGCTGCTTCAATTCTTTTTGCCAGAGCATCAGAGTGTCCAACACCTTCTGCGTTGATAATAATATGATGCGTTTTTCCAACTTTTTTTCTTTCGATAATATTTTGAATAATTGCTTCTTCGTTATTGTCGTATAATTCCGGAAGCAGAATGTTTTCTGCGCCGTTAGCAATACCGCACCATAGAGCAATATAGCCTGCGTGACGGCCCATTACCTCAATGATACTGCAACGTTCATGGGAAGTGGATGTATCACGAACCTTATCAATCGCTTCCATGGCAGTGTTTACTGCGGTATCGAAACCAATAGTGTATTCGGTACATGCAATGTCTAAGTCAATAGTACCGGGAACACCAATAGTGTTAATGCCACGCTCATAGAGTTTTTTGGCACCCTGAAAGGAACCGTCACCACCAATAACAACAAGTCCATCGATACCATACTTTTTACAAATATGTGCGCCTTTGTCTTGGCCTTCCTTTGTCATAAATTCTGGGCAACGTGAGGTAAATAACATGGTGCCCCCACGTTGAATAATGTCAGAAACACTTTTAGCATCCATATCAAAAATATCCTCATCTAATAAACCGGAATAACCTCTTCTAATCCCTTTTACCTTTAAACCATTTGCTAAAGCAGTACGGACTACCGCACGGATTGCGGCATTCATACCAGGTGCGTCTCCACCACTGCTTAATACCCCGATTGATTTGACCTTTTTATTTAATGTCTTTGCCATAGGAAGGCCTCCTTAGTATGTTATATTTGGTATGCATTTTAATTTCCATTTTTATGCATCATAGTGTATTAAGACATGAACAGTGAAAAAATGGAGAAAAACACTCCCATGTCACGAGGAGGATTAAGAATAAGTCTTGATAATGTCTTCTGCAATGATTCTTTTTGATACGCAGCAGTCCATAGCTTGTTTCTCTATGTAATGGTGTGCATCAGATTCATTCATTTTTAATTCATTTATTAAAAGCCATTTAGCGTGGTTAACCAGTCGAATTTCCTGCATTTTTTCTTCAATGGATAAAGTTTTCTTTTCAAACTGCCGGAGCCGTTCCCTGGCACTTTCCATCCAGTTTAAAGCCTGCACAAGTGTAGGCTTTGGTGTAGGTTTTGGCAGTGTAAAAACTCCGTATTCGGCAACTTTATCATGGATGCCGGCATGTAACTCGTTTTTTACAAGGATTAATACCGCTGTTTGTTGATTGATGCATGTATCAATGGCAAATCGGACGCCAATATCATCAGGTAATGGCGCATTGATGATAACAAAGTCATAGGTGTTTTCAACTAATGCCCGTTTTGCAGCACTGATGCTGCCGACGGTATATATTGGAATATATCTGGTTTCTGGAAGTAAATCGGTAAGGGCAGAGGTAAAACTATCGTTTGCAGATACAATAAGTATACTGTATATACGTTCTTTTAAACTCATGCATGGCCCCTCCTTTTTCTGTAATTTGTATTATCTGTTGCAATAGATGTCCAAAATAGCTGCCGGAATGTGCTCTTTGATGAAACTGCTGTTGACTGCAAGCATGCAGGCAGTGTTCAAATCTCCTGGCAACTGTTTGAAGGTAGCAAGTGTAGCGGCATCCGCCTTATATAGGTTCATGTCAGCAGGAGGAGGTAATTCTATCTTGTTTTGAATTCCATGAAGACTGGCATATATCATTAAAGCAAAGGCCAGATAAGTATTGGCAGACGGATCCGGAGAACGAAGTTCTGCACGGCGATATTCTCCAACGGCAGCAGGTATTCTCACAAGCTGAGAACGGTTTTCACTGGACCAGGAAATATAGCGAGGGGCCTTATTGCTGCCAAAGCGTTGATATGAGTTTTCTGTGGTGTTTAAGAAAACGGTCATGTCTGCAATCTTATTAAGAATACCTGCAATCATGTAATTCATGTTATCTACATTATCAGATGCTTTTACAGACATATTAATATGAAAACCGTTTCCTGGCTTATCTGCCAGTGGCTTTGGACTAAAATCAGCAAATAATCCATTTCGCTGTGCAACCGTTTTTACGACAGTTTGAAAGGTCATGGCATTATCAGCAGCAGTCAGAGGATCAGAATAGCGAAAATCAATTTCATTTTGTCCCGGACCTTCTTCATGATGGGAACTTTCCGGGCGGATACCCATTTGTTCTAAAGTAAGACAAACTTCACGACGGATATTCTCTCCTTTATCTTCCGGAGCAATATCCATATAACCGGCCTGATCATAAGGCTCCTTTGTCGGCTCACCGTTTTCATTTAATTTAAACAGATAAAATTCCTGCTCGGCTCCAAAGAAAAACTGATAGCCGGAGGCTTCTGCTTCCTGTACGGCATTTTTCAGAATGGTACGGGAGTCGCATTCAAAAGGAGTTCCATCCGGATAGGTTATGTTGCAGAACATACGGACAACCCGGCCATGTTCCGGACGCCATGGAAGAATCATAAGGGTGTCTGCTTCAGGGTGGAGTAATAAATCGGAATGGGTTTCATCACCAAAACCGGCGATGGCAGAGGCATCAAAAGCAATACCATATTCAAAAGCGCGAGGAAGCTCCGAGGGCATAATGGATATATTTTTTTGCTTGCCAAAAACATCGCAGAAGGAAAGCCGGATAAACTTAACATCCTCTTCCTGTACATATTGAATAACCTCTTGTTTTGAATATTTCATAATCATACCTGCCTTTCTTTAATTAGTAACGTACATCTGTTTATATGGGTTTTTACTGTCCGGTGTTATGACAGTGAAGGAAGCTGATAAAATATCCTCAATGTCATAGCTAAAGTCAGAACAATATTCGGACAAATACCCACAAAGTTCCTTTAAATCGTCATTGGTTGCCGGGGATGTAGTAACCTGTGGTGGAAATGTGATGTTTTTGCAATCGTTGCGAAGGTACATTTTTCCTCCGTGCATACCGGTGCATGGAAAGTTACCAACAATTGGTTTATTGCCGGAATTTATACCAAGCACAATAATTATGCCGCCTGCCTGGTATTCACCGAGAAAACTTCCAGCACAACCTCCGATAATCATGACAGGTATTTTATCATTGTATGCCTTCATATGTATACCGGCCCGATAACCTGCATTGTCACGGACATAAATTTTTCCACCACGCATAGCATAACCTGCGGCATCACCAATACTTCCATGAATCAGAATTTTTCCTGCATTCATCGTGTCGCCGACCGCATCCTGTGCATTTCCGTTGACGGTGATAGAAGCGTCATTTAGATAGGCACCGAGAGCGTTACCTGGAATTCCATTAATGGAGAGGTTTTTATTTGACATACCTGTAGCAATAAAACGCTGACCACAACATCCGTTAATGGTATAGTTGATTTCTTCCTGACGTAATGTTTCGTTTAATGTTTTATAATCTAAATTTGTTGCATCAATCACGTTCATATTATATCACGCCTCTCTATTTTTTCTATAAGTTTTTCATTCCCCGGCATGAGAAATTCCGAGAATTTTCAACTCATTTTCTGATAATCCGACACCGCGAAGCATCAGGCGATTGCCGCGTAAAGCTTCGATGGAATTGATTCCCATACCACCCATGAGTTCCTTGATTTCATGATTCCATGCAGTCATCAGGTTGATTAACCGTTCCTTTCCAAGATCCGGATTAAGGCGCTTTACAAGCTCCGGCCGCTGGGTTGCAATGCCCCAATTACATTTGCCACTTTGACAGGTACGGCAGAGATGACAGCCCATAGCTAATAAGGCAGCAGTGGCAATATAGCAGGCATCAGCACCGAGGGCGATAGCTTTGATAACATCAGATGCATTTCGAATGCTTCCGCCGACGATTAACGAAACATTATTGCGTATTCCTTCATCACGGAGTCTTTGATCAACAGCAGCTAAAGCCAGCTCAATTGGAATGCCGACATTATCACGGATTCTTGTAGGTGCAGCTCCGGTTCCTCCACGGAACCCATCGATGGCAATGATGTCAGCACCGCTTCTTGCTATACCGCTGGCAATGGCAGCGATGTTGTGAACTGCAGCAACCTTTACGATAATCGGCTTTTTGTATTCGGTAGCTTCTTTTAGTGAGTAAACAAGCTGCCGCAAGTCCTCAATAGAATAAATATCGTGGTGTGGAGCTGGGGATATGGCGTCAGAACCCTCCGGTATCATTCTGGTGCGTGAAACATCGCCTACAATTTTTGTGCCCGGAAGATGACCACCAATACCCGGTTTTGCACCTTGCCCCATTTTAATTTCGATAGCGGCACCGGCTTTTAAATATTCTTCATGAACACCAAAACGTCCGGATGCAACCTGGACGATTGTATTTTTTCCGTAGCAGTAAAAATCCTCATGCAGACCACCTTCGCCGGTATTATAAAGAATTCCTGCCTTTGTGGCGGCAGAAGCTAAAGCTTTATGTGCATTATAGCTGATGGACCCATAGCTCATAGCGGAGAATAGTACCGGCATGGATAGTTCTAATTGGGGCGGCAGGTCAAAACATAATTTACCATCGGCAGAACGTTCTATTTTTTCCGGCTTTTTTCCAAGAAAGACTTTGGTCTCCATTGGTTCCCGCAATGGATCAATGGAAGGGTTAGTAACCTGGGAAGCATTAATCAGAATCCTATCCCAATATACCGGAAGAGAATTTGGATTGCCCATGGAGGATAATAGTACGCCACCACTGGAAGCTTGTTTATAGATTTCTTTTATGGTACTGCCGGACCAGTTTGCATTTTCGCGTAGAG
This sequence comes from Lachnospiraceae bacterium, assembly GCA_017434885.1. GTDB lineage: Bacteria > Bacillota > Clostridia > Lachnospirales > Lachnospiraceae > Suilimivivens. The sequence goes on along the minus strand of JAFSGE010000011.1, from coordinate 1,404 downwards.
TACAGTCAGACTTAACTATTTTTAAAGCTCTTGTAGGGCAAAACGAAACACAGCGCTGGCAATTTACACACTTGGAGTCATCACATTGCATAAGCTTGTTTTCTTCATCAAAGAAGTGTACTTCGTTTGCACATTGATTCTCACAAAGTCTGCAGCGGGTACATTTTTTTTCATTTCTGATAACTTCATATTCTGGATAAATAAAATCAATGCTCATATGTATGTACCTTCCTTCACCTTAATAATGACAGGTTCACCACCGGCAGGAAAACGGATATTTCGGGCATTTGGTTCCATTGTGCGAATGGCAGCTTCTTCACTGGCAATATATATTTTGTCGTCTTTTTCTCCGACGACCATAGAGCGAAGTTTTAAGCGGTCATTTAATGCCATGAGGCCACCTTCAAAACCTAAGATGATGGAAAATGGTCCGGTGATTAGCAAGTTTGAAAACATAGTTCGTAAGTAGATATGCTTTTTCTGATCTTCAATATCATTTTTTGTTTCGATGGTGCTCCAGAATGGAGCAGCAATAACACTGGCAGCTTCTTGAAGAGTAAGTCCCTGTACACGGAGAAGATAGTCCATAATATAGGTAATTACCTCTGTATCAGTTTGAAGGGTACATTTGTAGCCGAACATTTCAATAAAGCGGCGGTTGGCATCGTAGGAGGAAATTTCTCCGTTATGTACAACAGAATAGTCGAGTAAAGTGAATGGATGAGCACCTCCCCACCAGCCGGGAGTATTGGTAGGATACCGGCCATGTGCTGTCCAGGAATATCCTTCGTATTCCTCTAATTTATAGAAGACACCCACATCCTCAGGAAAACCAACAGCTTTAAAGGTTCCCATGTTCTTTCCACTGGAAAAAACATAAGCTCCTGAAAGTTCGGTATTTATTTTCATGACAGTTCTTGCAACAAATTCTTTTTCATCAAGCTGCATGGAGGTAAGAACAGATTTTAAAGGAGCAACAAAATATCTCCATATAATTGGTTCATTTGTAATGGAAGGTATTTTTCTGGTAGGAATGATTTCTGACTGAATGATTTCAAAACGTTCCTTAAGAAATGCTTCGCAATCTTTTCTTGTGGCTCGAGAATCAAAGAACATATGCAGGGCATAATAATCTTTGTATTCAGGGTATATGCCATAACCTGCAAAGCCGCCCCCCAATCCGTTGGAACGGTCATGCATTGGCTTCATGGAGTTGGTAATCATTTCACCGGACATACGATTCCCTTCTTTTGAAATAACAGCGGAAATTGCACATCCGGAAGGAATTCTGACTTGGCCTTCGAGTTTCATAAGGTTACCTTCCTTTCTGAAAATAAGAAAAGCAAAGGCATTCATTTTGAGGGCAGTTTTTTCTGCTCTTAAAATGAACACCTTTGCTCATCT
>JAFSGE010000010.1 GCA_017434885.1 Lachnospiraceae bacterium | reverse complement strand
GGTGAAATCGGAGAAATCTATGTGGCATATACAGAGTTTAAGAATACAGTGAGTCAGGTGCCGAAGCTCATGAAGTTGCTTCCGGTGGATGCCGAAGGTATGCAGGCGGATGCAGAGGAACTAAGTGAACTCGACAAACTGACGCCGATGAATTTTGAGCCGGAGGAGGAAGAGGCAATTGCACTTCTGATCCCGAAGTATATGACTAGCATTTTGTATGGTGCCTTTGTGGAGGCAGTTGCGAGTGAAAATGGCGCGCGTATGCAGGCAATGGACTCGGCGACGAACAATGCAGAAGAAATTATCAGTGATTTAGAGTTAAAATACAATAGAGCCCGTCAGGGTGCTATTACACAGGAATTAACAGAAATTATAGCCGGAGCGGAAGCTATCGGATAGAGGAGTGAAAAAATGGCAACAAAGAATATAGGAAAAATCACTCAGGTTATCGGTGCGGTTTTGGACGTAAAATATTCGGAAAGTAACCTACCGAAAATCAATGAAGCCATCGAAGTTACCAGAAAAGATGGCAGTAAGTTGGTTGTGGAGGTCGCACAACATTTGGGTGATGACGTCGTAAGATGTATCGCTATGGGACCGACCGACGGTCTGGTGCGCGGTATGGATGCAGTGGCAACAGGTGCCCCAATCTCTGTACCGGTTGGTGAGAATACACTTGGACGAATCTTTAATGTACTCGGTGAGCCGATTGACGAGAAACCGGCTCCGACTGACGTAAAATATGAGCCGATTCACAAGAAGGCTCCGGCCTTTGAAGAACAGGCAACAGAAGCAGAACTCTTGGAGACAGGAATCAAGGTTATCGACCTGCTTTGCCCATATCAAAAAGGCGGTAAGATTGGTCTCTTCGGCGGTGCCGGAGTAGGTAAAACCGTACTGATTCAAGAGCTGATTACCAACATTGCAACAGAGCACGGTGGATATTCTGTATTTACCGGTGTAGGTGAGAGAACCAGAGAAGGTAATGACCTTTACTACGAGATGCAGGAATCAGGAGTTATCAATAAGACAGCCATGGTGTTCGGACAGATGAACGAACCGCCTGGAGCTCGTATGAGAGTTGGTCTTACAGGACTTACGATGGCGGAATATTTCCGTGATCAAGGTGGTAAGGACGTGCTTCTTTTCATCGATAACATTTTCCGTTTCACACAGGCAGGTTCTGAGGTGTCCGCACTTCTCGGACGTATGCCTTCTGCAGTAGGTTACCAGCCGACATTGCAGACTGAGATGGGTGCGCTTCAGGAGCGTATTACATCTACAAAGAGTGGTTCCATTACATCCGTTCAGGCAGTTTACGTTCCCGCGGACGACTTAACTGACCCGGCACCTGCGACAACCTTCGCACATTTGGATGCAACCACCGTTTTATCCCGTTCTATCGTAGAGCTTGGTATTTACCCGGCGGTAGACCCTCTTGAGTCTACTTCACGTATCCTTGATCCCAGAATCTTGGGCGAGGAGCACTACAAGGTAGCCCGTGGTGTACAGGAACTCTTACAGAAGTACAAAGAACTGCAGGATATCATTGCAATCCTTGGTATGGACGAACTTTCTGAAGAGGATAAGTTGGTCGTATCCAGAGCAAGAAAGGTACAAAGATTCTTATCACAGCCTTTCTTCGTAGCAGAGCAGTTTACCGGATACACCGGTAAATATGTACCTATTAATGAGACCATCCGCGGTTTCAAAGAAATTCTGGAAGGCAAGCATGATGATATCCCTGAGAGCTATTTCCTTAACGCAGGAAGCATCGATGATGTACTTGCAAGGGTAAAATAAGTTCCGTAGATATCTGTAAGCCCGGGGAAAGGCAGAGATAGAAATGGCAGAGGAAACAAATTTTACATTAAAAATCATTACTCCGGACCGTGTTTTCTATGAAGATGATGCCGTAACCATGGTAGAGTTTAATACCACGGAGGGCGAAATCGGTATTTACAAGAAGCATGTGCCCACAACAGTTATAATAAAACCCGGAATTCTCACCATCACGAAAGATGATGAGATTAAGGAAGCAGCCCTTCATGCGGGATTTGCAGAGATTTTGGAGGATAAAGTTACAATTCTAGCTGAAATTGTAGAGTGGCCGGAAGAAATTGATGAAGCAAGAGCGGAAGCGGCAAAACGCAGAGCAGAAGAGCGTATTGGAAGTCATGCGGCAGATATGGACGTGACAAGAGCTGAAATTGCACTGCAGCGTGCACTCACGCGTATTGAAATATTGAAATAAGCAATAGGATTTAAAAATGCCTGGGGTAAAAGCCCTAGGCATTTTTTGAATATGAATGATAGAACTTTGTGAATTAAGAAAAACACTGTCAAAAGGTCACGAATAAAGACAAAAATAGATAAACTGCATATGCTAATTATAAAAAAAGAGAGAAGTAGCATATGAATTTTAATCGTCACATCCTTCCCTTTTATATGACGTATCCTAACGTGGAAACGGGATTACCTTATAATTATCAGGAAGAAGATACAGTAATGAGGGATTTGGAATATTTACAACAGATGTATCCAGAGGAGGTAAAGCGTTATCAGAGCAGAATTAGCCAGATTTTGGATAAATTGGATTACGAGGGAAGTATGATCTATGATGAGTATCCGGATAAATACCAGATTTACAATTTGGCAGATAACATTTTAACAATTTTAAAAAGAGAGGCTTTGGAAGCATCTATGCAAAAAGAAATGGATACTTCTAAGGAAATGTATGATGAAAATCCTGTAAATCTTTTGTCAGAAAGAAAAGATGATTATGACTCCATTTCTCCGGAAAAGTGGGAATGGCTTGCAGATATGATACAGGTTTTGCTGTTTTAGGGTCTGTATTAACTCAGATGATTATAACTATTTGTATTGCTATGCTTGTAATTGGGTTTATAGATAAAAAATATCAGGATTATGAATATAATAAATCCTTAAAAATGACCAAGCAAGAAGTTAAAGATGAATGGAAAAATACAGAAGGGGATCCT
>JAFSGE010000009.1 GCA_017434885.1 Lachnospiraceae bacterium | reverse complement strand
TTTCCTTTGACATGTCCTTCTCCATGGAGTAAAGGTCCATACGGATGCCCCGTTTGTCCACATTGATTCCCTTAAGGGATTTCTGGGATTCAATAATCAGGTTTTTTACACGGTGACCTGTGACACGTTCAATGATGATTCTTGCAATCTTTTCTGCCTTTTCGGCATCCTCCGTAGCCGCTTCAAAGAGAAAGGAATCCATCATATCCAGTTCTTCCAGCGGACGTAAATTGCGCTCTGGGTGTTGTCTGTCAGCTAATTGTTCTGTCGTTTTTACCATAAACAGTTCCTCCTTCTGTGCAGGAACTCATTTATCACAATTCCTGCTTTGTATAATAAAATAAATGGGTTGTAAAAGCATGAATTTTCGTGATAATAATTAAGATAAACATTGACATTTTGGAAGGCGTGCAGCACAAACGGCCACGCCTAATATGAAAAATATGCTTTGAATGGAGTATAGCACTTTAACGGTATATACGCAAGTATATTTTGATTTTTAGTGAAGTTTTGAAAGATATAATTTGATAAATTTATTTGGAATATTAATGTAATGATTTACAAATTAAAAGTAAATTGGAAATGATGTGTGAAAGTATGGTTCCCAGACAACCATAATATTTAATTATGAAATAAAACAGGTAGATTTTATTGTTATAGAATTTGGTCATTTTTTGAGGGAATATATACAATAATATCTTCAACGCGACAGTCTAAAATACGGCATAAATCGTTTAATGTCTTAGTTGAGATGTCCTTGTTGTGCTTGAGTCTGTGAAGTGTACTGTGTGACAGATGATGCTTGGCTGTTAAGGTGTACCAATTTTCAGCAGATTTTTCTAAAGTTACCCAAAAAGGAGAATAATCTATCATTTGACCTCCGTGAACGATACATGCGGTTTTTCCTAGTATGATACATATGATAGAATATATTCTTATACTTGAATATCTTCGCTAAAGCGAATATAATAAGTGATACATAATAATGAATGAAAGAGAGGACACTTACAATTATGAAAAAGAGAATGATGGCAGTAGTTATCACTTTAATTATGACATCAACATTTGTTGGATGTTCTTCTACGGCAGCAGAACCTGTAAAAGGAATCAAAAGTGAAGAAACAACAGTAGCTGTAAAAGAAGAAACAGTTGAAGTAGCTGAGGTAAAAGAAGTAGAAGCAGAGCCTACACCTGAGCCCACTCCCGAACCCACATCTGAGGCTATTACTGAAGAAACTAGAACGATAGATATGGAATCTACATTGCCCGGAAAAGATTGGCTCAAAACATTTAAAGGGATTGTAGAAGAACCAATATTTGTGGTTTTTAATGATGAAACCAATAAAAAGGTAATGGTTGAAATAGGTGGGAAAGTATTTATTGAAGAAGGGGATTTTTTAGCTTTATATAATCCAAATGGAGTAGATGTAAGCGAAATTGTAGGATCAGCTGTAAAAAGATTAGATACATATTCTAATTTTACCATTTGTACATTCAATAAGGAAGAATTCCCCGAAGAAAATAACTTTACTTTAGTATTAGATACAGGAGAAGAATTTACCTGTATAATGGTTGCAGATTTTGATTAGTTTTTGCGAAAAGGGTGAAAGAGGGGAACAGTCTTATCATCGCAAAGAAATTAAAAACTGAAAAAACAAAAAAATAGCGAACTAGCGTATCAATTTGCAAATATATTGACATAACGCATAAAAATAAACGTCCTGTTAAGATTGCAGTTAGTTCTGCAATTTTAGCAGGGCTGTTGCTTATAAATTGAATTCCTGTAGTAAGCTATTTAAGTATTCTTTGTCTTTTGCTGCTTTTACCATTTCATCTAAACGGCCGGCTTCGGAGAGAAGAAGCGTTAATTTGGTCATTTTTTCCTGCATTTCTTTTTGTCCTTCTTTACATCCAATATTGCGCCCTTCTGAATATCCTTCATTGCGTGCCATCTGTTCTATTTCCCAGGATTTCATATAGTTGATTCCAACCTCCTTGTGCTTCTTTACCTTATTGACAAGTTCCGAGACGGATGCAATATCCTGATTTGTGATATTTTCAGCCGTAGATTTCTCTATGTATTTTAGCATATCTTTTAAGGCTTGACTAGGGTTTCCTTCCGTTCCATTTGTATACAAAAAAATTTTTCTTGCACCATCATCATAGGGAATGGAATTATCTTTCATGCCTGTCCACATCAAATCCGGGAATACTCATTTGAGGGACAATTTCCATATTTCGGACAGGTTTACCCAAAATGGTTTTCATAAGAATATTATAAATATGAAAATAGCGGAGAAAATACCTAAAGTCATTAGTTAAAATGACATAGGAAGATTCTCCGCTGATTTTACTTATTAACACACTCTTCAATCAATTTGGTAATAGTATCAATGGCCCCCATCTGATTACTTTTATCCATAGCTTCGATGTAAGTCTGTCTGTTAAAATAGAGTTCCGTCACTTTCTCCGTGAGAAGTTCAGGAGACAAGTCATCATCATCAATCACCATGGAAAATCCCTGTGATTCAAAGGATTTGGCATTTAAAATTTGATCGCCTCTGGAGCTTGCCGCAGAGAGGGGTACCAATAAATTAGGCTTTTTCAGTGCAAGCAATTCACAAATGGAGTTTGCACCTGCACGGGAAATTACCACGTCTGCCATAGCAAAAAGGTCTTTCAGCTCAGCCTTTACATATTCAAACTGAATGTAACCTTCTGTGTGAAGAAGCATATTGTCTATTTTTTCTTTGCCGCAGATATGTGCCACCTGAAAATCCTGTAGAAGAGAAGGGAGAGCTTCTCTAACAGCTTTGTTTATGGAGGCAGCGCCAAGGCTTCCGCCAATAACAAGAATGACAGGCTTATTGGCAGAAAAGTTGCACATATCAAGAGCAGCTACTTTATTTCCTTTTGCCAATTCGGTACGAATAGGAGAACCAGTAAGCACAGCTTTGTCTTTCGGAAGCATAGCTACGGTTTCCGGGAAGTTACAGCAAACCTTTTTTGCGGAAGGAATGCACATTTTGTTGGCAAGTCCCGGAGTCATGTCAGATTCGTGAATAATACAGGGAATACGCAGGGAAGCTGCTGCCTGTACCACGGGAACGCTGACAAAACCGCCTTTGGAAAATACAACATCGGGACGAATTTTTTTGAGATAACTGCGCGCCTGCGCAAAACCTTTGATAACGCGGAAAGGGTCAGTCAAATTTTTGACATCCAGATATCGTCTGAATTTACCGGTTGCAATACCATAGTAAGGAATTTCAAAGTCAGCAATTAACCGTTTTTCAATTCCATCATAAGAACCGATATATGAGATTTCATATCCAAGGTCTTTTAAACGGGGTAAAAGTGCAATATTTGGCGTTACATGTCCTGCAGTGCCGCCGCCGGTTAAAACTATTTTTTTGGTAGAAGTTACGTCGCTCATGTGAGAGCCTCCTGTTATTAGCAATTTCCGTTTTTAATTTGTTCTAAAGCCTGTGCCAACTGGTCGGGGCAGGAGGTGGTTTTAAAGCCGCAGCGGATTCCTTTTAATTTGGCAATGGCATCATCAACCTTCATTCCTGCTACTAAAGATGCAATTCCTTTAAGATTGCCGTTGCATCCGCCGAAAAATTCTACAAATTTGATAACATCTCCTTCCACTTCTATGTCAATGGAAGAGGAACAAACACCTTTTGTCTGATATTTCATCGTGTGTACCCAAACCTTTCTTAAATTACGAATCGTTTTTGCTACTAAGGATAAAGTATAGCAGAAAACAAGTGTATTTGCTAGAGGGTAAACGCTACTTTTTCCCATGATTCGGCACTCTTTTGTCGAACTTACGGGATGCTTTAAGTGCTATGGAATATTGAGCAAAAAAGCCCTTTCTCCTATAATAAGTGATAGAAAAAGAAAAGGGGGATTTTTATGCTTGCTATTTTTTTTAAACATAAAATATTGTCTTCGGTTATTTTAATTTTTTTGTTTTTTAGCATTATATGCCAAATGGCGGTAGGCGTGATATTTCATCGGATGATAGAAGAATCAGCCAATATGCCGACAACGGAAAATGCACTTTTGAAACAGTGTAAGCTAAAGTTTATCAATTGTTATAAGATGAACGGAAAGGTAATGAATACGTCGGTATATGTGGACAAGTTTATCCAGAAAATACGTGTGGCAGGAGTATCTCTTGAGCGTCTTTCTCATATGGCGGGACAAATGATGATGCTTTCCGTTTTAACAGCAGGCATTGCCGTGTGCATTTCTTTGGCAGCAGGAGATACCTTATTTCAGATTATTCCCTATTATCTTGCCAGTATACTGGGTTTATACCTCTATTTTTCTGTTTCCGGCATTGTGGATATTGTGGGAAAAAAGCAGGTGTTAAAAACAAATCTTGTGGATTATCTGGAAAATCATCTGATGCCCAGACTGGAACTGGAAAAAGAAACAGAAAAAGAGAAAGCGGAAACCGTACAAAATGCTGCGGAAAGGATAAATTCCGGGAAAGAATATATGAAAACCAATTCGGAAAATGATACGGCAGAAAAGAAAGATATCCTGATTGACTATACGGACGAACTGGAAGATTTGTTAAAGGAATTTCTGGCGTAAAATGAAGGAAAAAGCAGGCGGTCGCAAATTGACTTTTATATGCAAATTATATACTATAAAAACAGAGTAAAATAACTTGGAAGGTACAAACGGGAAAAGGGTATGGAACGCTTATTTCAAACACATGAAATCAGAAAACAACAGGAACTAAACAGTCTTTGGGATTTTTATCCGGAAGGAAGGGAAGAAGAAAAAAGAAAGGTATTAGTACCAAGCTGTTTTGAAACTTATCCGGGTATAGAAAATTATAGGGGAACCGGTATTTATGAATGTGATGTTACCATGGGTGGTAACATCCGTTTGTGTTTAAAAGGTGTCAGTCATACGGCGAAGGTATATGTGGATGAAGATTTAAAGGGAGAGCATTATAATGCTTATACACCTTTTACGATATTATTACAAAATGTAAACAGGGGAAATCACAGAATTAAAGTGACGGCAGATAATTCCTGTCACGATAGATCAGCGCTGCATGTAATTAATGACTATTACAATTACGGTGGAATTAGCAGACCTGTTTTTGTAGAAGAAGTGGGAGATATTTTCATTGAAAATATGCAGTTCACTCCTTTTAACAAAGAAGTAACATGGTACGGAAAGATTTCTGTACAGATATGCAATCTGAAGGAAGAAAAAGAAGTTACTTTAAAGTTATATTTGGACGGTGGTATCGTTTGCGAAATATTGCATTCTGCCCCCAAAGGGATGAGCCTTGCAGAGACAGAGATATGCTTTCCGGATGTATGCCCTTATGAAGCAAATGCTACAAAGCTGTATTATTTAAAGGCTGTTTTGGAAGAGGATGGCAAGGGTATTGATGACTTAATTGACAGGGTTGGTTTTCGGGAAATTACCATAGAAGGTGATAAGATTTTGTGGAACGGAAAGCCATTTGTCATTAAGGGTTATAACCGGCATGAAGATCATGCTCTTTTCGGAAATGCCATTCCGCCCCAGGCTATGGATTACGATATCCGTCTGATATTGGAGAGTGGTGCCAATGCTGTGCGAACAAGTCATTATCCTAATGACGAGAGGTTTTTGGATTTGTGTGACGAAAATGGTATTTTGGTCTGGGAGGAGGCTCATGCAAGAGGCCTTAGTGAAGCGCAGATGCGTCACCCTGATTTCCGCAGACAAAGTCTTGATTGTATTCATGAAATGATAGTGAATCATTATAATCATCCCAGTATTTTCACATGGGGGATTTTGAATGAATGTGCCAGTGAGACAGAATACGGCAGGGAAGTTTACATAGAGCAATATGAAGAAATGCGACGTCGTGATAAGAGTCGTCCGCTCACATCGGCCACCTGTAAGCATTTTTGCGATATCTGCCTTGATTTGCCGGATATTGTATCGGTAAATATTTATCCGAGGTGGTATGAGGATGTGCCGGTGGAAGAGTGCCTTATCAAGGAATATGAATGGATTCAGACTACCGGAGGCGCAGGAAAGCCGGTGATAGTCAGTGAGACGGGTGCCGGGGGAATTCCCGGTTATCATTCCGCTCACGGACAAAAATGGTCGGAGGAGCGGCAGGCGGAAATTGTAAGAGAGCAGCTTACAGCGATAAAAAACCATCCAGAATATCAGGGTGTTTTCATATGGCAATTTAGTGATATCCGTGTGCCTGATGAAAACTTTTATGCAAGACCCAGGTCTATGAATAACAAAGGCATTTTTGATGAATATCGCAAAAAGAAGCTGGCATTTTATGTGGTGAAAGAGATATTTGGCGGAAAATAAGTATTGATGTCCATGTAAATAGTATAGAAAAAAGGATAAACGTTGGAGGGAACGATATGAGTAAATTATGGTACAGGCAGCCCGCAAAGGAATGGGAAGAAGCCCTTCCTTTGGGGAACGGACGATTGGGCGCCATGGTATACGGAGATATAGAGCATGAGCATCTTCAAATGAATGAAGACAGTATGTGGTATGGCGGTAAGGTGGACAGAAACAACCCGGATATGAAGGAGCAGCTTCCGGTTATCCGCAAGCTGATATTAAAAGGGGAAATTGCCAAAGCTGAGAGGCTGATAAAGCTTGCTATGTCCGGTTGCCCTAACAGTATGCATCCTTATCAGATATTAGGTGATATATATATTGACTTTGAAGGACTTAATGAGATACAGGGTTATTACAGAGAACTGGATTTGGAACAGGCGATTTACAGGCAGGAGTTTACCTGTAAAGAAACGTTTTATAAAAGAGAAATGTTTATTTCCAAGCCCGGAGATTTAATGGTTATGAAGCTGACTGCGCAGGGGGAAGGTAAAATCAATTTTTCAGCCCTGCTTGGCAGAAGTAAGTTTTTTGACGGAGTAAAAAAAGTAGGTACAGACGGAATCTGTCTTTACGGAAATTTGGGTAAAGGCGGTTTTGATTTTTCCATGGTATTGTCTGCAAGCAGCAAGGACGGCAGAGTTTACACTATGGGTGAGCATTTACTGGTGGAGGATGCAAGTGAAGTACTTTTGTACTTCTGCGCGGATACTACCTATCATGTGACAGAAGAGGAGCTGGAATCATCTATACTTGCGCGAATCAGGCATGCTAAGGAAACCGCATATGAGACTCTTAAAGAGGAGCATGTAAAGGATTATCGTGCTCTTTACGGAAGGGTGGAATTTTCCTTGGGTGATTTGTCTGCTTATGATGTGATTCCTACAGATGAGAGAGTACTTGCGGCGGAGAAGAAACCGGCGGATATCGGGCTTTCCAAGCTTTATTTCGATTATGGAAGGTATCTCTTGATTGCCTGTAGCAGAGAAGGAACATTGCCGGCTACGTTACAGGGGCTTTGGAATCAGGATATGACACCACCTTGGGATTCCAAGTATACGATTAACATCAATACAGAAATGAATTACTGGCCTGCGGAAATTTGTAATCTTTCCGAGTGTCATATGCCTTTGTTTGAACTGATAAAAAGAATGGTGCCGAACGGGCAGAGGACAGCAGAAATTATGTATGGCGCAAAGGGATTTATGTGTCATCACAATACAGATATCCACGGTGATACTGCGACACAGGACCACTGGATTCCGGGTTCTTACTGGGTACTCGGCGCTGCATGGCTGTGTACTCATCAGTGGACCCATTATCAGTACACTCTCGACAGAGATTTTTTGGAAGAAAGCTTTCCCATTATGCGGATGGCAGCAGAATTTTTCTTGGATTTTATGATAGAGCATAAAGGTTATCTGGTAACCTGTCCTTCCGTTTCACCGGAAAATACGTTTATTCTGCCCGACGGAGAAAAGGGAGCAAATATCTACGGTGTTACCATGGACAATCAGATTCTGCGGGATTTATTTACCCAGTGTATAGATTCTGCAGAAATTTTGGGTGTGGATGATGAGCTGAATGAGAAAATAAAGGCGGCAAGAGAGAGATTAATTCCGACGCAAATCGGAAAACACGGAAATATTATGGAGTGGCCGGAGGATTTCGAAGAGTGGGAGCCGGGGCATCGCCATATTTCCCATTTGTACGGTCTGCATCCTTCGGAGCAGATTACTGTTGACGGTACGCCGGAGCTTGCAAAAGCGGCTGAGATTACTTTGCAGAGAAGGCTCTCTGCGGGCGGCGGTCATACAGGCTGGAGCCGGGCATGGATTACCAATCATTATGCCAAGCTTTGGGACGGCGAAAAGGCATATGAAAATATTGAGAAGCTGTTTTCCAATTCGACTTATTTGAATTTATTCGATAAGCATCCGCCTTTCCAGATAGACGGAAACTTTGGTGTGACGGCGGCTATTGCAGAAATGTTGGTGCAAAGTACCTTGAAAAGAGTGGTGTTGCTGCCTGCATTGCCGAAGGCATGGAAAGATGGCTCTGTAAAAGGACTTCGCATCAAAGGCTGCGGAGAAATTTCTTTGACATGGGAAAAGGGTGTATTGAAAGAATGCACGATTTATGCGGAAAAAGGAATGGAAACCTGCCTAAAATACGGAGAGTATGCGGAATGCTTTACGTGGAATAAGGGAGAAACCAAGAAATTTGTTTGGAACGGGCAGAGGCTTGTGTTATGATAAATCAGTGACAGCAAGAGAAAAGAGGTAATTGATATGACACAAAACGGAGTGGCAGACTGCAGTATGGAGCAGGAATTTCTGGAAAAAGTGCGAAGGGAAGCGCAGGACGTGACTATGGAGCTGGTAAATGCAGCAGGACTTGTAGAGGGAGATGTACTTGTGGTTGGTTGTTCCTCCAGTGAAGTGGTGGGTGAAAAAATCGGAACCTTTTCCAGTGTTGAGACAGCACAGGCTGTTTTTGACGGGATACATTCTGTAGTAAAGGAAAAGAAACTGTTTTTGGCAGCGCAGTGCTGTGAACATTTAAACCGTGCCCTGATTGTGGAAAAAGAGGTTGCTAAGAGGGAGAAGTGGTGTATTGTGAATGTGATACCCGTTCCCAAAGCGGGTGGTTCTTTTGCAACTACAGCTTATGAGAGAATGGATGATGCCGTGGCAGTAGAAAGCGTAAAAGCACAGGCAGGAATTGATATTGGTGATACTTTAATCGGTATGCATCTTGATGCGGTGGCGGTTCCGGTGAGAACTTCTGTATCTAAAATCGGAAATGCACATGTGGTATGTGCAAGAACACGGGCAAAATTTGTTGGCGGCAGCAGAGCCGTTTATGATGAAAAGTTGCTGTAACAATAGGGTACAAATCCTTGAGATGTATTAATATCCTTGAAAAATCCATAGTTCTCTGATAAACTAGGACATGGTTAATACAGTAAAAGATATTTTTTTATAAAAAGGAGCGAATGTTATGAGCAAAGTTACATTTGACTATTCCAAAGCAGCCCCCTTTATTCAGGAGCAGGAAGTTGAATCCATGAAGAAACTGGCTTTGGATGCAAAAGAATTATTGGTTTCCAAGACAGGTGCGGGAAATGATTTCCTTGGATGGATTGATCTTCCTGTAGACTATGACAAAGAAGAATTTGACAGAATTAAGAAAGCAGCAGCTAAGATTCAGAGTGATTCCGAAGTGCTTTTGGTAATCGGTATCGGTGGTTCTTACCTTGGTGCAAGAGCAGCCATTGAGTTTTTACGCCACAGCTTCTATAACACCGTAAGCAAAGAAATCAGAAAGACTCCCGAAATTTATTTTGTGGGTAATTCTATCAGTTCTACATATATCAGACATTTAATGGATGTTATCGGAGACAGAGATTTCTCTATTAACATGATTAGTAAGTCCGGTACTACCACAGAGCCTGCAATTGCATTCCGTGTATTCAAGGAAATGATGGAAAAGAAATACGGCAAAGCAGAAGCAGCTAAGAGAATTTATGCTACAACAGATAAGGCAAGAGGTTCCCTCAAGAATCTTGCTACAGAAGAAGGATATGAAAGCTTCGTAGTTCCCGATGATGTAGGCGGACGTTTCTCCGTACTTACAGCAGTAGGTTTACTTCCTATCGCAGTAAGCGGTGCTGATATTGACAAGTTGATGGAAGGTGCACAGGCAGGCCGTAAGGCAGCTTTGGAAGCTCCTTTTGAAGAAAATGATGCTGTTAAATACGCAGCTCTTCGTAACATCCTTTTAAGAAAAGGAAAACAGATTGAAATCCTTGCTAACTATGAACCCAGCGTTCATTTCGTATCCGAATGGTGGAAACAGCTTTACGGCGAGAGCGAGGGTAAAGACCAGAAGGGTATCTTCCCTGCAAGTGTAGACCTTACAACAGACCTTCACTCCATGGGACAGTTTATTCAGGATGGTTCCAGAAACTTGTTTGAAACCGTTATTAACATTGAAACAAGCAGAGAAGAAATCATTTTGCAGGAAGAAGCAGTTGACCTTGACGGACTTAACTACCTTGCAGGCAAGAGCGTTGATTTCGTAAACAAGAGTGCTATGAACGGAACAATCCTTGCTCATACAGATGGACAAGTTCCCAACCTTATTGTTAACGTTCCCGAAGTAAATGAATACTACTTAGGTCAGTTATTCTACTTCTTCGAGTTTGCATGCGGTGTCAGCGGATACTTACTGGGTGTAAATCCTTTCAACCAGCCCGGTGTAGAAAGCTACAAGAAGAACATGTTTGCACTTCTCGGAAAGCCCGGATATGAGGCACAGAGAGAAGAACTCTTAAAGAGATTGTAATTTAAATTAGCATCAAATATAAATCCCGTCTGATTGCGGCAAACCGTGATGAGACGGGATTTTTGTTTCAAAAAATTAAGGAATATTTAATGGTAATCGGTATGGGAAAAATGTAAAATGAAGGTGTTAATATACTTGGAAAGGATTTGCATTAGAGAAAGAGGAAATTGATATGAAATATAAAAGAAAATGGCTGATATTGTTTTGTACGTTTGCAATTTTGATAGGAGTTTGTAAGCCAGTAACGGTACTTGCAGCCGATGCAGAGTGGCGTATGATGCACGGCGAGCAGGATGCCCTTGTAATCGGCACGGTTACGGAAGAGATCGAAGAAGGCTATAAAGTAGAAGTAGCACAGGCATTTTGGTGTAAGCAGGATGCAGCAAAAGGAAGAATGATACCGATTGAAGAAGTACCTGCAGAAATGATAATAGAAGAAATCCGTTATGCATTTTCTTATCATGGCAAGAGTGTGCCGGAGGTAGGAGACTATATTTTTATCTCCGTAGATAAAAAGGGCAGTGTATGGGAGCAGGTGTGGCTTGCCATGGAGGTAAGCAGTACAGATCCTGCCAATATGGAGTTTGCACAGCCGGAAAATATGACAAACAGCGAGTATGCATGGCAGATTTTTGTATTATCCGGCGGAGAAACCACATCCTTTGCTTTTGATGGGAATGATATTTTATATGTAGACGGTGAGATTGTTTTTGACAGGGCAGAATACTTGAAGGAATTAAAAGCAAATCAAGAAGCAGAAGAAAAAGCCTTAGAGGAAGTCAAGGAAGCGGAAGATGCAATTCCCGTTCAGCAAGAAGAAAGCATGCCCGAAAAAGTTTCTCAAATTTCCATTATTGGCGGCGCTGACGGTCCTACCAGTATCTTTATTGCAGGAAAAGTCGGTGATGGTATGATTGCAACGGTAGCAATCATAGCAGTAACTGTTGTTGTAGCAGCAGTCGTGATGATTCGGAAAATTTTAAAGAGAAAATAAGTTACCGCGCTACAAGAACTCCCAACAGTGTGAAGATATCACTTTGGGAGTTCTCTGCTTTTTGAATGGTTATAACATGTTCAGCCACATCTTCTCCTACAAAGATTTCCTGAGCTTTGGCATAATTTCCCCAGCCGCCTTTGAAATCAGCGTTTAATGTTCCGGTATATTCGCCATCTACATACACATCAAACTGACCGCTTTTACCATCAGTGGTACAAAGGTACAAAAAGCCCAGTCGTTTACAGGTTACGGTAAAGGTCAAAGAGGAATCGGTATCCGTGTTGCTCCAGCCGTTTTTGTAATTTGCAAAAGCGCTGCCTTCCGTAAAGGTTCCGGTTTCATCCAAAACTAAAGTTGTATTGTCCAAAATTTCGGAATCCAGAAACACATCATTTGTGACAGCCTCTTTGGTAAATGGTATCGGTTCTCCAAAGGTTTCATATTCCATATAGACATTGTTTAAATATTTCCAAAGAATTTCTCCTGTGATGGCATGTCCCAAGGCCGAAGGGTGAGTGGTATCTCCTGAAAGCTGTTTTTCCTTGTAAGTACCGTCTGAAAGCATGGCAGAGAGGACGTTCATGTAACTAACCATGGGAAGCTTATAATTAAAACCGATATTGGCATGAATATCCTGCGCAGATGCACCGTTTGTCTGTCCCATAAAAAGAAGCATGACAGCGGGCGCATTCTCTGAAAGCAGAATACGTCTTACCAGATTGTCATAGTTACGTTTGTCGGTGACAGAAGAACCGTCATTGACAGAAAATTCTACTAAAACCAGGTCGGGATGATGTTCCAAAACATCCTTTCCGACACGGTGTACTCCAAGATAGGAGTCGGTAGCACCGATTCCCGCATTAATGAAAGTAAATTCTGTATCGGGGAACGTGCTCTCCCACCAGGAAAAGAAAATGTCTGCGTAACATTTTCTTTCATTTAGAGAGGAATCGTCTGTGCCGGAAGAAATGGTACCCTGCGTAATGGAACCACCGATACAGGCAATAGTCACAGGCTCTCCGGCAGCAGCTTTTTTCATAACAGCGGCAAGTGTTGTATCATCACAGACCTTCCACATGTCAGCCTGTGTCATATATTCTTCGGTGACAAAGTCTGTGGGTGACGGAATAAGTATTTTGTCATTTGTGTTTTCTTCTGAAGCTGTATTGGCAGTATATGCGACTGCTTGTTCGGTATCTGCTATCGGGTCTGCAGCAGAAGGTGTTTGCGCCTTTTGCGTATTTTGACATCCCTGTAATAGTAATGCAGAAAATAATAAAAAGAAAGGAATTAAAGTTAAATATTTTTTCAAGATGAATAACCTCACTTATGCTTTACACAAGAAAAAAATGTGTTATAATGTGCTTGTAAAGAGCAACCGCCCACAAAGTGGTTAGCCTTAACAGTAGTTTATGAAATCCCTACCTCGACGGCCAAGTACAAGGTAGGGATTTTTATTTTCGCTTATTTATCCTATCTATATAGGTAAGCAATGCAATGAGAAATGTACCAAATAACAGGATATCCTGTAAAGTAAACAATTCCACCTGCACCACCTCCCTTCTTTATAAGTACGGGAGGCTACCACCTTGCAACACGGTTGCTTAGGCGTAAGTATATCATATTCTCTTAATAACTTTCCATTGATAAATAAGGGAAAAAATATTTTCTATGTATTTAACAAAAATTTTACTAGATTTTTTCAGCAAATGACAACAAGACTGATAAATACAGGAAAAAGAAGAATAAAAAGTTGCACAAACCGACCGGTAATAAAAACAGCTGCAGTTTCCTGCAGCCGTTTCGGTAATTTCGGCTGAACGAAATCAGCCTACTTTTACACAAACATTTTTATATCATTGGTCTTCACCAAAATCAGCAATATAAGCTTCAAGTAATTTTTGCGGCCAGTCTGAAACAGGTTCAAGACGTCCGGTAAAGAAACGAAGTGTTTTAGGCTCATGCACGAAGCGAAGTCCACCAATCATTTCTCTGTGGTCATATAGCCATTTTACTCTGTCAATGACATACTCTGTCTGAGAGAGTGTAAATACACGGCGGGGGAATGCCAGACGAACCATTTCAACGGAAGCAATGTGTTCGCTGCCGTCAGGGTTACGTTCTTCTGACAAAGTACCTCTTTCCATACCGCGAATACCGCCGCAAAGATACAGCGCTGCAACAAGGGAACCTGCCGGATATTGCTCGGAAGGAATGTGGCTTACTACCTGTCTTGCATCAATGTGTGCCCCAAGTCCGCCGCCGGGTGTAATCATGGGAACACCGCAGGCATCCAGTTCTTTGACACAATGGTTAATGAACTGGGGACCCTGAGAAATAATGTCAAAGTCCATGGTCTCATCAAAACCGATAATCATGGCTTCCATTTCTTTTACTGACATACCGCCGTAGGTCAAAAAGCCTTCAAACATGGTAATGTAATCTTCCATTTCATGGAACAGTTTTTCATCACGTACCAAAATGCCGCCGCCGCGACCAAAGCCGAATTTACGGCCGGAGAAGTAAATCATATCAAACAAATCGGCAATCATTCTTGTGATTTCGCGAATGGATTTGTCTTTCATGGATTCTTCACGGGTCTTAATAAAGTATAAATTATCCTGGAGCAGGGAAGCGTCCAAAAGCGTCATAATTCCGTAGGATTTTGCAAGTTCAGTTGCTTCCTTCATATTTTCATAGGAAATAGGCTGTCCGCCGATTAAATTGGTACCGGCTTCCAAGCGAAGGTAAGCGATATTTTCAGCTCCTTCCTTTTCAATGCAGGCTTTTACTTTATCAAGGTCAATATTTCCCTTAAAGGGCAATGTACTTTTTGCAATCAGACCTTCGTCCTTAACAAGCTCTTCCACACGGCCGCCGAGACGGGTAACGTGAGCTTTGGATGTGGTGAAGTGGTAGTTCATGATGACGCAACTTCCGGGTTTTACGAAGTGCTGTGCAATAATATGTTCGCAGGCACGTCCCTGATGGGCGGGCAGCAGGTATTTGATACCAAAGATTTCTTCCAGCTTATCTCTCATGCGGTAAAAGGTTTCACTTCCTGCATAAGCATCGTCTGCACGGAGCATAGCGGACTGCATGTTATCACTCATGGCGTTAACACCGGAGTCGGTAAGCATATCCATAAAAATATCTCCGTTATGTAACATAAATGTATTAAAGCCTGCTTCTTCCATCTTGGCAAGTCTTTCTCTTGCGGGAAGTAAGTTTAATTTTTGAACAATTTTTACTTTGTGCATTTCCATGGGAACTGCGGGACGATTGTAAAATTTAATTTCCGGCATTTTGTTAGCCCTCCTAAAATAGTATTCCGGGAAATTGCATTTCCTTGAGACTAAGTATATAATACATTTAATAATTAATAAAACTAATGATTTAGATAAATGCTATCGATAAATTCGATTACAAATTTTGAATTTGGGGTTAAGAAAAATATTGATTTGGAGGAACTATGGAAATCAGAAATTTAATTTCGTTTGTACATGTGGCAGAGTTAAACAGCTTTACCAAGGCGGCCAAGCTACTTGGTTATTCCCAATCTACTATTTCTTTTCAGATTAAGCAGCTTGAGACAGAACTGAACTGTATGTTGTTTGAGAGAATTAATCATAATATTATATTGACAGAAAAGGGGAGGGAGTTACTTAGCTATGCCCAGCAGGTCAGTAATCTGACAGAGGAATTCAAGCAGAGCTTTACTGACCCTAAAGAGTTGTCCGGGCATGTGCATATCGTGACACCGGATTCTATTTGTGAAATGATGCTGAGTGCCAATTATGTGGACTTTTACACAAATTATCCTAAAATCTCCCTGAAGTTTTCTACGGCAGATACGGATGATATGTTTCGCATCCTGGATCACAACGAGGCGGATGTGATATTTACGTTAGACAGTCACGTATATCAGAAAGACTATATTATTGCAAAAGAAGAGCGTATTTCCACTCACTTTGTGACAGGCGCAGGCTCTTCGCTTGCCGAAAAGAAGAATCTCTCCATTAGGGATTTGGTGGAATATCCCTTTATTTTGACAGAAAAAAAGATGGGCTACAGGAGGGTTTTTGATGAAACTCTTGAAAGAATGTCTTTGGAGATTCAGCCTGTTTTGGAAATTGGCAGAACAGATTTAATTACGGCCACGCTCGAAAAGCGATTGGGAGTTTCTTTTTTGCCGGATTTTGTAACGGAAAAGAAGGTAGCAGAAGGAAAACTGGTCTATCTGGATGTGGTGGATTTTCAGACGGACATTTGGAAACAGCTGATTTATCACAAAAATAAATGGATATCCAAGCATTTAGAGGCTTTCATTGAGTATGTAAAGAGAATGGAATTTGATAGATAGGAATGGTATGCGATTGCATAAAACTTTGAAGAAATGACTTTATGCAGGCTGACAAACAACAAATCGTATGATAGAATAAGAACTTGGTAACAGACGGGAGACCGTCAGCGCATATGGTACCGGTGATGAACCGGTTTAATAAGGAACAATGTGAAAATCATTGACAGCTTACTCTGAGGTAAGGTGGATGATAAATTCTAAAGGCCATTGTACATTGTGTATGAGAAGGCGAATTTATCAGATGAAACCAAGTCCTAAGACTTGCCATAAGCGTGCAATCTGTTTCTTTGGTGAGAAAGAAAGGAGAGAATATTATGACCAAAAAACAAAAGATTACCCTTGTGTCTGTTTTTGCGACGATTCTTGTTGTAATCGGTGTCATTGCAGGCGTACTCAACTACCGCTCCACACAGGCAGGTGTGAAGGAGTTTAAACTGGAGGTTGTTTCTGAGAGAGATGGATACTTAGAGGTTACAGATTGTAAGTCCGATACGGAGTATCTGGGAGAATTCCTCAGAACTTATGAAAGCTGTATTTGGGAGGATTCCACCTACGGAATTTAT
This sequence comes from Lachnospiraceae bacterium, assembly GCA_017434885.1. GTDB lineage: Bacteria > Bacillota > Clostridia > Lachnospirales > Lachnospiraceae > Suilimivivens. Next base: position 23,060 of record JAFSGE010000009.1, on the reverse strand, counting down.
ATCAAAGGCTTTGACGGTATGATGGAAGACATCGATAACCAATTTTGGTGGTGTGTAACTGTAAACGGAGAATCTGTTATGACAGGGGCGGATGAAATTCCGCTTGCAGACGGTGATACTTACACATTTACTTTAATGCAGGGGTGGTCGTAATGTCAGTACAAAAATTAACGAGGATAGCACTTTTAAGTGCTATCCTTTATGTGTCTAAATTGGCATTGGATTTCTTGCCGAATGTAGAGTTGGTTTCTCTATTTATTATTTTATATGCTTTGGTTTTCGGAAAAGAAACTTTGATTACAATTACGGTTTTTAATTTATTTCAAATCATTCAGTGGGGAATCGGAAGCTGGACTATCAGTTATTTATATGTATGGCCGATATTATGTCTGATGACACTTTTTTTAAAAAAAATACTGAAAGAAGAGTTTATTGCCTGGAGTATTGTTTCAGGAGGATTTGGTTTGATATTTGGTAGTTTGTTCGCAGTTTTGTATTTGTTTGTGGACCCGGCTTATGCATTAAGTTACTGGATAGCGGGACTGCCATGGGATGTATGGCATGCCGTATGGAATTTTGTGCTGATGCTGATACTTGGAAAACCGCTTTATAGGGTATTAAATAAAATGAAAAACTCTGTTCAAATTGATTAAAGTCAAGTATACTAATCATATCGCAGGAGAATAGGAGTGAAATATGAAAATCGTAATTTTAGAGCGTAACAGCGTAGGAACCGATGTTTCCGTAGATGCCCTTGGCAAATACGGAGAACTGACCATTCATCGCAATACCACGGCACCCGATGTGGCAGAAAGAGTGAAGGATGTCGATATTATTATTGCAAACAAGGCACCTTTAAATGAAGCTACTTTAAAGGATGCACCTAATGTAAAGCTGATTTGTGAGTTTGCAACAGGTTATGACAATGTGGACTTAAACTACTGCAAACAGAGAGGAATCAAGGTTGCTAATGTAGTGAATTATTCTACCGATGCCGTGGCACAGCACACGTTTGCACTTTGCTTTTACATATTGGAGAAGCTTCGCCATTATGATGACTATGTGAAATCCGGTGAATATGCAGCTCAGGACCGTTTTTCCAATTTTGATCTTCCCTATACAGAGCTTGCAGGAAAGACCTGGGGTATTATCGGTATGGGTAATATCGGAAAGAAAGTGGCACAGATTGCCACAGCTTTCGGTTGTAAAGTTATTTTTTACTCAGTGACCGGAAAGAGCAGTTGCACTGACTATGAGAGAGTGGATTTTGATACTTTGCTGAAAGAGTCTGATTTCCTGTCCTTACACTGCCCTTTAAGTGACATTACCAGAGATTTGATAAATCTGGACGCATTGAAAAAGATGAAGGAAACAGCTATTCTGATTAATGTAGCAAGAGGTCCGGTGGTAAATGATGCAGATCTTTATACTGCATTGACGGAGAATTACATTTTAGGTGCAGGACTTGATGTGACAAGCACAGAGCCTATGAGGGACAGCAATCCGTTAAGTAAATTTATGGATAGTAATCGTCTGATTATTACACCTCATATGGCATGGGCAAGTATTGAGGCGAGAACAAGATGTGTGTCCGAAACCTGTAAGAATATTGAAGCATTTTTAGACGGTGAGGATAGAAATATTGTAAATAAGTAGGAGGCATTTATGGGTATTGTATTAAAAAATATTTCAGCCATTCTTCCAAACGGAGAGAAGGATGAAGTAAAAGAAACCAGTATTTATATTGAGGGAGACAGAATTGTTGCAATCGGTGATGCGCCGGAGGGTTTTGCAGAGGATAAGGTGATTGACGGTAAGGACAAATTGGTGATTCCCGGTCTTGTTAACTGTCATACACATTCTTATATGGCATTTATGCGAAATGTGGCAGATGACCTTTCCTTTATGGACTGGCTCTTCGGAACAATTGATCCGATTGAGCAGCAGATGACGGATGAGGATACTTACTGGGGTGCCTGCCTTGCCATTTTGGAAATGATGAAAAGCGGAACTACCTGCTTTAACGATATGCAGATGAATATTCATCAGACTACCAGAGCGGTAAAGGAATCCGGTATGCGTGCAGTGATTTCCAGAGGACTTGTGGGAAGCGGCAATGATGAAGCGGGACAGGTTCGTCTTGCACAGGCTTATGAGGAGAGAGACGCGGCGAAGGACTGTGACAGACTTTCCTTTATGTTGGGACCTCATGCGCCTTATACCTGTGATGACGGTTTTATGCGTATCGTATCTGATGAAGCCAAGAAAAACAACATGAGAATCCATGTGCACTTGTCCGAAAGTGTCAGTGAGATAGAGCAGATTAAAGAGAAATACGGATGTACCCCTATTGAAATGGCAAATAACAACGGACTTTTTGATGTACCTGCCATTGCAGCACATTGCGTACAGATAGATGATAAGGATATTGCCATTTTAAAGGAAAAAGGTGTCAGCGTGGTGACAAACCCTGCCAGCAATATGAAGTTGGGTAACGGTTTTGCTCCTGTCAGCAGGATGTTAGAGGCAGGCGTTAATGTATGTCTCGGAACAGACGGAGCGGCATCCAACAACAGCCTTAATATGTTCCATGAATTGAGTTTACTTACCCTGATTCACAAGGGCGTTAACAAAACACCACAGTGTGTCAGCGCAAGAGAGGGATTCCGTATTGCTACCATTAACGGTGCAAAAGCGCTTGGTTTAGAGAAAGAAATCGGTTCTATTGAAGTAGGAAAAAAAGCTGACCTTGCGATTTTGAACCTGAATACACCTTCCTTAACGCCCAGAAATAATCTGATTGCGGGACTTTCCTATTCCGCAAACGGTTCTGAGGTTGAGACGGTGATTATTGATGGTAAGATTACCATGGAAAACAGAAAAGTGTTGACCATGGATGAGGAATTAGTGTATAAAAAGGTTAATGATATTATTGTAAGAATGGGTCTTGATAAAAAGGAATATTAAGAACCTGCAGACTTACAATGATCCATAAATAAGTGATGATAGGACAGACGACCATCACTATAATAAAAATTCGGCTGAATAAACTCAACTTATTTAATGGAGGAAATGTAAATGAGCAGTGAAATCAGAGACATTAATTTAGCCGAATCCGGCGAACGCAAAATTGAGTGGGTAAAGAGAAATTGTGACCTTCTTCGTACTTTGGAAGAAGAGTTTTTACAGACAAAGCCCTTTGCAGGCAAGAAAGTAGCTCTTTCCGTACATTTAGAGGCTAAAACAGCTTATCTTTGTAAGGTGTTAAAAGCAGGCGGAGCAGAGATGTATGTAACAGGCTCCAATCCTCTTTCCACACAGGATGATGTGGCAGCAGCCCTTGTAAAAGATGGTCTTGAAGTACATGCGTGGTATGACTGTACTCCCGAAGAGTACGAAATGCATATTCGTCACGTACTCGAAGCAGGTCCCAACATTATCATTGATGATGGCGGCGATTTGGTAAATATGATTCATACACAGATGCCTGAGCTGATTCCGAATATTATCGGTGGATGTGAAGAAACCACAACAGGTATTATCCGTCTGGAAGCTATGGCTAAGGCAGGAGAACTGAAATTCCCCATGGTTCGCGTAAATAATGCAGATTGTAAGCATTTATTTGATAACCGTTACGGTACAGGTCAGTCCGTTTGGGATGGTATTAATCGTACCACTAACCTGATTGTTGCAGGCAAAATCGTAGTAGTTGCAGGCTATGGTTGGTGCGGTAAGGGTACAGCAATGAGAGCGAAAGGCTTAGGCGCAAGAGTTATTGTAACAGAAATTGACCCTATCAAGGCAATTGAAGCAGTTATGGACGGATTTGATGTAATGCCTATGAAGGAAGCAGCTAAAGTGGGTGACTTCTTTGTAACCGTAACAGGCTGTGATAAAGTTATTGATGAAGAAGATTTTGCAGTGATGAAGGACGGCGCAATTCTTTGTAATGCAGGTCATTTTGATTGTGAAATCGATATGGCAAGACTTCGTGAAATTGCTGTTGAGTCTAAAGAAATGCGCAAGAACATAATGGGTTACAAGCTTCCTACCGGCCAGTGGATTTTTGTACTGGCAGAGGGAAGACTGGTAAATCTTGCGGCAGGTGACGGACATCCCGCAGAAATTATGGATATGAGCTTTGCTATTCAGGCACTTTCCGCGAAATATCTGGTAGAACACGGCAGTGAATTAACTGAAAAACTGATTGATGTTCCCAAGGCAGTAGATAATGATGTTGCAAAGAGAAAACTTGCATTCCTTGGCAAGGAAATTGATGTATTGACCGAAGAACAGGAAAAATATCTGAACAGCTATACATTGGCGTAATATGTAAGATGAGAGCCGTTGCTTTATTTAAAGTATACTTAAATAAAGCAACGGTGCTTTTATTTTGCCATAATGTTCAAAAAATAATAATGCAAAAATAGGAAAAATGTACTATATGACGAAGTTGCGAAAAAATACAAAAAAATGTTGATGAGATTATGGTAAAATTTGTTGTAATTAGTCGAATAAATTGTAAAGGCTACATCTTGTAAAAAGCGCAACTGCGAAGGAGAAAAGACATGTTTAAGAAACTGGCAGCATTGAAAGCTACAGGATTGATTGAAGATGCTCTTTTCCAGAAATATGAAACTGCGTTAGATAATTGGGAAACTATCGGTTTTGATATTATTGCAATGATTGAAGGCGGGAACTATGAAGGTGCGATTGATGCCATTCTTAATAAATGTGCGCCGGCACTTGATGAAGTAGTTGCTGTTTCAGAACAGCTTGATGCTCAGACTGATGCTTTGATGCAGGAATCTGTTACACTAAGTCAGCTAACCTTCTGGGTATGTTTTGCAGTTATTGTTATCTTCATTGCTGTGGCAGTACTGATGGCAAGAAAGCTTGGAAAAGAAATTGTGAAGTCAATCGCAGAGCCTTTGGCAGAAATCGAAGTAGTTGCTAAAGAATTGACAGAAGGAAATCTTCACAGCAATTTGGAATATCGTTCTACGGATGAAATCGGAAATCTTGCACACAGCCTGCGTAAAGCAATTCGTATTCTTGGTACATACGTAGATGACATTGCTGACTTTATGAATGAGTTTTCCAAAGGAAACTTTACTGTACAGCCTCTTGTAGAGTGGAAGGGTGATTTCGTTGCTATTTTAGATAGTATTACAGCATTTGAGCACAGCATGGCTGATACCGTAGGCGGTATCCATGTGGTTGCAGAGCAGGTAAAAGGCGGTTCCGAACAGGTATCCGCAAGCGCAATGGAACTGGCACAGGGAGCTACCGACCAGGCAAGCATTACAGAGGAATTGGCAGCAACCATTGAAACTGTATCTGAGCAGGTTTCCCAGAACGCAGAAAAGGCAAAAGAAGTTAGTGATAAGATTGACGAAGTAGGTAAGGAAATTGCAGTCAGCGACCAGAAGATGCAGGAAATGGTACAGGCAATGACTGAAATTAATGAAGCATCTCAGGAAATCGGTAAGATTATTGCTACCATTAATGATATTGCAGCACAGACAAATCTGTTGGCACTGAATGCATCCATTGAGGCAGCAAAAGAGTCTACAGCACTTATTGAATCTTCCTTAAGAGTAGTTGAAAAGGGTAAGAAGATTGCGGATGAAACAGCGCAGCACTTAGAAGAAGTTGTTGTCAGCTCCAAGGAAGCAACCGAAGAGGTAACAAAGGTTGCGGAAGCTCTGGAAGCACAAAATGAAGCATTTGAGCAGATTAATACAGGTGTTGACCATATTAACGATGTTGTTCAGACAAATTCTGCAACATCTCAGGAATGTGCGGCAGCCAGCGAAGAAATGAACAGTCAGGCAACAGCACTGGAAAATCTGATTCTCCAGTTTGAAGTAATTAAATAAGCTGATATTGAAAAGAAACAAAAGAGTCTTTCGATAGGAATCGGAGGACTCTTTCTTTTTGCGAGAGGGTCAGAGATACGTATTTTTTCTTGATTATTTAGAGTAACTCATTGATAATAGAATTATAGTAAGTTGCAAAGGAGGAAGAATATGCAGGAAATAATTAAAATACATGCAAAGGAACATTCAAACGTAGTACTTAAGGTAATACCGGGACATTTTGTGACGCCGCATTCACACGTCAACTATTTCCTGGATATGACAACTTTAAAAACAAGACTCAGTGAAGCCTCCATGGCAGCAAGAGAGCTCAGTAAGCAGATCGAAGCGGATACGGTGGTAGATACGATAGTATGTCTGGACGGTTGTGAAATTATCGGGGCATATTTGGCAGAAGAACTTACCAGAGCCGGAATTTGCACTACTAATCTGCACAAAACAATTTATATTGTAACACCGGAATATGCAGCATCAGGGCAGCTTTTGTTTAGAGAGAATTATCTTCCGATGATAAGAAATAAGAATGTACTTCTTTTGATGGCTTCGGCAACTACAGGACAAAGTATTGTAAAGGCAGTACAAACGATAAGTTATTATGGAGGAAAAATCAGTGGAATCAGCGCTGTGTTCAGTGCGGCAAGCAGCAGCATGGGAGTTCCGATTAAATCTTTGTTTACCATTGCGGATATACCGGATTACAAGGCGTATAATCCGGAGGGATGCCACATGTGCAGAGAAGATATTCCCATTGATGCGTTTGCGAACGGATTTGGTTATTCCAGGATAAACAAATAGTGTAAAGAAATTAATTAATTGACATTGGAAATTCACCACGATATAATAAAGGCAGAAAGGCAGGTGATAGGTATGGCAGCTTGGAATGAACGAAATGCAGGCAGAAAACCAAGTATCAATAAAGAGCAGCTTGCAGAGATTAAGAAGCGACGGAATAACGGCGAGAGCGTCACAAAGCTTGCGGCAGAATACGGAGTATCGAGGCAGACGCTGTCATCCTATCTGAATACGCCTGATGATACCATGGACAGAATCTACCGTACTTACAAAGCATGGGCGATTTTAAATCGTGAGTTTCACAAATCCCGTGAACTACAGAGTTATGTACTTCGCATGGAATATATGTGCGAAGATGAGCTTTGCAGTGTGATTCTGGTAGATTTTATGCAGCAAAGAATCGAAGTGGCGAATATGACAGATGATATTATTCATCGGGCGTTTGGTGTGAAGGCTAAGCCTGACTGGGAAGATTTTGAATATTTTCTGGAGAGCAGATGTTTTCCCCGCAGTCGTGACAAACTAAAGAGTGTACTGCGTGACTTGGGGCTTAGTAGCTATGATCCCCTTGCCATTATTGAGAAGACAGAGGGACGCATGGCAGAAGATAAGCAGTGGATTAAGTTGTTTTATTACAGACCGGATTATCAGCCTGTGGGATAAGTAAAAAGAGGAGGAGCTTTGTGGAAAAGATTGTCATTTCAAATCAGCAGCAATATAGGGAAACAGGCCACTCCTCTAAGGGTAATCAGTTGAAATGGAGAGAAAACGGTTGGTGGTATAAGGCAGACCAAATGGGCTATGAGAGTCTTGCAGAAACCGTAATTTCACAGATATTGCGTTCTTCCAACATTGGGAACCATGTGTGTTATGAACCGGTGAAGATTGTCTATGAAGGACAGGAGCTTAGCGGATGTAAAAGCAGGAACTTTCTTGGGGAAAGGGAGGAACTTATCACCCTTGAAAAATTGTTTCGCCAGCATACCGGCATGAGTCTTGCCAAAGAACTGGCTTATTTCAGTGAAACAAAGCAGAGAATTGCATATACTGTTGACCATGTGGCAACTTATACGGGATTAAAGGATTTTGGAATTTACCTTACCAAAATGTTGGAAATGGATGCTTTTTTCTTGAACGAAGACAGACATACCAACAATATAGCCGTGATTTATGATTTGGATGAGAAATACTACCGGCTTTGTCCGTATTTTGATATGGGACTTTCCCTGTTTGCGGATATAAAGGGCGATTTTCCGATTGGTAAATCCTTGGAGCAGTGCCGAAAGGATATCGTTGCAAAGCCGTTTGCAAGGAATTTTGACGAGCAGACGGACGCTGCAAATGAATTGTATGGAAATCATCTTACCTTCTCTGCAAGCAAAAGTGCAATGATAAAAGAACTGAGAAAGTATGAATACATTTGTGAGAATGAAATCGTAGACAGAGTGGAAGAGATTTTAAGATATCAGGCAGATAAATACAAATATATGATGAAAGAAATATAAGAATAATGATATATTTCAGGGTAGGATTATTGTATGGATAAAGGAATAAGAGGTCTTTTGGTTTTGTTGCAAAAACCATATCGGCTTTGCTTTGTGCTTGCCGGTTTGTTTCTCTTTTTTAGCGGAACTATGTTTCACAGTTCTATCATTGTGAAAGATTATATGGAGACAACGGGTGAAGTCTGTAACTTGGAAGAAACTGCGGAAATTCGGCAGGGAGTAAAAGAACCGAGGTACAATTATGACCTTATCTGGTATGAAGACGGCGAAAAGTATGAAAAGCATTTTCACAAACAGATAGATACAATAGAGGAAGGCGAAATTACTATTTGGGTGAGACCGGATAATGAAGATGCAGTTTTCTCTAATTCAGTGGAGATGAATGAGAATGCGTATAATTTTTTGGCATATGCGCTTATTGCAGGTTTGATAGGGCTGTTGTTGTATGGATTTGCAGTGATGAATCGCAGAGAAAGCAGAAGCCAAACGATAGAGCGGTTAGAAAATGCCAAGCTGTATAGTATATTGGTTTTTATCCTTTGCCTGATAGGAATTGTGATACAAGTGGTGATGGAATATCCTGCATACAAAAATGGTGAGTATATTAATCCGGTTATTTTTGATTTTTCGATTGCATGCGGAGTGATTGCTGCCGGGTGTCTGATAATGTTCTTTTGTGCAAGAAGAAAGTTGAAGAGATATGAATAAAAGAAAAGGGATTGTCTGATACGGCAATCCCTTAATTGTAATATTAAATATGTACTTCTTTCTTTAACCAGTCAAGTGCTTCTTCAACAGTTGCGAAGTGAGCTTCTGCAACACCGGTCTGAGAACGTTCTGTATTTTTCTGAGCCTGTACCTTTAACATAATGGAGTTACCCTCTGCAAAGGCAAAAGCCTTACAGCCTGCATCTACAAATTTCTTTGTCATAGTAACAAGTTCTCCGCCTTCAGAAGGAGAAACAGGACTCATCTGAGAGCAGTCTGCTATGTAAGCCCATCCGGTTGCTTTCCAAGCTTTTGCTTCGGACAATACGGTTTCAGTAAGCCATTTTAATTCATCAACATTTGTTTTTCCGACACCGGCAGAAAGAACAATTTTTCTTCCGGAGATAGTTTCAACTGATTGTGCACCATTTTTCTTAACCATAGTAATCGCTCCTTTTATATTCGTTTTTCACATCAAAATGTCTTGTGTAATATTGCTAAAAACATCGGAAGTGATAATCAACATTATAGTCCAAAAGTACCAAAAAGTCAATGCTAAAGAGTTACGTTCGCGGCAATGCGGTAAATGTTAGCTACATCTTCGGAAGATAAAGGCATAAAGCCGCCGGTTTTACCGTCTCCTAGGCCAAATTTTTCAACCAATACGGGAATATCTTCTTCCTTAGCACCCAACTCTTTAAAGTTAATCGGCATACCAATTTCATGAAGGAATTTACGGAAAGCAGTAATTCCCTGTAACGCGGTTTCTTTCGGATTTTCAAAATTCATGGGGAGACCCCAAATTCTGGTAGCCATTTGTGCAAAGCGCATTACATTGTGGTCGCAGACATATTCCATCCAGGCGGGCATGATGACTGCAAGACCTGCACCGTGTGCACAGTCATATAAGCCGGACAGTTCGTGTTCAATACCATGGCTGTTCCAATCCTGATCCCTGCCTACGCCGACAATATCATTATGAGCAACGGTACCTGCCCACATAATGTTGGCTCTTGCCTGATAATTGTGGGGGTCTGCAATGACTCTGGGAGTTTCCTTTATCATGGTAAGGAGAATGGCTTCGCAGAGGCGGTCGGTAATTTCTACTTCTGTGGTATTGGTAAAGTAACGTTCAAATACATGTGCCATAATATCAGTTGCACCGCAGGCAGTCTGATAAGGTGGCAGCGTTTCGGTCAGAGCCGGGTTTAAGATAGAAAATTTGGGACGAAGCAAATCGGAGCCTACGTCTCTTTTTAACATACCTTCTTCTTTGGTAACAACGGATGCACCAGAGCCTTCGCTGCCGGCAGCAGCAATGGTGAGGATGGTTCCGATAGGCAAAGCTTTGGTTACATTTGCCTTACGGCTGTAAAAGTCCCAAAAATCTCCGTCGTAGAGGGCACCCAAAGCAATTCCTTTTGAGGAGTCGATACAGGAGCCACCACCAACAGATAAAATAAAGTCTACATTTTCCTTGCGGCACAGTTCGATTCCTTCGTAGATTTTGGTATCACGGGGATTGGGCTGTACGCCGCCAAGCAGTACATAGGAAATACCTGCCTGTGTCAGGGAATCTTTTACACGGTCAATTAAGCCGGAACGCACTGCGGATGCAGAGCCGTAATGAATCAGAACTTTGGTCCCGCCGTATTTTTTCACATAGGCACCGCAGCTGTTTTCTGTGTCTTTGCCGAAAAGAAATTCGGTAGGGCTGTAAAATTGAAAATTATTCATGGAATCCTCCTTCTACAATACAAAATACAGTATTTGTTGTTAACGATTTTATTATAACAATTAATACAACATACTAATATAGCGTTCCTGCGTAAAAATAGTAAAAACCTCTATATAGTTTAAAATATTGAGTTGTGCAACAGATAAACAATAGTTTATAATAAGGATAGAGAGGAGGAATGTATATGATGATTAGTTCAGCAAGTGTGAATAATGTTAATCATAAGATGGCAGCGCCTGTTATATCTTCAACAGATACAGAAGCGAAAAGTATTCAGAATCAAATTACAAGTAAGCAACAAAATTTAAACCGACTTTCCTCTGATGCTGAAATGTCTGATGAAGAAAAGGTGAAAGAGCGCCAGGAAATCCAGAAGCAGATAGCAGAATTAAATCGGAAATTAAGAATGCTGCAAATGGAAAAGAAAGAAGAAATGAAGGAATCCGAAGAAGAACAGGAGCAGAAAGCCGATTTAATACAGAATCCGGCTAAAGAAGTTATTCATGATGATAAGGATGAAAAAGTAGCGGAACAAAAAGAAAAACCGGCTTTTTCACCTGTTGGTATACAAAAAATGCTGGAAGCAGGTACATTGTTACAGAAGGAGCAGATTCAACAAAATACAGAACACAAAAAAGAATTGAGTGAGAATGTCCTGTCGACAGAAATAAAACTGGATGAAATGTATGGTAGTGACACCTCCGGGAAAAAAGAAAAACTGGCTTCCATGAAACAAAAAAGCTTCTTTGAGTATAAAATAGATGAACAGCAGGAAGAGAAAAAGACTGCGAATTTATTTAACGAAAATACAAAAGCCAAAATAATTATCAGAGAAGATGGAATGTAAGAAGGATTAATAATAAGCCATGCCAGATTCGAAAACACTGCGTGTTTTCTCATTGTCGGGCGCTCGCCCTATAAAAACGTAATAACAAACGCTCCTACGAGTGAACTCGTGGAGCGTTATTATTACGTTTTTGCATGGCTCATAGCCTACGCAAAGTATCTCTTAAGAAGTCCTTCAAAAGCTTTTCCGTGGCGGGCCTCGTCTCTAGCCATTTCATGAACGGTGTCATGGATAGCGTCTAAGTTGAGTTCCTTAGCTCTCTTAGCAAGGTCGAACTTACCTGCTGTTGCGCCGTTTTCAGCGTCTACTCTCATTTCAAGGTTTTTCTTTGTGGAGTCAGTTACAACTTCACCAAGTAATTCTGCAAATTTAGCTGCATGTTCAGCTTCTTCCCAAGCTGCCTTTTCCCAGTAAAGACCGATTTCAGGATAACCTTCTCTGTGAGCAACTCTTGCCATAGCAAGGTACATACCTACTTCAGAGCATTCTCCTTCAAAGTTAGCGCGAAGGTCAGCAATAATGTCTTCACGTGCGCCCTGTGCAACACCTACTACATGCTCTGCAGCCCATGTTTTTTCAGCGGACTGAGCTGTAAACTTCTCTGCGGGAACACCACAAATAGGGCACTTCTCCGGTGCAGAATCTCCTTCATGAACATAACCACATACCTGACATACATACTTCATAATCTTAATCTCCTTTTCTTTTTTAAAATTAGTTTTATAATCGCTATTGCTTTATTAATATGCATAAACACAAAATATATAAGTGTTTACGATTTGGTAAAACAGTTACCGCACTTTCCGTAAAAGTAAGTGAAATGACCTTCAATACAGCCATCGAAATGCTTTCCGGCCGTTTCGTTGATATAAGCCATATCTTCCATGTCAAGGTCAATGACACTGCCGCACTCTTTACATATAAAATGGTAATGAGGGGAGGTATCTGCGTCAAAATGGTCTACACCATCACCTACACGGATTCTGGCAATTTCACCGATATCGGCAAGTAATGTCAGATTTCGATAAACAGTACCGAGACTGATATTCGGAAAAGTCTGACGGACATTCATATAGACAGTGTCAGCTGTCGGATGATCTTTCCGTGTACTCAAAAATTCCATAATACAATCTCTCTGTTTGCTGTGTTTCAAATTCATTTATTCACCTCACAATTTAAAACTAGTAACTATTACTGATATTAGTATATCAAATTATGACTGTATGTCAATAGTTTTTTATAAATTTTTTATAGAATCATTTTTTCTTTTATAATCGCCCACAAAAATCTATGGTATAATGAATACAGAGAAGGCAGAAAAAGAGTTTTTACAAGGAGTTGCCATGAAACTCAAGACAAGATTATTAATCACTTTTTTTACAATTATACTGTTGCCGTGTCTGCTTGCCAGTACAGCATTTCTTGTAATCGGGAATTATTTAACTTACAGTCAGGAAGAATACGGAATTTCTCATGATGATCTGAATGTGTGGATAGACCCTACGGTGGCATCGCGGGCTATTTCAGATGAAGTTTTCTATGAGGTAAACGAGAGACTGAAACAAAATCCTGCAGCAATGGAAGATACAGCAATTTTGCAAAAAATAAATGAACAGATTGCAGGTCGCTCTTCTTATATTATTATCCGTAAGCAGGAAGAAATGCTGTTTGCGGGAAATCAGGCAGCTGGAGAGCATATTTTTGATAAATTGCCTGAATTTGCGGAGGAGAATATTGATTCGCAAATGGCACGAAGCGTTTATTATGATGATATGAAGAAGCTGGTGCGGCAGAAAGACTTTTATTTTCCTGACGGAAGCGAAGGTAGTTTCTTTATTGTCACCAGAGCCAATCCGATTATCTCAAGAACGCTGTTTATTGATATGGCGGTTGCCATTATGGTAATACTGATATTTACCAGCATTTTTCTTACCTTGTGGATTAGCAGAGGAGTGTTTGAACCGATTAATAAGTTGAACATTGCTATGCAGAATATTGCCGAAGGCAATTTAGAGTACATGCTTTCTGCTAAAAATGACGGAGAAATCGGAGAGCTTTATCGCAATTATGAGGACATGCGACTCCGGCTAAAAGAATCTGCGGACGAAAAGATTTTTGCTGAAAAACAGAACAAGGAGTTGGTCAGCAATATCTCCCACGATTTAAAAACACCGATTACGGCAATTAAGGGATATGTGGAAGGCATTATGGATGGCGTGGCCGATACACCTGAAAAAATGGATAAATATATTAGGACCATTTATAACAAAGCCAATGATATGGATCGGTTGATTAATGAGCTGACGGTTTATTCGGGAATTGATTCTAACAGAATTCCTTATCATTTCCATAAATTAAATGTATCCGAGTATTTCGGAGACTGTGTGGAAGAGGTTGGACTTGACCTTGATTCCAGGGGAATTTCCCTTGATTATTCCAATCTGGTTTCTCCTGACACCGTGATTATTGCAGATCCTGAGCAGATGAAGCGTGTAGTAAATAATATTATCGGAAACAGTGTAAAGTATATGGATAAGCCGAAGGGTGAAATTGATATCCGTATTTTGGATGAGCTGGATTCCATTCGTGTGGAAATTGAGGACAACGGTAAGGGCATTGCGGCCAAAGACTTGCCGAATATTTTTGAAAGATTTTACCGCACGGATGCATCCCGTAATTCTGCACAGGGCGGTAGCGGTATCGGACTTTCCATTGTAAAGAAGATTGTGGAAGATCATGGCGGTTATATCTGGGCTACAAGTAAAGAGGGTGAAGGAACCTGTATGCACTTTGTCATCCGCAAATATCAGGTGATGTAGAGTATAAGAAGCAGATGTAACTATCAGATTATAGATATGTAAAAATGATAATAGAAAGGATATTAAAGATATGAGCAGAATTTTAATTATTGAAGATGAAGAAGCAATTGCAGAATTGGAGAAAGATTATTTGGAACTCAGTGGATTTGAGGTGGTTATCAGCAATACCGGTGACGAGGGTCTTCAGATTGCCCTTGCAGAGGAATTTGATTTGATTGTTCTTGATTTGATGCTGCCCGGTATGGATGGGTTTGAAATTTGTAAGTTAATCAGAGAAGAAAAGAACATTCCTATAATTATGGTATCTGCCAAGAAGGATGACATTGACAAAATCAGAGGACTGGGTCTTGGCGCGGATGATTATATGACGAAACCATTCAGTCCCAGTGAACTGGTTGCCAGAGTGAAAGCCCATATGGCGAGATATGACAGACTGGTAGGTTCCACTCAGAAGAGTAACGACATTATCGAGATTCGCGGTATCCGTATTGACAAGACTGCAAGAAGAGTTATGGTGGATGGTGTAGAGAAGGCATTCACGGGCAAGGAATTTGACTTGCTTACTTTCCTTGCAGAGAATCCAAACCATGTGTATACCAAGGAAGAATTGTTTAGGGAAATTTGGGATATGGATTCCATCGGTGATATTGCAACTGTTACCGTTCATATTAAGAAGATACGGGAAAAGATTGAGTATGATTCCGCGAAGCCTCAATATATTGAAACGATTTGGGGTGTGGGGTATCGCTTTAAGGTGTAGGAATCATTTTGAAAAATTGAGAATCTGGTTTACGGAATCGTATTGTACATGATGATAAAGAAGTAATGGAAGCAGAAAGCGTAGATGATAAAAACAGAAAGGCTAAAATGGTTCCCATTTCCGTTTGTTTTAAAGCAAGAAAACTTTAAAATTTTTAGTATGAATTAAAAAAAAGATATGTAGTGGTATCTGCATATCTTTTTCTTTTTTATGTGCAGATACACGTTGATTATCTGCATATAAAATGATAAAATATATGCAGATAAAGGAGGAAATATATGCATATATTTGATTATTCATTTTTAGATAATGGATTATTACCTACCGGAATTGTAAATTTGACATCTACAATCAGTGCATTGAAGGCTTTGGCAGATGAAAGAAAAAATAAGAATCAGATTGTGTATACACAACTGGAATCGATTGCCAGAATACAGTCTGTTAAAAATTCAAATGCGATTGAAGGAATTGTTACAACGGATGCACGTATCAAAGAGATTGTAGAAGGAAATAGTGCGCCATTGAATCACAGTGAAATGGAGATTGCCGGATATAGAGATATGCTGGATGAAATTCACCGTGAGCATAGTATATTAGCAGTGAATGAGGATACAATTCGTTACATGCATAAGGTAATGTTTAACATTGCGAATTATTCGTACGCAGGTCAATATAAAATTGAAGATAATTTGATTATGACTATCGACTCTGCAGGAAAAAGGAGTGTGCGTTTTAAGCCGGTTACAGCAACTGATACAAAGGATGCAATGGAGCAGTTAATTTATGCATATATGGATGCCAGAGGAAATGCAAATATTAACCAATTATTATTAATACCTTGTGTAATTCTGGATTTTTTATGTATCCACCCTTTTAGTGACGGTAACGGAAGAGTTTCAAGATTACTGTCTTTATTGCTTTTATATAAGAATGAATATGATATATGTAAGTATGCCTCTTTTGAAGAGCAGATTAATAATACAAAAGATTCTTACTATCAGGCCTTGTATAATTCTTCTCAAGGTTGGCATGAGAATAATAATTCTTATATTCCTTTTATGGAAAATTTTTTAATGACCCTTTATAAATGCTATAAGGAATTAGACCAACGATTTTCTGTAGTGAATGGAAAACGTCTTAAAAAAAATGAAAGAATTGAGCAGACAGTATTAAATAGTATTTTACCAATATCAAAAGCAGATATATGTGAATTTTTGCCGGATGTTAGTGTGACAACAGTAGAAGCGGTACTTGGCAGGATGGTAAAGGAAGGAACTGTGCAGAAGCTGGGACAGGCAAGAAGTACAAAATATGTAAATGCAAAGTATTTAAAACAAGAAAAACCTCAATGATAGGAAAGCTGTCATTGAGGTTTTCAACTGCCGGTTGAGTAAATGGCATAATTTCAAATATATAGTTATTGTATAGGTGGGTTTCGAACAGTTACAATAACTATGAACAAAAATAGATTCAATCGGAGGCTTTTATGTTGGATAATCAAAAAATAGCATCTTTTATTGTTAAAAAGAGAAAAGAGGCCGGATTTACGCAGGCAGAAGTAGCAGAAAAGTTAAACGTGTCTTTTCAGGCGGTATCTAAATGGGAGAACGGTACACTTCCCAATGTGGAAATGCTAGTAGATTTGGCAGAGCTTTTGCAGGTATCTGTAGATGAAATTTTGTCCGGCAGAGAAAAAAATGGGGAGAATTTTTCCTATAGCAAAGCGGGCGTGGACATTTCCTACACCGATGCCATGAAAAAAGAAATGGCGGTTTATTTAAAGTCAGAGGATGAGAGAGTATTAAACGGTCTTGGGCCTTTTGCATCCTTATACAATATTGATTTCCCGGAAATAAAGGAGCCGGTGCTTGTGCTAAAGTCCGAGGAACCGGGTTCCAAGCAGAAACTGGCAATGGAGTACGGATATAGTGAATCTATTTGTCATGATATGATTAATCATCTGGTAAATGATATTGCTGTCATGGGAGCAAGACCTTTGGCGGTTCTTGATACCATTGTTTGCGGAAATGCTGAGAAAGAGACGATTAAATCCTTTGTAAAAGGCATATCGGAGGCCTGTAAGGAAAACGAATGTGCATTGGTAGGAGGTGAAACCTCCATTCAGCCGCAGGTAGTGGATAAAGGAGTTTATATTCTGACATCCAGTGTTGCCGGAATTGTCTCAAAAAGTGATATTATAGACGGGTCAGCAATAAAAGAAGGGGATGCGGTGCTTGCCATAGCTTCCAATGGACTTCATACAAACGGATATTCCCTGGTACGTCTTTTGATGGACAAAATGCCGCAGATTAAATTAGAAAAAATAGAAGGGGAAACCTTTATTGAACAGATTATGAAGCCGCATACACCGTATTACAGAGCCGTAAAGCACATTTTTAAAAACAGTGGTGTACACGGAATGGCGCATATTACAGGCGGTGGCATAGAGGGGAATCTTTGCAGAATCATTCCGCAGGGACTTTGTGCGGAGATTGATTTGTCAAAAATCAGACCGCTTCCGATTTTCAGTTATATCCAAAAATTGGGCAATATTGAAGAAGAGGAGATGCTTTCTACTTATAATTGCGGTGTGGGATTGAATATTGTTGTTTCACAAAACGAGAAAAAACAAGTGATTCAAGCAATCGATGAGTATTACGATTGCTATGAAGTGGGTGTGATAAAAGAAGGAGTTAAGAAAATTCAATTTAAGAACCATATCATATGGTAGGCGAAAAATAAATATGCTATAATTCATATGTCGCAAATATGGCTGATTCGGCTGAATATACTGCGTACATAAGGAGAATACCATATTGAAAAATATTGTTTTTGAAGATGAGCATATTATAGTAGCATATAAACCGGCGGGAATTGCCACACAGACCGCGCGGTTGGGTCAGCAGGACATGGTAAGCGAGCTTAAAAATTATTTGGCGCGTAAGCCGGAGAATAAAGGAAAAGGTGCACCGTATCTTGGCCTGATACACAGACTGGACCAGCCGGTGGCAGGGATACTGGTATTTGCCAAGACAAAGCAGGCAGCAGCGTCTCTGAGCAAGCAGATAACCGACGGAACATTTCATAAATATTATTATGCCCTTGTGTATGGCAGACCGGAAAAAAAACAGGATACATTGGAAAACTATCTTTACAAAGACGGAAAAACTAATATGTCCTCCGTGGTAGCACAGGATACGCCTGATGCCAAGGCAGCAAAGCTTTGCTATAGTTGGAAAGAAACACTTATGGTTTGGGAAGCGATGCAGGAAGCATCTCTTGTAGAAATTGAGCTTTTTACAGGACGCCATCATCAGATTCGCGTACAAATGGCATATGCAGGGATACCGCTTTTAGGTGACAGTAAATACGGAACGGAACAATCCAAAAATTTTAGTAAAGAAATCGGATGCCGTAACGTGGCATTATGTGCATGCCGGTTACAGTTTAAGCATCCGGGAACCGGAAAAGCGGTAGAATTTTACAAAAAACCGGATGATGAAATTTTTATTCCGTTTTTATCATAACAGTAAAATTGTATATTATATTTTTATCAAAATTACCCATACTAGCTATATTGCAGTTTGTTGACAACGTTCGGGAAAATAAATTTTCCGATGCGGAGAATGGTTGCAAAATCAGGCGGAATGGGTGATTTTTTTATGGATAAATTCTGGGGGACGGAAAAGGGAAGAAAATACGGGATTTTTTTTGCGGTGGTTGCCGGGATATACTTTTTTATGAAATATCTAAGTCCTGTTTTATCGCCTTTTTTGCTTGCTTTTTTAATTGCAGGAGTATTAAACAAGATAGCAGGAAAGATACCTTTCAAGATAAGAAAACACTATTTGGCAGGCATTATTTTACTGTTGTTTAGTATAGTTTTTGTGGTGTCGTTTTTTGCCCTTGGGACATGGGTGTTTCAAAAATGCGGCGATTTGGCAGGACATGCTTCGGCTTTGGAAAATGATTTTTATATTTTGCTTTCGGATTGTTGTAACCGTTTAGAAAAAGGATTTGGTGTAAATGGAGATGAAGTGGAAGCTTTTATTATAGAACAGGTTGATTTTTTTGCAGAGAATATGGAAGTAAAAATTTTTCCGGCAGTGATGAATAAGTCGGTAGGTTATATGAAAACGGTAGGAGGTATTTTTGCTTATTTCGGTATTACGGTAATTGCTATATTTTTAATTCTGAAGGATTATGAAAAACTTGTAATGTGGCTGCTCGGGAATGAAGATTTGGATGGAATTTGGGAAGTAGCCGATAAGGTACTTCA
Source organism: Lachnospiraceae bacterium (assembly GCA_017434885.1). Lineage (GTDB taxonomy): Bacteria > Bacillota > Clostridia > Lachnospirales > Lachnospiraceae > Suilimivivens. The sequence continues at coordinate 3,730 of JAFSGE010000009.1, read as the reverse complement.
TTATATAAAAACGTATATTAAAGCTCAGGGGACTATTTTGCTGCTAATCAGTGCTCTGTGCGGAATAGTATTGTGGCTGCTTGGATTTGAGGGCGGTTTATGGTATGGTGTTTTGACAGGCGTAATGGATGTATTACCCTTTATCGGGACAGGAATTATGTTGATTCCTCTTATACTTTTACAATTTTTAAAGGGAAATTATGTGGCAGCAGCTGTGGTATTGTGTTTATATGCCGGATGTGCGTTGCTTCGGGAATTTTTGGAACCAAAATTAATCGGAAACAAGGTAGGTATCTGGCCTGTAGGGATTTTACTTGCGATATTTGCCGGTATGAAATTATTTGGTGTACCGGGAATTATAAAAGGTCCTATCAGTTTTGTTATTATTTGTGAAACCGGGCGCTATTTATTCCGAAAATAGGAGACAGATTTTTTTTCTTGTGTTAAGATGACAGGGAATATTTGAAAAATCTGAGGATAAAGAAGGGGAACATTATGTTTTCGTGTTTAGATTCAAAAGAGAAGAAAAAACAATTCTTTTTTAGTTACGGTGTATTTATGATTAACGGGATGCTGGCATTGTCCATTGGTTCTCTGCTTCCCTTTGTAAAAGAGGCGAGAGGGCTTGACTATGTTTTTAGCGGAATGCTTGTCAGCCTTCATTCCGTGGGAAATCTGTTGTCCAGTTTTACGGCTGGAGTACTTCCGGTGTATTTGGGAAGAAAAAAGAGTATTTTACTGTTTGAAAGTCTGTTTGCAATCGCGTTTGCATTATTGCTGTTCGGAAAAGGACCTGTAGCGCTTATACTTGCGTTTCTTTTGACCGGACTTGCCAGAGGTGCTGCAAGTAACTTCAACAATAAAACAATCAATCAGCTTGCGCCCGGTCAGGCGTGGATGATTAACGGATTGCACGCCATGTTTGCGATAGGGGCGTTTTTGTTCCCATTACTGCTTACTGCCTTAACTTCCGTGAAAACTGATAATTGGATTTATGCTTGTTACTTTATGTTAGCAATGGGAGTGCTTGCATGGATATTGTATTATCTGATTCCGGTAGAAGATGAAGAAGTAGCAAAAAGCGTAGAAAAACAAAAAGAAAAGCCAAAGGCAGATTACGGATTTTTCAAGGAGCCGATGTTTTGGCTTTGCACATCGATTCTGTTTTTTTATCTTTGTGCGGAGCAGGGTGTTATCGGGTGGCTGATTACATATTTTAAGGATTCCGGATTTTTGAGTGCATCTCTTTCCCAAGTGATGGCAAGTGTGCTTTGGATTATGATTTTGGCAGGAAGATTGTCTGCAGCATGGCTTTCCACCAAGATGAAGAAGGAAAACCTGCTTGTGATGATGGGTGTAGGGTTTGTAATATTTTTCTTTATCCTTTTATTTGGAAGAAGCACAGGAATTATTGTGCTTGGAATCATGGGCTTTGGTTACAGCATGGCAGGAATTTATCCCACAACCGTTTCTTTTACAGGACAATTGATTCAGAAGTATCAGCTTTCCTGGAGTTTTATTTTGACAATCGCAAGTTTTGGTTCTATTTTAATGCCTTCGGTTATCGGAAAAATTGCCGAGCAGGCGGGAATTGTATACGGAATGAGTTCGATTGTGGTAGTGATTTTAGTTGATTTGTGTTTGCTTATTGCACTGAAAATGTATATGGCAAAGAGGACCCGATAAGATGATTCAAAAAGCAGCAAAATATTTTTCAACTGCATATATTCTTCTGATGTTTTGTATTTATCCGTTTTATATGGAAAACGGATATTATAACATTGGAGAAGCCAAGATGAATTTTTTTCTTCGGGTGTCTTTGGCGGCTTTTGTTGTGCTTGCAGTTCTGTATTTTGTGCTGTTAGTAAAAGGTGTATGGGCACGGAGGCAGGAGAGGCAGGCATATCTGATAGATTGGGAACAGATTTCTGCAGTGGATTTGTTAATGCTTGTTTATGCCACTGTGTTATTTCTGTCATATGTTTTTTCTGCTAATAAGGAAGAAGCACTTTGGGGTGCGGAGGGCTGGTATATGGGACTGATTCCGCAGCTTCTTCTTTGTGCTTTGTATTTTCTGATTTCCCGTCTGTGGACGGGCAGTGAAAAAGTTCTTTATCCGGTTATGATGGCAACAGCGGTTGTTTTCGTTTTGGGTATTTGCAACAGATTTTCTTATTATCCGATAGTTGTGAAAGGAGCACAGCCTGATTTTATCTCTACACTTGGAAATATTAACTGGTTTTGCGGATTTTTGTCTGTAGTGGCGCCTTTGGGGATTGGATACTTTGTGGTGGAAACGAGTGGAATTCTTTGGAAACGAGTTTTACTTGGTTTCTACGCATTTATTGTATTTATGGCCGGATTTTCCCAGGGGAGTGACAGTATTTTTTTGTGGTTTGGTGCAGTGCTTGTTTTGTTGTTGTGGATAGCGGCAGAAGATGGAAGGTATATGAAGCGGTGGTTTTTGCTTGTTCTTTTGTGGGCAATGGCAGCAGGCATGATTGCGGTGTTGCGAGTGGTGACTGTGGATAAGTTTAATTATGATACGAATGGTCTTTGTGGATATTTTACAAGTTCTTACATTTGGGCGTGGATAGCGGCAGTAGCGGTCGGTGGTTTGATTTTTTACCATGTTCGAAGTGAAAAAGAAAATATACGCAAAGGTTTGGTTGCTTTGGTAGTGGTTTCCTTGATATTGTGGGTGCTTTTGTCGATTGTAAATACCTTGGTGGGGGTATCTTTTCTGGAAGGAAATACACTGTTTACTTTTGATGCAAATTGGGGACACGGAAGAGGAGTCACTGTTTGGACAGGGATAAGGACTTTTGGGGAACAGCCTTTACTGCAGAAATTAATCGGAGTGGGACCGGATTGCTTTGCTTCGGCGGCTTATAAGATACCGGAGGTTACGTCTCTTTTACGGGAGCATTTTGGAAGTGCCAGATTAACCAACGCGCATAATGAATGTGTTACAGTACTTGTAAATACGGGTGTTTTGGGTGTTTGCAGTTATGTGGGATTATTACTGACATGCGTGGTAAGATATGTAAAAGCGGGCAAAGATACGAAAGATGTATTGTTTTATGCATGTGCTGTCAGCGTGGCAGGATACTTTGTCCATAATATGGTCAGCTTTGCACAGGTACTAAATTTCCCATTTATATTTATTATCATAGGAATGGCAGAAGCGAAAAAGAGGCATTTAAGATAAGTCAGGCGGTCATATAAGACCGCCTTCTGTTTATTTTTGATGAAGAATAGTATCATATATATTATGTATTTTAGCCATGTCAAAATCAGGTGCAAAAGTTATGGCGATATCATAGATTTTCTTGATAGTGATTTCATCTTCTTCCAGTTCTTCAGCTATCTGTGCCACTTCTTTTCCCTTTGTGATTTTCCGGCAGACCAGTTCGATTAGTTTTTCTGCATGTCCTGCTTCGTGTCCGGCTTCATAACTGTCGCGTTTTTCGTAATCAATCACTCCATACACTTTCATATAGCGTGCCCTCTCTTCATCACTACACTTTACTTCATCCACAATGTTCTGTATCTGCTGTAACTCTTCATCCACGGCATTTTCTTTCCGTGTATTTTCCATATAATTCAGCAGATTTTTTAGTTTGGGACTGCCGCCTTTTGTTCCTTTGGTATAAAGGAATATCTTGCGGACACCATCATTATATACCAGTTTTTGATTCTCTGCCACTACGTTTCTGACGGTATAGAG
>JAFSGE010000002.1 GCA_017434885.1 Lachnospiraceae bacterium | reverse complement strand
GTTTTACCATACTCTCTGGCATTACCTTCCCCAGCTTCCACTACGGCACCTCCAAGATGGTGCGCCAGTAGCTGGCAGCCATAACAAATCCCCAGAATTGGAATACCCATTGTAAAAATTCCATCCGCAGGATGAAGGGAATCCTCCTTATATACACTGTCCGGACCTCCGGTAAAAATAATGCCAATCGGAGCAAATTCCTGTATTTCTGCCAGTGTCATGGTATACGGTCTGACCTCACAATACACCTTGCATTCCCTTACCCGTCTGGCAATCAGCTGGTCATATTGTCCACCAAAGTTTAAAATTTGTACTTTTTGATTCTGCATCCTGTTCCTCCATTAAAACATTGTGATATATGCATCCCGTTCTGCTCCAACCGACACATATTTGATTGGACATTCTATCACACCTTCAATATAGAGGATATAGTCCAATGCTTCCTTAGGAAGATCGTCTACGGATCTGCAACCACTAATATCACATTGAAATCCCGGCAAATATTCATACACCGGTTTTGCAGCATTTAATTCCTCAATACCGGCTGGAAAAACATCTACTCTTCGTCCATCAATTTCATACGCAACACAAACCGGAATTTTTTCCATATAAGAAAGAACATCCAGCTTTGTCAGTGCCACATACGAGCAACCTTGCATCCTTGTTCCGTATCTGGAAGCCACCACATCAAAACCGCCTACTCTTCTTGGTCTTCCTGTGGCTGCTCCATATTCACCGCCTGCTTCACGAAGTGCCTCTGCCTCTTCTCCGAATAATTCACAGGTGAACGGTCCTTCCCCTACGCAACTGGAATATGCCTTCATAATACCGATACTGTTATCCAGCTTTGCAAATGGTATGCCTGCCCCGATTGGTGCATAAGCTGCCAGGGTTGTTGATGCAGATGTGTATGGATAAATGCCAAAATCAATATCTCTGAGAGCACCCAGCTGCGCTTCAAACAGTATTGACTTTTCATCCATAATTGCTCCAATCAAATACTCGGTGGTATCACATACAAACGGTGCAAAGAACGTTCCATATTTCTTCAACCACTGATACATTTCTTCCACATCCACAGCAGTATGACCATAACCCTTTTCCACCGTCAGGTTCTTCCATTCAATAATCCCTTCCAGTCTTTCTTTCAACCTGTCCAGATGCAGTAAATCGCCCATTCTAAATGCTTTCTTCATGTACTTATCCGCATACACCGGAGAAATACCACGACGCGTAGAGCCAAACTTCTTATCTCTAAGTCTGTCTTCCTCCAGACAATCTAACAACTTATGATATGGCATACAAATAGTCGCACGGTCACTAATTTTTAAGTGTTCCGGCGTTACTTCCACTCCTTGTTTTACTAACTTCTGTACTTCTCCGTACAAATGCTCCAAATCTATTACAATTCCCGGTCCTAAAATATTTACTGTGTTTTCTCTACAAATTCCGGAAGGCATCAAATTCATGACAAATTTACCCTTGTCATTGATTACTGTATGTCCTGCATTATTACCACCCTGATAACGGACAACAATATCATATTCCTCGCTAAGAAGGTCTACCATACGTCCCTTTCCTTCATCGCCCCAGTTTGTTCCAACAATTGATGTAAGCATATCTATTCCTTCCTTTCAGACATTGATTTGTGCAGCCACATTCACCCTTTGCTTATTACTTTCCAGTACCGGATTTACAGTTTCCCGAATGAACTTTTCACATTGGTATTCTGCCATTCCGGTAAATTTGGAAGGTTCCAATAAATTTTCCATTTCCGTCTCTGTTAAATGAAAAACCGCATCTGCCTTAATTCGCTCAATTAAATCATTCTCTTTGCCATAAAGCTTTACCTGTTCTGCCGCCATGACAGAATGTTTCCGGATTGCTTCATGCAGCTTCTGCCTGTCCCCGCCTTTATTTTTCACACAGTACATCAAAATATTTTCGGTTGCCATAAATGGAAGTTCTGCATCCAGATGCTTTTTAATCACCGCAGGATATACCTTTAACCCGCGAACTACATTGATATATAAATTTAAAATTGCATCCGTTGCCAGAAACGCTTCCGGTACGGACAGTCTCTTATTTGCAGAATCGTCCAATGTCCGCTCAAACCATTGTGCAGATGCCGTCATAGCTGTATTCTGCAAATCACAGATTACATAGCGGGATAATGAAGCAATCCTCTCACTTCTCATCGGATTCCTCTTATAAGCCATTGCCGATGAACCAATCTGCTTTTCTTCAAACGGCTCGTCCACTTCCTTTAAGTGGCTAAGCAGACGGATATCACTGGAAAACTTGGATGCACTCTGAGCAATTCCGGACAATACCTGTAAAACAGCAAAATCAGCTTTCCTCGTATAAGTCTGCCCACTGACGCTTTGACATTTGGAAAAGCCGATTTTATCTGCAATTTTCTGCTCTAGCAATTCCACCTTCTTCTCATCACCATCAAAAAGTTCAAGAAAACTTGCGCCTGTTCCGGTAGTTCCTTTACAGCCGAGCAGCTTCAAATTATTCAGTTGGAAATCAAGCTGTTCCAGATCAAACAGCAAATCATTCAGCCAAAGACAGGCTCTTTTTCCGACAGTAGTCGGCTGTGCCGCCTGAAAATGGGTATAAGCAAGGGTAGGCAATGCTTTATACTGCATTGCAAACTCACTTAACGCTTCTATCGCATTTAATAAAAGATTCTTTATCTGTACAAGAGCGCTTTGCATCAGAATCACATCGGTGTTATCTCCCACATAACAGGAGGTTGCACCTAAATGAATAATGCCTGATGCCTTAGGACATGCATCACCAAAAGTATGCACATGGGCCATTACATCATGGCGCAGTTCACCTTCATACTGCTTTGCTTTTTCGTAGTCTATGTCAAATATATGCTCCTTCATTTCCTTAATCTGCTCATCAGAGATAGGAAGGCCTAATTCCTGCTCACTTTCCGCCAATGCCACCCACAGTTTTCTCCAGGTAGAGAATTTGCGGTCATTGGAAAATATGCATTGCATCTCCCTGCTCGCATAACGTTCACATAAAGGGGATTGATATATATCTGTTCTCATCATTTATTCCTTCTCCTCTTCCACTTTAATTCCCAGTCTCTTTGCTACCTCAATATATGCTTCTTCCACATTTCCCAAGTCTCTGCGGAAACGGTCCTTATCTAACTTATCTCCGGTTTTTGCATCCCACAGCCTGCAGGTATCCGGAGAAATTTCATCTGCCAGAATAATTTTTCCGTGAAAGCGACCAAATTCTATTTTAAAATCTATCAGGCGAAGTCCTGCTTTCAAAAACTCTACCTTTAAAATTTCATTTACCATAAACGCATATTTTTTAATAGTTTCCAGTTCATCCTGTGTTGCCAGTTTCAAAGCTTTTGCAAAATAACTGTTAATTAACGGATCTTCCAGTTCATCATTTTTATAGGAAAATTCAATGGTCGGTTCTGCTAACTCCGTACCTTCCGATATACCAAGTCTCTTGGAAAAGCTTCCTGCAGCAACATTTCGAATAATTACCTCCAGTGGCACAATTTCCACCTTACGCACTACCGTCTCCCTGTCACTAATTTCCTGAACATAATGGGTAGGTACTCCTTCCCTTTCAATAATCTGGAACAGGTAATTTGACATCCGGTTATTAATGGCTCCCTTGCCTGTTATTGTTCCCTTCTTCTGTCCGTTAAATGCAGTTGCATCATCCTTGTAAGAAACAATCAGCGCATCCGGATCCTCCGTCAAAAAAACCTTCTTTGCCTTTCCCTCATATAATTGTTCGCCTTTTTGCATTCTGCTCTTCCTCCCAATATTTTTTAGTGTTTACACGCAAAAAAGGCAAAGATGCCTTTAAGTCATTTCAACTTAAAGACACCTTTGCCTTTACGCGTGTAATTTTACTCCTTAATCCGGTTCTTGTCAATTATTTTATTTGTTGGATAAATATTCGTCAATGCCCTTTGCAGCTGCGCGTCCTGCACCCATGGCAAGGATTACGGTAGCTGCACCGGTTACCGCGTCACCGCCGGCAAACACGCCTGCGCGTGAGGTCTGGCCGTTGGCTTCATCTGCAACGATACACTTGTGTCTGTTGCATTCCAAACCTTCTGTAGTGGAAGTAATCAAAGGATTTGGACTGGTACCCAGCGACATGATAACCGTATCCACCTCCAGTTCAAATTCGGAACCTTCCTTAACCACAGGTTTTCTTCTGCCGGAAGCATCCGGTTCACCCAGTTCCATTTCAACGCAGGTCATCCCCTTTACCCAGCCGTTTTCATCTACAAGAATTTCGGTTGGATTTGTAAGAAGCTTAAAGATAATTCCCTCTTCCTTTGCATGATGCACTTCTTCCACACGTGCCGGAAGCTCTTCTTCACTTCTGCGGTAAACAATGTAAGTGGTTGCTCCCAGACGCAGTGCGGTTCTTGCCGCATCCATGGCCACGTTACCGCCGCCTACAACGGCAACCTTTTTGCCACGGAAAATAGGTGTATCATAGGATTCATCAAAAGCCTTCATCAGGTTATTTCTTGTTAAGAATTCGTTGGCGGAAAATACGCCGTTGGCATTTTCACCCGGAATACCCATAAACTTCGGAAGCCCTGCACCGGAACCGATAAATACAGCATCAAAGCCTTCTTCATCCATTAACTGGTCGATGGTGGTGGACTTACCGATGATTACGTTTGTTTCAATTTTTACACCAAGAGCCTTTACGTTTTCGATTTCGCTCTTAACCACGGTTCTTTTTGGTAAACGGAACTCAGGAATACCATATACGAGCACGCCGCCTGCCTCATGAAGTGCCTCGAAAATAGTTACATCATAACCCATTTTTGCCAAATCACCTGCACAGGTAAGAC